>CAWFSE010000005.1:0-349681 GCA_963818455.1 uncultured Actinomycetota bacterium
CCGCGGGGGCCTCGCTCGGAGGCGACCCCGAGCGCATCGACCGGGATGCCTGCATCGCCGCGCAGCGGGCGGCCAGGCGGCGGGCGTCACCCGCTGGGTGCAGGTGTCGTCGCTGATGGCCGCGACCGGCCGCAGGAGGGGCCGCCGTTCCTGTTCGGCTTCCTGTCGGCCAAGCGGGCCAGCGATGACGCGCTCGCCGAGACCGGCCTCGCGTGGACGGTGGTGCGGCCCGGCGGGCTGCAGGACGCCCCGGCCTGCCGGGCTGGTCGAGGCCGGCGACGGACTGCCGAGGGCGTGCTGCCGCGGGCCGACGTCGCCGCGGCGGTCGTCGCGACGTTGGAGGCCGCCAACACCCACGGCATGGCGTACGACCTGGTCAGCGGTGGCACGCCGATCGCCGAGGCGATCGCCGCCCTGTAGGGCTGCCTGGCCCTGACCGGTCAGTCAGCGACCAGCCTGGCTGCGGGCCTCGCGCGACTGCGGGGACGGCGAGCGTGGCCCGCTGGGTGACCGGCGGCCCGGTGATCGGGAACGGCCCGAGGCCGTCGAGCAGGTAGGTGCCGGTCCAGGCCGTGGTGACGGTGACCTCGCGGCCGCCGCGGTGGCTGCGGTAGGTGTGGCTCACCGAGGTGTCCGGCCACTCCCCGCCAGGCACCGTGAACCGCTGCTCTGGCGCCGTCGCCGAAGTCCCACATCCAGGTCGCCGCGGCTTTCGCAGCTCGATCGGGTACGGGCCGAGGTCGAGCGACGCCGGGCCGATCGCGCCGGGCTGGCCGGCGGCGAACAGCGTGGGTACCTGGACCAGTCCGGCGGCCGGCTGGAAGTCGGACCGGGTGGCGGTAGCAGCTCGATGAACGCGTCACGCACGGCGGGTGCGGCCGCAGCCGGGGTAGTCAGCGGCGTGCGCGGGTCACGCAGACCAGGCCACCGGGCGGAAGCCCGGGTCGCCGGGCCGCCAGCTGTCGACGCGGACCGCACCTCGCCGAGGGGGCAGCCGCGCGAGGCGTTCTCGCAGAGCACGAGCGGGTCGGCCTGGGTCTGCCCGCAGTCCGGGGCCATCCGCCACAGGCAGTCCGGGCAGTCGGCCGCGGCCTGCCGCGCCGCTACGGGTTGCCGCGGTACCCCGTCGACGGGATGAACAGCGCGCCCTCGATCGAGTCGTTGTTGTCGTTGTGTCGCACCGTGCAGCGAAGTCGGACGCACGCTCAGCCTGGGCTGGCTGGGCGACAATGAGCGCAGGGCCAAGGCCACGTCGCACGGCTGCGGCGAGGAGCCGTCACGCCGACCCGGCCATGCCGTTCGAGCTGTGACGGAAGAGACCCGAGTCGACCAGAGGCGAGAGTCAGGGAGATCAGCGCCGGACATGGTCGTGGCCGGGACCGCCTCACCAGAAGTGTCTCCTGTGGTCGTGTACGCCAGGAATCGACAGCGCACCCCGGACCGACGGGAGGCGCCGGTCACGTCCACCACGGTGAGGTCCTCGAAGACCCAGCGGGTCGCCGTCGGCGCGTCGCCGGAGCCGTGCAGACTCCTCGATCGACTCGGCCAGGCGCAGGCGGCTGCACTGGGGGTGGACAGCGCCCGCAGGGCCGCGGTGTCTCCGGTGGCCATCGCGGCGTTGGCGGCGTCGAGGTAGGCGCGGACCGCCTGCTCGACCGCCGTGCGCGAATCGCCGGCAGGGCTCGCCGAGGCGCTCGGCTCCGGCGCGCTGGGCTCCGGCGACACCGAGGCGGCGCCGGAGGACTCCCCCGCCGGACCCACCGACGTGGCCGAGCCGCCGCCCCCGCAGCCAGCAAGAAGCAGCGCGGCGAGGCCGCCCACCAGGCCTGCGGCCACGCTCAGCGAAACGGACATATGACCGCTTTTCGCCTGCATGGCAGGCACGGTACGTGACGCCGCGCGGCTCGCCAACCCCCGGCGTCGGGCCTGTGGACGCGCTGCCTCAGCACGCCTCCGCGCGCGACTCGCGATCGAGGTCGCGCGCTGCGGAGATCTCGTCCTCGGCCAGGACCAGCACCTCGGCGACCAGGTCGGCGACCGCGTCGCGCTCGAGGAGGAAGCCGTCATGGCCGTACGGCGACGCGATCACCCGGCAGCCGCCGACCGCGGTCGGGATCTGCTCGGCGAGCTGCTCTTGCTGCCGCAGCGGGTAGAGCCGGTCGGTGTCGACCCCGGCGACCACCACCGGAGCGCTGATCCGACCCAGGGCCGCGGCGAGCCCCCCGCGCCCGCGGCCCAGGTCGTGCGTGCTCATCGCCTCGGTCAGCGCGACGTAGGTCCCCGCGTCGAATCGATGCGCGAGCTTGTCGGCGTGGTGGTCAAGGTACGACTGCACGGCGAACCGCCCGCCCCGCAACGGATCCTCGTCGCCCTGCGGCTGGCGGCCGAAGCGCACCTCCAGCTCGTACTCGGTGCGGTACGTCAGGTGCGCGATCCGGCGGGCGAGCCCCATACCCGCGTGCGGGCCCTCGCCCGGGGCGGCGCCGTGGTAGTCGCCGCCGCGCCACTGGGGGTCGGACCGGATCGCGAGCACCTGCGCGGCCTGGGTGCCGATCTGGTCTGCGGTCGCCTCGCCGCCCACCGCCAGCACCAGCCCGGCGGCCACCCGGTCGGGCTGGCCGACCAGCCACTCCAGGGCGCGCATCCCGCCCATCGACCCGCCGACCACCGCTGCCCAGCGGTCGATGCCGAGGTAGTCGGCGAGCGCCACCTCGACGGCCACCTGGTCGCGCACGGTGATCTGCGGGAACCGCGAGCCCCACGGCCGGCCTGTCCGGCGCCAGCGACGACGGCCCGGTCGTGCCCTGGCAGCCGCCGAGGATGTTCGGGGCGACCACGTGCCAGCGATCGGTGTCGATCGGCGCGCCCGGCCCGATCAGTCCGTCCCACCAACCCGCGGTGAGCTGGCCGGGGCCCGCCGGCCCGACCACGTGCGCGTCGCCGGTCAGCGCGTGCAGGACCAGCACCGAGTTGGAGCCGTCCTCATCGCGGACCCCCCACTCCTCGTACGCGACGCGCACCGAGGGCAGGGCGCGGCCGCCCTCGAGCACGAGCGCCCCGAGGTCGGCGAAGCGCCGGTCAGCGGGGGGGTCCCCCCTCCCGCCACGCGGCGGTGGCGGGAGGGGGCCCGTCGGACGAGACAGCCATGGCGACCGGTCACGCCTCCTTGGCGGCGCGGAACCCGGCGTCGAGGTCCGCGAGGATGTCGGCGAGGCCCTCGATGCCGACCGAGAGGCGCACCAGGCCGGGGGTCACGCCCGACTGCAGCTGCTCCTCGGGGGTGAGCTGGCTGTGCGTGGTCGACGCCGGGTGGATGACCAGCGAGCGCACATCGCCGATGTTGGCGACGTGGCTGTGCAGCTCGAGGGCGTCGACGAAGCGCTTGCCGGCCTCGACCCCGCCCTTGATCTCGAACGCGAGCACCGAGCCGGGGCCGCGCGGCGCGTACGTCTGGGCGGCCGCGTGCCACGGCGAGGCGGGCAGCCCGGCGTAGTGCACCGTCTCGACCTCGTCGCGGGTGTCGAGCCACTCGGCCACGGCCTGGGCGTTCTGCACGTGCCGCTCCATCCGCAGGCTGAGCGTCTCCAGCCCCTGGGCGACCAGGAACGCGTTGAACGGCGCGATCGCCGGGCCGAGGTCGCGCAGCAGCTGCACGCGCGCCTTGATGATGTACGCGATCGGGCCGAGCGCCTCGGCGTAGACCAGGCCGTGGTAGCTCGGGTCGGGGGTGTTGAAGTTCGCGAACCGCTCGGGGTGCGCGGCGTAGTCGAACGAGCCGCCGTCGACGATCACGCCGGCGATCGCCGTGCCGTGGCCGCCGAGGAACTTCGTCGCGCTGTGCACGACGATGTCGGCGCCGTGCTTGAGCGGCTGGATCAGGAACGGCGTCGCGACGGTGTTGTCGACGATGAGGGGCACGCCGGACTCGTGCGCGGCGCCGGCCACGGCGGCGATGTCGAGGATGTGGCCGCTCGGGTTGGCGATCGTCTCGGCGAAGTACGCCTTGGTGTTGGGCCGCGTGGCGGCCTTCCACTCCGCGAGGTCGTCGGGGTTCTCGACGAACGAGACCTCGATGCCGAGCTTCGGCAGCGTGTAGTGGAAGAGGTTGTACGTGCCGCCGTAGAGCAGCGCCGACGAGACGATGTGGTCGCCGACCTCGGCCAGGTTCAGGATCGCCAGGGTCTCGGCGGCCTGCCCGCTGCTGACCAGCAGGGCGGCGACGCCGCCCTCGAGGGCCGCGATGCGCTGCTCGACGGCGTCCTGGGTCGGGTTCATGATCCGGGTGTAGATGTTGCCCGCCTCGGCCAGGCCGAAGAGCGCGGCGGCGTGGTCGGTGTCGCGGAAGGCGTACGCGGTGGTCTGGTAGATCGGCAGCGCGCGGGCGCCGGTGGCGGCGTCGGGCTGCTGGCCGGCGTGGACCTGCTTGGTCTCAAAGCTCCAGGCGTCGTTCATGGCAGTGCTCTCCCTACGGATTTGGTCGGGTTCGGGACGGGTGCGCGCGGCGCGCGCGGGTGCGTCGAAAGACCGGTCCCGCGGGCCGGTCATGCTGCGGTTGGGAGCTGTGCGGGGGCCGTTGTCAGCGGCTACACATTCGGCGACAACACATCTCGGGTCCTTAGGGTCGATCCCTTGGGCCCGGCGGTCGCCGGGCCCGCGCTTGCCTCCGCGGAGCCCCCGTGAATCGAGGACGGCCGCCTTGGCCCGGTCATCACCCGGGGCACCCCACCGCGAGCAGAGGGTTGCCGGCCAGCAAGCCGGGGCTTGAGCGCTGGCGCTCATGACCTGACGGGAGGATACACAGACCCCGTCTCAGCGCTCGACCCCCTGTCTCGCGTGTCGAGACGCGGTGCCGGAGCGCCCGACGCCCGCAGGCTCGCCCGTAGGCTCCGGGCCATGGCCCGCTACTTCGACGTGCACGTGGCCAACCCGGAGCCGCGCGCCATCAGCCAGGTCGCCGACATCGTGCGCGGCGGCGGGCTGATCGCCTATCCGACCGACTCCTGCTACGCCCTGGGCATCCAGCTCGGCAACACCGAGGGGCTCGACCGGATCCGGGCGATCCGCCACCTCGACGCCCGCCACCACCTGACCCTGGTGTGCCTCGACTTCTCCCAGCTCAGCCAGTTCGTGCACGTGAGCAACTCGGTGTTCCGCGCGGTCAAGGCGTCCACGCCGGGCGCGTACACGTTCATCCTGCCGGCGACCCGCGAGGTGCCCCGGCGGCTCATGCACCCCAAGAAGCTGACCGTCGGCGTGCGCATCCCCCGCCACGCCGTCGTCCAGGCCCTGCTCACCGAGCTCGGCGAGCCGCTGCTGTCGAGCACCTTGCTGCTCCCCGGCGAGGACGAGCCGATGACGCACGGCTGGGAGATCAAGGAGCGGCTCGACCACCAGATCGACGCGGTGATCGACGCGGGAGAGTGCGGGTCGGAGCCGACGACCGTGGTCGACCTGTCCGGGCCCGAGCCGGAGATCCTGCGGCTGGGCGGCGGCGACCCGTCGCGGTTCGAGTAGGCCGACTCCGCCGAGTGGGACGATGCACCGGTGACGACGGCGTTCGTGCTCGGCGGCGGGGGCACCTCGGGGCCCATGAGGTGGGCATGCTGCGGGCCCTGCTCGCGCGCGGCATCACCCCCGACCTGGTGATCGGCACCTCGATCGGCGCCATCAACGGCGCGATGGTCGCCGCCGACCCCACCCCCGCCTCGGTCGACCGGCTCGCCGACCTGTGGACGTCGATCCAGGACGGCGACGTCTTCGGCGCCTCGCTCTACACGCAGGTCAAGACGTTCGCGCGCACCCTCACCCACGTCCACGCGAACGGCCCGCTGCGCCGGATGCTCGAGGAGGCCATCCCGGCGCGGACGTTCGAAGAGCTCGCCGTCCCGTTCCAGTGCGTCGCCGCCAGCATCGAGTCCGCCAACGCCCGCTACTTCGACTCCGGCCCGCTGATCGACGCGATCCTCGCCTCGTGCGCCGTGCCCGGGCTGCTGCCGCCCGTCGAGGTGGACGGCGAGAACTACCTCGACGGCGGCATCGTCGACTCGATCCCGCTCGGCCGCGCGTACGACATGGGCGCCCGCACCGTCTACGTGCTCCAGGTCGGCCGCGTCGAGGAGCCGCTCACCAAGCCGACCAAGCCGTGGGAGGTCGCGTTGGTCGCGTTCGAGATCGCGCGGCGCCACCGGTACGCCAGCGACCTCGACGCCGTGCCCGAGGGCGTCGAGGTGCACGTCCTGCCGACCGGGGCCCCCAGCCTGCGGTACAACGACTCGGCGCAGCTGAAGTACCGCGACTTCTCGAAGATCGCCGACCGGATCGACCGCTCGTACGCCGCGGCGTCGGCGTATCTCGACGAGCACGGCCTGGGGGCCTGACCCGTGCCGCCCTTGCCTCCCGCGCTGGTTGCGGAGACTGCTGATCGCCCCGGCGATCGTCGCGCTGGGGGTGCTGGTCGCCCTCTTCACCCCGATCCTGCTCTTCGTGGCCGCCGGCGTCTCCTACAAGCTGCCCGGCAAGTGGCGTCCGCTGCGGCTGCTCGGGCTGGCCTTCGTCTACCTCGCCTTGCAGGTCGTCGGCCTGACGGCGGCGTTCGGCCTGTGGGTCGCGAGCGGATTCGGCTGGCGGCTGCGCTCCCCCGCCTTCACGGCGGCCCACTACCGGCTGCTGCGCGGGCTGCTGTCCGTGCTGTGGGGCGCCGCCAAGCGCCTCGTCAACACCCGGGTCGTCACCGACGGCCCCCGGGTGCCGGCCTACGACGACGACCCGGAGACGATCGAGCGGCCGCTGATCGTGATGTCCAGGCACGCGGGCCCGGGCGACTCGTTCCTGCTGATCCACGAGGTGCTGTCGTGGGCGGGCCGGCGGCCGCGGATCGTGCTCAAGGCCGACATGCAGTGGGATCCGCTGATCGACGTCCTGCTCAACCGGCTGCCCTGCGACTTCATCGACAACGCCCCCGGCGCGGGCGATCGCACGCTGGAGCGGATCAGCGAGCTCGCCGGAACGATGGACGTCCCCGACGCCTTCGTGATCTTCCCCGAGGGCGGCAACTTCACCGAAGGTCGCCGGATCCGGGCCATCGACCGGCTGCGCTCCTCCGGCCTTGACGACGCGGCGCTGCGGGCCGAGCGGCTGCGGTACACGCTGCCGCCCCGCCCGTCGGGGGTCGCGGCTGCCTTGGCGGCGTGCCCCGAGGCCGATGTGGTCGTGGTGGCGCACACCGGACTTGACGACCTGACGACGCCGCTGGAGCTGTGGCGGTCGATCCCGATGGACAAGACCCTGCTGATGTCGTGGCGGGTGTTCCACCCGGGGGTGCTCCCGAGCGATCCCGAGGCCCTGGTGGGCTGGTTGAACATGGCCTGGTCGGCGATGGACGACTGGATCGACGAACACCGCAACGGGTCGGCGGCCTGAGCCGGCCGCCCCGGGGCGTCAGTCGCTGAAGATGCCGATCAGGTCGTCGATCCCGCGCCCGGCCTCGGCCGGATGGCGGAAGGTGCGACCCCGCACCACGGTGTAGTGGTTGCGGCGTCCGACCTTCTCCTTGGTGAGGTAGCCGCCGGCCTCGAGGTCGGACACGATCAGCTGGGCCGCCCGCTCCGTGATCCCGACGCGTGCGGCGATGTCGCGCAGCCGGGTCTCGGGGTCGTCGGCGATCGCGAGCAGCACGTGCCCGTGATTGGTCAGGAAGGTCCAGCTCGCCGCCATGAGCAACAGCGTAGCGGGTTACCCGCATCGCGATTGGCGCATACGACGGGCAACGGACCCGCTCCGCCGGTCAGCCGGCGGCCGCGAGCGGTGCGGGCTCGTCGAGGAGGCCGACCACCGTGCACTCGTACGCCCCGCTGGGCGCGAGCACCCGGACGGACTCGCCGACCCGGCAGCCGAGCAGGGCCGCCGCGAGCGGGGATGCCGCGGAGATCCGCTCCTCGTCGAGGAAGGCCTCGGCGGGGTGCACGATCCGGACGACCTCCTCGCCGCCGCGTCCAAGCCGGACGATCACCCGGCTCCCCAGCGCGACCTCACCCGGCGTCGCCGGGGGCAGCGACCCGGCCTCGGCCAGCAGTCCCTCGAGGTCGACCAGCTCGCCCAGCGCCCGCTCGTAGTCGGCGACCACGCGCTCGTCGCGCCCCGGCTCGGCCAGCAGGTCGCGCAACGGCGGCATGACCTCGTCCCGAAGCCGCGCAGCGCGCGCCTCGAGGCGGCCCCGGCCGTCCTCGGTGAGCACCGTCCCGAGCGCACCGAGCGAGCCGGCGTTCGGGTCGACCACGGTCCAGGGGCAGCCGCCTGCCGGCCACGGGGCCATGCCAGACCCCGTGCCGACGGCAGCCACGGCCTGGTATCGGGAGGCGCACTCGGCCACGGCCTTGGTCGCTCGGCTCTCCCGCCGGCTGCGCTGGCGGTCATCGCGGTAGGCCACGGCCTCCACCCCGTACGCCACTCCGGCGGCCTGCATCGTCGGGAAGGCCCGCGCGGCGACCGAGGCGGCATTCGCGGAGACCGCGACGCCGCCCAGCAGCGCACCCGCCGGCGACAGCCCCCGGCCGGGCACCGCCACCAGGACCGCGAGGATCACCTGACCCTCCGGGCCGGCCAACCGCGCGGCGGTGCGCGCGACCGGGATGGCGGCGGCCGAGTCGGGGATCACCGCGACGACGGTGGGCTTGACGGCCGGGGTGGCGGCGGGGGCGGGGGTGGCGGTCAGGGCGGGGGTGGCGGTCATGACGTGCTCCTTCGGAGGAGAGGCTGGCTGGCGAGGGTGAACGGGGCGGGCAGGGCGGGCGCTCATCGCGGCGCCCCGGTCGTGGCACGTGGATCCGGCTCGAGGCCGGGCGGCTCGTCGGCAGCTGCCCGGCTGCGCGCGACGCGCAGCTCGGCGGGCATGGGCTCGGACTCCGGGATGACCGGGAACGGCGGCGGCGCCCCCTGGGCCACCGGGGCCTGGCGATCCAGCCCGCGGGTGGCCCGCAGGCTCGCGACCACGGCGACGGCGAGGATGCCGGCCACGACCAGCAGCGAGGCACTGGTGGGGATCTTGTAGACGTCCAGCAGCAGCATTTTCACGCCGACCCAGACGAGCACGAAGGCAAGGCCGAGCTTGAGGTATGTGAAGCGGTGCATCAGGTCGGCCAGCAAGAAGTACATGGCCCGCAGGCCCAGGATGGCGAAGGCGTTGCTGGTGAAGACCAGGAACGGTTCCTGGGTGATCGCGAAGATCGCCGGGATCGAGTCGACGGCGAAGACGATGTCGGTGACCTCCACGATCACCAGCACGGCCAGCAGCGGGGTGGCAACCCAACGCGCGACGCCGTCGGCGCCCTTGACCCGGGTGAGGAAGCGCTGGCCGTGGTAGGCGCCCACCATCGGCACCCAGCGGCGGAACCCCTTGAGCACCAGGCTCTGGGAGGGGTCGATGTGCTCGTGGCGCTGCCGGGCCATCTTGATGCCGGTCAGCACGAGGAACGCGCCGAACAGGTAGAGGATCCAGGCGAAGCTCGAGATGAGCACCGATCCTGCTGCGATGAAGACGGCGCGGAAGACGAGGGCGCCGAGCACGCCGTAGAAGAGCACCCGGTGCTGGTACTCCCGGGGCACCGCGAAGTAGGCGAAGACCATCGCGAAGACAAACACGTTGTCGACGGCCAGCGACTTCTCGATCAGGTAGCCGGCGAGGTACTGCTGGCCGAGCTCGGCGCCGTAGACCGCCCAGATCACGGCGCCGAAGCCGAGCCCGAGGGTGACCCAGACCACCGACCAGGCGGCGGCCTCCCGGACTCCCACGATGTGGGCGGTCCGGTGGGCGAACAGGTCGATAGCGAGCATGGCCAGGATCACGCCGAGGACGGCGGCCCAGGCCCAGAGGGGAACGTCCATCGGGGACCTTTCGGTTCAGGGCGCGAGGCGCCGGGACCGAAGGTCTTCCTCGACCCGCCCCTGCGATGGGTGCGGGTCCACGTGGCCGAGCCCTGGCGGGCCGTACTGACGACCAGGCGTTTGCGGAGGTACTCCCCTTCAACGAACGTCGCCAGTATGGGGAATCCATGTTCGCCTGTCAACTGGGCGGCCCTTCCGCGGGGCGCCCGGCCGGCGCGCTACCCGGCGGCCGCGGCCGCGGCCCCTCGCCGGACCACCCCGTCGAGGCTCTCGGGGGCCACCCCCCTGGAGTAGGCGGCGGCCAGCAGCCCGGCCAGGCGGTAGCCGGGGTCGGCGGCCAAGGCCCGGTCGAGGGCCAGGTTGGCGGTGAGGCCGTCGCCGCGCAGGTACGCCGACCAGGCGAGCAGGGTGGCGGGGGCGGAGGCGCACTCATCCGGCGCCACCTCCAGCAGCGCGCGCCAGAGCGGCTCGCCGCCAAGCGCCTCGGCCGGCGCGTCCCCGGAGGGGATCGCCCGCCTGCCGCGGCGACCGGGGCCGACCGTTTCCCACCCCATCGCGGCGTCGCGCACGAGCAGATCGTCCAGCGCCAGCAGCAGCCGCGCGCTCTCAGCGAGGTCCAGCGGCGGGCCGCCGGCGATGAGCCGGTCGCGGGCCGCGACCAGCAGCGCCTGGGACTCCTGCCGCCAGCCGGCGGAGTCCTGCTCCCCTGCGGCCAGCCGTTCGAGCAGGCTCTGCGCGGCGGCATCGAGGGCCTCGCGAGCGGCCACCAGCCGCAGCCCGGACGGACCGGCCAACTCGGCCGCCAACTCGGCGCGCGGGCGGCCGGGTGACAGCCCGAGGACGGTCAGCTCGGCGGGAACCGGGCTGTCGCCGGCCGCGGGCATCAGCCGACCCGCGGGCGGGCAGCAATCCCCGTCGCGGCAGAGGAACGACCACCACCGGCCGCCCTGCACCGCCAAGGCATCGCGCACCTCGACCCCCTGATCGCCGAAGGCCCGGACCAGCATGTCGGCCAGCTCGGCGCACGGGGCCCCGGCGCCACCGGGCACGCCGTCGACGTACAGCACGAGAACCACCCCCCGACCGCAGTGGCGCGCGACGAGCGAGGCGAGCTCCTCCGGCGGCTGCTCGCCACCGATCAGGGGCGCCAGGTCGGCGCGCATCCGAAACCCCACCTCGTCGGCGCCGCGCGCGCCGCGCACGAGGCCGACGGCCACGACGGAGTCACGCAGCTCGACGCCGAGGAGGTAGGGAAGGGCCGCGAGCAGCTGCTGCGGGCCGGACAGCCGCAGCCGCGGGGGGGCCGATGGGGGGACGGGGGCGCCGGATCGGCGGGCTTTGGCCATGCGCCGACCCTCCCGGCCGAGCGCCCGGTCTGACACCCCCAACGAGCGATCTGGGGATGACTGCGCGAGTTGCCGATCCTGGGGAAAGCCACGCTGCCGCAGGGCCTGTGGACGACGGCGCGGTGCAGAGCATGCGACGGCGCGATCCACCCGGAGCCGATCGTGGACCCCCGGCGCACGGCCTATCCCACCCATGAGTAAGACTCGGCCCCATGCGCTTGGACCATGTCTCCTACGCCACGTCCCGCGGGCATCTGGCGGACACCGTGCAGCGGATCGGGTCGGCGCTCGGCGCGACGTTCAGCGACGGGGGCCTGCACCCCCGGTTCGGCACCCGCAACTTCGTGCTCCCCCTCGCCGGCGGCACGTACCTCGAGGTCGTCGCGGCGCTCGACCACCCCGCGGCTGATCAGGCTCCCTTCGGCCAGGCGGTCAAGGCCCGCGCGGAGGCGGGGGGCGGCTGGCTCGGCTGGGCGCTCGCCGTCGACGACATCACCCCGGTCGAGGACCGGTTGGGCCGCCCGTCGGTCGAGGGCCACCGCCGCCGCCCCGACGGGGTGGACCTGACCTGGCGCCAGATCGGCGTGAACGCCCTCCTCGACGACCCGGCCCTGCCGTTCTTCATCCAGTGGACCGTCGGCCCCGAGCTGCACCCGTCCGCCGACGCCAAGGCGGCGGCCTCCATCGTCGGCTGCGAGGTGGCGGGAGACCCCGACAAGATCCACTCCTGGATCGGCGGGGACTTCGAGACGCCCATCGAGGGGTCCGACGTCCAATGGGTCGAGGCCGAGGATCCCGGCCTGGTCGCCGTCCACTTCCAGACCAAGAACGGCGTCGTCCGCATCGACTGAGCCTGCGCGTCGGCGCGCGACCCACCCCGGTCGCGCCTACTGTCTAGACATGATCGACACCGACGCCGCCGCTCCCGCAGCCGACGAGGCCCCCTACCGGCGCCTCCGAACCGCCAATGTGGGCATGGGCAGCCTGCACGCGATCCAGGCGGTGCTCATCCTGGTGCTGGCCAACGCCTTCGCGCTGCCGGTGACCGCCTCCTTCATCACCGGTCCGCCGGGCACCACACCCGAGCCGCCCACCACGCTGTTCGAGATCCCCACCGCCTGGGCCGTGGCGGCCTTCTTCGTGCTCTCAGCGCTGGCGCACTTCCTCGTCGCGGCGCCGGGGATCAACGGCTGGTACGTCGACAACCTGCGCCATGGCCGCAACTACGCGCGCTGGATCGAGTACTCGCTGTCCAGCTCGCTGATGATCGTGTTGATCGCCCAGCTGACCGGAATCACCGATGTGGCCGCGCTCATCGCCCTCTTCGGGGTCAACGCCTCGATGATCCTCTTCGGCCTGCTGCAGGAGCACGACCACGAGCCCGGCGGCAGCCTGCTGCCGTTCTGGCTCGGCTGCATAGCCGGGATCGTCCCCTGGGTGGCCATCACGGTCTACGCGCTCAGCCCCGGGCTGACCGGAACCCCGCCCGCCTTCGTCATCGCGATCTTCCTGTCGCTGTTCACCTTCTTCAACTGCTTCGCGCTCGTGCAGTGGGCGCAGTACAAGCAGGTGGGCCGCTACCGCAACTACCTGACGGGCGAGCGCACCTACATCGTGCTCAGCCTGGTGGCGAAGTCGGCGCTGGCCTGGCAGGTCTTCTCGGCCACCCTGGCCTGATAGCGCCGCACCCGCGCCGGCGGTCAGCGGTGCGGGTCGAGCGGTCCGTGGTCGGCGTCGGCGGGATCGACGTGCAGGATGGCCGACGTCAACCGCGGCACCTCGTGGATCAGCCGGTGCTCGGCCTCGACCGCGATGGCGTGCGCCTCGCGCAGCGGCAGGTCGGCGTCGACCACCACGTCGGCCTCGGCCCGCAGCTGGTGGCCCACCCACCTCAGCCGCAGCGCCGGCACATCCCGCACCCCCGGCGTCGCGCGCAGCACTGACTCGGCGAGGTCCACCGTGCGGGGGTCGACCGCGTCCAGCAGCCGGTAGAGCACCTGGGTGGCGGCGTCCCGCAGCACCAGCAGGATCAGCCCGGCGATGAGCAGCCCCACGGCCGCGTCGGCCTGCTCCCAGCCGGCGGCCACCCCAGCGGCGCCGAGGACGACGGCCAGCGAGGTGAAGGCGTCGGCGCGCGCGTGCAGCCCGTCGGCCACGAGGGCAGCCGAGCCGATGCCCTGTCCGACCCGGATCCGGTAGCGCGCCACCCACTCGTTGCCCAGGGCCCCGACCAGGCCCGCCGCCACCACGGCCCAGAGGAACTCGACCGCACGGGGCTCGGCGAACCGGCGCACCGACTCGTACGCGGCGATCGCGGCCGAGGCGGCGACCACCAGGACGACGACGATCCCGGCCAGATCCTCGGCCCGGCCAAAGCCGTGGGTGTACCGGCGGGTCGCCGCCCGGCGCCCGACGGTGAAGGCGATCGCCAGGGGAACGGCGGTCAGGGCGTCCGCCACGTTGTGCAGCGTGTCGGAGAGCAGGGCGGCGGAGCCGGTGAACGCGACCACGATCGCCTGCACGCCGGCGGTCGCCATCAGCGCCAGGAAGGACAGCAGCAACGCGCGGATTCCCCGGCGCGAGGTCTCCAGCGCGTCGTCCAGCGACTCCGCGGCGTCGTGGCTGTGTGGCCGAACCAGGTGGCGCAGCCGATCCAGCCAGTCGTCATCGTGCCCGTGGCCGTGCGCGGACTCGTGGTGCGTGCGCAGCCCCGTGGTCGTGGTCGTGCCGGTCGCCGCTCACCCCCGCAGCCTGCCGGATCACGGCATCCGGCGGGTGGTCAGACCGCGATCGCCAGCGAGCCGACGTCCTCGGCGAAGTGCCGCACCGCGTCGTAGTCGGTGTAGTCGACATCGCGGCTGGTGTCCGTGGACAGCCCGCCCTGCTCGGCGATGGAGCGCATCAGCCGACGCTTCATGAAGCCGTAGCGGGTGTAGAGCAGCGCGCCGCCGAAGATGCCCACGAGGTCCGGCTGCCACTCGGTTGCCGCGGTGAGCTGCTCGACGTACGCCTTCGCCTGCGCGGGGCCGTCCTCGGGCGAGGCGGCGCTCAGGCACACCTCGAAGAAGGCCGACGGGTGCGCCTCCAGCTGCGCGCGGTGCTCGCCGATCCAGGCGAGCACGCCCTTGTGGTGCTTGCCCACGTGGACCGACGAACCGACGACGAGCGCGTCGTACGCATCGAGGTCCTTCGGCGAGTCCTCGACCCTCACCGCGGTGGGCTGGTGGCCGCATCGCGCCAGGCCCGCGGTCAACGCCGCCACCACGTCTGCCGTGTGCCCTTCGACCGTGCCATACACGATCAGGATGCGCGCCATCGCAGGCCTCCTCCGGGTCCTGCCGCCAGTCCATCGAACGCCCGCCCCACGCGCATGGGCCTTTGGTCACCCCCTCGGCAGGTGGTCACCCCCTCGACAGGCCCGGCCCGCTGTCGCGGTCCCACCGAATCCGACCGGTTGGCTTAGGCCGGACGGGTGAACTGCCGAGACCCCAGGGGTGAGCATCAGACGGCGCCAGGCTTCCGCACGCCCCTCCCAGCCCGACCGCAGGCTCCCTGCGCTGCCCCTCGCGGTCGCCATGGTGGCCGCGGCGGTCGCCCTGCCCGCCGCCGGTGCGGGGGCGGTCGAGGTCCCGGTCGGGGCCGGCGGCGTCTACATCCAGACCAACGGGCTCAACTCGGCCATCGGGCTGGGCGACTGGTACGCCGCGAGCGCGGCCCAGGGCGGAGGCGCGACCTCGCACAGCCTGCGGATCAACGTCCCCTGCTCGTGGCCGGCTGGCCTTCCCGTGCATGTCGACCTGTTCGGTGCGCCCATGACCTCGTTCGCCGCCGTGCAGGGCCGCAGCGAGGAGCCGACCGGCGCCCTCGACACCTCGACGTACACGCTGACCGGCCCGGGCGGCGCGACGCACACCGAGATCTTCCGGCCGATCGCGGTCGCTGAGGCCTGGCAGCGGTTCTTCACCATCCCCGACGGCCGCGCCGGCTGCGGCGAGTGGGTCCTCACCGACGCGCTGCTCGCGGTCGACCCGCTCAACCCCGGCACGAACTCCGACGACCAGAACGGCTGGCGGCTGCGCGTCGCCTCGGACAACGACGCTGACCCCGCCACCCCTCCCCCTGCGTCGGCGGACAACCCCGACGGCCTCGCCGGCACCGACGACGAGATCGTCGTGGGGCTCGACCGCACGACCTACCAGCACGATGCCGGGGCCGTGACGTGCCAGACCCTCTGGGCCTACGTCGACCCCGGGCTGCCGAGCATCCGCTTCCACAACTTCGACATGGACGGCGCCGGGCGGGTGCGCTACTACCCGCCCGGAACCCCCGTGGACACAACTGGCACCAGCGGAGGAGTCGCCGGCACCGTGTCAGCCAACGCCCGCTGGAATGGCTCGGCCGGAACGACCCGCGCGGGCGACCTCGTCAACGCCCCCGCAACCGGTTGGTGGGCGATCGTGTCGTGCATCAGCAACCACAACCAGCTCATCCAGGAGGGGGTCAGCAGCGGCCCGTCGTACCTTGCGCAGCCCCCGACCCCTGCCCTCGCGGTGACCAAGTCGAACGGCACGGCGACGGTGGTCACCGGCTCGACGACCGCGTACGACGTGGCGATCTCGAACACGTCGACCGGCCCCACCGCGGGCGCGGCGCGGGCCGTGACCGTGACTGATCCGCTGCCCGGTGGGCTGGCCTTCGGGTCGTGCTCGTGGCAGCCGCCGGCCAGCGGCACCTGCTCGGCGTCCGGAGGCGTGGTCACCGCGAACCTGTCCGGCGCCCTCAACGCCGGCGCCACGGCCACGCTGAGAGTCGCCGCAGACGTGCTCCCCGCGGCCTTCCCGGGTCCGGTCGTCAACACGGCCTCCGTGTCCTTCCGTGACTCCTACGGGCACCCGTTCCCGTCGGTGACGGCCACCGACACCGACGCCGTCGTCCAACCGGCCGATGTGCGCGTCCGAACGTCGCTCGGCGGCCCCGTCGTCAGCAGCCAGCCGATCGCCCTGCTCGCCGACGTCGGCTCCGAAGGCGTCGTCGACGCCGCAGGCGTGGTCGTCGGCGGCGACCTGCCGACCGGGTTCGCGTTCGCCTCCTTCGATGCCCCTGCGGGCTGGACCTGCTCCACCGACGTCGTGGCCGTGCCGCCGACATGGTCCTGCGCCCGCGCCGGCGACTTCGCCACCGGCGCGCCCGACGAGCGCATCCGCCTGCTCGGCTCGGTGACGGCGGTCCCCGGCGGCGTCCTGCCCTTCGCGGCTGCCGTGTCCACCACCACACCCGAGATCGACCTGGCCGACAACGCCGACTCCGTCTCTGAGCCGATCGCCGGGATCGCGGACGTACGCGTCACCACGGTCTTCCAGGACTCCGTCGAGGCCGGCGAGCCCAATGCGCTACTCGCCGACGTCGGCTCCGAGGGAGCGGTGGACGCGGCGGGCGTGGTCGTCGGCGGCGACCTGCCGACCGGGTTCGCGTTCGCCTCCTTCGATGCCCCTGCGGGCTGGACCTGCTCCACCGACGTCGTGGCCGTGCCGCCGACATGGTCCTGCGCCCGCGCCGGCGACTTCGCCACCGGCGCGCCCGACGAGCGCATCCGGCTACTCGGCGCCGTGACCGCAGCCGGCGGCTCGACGGTGGACTTCGCCGCCGCCGTCACGACCACGACCGTGGAGATCGACCGCGCCGACAACTCCGACAGCGTGTCGGCCCCGGTCAAGGCGCTGGTGCTCGCGGCCGTCCCCTTCTGCGAACGCGACGTGCCCAAGCTGCGGGTCACCTCGACGGCCGTTGGATTCACCCCCACGCCCCTGCAGACCGCCACCGTGGTCTGGCGCAAGTCGACGGGTGAGGTGGTCCGCACCGACGCGGACGTGCCCCTGACCGGCGCCGTGCTGCTCTGGCCGGGGGCCGTCGTCGACACCGCGGGCCTGCCGCTGGACTGGCCGGGCTGGGATCTCGTGAACGGCGCCTGGGTGCAGGTCGATGACGGGCTGCGGCCGACGATGACCGTCGAGGTGTCGGTCAACCCGACCGCCAGCGCCGTGGTCTCCTACCCGCCGGCCACCCCCACGTGCGCCGCCAACCCGCCAGCCGCGCAGCCGGCCGGGAGCAGCACCAGCGACGCCTCGGCTGGGACGTCCGCCGCCAGCACCGGCGCCCCGCTGGCCAACACGGGGGCGGACGGCCTGCCGTACCTCGCGGCGTGGGCCCTGCTGCTCACACTCGGGGGCGCCACCCTGCGCGTCATCCGCCTCTAGGAGCCGCCGTCCCGGCCGAGGAGCGGGACAGCCAGGCCGCATCGGCGGCCCAGCCGCGATCGGTCGCCCGGCGGTGCAGCAGGTAGGGCAGCGCCGGCTCGGACGCCGACGCCAGCGTGGCCGCGAGCCGGTCGGGACCCGCGGGCGCGCCGCCCCCCGCGTAGTCGGCGAGGGCGGCGGCACGCCGCCGGCCCCAGGGTGACCGCCTGGGCGTCCAGCGCGGCCTCGTAGGCGCCCCGCACAGCGTCCATGGCCTCACCCGTGCCCACGACCCGCCCGCCGCCCCCCAGCACCGCGGCGTGGCGGGTGACGGCGGCCAGGCCCGGGCCGATCGCCGCCTGCGCGAGGTCGGCGGGCGCGACCCCGGCGGCCTGCAGCCGGGCGACGGCCGGCGGCATCACCTCGGCCAGCTCGGCCACCAGCTCGTCGAGGGTGCATGACGCCGCGTCCTCAGGTCGCCGTCGGCAGACCAGCACCAGGGAGGACGACAGGCTGTCGCGGCCGGTCTTGACCCCCTCGGTGCGCTCGGTTCGGATCGGCCAGGTGGCCGTCACGACGAGCCCGGCTGACGCCACGGCGTCGGCGAAGCCCTCCCACGCCGGCCCGGAGGTCTGCTTGTAGCCGTAGAAGATCGTGAGAGGCAGCGCCGGATCGGCCACCTCGCGGAGCCGCCGCAGGATCCCGCCGAGGCTGGCCGCGAAGGCGGCCGCGCCACCCGGCCCGACCTCGCCCTCGCGCGGCGGCCGGTCGGCGCCGAACGCCTCCGGCCAGGCGTCGCCGAGGGCCTCTCGCAGCCACAGGTGGAAGTAGTCCGACAGGGCCGAGTAGGCGAAGTAGTCGTAGTACGGCGGGTCGGTGCAGACGACGACCGAGGCGCCCGCCAGCTCGGGGCGCTCGTCTGCGGCATCGGCCCGCAGCGCCCACCCCGGCGCCGCCGGGTGGAGCCGCTCGACCACGCGCGCCACCCAGTCGAGCTGGCTGGCCCACGAGCCCGACGCGGTGGAGAACGGGTTGGCCTCCGCGAAGTCCCAGGGCAGGGCGAGGGTGTTGTTCTGGATGAAGGTCTGCTCGACGAGGCCGAGGTGGGCGTTCCAGATGCAGGCCGTGGACATCCGGTTCGCCAGCCGTCCGAGGACCAGTCCGAGGTAGAGGACCACGTCGCGCGCGTACGCGTCGGCCGTCCTCTCGTCATCGCCCGCGGACCGCCGGTCGGCGGCGATCTGCGGCCGGACGGCCCGCACCGCCGCGGCGAACTCCGCCAGAGCGGCGCGCTGCCGTGGCAGGTGCAGCTGCCGATAGGTGGCGACGCCGTACGTCGGCGCGTTGCTCCCGCGCGCGTCGATCGGCTGGTCGAGCGCAGGTACGGCGGGCTCGGGCACCGCCGGGCTGGCGGCTGCCGGGTCGGCGACCGCGAAGGTCCGGCCATCCGGCCCGCCGACCACGACGCAGCGCAGCGCGACACCGAGGCCGCGGTCGCGCGCCTCCTCCTGCACGGCCGGCGCGCTCGTCTGGGCCCCGCAGGCCGGGCAACCGAAGGCCGGCCCCCGGCCCTTCCGCTTGCCGGGCCGCTCGCCCTCGTGCGCGACCGCGAACGCGAAGGCCCCGTCGCGCGCACTGACCTCGAGCCACGCCTCGCGCCCGGCCTTGCGGGCCAGCCAGCGGTTGCTCAGCATCGGCACGGTCGCCCCGCACCCGGCGCAGGTGCAGGTGCGGACCCACAGGTACGCGATCGGGGGCTGCTCGGCGCCGTCGACGCGTACCGGGGGGTACCACTCCGCGGCGGTCTCAGCGGCTCGCTCCAGCACCTGCCGGCCGTACCGCCGGATGTCGGCGGCCAGGGCGTCCGTCGGGACATGCCGCCCGGGCGCCTCGACCAGGGCGAGCGTCAAGAGCGCGGCGACCGGGTTCAGGTCGGCCCCCACCGCCGGCAGGCCGAGCCGCTGGGCCTCCAACGGGATCGAGCCGCCGCCCGAGAACGGGTCGTACGCGGTGGGCAGCGCCGAGCCGTACTGCTCCCGTAACACCTCGCGGGCCTCGTCGAGGGCGGGCGATCCCGCGGTGACCTCCCAGGGGGCCAGCCGCGCGCACAGGTCGAGCAGCCGGGATCGGGCCGCGTGCTGCTCCTCGGCGGTCGGGTAGAGGTCCGGCCGGTCGCCCGGGTCGTCCACGAGCTGCGCGAACAGCACGCAGCGTGCGGCGGCCAGCGGCTTGCGCGACCACCACAGGTGCAGCGTCGAGGGGTGCCCGTGCCGGATCGACTTCTCCCGCGACGCCTCGCGATCGAGCACCGCCAGCGGCAGCGCGTACTCGATCAGCTTGCGCACGGGCCTAGCTGGCGTCACGCGCCGGAGCGTACGGCTCGCCCGCTCCGCCCACCTGCCCGTGCGTGTGCTTGCCCGCCTCCACAGCGCCGGGCAAGCACACGTACGGGCGGGCAAGCAGCCCTCAGCCGCATGCGCGACGATGGCCGCATGAGCGAGCAGCCGATCGAGATCGAGGTCGGGCCGGGGGGCATCCGGCTCGGCCAACTGCTCAAGCTCGCCTCGGTCGTGGACAGCGGCGGCGAGGCCAAGGCCCTGCTGGAGTCCGGCGAGGTGCGCGTCAACGGCCGTCCCGAGACGCGCCGCGGAGCCCAGCTCAAGCCCGGCGACACCGTGCACGCGGCCGGCGCGCGGATCCGGGTCCGCTGACCAGGGCCAGCGAGCGCCGCACCGGGCGCGCGCCGACCCCTACGCTGCGCAGATGAGCTGGTTGGACGCCCTCGGCTGGATCGGCACCGTCATCGTCGTCGTCTCGCTGATGCAGGCGAGGGTGCTGCGATTCCGGATCATGAACTTCATCGGCGGCGTGGTCCTCATCGTCTTCAACACCCTGATCGGCGTCTGGCCGATGGTCGCGATGAACACCGTCATCTGCGCCATCAACGCCTGGTTCATCGCCCGGCTGTGGTCGTCGCGGCACGACGAGCACGTGTACGTCGTGCTGGAGGTCGGGCCCACCGACGCCTATCTGCAGCACCTGCTGCGCACCCACCGCGCGGACATCGCGGCGTTCTTCCCGCACTTCGACCCTGCCGACGAATCCCCGCGCCGCTCGGCCTTCCTGGTGCAGAAGGGGGACGAGACGGTCGGCGTGGTGATGGCCCGCGACGCCGGCGACGGGGTCGCCCAGATCGAGCTGGACTACGTGACCGAGCGGTTCCGCGACTTCTCCCCGGGCGAGTTCGTGTTCCGCCGCAGCGGGCTCTTCCGCGACCTCGGCTTTCGCCGGGTGCTCAGCCCGCCCGGCATGGTGTCCCCTTACTACGAGGGCGTCGGCTTCCACCGAGCCGGCGACGGGTACGCGCTCGATCTGGTGTAGCCGACCGGGGGGGACCAGCCGCGCGGGTCCTGCGACAATGCCCGGTGACCGCCTGAGGAGGCCCCATGCACCCCCGCGCCACCCGCTTGATCGCCCCCGTCGCACTCGCCGTCGGCCTGCTGCCGGCGCTGGCCGCCTGCGGCGGCTCCGAGTCTGCCGAGGTGACCGCCAAGGAGGCCTTCTGCGCCCAGTACTCGCAGGTCCAGGGCTCGGTGGACACGCTGGTGGGCGGGTTCGGCAGCCTGCGCTCCCTGGACGAGATCCAGGCGCAGGTGGACGACGTCGTCACAGAGGCCGAGGCGCTGGCCGAGGACGCCAAGGATCTCGCCGGCGAGACCCGCGCCGACGCCACGTCGGCCCTCGATGACTTCACGTCCACCGTGGCCGACGTCGACCGCAACCAGCCGGTCGCCGATGTCGTCGCCGACTACAGCGCCGCCGTGGCCGCCCTGAAGGCGGACCTCAAGGGGATCGCTTCGGATCTCGGCTGCAGCTGACCGGCGCGCGAGCACCAGCAAACAGCCAGCAGCCCCGGCTCTTGAGGAGCCGGGGCTGCTGCTTGGTGCGGGTCGCGGACGCGTGGTCCGCGGGGTGAATCAGAGCGGGCGGATGTTCTCGGCCTGCGGGCCCTTCTGGCCCTGGGTGACGTCGAACTCGACCTTCTGGTTCTCCTCGAGCGTGCGGTAGCCGCTCGTCGCGATCGCCGAGAAGTGGGCGAAGACGTCGGCGGAGCCGTCGTCCGGGGCGATGAAGCCGTAGCCCTTGTCAGCGTTGAACCACTTGACGGTGCCTGTTGCCATGCTGCACTCCTCCAGGAGCGTGGGGCCGGCCCCGAAAGCCCGAGGCTGGCCAGTGATTGCCGTCCGCTCCGAGAGGAACACGACACCCGCGATCGAGACCGCGAGCGTTCAAGACGAGGCACGGAACTGTGCCAGAACCCAGGATAGCCCCTCCAGGGCGCGCGGGACCATCGACCCTCGCGATCGGGCGCGCCGGGGTGCATCCTTGGCAGCGTGGAGACCTCTGAACTGCAGCACCTCGTCCGCGGCGTCATCGAGGATCCGGGCCTCACGTACCGCCAGCGCGTGCAGCGCCTGGCTGGCCTCGCCGAGGAGTCCCTCGACCCGCCCGCAGTCGGGGAGGCCTGCCGCGAGGCGCTCAACAAGCGGGTCATCTGCGACATGTACGAGGGCCACGCGCCCTACCGCCCCCGCTACGTGCTCCCCGACTACGCCCGCGCCCTGGACCGCGGCTCCGAGCACCTCGAGCTGCCGCCGGCCCGCGACCTCGACGAGGCGCTGGCGTACCTGCTCATCTACTACTCGGCGGTGCCCTCGATCACGGGCTACCCGGTCTACCTCGGCGACCTCGACACCCTCCTCGAGCCGTACACCGCGGGCGTCAGCGACGAGGAGCTGCACCGCAAGCTGCGGCTGTTCTGGATCAGCCTCGACCGGATGTACCCCGACGCGTTCACCCACGCCGACCTGGGGCCCGACGACGGCCGCGTGGTGCGGATGGCGCTGCGCCTGGAGCGGGAGCTGCTGCAGGTCGTCCCCAACCTCACCCTGCGGGTCGACCCCCAGCGCACCCCCGACGACCTGATCCGCGACGCGGTCGAGACCGTCTTCGCCTGCGGCCAGCCGCACCTCGTCAACCACCCGATGATGGTGGGCGACCTGGGCGAGGCCTACGCCGCCGTCAGCTGCTACAACTCGCTGCGCGTCGGCGGCGGATCGCACACCCTGGTGCGGATCAACCTCAAGGAGGCCGTCCTCCACCACGACGGGGGCGCCGACTCCTTCCTCGCCGAGACGCTCCCGCACTTCGTCGAGCTCACCGCCGAGCTGATGGAGGCGCGGATCCGCCACCTGGTCGAGCAGGCGGGCTACTACGACCACTCCTGGCTGTCCCACGAGGGGCTCATCTCGCTCGACCGATTCTCGGCGATGTTCGGCATCTTCGGGCTGGCGGAGGCGGTGGCCCTGCTGATGGACCGCGAGGGGCTCGAGGGTCGCTACGGCCACGACGAGGCCGCGAACGCGCTGTCGTACCGCATCACCGAGCGGGTCGCCGAGCTGGTGGCCGCGCGTCCGATGCCCTACTGCGACGGCAACGGCGGGCGGGCCTTCCTGCACTCCCAGTCCGGGATCGACCTCGACCACGACGTCACCGCCGGCACCCGGATCCCGATCGGCGACGAGCCGGCCCTGCCCGAGCACCTGCGCGCCATCGCGCCGCACCACCGGCTGTTCGCCTCCGGCGTCAGCGACGTGCTGGCCTTCGACGAGACCGCGCGCGGCAACCCGCAGGCGGTCGTCGACGTGGTGCGTGGCGCGTTCGCGATCGGCATGCGCGACTTCACCTTCAACCTCGACAGCAACGACTTCATCCGGATCACCGGCTACCTCGTGCGCAAGTCCGACCTCGCCAAGATCGACGCCGAGGGGGCCCGGCACGGCAGCACCTTCTTGGGAGCGGGGGCGGTCGAGGCGTCGCACGGCCACCATCGCGCGCCCAAGCGGGTGATCAGCCTTGAGTCCTCCCCTCGGGCTGCTCGCTGACGTCGTCCCCTTCTCCTGGGTCGACGGCCCGGGCAACCGGTTCGTGGCGTTCTTCCAGGGCTGCTCGTTCGACTGCCTGGCCTGCCACAACCCGCACACCATCCCGCTCGCCTCGGTGCACGCCCGGCAGGTGACGGTCGAGGGCCTGGTCGACGAGGTGCGCCCGCACGCGCCGTTCCTGTCCGGGGTCACCGTCTCGGGCGGCGAGGCGACGCTGCAGGCCGACTTCGTGCGCGCCTTCTTCGCCGCGATCAAGGGCGACCCCGACCTGGGCCGGCTGACCACGTTCGTCGACACCAACGGCGGCTGCGCGCCTGAGGTGTGGGACGCCCTGATCCCGGTGATGGACGGGGCGATGGTCGACCTGAAGGCGCTCGACCCCGACCTGCACCAGCGCGTGGCCGGGGCCTCCAACGCGCCCGTCCTCGCCTCGATCCGCCACCTCGCGGCGGCCGGGCGGCTGTACGAGGTGCGGCTGCTGCTGGTCCCCGGGGTCAACGACTCCCCCGACCAGCTGGCGGCGACGGCGGAGTGGCTGCTCGCCGTCGACCCCGCCCTGCGCGTCAAGGTCATCGGCTTCCGGCCGCACGGCGTGCGGGCGGCCGCGCGCGAGTGGCCGTCGCCTACCGACGAGCAGCGCGCCGCGTACCGGGCAGCGCTGACCGCCGCGGGGGTGCGCGAACTCGTGGTCGTCTAGCCGGCGCCCGGGCTAGCGGGGGGCGGCACCCCGATCGCGGCGGGCCTTGACCTTGCGTCCCTTGACCCGGGTGCGTCCGATCGCGTCGATCACCTCGGCCACGGCGTCCTCGGGAACCTCGACCAGCGAGAACGCGTCGGCGATCTCGATGCCGCCGATGTCACGGCCGCTCAGCCGGGTCTCCCCCGCGATGGCGCCGACGAGGTCCTGCGGGCGGATTCCTGCGGTGCGCCCGGCTCCGATCCACACCCGCGAGATGCCGCCGCCCCCGCTCGGGCCGCGGCCCTTGCCCCGGGACGGCGCGCCGCCGGGCCCGCGGGACGGGCCGCGCTCGGGGCGCTCGATCGGAGCACGGGCCTCGGGGATGTCGCCCTCGTCCTCCTCGCCGCCGCCGGTCGTCGCCTCGTGGGCGAGCTTCACGGCCGCCAGCGCCACCTGCATGACGTCGAACTCGTCGGTGAGCGTCTCGACGACGACGCGGAAGCGCTCCAGGTCGTCCTCCAGCAGGCTCTCCTGCAGCGCCGCCCGGGTCAGCTCGAGCCGCCGGGCGTGCAGGTCGGCGGTGGTGGGGACCTTCTCGATGGCGATCCGCTGCTTGGTGGCCCGCTCGATCGCCTTGAGCTGGCGGTGCTCGCGCGGCTCGGCCAGCGTGATCGCCACGCCCTCGCGGCCGCCCCTTCCGACCCGGCCGATGCGGTGGACGTACGGCTCGACGGCCGAGGGCACGTCGTAGTTGACCACGTGGGTCAGCTGCTCGACGTCGAGGCCGCGGGCGGCGACGTCGGTGGCGACCAGCAGGTCGGCCGTGCCCGAGCGCAGCCGGCCCATCACCTTGTCGCGCTGCTCCTGGCTCATCCCGCCGTGCAGCGCCTCGGCGCGGTAGCCGCGGCCGTTGAGCGTCTCGGTCAGCTGGTCGACCTCGGCGCGGGTTCGGCAGAAGACGATGGCCGACGCGGGGGCCTCGAGGTCGAGGATGCGGCCGAGGGCGGCCGGCTTGTACGCGCGCGGCACCACGTACGCGGTCTGCCGGACCAGGGGCGCCTCGCCTTGCGGGGCCACCTCGCGCTCGATCGTGATGCGCTCAGGGTCCTGGAGGTGCTTGCGCGTGATCGAGTTCAGCCGCGCCGGCATGGTGGCGGAGAAGAGCACGGTCTGCGGGTGGCCGGTCAGCGCCGACAGGATCCCCTCGATCTCCTCGGCGAACCCCATGTCGAGCATCTCGTCGGCCTCGTCGAGGACCACCACCTCGATCTGGTCGAGGTGGAGCGTGCCGCGCGAGAGGTGGTCGAGGGCCCGGCCCGGCGTCGCGACGACGACGTCGACGCCGCGGTCGAGCTCACGCAGCTGCCGGACGATCGGCTGCCCGCCGTAGATGGGGAGCACGCGGGCGCCGAGCCCGCGGCCGTACCGGTGCAGGGCCTGCGAGACCTGCATGCACAGCTCACGGGTGGGGACGAGGACCATCGCGATCGGCCGCTTGCCCCGCGGCTCGGCGGCCAGCCGCTGGAGGATCGGCAGGGCGAACGCCGCGGTCTTGCCGGTGCCGGTGGCCGCCTGGCCGAGCAGGTCGCCGCCCGCCATGAGCCGAGGGATCGCCTCGGCCTGGATCGGCGTCGGCTCCTCGTAGCCGAGCTCGCTGAGGGCGGCCAGGAGCTCGTCGCGCAGGCCCAGGTCGGCGAAGGAGGCGCTGGCCTCGGCGGTGGTCACCGGCCCATCCTCCCCCGCACCGGCCTCAATCGGGGAAATCCGCCGCCCGCGCGACGTCGCCCCACTCGTCGGCCCCGGCCAGCGCCTCGCGAGCGGCCCGGGTCACGGTCTCGACGGCGAGCCGGCCCAGGGGCAGCCGCAGCGGCAGGTCCTCGCGGCCCAGCACATCGCAGACGATCCGGGCCGCGCGAACCGGGTCGCCGGGCTGCTTGCCGTCGAGCGCGACCAGCCGCAGGCGCATCGGGTCCACGGTGGCGGCGTACTCCTCCATCGGTGTGGCGAACTCCATCGAGCGGCCGGCCCAGTCGGTGCGGAACGGGCCGGGCTCGACGATGAGCACCCGGACGCCGGTGCCCGCGAGTTCGCGGGCGAGCCCCTCGCTCAGCCCCTCAAGGGCCCACTTGCTGGCCGCGTACACGCTGAGCCCCGGCCCGGCGAACCGCGCCGCCTGCGAGGAGATCTGCACGATCACCCCGGAGCCCTGGTCCCGCAGGATCGGCAAGGCCGCTCGCGTGACGGCGAGCGCGCCAAAGACATTCACCTCGAACTGCTGCCGCACCTGCTCGTCAGTGCACTCCTCGAAGGCCCCGGCCACGCCGTACCCGGCGTTGTTGACCACGACGTCGAGCCCGCCGAGCAGGCCGGCCGCCCGCGGCACGGCATCGGCGACCCCGGCGGCGTCGGTCACGTCGAGGAAGACGGGGTGCGCACGCCCCGGCCCCAGCGCCGCGAAGGCCTCAGCAGCAGCCTCGGTGCGGACCGTGCCGGCGACCGAGCCGCCGCGCGCCAGCGCCTCCTCGGCGAGCGAGCGGCCCAGCCCGGTCGAGGCGCCAGTGATCAGCCAACGGGTCGCGTCCATGGACGCACGATAGGGCTGGGCGACGCCGCCTGTTGCGGGAGGATGCTCGCATGGAATCGACACCCCGGGCCGCGCACTGGGAGGGCGTGCACGCCGAAAAGGGCGCCGGCGAGGTGTCCTGGTGGCAGGAGCCGGACAGCCTGTGGCTCGACCTGATCGAGCGCGCCGGGGTGTCCCCCGGCGATCCGGTCGTGGATGTGGGCGCCGGGGCGTCCCTGCTCGTGGACGCGCTGCTCGACGGGGGCTTCACCGACGTGACGGTGCTCGACCTCTCCGCCTCCGCCCTCGATCGGGTCTCGCGGCGCCTCGGCGAGCGGGCGGCCGGTGTCCGGTTCGTAGCCTGCGACGTCACCGGTTTTCGCGGCCGTCGGGCGTACGCGCTGTGGCACGACCGGGCGGTGTTCCACTTCCTCACCGACCCCGCCGACCGCGCTGAGTACCGGGAGAGCCTGCTGGCCAACCTGGCCCCCGGGGGCCTGGCTGTGCTGGCCGTCTTCGCACCCGACGGGCCGGAGACCTGCAGCGGCCTTCCGGTGCGGCGCTACGACGTGCCACAGCTGGTCAAAGAGATCGGCCCCGGCTTCACCCTGGTCCACGGCGAGCGCCGCGTGCACACGACCCCGTGGGGGGCCGAGCAGCCGTTCACCGTGGCCCTGCTACGGCGGGACTGACCGGGGCCGGAGGCGCCACACTCCGGGCATGGACGAGCCCGAGGTCTGGACGGCGGTCGACGAGTACATCGCCGAGCGGCTGCTGCCGGACGATCCGGACGCACTGGCCCTGCTCGCGGCCGCTGAAGCCGCCGGGCTGCCCCAGATCCAGGTCTCCGCGCCGCAGGGGGCGCTGCTCGCGCTGCTCGCGCGGTCGATCGGGGCGCAGCGGGTGCTCGAGGTCGGCACGCTCGGTGGGTACAGCACGCTCTGGCTCGCCCGGGCGCTGCCCGCGGACGGGGTCGTCGTCACCCTGGAGCTCGACCCGCACCACGCCGACGTCGCCGCGGCCGCCCTGGACGCGGCCGGTGTGGGCGGCAAGATCGACCTGCGGCTCGGCCCGGCCCTGGAGACGCTCGACGCGATGGTCGCCGACGGCGCCGACCCGTTCGACCTGTCGTTCATCGACGCCGACAAGGCGACCAACCCGCAGTACGTCCAGCGGGCCCTGTGGCTCAGCCGGCCCGGGTCGCTCATCGTGGTGGACAACGTCGTCCGCGGCGGGGCCGTGATCGACGCCGAGTCGTGGGCCGCCGACGTGGTCGGCACACGGGCGCTCTTCGACCTGCTGCGCGACGAGCCCCGGCTCGAGGCCACGGCCATTCAGACCGTGGGCGGCAAGGGCTACGACGGATTCGTCCTCGCCCGCGTCACCTCCTGACCGTCGCCGGTCGGCGGGGCCGCACGGCGAACAGCCACAGCGTCAGCGTCAGCAGCGCGGCCACCCCGAAGACCACCATCGTCCCGGTCAGGGTGTCCATGGCCTGCGGGGCCAGCAGCATCGTCACGCCCAGGGTGAGCAGCACCGAGCCGGCGATGAGCTTGAGCACGCGCCCGTGCCGCTCCTGCAGCTTGGCGGCGCGCAAGGTGAAGACCGCGACCCCGAAGACGATCAGCTCGTCGAGCAGGAACACCGTCATGTAGATGGCGAACAGCCCGGCGGCCGTGGCCGTCGAGACTCCTGCGTCGGTCAGCAGGCCGGTCCACAGCAGCGGGAGCCCGGCGGTGCACGGGGTCTCGAGCAGGGAAACCCCCACGGCCAGCGCGACGGTGCCGGCGATGACGGCCGGCAGGCCGCGGTCGGCGGAGGCGACGCCGCGCATCTTCTTGTAGAGCCCCGGCTTGCGCTCGGCCGAGATCGACAGCGACGGGCCGACCCCGGGGTAGAGGCCGTCCTTGAGCTGCAGCACCCCGAACGTGATCGCGATCGCGGCCAGCCCGAGCCGGATCCACACCATCTCGCCGACGTAGTCGAGCGCCGAGTAGAAGCCGACGATGTAGAGGGCGTACATCGCGGTGGTGACGAACAGGAAGGTCGAGCCGACCAGGAGCACCCGCCCCCGCGAGCCGCTGTGCAGCACGATCGCCAGCAGCACCGACAGCACCCACAGCGAGCAGGGGTTGACCCCGTCGACGAACCCGATCACAAGCGTGCTGACGACCAGCGAGGTGCCCCCGAGGTCAATGGTGCCGAGGAACCCGGCATCGAGCGTCGTCGAGGTCCCGGGCTCGAGGGCGGCGGCGTCGCCCGCGAGCGCCGCCTCCACGGTCTGCTCGATCGCCTCGGCCCTGGCGTCGTCGAAGCCGATCCAGACGCGTTCCCCGATCACCGTGACGGGCACCCCCGTGGCCTCGAACCCGAGCCGTTCGGCGGTCTGCTCGAGCTTGGCGCGGTTGGCCGCGTCGTACCAGACCTCGTACTGCTCGATGACCAGGTCGGGATGGCGCTTGGCGAGGCCTTCGAGGAACTCGCGCTCGTCGGCGCAGTGGGGGCAGCCGTCGCCGTGGAAGAGGACCAGGGTGACCGGCTGGGCCGTCTCCTCAGCCGTGGCAGCAGCAGCCGGACCCGGGAGGCCCCCGACGAAGAGCCACGCGAGCGCGGCGAAGAGGGCCACTCCGAGCCACGCGCGAGCGGCCCGTCCTGCCATGTGTTCAGCATCGGCAGGGGACGCGCGAACCGTTAGGGCCGTCGGTCCCGGGCCGCTCAGCCGAATGGCCATTGGGCTGCGCCCGGCTAGATCTCCCGGTACAGCCCCTTCAGGACCATGTCGGTGTGGCTCACGACCCCGATGATCTGCCCGGCCTCGACGACGGGCGCCCGGGAGAGCCCGAATCGGTCGAACATCCGGGCGCAGTAGCGGATGTCCATCTCGGGGTCGACCGACACCACGGGCTTGGACATGATCTCGTAGATGTTGACGCGCTCCGGGGACCGGTCCTTGGCCAGCACCTGACGGGCGATGTCGGAGATCAGCACGATCCCGAACTCGTCGTCGGGGTGGCGCTTCATGACGATCAGGGCCTTCGTCTCGACGTGCTTCATCTGGCGCAGCGCGTCGGCCACGGTGGTGAGTCCGTCGACCAGGTCCACGTGGTGCTTCATCACGTCCCGGACACGCACGGGCGTTCGGTGCTCGCTCACAGTTCCTCCTCCACCCGATCCTGCAGCATCCGCGCCTGGTCGACCACGCCCACAGCATCCTCGACGTCGATCTGGAAGGCGATCCCCGCCCCCGGTTGCCTGTCGAACTCGCCAACCGCGGCGATCGTCTCCAGGATCCGCCGGCTGAGGTGCTCCTCGACGAGGAACAGCACGACGTCGCGCTGGCTTTCCAGGTCGAGCCCGAAGAAGGTCTTCGGCGGCGCGAGCCCCTCGCCGCGGGCCTGGTTGAGGATCGTGGCGCCGGTCGCCCCCGCCTCGCGCGCGGCGTCGACCAACTCGTCGGTGTCGGCGTCCTCCACGATGGCGATGATGAGCTTGAAGTGCACGCTATGCCTCCTGGGGTAGCGGACGCCGGGTGCGCTGCGCACGCCAGTGGCCGAGCTGGGAGTAGCCCATGACCATCATCATGGGGAAGAGGACCGCGAACGCGATCAACCCGAAGCCGTCGATCAGGGGATTGCGCCCGGGGATGCTGCTGGCCAGGCCGAGGCCGAGCGCGGTCACGACCGGGACGGTGACCGTCGAGGTGGTCACGCCACCCAGGTCAAAGGCCAAGGCGATGATGTACCGGGGCGCCAAGAGCGCCTGGATCGACACCAGCACGTAGCCGGCGATGATGAAGTAGGGAAGCGGCCCGCCGATCACGATGCGCAAGCAGCCGAGGCCGATCCCCACCGCCACCCCGAGGGCGACCGCGATGCGCAGCCCCCACGCGTGAACAGTCCCGCCGGAGACGTCTTCGGCCTTCATGGCCACGGCGATCACCGCCGGCTCGGCGATGCTGGTGGCGAAGCCGATGGCGGCGCCGAACGCGTAGACCCACCAGTAGTCGCTCCAATCCAAGGAGTCGGCCGGTGACCCACCCGAGACGAACTCCGGGTCGGCGAGCTGCTCGGCCATCGAGCGGCCGAGCGGGAAGAGCGCCTCGCCGAGCCCCGCCAGGAACAGCACCATGCCGAGGGCGACCAGCGCGAACCCGACCAGGACCTGCCTGAGGTGCGGGATGCGGCGCCTGAGCACCAGAGCTTGGAACCCGACGAGAAGCAGCACGATCGGCAGCAACGCCCAGAGGGTGTCGCGGGCGATCTCGGGCAGCAGCCCCAGGAACTCCCTCATCGCAGCGCCCCGTAGGCCATCACGAAGACCATTGGGGTGAGGGATGCGAAGGCGATGAGGCCGAATCCGTCGATCATCGGACTTCGGCCCCGGATTGCCGACGCCAGGCCTACCCCGAGCGCGGTCACCAGGGGGACGGTGATGGTCGAGGTCGTCACCCCGCCCGAGTCGTAGGCGATCCCGATGATCTCAGGCGGCGCGAACAGCGTCATGATCAGCACGCCGACGTAGCCGCCGATGATGAACCACACGATCGGCCAGCCCTTGATGATCCGGATCACCCCGACGACGAGCGCCACCCCCACCGCAAGGGCAACAGTCAGCCGCAGCCCCCACGCGTACGAGGCGACGGACTCGGCGCTGCCGCCGATGACCCCGCCGTCGGCGGCGATCTGGGCCGCCTCCCCCGCGATGGCGATCAACGCCGGCTCCGCCACGGTGGTGGTGAACCCCAGGGCGAAGGCGAACAGGACCAGCCACCCGACGCTGCCTTTGCGGGCGAAGCCGACGGCCATCGCCTCGCCGAGCGGGAAGAGCCCCAACTCCAGGCCGCGGATGAACAGCGCCAGGCCGATGATCACCGCCGCACCGCCGACCAGGATCCCGCCGAGGCCCGGCAGGGGCTGGCGCAGCACCACCAACTGGAAGAACGCCACCACGACGATGATGGGGAGGACATCGCGTGCGCTCTCGCGCATGTCGCCCAGCAGCGCGGCGGCAAGCCCGCCTCTGCCCTTCACCGGACGCCGGGGCGCCGGACCAGCCGAGCTGGTCGGCTTGCTCTGGCTCACGGCATCCACGTGTCCATCCTGCCGACCACGCGAGCCCTGCTGGCTCGGGAATCGCCGAATGGGCGCCGGGAGTAGGCCATGATTCCGCGCGTGGCCTCGACCTCCGACCCCGCTCACGCCCGCCAACCCGCCGCGCCCCGCCGGTGGGCCGAGGCCCTCGTCGCCGCCAGCACCGGGCGCCGCGCGCTCGTCGCCTTGGCGGTCTTCGTGCTCTTCACCGCCACCGTGCTGCCCTGGCAGGCCGGGATCGCCGCGCAGTACAGCGAGGGGGTCGGCTCACCCGACACGTCGTTGTGGTACTCCGCCCACCGCCTGTACGAGCTGGCCGAGGCGTACGGGGCCGACGGCCGGGCCGCGTACGTGCGCGCACGCGTCACCTTCGACGTCGTCTGGCCGCTCGTCTACGCCGCGATGCTCGTGCTGGTGCTCGGCTGGCTGCTGAGCCGGGCGACCGCTCCACTCGCCCGGCTCCGAGTCGTCGTGCTGCTGCCGATCGCGGCGCTGCTCGCCGACTACGCCGAGAACGCGTGCACGGCGATCGTGATGGCCCGCTGGCCGGAGACCACCGACCTGCTGGCCGCCCTCGCGCCGGTGTTCACCGCGGCGAAGTGGACCCTGCTGGGTGCGGCGTTCCTCGCGGTTCCCGTGCTCGGGTTGTTCGCCGTGCGGCGCTCCCGCTGACCTCGCTCACCGCGGCACGTGCTCGGGCAGCACGTAGTCGTAGGGGCGGCGCAGCACCCGGGTTCGAAGGAGTCGATCGCCTTTGCGCAGCCGCAGGTAGAGCGCCAGCAGGTCCGCGTCCTTGCGGTAGTAGCGCTCGACCTCCTCGGCCGTGACCGCTGGACGCCCGCCGAGGACGTCGGCGTGGCCGACCAGCCATCGGTTGACCGCGTCGACACCGAGCGGAATCCGGTCGGACCGGCCCTCCTTGTGGAAGTTGCCGAGCAGGTCGACGGCCACCAGCCTGGGGTCGAAGTAGTCGTCGAGGTACGAGCTCACCTCCCCCCGCCAGCGGTAGTACGCCCGGAGACCCGGCGGGATCGGCCGGTGCAGCAGGGCCAGGTCGATCGCGTGCTGCCCGTCGCGGCGGATGAACGGCGTCCCGACATCGATGAGCAGCGGCTCCTCGAACCCCACGCCGGCCGCCTGGTAGGACCAGTTCGACAGCTGGCCGTCGACTGCCACCGCGCGGCCGGGCGTGCCCAGGTTGGCCTCGGCGAGCCGGATCACCGCGGCCAGCGCACCCTCGATCGCCTGGACGGCACTTGCGTCGTCGGCGGTGCGCAGGATGTGGTGGCCGAGGCTGGCGGCTGGCAGCTCCGGCTGCGCCAGGTAGACCACCGGGGGCCGACGCGCCCGGTGAATCACCTGCGGCCGCGTGTCCGCAACCCGCACCCCCGCAAGCGTCAGCAGCCGCACGTACTCCTCGACGAGGTCGACGTAACGGGCGGCGTCGGACTGGGCGGCGAAGCCCGACATCCGCTTGCACACGAGCCCTGGCAGAGCCGCCAGGCGCAGGGCCACCGAGATCTCGCCGAAGCCAAGCACCTCGACGTCGCCCGAGGCCGTCGGCCGGGCCGGGTCCAGCGCTCCCTCGAACCGCTCAAGCACCGCGGCGAGCTCGGCGCCTGCCGGCGTCACGCGCGGCTCCCCGCCACGCCCATGGCCTGGTCGAGCCGCGCGAGCGCCTCGTCGGCCACCGCATCGTCCATCAGCAATCCCGGCTTGACCTGAAGGACCGAGGGGTCGAAACCGGCGAAAACCGCCCAGACCCCTGCGTCGTACAGCGCCTTCGTCATCAGCATCCCGCCCTGTGGGTGGGCGAACCTCAGCCCGATGACCAGTCCGGTCTGCCGAATCTCCACCAGCCACCCCGCGTGCCGGCGCCGCAGGTCTTCGAGTCCCGAGCCGAACCGCTCAGTGAGGGCCGCGACGCGATCCCTGGTCTCCGTTCTCGCTGTGACGTCGAGCACGGCACGAGCCACCCGGCAGCCAAGCTCGGCGCCGCCGAAGGTGGACACGTGCCCCCAGCCGTCCTCCTCCAGCCAGCGCCCTGCCCGATCGGACAGCAGCGTCGCGGCGATCGGATAGAGCCCGCCGGACAGTCCCTTGCCCGTCACCAGCACGTCGGGGACGACGCCGAAGCGGTCCACCCCCCACATCGCGCCGGTCCGACCCAGCCCGGTCTGCACTTCGTCGGCGACGTACAGCGCCCCGTCCCGGTCGCACAGGGAGCGCACGCCTGAGAGGTAGCCCGGCGACGGCGCCGGGAAGCCCAAGGTGGCCGGGATCGTCTCGAGGACGACCGCGGCGACGCCCCCGGCGGCGAGCTCGCGCTCAACCGCCTCGAGGTCGTTCACGGGTACGTGGGTGAACTCGCCGGAACGGCCCTCGGCCAGGAACGCCGCCGCCGCGCGCTCGTCGCCGGCGGGCAGCGCCAGTCCGGTGTGGCCGTGGTACGCCCCCGTCACCGACACCACACGCCGACGGCCGGTGGCGCGGCGCGCGGTCTTGAGCGCGAGGTCGACCGCCTCGCCGCCGCCGCTGGCGAAGACGGCGTAGCGCATCCCGGCCGCCGATCCGACCAGCTGCTCGGCCAGCAGCGACCGCTCGACGCTCGGGAAGTGGTGGTTGCCGACGTCGAGGGATCCCAGGGCGTCGACGAGTACGGCGACGAGCTCGGGGTTGCGGTGGCCGAGGTTGAACACCCCGCCGTTGAGGTGCAGATCGATCAGCTCGCGGCCGTCGAGGTCCCAGATGCGGTAGCCCTCGCGACGGCCCAGGACGAGCGGCACCCCGAGCGCGCGGAAGGTTCGGACGCGGTTGGGGCAGACATGCCGCTCGGAGAGGTCGAGTGCCTGCTGCTTGGTCATGGTGCGAGGCGCGCCCAGTGCGACGTCCCGCTGGTCACCGGTCGGCATGGGTCCAGTCCTATCAGCCCGGTCACAGCCCGGTGATTCCCCTGGCGACCAGCAGCGCTCCTATCACCAGAATCACCACGGCCATCACGGCTGCGTTGTTGGCTCGCAGCCAGTCGCGCATCGAGGCCAGCGGCCCGAGCACGCGCTCACCGAAGACCGCGTACAGCAGCACCGGCACGGCGACGGTCGAGGCGGCGACCACGGTGAAGACCGCGGCCGCGCCGACCGTGCCGGACGACGACAGGTCGGCGGCGCCGATGACCAGACCCGCCGCCGCCGCCAGCAGCACGATCTTGGGGTTGGCCGCGGACAGCAGCAGGCCAAGCCGCGCAGCCTCGGCGGGGGTCGAGTCCTCGATCGACCGCATCCACGCCGGGGCCTCGTCGCTGTTGTGACGGGTCAGCCACTGCCGAGCCCCCCAGGCGAGCAGCACGGCGCCGAGGGCGATCCGCGCCCAGGAGGCCCAGCTCGGGGGCTCGTCGAAGACCTCAACGACGCTGGCCAGGCCGATGAAGACCGCGGTGGCCGCCGCGATGCCGAGGACCCAGCCGGCCAGGAAGGCGCCGCTCGCCGCCAGCGGCCGCGCCGTGAAGAGCAGCAGGATGACCGGGATGATCGGAAACGGCGAGGCCGCGATTCCGATTGCGAGGGGCAGCACCTCCGCGACGACCTCGCCCACCTGCTGACCACCCCTGAGCCTCGACCCGAACCGGGAGCCCAAGTTAGCGGGCCGGCCACTCCAGCAGGTCCGCCGGGACGGGAGCGCCGGCGGGATCCCCCACCAGGAACGCGGTCAGGAGCGCTGAGCAGGCCGTCCGGCCGGGGTCCGGATCGCTCGCGCCGCCGCACAGCCGCCGGCCCAGCGAGCGGGCCCGGCCCTCGAGCAGGTCGGCGTGGCCGAATCCCCTCACGACGACGTGGAGAGCGTGGGGGGTCGCGGCCGCGAAGACCAGGTGGTTGACCGGCTCTGGGGCGCACCGGCCGCCCAGGCCCGCTCCGATCACCAGGGTGGGGCAGCCGAAGGCAGCCGGCGTGGCGGTCGCCACGGGTGCGCTGGGCCGCCGCCCCTCCCCGTCGACCGGATCGAACAGGACCAGCCCCGCCGGCAGCCCCTCGGCCGCCAGCAGCCCGGCCGCGCGCCAGGCGGCCTGTCCACCCCGCGAGTGGCCGGCGAGGAAGACCTGCGTGGTGCCGTGCTGGTCCGCCGTCGCCCGTACCAGGTCTGCGGCCGCGGACGCCTCGGCCGAGACCGGCACCCGGCCGGCGAGCGCGCCGATCCCGCGCGCGTACAGCTGGGGGACGATCACGGTCGTGCCGGCCGCGGCCGCCGGCTCGAGCAGGGCGCGGTACGAGGCGGCGGCGTTCATGAACCCGGGCAGGAACACCAGGATCCGCTCGCCGCTCCCCTCCAACACCAGCACGCGCGCTTCCCCCCGTCGCGATTCGCGACCAGGCTAGGGCTTCTGGCCGGTCTCGGCGCATCGGGCAGGTGGGACAATGGAGGTGCGCAAGGAGGTGGTGAGGATGCCCACCGGCTGGATGCCCGATGCGCGGCACGATCTGCGCATGGCCGGGGCCTTCGCCCCGGAGCCCGCTCCCCGGCATCGCCACGTGAAGGCCCACCACCGGCATGCGCGGAGCCCGTTGCGGCAGGCGGGCGAGAGCCCCCAGGTGAGGAGGATGCGCCATGTCAGCACTCATGAAGCAGGACCGGCCGAGCCTGAACGACCTGTTCTGGTCGGGGTGGCCGTTCGGCGCGATGGCCCTGGAGTTCCCTGAGCGGGACCTCATGGCGATGCGGGTCGAGGAGTTCGCCGAGGGTGACACCTGGGTGATCCGGGCCGAGCTGCCCGGGGTCGACCCGGACAAGGACGTCGACGTGAGCATCCACGGCGGCGTGCTCACCGTGTCGGCCGAACGCCGCGAGGAGACCCAAGAGGGCGAGGAGGGCAAGCCTGGCTACCGGTCGGAGTTCCGGTACGGGTCCTACCGTCGCAGCCTGCGGCTCCCCGTCGAGGTGACTGCGGACGAAGTCAAGGCGACCTACACCGACGGGATCCTCGAGGTTCGGGTGCCGCTGTCGGTCGAGCACCCCGCCCCGGCCAAGGTCCCGGTGACCAGGACCTAGCCGCCTCGTGACGCGCGCCGGCTTCGCGCCGCGCCTGCTTCGGGCGTCCGACGTCGTGCGGTCGTTCGACGGGCCGGCGGGGGCCTACGTCCACGTGCCGTTCTGCGAGTGGATCTGCCCCTTCTGCCCGTACAACAAGGTCCGCGCCGACGAGGCGCTCGCCCGGCGGTACTTCGCCGCCCTCCGCCGAGAGGTCGACGCGTACGTCGCCCAGCACGAGGCCTGCTGGGGGAAGCCGTTCACCTCCCTCTACCTGGGCGGCGGCACGCCGACGCTCTATCCCGATGAGCTGGCCGGGGTCCTCCGCCGGATCCCGGTCTGCGGGGAGCGGGCCATCGAGGTGCTGCCCAACCACGGGACGCCCGATCGGCTGGACGCGTTGGCGCGGATGGGCATCACGGCGGTGAGCATCGGGGCCCAGTCGTTCCACGACGGGGTGCTGCGGCGGCTGCGGAGGCCGCACGACGGGGCCACCAGCCGGGCGGCCGTCGAGAACGCGCTGGGCCGGTTCGCCTGCGTGGACGTGGACCTGATCGTGGATGTCGAGTGGGAGGACGAGGGCGAGTTCCCCGGCGCTTTCCTGGCCGACGTGCGGGCCTGCTTCGACCTGCGCGTGGACCAGGTCTCGACCTACCCGTTGATGCGGTTCGGCTACACCCCCTTCGGCGCCGCGCGCCACGACCGCCGGCGTGAGCACGCGGTGCTCGCCGAGGTGTCCGCGCTGGCCCGCCGGTTGGGGTACGAGCGGCGTTCGGTGTGGACGTTCAACCGCTGCGGCTCCGCCCCGTACACGTCGATCACGCGGCGGCGCTTCCTGGGGATGGGCGCCGGCAGCTCCTCGTTTGCCGGGCGGGACTTCTACGTCAACCACTTCGGTGTCGCCACCTACGCCGACGCGGTGGAGCACGACCGGCTGCCGGTCGCCCGGTGGCTGCAACTCGGCAGGTGGGGAGGCGCCGCGTACGACACCTTCTGGCAGGCCTACGCAGGCGGCGTCGACCTCCGTGCGCTCTCCGCGTCGTACGGACCGGCGGTCGCGCGCACAGTGCACGCCGGCCTGGCGCCGCTCGAGCTGGGCGGGCTGCTCCAGGGGGCCTCCGAGGGCTTCCGCCTGACCCCCCATGGCTTCGACGCCTACCACGACCTCGAGCGGGCCGTGACGTACCAGCTCATCGAGCCGCTGTGGGCCGAGATGCTCGCCGAGCACGCCGCGGAGCGGGCCGACGGATCCGCCTGCCCTGGCGCCGCCACCACGGGAGCGCGCTGGGCGGCGCCCGAGCGCGCCCGCCGCAGCCGTGCCTGGTCGGTCGCGCGGCGTGCCTTCGAGCGCCCGCTCACGGCAACGGGCGCCCGATGACGCCCGCCATCAACGCGGCCGATCGCTGGTGGTCGGCGGCCGCCCCCGGGTACGACCGCTGCGTCGGCGTCGTCGGCTGGCACGCCGCGCAGGAGTCCCTGGTCGCCGATCTCGCAGGCGGCATCGTGCTCGAGGCCGGCTGCGGGCCCGCGCACCTGGCCGGCCCCCTGCTGGCCCGGGGAATCGGCTACGTGGGACTGGACCGGAACCCGGCCATGGTGTCGCGCGCGGCCCGGCGCGTGGCCGGGTCAGGCCCCGGCGAGGGCCGCGTCGTGCGCGGTGATGTGAGGGCGCTGCCGTTCGCGGCGCGCTCCTTCGATTGCGTGGTCGCCACGGGCATCCTCGGCCTGCTCGGCCCGGCCGACCGCGGCGCCGCCCTGCGGGAGATCCGCCGGGTGGCGCGCGGCGAGGTGCGGCTCCTCGAGCCCGTCCGGCGCCCTGGCTCGGCTCCCCGGATCGCCCGATCGCGCGTGCTGGCCTTCTTGCGGGGCCGGCCGATCGAGCTGGACGAGCTGGCCGAGGCCGGGCTCACGGCCGAGATCCGCGGACCGGCGGTGCTCGCCGGGGTCTACTCCTCGGTGTTCGCGCGGACCGCGGACTCCTGACGCCGCCCGCGAGCCCTACGCGGGCGGTTTGGCCTGCGGCCGGCGCGGGTTGTCGCTGCGCGCGAACCGGTGCGGCTTGAGCCGTTCCGGCGCGCCGGTCACCTCGCCCGGGGTCGGGTTCTGCTCCGCCCACTCCCGGAAGGCCGCCACCGCCGTCGGCAGCGTGGCGTACATGTACTCCGTCCCGATCACGTCGATCACGCCGTAGCGCCGCATCGGCCCCATCAGGTCGTTCTTCACGCGGGCGAGCGCCAACCGGATGCCCCGCTCGTCGAGGGCTTCGTGCAGCTCGATCAGGGCGTCCAGGCCGGTGCTGTCGACCTCGACGTTGGCCTCCACGTTGAGCACGAACCAGCGGCAGCCCGGGGTGTCGGCCGCCTCCATGCACTGGCCGAAGAAGTCGTTGGCGTTGGCGAAGAACAGCGGCGAGTCGTACCGGTAGACGACGAGCCCGGGGATCTGCTCGGCGTCGGGGTAGTCGTCGACATCGTGCATGCCCGCCATGCCGGGCACAAAGCCCAGGATCCCCTCGTGCGGGCGGGACAGCCGGACCAGCAGCTCGGTGATGGACAAAGCGACCGCGACCGCGATCCCGGGCAGGATGCCCAGGATCACCACACCGCCCGCGCAGCCGGCGGCGACGAGCACCTCGCCCCACCGCATGCGGCGCAGGGCACGCCACCCGGCCCAGTCGATGAGCGTCCAGGCCGCGAACAGGATGACCCCCGCGAGGGACGCCTGCGGGAGGTACGACAGCACCGAGGCCAGGGTCAGCGCCGTCACCACGAGGACGACGGCCACCACCCAGGAGTAGAAGCGGCTGGTCGCGCGGTTCATGCGCGCGATCGCCGTCCGCGACGAGGACGCCGAGATCGGGTACGCGCCGAAGAACCCCCCGATCACGTCCGTGGCGCCCAGCGCGGTCAGCTCTCGGTTCGGGTCGACCCGCTCGTTGTCCGAGAAGGCCCGCGCGGTCACGATCACGTCGGTGAAGGCCACGATGGCGATCGCGACCGAGGCCGCGAGCAGCTCGCCGAAGGCGTCCCAGGGGATCGCGGGCAGGCCGAACTGCGGCGCCTGCAGGCTGATCTCGCCGATGGTGTCGACCGGGAGGGTGTAGCCGGCGACCACGCCCAGGGCCAGGGCGACCAAGGTCCCCGGGAACCGGGGAAGCCACCGGTTGAACGCCAGAATGACGGCCAGGGTGCCCAGGCCGATGGCCAGGGCGTAGGAGTTGACGGACACCCCGTTCTGCAGGTCCTCGATGAGCGCGGGGATGGTGTCGGTGTCGATCTCGGTGCCGAACAGCCGGCCGAGCTGGGAGATCGCCATCACGACGCCGACGCCGGTGAGGTAGCCGATGAGGACCGGCTTGGACAGCAGGTCGGTGACGAAGCCGACCTTCGCGAGGCGGGCGGCCAGCAGGATCAGCCCGGTGAGCAGGCTGACCACACCCAGCAGGGTCGCCGCCGGGACGTCGTTGCGCGCGGCGATCGGCGCCACCGTGGCGGCCGCCATCAGCGCCACCGCCGACTCCGGGCCGAGGCTCAGCCACCGGCTGCGCCCGATGATCGGGTAGAGGAGCAGCGGGATCAGCGCGACCGAGAGGCCGACGCTGGGCCCGACGCCGGCCAGCTCGCCGTACGCCATGGCCTGCGGCACCAGGTACGCGCCGACCACGACCCCCGCGATGACATTGCGGCCGGTCAGGTGCTCGCGCAGGAAGGCCGCGGTCGGACTCACCAGTCACCTCCCCCAGGCGCTCCGGCGGCGACACGGGATATCGGAAACTAGCAGCAAGGCATCCAGCAGATGAACGGTCGGTGAACGAGTCCGTGCGGGCGGCAGCACCGGCGAGGGCCTGAGGCCGAGTCCCGGCGGCTCCCTTGAGGCGCCGCCGCAGGAGGCGACCTAGGCTGTCGGGGACCTCGAGGAAGGTGGAGCAGGCGGATGGAACTGACGGCTGAGGAAGCCCGGCTGCGGGAGGCCCGCGAGGGCGTGCGCTGGCGGCAGTGGGGCCCCTACCTCAGCGAGCGGCAGTGGGGCACCGTCCGCGAGGACTACAGCGACAACGGCGACGCCTGGAACCACTTCACCCACGACCAGGCCCGATCGCGGGCCTACCGCTGGGGCGAGGACGGCATGGCCGGCGTCAGCGACGACAAGAGCCAGCTGTGCCTGAGCCTGGCCCTGTGGAACGGCCATGACCCGATCCTCAAGGAGCGCCTCTTCGGGCTGACGAACTCGGAGGGCAACCACGGGGAGGACGTCAAGGAGTACTACTTCTACACCGACAACACCCCGACCCACTCGTGGATGCGGTGGCGGTACAAGTACCCGCACGCGGCCTTCCCCTACGACGACCTGGTGCGCACGAACTCCGAGCGCGGCTTCGACGACGCCGAGTACGAGCTGCTGGACACCGGAGTCTTCGACGGGGGCCGGTACTTCGACATCGAGGTCGACTACGCCAAGGCCGGGCCGTCGGACCTGCTGGCGCGGGTCACGGTGCGCAACCGGGGTCCGCAGGACGCGCCGGTCCACCTGCTGCCGACCCTGTGGTTCCGCAACACGTGGTCGTGGGGGCGCGCCAAGGCGAAGCCGACGCTGGCGGCCGTCGCTGGGGACGCGGCTGGCCGGTCCGTCCACGCCCATCACGAGGCTCTCGGGGACCTCTGGCTGCACGTGGCCGAGCCCGTCGAGCTGATGTTCTGCGAGAACGAGACCAACACCGAGCGGATCTCCGGGCAGCCGAACACCTCGCCGTACCAGAAGGACGGCGTGAACCGCCGGGTCGTCGACGGGGAGGCGGCAGCGGTCAACGGCGCCTCCGGCACCAAGGTCGCCGCGCACTGGCAGGCGGTCGTCCCCGCGGGGGGCGAGGCGGTCCTGCGCTACCGGCTGACCGCCACCCCCCCGTCCAAGACGGACCCCTTCGCCGACTTCGACGCGGTGATGTCGGCGCGGGAGGCGGAGGCCGACGAGTTCTACGCCTCGATCACGCCGCCCTCGCTCGGACCGGACGAGGCCCAGGTGCTGCGCCAGGCCCTCGCCGGGATGCTGTGGTCCAAGCAGCACTACTACTTCGATCTCGACCTGTGGCTTCGGGAGCACTCCGCGCACCCGCTGCGCGCGCCGAGCCGCCTCGGCGTGCGCAACCAGCAGTGGTTCCACATGCTCAACGACGACGTGATCTCGATGCCCGACAAGTGGGAGTACCCCTGGTACGCCGCCTGGGACCTGGCCTTCCACACGGTCGCGCTGGCGATGGTCGACCCGGACTTCGCCAAGAGCCAGCTCGACCTGATGCTGTCCAGCCCGTACCTGCACCCCACCGGGCAGATCCCGGCGTACGAGTGGAACTTCGGCGACGTGAACCCCCCGGTGCACGCGTGGGCGCTCGCGCTGGTCTCCGGGCTGGAGCGGCAGATGGCCGGCGACGCAGGCGAGACCGACGCCGACGCCGACGACGTGGCCTTCCTCCAGGAGACCTTCGGCAAGCTCCTGGTCAACTTCACCTGGTGGGTCAACCGCAAGGACCCCAGCGGCAAGAACCTCTTCCAGGGCGGGTTCCTGGGCCTCGACAACATCGGGGTCTTCGACCGCAGCGCGGGCATCCCGGGCGGCGGCAGCCTCGAGCAGTCTGACGGCACGGCCTGGATGGCGTTCTACAGCCAGAACATGCTCGAGATCGCCGTCGCGCTGGCCGAGCACGATCCGGCGTACGAGGGGTTCATCACCAAGTTCGTGCACCACTGGTTCCAGATCGCCGCCGCCATGGATCCCCTGGGCGAGCACCCGGACGAGATGTGGGACGAGGAGGACGGCTTCTTCTACGACGTCCTGCGGCTGCCCGACGGCACCGGGCAGCGGCTCAAGGTGCGCTCGCTGGTCGGCCTGCTGCCCCTGTGCGCGACGGCGGTCGTCCCGCAGAGCACCCTTGAGCGCTTCCCCCACGTCGCCGAGGAGATCGGCGACTACCTCGCCCGCAACGAAGACCTCCTCGGGTCCATCTCAGACCCGCGCGTCCCCGGAGTCGACGGCCGGCGGCTGCTCGCCCTGGTGGACGAGCACAAGCTGCGCCGCATCCTCGCGCGGATGCTCGACGAGGAGCGCTTCTTCGGCCCGCATGGGATCCGCTCGGTCTCCAAGTGGCACGAGGAGCACCCGTACACGGTGCACGTCGCCGGGCAGGACTACACCGTCGGCTACGAGCCGGCCGAGTCCCGGTCGGGGATGTTCGGCGGCAACTCCAACTGGCGCGGGCCGGTGTGGGTGCCGATCAACGTGCTGCTGGTGCGCGCGCTCCTGCAGTTCTACCTGTACTACGGCGACGACTTCCGGATCGAGTGCCCGACCGGCTCCGGCAACGAGATGACGTTGTACGAGGTGGCCGAGGAGCTCAGCCGCCGCCTGGTCACGACGTTCACGCGCGATGAGGACGGGCGCCGGCCGGTCTTCGGCGGGAGCGAGCTCTTCCAGGACGACCCGACCTGGGGGGACAACATCCTGTTCTACGAGTACTTCCACGGCGACAACGGCGCCGGCATCGGGGCCTCGCACCAGACCGGCTGGACCGGGGTGGTGGCCAGGCTGGCCCAGATGTTCGGCAGCACCGACGCCCACACCGTGCTGCACGGGCCGAGTCGGCCGTTCAGCGTCCCCTACCGGCGGCTGCTGGACCAGCCGCTGGCCAGCGCCGACACCGCCCGAAAGGCCCGCTGACCCCGCTCGGACGATCGGTCCGCCACTCGTCCATCGCCCCGCGGGCCTCGCTGCCCCGCATGAGCCCGGGATCGCAGGCGACCAGGGCCGCTCCAGACTCGGTCTGGAGCGGCCCTGGCCGCTGAGTCGCCGCGAAGGCGTCGGGACGCGGAGGACGGCCTTCGGTCAGCTGCAGCCGCTGGTGCTGCCGCAGCCCTCGCAGACGTAGCAGGAGCCGGCGGGGCGCATCTTGATCCCGCAGGTCATGCACAGCGGCGCGTCGGACGGCCTTGCCGGTGCAGCCTCGAGCAGCTCGGCCGAGGAGTGCACGCCCGCCGGGGCGCGGGCGCCTCGATGTGCAGCGGCGTCGAGGCCACCGACGCCTCGGCCGCGGCCGCCGACACGGTGCCCTCGGCGACCGGCGCCGACTGCGACAGCGTCTCGAAGTCCTCCGGCTCGCTGGCCTCGTACGAGCCCGGTCTCCGAGCTGGCGCGGCGCTCCTCGGCGGTGAAGATGCCCAGCGCCGACCGCTCGCTCGAAGGGCAGGTAGTCCAGCGCGAGGCGACGGAAGATGTAGTCCATCATCGACTGCGCCATCCGGATGTCGGGGTCGTCGGTCAGGCCGGCCGGCTCGAAGCGCATGTTGACGAACTTCGAGACGTAGGCCTCGAGCGGCACGCCGTACTGCAGCGCGATCGAGATCGCGATCGAGAAGGCGTCCATCACGCCGGCCAGGGTCGAGCCCTGCTTGCCGAGCTTGAGGAAGACCTCGCCGAGGCCGTCGTCGGGGTAGGAGCCGGCGGTCATGTAGCCCTCGGCGCCGCCGACGGTGAACGAGACCGTCTGCGCTCGGGCGCTTCTTCGGCAGCCGCTTGCGGATCGGGCGGTACTCGACGACGTCGACGCGTCGGCCGCGGCGCGCGTCGGCCGCCTTGCGCCTTGCCGTCGCGAGAGCGGCTGGCCGACCTTGCAGTTGTCGCGGTAGATCGCGAGCGCCTTGAGGCCGAGCTTCCAGCCCTGCGAAGTAGATCGTCCTCGATCTCCTCGACCGTGGCCGTCTCCGGCATGTTGACCGTCTTGGAGATCGCGCCGGAGAGGAACGGCTGGCACCGCCGCCATCATCCGCACGTGGCCCATGGGCGTCGATCGAGCGCTCGCCCATCGCGCAGTCGAAGACCGCGTAGTGCTCGGGCTTGAGGCCGGGGGCGTCGATCGACGTGGCCGTGCTCGGCGATGTACTCGACGATCGCCTCGACGGTCTCCTCGGTGTAGCCGAGCTTGCGCAGCGCCCGCGGGATCGTCTGGTTGACGATCTGCATCGAGCCGCCGCCGACGAGCTTCTTGAACTTCACCAGCGAGAAGTCCGGCTCGATGCCGGTGGTGTCGCAGTCCATCATGAAGCCGATGGTGCCGGTGGGCGCGAGCACCGAGGCCTGCGCGTTGCGCCAGCCGTTCTTCTCGCCGATCTTGATGCCGTCCGCCCACGCCTTGGTCGCCAGGCGCTGGCACGTCGCTGTCGAGCGACGAGTGCGTGCGCACCGCGTCGTTGGCCGCGGCGTGCTTGCGCATGACGCGCTGTGTGCGCCTCGGCGTTGCGGGCGTAGCCCTCGTACGGCGCCGACGACGCCGGCCAGCTCGGCCGAGCGCTTGTAGGCGGTGCCGGTCATCAGCGAGGTGATCGCGCGCGGCCAGCGCGCGGCCGCCGTCGGAGTCGTACGCCAGGCCGGTCGCCATGAGCAGCGCGCCGAGGTTGGCGTAGCCGATGCCGAGCTGGCGGTACTTGCGGGTGGTGTCGCCGATCGACTCGGTCGGGAAGTCGGCGAAGCAGATCGAGATGTCCATCGCGGTGATGATCAGCTCGACGGCCTTGGCGAAGGTCGCCGCGTCGAAGGTGTCGTCGTCCTTGAGGAACTTGAGCAGGTTGAGGCAGGCCAGGTTGCAGGAGGAGTTGTCCAGGCTCATGTACTCCGAGCACGGGTTGGACGCGGTGATCCGGCCGGTCTCGGGGTTGGTGTGCCAGTCGTTGATCGTGTCGTCGTACTGGATGCCCGGGTCGGCGCACTCCCAGGCGGCCTGGGCGATCTTCTCGAACAGCGCCCGGGCGTCGACGGTCTCGATGACCTCGCCGGTCGAGCGGGCCCGCAGGCCGAACGTCGCCGCCGTCCTCGACCGCGCGCATGAACTCGTCGGTGACGCGCACCGAGTTGTTGGCGTTCTGGTACTGGACGCTGGTGATGTCCTTGCCGCCGAGGTCCATGTCGAAGCCGGCGTCGCGCAGCACGCGGATCTTGTCCTCCTCGCGCGCCTTGGTCTCGACGAACTCCTCGATGTCGGGGTGGTCGACGTCGAGCACGACCATCTTCGCCGCGCGGCGGGTGGCGCCGCCGGACTTGATGGTGCCGGCGCGAGGCGTCGGCGCCGCGCATGAAGGAGACCGGGCCGCTGGCGGTGCCGCCGGAGGACAGCAGCTCCTTGCGACGAGCGGATGCGGGAGAGGTTGAGGCCGGCGCCGGAGCCGCCCTTGAAGATCAGGCCCTCCTCGCGGTACCAGTTGAGGATCGAGTCCATCGTGTCGTCGACGACGAGGATGAAGCAGGCGCTGACCTGCTGCGGCGACGGCGTGCCGACGTTGAACCAGACCGGGGAGTTGAAGCTGAACACCTGGTGCAGCAGCATCCAGGTGAGCTCGTGCTCGAAGATCTCGGCGTCGGCGTCGGTGGCGAAGTAGCCGTGCTCCTCGCCGGCCTTGGTGTAGGTCAGCACGACCCGGTCGATGAGCTGCCGCAGGCTCCACTCGCGCGACGTCGGTGCCGACCGCGCCGCGGAAGTACTTGGTGGTGACGATGGTCGAGGCGTTGACGCTACCAGAAGTCGGGGAACTCGACGCCGCGCTGCTCGAAGACGGTCTCGCCGGTCTTCCAGTTGGTCTGGACGACGTCGCGGCGCTCCCAGGTGACCTCGTCGTACGGGTGCACGCCCGCGGTCGTGTAGAGGCGCTCCAGGCTCAGGCCCTTGCGCACCACCGTGGGGCGCTTGGCCTGGCTCGGCTTCGCGCCGGATCCGGCGTTCGGGGTGCTGTCGACCGTCTCGGTCATGGGTGCGGTCCTCCTCCGCTTGTTCAACATCGTCCGCGGGCGCCGGCTTCCGCGCTCCGGCGGCGGGTGTTGCAGGGTCGTGATGGGTTCCGGCGTGTCGGGTCGGGCGGGCTGCGTGCGGGCTCTGCGGGCTTACGGCGGGTCGGCGCCGGCCCCCTCGACGGCGGGCTCGACCCCCAGGGGCTCGCGCTCGGCGCGCAGCAGCGCGATCTCGGCCTCGAAGTCCTCGAGGCGAGTCGAAGGCGCGGTAGACGCTGGCGAACCGCAGGTAGGCGATCTCGTCGAGCTCGCGCAGCGGGCCGAGGATCGCCAGGCCGACGTCGTGGCTGGCGATCTCGGCCGCAGCCGGTGGCGCGCACGGCCTCCTCGACGCGCTGGGCGAGCAGCGCGAGGTCGTCCTCGCTCACCGGGCGGCCCTGGCAGGCCTTGCGGACGCCGGCGACGACCTTGGCGCGGCTGAACGGCTCGGTGACGCCGCTGCGCTTGACCACCGTGAGGCGTGGCCGTCTCGACGGTGGTGAAGCGGCGCTGCCGCACTCCGGGCACTGGCGGCGGCGACGGATCGCGGTGCCGTCGTCGGCCGTGCGCGAGTCGACGACGCGGGAGTCGGCGTGGCGGCAGAACGGGCAGTGCACGGGCGCCTCCTCTCGGGCTCGCGGGTCCCGGACATCGCGGGCGCTCGCCTGTGGACCGACGCTGTGGACCACCCTGGGGATGTCCTGGGGAGAACCTGTGCGCCGCGGACCACAACCTGTGGATGACTTACAGCGGTGTAACTACTAGATGTGGGGGAACCGTAGCCCCGGGGCCGGGCGCTGGCAAGCAGCGGTTCGAGGTTTGCGGCGTGTCGCGCGCCGCGGGCGTGTCGCCGCAGGTCAGCGCGGCGCCGGGACCGGTCGGCGGCGTGTCGCGGGGGCTCGGCGAGCCCGCCACGGTCGCTCAGGCGGGGATGAGCAGCTGCTGGCCGGGCACGATCGGGCCGGCCAGGCCGTTGAGCTCGGCGATCGCGTCGATGGTGTCGCGCGGGTCGGCCGCGGGGTCGGCGGCCCGGGCGATCTCCCACAGCGTGTCGCCCGGCTGCACGACGACGGCTCGTGGTCTCGGCTGCCGTCGCCGGCCTGCGGCCGACCCGGCCAGCCGCGCCCAGCGAGAACGCCACCACCAGCAGGCGTCAGCACGGCGAGCAGCACCAGCCGGACCACGACCCGACCGCGCCGGGTGAGCCGGATCGGGCCGCCGGGCGCGGCAGCGACGGGTCGCGGCGCTGGGCGTGCGTGCTGCGAACGGTGCTGGCCATGGCTGCCTCCTGCGATCGGCCCGCGGCCCGCGTGCGGATCCGGGAGGTCGAACGGGTGTTCGATCGAACGTCTGTACGAGTTTCTACCACCGGAGGACCCGGAAAGTCCACGACACTTCGAACAGATGTTTGAAACATCTGTCCGACCCCCGATATCGTGGTCGTGATCCCGGAGGTCCTCCGGTGGCGTCCACGTCGCAGCGCACCCGGTGCGCGAGCCCGCTGCGGCGACACCACCGACAGTGCCTGGGGGGTCCGACAGTTCGACCGGCACGACCCGCGGCACCCGATCTCAGGAGGACCCATGTCCGACCCGAACGCCGACCAGCTCACCGACAAGCTGACTGGCCAGCCGACTGGCAATGTCGCCGAGCTGCCCGACGGCCCGGCCGGCCACGACGGGCTCACCGCCCGCCAGCGCCGGGTGCTCGAGGTGATCCGCGACGCCGTCGAGCGCAGCGGCTACCCGCCGAGCATGCGCGAGATCGGCGAGGCCGTCGGCCTCACCAGCCCCAGCAGCGTCGCCCACCAGCTGAGCGCCCTGGAGCGCAAGGGCTACCTGCGCCGCGACCCGAACCGCCCGCGCGCGATCGAGGTGCTGCCCGACCGAGGGCGAGGCAGTCGGGTCGACCCCACCGGCTCCGGCGACGAGCGCCCGCAGCCGTCGTACGTCCCGCTCGTCGGCCGGATCGCCGCCGGCGGGCCGATCCTGGCCGAGCAGGCCGTCGAGGACGTCTTCCCGCTGCCCACGCAGCTCGTCGGCGAGGGCACCCTCTTCCTGCTGCAGGTCCAGGGCGACTCGATGGTCGACGCGGCGATCTGCGACGGCGACTGGGTCGTGGTGCGCCAGCAGTCGGTCGCCGACAACGGCGAGATCGTCGCCGCCATGCTCGACGGCGAGGCCACGGTCAAGACGTACAAGCGCAAGAACGGCCACGTCTGGCTGCTGCCGCACAACCCGCAGTACGACCCGATCGACGGCGACCACGCCACGATCCTCGGCCGGGTCATCGCGGTGCTGCGCCGGATCTGACCGACCGCGCCGATCCGCCCGGCTACTCCCCCGCCAGCCGGCGCAGCGCCGCCCGGGCGATCTCGCCGTCGTCGGTACGCCAGAACGGCGGCAGCGAGCGCAGCACGAAACGACCCGTAGCGCGCGGTGGCCGCGCGCGAGTCGAGCAGCGCCACCACCCCGCGGTCCTCATGCGAGCGGATCAGCCGCCCGGCGCCCTGGGCCAGCATCAGGGCCGCGTCGGCGACGCTCACCGCCATGAAGCCGGCCGGCCCCGCCGCATCGACCCGGGCCTTGTGCAGCGGGTCGTCGGGCGGCGCGAACGGGATCCGGTCGATCGCCACCAGGGCGCAGGAGTCGCCCGGCACGTCGACGCCCTGCCAGAGCGACAGGGTGCCGAACAGGCAGGTCTCGGCGTCGGCCGCGAACTGCTTCACCAGCTCGGCGGTCGCGTCGTCGCCCTGGCACAGGATCGGCAGCGTCGAGCCGCTCGCGCAGCGCCTCGGCCGCGGCCACCGCCGCCCGCTGGGAGGAGAACAGCCCCAGCGTGCGGCCCCCGGCGGCCTCGATGAGCGCCGCCAGCTCGTCCAGCAGCTCCGGGCTCGGTCCGCTGCGCCCCGGCGGCGGCAGCCCGCGGGCGACGTACAGGATCCCCTGGCGCGGGTAGTCGAACGGCGAGCCGACATCGAGTCCGCGCCAGGCCGGAGCCGACTCCTCCTCGGCGCCGCCGAGCAGCCCAAGCGAGCGGGCCACGGCGTCGAAGGAGCCGCCCAGCTCCAGCGTGGCGCTCGTCAGCACGGCGGCGCGGTCGCCGAACAGCAGCTCGCGCAGCAGCCCGGCCACCGAGAGCGGGGCGCGGTGCAGGACGGGCGGCCTGCGCTCGCTGGTGCGGACCCAGAGCACGTCGTGCTCGCCGGCGGCGACGATCCGGCCGGCGATCTCGTGCACCTCCTCCAGCAAGGCGCGGGCCTGCTGGCGCTCCGCGTCGCCCCCGGCGTCGGCCTCCCCGCCGCGGGACTTGCCGGCGAACGCCGACAGCCCGGCGTGGCCGAGATCGCGGACGGCCACGAGCGCGTCGAACAGCGCGCCGCGCGGGGTCGCGATCCGGCCGCCGTCGGCCTCGGCGAGGGCCTCGCCCAGCGCCTCCGCCGCCAGCAGGAGGTCCTCGTGCACCTGCGGCTCGACGTGCTTGCGGGCCCGGCGGGCCGCGCGCTCGACCATCGCCTGGGTGCAGCTCGTCGGTGACCGCGTCCGTCGCCCGGTCGACCAGCTCATGGGCCTCGTCGACGACCACGGCGTCGTGCTCGGGGAGCAGCGGGATGCCGGCGAAGGCGTCGATGGCGAGCATCGCGTGGTTGGTGACGACCACGTCCACCTCGCGGGAGCGGGCCCGCGCGGCCTCGGCGAAGCAGGCGTCGGCGTACCCGCACTTGGCCGCGCCCACGCACTCGTGCGAGGTGACCGACACCGACCGCCAGGCCCGATCCAGCGGAGCGGGCACGAGCTCGTCCCGGTCGCCGGTCTCGGTCTCCTCGGCCCAGGCGCGCAGGCGGATGACGTCTCGGCCCAGCGCGGTGCGGGGGGTCGGGTCGAAGAGCGCGGCCGGCTCGTCCTCCTCCGCCGGCAGTCCCTCGTTCAGCCGGTGCAGGCAGGCGTAGTTGTGGCGGCCCTTGAGGATGGCGAACGTCGGGCGGCGGCCGGCCAGCGGCGCGAGGGCGTCGACCACGCGCGGCAGGTCGCGCTCGACCAGCTGGCGCTGGAGCGCGATCGTGGCGGTCGCGACCACGCACGGGCGGCCGGTCTCCATCGCCCGCAGGATCGCCGGCACCAGGTAGGCCAGGGACTTGCCCGTGCCGGTCCCGGCCTGGACCAGGAGGTGCTCGCCCGTCTCGAAGGCGTCGCCGACCGCCACCGCCATCTCGATCTGGCCGGGCCGCTCATCTCCGCCCACCGCCGCGACCGCGGCGGCGAGCGCCTCGCGCACGTCGGGGGTCGATCGAGCCTCGGCGCCCTGCTGCCCTTCGCCCGTCCGCGCGTCCGGTGCTGCATCCGCTGCGCCCCCGGTCATGGGGCCAGTCTCCCCGATCGGGCCGGCCCGGCCGTCCCCGCCGTCCCCAGGTCAGGGGGCTGGCAGCAGGGCGCCGCCGCGGAGCACGGCGTCCAGCTCGTCGGCGGGGAGCGGCCGCGAGAAGAGGAACCCCTGCCCCAGGTCGCAGCCCATCGCCGCCAGCTGGTCTCGCTGCTCCTCGGTCTCCACGCCTTCGGCCACCGTCACCAGCTTCAGGGTGCGGCCCAGCTGCACGATGGTGCGGGCCAGCTCGGCGTGGTCGGAGGTGCTGCCCATGGCCACGATGAACGCCCGGTCGATCTTCAACACGTCCACCGGGAAGCGCGCCAGGTACGACAGCGAGGAGTACCCGGTGCCGAAGTCGTCCAGCGCCAGCCGCACGCCCACCTGCTTGAGCCGGCGAAACAGCGTGGTGACCTCGTCGGTGCGCTCAAGCAGCACGGACTCCGTCATCTCCAGCGTGAGCGCCGCCGCCGGCAGCCGGACCGCCGCGAGGGTGTCCCGCACCATCCGCGGCAGCCCCGAGGTGAGCTGGCTCGCCGAGACGTTCACCGACATCCGGAACAACCCTCCGGGCGGGGCGTGGTCCTGCCAGGCGGCCCCCTGGCGGGCGCTCTCGGCCAGCGCCCACGCCCCGAGCTCGTGGATCAGCCCGGTCTCCTCGGCGAGGGCGATGAAGTCGTCCGGCGGCAGCAGCCCACGGGTGGGGTGCTGCCAGCGCATCAGCGCCTCGGCCCCGGTGACCCGCCCCGACCTGAGGTCCACGAGCGGTTGGTAGTGCAGGCGGAGGTCCCCCGCCGCCGCGGCCCGCCTGAGGTCCTTCTCGGCCTCCACCCGGTGCATGAGGGCGTCGTGCATCTGCGCCTCGAAGCGCACGAACGACGACCGCGCCATCGCCTTGGCGCGGTACATCGCCAGGTCGGCGTTGCGCAGCAGCTGGTCGGCCGTCTCTCCGCCCGCGTCGTTGATGGCGATCCCCGTCGATGCGCCCAGCGATGTCGCGCGGCCGCCGATCCGGAAGTCGCTGGCCAGGACCCGCTGCGCGCGCTGGGCCACCCAGAGCGCGGCCCGCTCGACCTCCAGTCCGTTGACCAGGATCGCGAACTCGTCCCCTCCGAGCCGGGCGATCAGGTCGTCCGGGCGGACGCAGCCCGCGAAGGCGCTGGGCGACGAGACCCAGCAGCTCATCGCCCACCGCGTGGCCCTGGGCGTCGTTCACGGCCTTGAACCCGTCCAGGTCGAGGAACAGCACCCCGACCGTGCCCCTCGGCGCTCCCGCCAGGACCTGCTCCACGCGGGTGGTGAAGAAGGCCCGGTTGGCCAGGCCGGTGAGGCCGTCGGTGTACGCCTGGCGGGTGAGCTGCTCCTCCATCCGGCGCCGCTCGCTCACGTCGCGGATCGTCAGGATGACCCCGCGGATGTCGGGGTCGGCGAGCAGCGAGGTCACCTGGACCTCCGAGGCGCGCCACCGTCCGTCGGCGGCCCAGACCAGCAGCTCGACGGCATGCGCCCCTTCGGGGTTCTTGGCGGCGGCGGCCATCACCTGGTCGAGGACATGGGCGTCGCCCGGCTTCAGCAGGGTCGCGAACCGGCGACCGATGAGGGCCTCGGGGTCATGGCCGAGGATCCGCGCGATCGACGGCGTCTGGTACCGGATCACGCCCTGGGCGTCGACGACCGTCACGATGTCGGAGGAGTTCTGCACCAGCGACCGGAACCACTTCTCGCGGGTCCCCAGGTCGAAGGTGCGCTCGCTGACCCGCTCCTCAAGCTGCCGCGCGATCTGCATGTTGTCCAGCCGGGCGATCACCGCCCCGGCGAGCAGGACCAGGATCATGCAGATGCCCAGGGCCGTGGCGACCGGCGTGAGCGGCATCCCGCCCAACTCCACGCCGACCCACAGCACCCCGGCGAGCACCAGGGGCGCCACGGGGGCCAGCACGGCCGCCCGCTCGCGCCCGCGGTGCTCGCGTTCGGTGTCACGCTCCCCCACCGGGCGCAGCGCCCCCGCCATCAGCGCGAGATCGCCGCCGACGATGAGGAGGAGCGCCAACGGCAGCACAACCGGCGAGCTGGTCGCGATGCCGAGCCCGAGCAGGCCCGACCCGGCGGCGTGCAGGCCCAATCCGGCGGCCACCCCCCTGAGCGTCCGGAACGGGGTGACCGTGACCTGCCGGGCCCTGGCCAGCGCCAGCACGGCGGCGCACGCCACGACGACGTCGGCCATCGGGATCACCAGGACCGCGAAGGCCTGCCCGATGCCGTCCTCGGCGGCCAGCGAAGGCAGGATGAGCTGCCACGCGATCAGGGCCAACGCGAGCCCTGCGGCCCCGCCCTCGATGGCCAGCCGCCCGCGCCGCCCGAGCCGCCCGGACGGGCAGCGGATCGGGGACCCCCTCGGCGGGATCGGACAGCCGGAAGAGCGCGACCACCGCGAACGCCGCGGCGAGGACATGGAGCAGCGGCATCGCCACCCACCCGGTGCGGCGGGCCGTGCGCCGAGGCCGCGACGTACGCCCCGTCGAGCCCGGCGGCCGTCGCGAGCATCACCCAGACGCCGCGCACGCCGCCCGACTCGCGCCTGGCCCTCAGCAGGCAGGCGAGCGCGGCGGCGGCGCCCACGGCGCCGATCGCGTACGCCACCAGGGGGCCCATGCCTGGTGCTTCGGGACGCCCGCTCCCCCGGTGGAGCCGATCGCGTGCGCCCGGGGGCGCGATTCACCCGCTCGGCCTAGCGCGGCCGACCCCGCAGGGCCGATGAGCCCCGGATCAGGGCGCGACGGCGTACGGCGACAGCGCGTCGGCCAGCGCCGGGCCGACGCGCGCGCGCAGCAGCGTGCCGGTGTCGAGGTGCTCCTCGGCGAGCACCTCGCCGGCCGCGTGGGCCCGGGCCACCAGGTCGCCGCGGTCGTACGGGACCAGCACGTGCACCTCGGCCTCGAGCCGCGGCAGGTCGGCCTCGATCGCCGCCAGCAGCGCGTCCATCCCCTCGCCGGTGCGCGCCGACACCACCACCGAATGGGGCTCGCGGGCTCGCAGCCGGGCGATCACCTCGGGGTCGGCGAGGTCGGCCTTGTTCAGCACGACGATCTCGGGCACCGCGCCGGCGCCGATCTCGGCGAGCACCGACCGCACCGCGCGCAGCTGGCCCTCCGGATCGGGGTCGCTGGCGTCGACGACGTGCAGGATGAGGTCGGAGCCGGAGACCTCCTCCAGGGTCGAGCGGAACGCCTCGACCAGCTGGTGCGGGAGGTGGCGGACGAAGCCGACCGTGTCGGACAAGCGTGAAGGCCCGCCCGTCCGGGGTGCGCGCCTTGCGCACCGTGGGGTCCAGCGTCGCGAAGAGCGCGTCCTCGACCAGCACGCCGGCGCCGGTCAGCCGGTTGAGCAGCGACGACTTGCCGGCGTTGGTGTAGCCGGCGATCGCGACCGCCGGCACCGCGTGCCGCCGCCGCTCCTGGCGCTGGGTCTCGCGGGCTCGGCCCATCTCGGCGATCTCACGGCGCAGCTTGGCCATCGCGTGCCGGATCCGGCGCCGGTCGGTCTCGATCTTCGTCTCGCCGGGGCCACGGGAGCCGATGCCCGCGCCGCCCGCGACCCGGCCGCCCGCCTGGCGGGACATCGACTGCCCCCAGCCGCGCAGCCGCGGCAGCAGGTACGTCATCTGCGCGAGCGAGACCTGGGCCTTGCCCTCCCGGCTGCGGGCGTGCTGGGCGAAGATGTCGAGGATCAGCGCGGTGCGGTCGACCACCTTGACCTTGACGACGTCCTCCAGCTGGATCAGCTGGCCGGGCGTCAGCTCGCCGTCGGCGATCACGGTGTCCGCGCCGGTCGCCACCACCACGTCGCGCAGCTCGCGGGCCTTGCCCGAGCCGATGTAGGTCGCCGCGTCCGGCTTGTGGCGGCGCTGGATCAGACCGTCGAGGACCTGGGAGCCGGCCGTCTCGGCGAGGGCCGCCAGCTCGCGCAGCGAGTTCTCCGCGTCCTGCGCGGTGCCCTCGGTCCAGACGCCGACGAGCACGACGCGCTCCAGCCGCAGCTGCCGGTACTCGACCTCGGTGACGTCCTGCAGCTCGGTCGACAGGCCGGCCACCCGGCGCAGGGCCTGGCGGTCGGCGAGATCGGCCTGCTCGCCGTCGTACCCGGGGTCGGCTTCGAGGGCGTCGTCGGACGCGAAGTCGTGGTCGTCGCCGGGGTAGGAGTCCTCGGGGGCGGGCTGGCGGAGTGGATCGGTCATCGCCACCAGCGTCTCAGACCACGGCGGCAAAGGCCCACCGCGTTTCTCACGGGTGGTGGGCGAGCCAGGCCTCGTCGAGCACGCCCTCGGCCACCAGCACCGCGGGCCCGCTGAGCACGACCTCCCCGTCGGCGCGCTCCTCCACGTGCACCGTGCCGCCGGGGACGTCCACCCGCCAGAGCCGCGGCGAGCCGTCGCCCTCCCGCCGGCGCGCCGCGATCGCCGCCGCGCAGGCGCCCGTGCCGCACGAGCGCGTCTCGCCGACGCCCCGCTCGTGCACGCGCATCGCCAGGTGGCCCGGCGCGCGCACCACGACGAACTCGACATTGGCGCCGTCGGGGAACATCGCGGGCGGGGCGATCTGCGGGGGCTCGCGCAGCGGACCGGCATCGGCGAGGTCGTCGACGAACGCGACGGCGTGCGGGTTGGGGATCGACACCGACGTGGCCGGCCAACTGCGCTCGCCGCCGGCGTCGCGGACGGCGACCACGGGCATCGCCCGCAGCGTCGCGAACGTCGGCCGGCCCATCTCGACCGAGATGTCGCCGTCGACGGGGACGGTGACGAGGCGGACGCCGCCGCGGGTGGCGACCGGGATCGGGCCCGGTGCGGCCAGCCCGGCGGCCACCAGGTAGCGCCCGAAGACGCGGGCGCCGTTGCCGCACATCTCCGACACCGAGCCGTCGGCGTTGCGGTAGTCCATGAACCACTCGGCGTCGGCCGCCATCGCCGCGGAGTCGGGGTCGGCGGCCGCGCGGACCACGCGGAGCACCCCGTCGCCGCCGATGCCCGCCCGCCGGTCGCACAGGGCCGCCACCCGCGTCGCCGTGAGGTCGAGGGCGCCGTCGGGGTCGGGCAGCAGCACGAAGTCGTTCTCGGTGCCGTGCCCCTTGGGAACCGCCAGACCATGCCGCCCATGCTAGGCGGCCGGGCCGCCGGCCCCGACGAGCGCGATCGCACGGGCGTACTCCACCTCGGTGCGGGCGAGCACCCCCTCCCAGGTGGACTCCGGGTCGACGGTGCGGTTGTGCTCGGCCAGCCGGTGGCGCTCGGCGGAGTCCGCGGCCAGCCGCGCGACCGCCGCGGCCAGCCCGGCGTCGCTGTCGGCCAGCAGACCCTCCACGCCGTCGGTGACGAACTCGCGGACACCGCTGTCCGAGCGCGCCACGACCGGGAGCCCCGCGGTGCGCGCCTCCAGCGCGGCGATCCCGAAGGCCTCCAGCCGCGCCGTCGACAAGAACAGGTCCGCCGAGGCGTACGCCTCGCGCAGCTCGGCCGGCGTGCGCCGCCCCGGCAGCGCGATCCAGTCGAGCCGGCGTCGGCGCAGATGCCGCTCCAGCGATCCGCGCCGCGGCCCCTCGCCGTACAGGTCGGCCTGCAGCCGGACGCCCTCGGGCAGCTGCGCGGCGGCGGCCTCGAGCACCTCCAGCATGGCGAGCGGGCGCTTGCGGCGGGCCAGCCGCAGGGCCGACACCACGCGCACGGGACCGTCCGAGGGGCGCGGCCGCGGCTCGACGCGCCACTCCTGCGGGTCGATGCCGTTGGGGATGACGCCGACGTCCTCGCCCATCACCCGGCGCACCGGCTCGGCGGCGAAGTCGCTCACCGCGGTCCACGCGAGCCGCCGCCGGCTCCACCCGGTCACGTGGTCGAGGACGTCGAAGGCCGCCTCGAGGTAGCCCCACACGCAGTGCACGGTGACCGCCGTGGGGTGGCCCGCCTTGGCCAGCACCCGCATGCCGTCGACCGCGAACGGCGAGACGACCCCCAGGTGCACATGGGCCACGTCGAAGCGGCCGGCGTCGAGGAGCCGGCGCAGCTCGGGCGGGGCGAGCGGGTTGACCGGCAGCTCGGCCGGCAGCCGGATCGCGAGCCGGTGGACCGGCACGCCGTCCACGGAGTCGAGCCCGGACCGCACGTCGCCGTGTCCGGGCGTCGCGGTGACGACCTCGACGTGGTGCCCCGCCGCCCGCTGCCGGGTGGCCTGGCCGTGCACCTGGGTCTCGATCCCCCCGAGGCGCGGCGGATAGCAGTCCGTCACGTGCAGGATCCGCACGCCAGCCGCCCTTCCCTCGTCGCTTCCGGTCGGAGCCCCACCGTACGGCGGTGGCGGCATGCGCCAGGATGTCGGCGTGCCGGAGGCCCTTGAGCGGTTCACCTGGGTGGTGGTCCACGCCCACCCGGACGACGAGGCGCTGCTCACCGCCGGCTCGATGGCCAAGGCGGCCGCCGAGGGGCACCGCGTGGTGCTCGTGGTGGCCACCGACGGAGGGGCCGGCCTGGCCGCCACGGCCGCCGTGGCCGAGGGCCGCACGCCTCGCCGAGGTCCGGCTGCGCGAGCTCGAGGAGTCGGCCCGACGGCTCGGCGTCGCGCGCGTCGTGCACCTCGGCTTCGGCGACTCGGGCCTGGATGGGCTGGGCGCCGGGCTCCCCGCCGGCGTCGCGGCCTTCGCCCAGGTCGCAGTCGACGAGGCGGCCGCGCGGATCGCCGCCGTCCTCGACGAGGAGCGCGCCGACGCGGTCTCGGTGTACGACCCGGCCGGCGGGTACGGCCATCCCGACCACGTGCAGGTGCACCGGGCCGGCTCCGCCGCAGCCGCCCTGGCCGGCACGCCGCTGGTGCTCGAGGCCACCGTCCCCCGCGACCGGCTGCTCAGGGCCATCCGGCTGGCCTCCCGGGTCTACCGATTCCCCCCCGAGTTCGACCCGACCTCGTTCGAGCGCGCGTTCAGCGCCGCCGGGGCCATCACCCACCGCATCGACGTCCGCCACCAGCTGGCCGCCAAGCGCGCCTCGATGGCCGCCCACGCCTCCCAGTCCACGGCCGACTCCGGCGACCGCACCCTGGCGGCGTTCCTGCGGATGCCCGGCCCGCTCTATCGGCGGGTCTTCCGCACCGAGTGGTACGTCGAGCCGGGCCGCCCGCCCGGCGATTGCGGCGACCTGTTCGCGACCCTGCGCGGACGCTAGGCCGCCTGGGCGATGACCTCCAGCGCGCGGTCGAGCAGGTCGGCGGCGTCGTACGGGAGCCACACCACCCTCGGGTCGCGGCGGAACCACTTGTCTTGGCGGCGGGCGAACGCCCTCGTCGCCTGCACCGTCTGGGCCTTGGCCTCGGCCTCGGAGACCATGCCGTCGAGGAACGCCAGCACCTGCTGGTAGCCCAGCGCCCGCGACGCCGTGACCCCGTCGCGCAGGCCCGCCTGGTCGGCCAGGCGACGCACCTCGTCGACCAGCCCGCCTCCCACATCCGGTCGACGCGCTCCGCGATCCGTCGATCCAGCACGTCCCTCGGCACGGCCAGGCCGATCCGCGCCTCGGGGCGGTAGACCGGGTCCGGGCCGGGCAGCGTCGCGGTGAACGGCCGGCCGGTCAGCTCGACCACCTCAAGCGCGCGAACGACCCGGCGGCCGTTGCCCGGCAGGATCGCGGCCGCGGCGACCGGATCGACCGCGGCCAGCCGGCCGTGCATCACCGCCGGGCCCTGCTCGGCCCACTCCGCCTCCAACCGGGCGCGGACGACCGGGTCGGTGCCCGGGAACTCGCAGGTCGTCGAGCACGGCCCGCACGTACAGCCCGGACCCGCCGACCAGCACCGGCGCCCGCCCGCGGACCGCAGCGCGTCGACCACGCGCCCGGGCCAGCCGCTGGTACTCCGCGACGCTGGCCGCGGTGCTGACGTCCCAGACGTCGATCAGGTGGTGCGGGACCCCGCGCCGCTCGGACGGGGGCAGCTTGGCGGTGCCGATGTCCATGCCGCGGTAGAGCTGCATCGAGTCGGCGTTGACCACCTCGCCGCCGAGGGCCGACGCCGATTCGCACGGCCAGGTCCGACTTGCCGGAGGCCGTCGGCCCGACGACGGCGACCACCGCCGGGCTCCGTCGGCCCACCCGGACCTTCGTGTGGCCACGTCCCCCATCCTCCATTACCGTCGAAAAGACCCAGGAGACGTCCCCAGCCGAGAGGATCCCACGTGATCGAGATCATCAACCAGCTCAAGGAAGCGGCCACCGGCCTCGTCGACATGGTCACCGGCGGTCATCGGCGACCAGATCGACGCGGTGGTCGCCTCGGCGTCCGACCTGGTCGAGGGATCACCGGCGTGCGCCGTCTACTCGTCGACCGAAAAGGCTCAGCCGTGACCGACCAGGTTGGCGAGGTGCTGCAGGCGGCCCCCGAGCAGCTCAAGCCGACGCGCTCGTTCACGGCGGGGACGCCCTGGGCCGTCAGCCAGCGCGGGGAGCGGACCGCCAGGCAGGCCGAGGAAGGCCCCGCTGGCCGACGGCGCCGTCCTGGCCGCGTCCTGTCGGGCTTGCCAGGCGTCACCGGCCCGGGTCGCGGCGCAGCGCCAGCGGCTCTCCGTCGGCGACGAGGTGGTGCGGCGCGCCGTAGGTGACCTCGGTCGTGACGACGTCGCCTGGCCGTGGTGCGAGGGCAGCCGGGCGCGAAGTGGACGAGCCGGTTGTCGCGGGCCCGGCCGGACATCCGGTGCGTGGCGCCGTCCTTGCGCCCCTCCCCCTCGGACACGAGCACCTCGACGACCCGCCCGACCAGCGCGCGGTTCTCCTGCCAGCGCGATCTCGTCCTGCAGGGCGACCAGCCGCGTCGTACCGCTCGGCGACGACCTCCGCGGGCACCTGGTCGTCCATGTCGGCGGCCGGCGTGCCGGGCCGCTTGGAGTACTGGAAGGTGAACGCCCCGGCGAAGCGCGCCTGCCCGACCACTCGCAGCGTGTCAGCGAAGTCGTCCTCGGTCTCGCCGGGGAAGCCGACGATGATGTCGGTGGTGATCGCCGCGTCGGGCATCGCGGCGCGCACCCTGTCGAGGATGCCCAGGTAGCGCTCCGCGCGGTAGGACCGCCGCATCGCGCGCAGCACCCGGTCGGAGCCGGACTGCAGCGGCATGTGCAGCTGCGGCATGACGTTCGGCGTCTCGGCCATCGCGGCGATCACGTCGTCGGTGAAGTCGCGCGGGTGCGGGCTGGTGAAGCGGACCCGCTCCAGCCCGTCGATCTCGCCGCAGGCGCGCAGCAGCTTGGCGAACGCCTCGCGGTCGCCGAACTCCGCGCCGTAGGAGTTGACGTTCTGCCCGAGCAGCGTCACCTCGAGGACGCCCTCGGCGACCAGCGCCTCGATCTCGGCCAGCACGTCGCCGGGCCGGCGGTCCTTCTCGGTGCCGCGCAGGCTGGGCACGATGCAGAACGTGCAGGTGTTGTTGCAGCCGACGCGAGATCGACACCCAGGCCGCGTACGCGGACTCGCGCCGCGTCGGCAGCGTGGACGGGAAGACCTCGAGCGACTCGAGGATCTCGACCTGCGCCTCGCCGTTGTGGCGGGCCCGCTCCAGCAGGACCGGCAGCGACCCGATGTTGTGGGTGCCGAAGACGACGTCGACCCACGGCGCCCGGCGCGCGATCTCGCCGCGGTCCTTCTGCGCCAGGCAGCCGCCGACCGCGATCTGCATGCCGGGCCGGGCGTGCCTTGACCGGGGCAGGTGACCGAGGTTGCCGTACAGCCGGTTGTCGGCGTTCTCGCGCACGGCGCAGGTGTTGAAGACGACCACATCGGCGTCCTCGCCCTCGGCCGGCGCGCGCGTAGCCGGCCTCCTCCAGCAGGCCGGACAGCCGCTCGGAGTCGTGGACGTTCATCTGGCACCCGTAGGTGCGGACCTCGTAGGTGCGAGCGCCCATCAGCGCGCGTACTCCGTCGCCCTCGACTCGCGGACGACGGTGACGCGGATCTGACCCGGGTAGGTCAGCTCGTCCTCGACCTGCTTGGCGATGTCGCGGGCGAGCACCTGCGCGCCGATGTCGTCGACGTCGTCGGGCAGCACCATCACCCGGATCTCGCGGCCGGCCTGCATCGCGAAGACCTTCTCGACGCCCGGCGTGCGCCGTGGCGATCTCCTCGAGCGTCTCCAGCCGCTTGACGTAGGCCTCCAGCGACTCCCGGCGCGCGCCCGGCCGGCCGCCGGAGATCGCGTCGGCGGCCTGGGTGAGCACCGCCTCGATGGTGCGCACCTCGACCTCGTTGTGGTGCGCCTCGATCGCGTGGACGACGTCCTCGTGCTCGCCGTACTTGCGGGCGATCTCGGCGCCGATGAGGGCGTGGCTGCCCTCGACCTCGTGGGTGAGCGCCTTGCCGATGTCGTGCAGGAACGCGCACCGCTTGAGCAGCGGCATCGGCAGCCGCAGCTCGGCTGCCATCATCCCGGCGATGTGGGCGCGTCTCGACGAGGTGCTTGAGCACGTTCTGCCCGTACGACGTGCGGTAGCGCAGCCGGCCCGAGCAGGGCGATCAGCTCGGGGTGCATGTCGGTGATGCCGAGCTCGACCAGGGCGTCCTCGCCGGCCCGGATGCAGAGCTGCTCGACCTCGGCCTTGCTGCGCTCGTGGATCTCCTCGATCCGCGGCGGGTGGATCCGGCCGTCGAGGACGAGCTCCTCCAGGGTGAGCCGGCCGACCTCGCGGCGCACCGGGTCGAAGCACGACAGCAGCACCGCCTCGGGGGTGTCGTCGATGATCAGGTTGACCCCGGTGACGGACTCGAAGGCGCGGATGTTGCGGCCCTCGCGGCCGATGATCCGGCCCTTCATCTCGTCACCGGGCAGGTGCAGGACCGACACGACGGACTCGGCGGTCTGCTCGCTGGCCACCCGCTGGATCGGCCAGCGTGATGATCTTGCGGGCCCGCTGTCGCCCTCGTCGCGGGCCTCGCTGCTCGATGTCGCGGACGACGAGGGCCGCCTCCCGCTTGGCCTGCTGCTCGACGGTCCGGACCAGCTCGGCCTTGGCCTGCTCGGCGGTCAGCGAGGCCGTCCGCTCCAGCACGTGGACCCGCTCGGCCTCGAGCCCGGCCAGCTGCTCGCGGCGGTTGGCGAGCTCGGCCTCCACCCGATCCAGCTCGCGATCGCGCGCGTCCTGCCGGGCCGACTCCGCGTCCACCCGCTCCTCTCGCTCGGCGACCCGCTGGATCCGCCGCTCGAGGTCGCCGAGTTGCGCGCGGATATCGTCGCGGACCGTCTGCGCCTCGGCCGCGGCCTGCTCGCGGACCCGCGCCCCGTCTGCGAGGGCCTGCTCGCGGGCGGCCTCGGCAGCACCTCGGATCGCGGCGGCCTCGGACTCGGCGCGCAGGTGCAGCTCGTCGGCCTCCCGGCGCGCGCCGCTCAGCAACTCGCCCGGCTGCCGCCTGCGCCGCAGCTGTCGGATCGACCGCCGGGGCCGCCGGAGCGGTCGGCGCGTCAGCTGTCGGCCGGCGAAGCAGCAGCACCACGACGGCCACCAGCCCGATCGCGATGACGACGAGCGCCGCCAGCAGCAATCCCCAGGTGGCGTTCACGGGCCGCTCCCTTCGCCGGCGGCGCGCGAGCGCCGACCATGGGAGGGATCCCCGCCCGAGGCGGTCAAGGCGCGGTCACCGGGAGGCGGCCCCGCCGTCCCACCCGCCGTACGCGGCGGGAGAGGTGAGGGGCTCTGAACGGGAGGTCCCTCGATGAGCGTTGGTGCTCGGTCCAATGGAGCGCAGTCGAAAGGTGGGGTGATCGGGTGGTGCAGGCGGTGCTATGCGAACCCGCTTCCGCGGGGGGAATCCCTCTGCGCCCCAGGCTAAGGCGGCCGGGCGCCCCGGGCAAGCGGCGCGCAGGGGGCCGCCTCCCGCGGCCTTGAGCGGCTCAGTCCTCGTCGGAGGCGGCCAGCGCCTCGCGCACGACGCGCATCGCCAGCCCTCCGGAGTAGCCCTTGCGGGCGAGCATCCCGGCCAGCCGTCGAGTGCGGGCCGCCGGGTCCAGGCCCTCGGTGGCGGGCAGCCGCCGGCGGACCAGCTCGCGGGCCGCGGCCAGCTCACGTTCGGGGTCGACGGCCTCAAGCGCCGTCGGCCGCGTCGGCGTCGGCCACCCCACGCTGACGCAGCTCGTAGGCCAGGGCCCGGCGAGCCAGGCCCCGGCCGGAGTGCCGGGACTCCACCCAGGCCCGGGCGTACGCCGCGTCGTCGATGAGGTCGACCTCGCCGAACCGGTTGAGCACCCGCTCGGCCACGTCATCCGGCACGCCGCGGCGGGCCAGCAACGCGGCCAGCTGGGCCCGGGTCGCCGCCGAGGTCGTGAGCCGGCGGAGCACCAGGGCCCGGGCCACCGACTCGGGATCGGCCTCCGCGGATGCGTCCGCCAACGACCCTGGGGTCGGACCGTCAGGACCGACCCCGGAGCGCGCGCCGCGGCTGGGGGGCACGGCTCAGAAGTCGACCGGGGCCGGGAGCGGGCTCGACCGGGGCGTCCAGAGTGGCGCCCACGCCGAGCTTCTCCTTGATCTTCTTCTCGATCTCGTCGGCCAGGTCGGGGTTGTCCCGCAGGAAGGCGCGGGCGTTCTCCTTGCCCTGCCCGAGCTGGTCGCCCTCGTAGGTGTACCAGGCGCCGGACTTGCGGACGATGCCGTGCTCGACCCCCACGTCGATGAGGCCGCCCTCCCGGCTGATCCCGATGCCGTAGAGGATGTCGAACTCGGCCTGCTTGAACGGCGGGGCCACCTTGTTCTTGACCACCTTGACGCGGGTGCGGTTGCCGACCGCGTCGGTGCCGTCCTTGAGGGTCTCGATCCGCCGCACGTCGAGGCGCACCGACGAGTAGAACTTCAGCGCCCGGCCGCCGGTCGTGGTCTCCGGGCTGCCGAACATCACCCCGATCTTCTCGCGGAGCTGGTTGATGAAGATCGCCGTGGTGTTGGTGTTGGCCAGCGCGCCGGTCATCTTGCGCAGCGCCTGCGACATCAGCCGGGCCTGCAGGCCGACGTGGCTGTCGCCCATCTCGCCCTCGATCTCGGCGCGCGGCACCAGCGCGGCCACCGAGTCGATGACGATGATGTCCAGGGCGCCCGAGCGCACCAGCATGTCGGCGATCTCCAGCGCCTGCTCGCCGGTGTCCGGCTGCGACACCAGGAGGGCGTCGGTGTCGACGCCGAGCTTCTGGGCGTAGTCGGGGTCGAGCGCGTGCTCGGCGTCGATGAAGGCGGCGATGCCGCCGGCCCGCTGGGCGCTGGCCACCGCGTGCAGCGCCACCGTGGTCTTGCCGCTGGACTCCGGGCCGTAGATCTCGACGACCCGACCGCGCGGCAGGCCGCCGATGCCGAGGGCCACGTCGAGGGCGATCGACCCGGTGGGGATCACCTCGATGGGCACCCGGGCCTCGTCGCCGAGGCGCATCACCGAGCCCTTGCCGAAGGAGCGCTCGATCTGGGCGAGCGCGGCGTCGAGCGCCTTGCCGCGGTCGGGGGTCGAGGGAGCCATGGGGTCCGTCCTTGAGGTCGAGGGGGTGCTGATGGCGGCGACGCTAGGGGCCGGGTCCGACAGGATCGAGAGCGGCGGACCAGGTTGTGGAGAGACGGGCGGCTGGAACTGCTGTGGACAGTAGCCGAACACCTGTTCGAACGCGCGCGACACGCCGACGGGTTCAGCCGACGGTGGTCGCCTCGCGGGCCCCGCGCCGCAGCGCCGCCACCGCGAGCGGCAGCACGATCGCCCCGGCCAGGAACGCGAGCCACCCGTACGACAGCAGGGCGACCACCCCTCCGGCGAGCGCCCCGCCCAGCGCGGCGCAGGTGTTCATCGACAGGTCCGACAGCCCCTGGACGTCTTGACGCGACGCGCTCGGAACCGACTCCGACAGCAGCGTCGAGCCGGCGACGAGGGTGCACGACCAGCCGAGGCCCAGCAGCAGCAGGCCCGCGCCCATCATCACCGCGTGGTCGGCGTGGGCCAGGCCGGCCACCGCCGCGGCGGCCAGCAGCAAGCCGGAGCCGACGACGAGCACCGGCCGTCGCCCGTACCGGTCGCTGGCCCAGCCGACGACCGGCGACCAGGCGTACATGCCCAGGATGTGCACGCTGATCACCAGGCCGATGACGGTCACCGTCACGTCGGCGCCCGCCATGTGCACGGGGGTCATCACCATGACCGCCACCATCGCCGCATGCCCGAGGGCGACCGCAGCCAGGCCGAGGACGGCATCCGGGCGCGGGCGGACGACCGCCCAGGCCAGCCGAACCCTGGCGCGCAGCCGGGGGACGTCGGCGCTCGGCGCCGATGCCGGATCCAGGCGGCGGGCCTCCAGCAGGGGGTCGGGCCGAAGGGCGAACCAGACGACGCCGGCGGCGAGCAGGAAGGCCGCGCCCGAGATCACGTAGACGCCCGCGAGGTCGAGGATGCCCAGCGCCTCGCCGATGCGGGCTCCCCGACCGGCCAGGTTGGGGCCGAGGACGGCGCCGATCGTCGTCGCCCACACCACGAGCGACAGGGCCCCGGCCGCCTTGGCCGGCAGGGCCAGGTCGGTCGCGGCGTACCGCGCCTGCAGCCCGCTCGCCGTGGCCGCCCCCGTGGCGAAGGTCCCGATGAGCACGGCCGGCAGCCAGCCGGCCGCTGCCCCGAAGACCACGAGCGCGGCGCCGAGCGCCCCGATGAGCATCCCGGCCGCCAGCCCGTACCGCCGGCCCCGTACCGAGGTCAGCGAGGCCAGCGGGATCGCGGCGGCGGCCGCCCCCAGCACAGCGGTGGTCGAGGCGATGCCGGCCACGGCGGGACTGCCGGAGACGTCGGCGGCGATCAGCCCACCCGCGGCGACATTGGCCCCCACACCGAGCCCGCCGAGCACCTGGGCGGCGGACAGGATCCAGAGGGTGCGCCGCTGGAGGGCCGCGCGGCCCGGCACGTCAGCGCTCCCGCGCCGGAAGCCCCGAGCTCGGCCCAGACCGCCCGCCAGATCTCGACGGTCGCCACGCCCGCGTCGATCGCCTGGTAGACGGTGCGGCCGCCGAGTCCCGCCAGGACGTGGTCGCGGGCGTACGACTCGGCGTAGGCCGGGCCGAGGTGCTCGCCCATCCGCCGCCAGAACTCCGTCAACCGCACGGGCGCGACGGTATCCCGCCCCGGCGCCGACCACCGCCGCTAGCCTGCATGGGCGCCGCGCCGGCGCCGAGGACGACGGAGGAGGGGCGCGATGGGCTCCTCGCCGGCACACCTGCTGGCCCCCGGGGTCTGGCGGGTTCCGGTCGCCCCCGCCGACGGCATCAACGCGTTCGTCCTGCGTGGCGACGACGGCCAGGTCGCCCTGATCGACGCCGGCATGCCGTGGGCGTGGGGTCGGCTCGAGGCGGGCCTTCGGCACGCCGGGCTCGGGGTCGAGGACGTCACCCGCGTGCTGGTCACGCACGCCCACGCCGACCACGCCGGCAATGTCGCCCGGGTACGAGAGATCAGCCGCGCTCCCGTCTGGGCCCACCGCGACGACGCCGAGCACCTGCGGGCCGGCGCCTCGCCGCCCATCGACCCCAGCCTTCGGTGGGCGGGGCTCAAGGCCCGCTGGGGCCGCTATCCCGCGGTCGCCGTCGACCAGGCCCTGGAGGACGGCGCCCTGGTCGACATCGCCGGCGGGCTGCGCGTGGTGCACACCCCAGGCCACACGCCTGGCCACAGCTCGTACCTGCACGAACCCACCGGCGTGCTCATCACCGGAGACGTCATCCACTACTGGCGCGCGCAGGTGCGGATCGGGATGCGGATGTACTGCCACGACATCGCGCTTGAACGAGCGGTCGGCCCATCTGCTGGGCGCCTTGGACTACGACACGGTCGCGTTCACCCACGGCCCGCACATCGCGCGCGGAGGCCGCGCTCGGGTGCGGGCCTTCCTGGCCTCGCGCGCCCGGCCCTGAACGCCGCGGGCTCCGCCCGACGGCTCAGGCGTCCGGTCGGGACCAGGTCACCTCGTCGGCAGGCGCGGGGGCCCCATCGGTGGGCGCAGGGACCTCGCCGGCCGGCTCCATCGCCGCGCCGGGCACGATCGAACCCTCGGGCAGAGCCGCGGCCGGGGCCGCCTTGCCCCGGCGCATGCTGACCGCCAGGAATCCACCGACCAGCAGCAGCCCCGCGATCAGCGCGCCCGCCACGACCAGCGACCACGGGAACGTGCTGCCCCGCTCGGCCACCGCCTGGATCTCGACGACCTCTCCGAAGGCCGGCTCCCACACGACGGTGTTGCCGTCGACGGCGCCGTTGGAGGAGATGACCGCGCCGGGGAACGTGATCGCGACGCGCACCTCCGCGTCGGTGATGGCCCCGAGGTCGACCGGAGGGGCCTCGCCGTCGGTGCCGTCCGTGCCGTCGGCTCCGCCCGCCGTCTCGTCGCCGGTGAGGTCGAGCGACCCGGTCACGACGTACGTCTCGCCCTGACGCGTGATGCGCAGCGCGTCCTCGCCCTCACCCTGGGAGAACTCCTCGATCGGCACGTCCTCGAAGACCAACCGGGTCCCGACCTTGCCGTCGGCCTCGTACGGCTCCTCGCGGACCGAGCCCGCACTGGGCTGGTCGACGGGGGACGTCCCCTCGAAGAGGTCCTTGGGGTCGACCCCGGGCAGGTCGGCGAAGGAGTCGTCAATGGCGAAGATGACGGCGCCGTTGACGGTGTCGTCGCTGCTCACCGCCAGGTCCATGTCGAGCTTGATGCAGCCGGAGAGGGCGAGCGCGGTCACGGCAGCCAGGACGGCCACGCGGGCCGCGCGGAGAGGTCGCATACCGAGACGATCGGCCCGATCGAGCGGCGGCTGAAGCCCCAGCGGCGCACATCGTCGGTGGGGCGGGACAGGATGGGCGCATGCAGGGGCGCAGTCAGGGGCGGGCCGACGGGGCCCCCAGGGCGGACGGCGGAGGCGGCTTCTCCCCCGCGACGCGCGCCTGGTTCGACGGCGCCTTCGCCGGCGCGACACCGGCCCAGGCCGGCGCCTGGGACGCGATCGCGACCGGACGGGATGTGCTGGTCGTCGCGCCCACCGGCTCCGGCAAGACGCTGGCGGCCTTCCTGTGGTCCCTCGACCGGCTGGCCGCGGCGCCGCCGCCGGACGACCGCGCGCTGCGCTGCCGGGTCCTCTACATCTCGCCGCTCAAGGCGCTGGCCGTCGACGTCGAGCGCAACCTGCGCGCGCCGCTCGCCGGGATCGGGCAGGCGGCCCGGCGCCTGGGCGCCGCGGAGCCGCAGATCACCGTCGGCGTGCGCACCGGCGACACCCCGGCGGACGAGCGCCGCCGGCTGGCCCGCACCCCACCGGACGTCCTCATCACGACCCCCGAGTCGCTCTACCTGATCCTCACCTCGTCCGCCCGCGAGGGCCTGCGCGGCGTGGAGACGGTCATCGTCGACGAGGTGCACGCGGTTGCCGGCACCAAGCGGGGAGCCCATCTCGCACTGACCTTGGAGCGCCTCGACGCCCTTCTCGGCCGCCGGGCCCAGCGGATCGGCCTGTCGGCGACGGTCCGCCCGGTGGACGAGGTCGCGCGCTTCCTCGGCGGCACGGCTGGCCAGGTCGAGGTGGTCCGGCCGCCTTCGGACAAGCGGATCGAGCTCGCCGTCGTCGTCCCGGTGGAGGACCTCGCCGCGCTACCGGAGCCCGCTGGCGGCGAGGCCGGCGCCCGGCACGCCTCGGTGTGGCCGCATGTCGAGGAGCGGATCGCCGACCTGGTCGCTCGCGCACCGGTCGACCCTGGTGTTCGCCAACTCGCGGCGGTTGGCCGAGCGGCTCTGCGCCCGCCTCAATGAGATCGCCTGGGAGCGCGCCGAGGGCTCGCCACTCGACGTCTCGGGTGCCCCGGCCCAGGTGATGGCGCAGTCCGGCTCATCCGGAGGCGCCCCCCAGGTGCTCGCCCGCGCCCACCACGGCTCGGTCTCCCGCGAGCAGCGGGCCCTCATCGAGGATGACCTCAAGGCCGGCCGGCTGCCCGCGGTGGTCGCCACCTCGAGCCTGGAGCTGGGCATCGACATGGGCGCCGTCGACCTCGTCATCCAGGTCGAGTCGCCGCCGTCGGTGGCCAGCGGACTGCAGCGGGTCGGCCGCGCCGGCCATCAGGTCGGTGCGGTGTCCCGCGGCGTCGTCTTCCCGAAGTTCCGCGGCGACCTCGTGCAGGCGGCCGTCGTCGCCGAGCGGATGGTCGCCGGCGACATCGAGGCGCTCTCGGTGCCGCGCAACCCGCTCGACGTGCTGGCCCAGCAGATCGTCGCGATGGTGGCCGTCGACGACTGGCCGGTCGACGAGCTGCTGGCCTTGGCCCGGAGGGCGGCGCCGTTCGCCGAGCTGCCCGACTCGGCGTACGCCGCCGTGCTCGACCTGCTGGCGGGCCGCTACCCCAGCGACGAGTTCGCCGAGCTGCGGCCGCGGCTGGTCTGGGACCGCGCCGAGGGCGTGCTCCGGGCCCGGCCGGGGGCCCAGCGCCTCGCGGTGACCTCCGGCGGCACGATCCCCGACCGCGGGCTCTTCGGTGTCTTCCTGGTCGGCGAGCGGCAGTCCCGCGTGGGCGAGCTGGACGAGGAGATGGTGTACGAGTCGCGGATCGGCGATGTCTTCACGCTGGGCTCGTCGTCCTGGCGGATCGAGGACATCACCCACGACCGGGTGCTTGTCTCCCCCGCGCCGGGGTCGCCCGGCCGGCTGCCGTTCTGGCACGGCGACTCGCTTGGCCGCCCCGCGGAGCTCGGGGCCGCGGTCGGCGCGTTCATCCGCGAGGTCGGGGCGCTGGACGAGCCGGCCGCGCGCGCCCGGGTGTCCGCGACGGGGCTGGACCCCTGGGCCGCCGACAACCTGCTGGCCTACCTGCGCGAGCAGCGCGAGGCGACCGGGAGGCTGCCAGACGACCGCACCATCGTCGTCGAGCGGTTCCGCGACGAGCTCGGCGACTGGCGGGTGGTCGTGCACTCGCCGTACGGCGCCCAGGTCCACGCCCCCTGGGCGCTGGCGCTCGCCGCCCGGCTGCGCGAGCGCCACGGCGTCGAGGTGCAGGTGGCCCACGCCGACGACGGCATCGTGCTGCGGCTGCCCGACACCGACGACAGCGACTCACCGGTCGCCGGCCTGGTCGCCCTCGACCCCGACGATGTCGAGCGGCTCGTCGCCGACGAGGCCGGCGGGTCGGCGCTGTTCGCCGCCCGGTTCCGCGAGTGCTCCGCCCGCGCGCTGCTGCTCCCCCGCCGCGACCCGAAGCGCCGCACCCCCCTGTGGCAGCAGCGCCAGCGGTCGGCCCAGCTGCTCTCGGTGGCCGCCCGGCACCCCACGTTCCCGCTGGTGCTCGAGACCATGCGCGAGGTCCTGCAGGACGTCTACGACGTGCCGGCCCTCGTCGAGCTGTCCCGGCGCCTGCAGTCCCGGCAGGTGCGCATCGTCGAGGTCGAGACGACCGCCCCCTCGCCGTTCGCGAGGTCGCTGCTGTTCGGCTACATCGCCACCTTCCTGTACGAGGGCGATGCGCCGCTGGCCGAGCGGCGGGCCCAGGCGCTCACGCTGGACTCCACGCTGCTTGCCGAGCTGCTCGGCCGCGCCGAGCTGCGGGAGCTGCTGGACGCCGAGGTGCTGGCTCGCGCCGAGGCCGAGCTGCAGCGGCTGCTGCCCGAGCGCCACGCTCGTGACGCGGAGGGCGCCGCCGACCTGCTGCGCCTGCTGGGGCCCCTCACCTCGGCCGAGGCCGCCGCCCGCGGGGTGGCCCCGGACTGGCTGGCGGGGTTGGAGCGCGAACGGCGCGCGATCCGGGTGCGCATCGCAGGCGAGGAGCACTGGGCGGCCGTCGAGGACGCCGGCCGCCTGCGCGATGCGCTCGGGGCCCCGCTACCGGTGGGCATCCCCGAGGCGTTCCTCGAGCCGGTGGCCGACCCGCTGGGCGATCTGATCGCGCGCCACGCCCGAAGCCACAGCCCCTTCACCGCGGCGGAGGTCGCCGCCCGGCTAGGGCTCGGGGCCGCGGTGGCCGCCGCGGTGCTCGCCCGGCTCGCTGCGCAGGGCCGCGTGGTGTCCGGCGAGTTCCGTCCGGGCGGTGCGGGCGCCGAGTGGTGCGACGCCGAGGTGCTCCGCATGCTGCGGCGGCGCTCCCTGGCGGCGCTGCGCCGCGAGGCCGAGCCGGTGCCCCAGCGCGCCTTCGCCCGCTTCCTGCCCGCCTGGCAGGGCGTCGGCGGCAAGGTCCGCGGAGCCGAGGGCGTGCTGAGCGCCGTCGAGCAGCTCGATGGCGTCGCGATTCCGGCCTCCGCCCTCGAGCGCCTGGTCCTGCCGGCCAGGGTCGCCGGCTACACCCCGGCGCAGCTCGACGAGCTCACCTCGGCCGGCGAGGTGGTCTGGTGCGGGCGGGGCGCCCTGCCCGGCGGCGACGGGTGGGTCTCCCTGCACCTCGCGGCCAGCGCGCCGCTCACGTTGCCGCCGCTGCCGGCCGACCTCGACGAGAGGGCCGTCCGCGCGGCCCTTGAGGGCGGGCGGGCGCTGTTCTTCCGGGGGCTATCCGATGCCCTCGGCTCGCTCGACGACCGGGCGCTGACCGACGCCGTGTGGGATCTGGTCTGGGCGGGGGCCGTCACCAACGACACGCTGGCCCCGCTGCGCGCGCTGCTGTCCGGCTCGCGGGCGCGCCGCGCGCCGTCGCCGTCGCGGGCGCGGTACGGCCGCCCGGGCCGATCGGCGCTGCCGTCGCGCACCGGCGGGCCGCTCGTGGCCGGGCGCTGGTCGCTGCTCCCCGACCGCGACCTCGACGCGACCCGTCGGGCGCACACCCGCGCCGAGCAGCTGCTCGATCGGTATGGCGTGGTCACCCGCGGCTCCGTGGTCGCCGAGGAGTCCCCCGGCGGGTTCGCCGCTGCGTACCGCGTGCTGTCGGCGTTCGAAGAGGCCGGCCGCTGCCGCCGCGCGTACGCGGTCGAGGGGCTGGGCGCGGCGCAGTTCGCGGCCCCCGGCGCCGTGGACCGGCTGCGCGCCCAGCCCGCCAGCCCGGCGGCGCCGTCGGGGCTGGTGCTGGCCGCCGCCGACCCCGCCAACCCGTACGGCGCGGCGCTGCCGTGGCCGGCGACCCCGGGAAGCCCGGAGGCGCCGAGTGGCCGTCGGGCGGCCGGCCACCGCCCCGGCCGCAAGGCCGGCGCCGTGGTGGTGCTCGTCGACGGCGGGCTGGTGCTCTATGTCGAGCGAGGCGGCAAGTCGCTGCTGTCGTTCGCGAGCGAGGCCGCCGCCTTGGCAGCGGCCGCCGAGGCGCTGGCCCACGCGGTGCGCGAGGGCGCCCTGGGCAGCCTCGCGGTGGAGCGGGTGGACGGCGCCTCGGCGCTCAGCAGCCCCCTCACCGAGGCCTTGGCCGCCAGCGGCTTCCGGGCGACCCCGCGGGGCCTGCGGCTGCGCCGCTAGGCCGGTTCGGGCCGCGACGCGGACGGCGCGCCCAGGGCCGCGGCAAGCACGGCCGCCGCTGAGTCGACCTCGGGGCCGACCGGGTCGAGGGCGTGCGAGAGCGCCAGCCGCAGCACGAGGTCGACGGCGGGCGCGTCGCTGCGGGCGCCGTGGGCGTCCAGGCCGCCCGCGACCGCCGCACGCACCGCCGACCACCGGGGGCCGCCCCCTTGCCCGAGCAGCGGCGCCAGCGCCGCCGGCTCGCTGGCCGCGAGGCGCCGGACCGCCGGATGCCTGCCCACCGCCGAGAAGCCCTCCGCCAGCGCCGACTCGAGGTCGGGCCGGGCGGCCGCCTCGGCCACCATGCGCAGCGCCTCGTGCTCGGCGGCGGCCGCCAGCACGTCGTCCTTGGTTCGGAAGTGGTTGTAGAGCGTCGCGCGGGCCACCCCGCCTGTGTCGGCGATCGCGGCCATGGTGGTCTCGCGGACCCCGCGTGCGGCCACGCTGTCGACCGCGCCGCGCAGCAGGCCCTCCCGGGCCCGGTCCATGGCATTGCCGGCACGGCTGCGGGGCCCCGAGGGGCGCGCGGCCGCGGTCATCGACCGGGTGTCAGGCAGCCGCGACGACGTTCGGCCGGGCCGGGCGCAGCGGTGCGGTGCCAGCCGGGGCCGCGCCGGACTCGGCGGTGGCGAACTCGTCGCCGACGCTGCGCAGCACCTCGGAGAGCGGGACCTCGAGGGCCCCGCAGATCGAGGCCAGCAACTCGCTGCTGGCCTCCTTCTGCCCGCGCTCGACCTCTGACAGGTACCCCAAGGAGACGCGGGCGCTGGACGACACCTCGCGCAGCGTGCGGCCCTGGCGCAGCCGCTGGCGGCGCAGCTCATCGCCGAGCACACGCCTCAGCAGCACCATCGCAGATCCCTCTCCGGTCGGTCGGACTGCCTCCAACCTACATCCGGGGTCCGACGCTGTCGCGGCAGCGGCTCGCCGGACCCCCGAATGGACCCCCTCAGCCGGTCGGGCCCGGCCGGCCGAGCGCGGGCGACTCGGGCAGCCCGAGCACGGCCCGGCGGAGCACCTCAAGGGCGTGCATGACCGCCAGCTGCCGGACGAGGGGCCGCGCCCCGCGGACGACCAGCGAGCGGACCCGGATCCCCTCCGGCCCGGCCGCCGCCACGTGCACCGTGCCGGGCGGGTGGCCGTCTTGGGCGTCGGGGCCGGCCACCCCCGTGGTCGCGACCCCCCACACCGCGCCGAGGCGCACCCGCGCGCCCGCGGCCATCGCGGCGGCCACCTCCGGATGGACCGCGCCGACCCGCGCCAGCAGGTCGGGGTCGACGCCGAGCAGGTCGGCCTTCAGCCCGGTCGCGTAGGCCGTCACCGATCCACGGAGGACGGCCGACGCGCCTGGGACGTCCACCAGCGCCGAGCACAGCGCGCCGCCGGTGAGCGACTCGGCGACCGCGACGCTGGACCCCCGCTCGCGCAGCAGCTCCACCACGCTCTCGCCGAGCAGCCGTTCGCCCTCCGCGTGCACCGCGTCGCCGAGCAGGCTGCGGGCCTCGTCGGCGACGGCGTCCACCGCATCCCGGTCCACCCCGAGCAGCCGCACGCGCACCTCACCGGGCGACGCGAGGTACGACAGCCGCACGTTCGCCGGCAGCCGGGCCTCGATCGGGGCCAGCGCCTCGGCCACCGTGGACTCCGGCACGATCGCCACCCGCAGCTGGCGGGTGAGCAGCGGCGGGGGCCATCCCGCCGACGCCCGCAGCCGCGGCAGAACGTGCTCGGTGGCCATCGGCTGGAGCTCGCGGGGCGGTCCGGGCAGCGCGCAGACCACGGCGCCCGCGCGCTCGACCCAGAGCCCCGGGGCGCTGCCCACCTCGTTGGCGAGCGCCTGCGCCACGGCGGGGCGCTCCGCCTGGGCGTACACGGCCTCCGTCGGGACGCGGCCGCGGTCGGCGTACCAGGCGTCCAAACGCGCGGCCTGGGCCTCGTCGCGGATCAGCGGCGACCCCGACCAGGAGGCGAGCGCCTCGCGGGTGCGGTCGTCCGATGTCGGCCCGAGGCCGCCGGTGCACAGCACCGCGTCGACCTCGGCGAGCAGGACGTCGAGCGCCTGGACGATCAGGGCCGGGTCGTCGCCGACCGCCGCGGATGCCACGACCTCGAGGCCGGCGTCGGCGCACTGGCGGCCCAGCCACGCCGCGTTGCTGTTGACGACGTCGCCCAGCAGCAGCTCGTCGCCCACCGCGAGGATCGCGACCCGCCTGGTCATTCCCGATCAGCCCCCCGCCGTCAGCCCTGGCCCCGGCGCGGGGCCGGGCCGGCCAGGTCGGTGCCCTCGAGGCGGTCACGCTTGCGCTGCCGCTTCCACTCGGCGCGGGCGCTGGTCCGGCGCAGCCGGACCGCCTTCACGCAGTAGTCGACGCCGGTGACGACGGTCACCACGAGGGCGGCGGCCATCACCACCCCGCGCGCGTCGGCCGCCCAGCCGGTCAACGGCAGCACGTAGAGCCCGATCGCCAGCGTCTGCAGCAGGGTCTTGAGCTTGCCGCCCCGGCTGGCCGGGATCACGCCGTGGCGGATCACCCAGAACCGCAGCAGGGTGACGCCGACCTCGCGGACCAGGATCACGACGGTGACCCACCACGGCAGCTCGCCGAGCAGCGACAGCCCGACCAGCGCGGTGCCCATCAGCGCCTTGTCGGCGATCGGGTCGGCGATCTTGCCGAACGTCGTGACCAGCCCCCGCTTGCGGGCGATGTGGCCGTCGGCCAGGTCGGTCAGCGCCGCGACGGTGAAGACCACGAACGCGGCCACCCGCCAGGCCGGGTCGTCGCCGCCCTCGGCGAACAGCAGCCAGGCGAACACCGGGACCAGGGCGATCCGCAGGCGCGGTCAGCGCGTTGGGGACGTTCCACGAGGAGACCTCGGCCGACGGGTCGCCCATCCGGTCCGGCTGCGGCGGCTTGAGCCGCCGGGAGGGACCGCTCACCACGGCTCCCCGATCGGGTCGGCGAGCAGGTCGACCCCGTTGCAGCCGATCACCCGCGCCCGGACGAACGACCCGGGCCGCAGCCCGCTGCTCGCCGTCAGCGCGACCGAGCCGTCCACCTCGGGCGCCTGGTGCTCGGCCCTGCCCTCGGCCGAGCGCGCCTGCTCATCGACCGCCTCGACCAGCACGGCCACCTCCGAGCCCAGCCGGTCCTCGGCGCGCTGCGAGGTGAGCTCCTCGGCGAGGCTGGAGATGCGGGCGAAGCGCTCGGCCACCTCGGCTGGATCGACCTTGCCGTCGAACGAGGCCGCCTCGGTGCCCTCCTCATCGGAGTAGCCGAACACCCCGATCGCGTCCAGCCCCGCCTCGGTGAGGAAGCGCTCGAGCTCGGCGACGTCCTCCTCGGTCTCGCCCGGGAAGCCGACGATCACGTTGGACCGCGCGCCGGCCGACGGCGCCGCTGCGCGGATGCGCGCCAGCAGCTCGAGGAAGGCCTCGGTGCCGCCGAAACGCCGCATCCGGCGCAGCACCGCGGGGCTCGCGTGCTGGAACGACAGGTCGAAGTAGTCCGCCACGCCCGCCGTGCCGGCGATCGCGTCGATGAGCGCGGGCCGCAGCTCGGCTGGCTGCAGGTACGAGACCCGCACCCGCTCCACGCCGTCGAGCGCCGCCAGCTCGGGCAGCAGCCCCTCGAGCAGGCGCAGGTCGCCGAGGTCCTTGCCGTACGACGTGGAGTTCTCGCTCACCAGCACGAGCTCGCGGACCCCCTGCTCGGCCAGCCAGCGAGCCTCGGCGAGGACCTCCGTCGGCCGCCGGGAGAGGAACGCCCCCCGAAAAGACGGGATGGCGCAGAACGAGCACCTGCGGTCGCAGCCCGAGGCGAGCTTGAGCGGGGCCACCGGACCGCCCTCAAGGCGCCGACGCATCACCCGCGGCCCGGACGCGGGTCCAGCCACCGCCGCCGCGGCCCGGTCGACCGGGGTGAGCGGCAGCAGCTGACGGCGGTCGCGTGGGGCGTGGGCCTCGTACGCGGCTCCCCCCACGATGGCCCGCAGTCGCGCCCCGATGTCGGGGTAGTCGTCGAAGCCGAGCACGGCATCGGCCTCGGGCAGCGCCTCGGCGAGGTCGCGGCCGTACCGCTCGGCCAGGCAGCCGACCGCGACGACGGCCTGGGTCGCGCCCCCGGCGCCCTTGAGGTCGGCGGCCGCCAGCAGGGTGTCGATGGAGTCCTTCTTGGCGGACTCGATGAACCCGCAGGTGTTGACCAGCACCGCGTCGGCCTCGGCCGCGTCGTCGACGAGGGTCCAGCCGTCGGCCTCCAGCCGCCCGGCCAGCTCCTCGGAGTCGACCTCGTTGCGGGCGCAGCCCAGCGTGACGAGGGCGACGGTGCGGGGCATGCGCACAGCCTAGAGAGCGCCCGGTGCGGCCGTGCGCCGGCTCAGCCTGCCGCCCCGGTGGGGTCGCCGGGGCCGAAGGTGAGCCGGACGACCTCGCCGGAGCCGCCAGCGGTCCCGAGGTCGACGCCGTTGACGACCAGTCGCACGGCGCCGGCGTTGCCGATGGTGAGTTTGACCCGCTCGGGGTCGCTGAAGGTGCGCTCGGTGCCGTCATCGAGCAGCCCGGAGAAGACCTGCTCCGCGCCCTGCGTGGCCGACACCCACGACTTGCCGCCGGCGACCGTCAGGACGACCGTCACGCCGGAGGGGGCGGGAACCACCGCGATCGCGTCGGTCGGCGACGGGGACGGGGTGGCCGGAGCGCTCGGCTGGGGGGTCGCGGTCGGGGACTCCGCCGGGGCAGAGGGCGACGGCCGCGCCTCGACCGGGGCGTCGGAGCGGTTGGTGACGACCTGAAAGCCCACCACCCCGACGACGACCGCGAGGGCCACCCCCATCGCGGCGCTCCAGTTGGGGCCCCGGCGCTCGGCGCGCGACGAGTGCTCAAGCTCGAAGACGGCCGCCGCGCTGGAGGCGGGCTCACGGTGGCTCGCTGCGAAGTCGGCCAGCAGCGGGGCGGGGTCCACGCCGATCGTGCGGGCAAGGGTGGTGATGTGCCCGCGGGCGTAGACGTCGCCGCCGCACATCGAGAAGTCGTCGCGCTCGATGGCCTCGACGAGGGCGCGCCGGATCCGCGTGGTCTCCGCGACCTGCTGGGTGGTGAGGCCGGCGTCCTGGCGCGCGCGGGAGAGGGCCTCGCCGATCGAGGGATCGGCCATCGGAGCACCTCCCGCCTACTGGCAGTCGCCACCCACTGTAGGCGCGCCGCCGGGCCCGGATCAAAGCCGCGTTCGGCCAGCCGGGTGGGGTGAGCGTGGATCCGGGCTACTCCCCGCGGAGCACGGCCAGGATGCCGGGGAGGTCGTCGGCCGTGGCGAGCACCTCGCGGGCCTTGCTCCCCTCGCTGGGGCCCACGACCCCGCGGGTCTCCATCAGGTCCATCAGCCGCCCGGCCTTGGCGAACCCCACCCGCAGCTTGCGCTGCAGCATCGAGGTGGAGCCGAACTGGGTGGTCACGACGAGCTCGACGGCCTGGCAGAGCAGGTCCAGGTCGTCGCCGACCTCCTCGTCGACCTCCCGCTTCGGGCCCGCCGAGGCGGCGACGTCCTCGCGGTAGGTGGGCTGCAGCTGCGTCTTGCAGTGGTCGACGATCGCGTGGATCTCGGCCTCGGTGACCCAGGCGCCCTGGATGCGGGCCGGCTTGTTGGCCCCCATCGGCAGGAACAGCCCGTCGCCCTGGCCGATCAGCTTCTCGGCGCCGGGCTGGTCCAGGATGACCCGGCTGTCGGCCAGGCTGGACGTCGCAAACGCCAGCCGGCTCGGCACGTTGGCCTTGATCAACCCGGTGACGACGTCGACGCTGGGCCGCTGCGTCGCGAGCACGAGGTGGATGCCGGCGGCGCGGGCCAGCTGGGTGATCCGCACGATGGAGTCCTCGACGTCGCGGGGGGCCACCATCATCAGGTCGGCCAGCTCGTCGACGATGACCAGCAGGTACGGGTAGCGCTGGATCACCCGCTCGCTGCCAGGGGGCGCCTCGACCTTGCCGGCCGAGACCGCGCGGTTGAAGTCGTCCACGTGCTTGAAGCCGAAGTGCGCGAGATCGTCGTAGCGGATCTCCATCTCGCGGACGACCCATTGCAGGGCCTCGGCGGCCTTCTTCGGGTTGGTGATGATCGGCGTGATGAGGTGCGGGATCCCCTCGTAGGCGGTGAGCTCGACCCGCTTGGGGTCGACCAGGATCAACCGCACCTCGTCCGGCGTGGACCGGATCAGGATCGACGTGATCAGCGAGTTGATGCAGCTGCTCTTGCCGGCGCCGGTGGCCCCGGCGATCAGGATGTGCGGCATCTTCGCGAGGTCGGCGACGACGTAGCCGCCCTCGACGTCCTTGCCGAGCCCCACCATCAGCGCGTGGTGGTCGTTGGTCGCGTTGGCCGAGCGCAGCACGTCGCCGAGGCTGACGACCTCGCGGTCGGTGTTGGGGATCTCAACGCCGATCGCGGACTTGCCGGGGATCGGCGACAGGATCCGCACATCGGCGCTGGCCACGGCGTAGGCGATGTTCTTGCTCAGCGCGGTGACCCGCTCGACCTTGACCGCGGGGCCGAGCTCCACCTCGTAGCGGGTCACCGTCGGCCCGCGGCTGAAGCCGGTGACCTGGGCGTCGATCTCGAACTGGTCGAGCACGTTGGTCAGCGCGGCCACGACGGAGTCGTTGGCCTGGGTGCGCTGCTTGTGCGCCGCGCCCGCCTTGAGCACGTCGACGGACGGCAGCGTGTAGACGATGTCGCCGGACAGCGCGAGCTGCTCGGCCCGTGCGGGAATCGGCTCGCGCGGCTTGGCAGGGGCCGCCGCGGCCGGCTCAGGCGTCGCGGGCCCGGGCGCCGGGACCACCCCGTGGTCGAACGGCTGCGGCTCCGTCGGCTCGGCGGAGACGCCGACGCGCCGGCGCGGACGGGTGCGCTGGAGCGGCTCGGGCGCGGCGGGCTCCTCGCGCAGGTCCACGACCTCGGGGGTCCGCCGCAGCAGGCGGTCGCGCGCCTGGCCGAGCCGTTGCCCGATCAGGTGGACGGGCGTGCCGGTCAGGACCAGCACCCCGAAGCCGGCGAGCATGAGCAGCAGCGGCCCGGCGAGGAAGCCGGTGAGGAGGGCCTCGAGCGGAGAGGCGGCCAGCCAGCCGATCCAGCCTCCGCCGCCGCGCATCGCCGCGGCGCCGTCGCCGGGCTGCGCGGTGCCGGTGACCACGTGCACGAGGCCGAGCGTCCCCAGCAGCACGGCCAGCCAGCCGATGAGCACGCGCCCCTGGGGGGCGTTGCGGTCCGGGTGGCGCAGCACCCGCCAGGCCCAGGCCGCCAACAGGATCGGGAGGGTCCAGGCCAGCAGGCCCATCCCGCCGACGACGACGGCCCGGAGGAAGCCGCCGACCGGGCCGGCCAGCTGCCACCAGGTCGCCGCTGCGACAAGCAGGGCGACGGCGATGAGCAGCAGGCCGAAGCCGTCGCGCCGGTGCGCCGGGTCGAGGTCTCTGGCGCCGTGTCCGACCCGCCGGGCGGAGCCGCCCACGAGGTGGCTGGCGGCGAGCCACAGCCCGCCGATGGCCCGGCCCACGCCGCGCCCGGCTCGGGCGAGCGGCCCGGGGCCGCGGCGCACGGGCGCCTTGCGGGCCGCCGGGCGGGCTGCGGACCGTGGAGCGGTGGCGCGAGCGGGTCGACGGCCGTCCGCCGGGGGGCGGGGTGCGGTCGACCGGCCGCGAGCGGGGGAAGACGACGACCGGCCCGCCGACGTGCGCGAGCGGGCCGCCGGCTGCGTGCGGCTGGCCATGCGGGCGAGGCTATCCCTACCGCCCCACGAATCACGTCATTCACACGCGTCCCGCGCCGATCGGATCGGTCGGCGGCCGCTGGTGCGGCTCAGACCTCGACGATCACCGGGATGATCATCGGCCTGCGGCGCAGGGCCGACCCGACCCAGCCGCCCACCACCCGCCGGATCACCTGCTGCAGGGCGTACGTGTCGGTGACCCCGGCGGCGAGCGCCTCCTCCAGCGCGGACTTGATCCGGGGCCTGACCTCGTCGAGCAGCGAGTCGTCCTCGATGAACCCGCGGGCATGGAGATCCGGCCCGGCCATCACGACGGCGTCGTCGAGGTCGACGACCGCGACGATCGAGATGAACCCCTCCGACCCGAGAATGCGCCGGTCCTTGAGCGACACCTCCGAGATGTCGCCCACGCTCGACCCGTCGACGTAGACGTACCCGCAGTGCACGGCCCCCACGACCGAGGCCACCCCGTCGACCAGGTCGATCACCGAGCCGTCCTCGGCCAGCAGGACCCGGTCCCGGGACACCCCCGTGGCGACCGCGAGGTCGGCGTTGGCCCTGAGGTGGCGGTGTTCGCCGTGCACCGGCATCACGTGGCGCGGGCGCACGATGTTGTAGCAGTAGGTCAACTCGCCGGCCGCGGCGTGCCCGCTCACGTGGACGAGCGCGTTGCCCTTGTGCACGACGTGCGCGCCGAGCTTGGACAGCCCGTTGATCACGCGGTAGACGGCGTTCTCGTTGCCGGGGATGAGCGACGAGGCGAGCAGCACCGTGTCGCCCTCCCCCACCTTGATCGGGTGGTCGTTGCTGGCCATCCGCGACAGCGCCGCCATCGGCTCGCCCTGGGAGCCGGTGCTGACCAGCACGACTTGCTCGTCGGGGAGGTCCGCGATCGCGTCGGGGCTGACGACGAGCCCGCCCGGGATCTGCAGGTAGCCCAGGTCGCGGGCGACCCCCATGTTGCGGACCATCGAGCGGCCGATGAACGCGACCCTCCGGTCGTGCCGCACCGCGGCGTCCAGGATCTGCTGCACCCGGTGGATGTGCGAGGCGAAGCAGGCGACGATCAGCCGACGCTCGGCGCCGGCGAAGACCCGGTCGATCACCGGCTCGATCTCGCGCTCGCTGGGGACGAATCCCGGCACCTCGGCATTGGTGGAGTCGACGAGGAAGAGGTCGACGCCCTCCTCTCCAAGCCGGCCGAAGGCGCGCAGGTCGGTGATCCGCCCGTCCAGCGGCAGCTGGTCCATCTTGAAGTCACCGGTGTGCAGCACCAGACCCGCCGGTGTGCGGATCGCCACCCCGAGGGCATCGGGGATCGAGTGGTTGACGGCGACGAACTCGCAGTCGAACACACCGATCCGCTCGCGGCCGCCCTCGGCCACCTCAAGGGTGAAGGGCTGGATCCGGTGCTCGCGCAGCTTGGCCTCGACCAGGGCCAGCGTGAGCCGCGAGCCGATGAGCGGGATGTCCGGCTTCTCCCGCAGCAGGTACGGCACCGCGCCGATGTGGTCCTCGTGGCCGTGGGTGAGCACCAAGCCCTGCACGTCGTCGAGCCGGTCCCGGATGTGGTCGAAGTCCGGGAGGATCAGGTCCACGCCGGGCTGGTGGTCCTCCGGGAACAGCACCCCGCAGTCGACGACCAGCAGCTGCCCGCCGTACTCGAGGACGGTCATGTTGCGCCCGATCTCGCCGAGGCCGCCAAGGGCCACGACGCGGAGGCCGTGGTCGGCCAGCGCGGGCGGGGGCGCGAGGTCGTGCGGGGTCACGAGGCCGCGGGGAAGCCGGCCACCCCGCCGTCGGCCAGGTCGGCGCGCAGGACGGCGCGCTGCTCCTCGGTGGCGTCGACCAGGGGCAGCCGCACCGGGCCGCCGGGCAGCCCGAGGTCGGCCAGGGCCGCCTTGGTGGTGATCACGCCCTGGGTGCGGAACACCCCGGTGTAGACGGGCAGCAGCCCGCGGTGCAGCCGCGCGGCGGCCGCGACGTCGCCGCCGAGGTAGGCCTCGATCATCGCCGCGAGGCGGTCGGCGACGAGGTGGCCCACCACCGACACGAAGCCGCAGGCGCCGAGGGACAGCAGCGGCAGGTTGAGGATGTCCTCGCCGGAGTACCAGGCCAGGTCGCTGCGGGCCAGCACCGATGAGGCGGCTGCGAGATCGCCCTTGGCGTCCTTGATGGCCACGATCCGCGGGTGCTCGGCCAGCGCCACCATGGTGTCCGGCTCGATCGGCACGCCGCTGCGGCCCGGGATGTCGTACATCATCACCGGCAGCCCGGTGGAGTCGGCCAGCGCCCGGAAGTGCGCGAGCAGGCCGGCCTGAGGCGGCTTGTTGTAGTACGGCGTCACGGCGAGGAGTCCGTGCGCGCCGGCCTTCTCGGCAGTCTGCGCGAGCGCGCAGGTGTGGCGCGTGTCGTTGCTGCCCACGCCCGCCACCACCGTGGCCCGGCCGCCGACCGCCTCGAGGACGGCCCGCAGGACGGCGTCCTTCTCCGCATCGGACGTGGTGGGCGACTCGCCGGTCGTGCCGTTGACGACCAGTCCGTCGTTGCCGGCGGCCACGAGGTGCTCGGCGAGCCGCTGGGCGCCGTCGAGGTCGAGCGACCCATCGGGAGCGAACGGCGTCACCATCGCCGTGAGCATCCGCCCGAACGGGGCAGCGGGCGAGGCAGGCATGGGCGAAGCGTACCGACCGGCTAGGGCGCGACCCGGCCGTTGGCCTCGAAGGCGCCGTGGGTGAGCGGCATCAGCCGGGCCCAGTGCTCCTCCATCTGCTCGGCGACCATCTCGATCTCGCGCTGGGGGTACGACGGGAACCGGCTGTCCGGCCGCTTGGTCCGCAGCGACAGGAAGTTCATCAGCGAGCGGGCGTTCATCGTCACGTACATCGACGAGTACGTGGCGACGGGCAGCACCCCGCGGGCCACCTCGCGCGCGACGCCGGCGTCGAGCATCTCGCGGTAGGCGGCGTACGACGATGCGCACGCGCGCTTCGTCGCCTCGACAGCCACAGTCGTCTGCTCCGGGGTGCCCTCGATGAAGTCGTACGCACCCGCCTTGCCGATCTGGACCAGGCGGCGATCGGGACCGGGGACGTAGAAGACCGGGCGCAGCTCGCGGTAGCGGCCGGACTCCTCGTTGTACGAGGCGATCCGGTGCCGCATGAACTCGCGGAACACGAAGATCGGCGCCTGCACGTAGAAGGTCATCGAGTTGTGCTCGAACGGCGAGCCGTGCCGCTCGCGCATCAGGAAGGCGATGAGGCCCTTGGCCCCGGAGGCGTCGGCGTCGACGTCGTCGAGGGACTGCTCCCCCGCGGTCGACACCCGCGCGGCGAACACCACATCGGCGTCCTGGGCGCCCGCCCGGACCAGCTCGACGGTGACATCGCTGCGGAACTCGATCTCGGGGATCGCCGGGGTCTCGGGCGTGTCGGTCACGGGTCACCTCTCGTCGCGGACGGCGGTGGCCAATCTAGTCGCCGCCCCGCACCCCCTCGGCAGGCGCCGCCGATGCCGGGTGATCGCCCACGCCCCACAATGGCCGGATGGCCGATGCCTCCGTGCGACCCGCGACGCCAGCCGACGCCGGCGCGCTGGCCGGCGTCCAGCTGGGCTCCTGGCGAGCCGGCGGCGCCCCGCCCGAGGTGGCGGCGCTGCCCGAGGCGGAGGTGGCCGCGGCGTGGGAGCAGGCGATCCGCCTCGCCCCGACGCCGCGGCACCGAGTGCTCGCGGCGTGCGCAGGCGCCGAGGTCGTGGGCTTCGCCGCCCTCGGCCCCGGCGAGGACGAGCGCTCCGCGGAGCTGCTTGAGCTGCACGTACGGCCCGACCGACGCCGCGAGGGGCACGGCTCCCGGCTGCTCGCCGCCTCGGTGGACCAGGTGCGCGCGCAGGGGGTCGAGACCGCGACGGCGTGGGTCGGCGCCACCGATGACGCGGCGCGGGCCTTCCTGTCCGAAGCCGGGTGGGGGCCTGATGGCTCCCGCCGCACCCTGGACCTGCGCGGCGACGGCGAGGTCGTGGTGCGCCAGGTCCGCCTGCACACCGATGTGAGGGACGCATGATCGAGGGCATCCCGGCCGAGGCGTTCGACTTCTACGACGCGCTGCGGGCCGACAACTCCAAGGCGTTCTGGGCCCAGCACAAGGCCGACTACGACACCTACGTCCGGGCGCCGCTGCAGCAGCTGGCGGACGCGCTGGCCGGCGAATTCGGCCACGCGCAGCTGTTCCGGCCGTACCGGGACGTCCGGTTCAGCAAGGACAAGGCGCCGTACAAGGACCACCAGGGCGCGTTCGCCGCGGTCGGCGACGCCGTCGGCTACTACGTGCAGGTCAGCTCGGACGGACTCATGATCGCCGGCGGGTGGTACTCGCCCCAGGGCCAGCAGCTCGCGCGCTACCGCGAGGCAGTCGACGGCCCGGCCGGCGCAGAGCTGGAGCGGATCGTGCAGTGCGGTCGCGCGCAAGGGGCTCGAGGTCGGCGGCGACGTGATGAAGACCCGACCGCGGGGGGTCGACCCGGACCACCCGCGGCTCGCGCTGCTGCGGCACCGCTCGGTGACGGCCACCCGGATGGCCGAGCCGGAGGCCTGGATGGAGTCCGCCGAGGCGGTGCGCCGGGTGCGCAAGGACTGGCGGTCGATGCGGCCGCTCGTCGAGTGGCTGGCCGCCCACGTCGGCCCCGGCGAGGATGACCGGCCGGGTCGGTGAGCGAAGACGAGGATCCGGCGGAGCCGCCCGGCTGGGAGCGCACCCGCCGGGCGGTGGTCCGCAACGCGGCCGGAGTCGGGGTCGCCGTGGGCGCGTACGGGCTGTCGTTCGGCGCCCTGGCCACCACGTCGGGGCTGTCGATCGCGCAGGCCTGCGCTTTGTCGGTCCTCACCTTCACCGGCGGCTCGCAGTTCGCCCTCGTCGGGGTGATCGGGGCCGGGCGGCTCACCCGCGGCCGGGGTCGCCTCGGCGCTGCTGCTGGGGGTCCGCAACGCGCTGTACGGGCTGCGCCTCGCGCCGCACGCTGCGGGTGACCGGGGGCCGTCGGCTGGTCGCGGCCCATCTCGTCATCGACGAGTCCACCGCGATGGCGGTCGCCCAGGACGAGGACCGGGCCGCGCGGCTGGGCTTCTGGGCGACGGGCCTGGCTGTCTTCGTCTGCTGGAACCTCGCGACCCTGGTCGGGGCGGTCGGCGCCACCGCCCTCGGCGATCCCGAGGCGCTCGGGCCTCGACGCCGCCGTGGGCGCGGCCTTCCTCGCCCTGCTCTGGCCGCGGCTATCGGGCGCGGCCCCTGGATCACGGCGCTCGTCGCCGGCGGCCGTCGCCCTGGCCCTGACGCCGCACTTCCCGGCCGGTGTGCCCGTGCTCGTCGCCGGGCTCGTCGCGGTCACCGTCGGGATGCGGATCCCGGAGCCCGACGCCATGACGCTGTGGATCGCCGTGCTGGCGACCTCGCTGGGGTCGCTACCTGCTCAAGCTGGCCGGGCTGTCGGTGCCCGAGCGGCTGCTGGACTCCCCCCGCGTGCAGCGGATCGCCGCCCTGCTGCCGGTGGCGCTGCTGGCGGCGCTCACCGCGGTGCAGGTGTGGGCGTCTGGGCAGACCCTCGCACTGGACGCCCGGGTGGCGGCCTTCGGCTTCGCCGTGGTGGCGTTGATCCTGCGGGCGCCGTTCCTGGTGGTCGTCATCGGATCCGCGGCGGTGGCTGCGGCCGTGCGCGCGCTCGGCTAGGCGCACTGCTAGCGTACTGCTAGGCGGCGAGCGCGCTTTCGATCGCCGCCTCGACCAGTGAGGGCTGCAGCGGGACGCGCTGGGTCCAGGCCTCGTCGCCGGGGTCGGGCGGGTCGGTGGTGGAGACGGCTCCGAGCGGGCTGGTCCACTCCAGCCGGCTGCCCGTCCGGGCGCGCACCTGGCGGCCTGCCTCCCCCGGGGGCGGGTGGGGGGCGGGCCCCTCCGGGGCGAACAGCCACCCCAGCCCCGGCGGGACCCGCCCCCCGACCGCCTGACCTGCCCACAGCGCCCGCGCACACGATCTCGACGAGGGCGTCGGCGCGGCACTGGTCCAGCGTCGGCTCATGGCCGCCGGCGGGCCCGGGTCACTCCCCTGTTCGGCGCAGGGCGATGGCGTGGCGCATCGCGGCGCGGCCGCGCTTGGAGTCCCCCGCGTCGCCGTACGCGAGCGCCAGGCGGTACCAGCACCGCCAGTCGTCCGGCGCCTGATCGACCTCGCCCTTGCGCAGCTCGTACTCGCGGTCGGCCGCGTCGCGGTCCGGCCGCCCGGACGGCAGCCGCGGCAGCGCCTCCGGCAGGCCGCCCTCCTCGCCCAGCGCATGGCCGAGCGCTTGCGCGTCGAGGCCGAAGCGGATCTCGCGGTAGATGATCCAGAACCCGATCGCGGCCACGGCGATGACCGACCCGCCGAGCACGAGCGCGACGATCCCGCCGTCGGAGGCCAGCTGCCACCCGCGGTAGGCCGACAGCGCGACATAGAAGGCGAGCGCCGCCAGCAGGACGTACGCGATGCGGCGGGCGATCACCGGCGGCGCCTCAGCGATCGAGGTAGGCGTCCAGGCCCACCGCGAGGCCGGGGTGGTCGGCGATCTGGCGGACCGCCAGCAGCACGCCCGGCATGAACGACGACGCGGTCCAGGGAGTCGTGGCGGATCGTCAACGTCTCGCCGAGGCCGCCGAAGACGACCTCCTGATGGGCCACCAGCCCCCGCGCGCGCACCGAGTGGACCCGCACGCCGTCGACGTCGGCGCCGCGGGCGCCGGGCAGCTCGGCCGACGTCGCGTCGGGCTGCGGCCCGAGGCCGGCAGAGCGACGCGCGGCGGCGATGACCTCGGCCGTGGCGCGGGCCGTGCCGCTGGGGGCGTCGGCCTTGGCGGGGTGGTGCAGCTCGACGATCTCAGCGGACTCGAAGTGGGCCGCGGCCTGCCGGGCGAAGCGCATCATCAGCACGGCCCCGAGGCCGAAGTTCGGCGCCACGAGGACGCCGACACCCGGCGCGCGCTCCAGCCGTGCCGCCAGGACGGCGAGCCGGCCGGCGTCGAAGCCCGTGGTGCCGACGACGCAGTGGATCCCGCCGCCGATCAGGGACTCCAGCGATTCCATGACCACGTCGGGGTGGGTGAAGTCCACGGCGACCTGCGCGTCCGCGGCCAGCGCGTCCGCGGCGGACTGGCCTTGGTCGATCCGCGCCACGAGCTCGAGATCGGGCGCGGCCTCGACCGCCCGGCAGACCTCCGAGCCCATCCGGCCCTCGGCGCCCAGCACGGCGACCCGAATCCTCGCGCTCACCTACGGCTCCCCTCGCACGCTCTCGGTCAGGCGACCGCGAACTCGCGGTCCTCGGCGAAGGGTCCCATGACCGCCAGCGTGCGGGGGGCCGACAGCAGGTCGGCGGCCACGGCGCGGACGTCGTCCAGGGTCACGGCCGCGACCCGGCCGAGCAGCTCGTCGATGCTCAGCAGCTCGCCGTACGACACCTCGGCCTTGCCGAGGCGGTTCATCCGGGAGCCGGTGTCCTCCATGCCCAGCACCAGCCCGCCGCGCAGCATCCCCTTGCCGCGGTCGAGCTCGACCCGGGTGATCCCGTGCTCGGCGATCGACTCCAGCTCACCCAGGCACACCCGCAGCACCTCGTCGACCTTCTTCGGCAGGCAACCGGCGTAGAGCCCGAACACGCCGGTGTCGGCGTACTGCTCGCTGTAGGAGTAGACGGAGTACGCCAGGCCGCGCTTCTCGCGCACCTCCTGGAAGAGCCGCGACGACATCCCGCCCCCGAGCGCGGTGTTCAGCACGCCGAGCGCGTACCGCCGCTCGTCCCGCCGGGCCACCCCCGGCACCCCGAGCACGACGTTGGCCTGCTCGGTGGAGTGGCGCAGCACCCGGACCCCGGAGCGCGGACGAGGCGGCCGCCCGGCGGCGCGCGCCATGGCGGGCCGCCCCTGCGGGTCATAGGCCATCCCGTCCGCAAGCAGCAGCGCCCTGCGGACCAGCCGTACGAAGGCGGCGTGGTCGACTCGACCGGCCGCGGTGACCACCAGGTTCTCCGGGCGGTAGTGCCGCCGGTAGTAGGCGTTGACGGTGTCCCGGCTGAGTCCCTCGATGGAGGCGACCGTGCCGAGGATCGGCCGGCCGAGGGGGGTGTCGCCGAAGAAGGCCTCCGAGAAGGCGTCGTGCACCACGTCGGCGGGGTCGTCGTCGCGCATGGCGATCTCCTCGAGGATCACCTGGCGCTCGTTGTCGACGTCGGCGGGGACCAGCCGCGACGAGGTGACGAGATCCATGAGGACGTCGATCGCGATCGGGACATCCTCATCGAGGACGCGGGCGTAGAAGCAGGTGTGCTCCTTGGCGGTGAAGGCGTTCATCTCGCCGCCGCGGCCGTCCAGGGCCGCGGAGATCTCCAAGGCGTCCCGCCGGCCGGTGCCCTTGAAGAGCAGGTGCTCGAGGTAGTGCGAGCAGCCGGCCTGGCGGATCGTCTCGTCCCGTGAGCCGACGCCCACCCAGATCCCCAGGCTCACCGAGCGGACCCCGGGGACGTGCTCGGTGACGACCCGCAGGCCGCCGGGGAGCACGGTGCGGCGGACCAGCGAGCCGTCCTCCTCGGCGAGCAGCGTCCGGGTCGTGCCCGGACGCTGCTCGGAGGTGATGCGTCCTGCCATCGGAGGGCGCGACGCGATCAGGCGTCGGCCGCGTCGTCCGCGGACTCGGCGGCGCCCTCGGCCTCGTCCACGACGGGGACGAGCGAGAGCTTGCCGCGCGAGTCGATCTCGGCGATCTCGACCTGGATCTTCTGCCCGATCGCGACCACGTCGTCGACGTTCTCGACCCGCTTGCCGCCGGAGATCTTGCGCAGCTGCGAGATGTGCAGCAGGCCGTCCTTGCCGGGCATCAGCGAGACGAACGCGCCGAAGGTCGTGGTCTTGACCACGGTGCCGAGGTAGCGCTCGCCGACCTCGGGCATGTGCGGGTTGGCGATCGCGTTGATCCGCTGCCGCGCGGCCTCGGCGGACGGGCCGTCCACCGCGCCGATGTAGACCGTGCCGTCGTCCTCGATCGAGATCTGGGCGCCGGTCTCGTCCTGGATCGTGTTGATCATCTTGCCCTTCGGCCCGATGACCTCGCCGATCTTGTCGATGGGCACCTGCACCGAGATGACGCGAGGCGCGAACGGCGACATCTCGTCGGGGGTGTCGATGGCCTCGAGCATGACGTCGAGGATCTCCAGCCGAGCGCTGCGCGCCTGGCCGAGCGCCTCGGCCAGCACCGAGGCGGGGATGCCGTCGAGCTTGGTGTCGAGCTGCAGCGCGGTGACGAACTCGCGGGTGCCGGCGACCTTGAAGTCCATGTCGCCGTAGGCGTCCTCGGCCCCGAGGATGTCGGTGAGGGCGACGTACTCGGTCGCGCCGTCGACCTCGCCGGAGATGAGGCCCATCGCGATGCCCGCGACGGGAGCCTTCAGCGGCACGCCCGCGTTGAGCAGCGACAGGGTCGAGGCGCACACCGAGCCCATCGACGTCGAGCCGTTGGAGCCGAGCGCCTCGGACACCTGGCGGATCGCGTAGGGGAACTCCTCGCGGGTCGGCAGCACCGGCAGGAGCGCCCGCTCGGCGAGCGCGCCGTGGCCGATCTCGCGGCGCTTGGGCGAGCCCACGCGGCCGGTCTCGCCGGTGGAGTACGGCGGGAAGTTGTAGTTGTGCATGTAGCGCTTGCGCGTCTCGGGGTTGAGCGTGTCGAGCTGCTGCTCCATGCGGAGCATGTTGAGCGTGGTGACGCCGAGGATCTGCGTCTCGCCGCGCTCGAACAGCGCCGAGCCGTGCACCCGCGGGAGCACCTCGACCTCGGCCGACAGGGTGCGGATGTCGCTCAGCCCGCGCCCGTCGATGCGGACCTTGTCGCGCAGCACGCGCTCGCGGACGGAGGTCTTGGTCGCGGAGCGGAACGCCGCGCCGAGCTCCTTCTCGCGCCCCTCGAACTGCGGGGCGAGCGACTCGACGACAGCGGCCTTGACCCGGTCGAGCTCGGCCTCGCGCTCGGCCTTGCCCACGATCGTGAGCGCGGCCTGAGGTCGTCGCCGGCAGCGGCGGTGACGGCGGCGAGCACGTCGTCGCCGTAGTCGAGGAAGCGGGGGAACTCGCCGGTCGGCTTGGCCGCGGCGTCGGCCACCGACTGCTGGGCGACGCACAGGGCCTTGATGAACGGCTTGGCGGCCTCGAGCCCGGCGGCCACGACCTCCTCGGTCGGCGCGGTGGCGCCTCCGCGGACGAGGTCGATGGTCTTCAGGGTGGCCTCGGCCTCGACCATCATGATCGCGACGTCGTCACCCACCACGCGGCCGGCGACGACCATGTCGAACACCGCGGTCTCCAGCTGGTCGTGGGTGGGGAACGCCACCCACTGGCCCTCGATGAGGGCCACGCGCACGCCGCCGATCGGGCCGGAGAACGGCAGCCCGGCCAGCTGGGTCGACATCGACGCGGCGTTGATCGCCAGCACGTCGTAGAGGTCCTTGGGGTTGAGCGCCATCACGGTGACGACGACCTGGATCTCGTTGCGCAGGCCCTTGGCGAACGAGGGGCGCAGCGGCCGGTCGATCAGCCGGCAGGTCAGGATCGCGTCCTCGGAGGGGCGGCCCTCGCGGCGGAAGAACGAGCCGGGGATCCGCCCGGCCGCGTACATCCGCTCCTCGACGTCGACGGTGAGCGGGAAGAAGTCGAGCTGGTCCTTGGGCTTCTTCGAGGCGGTCGTCGCCGACAGCAGCATGGTGTCGTTGTCGAGGTACGCGACAGCGGCGCCGGCGGCCTGGCGGGCGAGCCGACCGGTCTCGAAGCGGATGGTGCGGGTGCCGAAGCGGCCGTTGTCGATAACAGCCTCGGCGAACTGGGTGTCGGGACCCTCCACGGGTGCCCTCCTCACGGGTTCGCGGGGGGCCTCACCTCGGGGCTCGTCTGCCGGTCTTCGATCGAGGGGCTCGGTCGCGTCGGCGGTCCGCCGGGCTCCGGGCCCCACCACCGAGGACCGACGGCCCAGTCAGGCGCGGTCCCCCCAATGGGGGTGGGGGTATTCAGTTGTGCGCGGCGGCGAAGCTGCAGGTGTGCCGCGGTTGTGCCGAGGGGAGCGGCCCAGGTGGGCGCGCTCCCCTCGTGCCGACGACTAGCGGCGCAGGCCGAGCCGCTCGATGAGCGACCGGTAGCGCGCGATGTCGGTCTTGGCCAGGTAGTTGAGCAGCCGGCGGCGCCGGCCGACCAGCAGCAGCAGCCCACGGCGGCTGTGGTGGTCGTGCTTGTGCTCCTTGAGGTGCTCGGTCAGGTCCGAGATGCGGCGGGTGAGCATCGCGATCTGGACCTCAGGGGAGCCGGTGTCGCCCTCGACGGTCGCGTACTCGGTCATGATCTGCTTCTTGGTGGCAGTGTCGAGCGACATTGCTCTCCTTCTCAGTGAGGCTGCGCGGCGCGCCGGGGCACATCCACCCGGGCACTCTGGATCCGCGGCCGATCAAACGGCCCTCTCAGGGTACCAGCGCCGCGCGGGCCGCCCGACGTCGGCGGCCATCTGCTCAAGCAGGGCCTCGACGGCGTCGAAGCGCAGCATCGGGCGCAGCCGGGTCGACGAAGTCGATGGCCACGTGCTCGCCGTACAGGTCGAGGTCGTCGCGGTCGAGGACGTAGGCCTCGACCCGCCGGTCGGACCCGTCGAATGTCGGGTTCGTCCCGATGCTGATGGCCGCCGGCAGCATCGCGCCGTCCTCTCGACGCAGCCAGCCCGCGTACACGCCGTCGGCGGGCACCGCGGTGTGGAGCGGGAGGGACAGGTTGGCGGTGGGGTAGCCCAGGAGGCGGCCCCGGTGGTCGCCGTGCACCACGAGGCCCTCGATCCGGTGGGGGCGGCCCAGCGCGTCGGCCGCCGCCTCGATGTCGCCCTCGGCGACGCACTGGCGCACGTACGTCGAGGACCAGGTGACCCCGCCCTCCCCCACCAGGTCGACGCCCTCGACGGTGAAGCCGGCCAGCGCGCCCGAGTCGCGCAGGGTCTCGACGCCGCCGACGGCGCGGTGGCCGTACCGGAAGTTCGAGCCGACGACGACGGCGACGGCGCCGATCCCCTCGACGAGCACGCGGTCGACGAACTCCTGCGGGGTGAGCCGGGCCAGCGCGGGCGAGAAGTGCAGGACGAGCACCCCGTCGACGCCCGCCTCGCCGAGCAGCTCGGCGCGGCGCGCGACCGTGGCCAGCAGCGCCGGGTGCGTGCCCGGCCGGACCACCTCGGAGGGGTGGGGGTCGAACGTGACCGCCACGCAACGAGCCCCCGAGGCGCGCGCCTGCCGAACGGCCGCATCGATGATCACCCGGTGCCCGCGGTGGACGCCGTCGAAGACGCCGATGACGGCGACGACCGGTCCGAGGTCGCGCGGCACCTGGTCGACGCCGCGCCACACCTCGATCGGCCGCGGGTCGACGGGGGCTCCGTGCATGCCGGCCACCCTACGGGCGCGGCTTCGGGCGGCTCGACCGGCAGCACGAGGCGGAGCGCGGCGGTGTCGTCGGACGGGGCTGCCGACGCGGGTGCCGAGCACGGACTGCTCGTCCGGCTTGGTGGTCAGCACCTCGGCCAGGTAGCTGTCGGCCGCCGCCTGCATGCCGACATCGCGCCCCTCCCGCTCGGACAGGAACCAGCGGTGCTCCGAGCACCTCGTGGAACACCTCGGCCGGCTCGAGCTTGCCGCGCAGCGCCCGCGGGATCGACCGCACCACGGGCTCGAAGACCTCGGCCACCCAGCGGTGGGCCACCTCCTCGACACCACCCCCGGCCGGGCCCGACTCGGCCCGGTAGGCGTCGAGGTCGTTGAGCAGCCGGCGGGCCTGGTTCTCCTCGGCGTCGATCCCGGTCAGCCGCAGCAGCCGGCCGGAGTGGTGGCCCGGATCGACCACCTGGGGACGCATCGAGACACCCCAGCCGCCCGGCTCGACGGTGAGCGACACCTCGGCCACGTCGAACCCCAGGTCGTTGAGGCGGCGGATCCGCGCGTCGACCAGGTGGCGCTGGCCGACCGGGACCGTCTCGGTGCGGGTCAGCTCGTCCCACAGCCCGGAGTACCGCTCGATCACCGAGTCCGCGGTGGCCAGCGGGTCGATCGAGTCGTGGAGCATCCCCCCGGCCTGCAGGTCCGAGAGCTCGCCGAAGATGTTGACCCGGGCGATCTCGAGGTCGTGCCCGCCGCTGCCCGTCGGAGAGCGCGTCGTGCAGCTCCCCGGTCTCGGCGTCGACGAGGTACGCCGCGAACGCCCCCGCGTCGCGCCGGAAGAGGGTGTTCGACAGCGAGCAGTCCAGCCAGGCGAAGCCGGTCAGGTGCAGCCGGACGATCAGCAGGCTCAGGGCGTCGAGCAGGCGCACCGCGGTGTCCGGCCGCAGCGTGGAGGAGAACAGCGCGCGGTAGGGCAGCGAGAACTCCAGGTGCCGGGTGACCAGCGCCGGGTCGAGCGGCTCGCCCTGCGGCGTCTCCCGGCCGGTGACGACGCCCACCGCCTCGACGCAGGGGACGCGCAGCCGGGCGAGGTCGCGCAGCAGCTGGTACTCGTGGCGGGCGAGGTGCTCGCCGACCTCCTTGACCGCGTAGACGGCCCCGCCCATCCGCACGAAACGCACGACGTGACGGGAGATGCCGCGCGGCAGCGACACCAGCTGGTCGTGCCGGCCACTCCTCCAAGCGGCACGGACCAGGGCAGGAAGAGCAGGTCCGGGTCGTCCGGGGCCGCGGTGGCCTGCAACGGCATCGCGGCTCCAGACGGCTCGGTGCGCTCGGTCGGTGGCCGGCTACGCCCCGAGCCGCTGCTCCGGTGGAGGTCGAGAAGACGTGGCTGTGGCCGGGCACGATGGTGACCTTGATGGTCTCCCCGCGGGTCGGCGGGCGGCGGCCGTCGGTGCGGACGACCACGTCCTTCTTCGACCCGTCGGCCTGGGCCACCAGTCCGTAGACGTAGGCGTCGGCGCCGAGCTCCTCGACCAGGCCGACCTCGACGGGGACGCCCTCCTCCCCGATCCGCAGGTCCTCGGGCCGGAACCCGAGGGTGACGGTCTTGTCGCCCTTGGACGCGGCCGCATCGAGGATCTCGCGCTCGATCGGCATGACGCCGTTGCCGAGGGCGGCGCCCTGCTCGCTGAGCTTGGCCTCGACCAGGTTCATCGCCGGCGAGCCGATGAAGCCCGCCACGAAGACGTTCTCCGGGTGGTCGTAGAGCCGCCGCGGGGTGCCCACCTGCATGCAGCAGGCCGTCCTTGAGCACGGCGACCCGGTCGCCCATCGTCATCGCCTCGATCTGGTCGTGGGTGACGTAGACCGTGGTGATGCCGAGGCGGGTCTGCAGCGAGGCGATCTGGGTGCGGGTCTGCACGCGCAGCTTGGCGTCGAGGTTCGACAGCGGCTCGTCCATCAGGAAGACCTGGGGCTTGCGCACGATCGCCCGGCCCATCGCCACGCGCTGGCGCTGGCCGCCGGACAGCGCCTTCGGCTTGCGCTCGAGGTAGGGCTCGAGGTCGAGCAGCTTGGCCGCCTCGGCCACCCGCGCCTTGATGTCGTCCTTGCTCATGCCCGCGATCTTCAGGGCGAACCCCATGTTGTCGGCCACCGTCATGTGCGGGTACAGCGCGTAGTTCTGGAACACCATGGCGATGTCCCGCTCCTTGGGCGGCAGGTGCGTCACGTCGCGTCCGCCGATCCGGATCGCCCCGGCGTCGATGTCCTCCAGGCCGGCGAGCATGCGCAGCGCGGTGGACTTGCCGCAGCCCGAGGGCCCGACCACGACGAGGAACTCGCCGTCGCCGATCTCCAGGTCGAGGGCGTCCACCGCCGGCTTCTCGGTGCCGGGGTAGATCCGGGTTGCCTTGTCGTAGGTGACGCCGGCCATGCTCATCAGTCCTTCCACCGGCAGGTACGTGCCGGACGATCCGTTGTGGAGGGCAAACAGGGGTCGTTGCGGGTGCGGGTCGAGGAGGTCAGCCCTTCGTGCCACCGGCGGTGAGGCCGGCCACGAGGTGCTTCTGGGCGAAGAAGAAGACGATCATCGCCGGAATCATGATGAGCACGCCGGCCGCCGTCAGCAGGCCCCACTCGGTGAGGAACTGGCCGACGAAGGTCTGGATGCCGACGGCCAGCGTGTACTTGTCCGCGCGTGATCATGAAGGTCTGCGCGTAGGCGACCTCGCCCCAGGCCGTGAGGAAGGTGTAGAACGCGGTGACCGCGAGCCCCGGCCGGGCCAGCGGCAGGATGAGGTACCAGAAGGTGCCGAACGGGTTGAGGCCGTCGACCCGGCCCGCCTCGTCGATGTCGATCGGGATCGAGTCGAAGTAGCCCTTGAGCAGCCAGGCGGTGAACGGGACCGCCGTGGCCAGGTAGGCGATGACCAGCGAGGCGTACGAGTTGAGCAGGCCGAGGCTGCTCATGATCGTGTAGATCGAGACGATCAGGATCGAGATCGGGAACATCTGCACGACCAGGAAGGTCCACATCAGCGGGCGGTAGCCCGGGAACCGGAACCGGCTCACGGCGTAGCCGGCGGTCGCCGAGACCAGGATCCCGAGGGCCATCGTGAGCGCGGCGACGATCACGGAGTTCTTGAACCAGGTGGGGAACTCCGTGTCGTTGAGCAGCTGGGTGTAGTTGTCCAGCGACGCGTCGGGCGACCAGATGTTGTAGTCCGCGGAGAGGATCTCGGTGTTCGGTTTGAAGGACGTGGTGATCAGCCAGATGATCGGGATCACGGCGAAGAGCACCAGCGCGATCAACGCGGCGTGCAGGCCGATCGAGGCGAGCGGGCCCCGCTCCCCGCGCTTGCGCGACCTTGCCGGCCGGCTTCGGCTGGTGCGGGCGACGGCCTGCTCGGCCTCGGAGGACATCTCGACGTCGCTCATGTCACCACACCTCGCCCTGGGCGCGCAGCGCCCGTCGGTACACCATCGAGTAGACGAGCAGGATGGACAGGATGATCACGCCGTAGGTGGACGCCAGCGCGTAGTCGGCGGTCCCGGTGAAGCCGATGTTGTAGGCGAAGGTGACCAGGATGTTCGTGCTCCCGGCCGGGCCGCCTCCGGTCATCAGGTAGATGATCGTGAACATGTTGAAGGTCCAGATCGTGCCCAGCAGGATCACCGTGGCGCTGACCGGACGCAGGCCCGGGCACCGTCACCGACCAGAACCGCTGCCAGGGGGTCGCGCCGTCGACCTCGGCCGCCTCGTAGAGCTCGGGCGCGATGGCCTGCATGCCGCCGAGCAGGGCCACCATCATGAACGGGAAGCCGATCCAGACGTTGACCAGGATCACCGAGAACCGCGCGAGGGTCGGCTCCTCCAGCCACCCGTACGGGTCCGAGCCCGACCCAGTCCAGGGCGATGTTCAGCAGGCCGTACTGCGTGTTGAAGATGAACCGCCAGGCGAAGGTGCTCACGAAGGCCGGCACGGCCCACGGGATGATCAGCAGGATGCGGTAGACCGTCCGGCCCCGCATCGGGCGGTTGAGCATGAGCGCGCTGAGCAGGCCGAGCAGGTAGTGCATGAAGACGCAGACGCCGGTCCAGACGACGGTCCAGCCGAGGACCGACCAGAACTCGCTGCTGGTGAAGACGTCGATGTAGTTCTCGCAGGCCCACCACGCTGAAGGTCGCCGGGATCTCGTTGGCCCCGATCGAGCGAGCCACGTTGGAGCCGTTGGCGTCGGTGAACGAGTAGTAGATGCCCAGGAGCATCGGATAGGCCACCAGGACCAGGAGCACCGCGACGACGGGCAGCACCATCGCCCACGCGTACCAGTACTTGTCCCAGCTCTGCCGGAGCCGACCGGGTGGCCTGCCCTGGGGCACGTCGTCCTCATCGTGGGCGAGTACCGCCGACTGCGCGCCGCCGCTCATCTCCACTGCCTCCTCGTGGCCGACCCGACGAGGGCCGCGGAGGGTTGGCGTCCGCGGCCGCACGATGCTCATCCTGGCCCAGCCGGGGGTCAAACGGCGCGGAACCGCCGAATCGCTCGTGTCCGGCGACACGGCGAGGGGCCCGGGCGGCTGTCGCCGTCCGGGCCCCTCGGGTGGTGCTTGGGTGCTCGCTGCCGCTAGTCGGAGTAGCCGAAGCTCTCCAGGCCCTTGAGGTACTCAGCAGCGATCGCGTCGAGGCCGGTCTGCACCGGGGTGGACCCGGCCAGGATCTTGCCCATCTCCGCGCGGACCGAGGAGGTGAACAGGTCGATCGGCACCGAGGGACGCGCGGTCGCGGCATCCATGACCGGGCCGAAGGCCTCGATGAGCGTCGCGGCGTCGCCGCCGGTCACCGACTCGTCGGTGTAGGCGTCCTTCTGGGTCGGCAGCAGCGGGAGCTGCGAGCTGATGAACGCCTGGCTCTCGGCGCTCGACATGTAGGCCACGAACGTGGCGGCCGCGTCGGTCGCCTCGCTGCCGGCGTAGATCACGTAGTCGTGACCGCCGACCGGGGAGCTGCCGGACTCGGTGCCACCCGGCATCACGGCCACGCCGAGGTTGGTCGGGTCGGCGACGAAGGCCTCACCCTCGAGGATCTCGGAGACCGACCACGGCCCGTTGGTGATCATCGCGACGGTGCCGGCCTTGAAGGCCTTCATCATGTTGTTGTAGGCGTCCGACGACAGGTCCTTGACGATGGTGCCCTCGTTCTGCATGTTCAGGCGGGTCGTCATGCCGGAGACCGACTCGGGGTCGTTGACCGTGATCTTCTTGGCGGCGGAGTCGACCAGCTGGCCGCCGTCGCCGAACAGCCAGGACTGGATGAAGTAGGTGTCGTCGCCCACGGTCTGCAGGGTCTCGACCCCGGCGGCCTTGAGCTTGGGGGCAGCGGCGGTGACGTCGGCCCACGTCTTGGGCACCTCGACGCCGGCCTTGGCCAGCAGCGCCTTGTTGTAGAGCAGCGCGGGGGCGTCGGTCACCTGCGGGACGCCGTACTGCTTGCCGTCGTACTCGCCGGTGGCCAGCGGGCCGGAAAGGAAGCCGTCGAGGTTCTCGCCGGCGGGCGTGCCCGCGACATCGAGCAGGAAGCCCTTCTGCGCGAACTGGGGGACCCAGCCCACGTCGGAGCGGAAGACGTCAGGGGCGCCCGAGCCGGCCTGGGCCGCGGTCGTGAACTTCTGGTTGGCGGACTCGAACGGCACCGGGGTGTAGGTGACCTTGATGTCGGGGTACTCCGCCGTGAACTTGTCGACGAGCGCCTTGAAGACCGGCTGCTCCTGGACGTTCGAGGTGTCCCAGAACGTGATCTCGCCCGAGGTGGCCGAGCCACTGTCGGTGTCGTCGTCGCCGCCACCGCAAGCGGTGAGGGCGAGGGCGACTACGCCAAGCGCAGCCAGCCCCTTGATCGTGCGTCGCATGTGCTCTCCTCGGTTCGGCGGCCGCCGGTGCGGCCTGCGCGGAGTGGGGTCGTAGCGTAGCAAATCTAGCAAGAAGTTTCAGATTGTTGCGCGCTTGTTGCCGATCGTGTCCATATTGTTGCAGTACCATCCTGGCCATGACCGCACGCCTGGCCGACATCGCCGCGCAGTCCGGCGTGAGCGAGGCGACCGTCAGCCGGGTGCTCAACGGCAAGCCTGGCGTGGCCGCGGCCACTCGGCAACGCGTGCTGATCGCCCTCGACGTGCTCGGCTACGAGCGGCCCTCCCGGCTGCGCACCCGCAGCGCCGGACTGATCGGCCTGATCGTGCCCGAGCTGGAGAACCCGATCTTCCCCGCCTTCGCCCAGGCGATCGAGAGCGCGCTGGCCCAGCACGGCTTCACGCCGGTGCTGTGCACGCAGACACCCGGCGGGGTGACCGAGGACGACTACATCGAGCTGCTGATGGAGCGCGGCGTCTCCGGGATCGTCTTCATCTCCGGACTGCACGCGGACACCGCGGCCGACCACGCCCGCTACCACGCGCTCGTCGAGCGGGGGCTCCCGGTGGTCTTCGTCAACGGTCGCATCGACGGGCTCGAGGCCCCCTTCATCTCCGACGACGACGCCGTGGCCATGGACCTCGCGGTCGCCCACCTGGCCGCCCTGGGCCACACCCGGATCGGCCTGGCGGTGGGGCCGGAGCGCTTCGTGCCGGTGATCCGCAAGACCCGGGGCTTCACCGCCGCCCTGCGCGAGCGTCTGGAGCTGACCGCGGCGGAGGCGCACAGTCTGGGTGGCCCACTCGCTGTACTCCGTCGAGGGCGGCCAGGCCGCCGCCGGCCGGCTGCTCGACCAGGGCGCGACCGCCCTCGTCTGCGGCTCGGACCTGATGGCGCTCGGCGCTATCCGCGCCGCCCGGTCCCGCGGCCTTCGGGTCCCCGACGACGTGTCGGTCGTCGGCTACGACGACAGCCCGCTGATCGCGTTCACCGACCCGCCGCTCACGACGGTCCGCCAATCGGTGCACGCGATGGCCACCGCGGCCGTGGGCGCCCTGCTCGACGAGATCGCCGGCGTGCCGGCGCCCCATGACGAGTACGTCTTCCGGCCCGAGCTCGTGGTCCGCGGGTCGACGGGGGCCGCGCCCCATGCCCGGCCGTCGATCGGCCGGCGCTCGGCGCGTCGCGGCGCCTGAGCCCGGTCAGCCGAAGAAGGCGGCCAGCCCGGCGGCGATCCCCTCGGCGATCTGCTGGCGCCCTGCCTCGCTCGACAGCAGGGCCACGTCTTGGGAGTCGCGCATGTTGCCGGACTCGATCATGGTCACCGGGCGGTCGGCCCAGTTGAGCGTGCCGAGATCGCCGCGCGAGGTGATGCCGCCGCTGCCGATGTAGTTGGCCGGCGTCAGACCGCGTGACACAAGGCCGTCGCGGACGGCGCGGGCCAAGACGGCCGAGGTGTCGACGATGTCGTCGGTCCAGCCCGCCTTGAGCGCGGGCTGGATGAGGTGGAAGCCGCGGTTGCCCGGGCCGAGCCGTCGGCATGGATCGAGACCATGGCCGCGGCGCCGGATTCGGCCGCGAACCGCCCGCGCGCATCGATGCAGGGGCCCCACCCGTCGTTGCTCGGGCGGCTGAGCCGGACCGTCGCCCCCGCGCCCTCAAGCAGGGCCTTGGTGCGCAGGGCGACATCCCAGGTGAACGCCGCCTCGGGGTAGCCGGCATTGCTGGCCGTTCCCGTGGTGTTGCAGGCCTTCTGGAAGCCACCGGCATCGACGAGCGCGTTGATCTGCGCGAGGTGCTGCGCGTTGCGCCCGTTGTGGCCGGGGTCCAGCGCGATCACCTGGCCGGCCAGGCCGCCGCCCAGGCTTGGGCGCCGGGGCGGCCGGCGGCTTGGGCGCGGGGGCGACGGGCTTCGGCATGGGGCTCGGTGTCGGCGTGGGCGTCGGGGCCGGGGTGGGCGTCGGGGTCGGCGTCGGGGTCGCGGACGGGGTCGCGGACGGGGTCGCAGAGGGGCTCGGCGAGGCCCTCACCGACTCACGCGCCTGCGGTGCCGCCGACCCGCACGCGGCCAACAAGATCGCGGCCAACGCCACGCCGGCGCCAGTCGCGATCGACCGTCCGCTCCCCCGCATGGGCGCCCCCCGTCTCATCCGAACACCACCAACGGCCGCAACGCGCCGTCCCGCCGCTCCATGAGCGCGAGGACCGCGCCGTCCGGCCCGAACACGCCGTACGGTCCGGTCGCGTCCCCGGCGGCGCGCAGCGCATCCAGCCGCCCGCCGTGGAGCACGCTGTGCGCCTCGGCCTCGCCGACGTCCACCCGGGTGAACTCGCGGGCGACCGCCTCGGCCAGCGGCACGATCGCGAAGTCGGCCTCCAGCGAGTCCAGGGTGCGGGCCTCGGCCACGGTGAACGACCCCGAGCGGGTGCGCCGCAGCGCGGTCAGGTGGCCGCCCACGCCCAGGGCCTCCCCCACATCGCGGGCCAGCGCGCGGACGTAGGTCCCCGTCGAGCAGGTCACCTCGACGTCCACGTCCAGCAGGTCGGGATGCGGGCGCCGCAGCGGAGACGACCGCGAACCGCGCGACGTGCACCGGCCGGGCCGCCAGCTCGACGTGCTCACCGGAGCGGACCCGGGTGTACGCCCGGGCGCCGTCGACCTTGATCGCCGAGACCGACGCGGGCCGCTGCATCAGGTCGCCCGTCAGGATCGCGGCCTGGTCGCGCACCTGGGTCTGAGTGATCGCCGCGGCCGAGCTCTGCGTCACGATCTCGCCCTCGGCGTCGTCGGTCACCGTCGACTGCCCCAGCCGGATCGTCGCCGTGTAGTCCTTGTCGGTGAGCGCGAGGTGGCCGAGCACGCGGGTCGCCCGCTCGACCCCGAGGACGAGCACGCCGGTCGCCATCGGATCGAGGGTGCCGGCGTGGCCCACCCGCCGCGTGCCCGCGAGTCGGCGCACCCTGGCCACCACCGCGTGGGACGACATCCCCGCGGGCTTGTCGACGATGACCAGCCCGCCGAGCCCGGGCGGCGCGGCCTGGCGGCTCACGCCTCGGGCTCGTCCTCGTCCGGGTGGCGGTACGGGTCGGCGTCGCCGGCGTACGTGGCCCCGGCCGCCACGGCGTGCACCTGGGCGTCGGCCTCGGCCGCCACGCGGAGCAGGTCTTCGATGTGCTGGGCGGTCTCCGGCAGGGCGTCGGCGATGAACTGCAGCGACGGGGTGTGGCGCAGGCCGGTCTGCCGGCCGACCTCGGTGCGCAGGACGCCCTTGGCGCTCTCCAGCGCCGCGGCGGTGTCAACCCGCGCCGTCTCGTCGCCGTAGACGGTGTAGAAGACGGTGGCCTCGCGGAGGTCGCCGGTGATCCGCGCCTCGGTGATGGTGATGAAGCCCAGCCGGGGGTCCTTCACCCGCATCTCGAGCGTCTCGGCCACGACCACCTTGATGCGGTCGGCGAGCTTGCGGGCACGCGCCTCGTGGGTGCTCATCGAAGACTCCTTGGGAACGGGGTCGGGCGACCCGAGGGCTCTCGCACCTCGGGCCGCCCGGAGGGCGATCAGCCGCGCGGCTTCTCGCGCATCTCGTACGTCTCGATGACGTCGTCGGCCTTGATGTCGTTGAACGACCCCAGGCCGATACCGCACTCGTAGCCCTCGCGGACCTCGGTGGCGTCGTCCTTGAACCGCTTGAGCGACTCGATGGTCAGGCTCTCGGCCACCACGACGCCGTCGCGCAGCAGGCGGGCCTTGGAGTTGCGGCGGATGTCGCCCGACCGCACGAGGCAGCCGGCGATGTTGCCGAACTTGCTGGAGCGGAAGACCTCGCGCACCTCGGCGGTGCCGAGCTGCACCTCCTCGTACTCCGGCTTGAGCATGCCCTTGAGGGCCGCCTCGATCTCCTCGATGGCCTGGTAGATCACCGAGTAGTAGCGGATGTCGATGCCCTCGCGCTCGGCCAGCTCACGCGTCTTGCCCTCGGGCCGGACGTTGAAGCCGACGATCACCGCATCGGAGGCCGCCGCGAGCATGACGTTGCTCTCGGTGATGGCGCCCACGCCGCGGTCGATGATCCGCAGCACGACGTCGTCGCCGACCTCGATGGCCAGCAGCGCGTCCTCCAGCGCCTCCACGGAGCCGGAGACGTCGCCCTTGAGGATGAGCTTGAGCTCCTGGACCTCGCCCTTCTCCAGCTGCTTGAGGAAGTCCTCGAGCGTCCGGCGGCCGCGGCGGGCGGCCAGCTGGGCGTTGCGCTCACGCGCGGCCCGGACCTGCGCGATCTGCCGGGCGACCCGGTCCTCGGGCACGACCAGGAAGGTGTCGCCGGCGCCGGGGACCGAGGTGAGCCCGAGCACCTGGACCGGACGCGAGGGCGTGGCCTCGTCGACCGGGTCGCCGTGCTCGTCGAGCATGGCCCGGACCCGGCCGAAGGCGTCACCGGCGACGATCGAGTCGCCGGGGCGCAGGGTGCCGCGCTGGACCAGCACCGTCGCGACCGGGCCGCGGCCGCGGTCGAGGTGGGCCTCGATGGCGACCCCCTGGGCCGACTGGGACGCGTTGGCCCGCAGATCGAGCGACGCGTCTGCGGTCAGCAGGATCGCCTCGAGCAGCTGGTCGATGCCGGTCACGGACTTGGCCGAGACGTCGACGAACATGGTGTCGCCGCCGAACTCCTCGGCGACCAGGCCGTACTCGGTGAGCTGGGTGCGGACCTTGGTCGGGTCGGCGCCCTCCTTGTCCACCTTGTTGACCGCCACCACGATCGGCACATCGGCGGCCTGCGCGTGGTTGAGGGCCTCAATGGTCTGCGGCTTGACGCCGTCGTCGGCCGCCACCACCAGCACGGCGATGTCGGTGACCTGGGCGCCGCGCGCACGCATGGCGGTGAACGCCTCGTGGCCCGGGGTGTCGATGAAGGTGATCCGGCGGTCGGGACCCTCGCTGGGGTGCGCCGTGATCTGGTACGCCCCGATGTGCTGGGTGATGCCCCCGGCCTCGCCGCGGACCACATCGGTGTGCCGGATCGCGTCGAGCAGCTTGGTCTTGCCGTGGTCGACGTGGCCCATGACCGTGACGATCGGGGCGCGGGCGACCAGGTCGGACTCGTCGCCCTCGTCCTCGCCGAACTCGATGTCGAAGCGCTCGAGCAGCTCGCGGTCCTCGTCCTCGGGCGAGACGACCTGCACGTCGTAGTTCAGCTCCGCGCCCAGCAGGGTCAGCGTCTCGTCGCTGACGGACTGGGTCGCCGTGACCATCTCGCCCAGGTGGAACAGCGCCTCCACGAGCGAGCCCGCGTTGGCGTTGATCTTCTCGGCGAAGTCGGTCAGCGAAGCGCCGCGCGGCAGCCGCAGCGTCTCGCCGTTGCCGCGGGGCAGGCTGACGCCGCCGATCGACGGCGCCTGCATGTTGTCGAACTCTTGGCGCTTGGCCTTGCGCGACTTGCGGCCGCGGGTCGGCCGGCCACCGGGTCGACCGAACGCGCCGGCCGTGCCGCCGCGACCAGGACCACCAGGACGGCCGCCGAAGCCACCGCCGCCGCCCGGGCGCCCGCCTCCGGCGCCTCCGGGGCCACCAGGGCCACCGCCGGGGCGACCGGCTCCGGCTCCGGCGCCCGGCCGGCCGGGACCGCCGGGACGCGCGCCGAAGCCGCCCCCGGCGGGACGACCGGCTCCGCCCGGGCCGGGACGGCCGGGGGCTCCGGTGCGGGCTGCCGCCGGGCGCGGCGGCATCATGCCGGGGTTGGGGCGAGGCGCGCCCGGGACGGCCGGGGCGCCGGGGCGCGGCGCCGGCGTGCGGCCCATGCCGGTGCCGGTGCCGCCGAAGGGGTTGTTGCCCGGGCGCGGACCCGCGGGGCGGGCCGGCGCGGCGCCGGGCGAGCTGAACGGGTTGTTGCCCGGGCGTGGCTGCGCCGGGCGAGGGCCGGGCGCCGGGGCCGTGGCCGTCGACGCGGCGGGGGCCTCGGGGGCCGCGGGGGCGCGCCGGGGCCACCGGGGCCACCGGGGCGGCCGGGACGACCGGCTCGGCGGGCGCGATCACCGCGGGGGGCTCGGCGACCGCCTCGGGCGCCGGCGCAGCCGCCGCGGCGGCCTTCTTCGTCGCCTTGGGCTTGGCGGCCGGAGCGGGCTCGGCGCCGGGGGCGGGCGCGGGGAAGGCCTCGCGCAGCTTGCGGACGACCGGCGGCTCAAGGGTCGACGAGGCCGAGCGGACGTACTCGCCCATCTCGCTGACCTTCGCCAACACGGTCTTGCTGTCGACGCCGAATTCCTTGGCTAGTTCGTAGACCCGGACCTTGGCCACTGTTCTCCATTCGTGGTCCGGGCCCGTGTCGGGCGCCGAACCGTCAGTACGTGGGGGTGCTCATCGCTGGGTGCTCATCGAGCGCTCATCTGGGGTGTGCTCCCTGTCGAGACGGTGCGTGGGCGGCCTGCTCCTGGAGGTAGCGCCGCAGCTGATCGGCATCGGGGGCCGTCGCCAGGCGCAAGGCCCGCGCGAACGCCCGACGCCGCACGGCGAGGTCCAGGCATCCGAGGTCGGGGTGCAACGACGCTCCCCGCCCAGGGAGGCGGCGACGCGGGTCGGGGACCAGGCGCGAGCCTGTGCCGTCCTCCACCGCGACAATCCGCAGAAGGTCAGACCGCGCTGCCCGGGTGCGACACCCAACGCAGAGGCGCTGGGGGTCAGCCGGACGGCCGGTCATCGTCGAGTGTACCGCCTGCGGCGGCGTCCTCCGCTCGCCAGCCGTCGGGGGCCGCCGTCAGGCCGGCCGCCTGGTCCACCCCGATCTGCGCCGTGCCGATCTGAGACATGGAGGCGCGCTGCTCACCGCGCCTCGTCGCCGTGGATGTCGATCCGCCACCCGGTGAGGCGGGCGGCCAGCCGGGCGTTCTGCCCCTCGCGCCCGATCGCGAGGGACAGCTGGAACTCGGGGACGACCACGCGCGCGCTGCGCGCCTCCAGGTCGACGATCTCCACCGACGACACGACCGCCGGCGACAGCGCGTGCCCGACGAACTCGGCCGGGTCGTCGGAGTAGTCGACGATGTCGATCTTCTCGCCGTGCAGCTCGGCCATGACCGCGCGCACCCGCTGGCCCATCGGGCCGATGCAGGCGCCCTTGGCGTTGAGCCCGGCCACATGGGACCGGACGGCGATCTTCGAGCGGTGCCCGGCCTCGCGGGCGACCGCCATGATCTCCACCGAGCCGTCCGCGACCTCGGGGACCTCGAGTGCGAACAGCTGGCGGATCAGGTTGGGATGCGTCCGCGACAGCCACACCTGGGGGCCCTTGGGGCCCTTGCGGACCTGGACCACCAGCGCGCGCAGGCGCTCCCCGTGGACGTACTCCTCCCCCGGCACCTGCTCCTGGGCCGGCACCAGCGCCTCGACCCGGCCAAGGTCGACCAGGACATCGCGCGGGTTGCTGCCCTGCTGGATGATCCCGGCGACCAGGTCGCCCTCGCGGCCGGAGAACTCCCCGAACGTCGCCTCGTCCTCGGCCTCGCGGAGCCGCTGCAGGATGACCTGCCGGGCCGTGGTGGCGGCGATCCGGCCGAACCCCTCGGGGGTGTCGTCGTACTCCCGCGGCAGCTGCCCGGGTTCGAGGTCGGCCGCGGGCTCGGTGGCCCACACCGTCACGTGGCCGGTCGTGCGGTCGAGCACGACGCGCGCCTTGGCCTGCGCGCCCGGGGTGTGGTGGTAGGCGATGAGCAGCGCGTCCTCGAGCGCCTGCACCACCGTGTCCAGGGACAGGTCGCGTTCACGCACCAGACCCCGCAGGGTCGACATGTCAATGTCCACGGTCCTCGTCCTCATCGTCAGGCGCCTCGTCGGGGGCGCGGTTGAACTCCACCTGGACCAGGGCGGAGGCGATCTCGGCGAAGTCCAGCCGCCGGGGGGCCTTCGTGACGGGGGCGCCCTTGGTCGCCTGCCTCTCGACCACCACCTCGACGCCGGCATCGTCGACGGCCGCGATGCGCGCGACCATCCGGTCGCCGTCGGCGAGCGTCACCTCGACGAGCCGGCCGACGTTGCGCCGCCAGTGCCGCGGCTCGGTGAGCGGCCGGTCAACCCCGGGCGAGGTGACCTCGAGGACGTACGGCTGGGCTCCCAGCGCGTCCGAGGCGTCCAGCGCCTCCGAGAGGGCCTGGCTGACGGCGGCGACGTCGTCGAGGGCCACTCCGCCTTCGGTGTCGACCACCACGGTGACGACGCGGCGGCGCCCGGCGGTCACGACCTGGACGTCTTCGAGGTCAAGCCCGGCGGCGGCGACAGCGGGGGCGACGGCTCGCGTCACCCGCTCTGAGGGGGAGGTCATTGGCGGGGCCGCCCTTTCGCCGCTGTGCTGTTGTCGCCGCCGAGGATACCGGGGCGGGCGTGGGAGAATGACGCGGTCATGCCCGCCGCCTCCCCTCCCTCGCTCTCACGTCGCGCGCTCATCACGGGCACCCTGGCGGCGGTCGCCGCCCCCGGCATCCTCGGCGGCTGCAGCAGCGAGCCGGCGCCCGCGGCGCCGACCCCGGACGAGACGGCGCTGGACTTCGCCGTCGCGTCCGCCCAGGAGCTGCTCGCCGCCTACTCCGCCACCGCCTCCGCCCACCCCGCCCTCGCCCCGCGGCTGGACCCGCTGGCGGCCGACCACCGCGAGCACCTCGCCGTCCTCACCCCCGGCCCCTCGCCCACCGCCTCGGCCAAGGGCTCCCCCTCGCCGACGCCCGTACCCACGCCCGCAGTCCCCGCTGAGCCGGCAGCCGCCGTGGCCGCGCTGGCCGCCGGCGAGACCGCCGCGGCCACGGCGCTGGCCAACCGCCTGGGCCCGATCGACCCCGACCTCGCCCGCACCCTGGCCTCCGTCTCGGCCTGCCGCGCCGCGCACGCCGCAGACCTCGGGGGGGCGCTGTGAGCACCCTGACGGCCCTGCAGGAGGCCCTCGCCGCCGAGCACGCGTGCGTCTACGGCTACGGGGTCGTCGGGGCGCGCGCCGACCAGGCCGACGAGGCCCGGGCCCGCTCGGGGTTCGACGCCCACCGGGCGCGGCGCGACGCCCTCGACCAGGCGATCCGGGCCGAGGGAGCCGAGCCGGTGGCCGCCCTCGGCTCCTACGACCTGCCCGAGCCCACCCCGACCGGCGCCGGCGGTGCGCGGGTTGGCCGCCGGGCTCGAGGACGGCGCCGCCGGCGCCTACGCGGATCTGGTCGCGGCCGCACGCGGGCCGTTGCGTGAGAGCGCCGTCGCCTGGCTGGCCGAGGCCGCCGTGCGGGGCGCGGGCTGGCGAGGGTCGGGGGCGGGCCCCTGGCCGGGGCTGGCCGGCCGCGAGCCGAGCCTAGCCCGCGGCCGCGCCCCCGGGGTGCCGGCCTAGTGGCCGGCGTACATCTCGTCGATCACCTCGGAGTACTTCACCTCGATGACCTTGCGCTTGATCTTCAGGCTGGGGGTCAGCTCGCCGCCCTCGACCGACAGGTCGACCGGAAGAATCCGGAACTGCTTGATCGTCTCCCACTTGTTCAGGGTGTTGTTGAGCTCCTCCACCGCCTTGTGCACGTGCGCGCGGACCGGCTCGCTGGTCGTCAGCGCGACCGGGTCGCTCGTGTCGAGCCCCTCGCCGTGCGCCCACGCCTGGACGGCCTCGGGGTCGAGGGTGACGAGCGCCGTCGCATAGCTGCGGTTGCCGACGTACACCACCATCTGGCTGGCCATCGGGCACAGCGACTTGAAGGACGACTCGATCGCGGACGGGGCGATGTACTTGCCCGCGCTCGTCTTGATCAGGTCCTTCTTGCGGTCGGTGATCTGGATGCGGCCCTTGGGGTCGATCTCGCCGATGTCCCCGGTGGCGAACCACCCGTCGGCGAGCAGCACCTCGGCGGTGGCCTCCGGGTTGTTGTGGTAGCCACGCATGACGCCCGGCCCCCGCACCAGGATCTCGCCGTCATCGGCGATCTTGACCTCGGTGCCGGGCAGCGGCTCGCCCACGGAGCCGATCCGGTAGTTGCCGGGCCGGTTGACGCAGGTGGCCGCGGAGGTCTCGGTGAGGCCGTAGCCCTCCAGGATGAGCAGGCCGGCGGCCTCGAACCACGCGCCGATCTCCTTCGACAGCGCCGCGCTGCCGGAGACGAAGTACTCGATGTTGCCGCCCATGCGGTCGCGGATCTTGCTGAAGACCAGCTTGTCGGCGATCGAGCGCTTGATCCCCAGCAGGCCGCCGACGGTCTTGCCCTGGTTCTCCAGGGCCTTGGCTTCGAGGCCGACCTCGAACGCCCAGTGGAAGATCTTCGCCTTCAGCCCGCCCTCGGCCTCGGTCGTGGTGAGGACCTTGGTGTAGACCTTCTCGAAGATACGGGGGGCGGCCGCCATGAACGTCGGCTTGATCACCCCGAGGTTCTCGACGATCTTGTCCGCCCGGCCGTCCACCGCCGTGACGAAGCCCACCTGCAGCTGCGCGGTGAGCAGGACCTTGCCGAAGGAGTGCGCCAGCGGCAGCCACAGGAACTGCAGCCACTCCTTGCGGATCAGGTCGAGCGCCTCGATCGCGGCGCCCTCGTACGTCCAGCAGCTGTGGGTGAGCACCACGCCCTTGGGGCGCCCGGTGGTGCCCGAGGTGTAGATCAGGGTCGCGATGTGGTCGGGCTCGACGGCGGCCGCCGCGTCGTCCACCGCCGACGGGTGCTCGGCCAGGTGGGCGTCGCCGAGCGCCGCCAGCTCGTCGAGCGTGATCACCCAATCGCCGTCGCCGGGGCCATCGAAGACGACCACCTTGCGCAGGCCCGGCAGGGACTCTCGGGCTCCCCTGATCTTCGCCACCTGGCTGTCGTCCTCGGCGAAGACGACCACGCACTCGGAGTCGCTCAGGATGAAGGCGACGTCATCGGCCTGGGTCGTGGGGTAGACGGTGGTCGCCGCCCCGCCGGACAGCATCACCGCGAGGTCGGCGATGATCCAGTCAAGCCGCGTCGTGCTCTGGATCCCCACCCGCTGCTGCGACTCGACGCCGAGGGCGAGCAGCCCGGCCGCGTAGCGGCGGACCTTGGCGTCGGTGTCCCCCCACGTGTACGAGTGCCACACCTCGTCGGCGTCTGGGGCCCGGAAGGCCTCGTGATCGCGTTGATCGGTCACCCGCTGCATGAACATCGCCGCGACTGATCTCGCGGGCGTCGCCAGCGGCTCCGCGCCCGTCACCGTGTTCTGCGCCATCAGGAACGCCCTCCTCGCCCGCCCGCGGACGCACCGCGGGACCCTGTTGGCAGCCTAGAGAAGCCGGACGCCGAGCGCAGGCCGAACCGGCGGCCAGTTCGCACGAACCGGCGGCCGGCTACCGGCCGCAGGCCGCCGCGATCTGGGCGGCGGCCTCGGCCACGGGCACATCCACCCGCTCGCCGGAGCGCCGGTCCCTCAGCTCGACGACGCCGTGGGCGAGCCCGCGGCCGACGACGACGATGGTGGGCACGCCGATCAGCTCGGAGTCGTTGAACTTGACCCCCGGGGAGACCCCCCTGCGGTCGTCGATGAGCACGCGCACCCCGCGGGCGGACAACCCCGCGACCAGCTCCTCGGCGAAGGCGAACGGCGCGTCGTCCTTGCCGGTCGCCACCACGTGCACGTCGGCCGGGGAGACCTCGCGCGGCCAGATCAGGCCCTTGGCATCGTGCGACTGCTCGGCGATCGCGGCCACCGCGCGCGAGACCCCGATTCCGTACGACCCCATGGTCACCGTGACCAGCTCGCCGTTCTCGTCCTGGACCTGCAGGCCCAGCGCCTCGGCGTACTTGCGGCCGAGCTGGAAGATGTGGCCGATCTCGATGCCGCGGGCCGACACCAGCACGCCGCCGTCGGGGGCCGCGTCTCCGTCGCGCACCTCGGCCGCCTCGACGGCGCCGTCGGAGGTGAAGTCGCGGCCCATGACGAGGTCGAACACGTGGCGCCCGGGCTCGTTGGCGCCGGTGATCCAGCGGGTCCCCTCGACGACGCGCGGGTCGAGCAGGTAGCGGATGCCGCTCGGGCTCCCGCTGCCCAGGACCTGCGGCCCGAGGTAGCCCTTGACGAGCACCGGGTGCTTGGCGAAGTCGGCCTCCTCGAAGACCGAGACCTCGGCCGGGTGCACCGCGGCCTCCAGCCGCTTGAGGTCGACCTCGCGGTCACCCGGCAACCCGACCACCAGCGGCTCGGTCGAGCCGTCGGGGAACGTGAGCCGGACCACCACGTTCTTGAGCGTGTCGGCGGCGGTCCACGGCCCCTCCGCCCGCGGGAAGCGCTCGTTGGCGAGGTCGACCAGGCTCTCGATGGTGGGGGTGTCGGGGGTGTCCTCGACATGGGCGGCCGGGGCGTCGGCGTACGGCATCGGGTCCGGCGCCTGGGTCACCACCGCCTCGACATTGGCGAAGTAGCCGCCCGTCGACGAGGTCACGTAGGTGTCCTCGCCGTGCTCGCACGGCGCCAGGAACTCCTCGCTGCCGCTGCCGCCCATCGCCCCCGAGTGCGCGTAGACGATGACGTACTCGAGGCCGAGCCGCTCGAAGGTCTTGATGTACGCGGCGCGGTGCCGCTCGTACGAGGCGACCAGCCCGGCGTCGTCGATGTCGAAGGAGTAGGAGTCCTTCATCACGAACTCGCGGCCGCGCAGCAGGCCGGCGCGGGGCCTGGCCTCGTCGCGGTACTTGGTCTGGATCTGGTAGATCGACAGCGGCAGGTCCTTGTACGAGGAGTACAGGTCCTTGACCAGCAGGGTGAACATCTCCTCGTGCGTGGGACCGAGCAGGTAGTCGACGCCGCGGCGGTCCTGCAGCCGGAAGAGGTTCTCGCCGTAGTCCGTCCAGCGGTTCGTCGCCTCGTACGGCTCGCGGGGCAGCAGCGCCGGGAAGTGCACCTCCTGGAAGCCGGCGGCGTCCATCTCCTCGCGGACGATGCGCTCGACGTTGCGGTACGTCAGGTAGCCGAGCGGCAGCCAGGAGAAGACCCCCGGCGCGACCCGGCGGATGTAGCCGGCGCGCAGCAGGAGCGTGTGGCTCGGCAGCTCGGCGTCGGCCGGATCCTCGCGCAGGGTGCGCAGGAACAGCGAGGACATCCGCAGGATCATCAAGGGGCTCCGCAGCGTGGGGGTCAGGCCGTCCTGCGGCGGCAGCCGCAGGGTGCCGCGAGGATATCCGTCAGCGCGGGCCCCGCCGCACCGCCTGCTCGCGCCGGCGGCCGAGCACGGCCCCGAGCAGCGAGGCGACGACGCCCACGACCAGGGCGAGGAAGACCCACGGCGAGCCGTCGCCGCGCAGGTAGCCGAGCACGATGACCGGGACGGCCACCGCCCACCCGGGCACCGAGCCCAGCGCGGGCATCGCCCACGCGACGATGAAGGCCACCGCCGCGATCAGCAGGCCGCTCAGCCCTGGGGAGTCCCAGCCCTCGGAGGTGTCGATCAGCCCGATCACCAGGCCGACGCCCGAGGCAGGCGGCCACGGCGAGGGCGTACGGGGTGCGGCGGTCCATGCGGGGCTCCTCAGAACAGCACGGTCATGAAGGCGCCGACCTCGGTGAACCCCACCGAGCGGTAGGCCGCCAGCGCCGGGACGTTGTAGTCGTTGACGTACAGCGACACCACGGGGCGATCTCGCGGGCGGCGAGCGCCACCACCGCGGCCATCCCCGCCGTCCCGTGGCCGTGGCCGCGCAGCCGCGGGTCGACCCAGACCCCCTGCACCTGGCAGACCCGCTCGGTGACCGCCGCCACCTCGGCCTTGAAGACCACCCGGCCGTCGTCGATCCGGGCGAAGGCGCGGCCGCGCTCGATCAGCTCGGCGAGGCGGGCCCGGTAGAGGCCGCCGCCCCCGTGGGCCAGCGGGGAGACCCCGACCTCCTCGGTGAACATCGCGACCGCGGCGGGCAGCAGGCAGTTGAGCTCCGCCGGGCGCACGCGGCGCACCCGCGCGTCGGGCTCGACGAGCGGCGGGGCCGTGCACTGCATGAGGGGCTGGTCGCGCCGGATCTCGCGGCCCGGGCCCCACTGCGGGGTCAGCCGGGCCCAGAGGTCCTCGACGGCGTCCTGCGGGCCGACGATCGACGAGCAGCGCCGGCCGCGGCGCAGCGCGCGCTCGGCGAAGGCCTCGATCGCCGCGGGGGTCGCCTGGGCCGGCACCAGGTTGGCCCCGGCGTAGCACAGCGAGACCAGCCGGCCCTCCTCCAGCCAGCCCCACAGCTCGCCGCCGAGGCGGGCCGGATCGAGCGCGCTCGCCGCGACCCGGGAGGCCACGAAGCAGTCCGCGACCGGGTCTCGCGCGAGCAGGGCGTCGACCGCCGAGCGGTCGCGCGCGTCGAGCACCCGGAGGGTGGCGGTGCCGAGCACGGGGCTATCGCACCTCGACGATGGGGCCCGACCCCGGGGCCGGCTCGTCGTCGAGCGCCACGCCCATCTCCTCGGCGAGCCGCAGGGCCTCCTCGATGAGCGTCTCGACGATCAGCGCCTCGGGCACCGTCTTGATGACCTCGCCCTTGACGAAGATCTGGCCCTTGCCGTTGCCGGAGGCCACGCCCAGGTCGGCCTCGCGGGCCTCGCCCGGGCCGTTGACGACGCAGCCCATCACGGCGACCCGCAGCGGGACCTTCAGCCCCTCGAGGCCGGCGGTGACCTGCTCGGCGAGGGTGTAGACGTCGACCTGGGCCCGGCCGCAGGACGGGCAGGAGACGATCTCCAGCCCGCGCTCGCGCAGCCCGAGCGACTCCAGGATCTGGTTGCCGACCTTGACCTCCTCGACCGGAGGGGCCGACAGCGAGACGCGGATGGTGTCGCCGATGCCCTGGGAGAGCAGCGCGCCGAAGGCCACGGCGGACTTGATGGTGCCCTGGAACGCCGGCCCGGCCTCGGTGACGCCGAGGTGGAGCGGGTAGTCGCACTGCGCGGCCAGCAGCCGGTAGGCCTGGACCATCACGACCGGGTCGTTGTGCTTGACCGAGATCTTGATGTCGCGGAAGCCGTGCTCCTCGAACAGCGAGCACTCCCACAGCGCGGACTCCACCAGCGCCTCGGGGGTGGCCTTGCCGTACTTCGCCAGCAGCCGCTTGTCGAGCGATCCGGCGTTGACGCCGATCCGGATCGGCACGCCCGCGTCGCCTGCGGCCTTGGCGATCTCCTTGACCTTGTCGTCGAACTGCTTGATGTTGCCCGGGTTGACCCGCACGCCGGCGCAGCCGGCGTCGATGGCCGCGAAGACGTACCGGGGCTGGAAGTGGATGTCGGCGATCACCGGGATGTTGGACTTGCGGGCGATCTCGGGCAGCGCCTCGACGTCGTCCTGGCTCGGCACGGCGACCCGGACGACCTGGCAGCCGCTCGCCGTGAGCTCGGCGATCTGCTGCAGCGTCGCGTTGACGTCGGCCGTGAGGGTCGTGGTCATCGACTGCACGGAGACCGGGGCGTCACCGCCGATCGCCACCGGGTGCTTGGGGTGGGCCAGCAGGATCTGGCGGCTGGCGCGCCGCGGCGCGAGCGGCTTGGGGGGCACGGCCAACATGCCGAGCGAGACGGTCACCGAGGCGCCTTCCGGGACGCGGGCCTAGAGCCCGAGGTCGATGGGGTTGAGGATGTCGGCCGCCAGCAGGAGCACGGACAGCCCGACGAGCAGCCCCAAGAACAAGTATGCGGCCGGGAGCAGCTTGGCGATGTCGACCCGGCCGGGGTCGGGCCTGCCGCGCATGCTGGCCCACTTGCTGCGGCCCTGCTCGTAGCCGAGCACGGCGAGGTGGCCGCCGTCGAGCGGGCAGCAGCGGCAGCAGGTTGAAGATGCCGACGAAGATGTTGAGCCCCGCCATGAGCAGCAGGAACCTGCCGATCGAGACGAAGAGCGGCGCGTCGCTGCCCACGATCTGCGCGCTGCCGGTGGCGATCCCGACCGGGCCGACCAGCCCCGCCTCGTCGCGCTCCTCGCCGTTGAACGCCTGGTTCCACAGGTCGGGGATCTTGGCGGGGATCGAGGCGAGCGAGGTGAAGGTCGCCTTGGTGAGGGCGCCCACGGCCGTGACGCTGTCCCCGATCGCGGCGATCGGGTTGGCCCGGTCGGGCGCGAGCTCCGGCCCGACGCCGAGGACGCCGACCAGCTCGGTCTCGCCCTCGGTCGTCGGCCGAGGCGCCGCTCGCGCTCGACCAGCGTCGGCTCGACGGTGACCTGCTCGCCGTCGCGGTCCAGCACCATCGTGATCTGGGTCGCGCCGGCGGCCCGCAGCGCGTCGGTGACCTCCGACCCACTCCTCGACCGTCCTCGCCGCCCACCGAGAGCACCTCGTCACCCGGCTCGATCCCGGCGGCCTTCGCCGGCGACGGCGGGTCGGCCTTGCGTGCACCCGTGCCGCGGCGGTGACCGGCACGCAGTCGGCGACCTCGGCGATCGTGGTCGTCGGCTTGGGCAGGCCCAGCACGGCGAACACGAAGAAGAGCAAGCCGAGGCCGATCACGAAGTGCATGAACGAGCCGGCCGCCAGCACGATCGCGCGCCGGCCGGCGGCTGGCGGTAGAACGCCCGCGCCTCGTCCTCGGGGGCGACCTCCTCGAGGTCGGTCATCCCGATGATCCGGACGTAGCCGCCGGCGGGGATCGCCTTGGCGCCGTACTCGGTCTCGCCGCGCCTGCGTGGACCACAGCCGCGGGCCGAACCCGACGAAGAACTCGGTGACCTTCATGCCGAAACGGCGGGCGGTGGCGTAGTGCCCCCACTCGTGGATCATCACCGAGAGGAGCAGCGCCGACGATGAAGAGGACGACGCCGAGGGCGCTCATGCGGTGCCGCTCACGAGTGGGTTGCTCCCGGTGAGGTGGGTCGCGCGGGCCCGTGCCCACGCGTCGGCGGCCAGGACCGCCGCGACGTCGGACGCCTCCCGCGGGGCGGCGGTTCCAGACCTGTCGGAGGGCCCGTCGAGGTGGTCGGCCAGCACCCGGCCGACGGTGTCGACGATGCCGAGGAACGGCAGCCGGCCGCCCAGGAACGCCTCGACGCAGACCTCGTTGGCGGCGTTGTAGACGGCCGGGGCCGTGCCCCCGGCGGCGCCCGCCGCTCGCGCCAGCCCGATGGCCGGGAAGGCGGCCTCGTCCAGCGGCTCGAAGGTCCAGGCGGCCGCCGCGGTCCAGTCGCAGCCCGGCGCGGCCTCGGGCACGCGGTCCGGCCACCCCAGGCCGAGGGCGATCGGCAGCCGCATGTCGGGCGGGCTGGCCTGGGCGATCGTCGAGCCGTCGGCGAACTCGACCATCGAGTGCACGACCGACTGCGGGTGCACGACCACGTCGATGCGGTCGAACGGCAGGTCGAAGAGCAGGTGCGCCTCGATCACCTCAAGGCCCTTGTTGACCAGCGACGCGGAGTTGACCGTCACCACCGGGCCCATCGACCAGGTGGGGTGGGCGAGCGCCTCCTCGGGGGTCACCTCGGCCAGCTCGGCGCGGGTGCGGCCGCGGAACGGGCCCCCCGAGGCGGTGAGGACCAGGCGACGCACCTCGCCGGCCGTCCCCGACCGCAGGCACTGGGCGAGCGCCGAGTGCTCGGAGTCGACCGGGACGATCTGCCCGGGGGCGGCGGCGGCCTTGACCAGCGGTCCGCCGACGATCAGCGACTCCTTGTTGGCCAGCGCGAGGACGGCCCCCGCGCGCAGGGCGGCGAGCGTGGGCAGCAGGCCCACGGCCCCGGTGATGCCGTTCAGCACCACGTCGCAGGGCGTGGCGGCCAGCTCGGCCGCCGCCTCGGGCCCGGCCAGCAGCGCGGCCCCGGAGCCGGCCTCGCGCAGCGCGGCCCGTACCGCGTCGGCCTGGGCCTCGTCGGCGATCGCGACGAGCCGGACCCCCAGCCCGCTCGCCTGCGCGGCGAGCGCCTGGGGGTCGCGGCCGGTCGAAGACAGCCCCAGCACCCGAAACCGGTCGGGGTTGCGGCGCACGACGTCGATCGCCTGGGTGCCGATGGATCCGGTGGATCCCAGCAGGATGACGTCGCGCATCACCCCATCATCCCCTGTCGACCGGCTCCAGCTCCGCCGGGAGCACGGTCAGCGCGACGGCCCTAGCGGGTCGGCACCGAGGTCGGCACCGAGGTCGGCACCGAGGCCACGACATCGTCGGCGGCCTCGTGCAGCCCGTGGCTCTCCCACCAGCGGGCCATCGGCGCCGGCGCCCACCAGTTCCAGCGGCCCAGCAGGCTCATCGTGGCCGGCACCAGCAGGGCCCGGACCACGGTGGCGTCGATGAGGACGGCCGTGCCCAGCCCCACGCCGACCAGGGCGATGAGGGACAGGCCGCTGAACGCGAAGGCGCCGACGACCACGACGAAGAGCAGCGCGGCGCTGGTGATGATGCGGCCGGTGCGGGCCAGCCCGCGCTCGACGGCGAGGGCGTTGTCGCCGGTGAGGTCCCACTGCTCGCGCATCCGCGACAGCAGGAACACCTCGTAGTCCATCGACAGCCCGAAGGCGATCGCCACCATGAGGATCGGCTGGGTGGCCTCGGTGACGCCGGTGGGCGTGAAGCCGAACACGCCGGCGCCGTTGCCCTCCTGGAACACCCACACCACCACGCCCAGCATCGCGGCCAGGGACAGCGCGTTCATCAGCACGGCCTTGACGGGCAGCACGACCGAGCCGAAGGCCAAGAAGAGCAGCACCAGCGTGACCGCCACCGCGAAGAGCGCCACCCACGGCAGCCGCTCCCCCAGCCCGGCCAGCAGGTCCACGAGCGCGGCGCTCTCCCCGCCGACCAGGACCGTGGCCCCCGCAGGGGCCTCGGCAGCCCGGACCGCGTCGACCAGTGCGAGGGCGCCGTCCTCGACGGCCCCTCCCTGGTGCCCGACCTGGAGGTGGGCGACATCGCCGGAGGTCGCGACGACCCGCGCGTCGAGCGCCCCGGGCAAGGCGGCGAGCCGCTCGGCATAGGCCGCGGCCTCCGGCCGCGTCCACGCCGGTCACGTGGACCTCGATCGGCGTCGCCGCGGTGGCCGGGAACTCGTCGGCGAGCACGTCGGTCGCGATCCGGCTCTCCGCCGACGGCGGGAGGACCCGGTGGTCCACCCCGCCAAAGGCGATCTGCAGGAAGGGCGCGCCCAGGACGAGCAGCACGGCGGCGCACCCCGCCGCGACCAGGGCGGGCCGCCGCATCACCCAGCGGGCGACCCGCGCCCAGGCGGCGCCGTCGTCGCCGCGCTCCAGGGTGCGGCGGTACCACGGCATCTTGACCGCGTCGATGCCCCGGCCCACGACCGCCAGCAGCGCCGGCAGCACGGTCAGCGCGGCGACCATCGCGGCCAGCACGGCGAACATCCCGCCCAGGCCCATCGAGCGCAGGAACGGCTGCGGGAAGAACGTCAGCGCCCCGAGCGACACCGCGACCGTCACCCCGGAGAAGGCCACGGTCCGGCCCGCGGTGGCCACCGAGCGGACCACCGCCTCGTGCGGCTCGACCCCCGCGTGCAGCTCCTCGCGGAATCGCGACACGACGAAGAGCGCGTAGTCGATGGCCAGGCCCGAGCCCCAGCATCGTCACGATGTTGAGGGCGAAGATGCTGACCTCGGTGGCCAGCGTGAGCAGCCGGAGCAGGGTGAAGGCCCCGAGCACCGCGAACGCGCCGACCAGCAGCGGCAGCCCGGCGGCGGCGAGGGAACCGAACACCACGGCCAGCAGCACGAGCAGGAGCGGGATGGACACCACCTCGGCCCGGGCGATGTCGGAGGCGACCTGCTGGTCGATGTCGGCGGCGACCGGGATCGGCCCCCCGCGCAGGGTGGTCACCCCGGGCGCGATGAGCTGGTCGGCGATGCGCGCGTACGACTCCTCGCGCTCCTGCTCGGTCGCCCCCGCCAACTCGATGGCGACGTACGTCGCGGCGCGGTCGGCGCTGGCGAAGGCGGGCAGCCCCCCGGTCGACCAGTAGTCGACCACCGACGTGACCGCGTCGTCGGGCAGGGCATCCACGGCGCCGCGGACGGCACGCTCGAACGCGGGATCGTCGAGGCCCGACCCCTCGGCCGCCTCGTACACCACGACGACGTCGACGGCGTCGCGCCCCAGATCCGCCTCGATCGCGGCCGCCGCCCGCGACGACTCGCTGCCGGGGTCGTCGAAGCCGCCGCCCGACAGCGCCCCGATCACCCCGGCCCCGCAGACCGCGGCGGCGACCAGGAAGACGGCCGCGGCGGCCAGGACGATCCGGCGGCGGCGCACCACGGCCAACCCCAGGCGTTCGAACAGCGGCACGGGGGCCGAGGGGGCGCCGCCCGGGGCGGGGGCTTCGGGCGCCATCCGCGGTCCCCGCTGCACGGTCATGGCGCGGCTCCCGGAGGTGCGACTAGAGATCGAGCCCGCTCAACACCAGGACCCGCTCGTAGGTGAAGTCTTCCATGGCGTACCGCAGCCCCTCGCGCCCGACCCCGGAGTCCTTGGTCCCGCCGTACGGCATCTGGTCGGCGCGGTAGCTCGGCACGTCGCCGATCACGACGCCCCCGACCTCGAGGTCGCGGTGGGCGCGGAAGGCCAGCTGGATGTCGTGGGTGAACAGCCCGGTCTGCAGCCCGAAGCGGCCGGCGTTGACGATGTCGAAGGCCTCGTCGATGGTGTCGAAGGCCTCGATCACCATGACCGGGCCGAAGACCTCCTCGCAGACCACCTTGGCCTCGTGGTGGGCGTCCGACAGCACGGTGGGCGCGACGGTGGCGCCGTCGCGGGTGCCGCCGGCGAGCAGGGTGGCGCCGTGCTCGATCGCCTCGTCGACCCACTCCTGGACGCGCACCGCGGCGGCCTCGTCGACGAGCGGGCCGACGTCGGTGGCGTCGTCGTCGGGCCGCCCGGTCTTGAGCGCCTCGACGTGCGCCACCACCCGCTCGGTGAGCGCGTCGACCACCGACGAGTGCGCGAGCACGCGCTGCACCGAGACGCAGGACTGCCCGGCCTGGTAGTTGGCGAAGGTCGCGATCCGGGTGGCCGCCCACTCGAGGTCGGCGTCAGACGACCAGTCGGCGGCCACGATCGCCGCCGCGTTGCCGCCCAGCTCGAGGGTCACGTGCTTGCGCGGGACGGCGTCCATGATCTGGTAGCCGACGACCGGCGAGCCGGTGAACGAGATGATCGGCAGCCGCGGGTCCTGCACGAGCGCCGGCATGCGCCTCGTTGGCCACCGGGAGGACCGACCACATCCCGCCCGGCAGCCCGGTCTCGGCGAGCAGCTCGCCCAGGAGCAGCGCCGACAGCGGCGTGGCGGGGGCGGGCTTGATCAGGATCGGGGCGCCGACCGCGAGCGCGGGGGCGACCTTGTGCGCCACCAGGTTGAGCGGGAAGTTGAACGGCGCGATGCCCAGCACCGGGCCCTTGGGGAAGCGGCGGACCAGCGCCAGCCGGCCCGCGGCGGCCGGGTCGGTGTCCAGCCGCTGCACCTCGCCCGACCAGCGGCGGGCCTCCTCGGCGGCGAAGCGGAACACGCTCGCCGCGCGGCCGGCCTCGGCGCGCGCCCACTTCAGCGGCTTGCCGTTCTCGGCGGTGATCAGCAGGGCGACCTCGTCGGCCCGCTCGGCCAGCCGGCGCGACACGTGCATGAGCGCCTCGGCGCGGTCGGCCGCCGTGAGGCGGGCCCCCACGTGGCGGCTGGCGTCGAGCGCCGCGACGGCCTGCTCGACCTGCTCGGCCGTGGGGCGCGAGACGCGCGCGACGAGCTCGCCGTCGTACGGGTGCCGCACCTCGAAGGAGTCCTCGCCGTACGCCGGGCGCGCCGGCGACGTAGAAGGGCGCGGTGCGGCGGCGGGCATCGACTGCTGGGTCATGGGTGACGACGGTAGGGCGTCGCAGCGCTCGCCGCCGCCCCTCCACAGCGGAGCGATCCGGATCCCGCCCTGTCCACCGCGGCACACCCCCGGTTTGCGGTGGCAGGCGATGGAGCTCCGACTCCCTGCCACCGCAAACCGGTCAGTCGTCGGGCAGCAGGCGCAGGGCGTACCAGAGCTCGGCGCGCGTGGCCGCGTCGTCCAGCGGGCGGCCCAGCAGCTCCTCGACCCGGCGCATCCGGTAGCGCAGCGTGTGCCGGTGCACCCCGAGGGATGCGGCGGCGACGTCCCACTGGCCGTTGTGCGCGAGCCACGCCTCCAGCGAGGGCAGCAGGTCGTGCCGCCGGCCGGCCAGCGGGGCGAGTACGGCCTCGGCGAACCCGGCGCCCGCCGCGGGGTCCACCACCGCGAGCAGCCCCGCCCGGCCGGCCTCGCCGTGCCAGCGGATGCCGTCGTCGCGGGCCCCGGCCAGCGCCCGCCGGGCCCGGACCAGGTGGTCCGGCAGCTCGGCGGCCCAGCACGGCCCCGAGCCTCCCGCCGGTCCGGAGGCGAAGGCGCCCTCGACCGCGGCCCGGGGCTCGGGCCCGTCGGCCACGACGGCGACGACTCCCCCGGTCGGCTGCGCCGCCGGCCGCGACGCCCGCGGCCGGACGTCGGCCGTCGCCGGCGAGCGAGCGGACGGCCGAGTCGGCGCCGACGCCCGGGTCCGGCGACGACCACCCGCAGCGGCCCGCGCAGCCACTCCCACCCCAGGGACTCCAGGGGGAGCGCGTCGAGCGCCGGCGCCGGCCAGCACCAGCGCCAGGGCGGCGTCGCGCACCTCGGCCCGCGCGCGGTCGGCGGGGTCGTCGCGCTCGGCCGCCAGCGTGAGCAGCGAGACGGCCACGCCGACCACCGACTGGCCGACCCGGTCGATCGGCCGCGCCACGCCGACCACGAGCACCCCGCGGACCCGGTCGCCCGCGCCCAGCGGCTGCAGGCTGATGTGCTCGTCGGCCGTGGAGAGCGCCATCGCGCTGCGCGGCCCCCGGGCGCGCAGATCGGCGAGGTCGCCGGCGAGTCCGGCGGCGCGCCCAGCGGCCGCGGCCGGCGAGGCCGCGAGGACGGCGCCCTCTGCGTCGAGGAGCAGGGCCCAGCCGTCGAGGTGGCGGGCCAGCCGGGCCACCACGGCAGCCGCGCCCTCGCGCCCGAGCGCGGCCCGGGTGAGGTCGCGCTGCGCGTCGAAGGCGCGGGCCACCGCGTCGTACTCCTCGGCGGCCAGGAGGTCGGAGACCGCCTTGGAGACGGCGATGAAGGGGGTCGAGGCGGGGACCTCGAGCAGGGGCAGGCCCACTCGCTGCGCGGCCCTCGCCCACGTCGCCGGCACCGAGGGGTGGGTCAGCCCGACACCGACCCCGAGGGCCACCGCGCCGGCCTCGACCACCCGGGCCGCGTACGCCGCGAAGCCCTTGGCGTCGCGCGCGCCCAGCCGCATCCCCGTCGTGAGCAGCAGCTCGCCGCCCTCCAGGAAGGGGCGCGGGTCCTCCAGCTCGGACACCGCGACCCAGCGGACGGCGCCGTCGCCGACGGCCGGCGGCGCCTCGCCGCCCACCAGGCGCAGCCCCAGGTGCGGCAGCGCGATGACCTGGCGGCAGGGTGGGGGGCACGGCGTCTCCTGGTCGCGGGATGCCGGAGCCGGCATGGCGCTTGTACGCCGCGGCCAACCGTAGCGGGGCTGTTGTCCGAAATGAACCCAAGCGCGCGGGCGTCCGGACTCCTAGCCTGGGGGTTCCTCCCCGGACGGCCGCCCCGCGCCGCCGCCCGCGACCTGCACGGCCTTCCCCGAGAGCGAGCACCCCATGACCGCCACCCCCTCCGCCCCCGGCGGCCCCGCCCTGCCGCAGGAGCGCCGCCTGGCCACCTCGATCCCGGGCCCGAAGTCGCAGGCGCTCTTCGCGCGCCGCAATGCCGCGGTGTCGGCCGGCCTCGGGACCACGCTGCCGGTCTTCATCGAGCGGGCCGGCGGCGGCGTGCTGGTCGACGTCGACGGCAACTCGCTGATCGACCTCGGCGCCGGCATCGCCGTGGTCAACGTCGGCAACTCCGCCGACGCGGTGGTCCGCCGGGTGCAAGAGCAGGTCGCGGCCTTCACCCACACCTGCTTCATGGTCACGCCGTACGACGGCTACGTGGAGGTGTGCGAGCACCTCAACCGGCTGACGCCCGGCGACCACGCCAAGAAGACCGCGCTGTTCAACAGCGGCGCCGAGGCGGTCGAGAACGCCGTCAAGATCGCCCGCTACCACACCAAGCGGCAGGCGGTCGTGGTCTTCGAGCACGGCTACCACGGGCGCACCAACCTGACGATGGCGCTGACCGCCAAGAACATGCCCTACAAGGAGGGCTTCGGCCCGTTCGCCGGCGAGGTGCACCGGATGCCGCTGGCCTACCCGTTCCGCTGGCCGACCGGCGCGGAGAACGCCGGGCGCGAGGCGCTCGCGCAGACGATCTCGAAGATCGACAAGGAGATCGGCGCGCACAACGTCGCGGCCATCCTGATCGAGCCGATCGCCGGCGAGGGCGGCTTCATCGTGCCCGGGCGAGGGCTTCCTGCCCGGGCTCGCGGCGTACGCCCGCGAGAAGGGCATCGTCTTCATCGCCGACGAGGTGCAGACCGGGTTCGCGCGCACCGGCGCGATGTTCGCCTGCGACCACGAGGGCGTGGTGCCCGACCTGATCACCACGGCGAAGGGCATCGCCGGCGGACTGCCGCTGGCCGGGGTCACCGGCCGCGCCGAGATCATGGACTCCGTCCACGCCGGCGGCCTGGGCGGCACGTACGGCGGCAACCCGATCGCCTGCGCGGCCGCCCTCGGCGCGATCGAGACGATCGAGGCCGAGGACCTGGTCGCCAAGGCCGCCCGGATCGGCGAGGTGATGACCGCGCGGCTGCGCCAGATGCAGGCGAAGTACCCGGTCATCGGGGACGTGCGCGGCCGCGGCGCGATGATCGCCGTCGAGCTGGTCGAGCCCGGGCACGCTCGACCCCGCCCTCGACACGATCGCCGCCGTGGTCAAGCACTGCCACAGCGAGGGCGTGCTGGTCCTCACCGCGGGGACGTACGGCAACGTGCTGCGGTTCCTGCCGCCGCTGGTGATGCCGGAGGCCCTGCTCAACGAGGCCCTCGACGTGCTCGACAAGGCCTTCGCCGCCGCAACCGCCTGACGGCGTAGCCGCACCGCCCCTCGTCTGCCAGAGTTCGCAGCAATGGATGGACTGCGGGGCCTCGCGCACGGGGCCAAGATCATCGGCACCGCCAACGCCTTGCGCGCGGTGGGCTACGCCCGATCGCGCGATCGCGCTGACCGCAAGCTCGAGCCGCCGGCCCGCACCCCGCAGCGGGTGCCCGGGCTGGCCGAGAGCGCCACCCTCGAGGCGGGCGGCGCCCGGATCCGCTACGGCCACGCGGTGCTCGACCTGCGCTTCCCGCGGCACGGGCAGGTGTCGGTCGGCTGGGACCTCTCGCTCGACGAGCCCTCGTACGCGGTGGTGGACGGCGACCAGCGAGGCGCAGCCGCGGCTCGAGCCGACCGAGCAGGGCTGGCTGGTCAGCGGCCCCGGGATCTCCGTCGAGGTGACCCGCGACGGCTCGATGGCCTTCCTCGACGCCGAGGGCCGCGTGCGCCGCTCCGACCAGGCCCCCACCTGGAACGGCGTCGGCTGGACGTTGCGCACCGCGCTCACCCCGTCGGCCACCCTGCACGGGCTGGGCGGGCGCGGCGGGTGGGACCTGCGCGGCGGCACGTACCGCTGCTGGAACACCGACCCGGGCGGCGCCTGGCTGCCCGGCCGCGACCCGCTCTACGTCACCTCGCCCGTGTACGCCGTGCTCGACGACCTGGGCGCGGTGCACTGCTTCATCGACAACCCCTGCGACGGCACCGTCGACACCGCGGGCGGGCAGCTCGTCGTCCGGCTGGAGTCCGGCCCGCTGCGCCAGCATGTGTCGATCGGATCGCTGGCGGAGGTCCTGGACGTCGTACACCGCCCTCACCGGCCGGCCCACGCCGCCGCCGCGCTGGGCGCTCGGGCCACCACCAGGCGCGGTGGGGGTACGGCTCGACCGAGGCCGTGCGCGAGGTGTGGCAGGGGTTCCGCGACCACGACCTGCCGCTGTCGGCGCTGCACCTCGACATCGACCACATGGAGCAGTACCGCAACTTCACCTTCGGCGAGGAGACCTGGGGCGACATCGGCGGCCTGGTGGACGACCTGTCCGCCGACGACGTGCGGGTCGTCGTCATCGTGGACGCCGGAACGGCGCAATCCGACGACTACCCGGTCTACCGGGACGGCCTCGAACGGGGCGTCTTCTGCCAGACCGCATCCGGCAAGCCGCTCGAGGGCGTCGTCTGGCCGGGCCCGACGGTCTTCCCCGACTTCACCGCCGCCCACGTGCGCGAGTGGTGGGGCGACCAGTTCGCGTTCTACGCCGACCTCGGCGTCGCCGGGTACTGGCACGACATGAACGAGCCGGCGTGCTTCGCGGCCTGGGGCGACCCGACGTTCCCGCTCAGCACCCGCCATGACCTCGACGGCCGGCCCTCGGACCACCGCGACGCGCACAACCTGTACGGCCTGCAGATGTGCCGGGCCTCCTACGACGGCCTGCGGCGGATCCGCCCGGACGAGCGCCCGTTCCTGTTCTCCCGGTCCGGCTGGGCGGGCATGCAGCGGTACGGCGGGCACTGGAGCGGCGACATCGAGGCGTCCTGGCCGTCCCTGCGCGGCTCGCTGCACCAGGCGTTGGGCTTCGGCGTCTCCGGCATCGGCTACTACGGGCCCGACATCGGCGGATTCACCGGCACCCCGTCGCCTGAGCTGTTCACCCGCTGGTTCCAGCTGGCCTCGTTCCTGCCCTTCTTCCGCACGCACTGCGCCTGGCACGTGCCCCGTCGCGAGCCCTGGGAGTGGGGCGAGGAGGTCATGGACCGGCTGCGCACCGCCCTCAAGCGCCGCTACCGCCTGCTGCCGCTGTGGTACTCGCTCGCCCTTGAGAACGCGCGCACCGGCGCCCCGTACGTGCGACCGCTCGCGTGGTCGGACCCGCTGCTGCGCGGGATGTCCGACGTGTTCCTGCTCGGCGACGACGTGCTGGTCGCGCCGGTGCTTGAGGAGGGCGCGACGACCCGGCGGGTGCTGCTGCCCGAGGGCGCCTGGTTCCACGGCGACACCGGGGAGCGCTTCGAGGGGTCGGCCGAGTTGGCCGTCACCGACGGCGACACCCCCTGGTTCATCCGAGCCGGGGCCGTCGTCCCCACCGAGGAGGACGGCCGGCTGGTGCTGCTGGCGGCGCCCCCGAGCGGCGCCGGGTCATCGTCAGGGGGCCGGCTGCTCACCGACGCCGGCGACGGGTGGGCCGAGCCGCACGAGGAGCGCTACACGACGGCGATGGCCGACGGCGAGGTCGTGGTGACGCGCGAGGTGGTGGTCGAGGGGGCCTTCGGCTTCAGCGGGGTTGAGGTGCGCGCGATCGACGGCCGCCCCGCCCGCCTGGCCTGACCAGTGACTCAGAGCAAGGCGCCGGCAATGAGGGCGGCGCCGCCGGCGGCGGCGACCGCCAGGACGGCGAGTCGCACCGCCGCCGCGTCGAGCCGCTTCGCCATGAGCACGCCGAGCACCGAGCCGACCGCAAGCGCGACCACGAGCTCCGCGCTCGGCCACACCCAGCCGATCACGGCCACCGTCACGGCGTTCTGCACCGCGAAGAAGGCCATCAGCGTCGGTCGCACCCGCTCGATCGGCCAGCCCGCGTTGGCCGCGTAGAGCGCCACGGGCGGGCCGCCCACGCCGCCGATGAGGTTCATCGCCCCGCTGACGGCTCCGGCGAGCACCGCGCCTCGGCGACCGGCCAGGCGCACGGAGGTGCGGCCGCGGGCCAGCAGGGCCACGGCGACGAGGACCGCGACGCCCGACAGCGCCGAGAGCAGGCGCGCATCCACACCTGCGAGCGCCGCGCCCAGCAGCAGTGAGATGACGAGCGTGGGCACCCACCAGAGCGCGACCGAGCGCCAATCCGTGTGGCGGGCCTCCCGCGAGTACGGCAGCACCGACGCCAGGACGCCGAGGATGCACACCACCGACACGCCCTGGGTGGGGCCGAGGGCCGCGACCAGCGCGGGCGCGGCGACCAGAGCGAAGCCGAAGCCCGTGACGGACTGGGCGGTCGCGCCGGCCGCGACGCCCAGCGCCGCGAGCCACTCGAATCCGGTCACACCCCCGAGGGTGTCATCTCCGTCATGCCCCAGGGGGACCCGTAGGCGGTGATGAGGTCGAGGAAGGGCTTGGGCTCGAACGCCTCGGGGCCGAGCACACCGGAACCCGACCACGCGCCGGTGGCGAGCAGCTCGAGGGCCACGACCGGGTTGATGGCGGTCTGCCAGACGACCGCCTGCGAGCGGTACTCGCGCATCGACCACTCGTTGTCGACCACGTGGTAGAGGTAGACCTCGCGCGGACGGCCGTCCTTGCCGGTGCCCTTGACCCAGGTGCCGGCGCAGGTCTTGCCGGTCATCCGCTCGCCCAACCCGGCCGGGTCGGGCAGGCAGGCGGCGACGACATCGCGGGGACTGACCTCGACCCCGCCGACCTTGACCTTCTGGGTGCGGTCCAGCCCGACCTTGTGCAGCACCTGGAGGACGTTGACGAACTCCTCGCCGAGGCCGTACTTGAACGTCACCCGCTTGGCGTCGACCCAGCGCGGCATCAAGAGCACCTCCTCGTGCTCCACGTTGACGCACTCCACCGGGCCGATGCCCTCCGGGAACTCGAAGACCTCCGGCTCGCTGAACGGCGCGGTGGTGAACCAGCCGCGGTCCTTCTCCCAGATCACCGGCGGGTTGAGGCACTCCTCGATCGTCGTCCAGATCGAGAACGACGGGGCGAACGCGTAGCCGTCGACCTCGAGGTTGGAGCCGTCGCGCACGCCGAGCTCCTCGATCTCGCTGAACAGCTCGTCGGCGGCGTAGCGGGCGAAGACATCGGCGATGCCGGGCTCGATGCCGATGCCGACGAGGGCGAGGCGGCCCTTGGCCTCCCAGATCGGGGCGGCGGCGAACTGCTCGTCGCCGAGCTTGACGCCGCACTGGTTGTACGGGTCGGACGGGTGCGGGGACGACAGCGACATCGCCATGTCGAGGTAGTCCGCGCCGCCGGCCAGCGCCCCGTTGAAGATCGGCAGCACGAAGCGCGGGTCCACGGCGTTGAGCACGTGCGTGATCCCATGCTCCTTGACCAGGTGGGCGACGTTCTCGGCGTTCGAGGCGTCCACCGCGACCGCGCTGAAACGCGCGTCCTCCGGCACCTGCGCGACCGCGCGTTCGGCGCGCTCGACGTCGTAGTCGGCGACCAGCATCTGCTCAAAGAAAGCCCCGGCGCGCGGCGATCGGCACCACCGCGCTGCCGACGCCTCCGGCGCCGACCAGCAGGATCCGCATCTGGATCAGCCCTTCCTCAAACACGTCCGCTTCGGGCTCGGCCGACCGCCTCGCCGCTTGGGTGTCGAGCATAACCGACAAACTCGATTTTGCCGGTTAGAAGGACGATGGATTCCGAAGGCCGCTTTCGGCCCCAGCGCCTTGGCCCAGGCGATAGCCTGCGGCCCGATCCCCGGCGGCGGACCGGGCGCGAGAAGGGCACCCAGCCGTGGCCGACACGACGACCAGCCTCCCAAGCGGCGCCTCGGCAGAGGCCGGGGGCAAGGGGCTGAAGGGCGACGCCCTGGGCCTCGGCTCGAGCATCGTGATCGCCGTCGCCTCGACGGCCCCGGGCTACTCGCTCGCCGCGGTCCTGGCCTACATCGCGCTCGAGGCCGGCTACCAGAGCCCGGCCATCATGGTGCTGGCGTTTGTCCCGATGTACTTCATCGCCAAGGCCTACCAGTCGTTCAACGAGGTCGACCCCGACTGCGGCACGACCTTCAAGTGGGTCTGGCGCGGCTTCGGCCCCCGGGCCGGATGGCTGGGCGGGTGGGGGGTCATCGTCGCCGACGTCCTGGTGATGGCCTCGCTCGCGCAGATCGCGGGCTCGTACTTCTTCCTGCTCTTCGGCGCCGACGACCTCGCCTCGAACAAGTACTGGGTGACGTTCGTCGGGGTCATCTTCCTCGTCGTGGTGACCTGGATCTGCTACAAGGGCATCGAGTTGTCGGCCCGCACGCAGTTCTTCCTGCTCGGCATCGAGATGGCCGTGCTCGCCGTCTTCTCCGTGGTGGCCCTGTGGCGCGCGATCTCCGGCAACGGCGCGCTGGAGACCTCGGTGACCCCCGAGCTGTCCTGGCTGGTCCCCACCGGGATGTCCTGGGGCGAGCTCGCGGCCGGATTGATTCTCGCCATCTTCATCTACTGGGGCTGGGACACCGCCGTCGCCGTGAACGAGGAGACGTCCGACCCGAGCAAGACCCCGGGCAAGGCGGCGGTGCTGTCCACCCTCGCCCTGCTGGCGACCTACGTGACCGTGGCCACCGCGGCGCTCGCCTTCGGCGGCATCGAGGGCGTCACGGCCGAGGAGCACCTCGACGACATCCTGGGCTACCTCGGAGAGCTGGTGCTGGGCACCTGGGGTGGCAAGCTGCTCATCCTCGCGGTGCTCACCTCGGCGGTCGCCTCTGCCCAGACCACCATCCTGCCGACCGCCCGCACCACGCTGTCGATGGCGGCCTACCGGGCCATGCCGCGCTCGTTCGCCCGCATGCATCCCACGAACCTCACCCCCACCGTCAGCACGATCACCATGGGCGTCGTCTCGATTGCCTTCTACGCCGGGCTCACCTTCGTCAGCGAGAACGTGCTCGCCGACTCGATCGCCGCGACCGGCCTGGCGATCGCCTTCTACTACGGGATCACCGGGTTCGCGGCGGCGTGGTACTTCCGGCGCCGGGCTCACGGCATGGGCCAGGTGACGGCCAAGATCGTGCTGCCCTTCCTGGGCGGGATCATCCTGTTCGCCGCCATGATCAAGGTCGCCTACGACTCCTTCGACGAGGACTACGGGTACACGACGTTCTTCGGGATCGGCGGGGTCTTCGTCATCGGCGCGCTCTCCCTCGCGCTCGGGGTGGTCCTGATGGTCCTGTGGAATCTCAAGGCCCCCCAGTACTTCCGCAGCCAGCCTGAGGACATCGAGCCCCGGGTGCTCGTCGACCAGGTCCAGGAGTACCGCCTGGTGGTGGACGCCTCCGGCATCCCGTACAACCCGGAGGCGCTTGCTCGCCGAGTCGCGCGAGGAGCCGGCGGTTCCGGCAGCCGCCGAAGCCGAGGCGGTCTTCCTGCAGGACCTCGGCGACGAGTCCCTCAACCCGCCGCCCACCGAGCCGGTGGACCCCGACGAGAGCCCGCGGGCCTGAGGCCCCGCCATGGCGGCTGACGAAGCGACCACCGGGTCCGCCGGGATCCCGAGCGATCTGGCGATCGCCCGGGCCGCCGAGTTGCTGCCGATCGAGGAGGTCGCGGCTCGGGCGGGGATCGCCCCCGAGTTCGTCGAGCCGTACGGCCGCCACGTCGCCAAGATCGGCCCGGGGGCGCTGGCGACGCTGGCCGACCAGCCGCCGGCCCGCTACGTCCTCATCACCGCGATCACGCCCACGCCCGCTCGGCGAGGGCAAGACGACGACCGCGGTCGGGCTGGCCCAGGGGCTTGCCCAGCTCGGGCGCTCCGCGACGGTGGCCCTGCGCCAGCCGTCGATGGGGCCCACCTTCGGCATCAAGGGCGGCGCCGCCGGCGGCGGATACAGCCAGGTGGTGCCGATGGAGTCGATGAACCTCCACCTGACCGGCGACTTCCACGCGGTCACCGCCGCGCACAACCTGCTGGCCGCCATGGTCGACAACCACCTGCACCACGGCAACGAGCTCGGCCTCGACCCGCGCAACGTCACCTGGCGACGCGTCCTCGACGTCAACGACCGCGCCCTGCGCAACATCGTCGTCGGCCTGGGCGCACGGATCGACGGGGTCCCCAGGCAGGGCGGGTTCGACATCACCGCCGCCAGCGAGGTGATGGTGATCCTCGCCCTCGCCACGTCGCTGCGGGACATGCGGGAGCGACTGGGCCGGATCGTCGTCGGCTTCACCGCGGACGGCCGCCCGGTGACCGCCGAGGACCTGAAGGCGGCCGGAGCCATGGCCGTGATCCTGCGCGAGGCCATCAAGCCCAACCTGCTGCAGACGCTCGCCCAGACCCCGGCACTCGTCCACGCCGGGCCCTTCGGCAATATCGCGACCGGCAACTCCTCGGTGGTCGCCGACCTGCTGGGCATCCGCACCGGCGACTACCTGATCACCGAGGCGGGCTTCGGGGCCGACATGGGCGCCGAGCGCTTCTTCAACATCAAGTGCCGCGTCTCCGGGCTGCGTCCCGACGCAGCCGTCCTGGTCGCCACGGTCCGGGCGCTCAAGGCGCACTCGGGGCGCTTCAAGGTCGTCGCAGGCAAGCCGCTGCCCCCCGAGATGCTCGCGGAGTCCCCCGACGACGTACGGGTGGGCGCGGCGAATCTGCGCCGGCACATCGAGATCGTCCGGCGGTTCGGCGTCTCACCTGTCGTGGCCATCAACGCCTTCCCCGGCGACCACGACTCGGAGCACGCCGTCATCCGCGAGATCGCCGAGGCGGCCGGGGCACGGGTCGCGGTCACCCGCCACGTCGCCGAGGGGGGATCCGGCGCGCTGGCGCTCGCCGAGGCGGTGGAGCAGGCCTGCGCCGAGCCGCAGGCGTTCCGCTACCTGTACGACCTGGACGCCCCGCTGGTGGCCAAGATCGAGACCGTGGCCCGCGACGATCTACGGCGCCGACGGGGTGGACCTCAGCCCCGGCGCCGCCGAGCAGCTGCGCCGCTTCGAGATCTTGGGCTACGGCGCGTTCCCGGTGGTCATCGCCAAGACCCACCTGTCGCTGTCGTCCGACCCCGCGCTGCTCGGGGCCCCCACCGGGTGGCGGATGCCCGTCCGCGAGGTGCGGGCAGCGGCCGGGGCTGGCTACGTCTACGCGATCAGCGGCGAGATGCGCACCATGCCGGGGTTGGCCGAAGCACCCGGTCGCCGAGCGGATCGACCTCGACGACGACGGCGAGATCATCGGGTTGTCCTGACCGGTCGGCCGCTCCTCAGAGCCGGCCGTCCAGCAGCGGCCGAGCCGGGTCCCAGCTGGTGCCGTCGCGCGCGTCCTGGCGGCGCCGGGCGATGCCGGAGAGCGCCTCCAGGCACACCCGGTTGGCGAGGAAGGCCGTGATGTCGGCGTGGTCGAAGGGCGGGGACACCTCGACGACGTCGATGCCCGGCGACCGGCAGCTCGTAGCAGATGCGCCGCACCGCATCGAGCAGTTCGCGCGCGCTGAGCCCGCCCGGCTCCGGGGTGCCGGTGCCTGGCGCGTGGCCCGGGTCGCAGACGTCGATGTCGACGGACAAGAAGACCGCCTCGCACCCGTCGAGGGCGATGCCGAAGGCCTCGTCGAGGCAGTCGTTCGAGCCCGCGGTGCGTGATCTCGGTCATCTCGTACGAGCGCATGCCCTGCTCGGCCATCCACTGCAGCGTCTCCGGGCCGGGCCAGTAGCCGCGCAGCCCGATCTGCAGGAAGCGGTCGCCGCGGGCGGCCCCGGACTCGATCAGCCGCCGCATGGGCTGGCCGTGCCCGATGAGCGACCCGAACTCGCTGTCGCCGGTGTCGGCGTGGGCGTCGAAGTGCAGCACCGACACCTGGCCCCAGCCGACGTGGCGGGCCACCCCGGTGACGTCAGGCCAGGTGATGGTGTGATCCCCACCCAAGACCAGCGGGATCGCGCCGCTGGCCGCCACCTGGGTGATGACGTCGTCGAGGGCCTGCACGCTGCGGGCGGCGTCCCCGCTGAAGAGCTCCACGTCGCCGGCGTCCACGACCCGCAGGTCGCGCAGGCCGTCGACCCGCAGCGCCAGGCTGGGCCGCGAGCCGTCATGGCCGAGGTAGTCGGTCATCCGGATCGCCTGGGGCCCGAACCGCGCCCCCGACCGGTACGACGTGCCCCCGTCGTACGGCGCGCCCACGATCACCACGTCCGCGTCGGCGTACGTGGCGGGGTCCTCGAGGTCGCAGGCGTCGACGCCGAGAAAGGTGATGTCCGGGCCGTACTGGGAGCCGTACCGAGGCATGCTGCCGAGACTAGGGCAACCGAGTCGGCTAGTTGCCGATCGTCTTCTGGAAGGCGCGGTTGTAGCGGTCCTGCTCCTCGTCGGTCAGCGTCTTGAACACCGACGCACCGGCGAGCACCTCGGCCGTCGGGAAGATCCACGGGTCGTCGGCGCTCGCCGGGTCGAACTCCCGCATGGCCTCCTGGGCGCCCTGGATCGGGCAGAGGTAGCGAACGAAGGCCGCCACCTGCGCCGCGACCTCTGGCTGGCAGTAGTAGTCCAGCAGGCTCTCGGCCTGCGCCTTGAGCGCGGCCCCGGCCGGGATCAGGCAGGTGTCGACCCAGATCGTCCCGCCGGACTCCGGCAGGCCGAAGCCGAAGTCCTCACCCAGCGCGAGCACGTCGCCCGACCAGCCCATGGAGGCGATCAGGTCTCCGCTCTCCAGCGAGGTGAGGTAGTCGTTGCCGGTCACCTGGCGGATCTGGCCGTTCTGGATCTGCTTGTCGAGCTCGGCATTCGCGGCGGCGAAGTCGTCGTCGGTGAAGTTCGCCGGGTCCTTGCCCTGCCACAGCATGATCAGGCCGATCGTGTCGTGCATCTCGGACAGCACGGAGACCCGGCCCTTGAGCTCGGGTGAGAACAGCTCGTCCAGCGAGGTCAGCTCGGTCTTGCCGGTGGCCTCCTTGAGCAGCTCGATGTTCCAGCCCAGGCCGGCGAACCCGGCCTGCCACGGCACGGAGTGCTGAAGCCCGGGATCGGCCGCCAGCTCGACTAGCCGGGGGAGCACGTTCGCCCGGCCGGGCACGGCCCCCGGGCTGAACTCCTGCGCGTAGCCGAGGCGGATCCAGCGGGAGGCCATCCATTCGGAGAGGACCACGAGATCGCGGCCGATGCTCTCGCCCTGCTCCAGGGGGATGCGGACCTTGGCGTTGAACTCCTCGTTGTCGTTGATGTCCTCGGTGTACTTGACCGGCTGGCCGGACTCCTTCTCGAAGGCCGCCAGGGTCGGGCTCGTGCCGGTCTCCTCGTCGAGGTCGATGTAGCCCGGCCAGTTCGACCAGCTCAGTGCGTCGGCGTCGGCGCCCTCGGAGCCGTCCCCCGACTCCGCGCCGCAGGCCGCGAGGGCCAAGGCCGCACCGCCCGCGCCGGCGGCCTGCAAGAGGGAACGCCGCGACAACGCGAGGCCTGCGGCCGGGCTGCCCTCGGCCCAGCGCCTTGACTCCACCATCGGACTCCCCTCATCGACTGAACCCGAACCCTACTTCGGGGTCCGGCGAGGTCCGGGGAGGCCTGGCCGTGGTCAGACGTTCTGCGGGAAACCCAGGTTCAGGCCGCCGTGGCTCGGGTCGAGCCAGCGCGAGGTGACGACCTTGCCGCGGGTGAAGAAGTGCACGCCCTCCATGCCGTGGGCGTGGCTGTCGCCGAACAGCGAGGACTTCCAGCCGCCGAAGGAGTAGTACGCCATGGGCACCGGGATCGGCACGTTGATGCCGACCATCCCGACCTCGACCTCGTTCTGGTAGCGCCGGGCGGCGCCGCCGTCGTTGGTGAAGATGGCGGTCCCATTGCCGTAGGGGTGGTCGTTCACGAGTGCCAGCGCCTCGTCGTAGGAGTCGACCCTCAGCACCGAGAGCACGGGGCCGAAGATCTCGTCGGTGTAGACGGTCATCTCGGTCGTCACGTGGTCGAACAGCGTGGGCCCGAGCCAGAAGCCGCCCGGCTCGCCGTCTGGCTGCACCTCGCGGCCGTCGACGACCAGCGTCGCCCCGGCGTCGACGCCCGCCTCGACGTACGAGGCGACCTTGTCGCGGTGCTGCTCGGTGACCAGGGGGCCCATGTCGCAGCCGCGCGTGCCGTCACCGGTGCGCAGCGTCGCCACGCGCTCGGCGATCTTGGCCACGAGGGCGTCGCCGACCGGGCCGACTGCGAGGACCGCGGAGATCGCCATGCAGCGCTCCCCAGCCGCGCCGAAGCCGGCGTTGACGGCGGCGTCTGCGGCGAGGTCGAGGTCGGCGTCCGGCAAGACCACCATGTGGTTCTTGGCGCCGCCCAGGGCCTGGACGCGCTTGCCGTGCCGGGTGCCGGTCTCGTACACGTAGCGCGCGATCGGGGTGGAGCCGACGAACGAGATCGCCTTGACGTCGGGGTGCTCGAGCAGGCGGTCGACGGCCACCTTGTCGCCGTGGACGACGTTGAAGACGCCCGCGGGCAGGCCCGCCTCGGCCAGCGCCTCGGCGATCCAGTTGGCGGCCGAGGGGTCCTTCTCGCTCGGCTTCACGACGACGGTGTTGCCGGCGGCGATGGCGATCGGGAAGAACCACATCGGGACCATCGCCGGGAAGTTGAACGGCGAGATGATCCCGACCACCCCGAGGGGCTGGCGGATCGAGTAGACGTCGACCTTGGTCGAGACGCCCTCGGAGAAGCCGCCCTTCTGCAGGTGCGGGATGCCGCAGGCGAACTCGACGACCTCCAGGCCGCGGCTGACCTCTCCGAGCGCATCGGCCAGCGTCTTGCCCTGCTCCGCGGTGATGATCGCCGCGAGCTCCTCCTTGCGGGCGTTCAGGATCTCGCGGAAGCCGAACAGCACCTGCGTGCGGCGGGCCAGCGAGGCCTGCCGCCACTCCTGCCAGGCGGCTCGGGCGGCGGCGACGGCGTCGTCGACGTCGTCGGCGGTCGCGAAGTCCACCCGGCCGGTGACCTGGCCGGTGGCCGGGTTGAAGATGTCGCCGCCGCGCGCGGCGACCCCGCCCCACGGCTTGCCGTCGATCCAGTGGGTCACCTGCTGGGGCGTCTGCTGCGCGATCACCTGGGTCATGGCAGCCGATCATGCCCGCCCGGCCCGCCGCTGGCCACCTGCACTCTGCGGCCAGATCTCCGAAAGCCTTTGCAGGCTGTCAGGAGTCGAAGCCGAGCCCCAGGTGGTCGAGTGTCCGCAGCCAGAGGTTGCGGCGCCCGGACTGCGCGTCGGCGCGCGCCACCGAGCGCCGGGTCGCCTCGATCGCCGCCCAGCGCACGGGCTCGGGCGGAAACGGCATCGGCTTGGTGCGCACCATGGTGAGCGCGGTCCGCTCGGTGGGCCGGCCGGAGAGCAGGTCGAGCATCACCTGGGCCCCGAACCGGGTCGCCGCCACCCCGAGGCCGGTGTAGCCCGCGACGTACGCCACCCGCCCGCCGTAGGCGCGGCCCCAGAACGCGCTGAACCGGCTGCAGGTGTCGATGACGCCTCCCCAGGCGTGCGTGAAGCGCAGCCCCTCAAGCTGGGGGAAGGTGGCGAAGAAGTGCGCGGCCAGCACCTCGAAGGTCTCTGGCCGTTGGTCGAGCTCGGCGGCGATCCGGCTGCCGTAGTGGTAGATCGCGTCGTAGCCGCCCCACAGGATCCGGCCGTCCTCGGTCAGCCGGTAGTAGTGGAACAAGTTGCTGGAGTCACCGATCCCCTGCTCGCGCCGCCAGCCGATGGCGGCTCGCTGGGCGGCCGACAACGGCTCGGTCATCAGCGCGTAGTCGTACACCGGCACCACGTAGGGGCGGGCACGCCGCACGAGGGAGGGGAAGGCGTTGGTGCCAAGGGCCACCTTGCCGGCGCGCACCGAGCCGTGCGGCGTGGTCAGCCGCATCGCGCCGGACTCCCCCGTCAGACCCGTCACAGGGGTGCCCTCGGCGAAGCGCACCCCGATCGACAGGCAGGCCTGCTTGAGCCCCCAGGCCAGCCGGGCGGGGTCGACGATCGCGCAGCCGCCGGCCTCGTGCAGCCCGGCGAGGTACGTCGGCGAGGCCACCTCGGCCTGGACCTCTTCGCGGCCCAGGAACTCGACCTTGAGGCCCGCCGCTTGCTGCTCGGCAGCTGCCTGCTCCAGCCGCTCGACCTGCCAGGCCTCGGTGGCGACCGCGAGCTCTCCGGTGCGCCGGAAGTCGCACGCGATGCCGTGGCGCGCCACCGTCGCCTCGATCGCGTCGAGGTTCTCCTCGCCCAACGCGAGCAACCGCGGCATCTCGGCCGGGAAGCGCTCGGCCCCGTTGGCGTAGCCGTGGGTGAGCGACGCCGACACGAAGCCCCCGTTGCGCCCGGACGCGGCCCAGCCGACCTCGCGGCCCTCCAGCAGCAGCACGTCCAGCGAGGGGTCGGCCTCCTTGGCCAGCAGCGCCGTCCATAGGCCGGTGTAGCCGCCGCCGACCACGGCGAGGTCGGCGGTCGTCGGGCCGACCAGTGAGGGCAGGCGATCCGGCCGCAGCGGCGAATCGAGCCAGTACGAGGTGGGGTTGACGTCGGCGAGGCTGGCCGGCACCGGCACCGGCGCCGAGGACCGCCTCACGACTTGGTGCGCGCCTTGCGCACGCCTTGGGCGAGCAGCACGATCGCCAGCGCGCCGAAGAACATGATCGTCCCGATCACGTTCACCTGCGGCGGGATCCCGCGCTGGGCGCTGCCCCACACGTACATCGGGAACGTGACGGTCTGGCCGCTGTTGAAGTTGGTGATGATGAAGTCGTCGAACGACAGCGAGAAGGCCAGCAAGGCCGCCGCGGCGATGCCCGGGGCCACCAGAGGGAAGGTGACCCGGCGGAAGGTCTGCCACTCGTTGGCGTAGAGGTCCATGGCGGCCTGCTCGAGCCTCGGGTCGAGGCCGGCGAGCCGGGCCTTGACGGTCACGACCACGAAGCTGATGCAGAACATGATGTGCGCGAACAGGATCGTCGTGAAGCCGAGGTTCAGCCCCATGTTGAGGAACAGCGCCAGCAGCGAGGCGCCGAGCACGACCTCGGGGGTGGCCATCGGAAGGAAGATCAGCAGGTTGGTCGACTCACGGCCGCGGAAACGGTGGCGCACCAGCGCGAACGCGATCAGCGTCCCCAGGAAGGTCGCGATCACCGTCGCCAGGAACGCGATCCGGATGCTCACCCCGACCGATTCGCAGATCGTCTGGTCACGGCAGATGTTGGTCCACGCATCGAGCGAGAACTCATTCCACCGGGTGTTCTGCCGGCCGACGGGGTCGTTGAAGGAGAACAGGACCACGATGGCGATGGGCAGGAACAGGTAGCACAGCGCGAGGATGCTGTAGAGCGCCACGACGTGGTCGCGCATCCACTTGACCGCGCGGTAGAAGAGGGGCAGCCGCAGGTCGGCGTCGGTCTGCGGGGGTGCGGACGTGGAGGTCGAGGCGGCCATCAGACGAGGTCCTCCGTCCCGGCTCGCCGGATGTAGATGAAGACCAGCACCAAGATCGCCGACATCAGCATGAACGACAGCGCCGAGGCGGTCGGGTAGTCGCGCACGATGATGAATTGGCTGTCGATGACGTTGCCGATCATCTTGTCCTTCTGGCTGCCCAGGAGCTCGGCGTTGATGTAGTCGCCGGCGGCCGGGATGAAGGTGAGCAGGGTGCCCGCGACCACGCCGGGCATCGACAGCGGCACCGTCACCTTGCGGAAGCCGGTGATCGGCGAGGCGTACAGGTCGCTCGCGGCCTCGATCAGCCGGTGGTCGATCCGCTCCAAGGCGGCGTACAGGGGCAGGATCATGAACGGCAGGAAGTTGTACGTGATGCCGGTGACGACGGCGATCGGGGTGTTGAGGATGCGGTCGTCGGGCAGGATCCCGAGCCCCGACAGGGTGGTGTTGACCCAACCGGTGTCGGCGAGCACGGTCTTCCACGCGTAGGTGCGCACGAGGAACGAGCAGAAGAACGGCGCGACCACGAGGATCAGCATCAGGTTTCGCCAGCGGCCGGCCTTGAAGGCGATGAAGTACGCCAATGGGTAGGCGATGGCCAGCGCGAGCACGGTGGCGATGCCGGCATACACGAAGGACCGCACGAACTGCTCGCCGTACTCCTGCAGCGCTTGGGTGTAGTTGGACCACTCCAGCGCTTGGGTGTAGCCGTCGTCCGGCGAGTCGCCGGCGGGGACCTGCAGGGAAGTCGCCAGCAGGGAGAACAGCGGGATCGCGAAGAAGACGCTCAGCCAGGCCAGGCCCGGCAGCAGCAGCAGGTACGGGATCCACCGGCTGCGGGCCAGCCCGCGCTTCGGCAGATCGGTGTGGAACTCCCCCGCGGGGGCGACGACGACCGGCATCTCAGCCGACCTGCGCCGGTCCGCTCGGCGCCAGCCCCGCCTGCGCGGCCTCCGCGGCGTCTCCCACCTCGAGGACCTGCAAGGCCTCGTCGATCCCGGCCGTCACGTCCTCGTCGCCGTCGAGCCCGAAGGAGTGGCTGGGATCCCACGACACCGACACGCGGTCGCCGGGGCGGGCGCGTTCGCCGGTCGACAGGTTCTGCTCGAAGCAGACCAGCTCCTGGCCCCACTCGGTCCGCACGAGGTACTCGGTGGACACCCCGATGAAGGACGCATCCGTGACGACCCCCGCGAGTGCGTTCAACCCGCCCGACGCGCTCTCGCCGTGCGCCAAGGCCAGGTGCAGCTTCTCGGGCCGCACGCCCAGGACCACCGCTCCGGTGTCGGACGCGGCGCGGTCCACCGGCAGCGCCAGTCGCCGGCCCTGCACCTCGACGATGAGGGCGTCGCCGTCGCGGCCGGACACCCGGCCCTCGAGCAGGTTGGAGCGGCCGAGGAAGTTGGCCACGAACGCCGTCTGCGGCCGGTCGTAGATGTCCTGCGGTGCTCCCATCTGCTCGATGCGGCCCTGGTTCATCACGGCGACCGTGTCGGCCATGGTCATGGCCTCCTCCTGGTCATGGGTCACGTGCACGAAGGTGATGCCGACCTCGGTCTGGATCCGCTTGAGCTCGATCTGCATCTGGCGGCGCAGCTTCAGGTCAAGGGCTCCCAGCGGCTCGTCGAGCAGCAGCACGTCCGGCTGGTTGACCAGCGCCCGGGCCACCGCCACCCGCTGCTGCTGCCCGCCGGACAGCTGGGCCGGCTTCCGGCGCGCCATCGTGGTCAGCTCGACGAGTTCGAGCATGGCCTGCACCACCACATCGACGTCCTTGCGCTTCTGGCGGCGCAGGCCGAATGCCACGTTCTCGTAGATGTCCAGGTGCGGAAACAGCGCGTACGACTGGAAGACCGTGTTCACCGGGCGCTGGTAGGGGCGCCTGAGGGTGATGTCCTGCTCGCCCACCCGGATCCGGCCGGCTGTGGGGTCCTCCAGCCCCGCGACCATCCGCAGCGTCGTGGTCTTCCCGCACCCAGAGGGCCCGAGCAAGGCGAAGAACGACCCGGCCGGGATGGTGAGCGTGAGGTCGTCGACGGCGGTCATCGCGGCGAACCGCTTGGTCAGCTGGATGAGGTGGAGGTCCTCGACCTGCTTGCGGCCGAGGCCAGGGGTGGGTGCGCTGCCGGACACGGGCGGCCCTTCGGTTCAGGTGCGGACGAGTCGGGGGCGGCGGATTCCCGCCGCCCCCGAAGTGTGCTAGTTGCCGATCGTCTTCTGGAAGGCCTCGTTGTACGCGGCCTCCTCGGCGTCGGTGAGGGTCTTGAACACCGTCGCGTTGTCGAGGGTGGCGGCCTCCGGGAAGATCCACGGGCTGTCGGCCAGCTCGGGGGCGATCTTCTCCATCTCGGCCTGCACCCCCTGCACCGGGCACAGGTAGTTGACGTACGCGGCGACGAGCGCGGCGTTGGCCGGGTCGTAGTAGTAGTCGAGCAGCTTCTCGGCGTCGGCCTTGCGCGCGGCCCCCTTGGGGATCATGCAGTTGTCGGTCCACAGCGTCCCGCCCGGACTCGGGCAGCGCGAAGCCGAAGTCCTCGCCGAGCGCGATCACGTCGCCCGACCACCCGATCACGGCGACCACGTCGCCGTTCTCCAGGGCCCCCAGGTAGTCGTTGCCGGACACCTGGCGGATCTGGCCGGAGTCGATCTGCTTGGCCAGCTCGGCGTTGGCCGCCTCGAAGTCGTCAGCGGTGAAGTCCGCGGGGTTCTTGCCCTGGGCGAGCATGATCACGCCGATGGTGTCGCGCATCTCGGACAGCACCGAGACCCGGCCCTTGAGCTTGGGGTCCCACAGCTGATCCAGCGAGCTCAGCGAGTCCGTGCCCAGGGCCTCCTTGAGCAGGGGCACGTTCCAGCCGAGCCCGGCAAAGCCGCTCTGCCAGGGCAGCGTGTTCTCGCGGCCCGGGTCGAAGGCGACGTTGGCCAGGCTGGGCAGGACGTTGGCCTTGTTCGGGATCGACCCGGCAGAGAACTGCTCGGTGTAGCCCAGCCGGATCCAGCGGGCTGCCATCCAGTCGGTGAGCACGACGACGTCGCGCCCGATCGACGTGCCCTGCTCGAGCTGCGGGCGGACCTTGGCGTAGAACTCCTCGTTGTCGTTGACGTCCTCGGTGTACTTGACGGTGATCCCGGTCTCCTCCTGGAAGGCCTCCAGGGTCGGGTACGCGCCGTCGTCGTCGACATCGATGTAGGCGGGCCAGTTCGACCAGCTCAGGGAGTCGCTGTCGCCCCCGCCGCCGTCGTTGTCGCCCCCGCCGCCGCCCGCGCCGCCGCAGGCCGCCACCGCGAGACCGGCGGCGCCGAGGCCGGAGGCCTGCAGCAGCGTGCGACGAGACAACCCGCGCTGAAGCGCGGTCAGATTGGGGTCCTGCGTTGCGGTCACGGCCGGTCAGTTCCTCTCAGGGTGCCGCGGCCGGCTTGAGCGGCCGCGGCGGCAGGGTGGGCGGGACGGGGTGGTAGGGACAGGGCCTATCGGTCGCCGAAGATCGTGCGGTGCCAGTCCTTGCGCGCGCACCGCGGTGAGGTCGTACATCACGTGCTTGACCTGCGTGTACTCGTCGAGGGAGTACTGGCTCATGTCCTTGCCGAACCCGGACTGCTTGAAGCCTCCGTGCGGCATCTCGCTGATGATCGGGATGTGGTCGTTGACCCACACGCAGCCGGCCTTGATCGCGCGGGTGGCGTCAAGGGCACGGTAGACATCGCGGGTCCACACCGACGCGGCCAGGCCGTAGGGCGTGTCGTTGGCCAGCCGCAGCGCCTCGGCGTCGTCGTCGAAGGGCACCACCACGAGCACCGGGCCGAAGATCTCCGACTGCACGACCTCGCTGTCCTGGGCGGCGTCCACGATCAAGGTGGGCTCGTAGAAGGCCCCCTCGGCCAGGGCCCCGCCGGGGATCTGGCCGCCACGCACGACCTTCGCGTACGAGCGCGCGCGCTCGACGAACGCGGCCACCCGCTGCTGCTGCAGCCGGGAGACGAGCGGACCCTGGTCGGTGGCGGGGTCGAACGGGTCGCCCAACCGCACCTCGCCCATCGTCGTCGCCACCCCGTCGACGAAGGCGTCGTACAGCGAGCGGTGCACGTACGCCCGCGTGGCCGCGGTGCAGTCCTGGCCGCCGTTGATCAGCGAACCCGCCACCGCGCCTTGGATCGCCGCATCGAGGTCGGCATCGTCGAAGACCACGAAGGGGGCCTTGCCGCCGAGCTCCAGGTGCACGCGCTTGACCGTCGTCGCCGCGGTCTGCATCACCTGGACGCCGACGGCCGTCGACCCGGTGAACGAGGTCATCGCGACATCGCGGTGGGCCACGAGGTGGGCGCCTGCCTCCGGGCCGCGCCCGGTGACCACGTTGACCACGCCATCCGGCAGCCCGGCGTCGCGGCAGGCCTCGGCGAACATCAGCGAGGTGAGCGGGGTGAGCTCGGCCGGCTTGAGCACGATGGTGTTGCCGGCGGCGATCGCGGGCAGGATCTTCCACGCGGCCATCTGCAGCGGGTAGTTCCAGGGCGCGATCGACCCGATCACACCGATCGGCTCGCGGCGGACGCTGGAGGTGTGGTCGCCGGAGTACTCGCCGGTCGCCTTGCCCTCAAGGGCGCGGGCGGCGCCGGCGAAGAACGCGGTGTTGTCGATCGTGCCCGGCACGTCGAACTCGCGGGACAGCTTGATCGGCTTGCCCGCCTGCAGGCTCTCGGTGCGGGCGAACAGATCGGCGCGCTCCGCAAGGACAGCCGCGAGCCGGGTGAGCGCCTCCGAGCGCGCGGCCGGGGTGGCCGTCGACCACTCGCCGAACGCCGACCTCGCCGCCGCGACCGCCACGTCGACGTCGGCGGCGGTGGCGAGCCGAACGGACGCCGCGGTCGCGCCGGTCGCGGGATCGACCACCCGGTGGGAATCGCCGGAGCCCTCCCGGTAGGCGCCGTCGATGAACTGGCCCCCGGCGGCCCACACGGGGCGCTCGGATGTCGTGTTCACGGGGCCTCACCCACCTCCAGGAATCCACGCATCCTCACACGGGTGCCGCCCATTCGCAACGGAATCCGTGGCCCCGGCACGCTGGACATGCGGAATCGTGACCTTCGCACGCGGGAGCGGGAGAGCGGGCTGTCACCCTTCCCGGTGGCGGACAGGCGAACAAGGGGCAACCTGTATGGTCCGACCCGCCCAGGCTCACAAACTGCAGGCAGGCTCTCGCTGAGGAGGTCGTGTGATCCCCACCGGGTTCCCCACCGTCGGCGAGGTGCTGGCCCTCGACTCCGTACTCCGCGGTCGCCCGGCGGTCGTGGCAGGCCGCCGCGGCCTCGACCGGCGGGTGCGCTGGGCCCACGTGAGCGAGCTGGCCGACATCGCCGGCATGCTCCGGGGCGGTGAGCTGCTGCTGACCACCGGGGTCGCGCTCCCCGACGACGACGCCGGGCTCGCCGCGTACGTCGCCGACCTTGACGCGGTCGGCGCCGCGGGCCTGGTGGTCGAGCTGGGCCGCCGCTACCGCGGCACACTTCCGACAGCACTGGTGCGCGCTGCCGAGGGTCGCGGCCTGCCGCTCGTCGAGCTGCACCGCGAGACGCCGTTCGTCGCGGTCACCGAGGCGGTGCACTCCCTGATCCTGGAAGCGCAGCTCGCCGAGCTGCGCGCCTCGGAGCGCCTGCACCGCACCTTCACCGAGCTCACCGTCGAGGGCGCCGACGCGGGCGAGATCGTGCGGCAGACCGCCGTGATCGCGCGGCGGCCCATCGTCCTGGAGAACCTCGCCCACCAGGTGCTGGCCTACGACGCCGCCGGGACCGATGCCGCGGAGCTGCTGGGCGACTGGGAGCAGCGCTCGCGTGCGGCCGCGGACGGCTCGAGCGACAGCACGGGACTCCACCGCGTCGTCGTCGGAGCCCGCGGGGAGGACTGGGGCCGGCTGGTGCTCGCAGGCGAGCCGGGATCCACCCTGGAGCCGCTGGCGGCCATGCTGCTGGAGCGGTCCGCCGCTGCACTGGCGCTCAACCGCCTGGTGGAGCGAGACCGGGAGTCGCTCGAGCGGCAGACCCATCGCTCCGTGCTGCAGGCGCTGCTCACCCACTCCCAGCCGATGGCTGAGGTGGCGGTCCGGGCGCAGGCCGTGGGCGTCCCGCTCGAGGGCCGGGCCCTGCAAGCCGTGGTCCTGCGCCGCAGAGGGGCCGAGCCCGCGGTGCTCGAGGCCGAGCAGCGGCTGCGCGCCCTGGCCGAGGCGGCCGCCACCGCGGCCCGCTCCGCGCGGCTGTCCGCCTTGGTCGGGGCCGTCGACGATGGCGCCGTCGGGGTGCTGCTCGCCTCGGACTCCCCGACGGCCGCCGCTGACGCGCTTGAGGCCTTCGTCGGCGCGCTGGCCCGTTCCGGGTCGGCCGGGCAGGATCAACCGGCCGGCCCTGGCTCGCCGGTCGTGGCCGTCGGCACGGTGGTGCGCAGCCTGGCGGACTCCCGGCGCTCCTTCCTGGAGGCCGCCCAGGTCGCCGACGCGGCCGAGCACCAGCCGGCGCGCCCGTTCTACCGGCTGGCCGACGTCGGGCTCCGCGGCCTGCTCCACCTGCTCCGCGACGACGCCCGCCTGCAGACCTTCGTCGAGCGCGAGCTGGGCCCGCTGCTGGCCCACGACGCCGCCGCCGGCTCCGCCCTGGTCCAGCTGCTGCGGACCTACCTCGACAACGGTCGCAACAAGTCCGCCGCCGCCGAGGCCGCCCACCTGTCGCGACCTGCCTTCTACGAGCGGCTGGCCAAGATCGAGCGGATCCTGCTGGTCGACCTGGACTCGGTCGACACCTGCCTGTCCCTGCACGTCGCCCTCATCGGCCTTGATTCGGTGCGCCGCTCCTCCTGAGGTCGGCGCGACCCGGCATGCTGACGCGATGCTCGCCATCCAGCCGCCGAACTGGCCGCTCGCCGTCGCGTTCGCCGTCCTCGGCGGCCTGTTCATCGGGTGGCTCAAGGTTCACCTGCGCGGCCGCGCCGTCTGGCGGTACGACACCCGCGCCGCCTGGCTGCGAGCGTTCGCGTACTTCTCGTTCGCCTGGTCGCTCGCCATGGCCAGCGGCACGGTGCCGACGATCCTGGCCAACCCGCTCGTGCTGCCCGGGCAGACCAGCAGCCCGCTCTGGATCGCCTTCACGGTGCTTGTCTTCGCCGTGGTCGTCGTCGGCTACTGGATCATCTGGCCGATCGGCACCCGGCCGCACGGCCGCACGATCGTGGTCCCCGACACCGTGCTCTTCGGCATCGCCTGGGGCGTCAGCGAGGGACTGATGTTCGGGTCGGTGTGGCTGCTGGCCAAGCGGTTCTGGGACGCCCTGCTCGGCGCGGGCACGGTGGCCGACTTCGCCATCGTGTTCACCACGATCCTCGCGCTGTCGGCCTTCGTCGGCCTCTGGCACGCCCTCTACTGGGACGTCCACGTGTCGCCCACGCACAACATCATCGAGTGGAACATCCGCAAGGTGCTGCTCGCGCACAACCCGAACCTGATCCTCACCTCGATCTACGTCACCGCCTGGGAGAACCTCGGCATCTTCGTGCTGCTGCAGGCGGTCGCCCTGCTCGGCTCGACGCTTGCGATGCCGTTCCCGTCGGCGCGATGGCCGCACCCGGTCGACCCGACCGGCCCCGCGCTCGGCCCCCCGACCGACGCGCCGGCCGACCTGACCGGCCAGACGGCGGTGGTGACCGGGGCGGCCCACGGCATGGGCCGGCTGGCCGCCGAGCGGCTCGCCGCGCATGGGCGCCCACGTCGTCATCGCCGATATCGACGTGGAGGCCGCGCACCGCGCCGCCGAGGAGATCGAGGCGGCGACGGGCCGCCGCCCCGACGTCGTCGCCGTGGACCTCGGCGACCTCGACCAGGTCCGCGCGGCGGCCGCGGCCATCCTGGCCGCCGAGCGGCGGATCGACCTGCTGCTCAACAACGCCGGCACCTTCGCCGAGCGCTTCGAGGTGACGGCCCAGGGCGTCGAGCGGATGCTGGCCGTCAACCACCTCGGGCCGTTCCTGCTGACCCAGCTCCTGCTCCCCCGACTCGTCGAGTCCCAGGCGCGCATCGTGTTCGTCAGCTCCGACGCGCACTTCCAGGCGGGCCCGATCGACTGGGCTGACGTCAACGGCGCGGCGTACTGGAAGGGCAGGCCGGCCAACGGCGCCGCCGGCTTCGCCCAGTACAACCGCTCCAAGCTGTTCGTCGCGGCCGCCGCCATGGAGCTGGCCGAGCGCACCCGCGGCACCGGGGTGACCGTGAACGTGCTCACCCCCGGCGCGCTCATCCCCACCGCCCACTTCGACGCGCTGACTGGCCCGCCCGCGCTCTTCATCCGGGTGTTCCGTCCGGTGCTGCGCAAGCCGCGAGAAGGCGATGACCACCTACCTGTACGTCTCGACGTCCCCCGAGGTGGAGGGCGTGACCGGTTGGTACTTCAAGGACGCCCGCCCGATCGACGAGAGCCTGGCCGCCCAGGACCCGGCCGTCCGCCAGGCGGTCTGGGAGTGGTCTGAGGCGCAGGCCGGCCTCGTCAGCCAGCAGTAGCGCTCAGCCCCAGGCGCGCGCACCGTCGACCCACGTGCCGAGCACCTCGACGGCGGGCCACTGGAGCGGCGGGGTCTCCCACAGGTCGCGCGACAGCCACACCAGGTCGGCCGCATACCCCGGGGCGAGGACTCCGCGGTGGCCCTCCTCACCCGCCTGGTACGCGGTGCCGCGGGTGTAGGCCGCGACGGCCTGGTCCACGCTGAGCCGCTCTTCCGGCAGCCAGCCCTCAGCCGGCTCGCCTTCCGGGGTCTGCCGGGTGACCGCCACCGCCAGCCCCTCCAGCGGCCGCTCACTCGACACCGGCCAGTCACTGCCCATGGACACCGCGGCGCCCGAGCCCATCAGCGAGGCCCACGGGTACTGCCGCGCTGACCGGACCGGCCCCAGCCGGGGAGCGGTGAGGTCGCGCTGGCAGGCGTCCAGGCAGGACCAGAGCGGTTCGGCGTTGGCCACGACCCCGAGCGCGGCAAAGCGCGGCAGGTCACCCGGGTCGAGCACCTGGACGTGGGCCAGGGTGGGCCGGGTACGGCCGGGATGGCCTCGATCGCGCGCACCCGCGAGGGCGTCGAGGGCCTGCCGGATCCCGGCGTCCCCGATGGCGTGGATGTGGATGCCGAATCCCGCGGCGTCGAAAGCGGCCACCGCCTCGGCCAGCTCGGCCGGCTCCCACACCGGAAGCCCGCAGTTGTGCGGGGAGTCGGCGTACGGCTCGAGCATCGCGGCCGTGGCGAACTCCACCACCCCGTCAGCGAAGAACTTCACCGTCCCCGCCCGCACCCGCCCGCCGGTGGCAGCGCGCTCGGCGAGGAAGGAGGCGACCTGCTCGGACCAGCGGCCCGGGTCGGCGCGCAACGCGCACTCGACGCGGGTGGCCAGCAGCCCCGCGCGGTCGGCCGCGCGATAGGCCTCGACATCCGCCGGCGAGCAGGCCGCATCGAGGGTCCAGGCGACGCCCTGCCGAGCCAGCCGCTGCGACCCCGCGGCGGCCGCCCGCAACCGGTCATCGGCCGTGCGCGGCGGGAGCACGCGCTGGACCAGTCGCATCGAGCCCCACTCGACCAGGGTGCCGAGCAGCTGCCCGTCCTCGCGGCGAGGCAGCCGGCTGCTCGGGGGCTCCGGGGTGCCGGCGTCCAGTCCCGCGGCACGCATGGCCGCGCTGTTGACCCAGGCGCTGTGGTGGTCCGCGGACTCCAGGTAGACCGGCCGGTCCAGGGACCACGGCGTCCAGCCAGCGGGCATCGAAGAGCCCGCCGGGGGCCAGCGTCGGGTCGTACGAGCCACCTCGGATCCACGCCAGGCCCGGGTTGGCTGCGGCGTACGCGCGTACCGCCTCGACCACCTCGGCCACCGAGCGCGCGTCGGCGATCGGCGCCTCCGCCAGCTCCAGCCCCGCCCACACCGGGTGGGCGTGGCCATCCCGGAAGGCGGGCAGCACCAGCCCGTCTCCCACCTCGAGCACGTCGGTGCCCGGTCCCACCGAGGCGACCGCCTCGTCGTCCAGGGCCGTGACGATCCCGCCCGCCACGGCCAAGGCCCGGGCCGACGGGCGGGCCGGGTCCATGGTGCGGATGCGGCCCCGCAGGACCAGCTCGGCGCTCACGACGACCGCCGCACCGATACCGGCGTCCCCTGGACGGCGGCGTTGCCCGACAGCGGGTCGTAGCGCGTCGCGTCCGTGACGTCGTTGGCGCTCACCCCGGGCTGGCGCGCCGCCAGCGACCAGCGCGCGCCGCGGTCGTGGCCGTAGCCGTGCGGCAGGCTCACGACACCCGGCATCACCTCGTCGGTGACCTCGACGGGCACGACGACTGCGCCGACCGCTGAGGCCAGCTCGGCCTCGTCGCCGTCCGCGAGCCCGCGACGGTCGGCGTCCTCGGGGTGGACGAGCAGGGTGCAGCGGTCGCGGCCCTTGGCCAGCCGGGGCAGGTTGTGCATCCACGAGTTGTTGCCGCGCAGGTGCCGACGGCCGATCAGCAGCAGGTCGTACCCGTCTGGGGCGCCCCCTCCGCCGCGGAGGTCGCGCATGACCCGGGGGATGTCGGCCATGACCGGCGCCGGGGCGAGCTGAATCCGCCGTCGCGGGGTGAACAGGCGCTGGGGCAGGGCGGGCTCGAGCGCCCCCAGATCCAGGCCGTGCGGGTGACGCTCGAGGGCAGCCAGCGACACCGCGCCCCTGCCTCGACGCAACCCCCAGGGGCCGATCCGCAGGGCCAGGTCGACGTACCGGCGCGGCATCAGCCGGCGCTGCGCCCGCACCGCCGCCAGCGCGGCGGCCCGGCGGGCCCCCGACTTCAAGCGCGCGTGCACCCGCTCGGTGAGGGCCAGCAGCAGCTCGGCGTCGTCGCGGGCGCCCGCCGGCCGGCGCAGGACGGCGGGATTCCACCGCGCCCAGTTGCGCACGCTCACCGACGGGAACACCACGTCGAACTCGTCGCGCTCCAGGGGCGGGACGGGGGGCAGGATCACGTCGGCGTGGCGGTTGGACTCGTTGAGGTAGAAGTCCACCGAGGCGCAGAACTCGAGGTCCCCCAAGGCGCGCTCGACCGCACGGCCGTCGGGGACGCTGAGCACCGGATTGCCCGCGTACAGCACCAGCCCGCGGATGCGCCCGGGACCCGGCGTCAGGATCTCCTCGGCCAGCAGGGCCGAGGGGAACTCCGCTGCGAACTCCGGATGCCCGGAGACCCGGCTGCGCCAGCGGTCGTAGCCCACCAGGTCGGTCGCCTTGACCGACAAGGCCGGCAGGTCGAACGCCGGCCGGGCGAACATCGCCCCGCCTGCCTGGTCGAGGTTGCCCGTCAGCAGGTTCAGGCAGTGCAGGAACCAGTACGCCGTCGTCCCGTACACCGACTGCGTCACGCCGACCCGCCCGTACGCCACCGCCGAGGGCGCGGCGGCGAACTCGCGGGCCAGCCGGCGGATCACCTCCGCGGACACCCCGCAGCGATCGGCGACTGCCTCCGGCGCAAGCCCCGCCACCGCGAGCCGCACCTCCTCCACCCCGTCGGTGAAGGCGGCCACCCGGCCCGGGCGGGCCAACCCCTCGTCGAACAGGGTGTGCACCAGGGCGCCCAGCAGGAACACATCGGTGCCCGGGCGCACCGGCACGATGCTCGTCGGCCAGCCGCGCGGTCTCGCTGCGCCGCGGGTCGAGCACCACCACCCGGCCGCCGCGCTCCCGCACCGCCGCGAGCCGCCGGCGCATGTCCGGCGCGGTCATGATCGAGCCGTTGCTGACCGCCGGGTTGCCCCCGACGCAGAGGAAGAACTGGGTCCGGTCGATATCGGGCACCGGCAGCAGCAGCGGGTTGCCGAACAGCAGGTACGCAAGCAGGTGCTGCGGCTGCTGGTCGACGGTGTTCGCGCTGAACCGGTTGCGGGTCCCGAGCGCCGACAGCAGCCCGGGGATCAGCGAGACGGTCGCCCAGGAGTGCGTGATCGGGTTGCCGAGGTACATCGCCACGGCGTCCCCGCCGTCGCGGCGCACGATCTCGGTCAGCCGGTCGGCCACCAGATCGAGGGCCTCATCCCACGAGCACTCCGCGAACGAGCCGTCGGGCTGCTTGATGAGCGGCCGCGTCAGCCGGTCCGGGTCCTCCTGCAGGTCCTGCAGGGCCAGCCCCTTCGGGCACAGATACCCCCGTGAGAACGGGTCCTGCTCGTCTCCGCGGATCGACACCACCCGGTTGTCGGCCACCTCGATGGCCAACCCGCACGACGCCTCGCACAACGTGCACTGCCGGTAGTGCGTGCCGCTCTCACCCGCGCCCAAGGTCACCCGCCCACGCTAGCCACTCCGCGCCGATCCAGCGCCCTGACCGCTCCGGCGCCGTCGAGTGCCTCCTAGGCCTATCCCGCCGAGGCGCGTCGCTGCCGGTGATCGCGCGCCGGTTGGTCGAGCGCCTGGCTCCTTCACGGCCTGCGCAGGCACGCGCTTCGGCTCCCGCGTCGCTGTGATGCGGCGCGGCAGGCTTGAGCGGCGGGCGGGGCGTTGTCCCGCAGGCCATCAGGCGCCGCGGGCTCCAGGTAAGCGCACGGGTCCGACCCGGGCGACGGCCCGCGGCCGTGACAGGGCCAAGGGGCAATGACCGCGGCCGTCGCGCCAGACAGCGACGCGCCGCGGCGGATAGGCCAAGAGGTGGCCCCGGGGCCCGGGGCGCCTACGGCGCGCAGGGCCTCAGCTGTCGATGTTGGCCATCACGTGCTTGACGCGCGTGTAGTCCTCGAAGCCGTACATCGACAGGTCCTTGCCGTAGCCGGAGTGCTTGAAGCCGCCGTGCGGCATCTCGGCGACCAGCGGGATGTGGGTGTTGATCCAGACGCAGCCGAAGTCGAGGCGACGGGCCATCCGCATCGCGCGGCCGAAGTCCTTGGTCCAGACCGAGGAGGCCAGGCCGTACGGCACGCCGTTGGCGTGCGCGAGCGCCTCGGCCTCGTCGGTGAAGCGCTGCACGGTGATGACCGGGCCGAAGATCTCCTCCTGGATGTGCCGGTCGTCCTGGCGCAGGTGGGCGATGACCGTGGGCTCGACGTAGTAGCCGCGGTCGCCCTGGCGGGAGCCGCCGGCCACGACCTCGGCGTGCCCGGGCACCTCGGCGAGGAAGTCGAGGACGCGTTCGAGCTGGGCGGCGTTGTTGACCGGCGGGACCATCGCGTCCTCGTCGGTCGGGCCGTTCTCGAAGGTGGTCGCGGTGCCCGCGGCCTGCTCGGCGAGGGCGGCGACGAAGTCCTCGTACACGCCCGGGGCGGCGAGCACGCGGGTGGCGGCCGTGCAGTCCTGGCCGGCGTTGAAGTAGCCGGCCACGGCGATCGCCTCGGCGGCGGCGGCGATGTCGGCGTCGTCGAAGACGATGACCGGGGCCTTGCCGCCGAGCTCGAGGTGGACCCGCTTGAGGTCGCGCGAGGCGCCCTCGGCGACCTGCATGCCGGCTCGGACCGAGCCGGTGATGGCCACCAGCTGCGGGATCTTGTGGTCGACCAGGGCGCGGCCGGTGTCGCGGTCGCCGCAGACGACGTTGAAGACGCCGGGGGGCAGGATGCCCGCGTCGTTGACCAGCTCGGCGATCCGCACGGTGGTGACCGGCGTGCTGTCGGCCGGCTTGAGGACCACCGTGTTGCCGGCGGCCAGCGCCGGGGCGAACTTCCAGACGGCCATCATCATCGGGTAGTTCCACGGGGTCACCTGGCCGACGACGCCGATCGGCTCGCGCCGGATCATCGAGGTGTGCCCGGCCATGTACTCGCCGGCCGCCCGGCCCTCGAGGACGCGGGCGGCGCCGGCGAAGAACCGGATCTGGTCGATCATCGGAGGGATCTCCTCCGATGCGGTGAGCCCGATCGGCTTGCCGGTGTTCTCGCTCTCCAGCGCGACCAGCTCGTCGGCGTGCGACTCCAGCACGTCGGCGATCGCGAGCAGCGCCTTCTGCCGGTCGCTCGGGGTGCTGTCGCGCCAGGTCTCGAAGGCGTCGGCGGCGGCCCGGTACGCGCGGTCGACGTCCTCGGCCGACGACAGCGGCGCGGTGCCGTACACCTCGCCGGTGGAGGGGTTGATCAGGTCGGTCGTGCGGCCGTCGGCGGAGTCGGTGTGCTCGCCGTTGATGACGTTGCGCAGGGCGCGCTTCTCGCTCACGCCAGGTCTCCTTCAGGCTGAGGGCAGGGGCAGGGCGGGCTGCTGGGCTCTCGGCGGCAGGCGCCGGTCTCGGCACCCTACTGTCCATCGCGCGATTTCGACAGAGACAGGCGACGGTCCAAGACGGATTTCGTGGCAGGAAGCCGATTTCGATCACGGATTCGCTTGCCTGCGGCAGCGGGCTCGGTCAGGATGTCCGCCATGGCCAGCAGCCGGCGGACCCCGCGCGCGAACGGGTTCCCCCTGGATGACGTCTCCAAGGCGATCATCGAGCAGCTGCAGCAGGACGGCCGGCGCGCGTACGCCACCATCGGCAAGGCGGTCGGGCTGTCCGAGGCCGCGGTGCGCCAGCGCGTGCAGCGGCTCATCGACTCCGGCGTCATGCAGATCGTGGCGGTGACCGACCCCTTGCAGGTCGGCTTCCCGCGCGCGGCGATGCTCGGGCGTGCGGATCGAGGGGGACGTCGAGGCGGTCGCCGACCAGCTCGAGGCGCTGCCCGAGGTCGACTACCTGGTGATCACCGCCGGCTCCTTCGACGTCCTGCTGGAGGTCGTCTGCGAGGACGACGACCACCTGCTGGAGATCGTCAACCGCCGCATCCGGGCCATCCCGGGCGTGGTCCACACCGAGACCTTCGTCTATCTGAAGCTGCGCAAGCAGATCTACACCTGGGGAACCCGATGACCGTCACACCGCAGTACGTCTCCGAGCCGGGCGTCGACAAGCTTGCCGACACCGCGCGCGAGCACCTGTGGATGCACTTCACCCGGCACTCCACGTACGAGCAGGGCGGCCACGTGCCGGTCATCGTGCGCGGCGAGGGCGCCCACATCTGGGATGACCAGGGCAAGCGCTACCTCGACGGGCTCGCGGGCCTCTTCGTCGTGCAGGTCGGCCACGGCCGCACCGAGCTCGCCGAGGTGATGGCCAAGCAGGCGTCCGAGCTGGCGTTCTTCCCGCTGTGGTCCTACGCGCACCCCAAGGCGATCGAGCTGGCCGAGCGGCTGGCGGCCCTGGCCCCCGGCGACCTGAACCGGGTCTTCTTCACCACGGGCGGCGGCGAGGCCGTGGAGAGCGCGTGGAAGCTCGCCAAGCAGTACTTCAAGATCGTCGGCAAGCCCACCAAGTACAAGGTGATCAGCCGCTCCATCGCCTACCACGGCACCCCGCAGGGCGCCCTGAGCATCACCGGCATCCCGGCCGCGAAGTCCGCCTTCGAGCCGCTCGTGCCGGGCGCCCACAAGGTCCCCAACACGAACTTCTACCGCGCGCCGATCCACGGCGACGACGAGGAGGCGTTCGGGCGCTGGGCCGCCGACCGGATCGAGGAGGCCATCGAGTTCGAGGGCCCCGACACCGTCGCCGCGGTCTTCCTGGAGCCGGTGCAGAACTCCGGCGGCTGCTTCCCGCCGCCGCCCGGCTACTTCCAGCGCGTCCGCGAGATCTGCGACAAGCACGACGTCCTGCTGGTCGCCGACGAGACCATCTGCGCCTTCGGCCGGATCGGCGACTACTTCGCGATGAACCGCTTCGGGGTCACCCCCGACATCATCACCTGCGCCAAGGGCCTCACCTCCGGCTACGCGCCGCTGGGCGCGATGATCGTCAGCGACCGGCTCTTCGAGCCGTTCAAGCAGGGGCAGAACACCTTCCTGCACGGCTACACCTGGGGCGGCCACCCGGTGTCGGCCGCCGTCGCGCTGGCCAACCTCGACATCTTCGAGCGCGAGGGCATCAACGCCCACGTGCAGGCCAACGAGGGGGCCTTCCGCGCCACGCTGGAGCAGCTGAAGAACCTGCCGATCGTCGGCGACGTGCGCGGCGCCGGGTACTTCTACGGCATCGAACTGGTGAAGGACAAGGCCACCAAGGAGACCTTCGACGACGACGAGGCCGAGCGCCTGCTGCGCGGCTTCCTGTCCAAGGCGCTCTTCGACGCCGGCCTCTACTGCCGCGCCGACGACCGCGGCGACCCGGTCATCCAGCTCGCCCCCCCGCTGATCATCGGCCAGCCGGAGTTCACCGAGATCGAGCAGATCCTGCGGTCGGTGCTCACGGAGGCCTGGTCGATCTCTTTGATCGACGCTGGAGCGGTGCGATCCTGTGAGCGATCGGACCCGGATCCGCCGGCTCCCCGAGAAGTCCGTCTCCGACCGCGCCGTCCTGCACGCGGTGCTCGACGCCGGGCTGGTCGCCCACGTGGGGATCGCCGACGACACCGGCCAGCCGTACGTCCTGCCGGTCGCCTACGCGCGCGACGGCGAGCGCGTGCTCTTCCACGGCTCGACCGGCTCGCGGCTCTTCCGCGCGCTGGCGGCGGGGGCGCCCACCTGCCTCACCGTGACGCTGCTCGACGGGCTGGTCGTCGCGCGGTCGCTGTTTGAGTCCTCGATGCGCTACCGCTCGGTCGATGGCACTGGGCACGTGCGTCCGTCCTCGAGGGCGACGCCAAGGCCGCGGCGCTCGACTGCATCTCCGACCACCTGATGCCCGGTCGCCGAGGTGAGGCCCGCGAGCCCAACGCCAAGGAGCTCGCGGCCACCCTGGTGCTGGCGCTGCCGCTCGACGAGGCCTCGGTGAAGGTCAGCGCGGGCGACCCGGACGACGACCCGGCCGACCTCGACCGGCCGGTGTGGGCCGGGGTCGTGCCGCTGGCCGAGTCGTTCGGCGCCCCGGCGGACGCGCCCGATCTGCGCGGGGACCACCCGGTCCCCGACTACGTGCTGGCGTGGCGGAGGTGACCGCGTGACCGACCACCACGGGCTGTCGCTTTGGTGGGACACGCTGCCGCCCGAACTGGCCGAGCCGCGGCGCGCGGCCCTGCCCGGCCACCGCGACTTCGACGTCGCCATCGTCGGCGGCGGCTACACCGGGCTGTGGACGGCGTACTCCCTGGTCAAGGCCGACCCGACGATCCGCGTCGCGGTGCTCGAGCGCGAGGTCGCCGGCTTCGGCGCCTCGGGCCGCAACGGCGGTTGGTGCTCCTCGCTCTTCCCCGCCTCGATCGACAAGGTCGCGCGCGTCTCCTCGCGCCGGGCCGCGGTGGACCTGTGGCGCGCGCTCTTCGCCACCGTCGACGAGGTGGGCGCCGTCGCGGCGGCCGAGGGCATCGACTGCCACTGGGCCAAGGGCGGCACGCTGCACCTGGCGCGCACGCCCCAGCAGTGGGAGCGGGCCCAGGAGGAGGTCGCCCACGCCCGGGCAGTGGGGCTTCGGCGAGGAGGACGTGCGGCTGCTGTCGGCCGACGAGGCGCGGGCGGAGGCGTCCGCCACCCGGACTGCTCGGCGCCACCCACACGCCGCACTGCGCGGCGATCCACCCGGCCCGCCTCGTCCGCGGACTCGCGTCGGCGGCCGAGCGGCTCGGCGTCACGATCTACGAGGGCACCGCCGTCACCTCGATCGAGCCCGGCCTCGTCCGCACGGCCCGCGGGGTCGTGCGGGCGCCGTACGTCGTGCGCGCCACCGAGGGATACACCCCGGGGCTGCCCGGCCACGAGCGGGCGATCGCCCCCGTCTACTCGCTGGTGATCGCGACCGAGCCGCTGCCTGCCGAGGTGTGGGAGCAGATCGGGCTCGGCTCCCGGGCGACGTTCAACGACCTGCGCCACCTGATCGTCTACGGCCAGCGCACCGCCGACGGCCGCCTCGTCTTCGGCGGCCGCGGGGCGCCGTACCACTTCCGATCGTCGGTGCGCCCCGAGCACGACCGCGAGCCGCGGGTGTTCGCCGGGCTGCAGGAGGTGCTCGCCGACTTCTTCCCGGCCGTCGCCGGGGCCGCGATCACGCACCGGTGGGGCGGGCCGCTCGGGATCCCCCGCGACTGGTTCGCCTCGGTGGGGCTCGACCGGCGCACCGGGATGGCCTGGGGCGGCGGCTACGTCGGCGACGGCGTCGGCGCCGCCAACCTGGCCGGCCGCACGCTGGCCGACCTGATCCTGGAGCGCGACACCGACCTCGTGCGGCTGCCGTGGGTCAACCACCGCTCGCCGCGCTGGGAGCCGGAGCCGCTGCGGTGGCTGGGCGTCAACGCCGGGCTGCAGGCGATGAGCCGCGCCGACGGCGAGGAGGCCCGCCGCGGCAAGCAGTCGCTGATCGCCCAGACGTTCGGCCGGTTCATCGGCGGCTGAGGCCTCCTGGTCCGCAACCAGCGACGTGTGCACCGCGCGGCGCCCCCGCCCTGGCCACTCACAGGACTGCGGGCTCGAACTCCTCCAGCAGCCAGCCCGGCACGGCGTCGGCGAACTCGGCGACCGCTTGTGGCCGCGAGCCGACCAGCGCTCGGCGCCAGGCGTCGGCGCGGCTCACCGTGCCGACTCGGACGGCCAACTCGACGGCCCGATCCAGGTCCGCGCGGGTGTGCTCGGCCGTCCACGGCTCCAGGTAGGCGTCGCGCAGCCGGGCCAGTCCTGGCGAGCCCGGCGCGAGATCGAGGTGGTGCGCGGCCGAGCGAAGGGCCGCCAGCAGGGAGGTGAACGGGTGGCCGACGACGGCGTCGCCGAAGTCGAACACCACGACGTCGACCAGGCGTCCCGCCTGGTCCAGCACCGGGAAGGCGTTGGCATCGTGCAGGTCGTTGTGCTGGAGGGTCGCGGCGATGCCGTACGCATCGAGCTCGGCGCACCAACCCGCGTACTCCGACGCGCGCTCGCGCAGCCGGGCGGCGTCCGCGGGGTCCAACCGGGCTGCGCCCTCGGCCGCGGCGGACTCGGCGATCAGCCGGTCCCGGACCGAGGGCAGCGCGGCTGGGCCGGTGGTCAGGGACGCCGGCGGCCAGCAACGCGGCGACCAGCGGCTCGGTCCGCCGCTGCAGGTCCGCGTACGAGGCCAGCAGCCGCTCATGGGCGTCGACCGTGCGGGCGCCGCCCCGCCACTCGCGCAGCGTCGGCCCGTGGTCGGCGGACAGCAGCAGCCCGCGGTCGAGGTCCATGGCCCAGGGGCGCAGCACGTGCGGGAGCCCGGCCTCGGCGAGCAGCCGCAGGACGGCTCCCTCGTACGCGCAGCCGCGGCGCGTTCGCCTTGAGCCAGCAGGCGGACTCCCCCAGCGGCAGCCGCCACACGGTCGACCACGGCCGGTCCAGGTGCACCACGGCCGGACCGGTGCGCGCCAGCCCGCGGCCAGCCAGCGCCTGGTCGGCCCAGGCCAGCGCGCCGTCGAGCGCAAGCGGTCGCGCGGCGGACGGCATCGCGGCCACGCTAGCCCGGTGGATCCGTCGCCGAGCGATCCGGTATATTGGATCCAATCCTGCGCCGCATCGCTCCCCCGCCGAGGAGCCCTCGTGTCCGCACCGATCAAGCCGCTCGACCTGCTCGACGCCGAAGACCTGCTCAGCGACGAGGAGCGCGCGATCCGCGACACCGTGCGGGCCTACGTCGAGCGCGAGATCAAGCCGCACATCGCGGACTGGTTCGAGTCCGGCGAGATCCCCGCGCGCGAGCTCGCCCGCGACCTCGGCTCGCTCGGCGTGCTCGGCATGCACCTCGACGGCTACGGCTGCGCGGGCACCAACGCCACCGCGTACGGGCTGGCCTGCATGGAGCTGGAGGCCGGCGACTCGGGCATCCGCTCGCTGGTCAGCGTCCAGGGGTCGCTGGCGATGTTCGCGATCTGGAAGTGGGGGACGGAGGAGCACAAGCAGCAGTGGCTGCCGCGGATGGCCGCCGGAGAGGCGATCGGCTGCTTCGGCCTCACCGAGCCGGACTTCGGCTCCAACCCGTCCGGCATGCGCACGTTCGCCAAGCGCGACGGCGACGACTGGGTGCTCAGCGGCACCAAGATGTGGATCACCAACGGCAACGTCGCCGACGTGGCCGTGGTGTGGGCCAACACCGACGAGGGCATCCGCGGCTTCGTCGTCCCCACCGACTCCCCTGGCTTCACCGCCAACCTCGTGCACAAGAAGATGTCGCTGCGGGCGTCCGTGACCAGCGAGTTGGTGCTCGAGGGAGTGCGACTGCCCGCCGACGCGGTCTTCCCCGACGTCGTCGGCCTCAAGGGCCCGCTGTCCTGCCTGTCCGAGGCGCGCTACGGCATCGTCTGGGGGGCGCTCGGCGCCGCCCGCGACTGCCTGGAGACCGCGATCGACTACTCGCTGTCCCGCGAGCAGTTCGACCGGCCGATCGCGGGCTTCCAGCTCACCCAGGAGAAGCTCGCGAACATGGCCCTCGAGCTGCAGAAGGGCTACCTGCTCGCGCTGCACCTCGGCCGGCTCAAGGACGACCACCGGCTGCGCCCCGAGCAGGTCAGCATCGGCAAGCTCAACAACGTGCGCGAGGCGATCGCCATCGCCCGCGAGGCCCGCACGATCCTCGGGGCCAACGGCGTGACGCTGGAGTACCCGGTCATCCGGCACGCCAACAACCTCGAGTCGGTGCTGACGTACGAGGGCACCAGCGAGATCCACACCCTGGTGCTCGGCCAGTCCCTCACCGGGATCCCCGCCTACCGCTGACCGGGTGCCGCTGCTAGGCGAGGAGGCCGCGCAGCGCCTGGACGGCGTGCTCGCGGTGGGCGCGCAGCAGCACGGCGCAGCGCTCGGCGTCGCCGGCCCGCGCGGCCTCGACGATCGCGGCGTGCTCGTCGTCGACCCGGGCCCGGTTCAGCCCCTCGGAGTAGTACAGGGTGCGGTAGACGTCGGTGGCGTCCCACAGGATCCGGGCCAGCCGGGCCAGCCGGGGCATCCCGCTCGCCTCGATCAGGCCGAAGTGCAGCCGGCGGTTGGCCTCGGTCATCGCGTCCAGGTCCGCCGCCGCCCCCGCCCGCGCGCACTCGTGCGCGTGCGCCTCGAGCGCCGCCAGGTCGGCCGGGCCGAGCCTGGGCACGGCCACCCGCACCGCCTCGGTCTCCAGCAGGTCTCGGATCCGGTACACCTCTTCGAGGTCGGCCAGCGACAGCTCGGCCACGAAGTAGCCGCGCCGCGGCTCGTACACCACCGCGCCCTCACCCTCGAGGATCTTCAGCGCCTCCCGCAACGGCACCCGCGAGACGCCCGAGCTGCTCGGCCAGCGCGTCCTGCAGCACCTGCTGCCCCGGCCGCAGCCGGCCGCTGGCGATCGCCCGGCGCAGCTCGGCGAGCACGGCCTCCTGCGCGGTGGGCGGCCGCTCGAACGCGGTCACGGCGCCTCCTCGAGCGAGCGCAGCACGGCGGCGGTGTCGGCACCGAGCGCCGGCGGCGGCAGCCGGTACGACGCCGGCGTCGCCGAGAAGGCCACCGGGTGCGCGACGGTCGGCACTCCCCCGGCGTCGGCCACCGGGGCGAGCCCCAGGGACTCCGCCAGCGCCACGGCGCCGGCGACGTCGTTGATCGGCCCGGCCGGGACACCGGCCGCGGACAGCTCGGCGAACCACGCGTCGGCAGATCGCGTACGCAGGACGGCGTCGAGGTCGGCGAACAGCTCCGCGCGGTGGGCCACCCGCGACGGGTTGGCGGCGTAGCGCTCGTCGGCTGCCCACTCCGGGCGACCGAGCACCCCGCACAGCTTGGCGAACTGGCCGTCGTTGCCGACCGCGAGCACCAGCGGCTTGTCGGCGGTGTGGAAGACCTCGTAGGGGGCGATCGACGGGTGGCGGTTGCCCATGATCTGCGGCACCACTCCCCCCGCGACGTATCCGGAGGCCTGGTTGACGAGCGCCGACAGCAGCGACGACAGCAGGTTGACCTCGACCCGCTGGCCCTCGCCGGTCGCCTCGCGGTGGCGCAGCGCCGCCGTGATGCCGAACGCCGCGTGCAGCCCGGTGATCACGTCGACGAGCGCGACCCCGACCTTGGTGGGCTCGCCCGGGCCGGGGCCGGTCACCGACATGAGCCCGCCGACCGCCTGCACGAGCAGGTCGTACCCGGGCAGCCCGGCGCCCTCGCCGCGGCCGAAGCCGGTGATGGAGGCGTAGACGACCGCGGGGTTGGCCGCGCGGACGTCGGCGTAGCCGAGCCCGAAGCGCTCCATGGTGCCCGGCGCGAAGTTCTCGACGACGACGTCGGCGCGCGCGGCGAGCGCCTGCGCGTGCGCGCGGCCCTCGTCGGTGCGCAGGTCGAGCGCCGACCGAGCGCTTGTTGCGGTTGACGCCGAGGAAGTACGTCGACTCGCCCGTCGCGCCAAGGCGGCCCCCACGCGCGGGTGTCGTCGCCGCCGCCCGGCCGCTCGACCTTGACCACCTCGGCGCCGAGGTCGGCGAGCAGCATGGTCGCGTACGGGCCGGCGAGCACGCGGCTGAAGTCGGCGATGCGCACGCCATCGAGGGGTCCGGTCACCCGCGGATTGTATCCAATATTCAGGGCGCGGGCGGGGTCCGCGGCGTCGCGCATCCGCAGGTCGTGCTCCGGGTCGGCCGCGCAGCGTGCAGCAGGAGCGCGCGCGCACGCGGCCGGTCACCGCGCCGACGAGCAGCAGCACGGCCAAGACCGCCGCCAGCCCGCCGATGACATCCGCCATGCCCGCAGCGTACGGCCCCCGGACGCGCCGCGCGCGGCTCAAGCCGTCGAGGCCGCCAGCTGGCCGCAGGCCCCGTCGATCTCCCGGCCGCGGGTGTCGCGCACGGTGACCGCCACCCCGTGGGCCTCCAGCCGGCGGACGAACTCCCGCTCGTCCTGCGGGCGCGATGCGGTCCACTGCGAGCCGGGCGTGGGGTTGAGCGGGATCAGGTTGACGTGCACCAGCTTGCCGCGAAGCAGCCGGCCGAGGAGGTCGGCCCGCCAGGCCTGGTCGTTGATGTCCTTGATGAGCGCGTACTCGATCGAGACCCGGCGGCCGCTGCGCCGCGCGTACTCCCAGGCGGCGTCGAGCACCTCGGCGACCTTCCAGCGGGTGTTGACCGGGACGAGCGTGTCGCGCAGCCCGTCGTCGGGCGCGTGCAGCGACACCGCCAAGGTGACCGGCATGCCCTCGTCGGCGAGCGACCGGATCCGCGGGACGAGCCCGACGGTCGAGACGGTGATCCCCCGAGCCGACAGCCCGAGGCCGTCGGGCGCCGGCGTGGTCAGGGCCCGCAGCGCGGTGACGACCGGGCCGTAGTTGGCCAGCGGCTCGCCCATCCCCATGAACACCACGTTCGACAGCCGCACCGGTCCGTCGCCGACCTCCCCGCGGGCCAGCGCGCGGGCCGCGGCCACCGCCTGGTCGACGATCTCGCCGGCCGACAGGTTGCGGGTGAGGCCGGCCTGCCCGGTGGCGCAGAAGGGGCAGTTCATCCCGCAGCCGGCCTGGCTGGAGATGCAGACCGTGGCGCGCCCCGGATAGCGCATGACCACCGACTCGACCAGCGCGCCGTCGAAGAGCCGCCAGACCTGCTTGAGGGTGTCGCCCCCGTCGCACCCGACCTGCTTGATCAGCCCCAGCAGGGGCGGGGTGAACGCGGCGGCGAGCGCCTCCCGCTGGGCGGCGGGCACATCGGTCCACCGGGCCGGATCGTCCACCAGGTGCGCGTAGTAGTGGCCGGCGACCTGCCGGGCCCGAAAGCCCGGCTGCCCCAAGGCCTCCGCCGCGGCCTTGCGCTCCGCGGGCGTCAGGTCGGCGAGGTGGCGCGGCGGCTTGCCCCGCCGGGGCGCGTCGAAGACGAGCAGGCCGGGAGGCGGCGGCGTGGCCTCGGGCGCGTCGGTCGTTGGCTCCTCGGTCACCGGATGAGTGTCCCACCCGGACGCGGGCCTGCTACTCGACGAGCACGGCGGTGAGGTCGGCCGGGTCGCTGGAGCCGCCCACCTCCACCCGCCAGGGCCCGTCCGGCCGCACCCAGCGGCCCGACTCGCGCGAGAGCAGGACCTCCGCCGGAACCTCCAGGCGCACGCGGACGCTCGCGCCGGCATCGGCCTCGACCCGGCGGAATGCCCCCAGCCGCCGGACCTCGCGCTCCAGCGCCGGCGCGTCCTGGCCCACGTACGCCTGCACGACAGTCGCCCCGCGCCGGTCCCCGGTGTTGACCACCTCGACCTCGACCCGGAGCCCGCCCTCCACGCGGGTCGCGGTCGGCGACCCGAACGCCCACGAGGTGTAGCCGAGGCCGAAGCCGAACGGGTACGCCGCGGGCGGCCCGCCGTGATCGCGCAGGCGGTAGCCGTGCCAGCGGTCGTAGCGCACCGAACGGGCCCGCGGATCGAACTCGGGCAGCCCGACCTCGGTCGCCGGGAACTCCGCGGGCAGCCGCCCGCCCGGCTCGACGCGGCCGAGCAGCACGTCGGCCAGGGCGTGGCCGCCCTCCATGCCCGGGTACCAGGCCATCAGCAGGCCCGGCACCCGCTCCCGCCAGGACTCCGTCACCACGGGGCCGCCAGCGACGACGACGGCCACGACGCGCGGGTTCACGGCCGCAAGCGCCCGCAGCAGGCTCTCCTGGGCGGGCGGCAGGCGCAGGCTGCGGCGGTCTCCGCCGATCGGCCCGATCCACTCCCCCTCGTCCCGCCACGTCAGCCCGACCACCGCGACCACGGCGTCGCAGTCCCGCGCGGCCGCGACCGACTCGCGCAGCCCCCGCGCCACACGGAGCTCAACCCTCGCCGGCAGCGCCGCCCGCAGGCCCTCGGCGGCGTCACCGCATGCGGCGGGCGGACCTGCGAGCTGCCGTGGTCGCCGAGGCTCGCGACCTCGGCGAGCGGCCCGACGACGGCGAGCGAGCGCAGCGACGCCGCGTCCAGGGGCAGCAGCGGCCCGCCGCCGACGTCCTCGTTGCGCAGCAGCACCATCGATCGCGCCGCGACCTCGCGGGCGAGCGCCCGGTGGGCCGGACCTGCCACGGCGTCGCGGGTGTACCGCTCGGGCTCGCCCACGTCGGCGAAGCGCAGCTTCGCGGCCACGACCCGCTCGGCCGCCTCGTCGACCACCGCCTCGGGGACCTCGCCGCGCGCGACCAGGCCGGGCAGCGACCGCGCGTACCGCGCCCGGAAGGGCATCTCGACATCGAGCCCGCCCAGCGCCCCCGCCCGCGCGTCGCGCAGCCCCATCACGAAGTCGCTCATCACGAAGCCGTCGAAGCCCCACTCGCCCTTGAGGATGTCGCGCAGCAGCAGCGTCGAGTGCCCGCACCACTGGCCCTCCACCTGGTTGTAGGCGCTCATCACCGACGCGACCCCGGCGTCGACGATCTGCCGGAAGTGCGGGAGGTAGACCTCGTGCAGCACCCGCTCGTCCACCCGCACGTCGACGCGGAAGCGCGCCTCCTCGATGCTGTTCAGCGCGAAGTGCTTGACGCAGGCCATGACGTGCCGCTGGGCGCCGCGCACCGCGGCCGCGCCCATCGCGCCGAGCAGCACCGGGTCCTCGCCGTACGTCTCCTGCGCGCGCCCCCAGGCCGGGTGCCGCAGCAGGTTGACGCACACCCCTCCCCACAAGGTCGCGCCCGCCACGCGGGCCTCGACGCCGATCGCGTCGCCGACCCGCTCCTCGAGCTCGGGGTCCCAGGTCGCCCCCCGCCCGATCGCGGCCGGGAAGCAGGTCGACGCCCCCGCGGCCACGCCGCGCGGGCCGTCGGTGAACCAGCAGCGCGGCGATGCCGTGCTCGGGGTCGCCCCCGGAGGGGTACGGCCGGCCGTTGTAGCGCCGGGCCATCGGCAGCAGGTCGCGGGACAGCCGCAGGTCCCCGCTCATCTGGCGGACCTTCGCCTCGACGTCGAGGCCCGCGACGATGGCGCGGGCGCGCGCCCGAATCGGATCCTCGGGCGGCGGGGCCATCAGCCCAGGAAGACCGTGAGCAGCAGCCAGGCGACCGGGGCCGACAGCAGCAGCGAGTCGAGCCGGTCGATGAGGCCGCCGTGGCCGGGCAGCAGCGAGCCCATGTCCTTGATCCCGAGGTCGCGCTTGACGGCCGACTCCACCAGGTCGCCGAGGACCGCGGTGACCACCAGGGCCAGGCCGAGGACCGCGCCGTTCCACCACGGCAGGCCGAGCAGCACGACGCTGGAGCCGATCCCGGCGGCCACGCAGAAGACCACCGATCCGGCGAAGCCCTCCCAGGACTTCTTCGGGCTGATCCGCGGGGACATCGGGTGCTTGCCGAACAGCACGCCCGCGGCGTACCCGCCGACGTCGCTGCACACGGCGGTCAGGATGAACACCACGATCCGGTCGGCGCCGTCGTCCTGCTGCACCATGAGCACGGCGAACGAGATCATCAGCGACAGGTACGACGCCGCGAACAGGGCCGCCGAGGTGTCACGCAGGTAGCCCTCGACCGGCCCGGAGAGCCGCCACAGCATGGTGACGACCACGGTGAGCGCGTACGCGACGAGCAGCCCGGGGACATCGGCGAACGCCGCGCCCAGGACCATCCCGGCGGTGCCCGCGGCCAGCGGGACGAACGGGATCCGGATCCGCTGCGATGGCGAGGGCCAGCTGCAGCTCACGCAGCCCGACCAGCGCCGCAGCCAGCACGATGCCGATGAAGACCGGCGGCGCGAGGTAGATCGGCAGCAGGATCAACCCGATCGAAGAGGAAGAGGCCCGACGGCGATCGCCGCCGGCAGGTTGCGCCCGGCCCGCGACTTCTTGGCCGGCTCCGGCAGCACGTCCCCGGTCCGCGGCGCGCCCGGGCGCGGTCGGCCCGGGCGCGCGGCCTCGGGCGGTTCGGATGCGTCGGTCACGGCGGCGGCCTCAGACCTCGAGGATCTCGGCTTCCTTGTGCTTGAGCAGCTCGTCGATCAGCAGGACGTAGCGGTGCGTCACGTCCTCGAGCTCCTTCTCGGCACGGCGGACGTCGTCCTCGCCGGCCTCGCCGTCCTTGCCGATGCGGTCGAGCTCCTCCTTGGCGTGCCGGCGGATGTTGCGGATCGAGACCCGGGCCTCCTCCGCCTTGTGCTTGGCGACCTTGACGTACTCCTTGCGGCGCTCCTCGGTGAGCTGCGGGAAGACCACCCGGATCACGGTGCCGTCGCTGGTCGGGTTGACCCCGAGGTCGCTGTCGCGGATCGCCTTCTCGATGGCGCCGAGGCTGCCCTTGTCGTACGGCGTGATGAGCGCCATCCGCGCCTCGGGCACCTGGAAGGACGCCAGCTGCTGCACCGGGGTGTGCGTGCCGTAGTAGTCGGCGGTGATCTTGGCGAACATGGCGGGGTGCGCGCGGCCGGTGCGGATCGCGGCGAAGTCGTCCTTGGCCACCGCCACGGCCTTGTCCATCTTCTCCTCGGCGTCGAGGAGGGTCTCGTCGATCACTGGTCGGCTCCCGGTCCCTGTCGTGTGCTCAAGCGGTCAACACCTGCGGCGGCTCACTCGTCGGCCGAGACCACCGTGCCGATCTTCTCACCGAGGACGGCCCGCGCGATGTTGCCTTCGGCGAGCAGATCGAAGACGACGATCGGCAGGTGGTTGTCCATGCAGAGGCTGATCGCGGTGGCGTCGGCCACCTTGAGGCCGCGGGCGAGCACCTCGGAGTACGACAGCGAGTCGAACTTGCGGGCGGCCGGGTTGCGCTTGGGGTCGTCGTCGTAGACGCCGTCGACGCCCTTGGCCATCAGCACGACCTGGGCGCCGATCTCCAGGGCGCGCTGGGCCGCGCACGTGTCGGTGGAGAAGAACGGCGCCCCGAGGCCCGCGCCGAAGATGACGACGCGGCCCTTCTCCAGGTGCCGGATCGCCCGGCGCGGGATGTACGGCTCGGCGACCTGGCCCATGGCGATCGCGGTCTGCACCCGCGTCTCGACGCCGGCCTGCTCCAGGAAGTCCTGCAGGGCCAGGCAGTTCATCACCGTGCCCAGCATGCCCATGTAGTCGGCCCGCGCCCGGTCCAGGCCGCGCTCGGCGAGCTGGGCGCCGCGGAAGTAGTTGCCGCCGCCGATGACCACGCCGACCTGCGTGCCCATCCGGACGACGTCGGCGATCTGCCGGGCGATGCCGTGCACCGCGTCGGGGTCGACCCCGAGCCCCTGGCCGCCGGCGAAGGCCTCGCCGCTCAGCTTCAGCAGGACGCGGTGGTAGGCCGGGACGGGCGCGGGCGTCGAAGAGGCCGGCGCCGTGTCGGTCAGATCGATCTCCACGGCGGCGGCCTCCTCGATGCGTTCGGGTCTGGCGGTGGCGAGGCTATCGCCTCAGGCCTGGCCCACCTCGAAGCGGGCGAACCGGGTGACGGTCACGCCGGCCTCGGCCAGCACCGCCGCCACGGTCTTCTTGCTGTCCTGCACCGAGGACTGCTCGGTCAGCACGACGTCCTTGTAGAAGCCGTTGACCCGGCCCTCGATGATCTTCGGCAGGGCGGCCTCGGGCTTGCCCTCCTCGCGCGCGGTCGCCTCGGCGATCCGCCGCTCGGTCTCGACCAGGTCGGCCGGGACCTCGTCGCGGGTCACGTACTGCGGGCGCATGGCGGCGATCTGCATCGCGGCGGCGCGGGCGGCGTCGTTGCTGTCGCCCGTGTAAGCCACCAGGACACCGACCTGGGCGGGCAGGTCGGGGTTCTTGCGGTGCAGGTAGGTCGCGACCGCGCCGTCGAGCACGACGACCTTGGTGAGGTCGAGCTTCTCGCCGATCACGGCCGACAGCGCCTCGACCGCCTCGGTCACCGTGCGGCCGTCGGGCAGCGCCAGCGCCTTGAGCGCCTCGACGTCGGCCGGCTTGGCCGCAGCGGCGGCCGCCACGATCTGGCCGGCCAGCTCCTGGAACTGGGCGTTCTTGGCGACGAAGTCGGTCTCGCAGTTGAGCTCGATCATCGCCCCGCCGTCGGCGGCCACCAGGCCGTTGGCGGCGGTGCGCTCGGCCCCGCGCTTGGCGGCCTTGGCGGCCCCCTTGATGCGCAGCACCTCGACCGCCGTGTCGAAGTCGCCGTCGGTCTCCTCGAGGGCCCTCTTGCAGTCCATCATCCCCGCGCCGGTGAGGTCGCGGAGCTTCTTGACGTCGGCGGCGGTGAAGTCAGCCATGGGTGTCCTGTTCGTCAGCGTCGTACGGGGTCGGTCAGCCGTGCGGTGCGGTCGGTCAGGCCTGCTCGGCGTCGGCGGCCTCGGCCGCCAGCTGCCTCGGCCACCGGCCTCGGCGACCGCCTCGGCGACGACGGCCTCGGCCACGGCCTCCTCGGCCACCGCCTCGGCGACGACCGCCTCGGCGACGGCCTCCTCAGCCACCGCCTCAGCGACGACCGCCTCGGCCGACCGCCTCTGCGGCGGCCTCGCCGAGCAGCTCGCGCTCCCACTCGGCCAGCGGCTCGCCGCCGCCGACCTCGGCCGGCGCCGCCGCCGTACTGCGCGCCGGCACGGGCCATCAGGCCCTCGGCCACGGCGTCGGCCACCACGCGGGTGAGCAGGTGCACGGAGCGGATCGCGTCGTCGTTGCCCGGGATCTTGTAGTCGACCTCGTCGGGGTCGCAGTTGGTGTCCAGGATCGCGACGACCGGGATGCCGAGCTTCTTGCGCCTCGTCGATCGCGATGTGCTCCTTCTTGGTGTCGACGATCCAGACGGCGCTGGGCACGCGGCCCATGTCGCGGATGCCACCGAGGGTCTTCTCCAGCTTGTCCTTCTCGCGGCGCAGGACGAGCAGCTCCTTCTTGGTCATGCCGGAGGCGGCGACGTCGTCGAAGTCGATGACCTCGAGCTCCTTGAGGCGCTGCAGGCGCTTGTGCACGGTGGAGAAGTTGGTGAGCATGCCGCCGAGCCAGCGCTCGTTGACGTACGGCATGCCGACCCGGGTGGCCTGCTCGACGATGGCCTCCTGGGCCTGCTTCTTGGTGCCGACGAAGAGCACCGAGCCGCCGTGGGCGACCGTCTCGCGGATGAACTCGTAGGCGCGGTCGATGTAGGACAGCGACTGCTGCAGGTCGATGATGTAGATGCCGTTGCGCTCGGTGAAGATGAAGCGCTTCATCTTCGGGTTCCAGCGACGGGTCTGGTGCCCGAAGTGGACGCCGCTTTCGAGCAGCTGGCGCATCGTGACGACGGCCATGGTGGTGCCTCCTCTGCGCGCCCCTGCGGGCGCGCGCCTCGGTTGCCGCGGCAGGCGGGGTTGCCTGTCGCGCCTGACGCCCGCGGTTGGCCGTGCCGTCAGCGGCGAGCCGCATCGGGACCGAGGGCCGCTCCGAGAGCCCGAGCCGAGGTGGCGCGGGAGGGAGGCGGGCGTGCGAAGTCGCCTCGCCGAAGCGAGACGCTGAGCGCAGGGTACGCCGCGAGCGGTCCCCCGGTCGAATCCGCGGCGACCGTCCCCAGGCCGCCAGCCAGGCCGGTCGATCCACAGATCGCCGCTCCGGGGTCGCGCCCGAGATCCCGGCGGCTCAGCGTGGGTGCATGCCCAGACCCCGCCGCGAGCTGCTGGCCGCACTCGGCCTGGTTCTGATCGCCCTGGTCGTCCCCGCCTCGGCGCTCCCACCGGTGGCGGCCGCTGCCGCCGACGTCCGGGCGGCGACCCCCGCTCGCGCCGATCCGCGCTGGTCCTCGCCGCTTGAGCCGGTCCGGGCGCCGCCGCGGGTGGCGGAGGGCTTCCGGCCACCGCCACGCCCGTGGCTGCCGGGCCACCGGGGGTCGACCTCCTCGCTGACGGCGGGCGCGTCGGTGCACGCGGCCGGCGACGGCGTCGTCGCGTTCGCGGGGTTCGTCGCCGGCAAGCCCGTGGTCTCCGTCCGGCACGGGACGCTGCGCACGACGTACGAACCGGTGGTCGCCGAGGTGCGCGCGGGCGACCCGGTTCGCAGGGGGCAGCCGCTCGGTCGGCTGGCCATGGAGGGTTCGCATTGCCGGCCGGCTGCGTGCCTGCACTGGGGGCTGCTCGCGGGCCGGGCGTATCTCGACCCGCTCCGCCTGCTCGGGCCGAGGGGGCCGAGCCGGCTGCTGCCGGCGCCGGCGGGGCTAGTCGCGGGTGTCGGCGAGCTTGCCGCGCAGCTGCAGCACGGCCTTGGTGTGCATCTGGCAGATCCGGCTCTCGGTGACGCCGAGCACCTGACCGATCTCGGCGAGGGTGAGACCCTCGTAGTAGTAGAGCGTCACCACGATCTTCTCGCGCTCGGGCAGCTGGTTGATGGCCCCGGCGAGCAGGTACTTCGTCTCCTCGGACTCGAAGGCCGCGACCGGGTCGTCGGCCCGGTGGTCCTCGAGGGTGTCGACGAGGCTGAGCTTGTCGCCCTTCTCTCCCCCGGCGCTGAGCAGCTCGTCGAGGGCGACGACGTTGACGAACGACACCTGGCTGAAGATCTGGTGCAGGTCCTCGACGGCTGATCCCGATCTCAGCGGCGACCTCGTCGTCGGTCGGGCGCCCGGTGCAGGGTCGACTCCAGACGCGAGTACGCCCGCTCGACCTCGCGCGCCTTGGACCGCACCGAGCGCGGCACCCAGTCGATGGCGCGCAGCTCGTCGATGATCGCCCCGCGGATCCGGGAGATCGCGTAGGTCTCGAACTTGATCTCGCGGTCCAGCTCGAAGCGGTCGAGCGCGTTGATCAGGCCGAAGATCCCGTACGTCACCAGGTCGGCCTGCTCGACGTTGGGCGGCAGGCCGACGCCGACGCGGCCGGCGACGTACTTCACCAACGGGGAGTAGTGCAGGATCAGCCGCTCGCGGGCGCGGGGGTCGCCGGTGTCCTTGTACTCGACCCACAGCGCCCGAAGCGCGTCGGCCGCCGCCGTGGCCGCGTCGGCCGCCTCCGCCGCCACCAACTCGGCGGTCAGCTCGGCGGCGAGCTCCGGCGGCAGCGCGTCGTCGTCGCCCAACGGCTCTGCCGACTGCGGCTTGAGGGAATCGGCCTCGGCCGCGTCGGCCGCGGCGCAGCAGCCGGTCGGCCTCCTCCTCGAGCGCGACCTGCGCGGACCCAGCCGCGCCGTCACGCCCGGGGGTGCGCCTGGTCATAGGTGGCCCTGAGCCTTTCGACGGAGACATGCGTGTAGATCTGGGTGGTGGCGAGCGTAGCGTGGCCGAGCAACTCCTGGACCGACCTGAGGTCGGCGCCGCCCTCCAGCAAGTGCGTGGCCGCGCTGTGGCGCAGGGCGTGCGGGCCGATGTCCGGGGAGCCGTCGATCGCCCGAGCGGCCTGGTGCACGACAGACCGGGCGGCCCGCGGGTCGATCCGGGCCCCTCGGGCGCCCACGAATACGCGCCCGTCCGGCCGAAGGCCCGGCGAGGCTCGGGCGCCCCTCGGCGATCCAGCGCTCCAGCGACCGCCAGGCCGGGATCCCCACCGGGACCACCCGCTCCTTGTCCCCCTTGCCGCGCACGCGCACCGCCCGGCGCGCCGGGTCGAGGGAGTCGAGGTCTAGGCCCACCAGCTCGCCCACCCGCAGCCCGCCCGCGTAGAGCACCTCGAGGATCGCGTGGTCGCGGAGGGCCACGACCTCCGCATGAGGAGCGGCCGTCCGGCGGGGGGCCGGCCTCCCCGTCAGCGCCCTCGGCCCCCGTCAGCGCCCCCGGCCCCCCCGGCGCCGCGCGCGCCCGCGCGGCGTCGAGGACCGCGGCGGCCTGATCGGCCCGAAGAACGGCCGGCAGCGTCCGGTGGGCCCTCGGCGAGGCGAGGAGCAGGGCCGGATCCGATGCGCTCAGCCCGGAGCGCAGCGCGAACGAGGTCAGGGCCCGCGCCCCGGCGGCGCGGCGGGCCACCGTCGACCGGGCGCCGCCCCGCGCCGTCTGCAGCGCGAGCCATGAACGCAGGTGGGCGAGCGTCAGCTCCCCCGGAGTGCGCACCCCCGACCGGGCGGCGTGGGCGAGCAGGGAGCGCGCGTCGCCGAGATAGGCGCGGATCGAGTGCGGCCGACAGCGACCGCTCATCGCGCAGGTGCCCCTCGAAGGCCGAGAGCAGGCCCGCCAGGGCTGCCGGAAGCTGCGGCGGTTCTGGGGCGGGGTGGTCGACCGTCGGCTCGATCCCCGGCGCATCGCCCTGGCTGGTGTCCCCCACGGCCGCCACGGTCCCTGGGCGCCGGGGCCTCGTCAAGCACCGGCGCGCCCCGTCAGTCCCGGCGCCATCGGGGGACACCGTCCCCGCCCAAGCGCTCGGCGAGGCCCAGCACGGTGAGCAGCCCAAGATGCGCCGCGACGTCGGCCGGGGGCAGCAAGGCCTCTGCCGCGACCGCGGCCAGGCCGCGGGGCCGCTCTCGTCTCAGGGCATCCAGGACGCGGAGGGTGTCCGGGTCGAGCTTGTCGAGGGGGCGCACGTCGCCGGCGTCGGGTCCGGGCTCGAGCTCGAGCTGGCCGATCGGGCCCACCGACGCGAGGACCTCTTCGGCGCTGGTCACCAGGACTGCTCCGCGATCCCGCAGCTCGGCATGGCACCCGGCCGACATCGGCGAGGTGACCGGCCCGGGCACCGCCATCACGACCCGCTGCAGGGAGTGGGCATCGGAGACCGTCCGCCGCGCGCCGCTGCGCAAGGCGGCCTCGACCACGACCGTGCCCGCGGTGAGCGCCGCGATCACCCTGTTGCGGGTGAGAAACCGCGACCGGGTCGGGTGCTCGCCCGGGGGCAGCTCGCTCACCACGCAGCCCTCTGCGGCGATCCGCTCGATCAGCGCCTCGTGGGCGCGGGGATAGGCGGTGGTGACCCCTCCGGCCAAGACGGCCACGGTGGGACCGCCGCTGGCCAGGGCGCCGCGATGCGCGGCCGCATCGATTCCGTACGCCGCCCCCGACACGACGCACCACCCGCGATCGGTGATCCCGCCCGCCAGATCGGCCGCGACCGTCACCCCGTAGTCCGTGGCGGCTCGCGCTCCCACCACCGCCACCGACCGCACGGCCACCCACCGCAGGGTGTGGCTGCCGCGCTCGAAGAGGGCCAACGGCGGAGCGGCAAGGTCATCGAGCTGGGATGGCCACCCCGGCCCCCCCGGCGTGATCACCCGCGCCTCGGCGGCCGCCAGGCGTTCGGCCAGGCCTTGGGCGCCACCCCGCAGCCTGGCCGCGGTGAGCCGCCGGGAATAGCCGTCGAAGCGTCCGCCCAGCGCGGAGCGCACCTCGTGGGCTGCCTCGCCGAGCCCGGCCAGGACGGCGGACGCGCCCACCTGCCGGACCGCCCCGCACCAGCGCCGCATCCGCGGGCTCGGCGATGGAGGCGAGCAGGACGAGGTCCGGATCGTCCCAGTCTCCGACGTCCGCACCCGCCGGGCCGGTCACGCGGCGCCCCGCAACCTGCCGTCTCGGAACTGCAGGGCGGCGGCCACGTCGAGCGCCGAGGGCGAACCGCGTTGGGCCAGGTCGGCCAGCGTCCACGACACCCGCAAGACCCGGTCGACCCCACGCGCCGTCAGTCGGCCCCGCTCGAGTTCGTGCCGCAGCGGGCAGCAGGGCATCAGCCGCGGGCATCCACCGGCGCTTGAGCTCGGGTCCGGGCACCTCTGCGTTGGCCCGCCACGGAGTGCCGGCCAGCCGCTCGGCCGCCGCGCCGCGCGCCGCGCGAACCCGGGCGGCCACCACCTCGGTGGACTCCGCCCACCCCCGGTCAGCGAGCAGGTCGGCCCGCGAGGGCCGGTCGACGGCAATCCGAAGGTCGACGCGGTCAAGCAGGGGTCCGGACAGCCGCGACGCGTAGCGGCGGATGGCCTGCGGCGCGCACAGGCACCCGATGCCCGACCCCTCCGAACGCCCGCAGGGGCAGGGGTTGGAGGCCAGGACCAACTGGAACGCGGCCGGGTAGCGGACCGTCGAGACCGCACGCGCGAGCACCACCTGCCCGGACTCCAGCGGCTCACGCAGCGCGTCGAGGACTCCCCCGGCGAACTCCGGCGCCTCGTCGAGGAAGAGCACCCCGCGGTGGGCGAGTGACGCCGCACCAGGGCGCGGCACCCCCGCGCCGCCGCCGACGATCGCCGGGACCGATGCCGTGTGGTGCGGCGCCTGATACGGCGGCCAGGTGATGAGAGGGTGCTCCGCCGGCAGGGCGCCGACCACGGAGTGCACGGTGGTGACCTCCAGCGCCTCCCGCTCGCCGAGTTGCGGAAGCAGCCCGGGGAGCCGCTCGGCGATCATCGTCTTGCCGGCCCCGGGGGCCCCCTGCAAGGCCAGGTGGTGGCCCCCCGCGGCGGCCACCTCAGCAGCGCCGGCGGGCCATCGGCTGGCCGAGCACGTCGGCGAGGTCGGGCCCTGGGGGACGCTCGCTGGGCGGGGCGGCCGGTGGCCGATCGGCGGGGATCTCGTCGCGCAGCACCGCAAGGAGGTCGGCCAGTGTCGCCACCGGCGTGACCTGGGCCCCCGGGACCAGGGCGGCCTCGGCTGCGTTCGCGTAGGGCACGGCGAGGGCGGTGAGGCCGGACTCCACCGCAGCGAGCGCCGCGGGCAGGACTCCCCGAATCGGCCGCACCCGGCCGTCGAGGCCGAGCTCACCGAGGAAGACGACACGGGCAATGGCCTCGTGGGCGACAGCGCCCGCCGCGGCGAGCACCACCACGGCCAACGCCAGGTCGAACCCGCTCCCCCGCTTCTGCAGGGAAGCGGGGCTGAGGTTCACGGTGATCCGGTGCTGCGGCCACTGCTCGCGGGAGTTCAGCACGGCTGAGCGCACCCGATCCCGCGCCTCGTTGAGGGCCGCGTCGGGCAGGCCCGTCAAGGTGAGCCCCGGCAGCCCCTGCGCGACGTCGGCCTCCACCTCGACGAGGTGGCCGCGCACCCCCTCGAGGGCGACCGACCAGGTTCGGGCGAGGCTCACCCCAGCACCCCTCGCACGTGCTGGACCTCCGCGGGCCCGCGGCCGTCCTGCAGCACCCCGACCACGTCGAAGCGAATCGCGGAGGGACGCACCCCGCTCTCAGCCAGCCAGTGGGCCGCCAGCCGCCGCAGGCGGGCCGCCTTCACCGGGGTCACCGCCTCCAGAGGTGACCCGTAAGCGAGGCTGCGGCGGGTCTTGACCTCGCACACGACGAGCACATCGCCGTCGCGCGCGACGATGTCGAGTTCGCCCGACGGGCAGCGCCAGTTGCGTTCCAGCACCACCAGGCCGGCCTCCGACAGGTGCCGGGCCGCCACGTCCTCGCCGTACCGCCCCAGGGCGTCCTTGGCCCGCATGCGATCACCTCCGAGACCGAGTCCATCGAGGACCGGGGCCCGGCGCGAGGGCCGGCAGGCGATCTGTGGACGAGCGGGGCGGGGCGCGGGGCTGTGGAGGGCGTAAGCCCGCGGGGCGACCGACCGGTCAGGCGGAGAAGCCCGGTTTGTCGGGGACGCGCAGGTCGGGCTTCGCGAGCTCCTCGACGTTGACATCCCGGAAGGTGACGACCTTGACGTTCTTCACGAACCGCGCCGGTCGGTACATGTCCCACACCCACGCATCGGCCATCGTCACCTCGAACCAGACCTCGGCGCCCTCGCCGCGCACCTGCACGTCGACGGTGTTCGCGAGGTAGAACCGCCGCTCGGTCTCGACCACATGGCTGAAGAGCCCGACGACGTCGCGGTACTCGCGGTACAGCTGCAGCTCCAGTTCAGCCTCGTACTGCTCGAGGTCCTCGGCGCTCATGGCAGGCATTCTTGCGCGTCTCGGCCCATGCCGCCCGAAGCGAGATCACCACCGGCCTACCGCGGCCGAGCCCGGGCAGCGACCAGCTGCGGCGGTGCTCGCCGGACGCCCCGAGCCGGGCGAGCGCCTCGATGTGGCCCGGGGTCGCGTATCCGCGGTTCTCCCGCCAGCCGTAGCCCGGGTGCTCGGCGTCCAGGCGCTCCATCAAGGCGTCGCGGCAGGTCTTGGCGAGCACGCTCGCGCCGGCGACGGACGCGCACGCGACGTCTGCCTTCACCCGGGTCAGCACCTGAGGAGCCTCCGGAAGCCGCTCGCCTTGGCCTGGCCCGAACAGGACGTCGTCGCCGCGGTCAGCCAGCCAGTCGTACGAGCCGTCCAGAAGCACCAGGTCGGGAACGGCCGGCAGCGCAGCCAACGCCCGCAGCCCGGCCAGGCGCAGCGCCCGCAGGATCCCCCAGGCGTCGATCTCGGCCGCGGACGCGTGCCCCACCGCGGAGCCGACCGCCCATCGCTCGACGCGAGGAACCAGGCGGACCCTGGCCTCGGGCGTCAGCAGCTTGCTGTCCCGCAGCCCGCGCGGGGCGGTCGGCGTCGAGTCGGCCACGAGGCAGACCCCGACCGTGACCGGCCCGCACAGCGCACCGCGGCCGACCTCGTCCATGCCGGCCAGCAGCCGGGCGCCCTCGCGCAGCAGGGCCCGCTCCACCCGCAGCGTGGGGGTTCGGTTCACGGGGCCACCTCGATCGGGGCCGCCGGGCGGCCGTCGCGCAGCAGCGTGGCCAGCTCCGCGGCCAGGGATGACGGGTAGACCGTCTCGAGCAGTCGCCGCCAGCTCATCCAACGGCCACCAGCGGTGGCCGAGGACGGCCTCCCGCTCGATCGCGCTGTGCCCCCCGGTGTCGACCGCGAAGCGGTCGACCTCGAGCAGGAAGAAGACCTCGGCCTGGCGGTAGGTGCGCCCGAGGAAGGGGAACTCCACCACCCGCCGCCAGACCGGGCTCTCCCAGGTCACCGGCCAGGTGCCCCGTCTCCTCGTGCAGCTCGCGGCGGGCCGCGGCCGAGTCGCTCTCGCCTGGGTCCAGCCCACCGCCCGGGGTGAACCACCACGGGCGGGTCCGCCGGGCGCGCCGGATCGGCGCCCAGCAGGAGCAGCACGTGCGCCTCGCGATCGACGACGATCACCCGAGCGCCACGGCGCGGGATCGGCTGCTCGTCGCGCGCGGTCACCCGGCCAGGGTAGGCGCGGGTCAGTTCCAGAACTCGAACGGCTCGTCGATGCGCTCGCCGGCCAGCACCCTCGGGAGCAGGGCCGGCAGCGAGCCCGGGAAGAACCGCTCCGCGCTGGCCGCGACCTCCTCCGGCGCCCACCACCGGCTGGCGACGTACTCCTCCAACTCCTCCGGCGTGCGCCCATCGCGCGCGATCCGGGGCTCGTCCACGTCGAGGTCGGCGATCACCACCAGCTCGTGCTGAAGCACGCGGCGGTGCCGCCGCACGTACGTCGCGGTGCGGGACCAGCGCGGCTCGCCGATCTGCGGCGCGGACAGCCGCAGCCCGGTCTCCTCGGCGATCTCGCGGCACGCGGTGTCCGCCCAGGTCTCCCCCGGCTCCATCCCGCCGCCCGGCAGCTCCCACCAGGTGCCGGTCTCCGGCATCTCCGGGTCGATCGTCGAGAAGAGCAGCAGCCGCCCCGAGCCGTCGCGCAGCACGACGCGGACCGACGTGCGCTCGACGTCGTACGCGAGGCCGTCCGGGCCCGGCCGCCGCTCACGGCGCGGACGCTGCCCGGTCGAGTCGAGGACCGAAAGTCTCGGGGATGGGCAGCGTCGCCCAATGCGCGAACGGCCACACGATGACGAAGGCGCGACCGATCACCTGCTCCTCGGGCACCATGCCGTTGCCGGCCCGCTCCCGCTCGTGGAAGCGCGAGTCCTGGCTCACCGAGCGGTGGTCGCCCATCAGCCACAGGCTGCCCTTCGGCACGAGCACGTCGAACGGCTCGCTGGAGGGCGCGTCGCCGGGGTAGAGGTAGGACTCCTCGTCGAGCGGCTGGCCGTTGACGGTCACCCGGCCCTCGGCGTCGCAGCACTGCACCCGGTCGCCACCGACCCCGATCACCCGCTTGACCAGGTCATCGCCGGTGTCCGACGGAAGCAGGCCGACGAAGGTCAGCCCCTCGCGGATCCACTGCCGCCACGAGTCCGCCGGCGCAGGCGGCCACCGACAGCCAGTCGCCGGGATCGCGGAAGACCACGACCTCGCCGCGGCTCACCCCGCCGAGGCTGGTGGTCAGCTTGCTCGCCAGCACCCGGTCGTCGATCCGCAGGGTGTTCTCCATCGACGACGACGGGATGTAGAACGCCTGGATCAGGAAGGTCCGCACCAGGACCGCGACCACGAGGGCGCCGATGACCAGGATCGCGGTCTCCCGGAACACCCCTCCGCGTCGCTTGCCCTCGCGGGGCCCGGCCGGCCCCCGCCGGCTCGGCGACGGTCACGGGGCGGCCTGCTGGCCCTGGCTGGCGTCGAGGGCCGGATCTGTCGAAGGCCGGGGGCCGCCCCAGCCCTTCGAAGCGGCCGAACGGCCAGACGACCGCGAAGGCGCGGCCGATCACCCGGTCCTCGGGCACGAAGCCGCCGCCCGGGTCGCCGAGGTGCGCCCGCGAGTCCTGGCTGATCGAGCGGTGGTCGCCCATGACCCACAGCTTGCCCGCCGGGACGACGACGTCGAAGGCGTCGCGGCTCGGGACGTCGCCGGGGTACAGGTACGGCTCATCGAGAGGCACTCCGTTGACGGTCAGCCGGCCGGAGGCGTCGCAGCACTGCACCCGGTCGCCGCCGACGCCGATCACCCGCTTCACGAAGTCGCGCTCATCGGCCTGCAGTCCCAGGGTCTGGCCGATCCAGCGCAGGGCCGAGCCGATCGGGCCCTGCGGCTCGGCGACGGTGATCTCCGGGGTGAACGAGTCGGCGCCGTCAAAGACGACGACGTCGCCGCGGGAGATGTCCCCGAAGCGGTATCCGACCTTCTCCACCAGGATTCGGTCGCCCACCAGCAGGGTGTTCTCCATCGACCCCGAGGGGATCGAGAAGGCCTGCAGGAGGAAGGTCTTGACGAGCAGCGCGAGCACGATCGCGACCACGGCCAGGATCGGGATCTCGCGCGCCGCCGACCGCCTCTCGGCCGCCTTCGCGGTGCGCTGGGCCTCCCGGCGCGCGCGCCGCGGTCCGAGTCCGGACTGCGGGACCCACGGCGGCGGCTCTCGCCGGCTCGGCACCGGCCCGGCCGTCGCGTGCGCAGCGTGCTCCGGCATGGGGGGACGCTACCTGCAACCGGACGCGAAGGGGCGTGCTGCGGTCAGGCCTGCGGAGCGTTCTCGCGACGCTCCTTGATCTTGGCGGCCTTGCCGCGCAGATCGCGGAGGTAGTACAGCTTCGCGCGGCGCACGTCGCCGCGGGTGACGACCTCGATCTTCTCGATGACCGGGGTGTGCACGGGGAAGGTGCGCTCCACGCCGACGCCGTACGAGACCTTGCGGACGGTGAACGTCTCGCGGACGCCCTGGCCCTGGCGGCGGATGACGACGCCCTGGAAGACCTGGATGCGGCTCTTGGCGCCCTCGATGACCCGGACGTGGACCTTCAGGGTGTCGCCGGGGCGGAAGTCGGGGACCTCTTTGAGGGAGGCGCTATCGACGGCGTCGAGCTTCTGCATGGTGGTTCTCCTCACGGGCGCCACAGGCCACCCGCGGTGCGGGTTCAGATCGGGGATGAGCCGGCCGTCGCGGGACGTCCCCCTGTGGCAGGGCGATCGCGGACCGGCTGGTGGAACGCGTCAAGTGTGACACAGGGCGGGGGTGGGCGAGAAACCGGCGGCGCTCGGCGGTGACGCGATCAGCCCAGCAGCTCCGGGCGCACCCGCCGGGTGCGCTCCACGGCCTGCTCCCGCCGCCACGCGTCGATCGCCGCGTGGTGCCCGGACAGCAGCACGTCGGGGACCGCACGGCCGCGCCAGACGGGCGGCTTGGTGTAGACCGGCCCCTCGAGCAAGCCCCCCTGCCCGGAGGCGAACGAGTCGTCGACCGCGCTCTCGGCGTTGCCGAGCACCCCCGGCAGCAGGCGGGCCACCGCCTCGACGATGACCAGCACCGCGGCCTCGCCGCCGGCCAGCACGTAGTCGCCGATCGAGACCTCCAGCACGCGCATGCGGGTCGACGCGTCCTCGGCCACGCGCGCGTCGATGCCCTCATAGCGGCCGCAGGCGAAGAGCAGCCAGGGCTCCGCTGCGAGCTCGGCGGCGAGCGCCTGGGTGAGCGGGCGCCCCGCGGGGGTCGGGATCACCAGGAGCGGCTGGTCCGGGTCCGTGGGCGGCGCGATCGCATCGAGGGCATCGCCCCAGACGTCGGGCTTCATGACCATCCCCGGGCCGCCGCCGTACGGGGTGTCGTCGACGGTGCGGTGCCGGTCCTCGGCCCACGCCCGCAGGTCGTGCACCCGGATGTCGAGCCGGCCCGACTCGGCGGCCTTGCCGACCAGCGAGAGCCGCAGCGGCGCGAGGTACTCGGGGAAGATCGTCACGACGTCGAGGCGCACCCTCAGGCCTCCGCCCCTTCGCCGAGCAGCCCGGGCGGCGGATCGATCAGGATCCGGCCGGCCGCGAGGTCGACCTCGACGGCGATCTCGGCGACGAACGGCACGAGCGCCTCGCCGCCGGCGTCGAGCGCGACCACGAGCAGGTCCTGGTACGGCGCGTGCACCACCTCGCGCACGGCGCCCAGCTCCGATTCCGCCCCCGCCGCGGCCACGACGGCGACCCGCAGGCCGACGAGCTGCCGGTCGTACCACTCGTCGTCGTCGTCGGGCCGCTCGGCCGCGTCGACCTCCGCGAGCAGCACGACCCCGCGCAGCGCCTCGGCCGCCGACCGGTCGTCCACGCCCTCGAAGCGCAGCAGCAGGCGGCCCGAATGAACGCGACCGGCGGCCACGGTGAGCGGCCCCCGGTCGGGTTCGGTGAAGAGCACGGCCCCGGGCGCCATCCGGCGTTCGGGCTCGTCGGTGCGGACGTCGACGACCAGGTCGCCGCGTACGCCGTGCGCGCGGCCGACTCGGCCGACCACCACGCGCAGCGGGTCGGTCAACGGCGCTCGTCGACGTCGAGGAAGTCGACCCGGACACCCTGCCCCGACGACGGCGCCGAGCACGGTGCGCAGCGCCTGGGCGGTGCGTCCGCCGCGGCCGATCACCCGGCCGAGGTCGTCGGGGTGGACCCGCACCTCGAGCACGCGTCCCCGCCGCAGCTCGCGGTCGGTGACCTGCACGTCCTCGGGGTGGTCGACGATGCCCTTGACGAGGTGGTCGAGCGCTTCGTCGAGCACGTCAGGCCTCGGTCTCGGGGGCGGCCTCGGTCTCAGCGGCGCGGCTCGGCCTCGGCGGCGGCCTCGGGGCAGCCTCAGCGGCCGGCTCGGCCTCGACGACGGCCTCGACCACGGCTCGGCAGCGGGCTCGGCCTCGACCGGCGGCCTCAACGACGGCCTCACCTCGGCGGCGTCCTTCGCGGCCTTCTTCTTCGGCGTGGTCGCCGCCGGCAGCTCGTCGCCGGCCTTGGCGGCGGCCTCGAACACGGTCCGCTTGTCGGCCTTGGCCTCCGCGACGCGCAGGGTGCCCTCGCCGCCGGGCAGGCCCTTGAAGGTCTGCCAGTCGCCGGTGACCTTGAGGATCGCCAGGACCGGCTCGGTCGGCTGCGCGCCGACGGACAGCCAGTACTGCGCCCGCTCGGAGTCGACCTGGATGCAGGCTCGGCTCCTCCTTGGGGTGGTACTTGCCGATCTCCTCGATCGAGCGGCCGTCGCGCTTGGTGCGCGAGTCGGCGATGACGATCCGGTACTGCGGGTGGCGCTTCTTGCCGAGGCGCATGAGCTTGATCTTGACGGCCACGGGTGTGGGCTCTCCTGAACGTGGGTGGGGGTGAGGGCTCCCGCCGCGACGTGGGGCGCACGCGTGGGGCCTCAGATGGACCGCCAGGCCGGCGCGAGTAGAGGGCACCCCAGCCAGTCGGTTCGACGCCGATTGTGCCAGACGGCCCCCGCGCGGCACCAAACGGCCGCGTGGGCAGGCCCGCGGCGGCCGTCAGCGGGCGGAGGGGCCGCTGGGGCCGAGGAGCCCCTTGAACTCGTCCGGCAGGTCGAACGAGGCCAACGCGTCGGCCTCCGCGTCGGCGCCGGCCACGTCCGCGGCGCGCGCGGCGGCCGCCTCCTCCTGGGCCCGCTTCGCCGGGTTGCCGCTGCGGCTCTTCGACTTCGCCGGGGCCTTGCCCTGCCGGCCCTTGGCCTTCTTGCCCATGCCCCCCATGCCGGGCATGCCCGGCCATGCCCCGGCATGCCGGGCATCCCGCCGCCGCGCGACATCTGCGCCATCATCTTGCGCGCCTCGAGGAACCGGTCGACGAGGCCGTTGACGTCGCTCACCTGGGTGCCGGACCCACGCGCGATCCGGGCCCGGCGCGAGCCGTTGAGCAGCTTGGGGTCCCGGCGCTCGGCCGGGGTCATCGACTGGATGATCGCGGCGGCGCGGTCGAGCTCGCGCTCGTCGATCGACTCGATCTGCGCCCGCATGTCGCCCATCCCGGGCAGCATCCCGAGCAGCTTGCCGATCGACCCCATCTTGCGGACGGCCTGCATCTGGGTCAGGAAGTCCTCGAGGGTGAGGTCGCCGCCCTGGCCGGACTGGAACTTGTCGGCCATCTGCTTGGCCTGGTCGGCGTCGAACGCCTTCTCGGCCTGCTCGATGAGGGTGAGGACGTCGCCCATGCCGAGGATGCGCGAGGCCATCCGCTCGGGGTGGAAGACGTCGAAGTCGTCGAGCTTCTCGCCGTTGGAGGCGAACATCACCGGGCGGCCGGTGACCGACCGGATCGACAGGGCGGCGCCGCCGCGGGCGTCGCCGTCGAGCTTGGTGAGGACGACGCCGTCGAAACCCGACGCCGGCGGCGAACTGCTGGGCCGTGGTGACGGCGTCCTGGCCGATCATCGCGTCGACGACGAACAGCGTCTCGTCGGGGTTGACCGCGGCCTTGATGTCGGCGGCCTGCCGGACCAGCTCGTCGTCGATGCGCGAGCCGGCCCGCGGTGTCGACGATGACCACGTCGTACTGCTGGGCGCGGGCGTGGGCGACGGCGTCGCGGGACACCCTGACCGGGTCGCCGACGCCGTTGCCGGGCTCGGGGGCGAAGACCGCCACCCCCGCCCGCTCGGCGACCACGGCGAGCTGGTCGACCGCGTTGGGCCGCTGGAGGTCGGCGGCGACGAGCAGCGGCTGGTGGCCCTGGGCTGCGAACCAGCGGGCGAGCTTGCCCGCGAGGGTCGTCTTGCCGGCGCCCTGCAGGCCGAGCAGCATCACGACGGTCGGCGGGTTCTTGGCGAGCGCGGACCCGGCGGGTCTCGCCGCCGAGGATCTCGACGAGCTCCTCGTTGACGATCTTGATGATCTGCTGCGCCGGGTTCAGCGCCTGGGACACCTCGGCGCCGAGCGACCGCTCGCGCACCCGTCCGACGAAGTCGCGGACCACCGGCAGCGCCACGTCGGCCTCGAGCAGGGCCACCCGGATCTCGCGGCAGGTGGCGTCGACGTCGGCCTCGGTCAGCCTCCCCTTGCCCCGCAGGGACTTGAAGGTGGCGGCAAGGCGGTCAGACAGCGTGGCGAACACGTCGGCAAGGGTAACCGCCGCGCGGCCCGGGCCCGTCCGGCCGCCGGCGCGGTCAGGCCAGCGAGCCCAAGCACCGCGACCCGGGCCCGCTCCGCGGTGGCGGCATCGAGCGGGCCGCCGTCCTGGGCGAGGTAGAACACGTCGACCGCGTCCGAGCCCAGCGTCGCGACGACGGCCGCCGACACGTCCACCGCCTGGGCGGCGAGGGCGGCGGCCACCGTGCGCAGCAGGCCCGGCCGGTCGTGGGCGCGCACCTCCATCACCGTCGCCGACGACGAGGCCCCCGGGACGAGCTCGACCCGGGGCGGCGCGATCACGACGCCCCGCGGCTGGCGCGTAGTCGGCCGCGCGGGCGGCCAGCCGCCCCTCGAGGTCGAGGGTCCCGTCGAGGGTGCGCCGCAGGTCGACCCGGACGCGGTCCACCGCAGGGGGGTCGCCGAACTCGGGCGTCACCACCCATTCCTGCACCGCGCGGCCGCCGACGCTGGCCACCCGCGCCGAGCGCACGGCGAGCCGCTGCAGGCTGAGCACGCCGGCGACGTCGGCCAGCAGGCCGACCCGGTCCGGCGCCGAGACGAGCAGCCGATGGCCGTACGAGGTGGCCGTCCAGGTCACCGCGAGCCCGTCCGCCCCGGGCTCTGGCAGGTCCGCGCCGTCGAGGGCCGGCGGCGGGGGCGCCGGGTCCCCGGCGAGGGTCTGCCGCGTGCGCTCGGCGAGGTCGTCGATCAGGGCGGCCCGCCACTCGGTCCACGCCGCGGGCCCGGTGGCGAGCGCGTCGGCCTGGGCGAGCGCGTGCAGCAGATCGAGCAGCTCGCGGGTGCCCACCTCGGCGGCCACCGCCGACAGGGTCGCCGGGTCGTCGAGGTCGCGCCGGGTCGCGGTCTCCGGCAGCAGCAGGTGCAGGCGGGTCATCGCCACGAGCGTGGCGGTGTCCGCGGCGTCGAAGCCGAGCCGGGGGGCGAGGTCGGCCACCACCACCATCCCGGCCTCGGTGTGGTCTCCCGGGAAGCCCTTGCCGATGTCGTGCAGCAGCGCGCCCACGAGGAGCAGGTCGGGTCGGGCGACCCGGCGGGTCAGCGTCGAGGCGTGGGCGGCCGCCTCGACGAGGTGGCGGTCCACCGTGAAGCGGTGGATCGGGTTGTGCTGCTGGCGGTAGCGGACCGCGGACCACTCGGGGATCCAGCGGCTGACCAGCCCGGCCAGGTCCAGCGACTCCCACACCGGCACGGTGGCGGCCCCGGCGCCGAGCAGCGACACCAGCGCCTCCCGCGCGTCGCGCGGCCACGGGACCGGCAGGTCGGCCCCCTCGGCGGCGAGCCGCTCAACCGTGTGGGGGGCCAGCCGAAGCCCGGCCTGCGCCGCCGCCGCGGCCGCCCGGAGCCCCAGCGAGGCGTCGAGGGCCGGCCGGGCGTCGCGGGCCAGCACCACCTCGCCGTCCTGCTCGACGACCCCGTCGGCGAGGGGCGCCCGCACCGGCAGGCGCTTGGGCCCGCGCCGCAGCGGGCCGGCCAGGAAGGTCCGCCGGGAGCCGCCCGAGACCGCGCGCTCGACCCGCGCCGCGACGGTGTCGAACGCGTACGCGATGGTCCGCGCCGCCTCGCCCACCGCGGCCAGCAGCGCATCGCCGTCGGCGAGGCCCACCGCCTCGGCCACGTGGGCGTGCTCCTGCTGGACGAGCCGGTCGGAGCCCCGGCCCCCGGACACGTGCAGGGCGTCTCGCACGTCGAGCAGCAGCCGGCGGGACTCGGGCAGCCCGCGTGCGGCGCATCGGCCACCCAGGAGGCGCCGATCGCGCGCAGGACCGCCAGATCGCGCAGTCCGCCGCGGCCCTCCTTGAGGTCGGGCTCCAGGGCGTACGCCAGGTGACCGGCACGCTCATGGCGCTGCCTGCAGTCGGCCAGCAGATCGGGCAGCCGGCGGCGGGCCGCGGCCCGCCAATCGGCCAGCACCGACGAGACCACCCGCTGCACGGGCTCGGGGTCGCCGGCGACGCAGCGCGCGTCGAGCAGCCCGAGCAACGCACGCAGGTCCTCGGCCGCCACGAGCCGCGCCTCCCCCGCCGTGCGCACCGCGTGGTCGACCCGGACCCCGGAGTCCCACAGCGGGTACCAGATCCGCTCGGCGAGCCCGGCCTCCGCGGAGGCCGAGGAGCGCACGATCAGCAGCAGGTCGAGGTCGGAGCCAGGCGACAGCTCGCTGCGGCCGTACCCGCCGACCGCCACCAGGGAGGCGCCCGCCCCCGGGCCGCCCGCCGCCTCGAACACCTCCACCAGCCACGCGTCGGCCGCCTCGGCCAGGGCCTGCCGACGGCCCGGCCCGGGAATCCCGGGCCGGGCCAGCAGGTCCGCGCGCGCCTCGGCGTACGTCGGGGCGAGTGGGGACACGGCGGATCGGCGCGATCGGCTAGAGCGCGTCTGCGCCGCGCTCGCCGGTGCGGACGCGGACGACGGTGTCCACCGGGATCGACCAGACCTTGCCGTCACCGATGCGTCCCGTCCGGGCCGCCTTGGCCACGACATCCATCACGTCGTCGGCGTCGGCGTCCTCCACGAGCACCTCGATGCGCACCTTCGGGACCAGGTCCACGGTGTACTCCGCACCGCGGTACACCTCGGTGTGCCCGCGCTGCCGGCCGTACCCGCTGGCCTCGGACACGGTCATCCCGTGCACCCCGAACGCCTCCAGCGCGGTCTTCACGTCATCGAGCTTGAATGGCTTGACGATCGCCGTGATGAGCCTCATGCCTCCACCCTCTCGCTCGCCGCGGAACCCGCGCCGCCAACAGATCCGACGCCCGCGCCCGCCAGCGGCCGGTAGCCGCTGCCCGGGACCGGGCCCAACTCGTAGGCCGTCTCCGCGTGCTCGTTGAGGTCCACACCCTGGACCTCGACGTCCTTCTCCACCCGGAAGCCGATCGTCTTGGCGATGGCCAAGCCGATGACGTACGTCAGCACGAAGGAGTACGCCAGCACGGCGAACGCCGCGACTGCCTGGCGGCCACAGCTGGTCGAACCCGCCGCCGTAGAACAGCCCGTTGACGCCCGCGGGCGCCGCATCGGTGGCGAGGAATCCGATGAGCAGGGTGCCCACCGAGGCCGCCCACCAGGTGCACGCCGACGACGTCGAGGGAGTCGTCGTAGCCGAACTTGTACTTCAGTCCGATCGCGAGGGCGCACAGCACGCCGGCGATGGCGCCGACCGCGATCGCCCCGAGCGGGCTGACCGACGAGCAGGCCGGGGTGATCGCCACCAGGCCGGCGACGACGCCGGAGGCGGCGCCGAGGGAGGTGGCGTGGCCGTCGCGGATCTTCTCCGTGAGCGACCCAGGCGAGGGACGCCGCGGCGGTCGCGATGATGGTGTTCATCCAGGCCACCGCGGCGGTGTTGTTCGCCGCCAGCGCCGACCCGGCGTTGAAGCCGAACCAGCCGAACCACAGCAGGCCGGCGCCGAGCATCACGAACGGCAGGTTGTGCGGCCGCATGAGCTCCTTGCCGAAGCCGATCCGCTTGCCGAGCACCAGCGCCAGGGCGAGACCCGCGGCACCGGCGTTGATGTGCACGGCCGTGCCGCCGGCGAAGTCGATCGCCTTGAGCTGGTTGGCGATCCAGCCGCCGGTCTCGGCGGTCACGCCGTCGAAGGCGAAGACCCAGTGGGCGACCGGGAAGTAGACGACCGTGGCCCAGACGCCCGCGAAGACCATCCAGGCGCCGAACTCGGCGCGGTCGGCGATCGCACCGGAGATCAGCGCGACCGTGATGATCGCGAACACCGCCTGGAAGGCGACGAAGGCCATCGTCGGGAATGGTCGCCGACCACCGACGTCCTGGCGACATCAGGCCCTGGAGCCCGGCGAACTCGGTGGGATCGCCGACCAGCCCGCCGCCGACGTCGTCGCCGAAGGCCATCGAGTAGCCGTAGAGCACCCAGAGCACGGCGATCGAGCGCCAGCGCCCCGAAGCTCATCATCATCATGTTCAGGACGCTCTTCGCGCGGACCATGCCGCCGTAGAAGAACGCCAGTGCCGGGGGTCATGAGCAGCACGAGCGCGGCGCTCGTGAGGACCCACGCGGTGTCTGCGCCGCTGATCTCCGGCATGTCTGCCGTCCCTTCCTGGGAGTCCACCATGGGGTCCAGTCCCGCGCCGTTGCGGTCCTGGGATGAGTGGGACTCTCGGCCGCGGGGATTTCGTGGGGCGCCTGCGGGTGTTTCGGCGGCGGTGACAGTTCACGCCGCTCGGTTACGGCGGTGTTTCGGGCCGGCCCGGTCAGTCGGCCAGCAGCGCGTCGACGAACGCCTCGGGCTCGAACGGGGCCAGGTCGTCTGGGCCCTCGCCCAGCCCGACGAGCTTGACCGGCACGCCGAGTTCGCGCTGCACGGCGACGACGATGCCGCCCTTGGCGGTGCCGTCCAGCTTGGTCAGCACGATCCCGGTGACGTCGACGACCTCGGCGAAGACGCGTGCCTGGGTCAGGCCGTTCTGCCCGGTGGTGGCGTCGAGCACCAGCAGCACCTCATCGACCGGGGCCTGCTTCTCGATGACCCGCTTCACCTTGCCCAGCTCGTCCATCAGCCCGGTCTTGGTGTGCAGGCGGCCCGCGGTGTCGATGACGACGGTGTCGACACCCTGCTCGCGGCCCGCGCGCACGGCGTCGAACGCCACGCTGGCCGGGTCGCCGCCCTCGGGGCCCTGGACGACCACGGCGCCCACCCGGTCGCCCCAGGTCTGCAGCTGGGCCGAGGCCGCGGCGCGGAACGTGTCGGCCGCCCCCAGCAGGACGGTGCCGCCGTCGCCCACCACAACCCGGGCGAGCTTGCCGGTCGTCGTGGTCTTGCCGGTGCCGTTCACGCCGACGACGAGCACGATGGCGGGCGACCCGTCCGGGTGCCGCGAGGTCCGCAGGGTGCGGTCGAGCGTCGGGTCGACCAAGGTGATGAGCTCTTCGCGGAGCAGGCTGCGCATGGTCGCCGGAGTCGCGTTCGGCCGCGGCCGCCGTGCGCGTCCGCAGGCGGTCGAGCAGCTCCTGGCTCGGCGCCACCCCGAGGTCGGCCCCCAGCAGGACCTCCTCGACCTCGTCCCAGGCCGCCGCGTCCAGCGTGTCGCGGGACAGCAGCGCGAGCAGGCCGCGCCCCAACGCGGTCTGCGACCGGGCGAGCCTGGCGCGCAGCCGGGTGAGCCGGCCCGCGGACGGCTCCGGCCGCTCCAGCAGCGCGGTGGGCGCGCCGCCCGGCTCACCGGGCGGGACCACGTCCTCCACCGTGCGGCGTGGGGTGTCGCGAGGGACCTCGGCGTCGTCGCCGACCCCCGGCGCGTAGTCGACGCCGGGCCGCGGGGGCTCGACCGCCTTGCCGCGCGAGCGCAGCAGCAGGCCCGCGCCCACTGCGAGGGCGAGGACGACCAGGGCGATGACGACGTAAGCGAGGGCATCCACGTGCCCAGTCTCCCAGGTGCGGCAGCCGGCGGCCGGCCGGTCGCGCTGACCGCCCCGGGGGCGGCTAGGGGTCGGACGTCACCAGCTGCGGCCGGCAGGCCTAGGCCGTCGCGGCGTCGCGCAGGCGCTGGCTGATCACCGCGGAGACCCCGTCCCCGCGCATGCTCACGCCGTACAGCGCGTCGGCGATCTCCATGGTCCGCTTCTGGTGGGTGATCACGATCAGCTGGCTGTTCTCGCGCAGCTCCTCGTAGATCTCCAGCAGCCGGCCCAGGTTGGTGTCGTCGAGGGCGGCCTCGACCTCGTCCAGCACGTAGAACGGGCTCGGCCGCGCCTTGAAGAGCGCCACCAGGAAGGCCACCGCGGTCAGCGACCGCTCACCGCCGGAGAGCAGCGACAGCCGCTTGACCTTCTTGCCCGGGGGCCGGGCCTCGACGTCGACGCCCGAGGCCAGCAGGTCGTCGGGGTCGGTGAGGATCAGCCGGCCCTCGCCACCGGGGAACAGCCGCGCGAAGACGATGGCGAACTCGCGCTCGACGTCGCGGTAGGCCTCGGTGAAGACCTGCTCGACCCGCTCGTCCACCTCGCGGACGATGTCGAGCAGGTCGCGACGGGTCTTCTTGAGGTCCTCGAGCTGCTCGCTGAGGTACTGCGCGCGCTCCTCGAGCGCGGAGAACTCCTCCAGCGCCAGCGGGTTGACCCGGCCGAGCAGCGCGAGCTGGCGGTCGGCGGCGCGAGCCCGCTTCTCCTGCTCCTCCCGGACGTACGGGCGGGGCTGGGGCTCGGGAGCCCCCTCGTCGACCGCGTCCCCCGGGGCGGCCGGGGACGGCGGCACGAGCTGGTCGGGGCCGTACTCGGCCAGCAGCGCCTCGGTGTCGACGCCGTACTCCTCCAGGGCGCGCTGCTCCAGCTGCTCGATCCGCAGCCGCTGCTCGGTGCGGGCGACCTCGTCGCGGTGCACCGAGTCGGTGAGCTGGTTGAGCTCGCCCTCCAGCTCCCGGCCGCGCGCCCGCACGCTCACCAGCTCCGCCTCGCGCTCGGCGCGCACCTGCTCGGCGGCGGCGCGTTCGGCGCCCGCGTCGGCCAGCGACTGCGCCAGGCGCTCCAGCACGACGGCGACGGCGTCGCGCACCGCCCCCGCCACCACGAGCTCCGCGGCCGCCTGCTCACGGCGGCGCGCGAATCGCTCGCGGGCCGCCCGCTCCTGGACGGCCGCACGCTCGAGCTGCTCGGCGCGGCCGGCCAGGGCCCGGCCGCGCTCCTCGCAGGTGCGCAGGGCAAGGCGCGCCTCGACCTCGGCCTGCCGGGCGGCCGTGGCGGCGGCGGCGAGCCGATCGCGCTCGTCCGTGGTGGGCTCGGCCTCGGCCGGGGCCTCGGCCGCGGCCGCGAGCCGCGCCTCCAGCTCGGCCATCGCGGCGGCGTCGGCGTCGCGCGCGGCCGTGGCCGCGGCAAGCGAGCGGTCGAGCCGCTCGGCCTCGGCACGCGCGGCCCGGACGGCGGAGCCCAGCTGGCCCAGCTGCTCGGCCACGGCCGCCAGCCGGGCGTCGGACTCGTGCAGCCGCTGCAGCGCGGCCTCGACCCGGCTGGCCGCCTCGCGCGCCCGCTCCTGCGCCGCGCCCAGGGCGAACCGGGCCCGCTCGCCCCGGTGCGCGCCGTCGCGCTCGGCGGCCGCCGCCTCCTCGACCGCGGCCTGCACCTCGAGCAGCGACGGCGCGGAGGCAGAGCCGCCCACGGCGTACCCGGCGCCGAGCCGGTCTCCCTCCCGGGTGACGGCGACGAGGTCCGGCCGCCGGGACACCAGCGCACGCGCCTCGGCGAGCCCGTCGACGACCACGACCCCGTCGAGCAGCGCGCGCAGGGCCGGGCGCAGGGCCTCGGGCGCCTCGACGAGGGTGAACGCGTGCTCGCCGCCCTCGACCGGGTCAAGCGGGGACATCGACGGCGGCGCGCGACCCGACGAGCAGCGGCGCCCGGCCGCCGTCGTCGTCCTTGAGCAGCCGGATCGCGTCCACGGCCGCATCGACGTCGGCGACCGCCACGGCGTCGGCCGCCGCCCCCAGCGCGGCCGCGACCGCCGCCTCGTACCCGGCGCGCACGTGCACCAGCGCCGCGACCGAACCCAGCAGCCCGCTGACGCGCCCGCTCGCGGCGAGCAGCGCCCCCGCGCCGTCCTTGCGCGCGAGCCCGAGCTCCAGGGCCTCGCGGCGGGCGGCCGCGGTGGACCGCTCGCGCTCGGCGGCGCGCTCCTCTTCGCGGAGGGCGGCGACCTCGGCCTCCGCGGCCGCGACGGCCTCGGCGGCCGACTCGTGCTCGACGTCGAGGTCCACCTCGCCCTCATCCAGGCCGGCGACCTGGCCCTCGATGGCGGCGAACTCGGCCTGCGCCCGGTCGGCCCGCGCCCGGGCGTCCTCGCGGGCCGCCGTCAGCCGGGCGGTCTCCGCGTCGCGCGCCTCCACCCGGCTGCGCGCGGCGCCGGCCTGGCCGGTGAGCCGGGCCAGGCCCTCGCGCCGGTCGGCCGCGGCGCGGAGCACACCGGCGATCCGGCGCTCCTCCTCGGCGAACCGCGCTCGGCCTCGCCGCGCGCGGCCTCGGCCGCCGCCAGCACCTCGGCCAGCTCGGCCGCCTCGGCGACCAGGCCGGCCTCCTGGGCCCGGGCCTCGCCCGCCTCCGCGTCGAGCGCCTCGGGGTCGCGACCGGGCCGCTCCTCCTCCTGCTGCACCTCGGCCAGCCGGCGGGCACGCTCGCCGGCGACGTCGCCGAGGCCGCGCAGCCGTTCGCGCAGCCCGGACAGCCGGTACCAGGTCTCCTGGGCGCGGGCGAGCACCGGGGCGCCCTCGGCCAGCGCGATCTCCAGCTCGGCCTCGCGCCCCTGGGCCGCGGCCAGCGCCTCCTCGACCTCGGCGCGGCGCAGGCGCAAGGCGGTCTCGTCGGCGACCTCGGCCTCCAGCGTCGAGCGCAGCCCGACCAGGTCGTCGGCGAGCAGCCGCAACCGCGCGTCGCGCAGATCGGCCTGGATCACCGCGGCCCGGCGGGCGACCTCCGCCTGGCGGCCCAGCGGCTTCAGCTGGCGGCGCAGCTCGGCGGTGAGGTCCTGCAGGCGGGTCAGGTTCGCCTGCATGGCCTCCAGCTTGCGGACGGCCTTCTCCTTGCGCTTGCGGTGCTTGAGGACGCCCGCGGCCTCCTCGATGAAGCCGCGGCGGTCCTCCGGCGACGCCGACAGCACCTGGTCGAGCTGCCCCTGGCCCACGATCACGTGCATCTCGCGGCCGATACCGGAGTCGCTGAGCAGCTCCTGGACGTCGAGCAGCCGGCAGGGCGTCCCGTTGATGGCGTACTCGGAGCCGCCGTTGCGGAACATGATCCGCGAGATCGTCACCTCGGCGTACTCGATCGGCAGGGCGCCGTCGGTGTTGTCGATGGTGAGCATGACCTCGGCGCGACCGAGCGGCGCGCGACCGGACGTGCCGGCGAAGATGACGTCCTCCATCTTGCCGCCGCGCAGGGACTTGGCCCCCTGCTCGCCCATCACCCACGCCATCGCGTCCACGACATTGGACTTGCCGGACCCGTTGGGCCCGACGACGCAGGTGATCCCGGGCTCGAGGGTGAGCGTCGTCGACGACGCGAAGGACTTGAAGCCCCTCAGCGTGAGGCTCTTGAGGTGCAACGCGCTCGCTCCTGAGGCAGGCTGGGGAAGGCCGCCGGGCAGCCTACCGGGCCGCGGGCCGCAAGCCGGGAGCGGCGCACTCGGCGGCTACGCCAGGGCGGGCTGGCGGGCGCTGCGGTCGAGCTCGAGGGCGGCCTCCTCCAGGGCCACCTGGGCGGCGACCAGGCCGGTCAGGGCGTCGTTGGCGGCCGACAGCCGGGTGACCTCGGCCTCCAGGTCGCGGACCCGGCGCCGCAGCGCGGCGAGCTCGGCGGTGGTGACGGGGTCGGGGCCACCCAGGTATCCGAGCAGGGCCTTGGCCATAGCGGGTCCTCGAGGGGTCAGGCGCGGGCGGGCCCCGCGCGGAGGATGCGGTGGTACGGGTCCGGGCGCGGTCTGGGGTGCGGGAGCGGCAGGCCGCAGGCGGCGTCGCGCCGCGACCGGCAGGAGTTCACCGCGCCAGGATGATCACGTCAGGATGATCACCAGGGTGACACCGCAGCCGCGGTGCGGTCAACTGGGGCGGACCGGGCTACCAGCGGCCGCGGCGGGGCCGCGGCTGGCAGCGCGGGCAGGTGTACGACGAGCGGTTCATGAAGGCGTCGCGGCGGATCGGGGCGCCGCACCGCGAGCACGGCTCGTCCCGCCGGCCGTACGCCTCCAGCGAGCGGTCGAAGTAGCCGCTCTCGCCGTTGACGTTGACGTAGAGCGCGTCGAACGACGTGCCGCCCTGGCCCAGCGCCGCGGCCATCACCTCGCGCGCCGCCTGCAGCACCCGGTCGGCCTCGACCCGCGTCATCGTCTCGGTCGGGCGGGCGTAGTGCAGCCGGGCCCGCCACAGGGCCTCGTCGGCGTAGATGTTGCCGATGCCGGAGACCAGGGTCTGGTCGAGCAGCGCGCGCTTGATCCCGGTGCGCCGGCGGCGCAGGGCCGCCCGGAAGCCCGCGTCGTCGAAGGCCGGGTCCAGCGGGTCCCGGGCGATGTGCCGGATGCTTGCGGGGGCCAGGGTGTCGGGGTCCACCGGCTCCACCGCCAGGCCGCCGAAGGTGCGCTGATCGACGAAGCGCAGCTCGCGGCCTCCGTCGGCGAACCCGATGCGCACCCGCAGATGGGTCTCATCGGGTGAGTCGGGCGGCTGCACGAGCAGCTGGCCGCTCATGCCCAGATGCGCGACGAGCGCCTCGTCACCGCCGATCGAGGGGCATCCAGAGGTACTTCCCCCGGCGCTCGGCCGAGGCGATCAGCCGGCCCGCCAGGCGGCGCTCGAGATCGCGGGCGCCGCCCGGATGGCGGCGGACCGCCCGGGGGTGCAGGGCCTGCACGGCGGCCGTGGTGCGCCCGGCCACATGCGCCTGCAGCCCCCGGCGGACCACCTCGACCTCGGGCAGCTCGGGCATCAGGCGGAGGCGCTCCGCTCGGCGGCGCCCAGCTCGGGGTGCGCCGCGCGCACGGCGTGCCAGGCGTCCTCGGCCGCGTGCTGCTCGGCCTCCTTCTTGCTGCTGCCCGATCCCCGCCCCCACACGTCGTCACCGACGTGGACGGCGGCGTCGAAGCTCTTCTCGTGGTCGGGGCCGGACTCGTCCACGCGGTAGTCGGGGACGCCGAGGGCGAGCCGCGAGGTCAGCTCCTGCAGGCTGGTCTTCCAGTCGAGGCCGGCGCCGAGGTCGGCCGACGCCTCGATCACCGGGTCGAACAGCCGGTGGACCAGCGCGGTCGCCTCCGGCAGCCCGCGGTCGAGGTAGACGGCCCCGATCAAGGCCTCGACGGCGTCGGCGAGGATCGACGACTTGTCGCGGCCACCGGTGGACAGCTCACCGCGGCCCAGCAGGATGAACTCGCCCAGGCCGAGCCCGCGGGCCACCTCCGCGAGCGCCCGCATGTTGACGACGGCGGCGCGCAGCTTGGCCAGCTGCCCCTCGGGCAGGTCGGGGTGCGCGCGGTAGAGGGTGTCGGTGACGACGAGCCCGAGCACCGAGTCGCCCAGGAACTCCAGCCGCTCGTTCGTCGGCAGGCCGCCGTTCTCGTACGCGTACGACCGGTGGGTCAGCGCGCGCCGCAGCATGGCGGCGTCGAGGAGCACCCCGAGGCGGGCCTCGAGGGCGGCCAGCCCGCTGTCCTCGCGGGCCCCCTCGGGGGCGGTCACGCGAGGGTCAGACGGCGAGAACCTGGCGGCGGTTGTACGTGCCGCAGTTCGGGCAGGCGATGTGCTGCAGGCGCGGCTCACGGCAGCGCTCGCACGCGACGACGGCCGGCAGAGTGGCCTTCCACTGCGCGCGGCGGTGCCGGGTGTTGCTGCGCGAGGTCTTCCGCTTCGGAACGGCCATGCGTCAGCTCTCCTTCTCAGTCGGTTCGGCTGGGGAGCCGAGCACGTTCGTCAGGGCCGCCCACCGGGGGTCGACCTCGTCATGCTGGTGCTCCGGGTCATCGGCGAGCCGCGCCCCGCACTGCGAGCACAGGCCCGGGCAATCGTCCCGGCACACCGGCTGCAGGGGCAGCGACAAGCACCACCGCGTCCCGCAGCGCCGGCTCAAGGTCGAGGAAGTCGCCCTCGAGCCGCTCGGCCTCCTCGTCATCGTCGTGCTGGTCCGGGTAGAGGTAGAGCTCCTGGAAGGAGGCCTCCACCTCGCGTGCGAGGGGCTCAAGGCACCGTCCGCACTCGCCGGACACCGCAGCCCGCGCCGTTGCCGTCACGAGCACCCCCTCGACCACGGACTCCAACCGCAGGTGCAGGTGGAGGTCCGAGCCCTCGGGGACGAAGATGACATCGGCGACGCCGAGATCGGCTGGCGCCGGGACGGTGCGGTCGAGCTCGCTCATCGAACCAGCCCGGCGCCCCAGGTCGCGGGTGTCCACCACGAGGGGCGCGCGCGGGTCGAGGCGGGTCAACGCTCTCCCTCTCGCACGGCACAACAGATCTGCGACCTCGCCGAGGCCGAACCTGAACGGTACCGGAGCGAGGGCCACCCGCCCAATCCGCGGCTGGGCGGGACGGGGCCGGGCAGGAGCAGACCGCTCAGCCGTACGGCAGCGGGTCGTCGAGGGCGCCGGAGCCGTCATCGACGAGGTCGCGGCGGGCCAGGATCCGGTCGCGGCCGCGCCGGACGGTCGCCAGCGTCTTCTCCAGGGCGATCTCCAGGTTGGCGAGCCGGCCATCGACGTACTCGTCGGTCTCCCGGCTCATCCGGTCGGACTCGGCCGCGGCCTCCGCCATCACCCGGTCGGCCTCGGCGACTGCGGCGGCGTAGACCTCGGTCTCGCTGACCAGCCGGGCCTGCTCGGCGTGCGCGTCGGCGACGATCCGGTCGGCCTCGGCGTGCGCCTCCTCCACCACCGCGTCACGCTCGGAGAGCAGCCGCTCGGCGTCGGTGAGCTCGCCCGGCAGGAGCGCGCGCACCTCGTCGACGATGTCGAGCACCTCGGCGCGGTTGACGACGCAGGACGCCGACAGGGGCATCGCCCGGGCGGCCTCGACCATCGCGGCGAGTTCATCGAGCTTGGCGTGGACGTCCACGGGGGTGGGGCTCCTTGGTCGCGGCGGTGAGGCCGGCGGGCGGGTCCAGCGCGGCGCTGCCGGCTGGGGTGAGGCGTCGGCGGGTCAGGCGTCGGGCAGCCGCTCGGCGAGCCGGCGCGCGACGGTGTCGGGCACCAGCCCGGAGACGTCGCCCCCGAAGGCGGCGACCTCCTTGATGAGGCTCGACGACAGGAAACTGTAGAGCGGGTTGGTCGGCCACGAACAAAGTCTCGACCCCGGCCAGCCGGTGGTTCATCTGGGCCATCTGCAGCTCGTAGTCGAAGTCGCTGACCGCGCGCAGGCCCTTGACGATCGCCGGGATGTCCCGATCGCGGCAGAAGTCGACGAGCAGGCCGTCGAACGCCTCGATCCGGATGTTGCCCAGCGGGGCGGTGACCTCCGCGAGGAGGGCGATCCGCTCCTCGAGCGTGAACAGCCCCCGCTTGTTGCGGTTGACCAAGACCCCGACGGTCACCTCGTCGTAGAGCCGGCTGGCGCGCTCGATGATGTCGAGGTGGCCGTTCGTCACCGGGTCGAACGAGCCCGGGCAGACGGCCTTGCGCACGGGCTCCTCCTTGAGGCTCACACATCGGGACCGGCCGCGCGACCGTACCAAAGGGCGGCCTCGCCGTAGCGGCGGTCGCGGTCCGCGGCGTAGCCGGCCGGCCAGTCGAACCGCTCGCGGGCGGACCGCTCCACCACGATCAGGGCCCCAGGGGCGAGCCAGCCGCGCTCCCGCAGGGCCGCCAGGGCGGCGTGGACCCGCTCCACCGGCTCGGCGTACGGGGGGTCGACGAACACCAGGTCGTAGCGTCGAGGCGGGTCCTGCCCGAGCCGGCGCTCGACGGCCTCGGCGACCACCTCCGCGCCGGGCAGGCCGACCGCCGCCGCGTTGGCCCGCAGGACCGCGGCCGCCCGGGCGTCGCGCTCGACCAGGGTGGCGTGGGCGGCGCCCCGCGAGAGCGCCTCCAGCCCGACCGCCCCCGACCCCGCGTACAGGTCGAGGACCACGGCCCCGCCGAGCCCGCCGCGGGCGGCCTCGAGGGCGCTGAAGAGCGCCTCGCGCGCGCGGTCCGAGGTCGGCCGGGTGCCGCCGGCGGGCACCCGCAGGCGCCGGCCGCGGGCGGCGCCCGCCGATGATCCGGGTCACCGCGTCCCGGCGATCACGCCTTCCCCAGGTACTCGGCCCGCTCCTCGCCGAGGGCCTCGGCGAGCTCGGCGGCGAGCCCGGGGTGGGCCGCCAGGGTGGGGTCGGCCGCGACCAGCGCGAACGCCTCCTCGCGGGCATCGGCGATGACCTCCTCGTCGCGCAGCACCGACAGCAGCCGGAGGGACGAGCGCCGGCCGGACTGCGAGTGCCCCAGCACGTCGCCCTCGCGGCGCTGCTCGAGGTCCAGCCGCGCCAGCGCGAAGCCGTCGAGCGTGGCCTCCACGGCGGCCAGCCGCTCGCGGGCCGGGCTGGCGTCCGGCGCCTCGGTGACGAGCAGCGCACAGTCCGGCGTGGCCGCCACGGCCGACGCGCCCGCGCAGCTGGTGCAGCTGGGACACCCCGAAGCGGTCGGCGTCGAGCACCACCATCACGGTCGCGTTCGCCACGTCGACCCCGACCTCGATCACCGTGGTCGCCACCAGGACGTCGATCTCACCGGCGGCGAAGTCGCGCATCGCCGCGTCCTTGGCCTCGGGCGCCATCCGGCCGTGCAGGAGGCCCACCCGCAGCCCCGCCAGCGGCCCCTCGGCCAGGGCGGGCGCGACCTCGAGCACCGCGGCCGCCGGGCGCCGGCGCCGAGGCCGGCTCGTCGTCCTCGACCGGCTCCATCTCGTCGTCTGGCTCCTCACCGCCGATCCGCGGGCACACGACGTACGCCTGCCGCCCGCGGGCGACCTCCTCGCGCACCCGCTGCCAGGCCCGCTCGAGGTAGTGCGGCTTGTCGAGCGCGGGCACCACATGGGTCGCGATGGGGGTTCGGCCGGCGGGCAGCTCGGTCAGGGTCGAGACCTCGAGGTCGCCGAAGACCGTCATGGCCACCGTGCGCGGGATCGGCGTGGCCGTCATCACCAGCAGGTGCGGCGGCGTGCGGCCCTTGGCGCGCAGGGCGTCGCGCTGCTCGACGCCGAAGCGGTGCTGCTCGTCGACGACCACGAGGCCGAGGTCGAAGAAGTCGACCTTGTCCTCGAGCAGCGCGTGCGTCCCGACGACGAGCCCGGCCGTCGCCGGACGCGAGATCCAGCAGCGCCTGCCGGCGCTGGCCGGTCGACATCGACCCGGTCAGCAGCGCGACCCCGGTGCCCTCGTCGGAGCCGCCGAGCAGGCCGCGCTCGGCCAGCGGCCCGAGCAGGGCCAGGATCGCGCGGTGGTGCTGCTGGGCGAGCACCTCGGTCGGGGCCAGCAGCGCGGCCTGGCCGCCGGAGTCGACCACCGCGAGCATCGCCCGCAGCGCCACCACCGTCTTGCCCGAGCCGACCTCGCCCTGCAGCAGCCGCTGCATCGGGAGGTCGGCGGCGAGGTCGGCGGCGATCTCGGCCGACACCTGCCGCTGCCCCTCGGTGAGCGCGAACGGCAGCCGCGCGTCGAAGGCGTCGAGCAGCCCCCCGGCGCGCCCGGGACGCGGAGCGGTGGGGCTGGACCGCGCCTCGGCCCGCCGCAGCGCCAGGGCGGCCTGCAGCACGAACGCCTCCTCGAAGCGCAACCGGGCCCGCGCCGACTCCACGTCGGCCCAGTCGCGCGGCACGTGGATGCGCTCAAGCGCCGTGGCGCGCGGCACCAGCCCGCGCTGCGCGGCCACCTCGGCGGGCACCGGGTCGGGCAGGTCGGGGATCCGAGGCAGGGCGGCGGCGACGCACTTGGCGACCCGCCACGACGCCAACGACGCGGTCGCCGGGTAGATCGGGATCGGCCGGGCCGCGAACGAGGCGGCGAGCGGGTCGGCATGCGGGTCGGCGAGGTCGCCGTCGACGTCGTCCGGCAGCAGCTCGTAGGCCGGGTGCGCGAGCTGCCGGGTCCCGCCGAACAGCGTGACCTTGCCCGAGAAGAGCCCCTGCCGGCCGACCTGCAGCTCCTTGCGGTGGAAGCCGACCTGGGCGAAGAACACCAGGCTCAACGAGCGCTGCCCGTCGGTGACGACCACATCGAGCCGGCTTCCCTTGCGCTGCTTCATCTGGTGCACGCTTGGCCGACGCCACCCGGGCCAGGACCGTCACCTGCTCGTTGATGGCCAGCTGGCCCAGGTCGGTGAGCTGGCCCCGCTGCGCGTACCGCCGCGGGTAGTGGCCGATCAGGTCGGCGACCGTCTCGATGCCCAGATCGCGCTCGAGGATCTTGGCGGTCGGCGCCCCGACCACCGAGCGGACCCGCTCGGAGCCGGCGGCCGGCCGGGCCTGGCTGCGCGGTCACTCGACGCCGAAGAGCAGCGGGTAGTGCCGCTGCCCGCCGGTGTAGACCGCCGTGTCCGACTCGGGGTGGGCCGTGCGGAGGTGGTCGAGCACGTGGTCGACCAACCCGGCCGGCGCGTCGGCGCCGGTCGACCAGGGTGACCAGCTCGCCACCGCCCGAGAGCAGCCGGTCCAGCACCTCGGCGGCGACCTGGTTGAGGTCGGAGCCGATCACCGCGACGTCACCGGACACCACCCCGAGCTGGTCTCCCGGGTGGCAGACCCCGGCCGTGGTCAGCGCCTCGCGGACGGCGGTCGTGACCCCGCCGTAGCGGGTCGCCCGGGCGGCGGCCGTCATCGAGACCACGTCGTCGTCGAATCGGCGCTGCGGGTCGTGCACGGCGAGCGCCGCGAGGACCTGGACCGAGGCGCGCGTGGGCAGGACCTGGACGCGCAGCCCGTCCGAGCGGGCCTGCTCGGCGGCCGCCTCGGCCGAGGGCACCGAGTCCTTGTCGTGCGGGAGCACCACCACCTCGGGGGTGCCGGCGGCCCGGATGCCGTCGAGGATCTCGCGGGTGGCCGGCCGCATGCCGCCGGCGCCTTGGACCACCACGGCGCCCCGACTCCCGCAGCAGGTCCGCGAGCCCTCCGCCGCCGGCCAGGGCCACCACGGCGCGCTCGGCCCCGTCGGGGTGCGCGGCGCGCTGGCGCGCGACCTGGTCGCGGAAGTGCGTCACCTGGATCCGGAAGGGCCGGCCGGCCTCAATGCCCGCCTCGATGGCCGCGCCGACGTCGTCGACGTGGACGTGGACGTTCCACAGCTCCTCCCCGCCCACGACCAGCAGCGAGTCCCCGAGCGGCAGCAGGGTCGAGCGCAGCGACGGGATGCGCGTCCTCGTCGGCCCGCAGCAGGTACATCACCTCGTACGACGGGCCCTCGGGCGTGAGCACGTCGGCGACCGGCGGCGGCGGCCGGTGGGGGCGGGCGGCCCGCGGCATCGGCGGGGGCAGCGCCCCGGTGACGGTGCCGACCAGGGCGTCCAGGATCACGACCAGGCCGCGGCCGCCGGCGTCCACGACCCCGGCGCGGCGCAGCGCCTCCAGCTGGTCAGGGGTGCGGGCCAGCGCCTCGCGCGCGGCTCGCGCCGCCGCCCGCGCGACGGGGGACATCCGGGTGCCGGGGACGGCCTGGGCGGCCTCCGCCGCGGCCCGCATCACCGTGAGGACGGTGCCCTCGACCGGCTCGGCCACGGCGGCGTACCCCAGCTCGGACGCGCGGGCGAGCGCGCGCCGCAGCGTCCCGGCCGCCGACTCGTCGGCCGGCTGCCCCGACCCGGCCTCCCCGGACCCGGCCAGGACCTCGGCCATCCCGCGGAGCATCTGCGACGACGATCACGCCGGAGTTGCCCCGCGCGCCCATCAGCGCGCCGTGCGCCATCGCCTTGGCGGTCCGCGCCAGGTCCGCCTGCGCCTCCGCGGGATCCTCCGAGGGCTCGAAGGCGTCGTCTCGATAGGCCAGCGCCGGACGGGGTGCGCCGTGCCCCATCGCCTCGACCGCGGACTCCAGGGTGAGGAACAGGTTGGTGCCGGTGTCTCCGTCGGGGACGGGGTAGACGTTGAGGGCGTCGATCTCCTCGCGCGCCCGGCCCGAGGCCGTCCAGGCTGGCCCGCCCCCAGCGGCGCACCGCCGCGGCGTCCAGCACCTCGAGCACCGTGCCCCCTCCTTCCGGGGTGACGTCGCCGGGTGACGTCCGGCACCGTGGCGGGCAGCGTAGCCGCGGACCCTCCCGGCGGCGCCTGGCCCGGCCCGCCTTCGGCGAGTTGGCGTCGGCGCGGGGGGCTCGGCTATCCTGCTGAGGTTGTCTGCGGACGGCGCCGGTCAGGCGCGTCCCTTCCTTCCTGACTGATTCGGAGTACGACCGTGGCTGCCACCTGCGAGATCTGCGGCAAGTCGCCGTCCTTCGGCAACTCCATCTCGCACTCGCACCGCCGCACGTCGCGCCGCTGGAACCCCAACATCCAGCGCGTGCGCGTCCTCGTCGGCGGCTCGCGCAAGCGGTTCAACGTCTGCACCTCGTGCATCAAGGCCGGCAAGGTGCCCAGCGCCTGACCGCTGCCCCCCCGCCGAAGGCCGGTTCCCCTCGGGGGCCGGCCTTTCTGCTGCCCGCGGACTCCCGGCCGCCGCGATCCGGTCAGCCGAAGTGGTCCCACCCGGCCGATCCCGCCCACGGCACGCCGCCCCACAGCACCTGCGGGATCCCCCGCCCCCACCCGGCCGATCGCCCGGAACCCGTCGGGAAGTGACACCCCCGGCGGGAAGCAGCCCGCCAGGGCGTGGTCCTCGCCGCCGCCGAGCACCCAGGCGAGGGGATCGGTGTTCATCGCCGCCGCCGCGTCGGCCAGCGGGCCGTCGGCGGTGTCGCCGGCGAAGGCGGCCGGATCCAGATCGACGACGACCCCGCTGGCCCGCGCCACGTGGCCGAGGTCGGCGAGCAGCCCGTCGCTGACGTCGACCAGGGCGGTGGCGCCGGCCCGGGCCGCCCGCGGGCCGGCGGAGTAGTCCGGCACCGGGTGGCGGTAGGCCTCGACGAGCGCCCGCGGCGAGCGGAACCCCCGGCCGAGCACGGCCAGCCCGGCCGCGGCCCAGCCGAGCCGCCCGCACACGGCCACCACATCGCCGGCCCGGGCACCCGACCGCCGGAGCGCCGCCCGACCGCCGAGGTCGCCCAGGGCCGTCACGGCCACCACGAGCGACCTCCCCCGGGCCAGGTCGCCCCCGACCACCGTGGCGCCGGCGCGGGCGGCCTCGTCGCGCAGCCCGTCGGCGAGGTCCAGCGCCCACTGGACCTCGAGCTCCGGCGGCGCCACCAGGCCGACCACCAACCCGGTCGTGCGGGCGCCCATCGCGGCGATGTCCGACAGGCTGGCGGCCGCGGCCTTGCGGCCGACATCGGCGCCGCCCGACCAGTCGGTGCGGAAGTGCACGCCCTCGACGAGCACGTCAACGGTGACCACCGCGTGCCCGTCGGGCGCCGCGAGGACGGCGGCGTCGTCGCCGGGCCCCAAGACGACGTCCGCCGGCCAGCCCGCGGAGCCAAGCCGGGCCACCACGGCGTCGATCAGCGCGAACTCGCCGTGCCCGGCCAACGTGCCCGGGACGCCGGCCCGTCGTCCCGCTTCCTGGGTCCCCATGACCGCCTCCATTCGGAAGCGATAGCCTCCCATTCCCACCACTGTTCACCGCACACGAAGGGGGTCCGAGATGGTCCAGGCGTACATCCTCATCCAGACTGAGGTCGGCAAGGCCGCAGGCGTCGCCGCTGAGATCGCCCAGCTCCCCGGGGTGACGACGGCCGAGGACGTCACCGGCCCGTACGACGTGATCGTCAGGGCCGAGGCCAACAGCGTCGACGAGCTCGGCAAGCTGGTCGTCGCCAAGGTGCAGGCGGTCGGCGGGATCACGCGCACGCTGACCTGCCCGGTCGTCCACCTCTGAGCGGTCGGCTGAACGCCGCGACCCCGGGTCGGCGGGCCGCGGCGGTCATCGCGGCGGCCGCGGCCGGGTGCCTGGTGGCCGCCTGCTCGGTCAGCGTGGCGGTGGACCCACCGGACCCACCGCCCGAGGTCGCCCGTGCCTGCGCCCAGATGACCGAGGGCCTGCCCTCGCTCGTCCTCGATCAGCGCGCGGTGGACACCGAGCCCGAGTCCCCGCTCACGGCGGCCTGGGGCAGCCCCGCGATCACGCTCGCCTGCGGAGTGCCCGCCCCGGCCGGGCTGGGTCCCACCTCGTCGCTGGTCACGGTCGAGGGCGTCGACTGGTTCGCCGAGCCCCTCACGGCCGGCTACCGGTTCACCAGCGTCGGGCAGGTCGCGTACGTCCAGGTGGACGTCCCCGATGCCTACGCCCCTGAGGTGGACCCCCTCATCGACCTCGCCCCGGCGATCGGCTCGCTGCCGCCCGCTCCCTGGGCGGACGCGCCGTACATTGGGCCGGTGCCCCGGATCAGCGCCCCGACCGTCGTCGAGCACCGCGCCCGCCAGCGCCAGGCGGTCCTCAACGCGGCGGCCGAGGTCGCGCTCGAGCACGGCGGACGAGGCGTGACCTTCGCGGCGGTGTCGGCGCGCTCGGGGCTCGCGCGCAGCAGCCTGTACGAGTACTTCCCCTCCCCCGACGCGCTCGTCGCCGAGCTCGTCGTGGACTCCCTTGAGCGCGTCACGGCAGAGGTCCAGAGCGCCGTCGACGCCCAGCGCGATCCGCGGCTGCGGCTGCGCGCGTACGTTCGGGCCGTGCTGCGCCTCGCCGACTCCGGCGACCGGGCGCTGGGGCGCGCGCTGTCCGACCTCGAGCTGCCCCCGGAGTGCTCGGCCGCCTTGGGGGCGATGCTACGAGCGGCTCACGGCCCCGCTGGTCGACGCGCTGGCCGCGCTTGGCTCCGCGGACCCGGCGCGCGATGCCGCGTACGCGCAGGGCGTGCTCGACGCGGCAGCGCGCCGCATTGAGTCCGGCGGCAGCCCGCGCTCGGAGGCGGCCGCCGCCGAGGCGTTCATCGTCGGCGGCGCTGGAGCCGAGGGCGATTGACCGCCTGATCGGGCGCGGTCGGGGCGGCTAGCGCAGCAGGCCCGGGACGGCGGGCCAGCGCGGCCGCGATCAGCCGGTCGACCAGGGCCGGGTAGTCCACCCCGCTCGCCGCCCACATCCGCGGGAACATCGACACCGGGGTGAAGCCCGGGATCGTGTTCACCTCGTTGACCACGAGCGAGCCGTCCGGGCGCAGGAAGAAGTCGACGCGGGCGAACCCCTCGCACCCGAGCGCGTCGAAGGCCGCGCACGCCAGGCGCCGGACCTCGTCGGCGACGCCGCCGGGCACCTCGGCCGGCACGTCGAGCTCGGTCACGTCGTCGAGGTACTTGGCCGCGAAGTCGTAGAACTCGTGGTCGCCCACCACCCGGATCTCGGCGCACACGCTGGCCTCGGGGCCGCCGCCGGGGCCCTCGAGGACGCCGCACTCGATCTCCCGGCCCTCGATGCCCTGCTCGACGACCACCTTGGGGTCGTGCGCGCGCGCCTGCTCGACGGCCTCCCGCAGGTCGGCCCAGTCCTTGACCTTGCTGATGCCGACCGACGAGCCGGCCCGGGCCGGCTTGACGAACACCGGCAGGGCCAGCCGCTGCTCGATCCTGCGCAGGCACCCCTCGGGGTCGGACCGCCATTGCCGGTCGGTCACCGTCTCCCAGGGCCCGACCGGCAGTCCCGCCGAGGCGAGCGCGTGCTTCATGGCCGCCTTGTCCATGGCCAGCGCCGACGCGAGCACGCCGGAGCCGACGTACGGGACCCCGGCGAGCTCGAGCAGCCCCTGGATCGTGCCGTCCTCGCCGTACGGGCCGTGCAGCAGCGGGAACACCACGTCGACCTCGCCGAGGACCTGCGGCACCGCGCCCGGCTCCTGGACGGCCAGCCCGTGCCCGGTGGGGTCCGCGGCGAGCACCACGGCCGCGCCGCGCGCGTCCACGGACGGCAGGATGCCCGCGGCGATCGCGAGCCGGCCGGCGTCGTCGGGCGCCAGCACCCAGCGGCCCTCGGTCGTGATGCCGATCGGGAGCACGTCGTAGCGCGACCGGTCGATCGCGCTCAGGACCGACCCGGCGCTCACGCACGAGATCGCGTGCTCGCTGCTGCGGCCGCCGAAGACGAGGGCCACCCGGACGCGGCGGGCGCCTCGGGGCGCACCTGACGCGGGGTTCTCGGACATCGGCGCGACCCTATCTGCGGGTACGGACGCGCCCGGCCCCCGGTGTGCGCGGATACTGGCCGACGTGTCCGACGCCTCCCGCTCGCCCGCCACCCGCGCCGTCACCGCCGGCCGCGGCGACCTGCCTCCCGGCGACCCCCTCAACCCGCCGGTGGTCTTCGCCTCGACCTACGCCGCCGGAGGGGCGGTGGGCTACGCCCGCTCGGGCAACCCCACCTGGTCTGCGCTGGAGACGGCGATCGGCGCCCTGGAGGACGGCGAGGCGCTGGCGTACGCGAGCGGGCTCGCCGCGGCCGCCGGCGTGCTCGACCTGCTGCCCGCCGGCGCCGTGGTCGTCGCGCCCGCCGTCGCCTACACGGGGGTCCGCGAGCTGCTGGAGCAGCGCGTCGTCGAGCGCAAGCTGCATGTGCGGTGGGTCCCGATGGCCGACGCCGACGAGATCGCCGGCGCGGTCGCCGGCGCCGACCTGCTGTGGCTGGAGTCGCCCACCAACCCGTTGCTGGACATCTGCGATCTGCGGGCGGCCGCGGCCGCCGCGCACGAGGTCGGCGCGCTGACCGTCGTCGACAACACGTTCGCCACCCCGCTGGGCCAGCGGCCGCTGGACCTCGGGGCGGACGTCTCGCTGCACAGCGCCACCAAGCAGCTGTCCGGCCACAGCGACCTGCTGCTGGGCGCCGTCATCGTGCGCGACCAGGGGCTGCGCGACCGGCTCGCCGACCGCCGCACGCTGCTCGGAGCGGTGCCCGGGCCGATGGAGGCCTGGTTGGCGCTGCGCGGGATCCGCACCCTCGCGGTGCGGCACGAGCGCGCGTGCGCCAACGCCGCCGAGTTGGCGGCCCGGCTGGCCGCCCACCCGGCCGTGCACCGGGTCCGCTACCCCGGGCTGCCCGGCGACCCCGGCCACACCCTGGCGAGCGACCCAGATGCAGACGTACGGGTCCATGGTCGCCGTGGAGGTCGCCGGCGATGCCGACCTGGCCGAGCGGGTGTGCGCCGGCACCCGGCTGTGGGTGCACGCCACGAGCCTGGGGGGCGTGGAGTCCTCGCTGGAGCGCCGGCGCCGCTGGCCGGCCGAGACCGCCGAGGTCCCCGAGAGCCTGCTGCGGCTCTCGGTCGGCATCGAAGACGTCGAGGACCTGTGGCGCGACCTCGACGAGGCGCTGTCGTCCGCCGGCTGAGGCTCGCCCGGGCCTACGCGCGCTCGGACTTCCAGGGCCGCGACATGAGCGCCCCCAAGACCTCGCGCGGGCTGAGCCCGTGGTGCACGACCTGGACGACCTGCTCGGTGATCGGCATCTCGACGCCGTGCTGGCAGGCCAGGTCGTAGATCGACTGGCAGGACTTGACGCCCTCGCAGGTCTGCTTGCTGATCGCGATGACCTCGTCCACGGTCATGCCCTTGCCGAGGTTCTCGCCGAAGGTGCGGTTGCGCGACAGCGGCGACGTGCAGGTGGCCACCAGGTCGCCGACCCCCGCGAGGCCGGCGGCCGTGGCCGGGTCGGCGCCCAGCGCGATCCCGAGCCGCATCATCTCGGCCAGCCCGCGCGTGATCAGGGTCGCCTGGGCGTTCTCCCCGAACCCCAGCCCGGCCGCCATCCCGTTGGCGAGCGCGATGACGTTCTTCACCGAGCCGCCGAGCTCGGCGCCCACGACGTCGGTGCCGGTGTACGGCCGGAAGTACGGCGACAGGCACGCGCGCTGGACGATCTCGGCGTTGCCCTCGTCGGCGCAGGCGATCAGCGTGGCCGCCGGCTGGCGCTGGGCGATCTCGCGGGCGAGGTTGGGGCCGGACACCACCACGATCCGGTCGCGCGAGACCCCGGCGACCTCCTCGATGACCTCGCTCATCCGCTTGGTGGTGCCGAGCTCGATGCCCTTCATCAGCGAGACCAGCAGCGCGTGCGGCTCGATCATCGAGACCCAGTGCGCGAGGTTCTCGCGCAGCACCTGCGACGGGATGGCCAGCACCACGATGTCGGCGCCGCGGAGCGCCTCGGCCGCATCGGTGGTCGCCGACATCAGGGCCGGCAGCTCGACGCCCGGGTGGTAGCGCGGGTTCTCGTGGTCGCGGTTGATCGCCGCCACCGCTTCCGCGTCGATGCCCCAGAGCACCACCTCGGTGCCGGCGTCGGCCATGACCATCCCGAAGGCGGTCCCCCAGGAGCCGCTCCCCATCACCGCTGCGCGCGTCATGCCGGCTCCCTGTGCTGATCGGTGGTGCCGCGGGGCTGGTCGGCTGGAATCGGCGTCCTCGGCGTGGTGCCGCCCGCCCGTGACCGCGGGGGGCACACCGTACTCGGGCAGCCCGGCCGCGACGGGGTCGAAGCGCTCAAGCGGCGCCTGCTCGCCCCGGATGCGCTCCAGCAAGCCGGTGATGTCGGCCATGACCCGGCCGGTGGCCTCGTCCAGCAGCTCCTTGGTGATCGGCTGACCGCGCAGGTCGTCCAGCTCGACCGGCGGCCCGGCCCAGATGTGCATGCACGGACCGCGGGAAGACCTTCGCCCTCCGCTCGTACGGAGCCATCACGTGGTTGGGCCCCCATTGGGCGCACGGGATGATCGGGCACCCGGTCTCCAGGGCGATCCGGGCGGCCCCGCGACTTGCCGCGCATGGGCCACAGCCCGGGGTCGCGGGTCAGCGTCCCCTCGGGGTAGACCACGACGCACTCCCCTGCGCGCACCGCGGCGATGGCGGCGCGCAGCGCGTCGACGGCGTCGGGCTTGCCGCGGTAGACCGGGATCTGCCCGGCCCCCCGGATGATCCGACCCCCGATCGGGACGCGGAAGACCGCCTCCTTGCCCAGGAACCTCGGCCACCGCCGGTGGGCGTGCAGGAAGTGCGCGTAGGCGAACGGGTCGAGGTAGCTCACGTGGTTGACCACGGCCACGAAGCCGCCGGTCGCCGGCAGGTTCTCGGCGCCCCGCCAGTCGCGCTTGGTGAAGAGCAGGAGCAGCGGCTTCAGAGATGACCACCGCGAGGAGGTACCACCCGCTTCGGCGCGGACGTCCCGTCGACACCGGGCTGGTCGGGGACACGTGGGTCTCCTCCTTCGGACGGTGCCGGTGGCGTCGCGCCACTCGGCTGCGGGCAGGGGCACAGTCTCCCGGGGCGCGCAGCCCGTGTCCACGAAGGACACACCGGACCAACCGGGCGCATGTCCGGCGGGTGCGAGGATGGCGAGGATGACGGAGGCAGGCTGGGCGCTCGTCGTGCCCCTCAAGCGGCTTGAGCGGGCGAAGACGCGGCTCGCCGTGGATGGCGCCCGGCGCGCGCAACTGGCCCTGGCGATGGGCTCGGACACGGTGGCGGCGGCCCTGGCGGTCGGCGCGGTCGGGGGTCTGCTGGTGGTCACCGACGACCCGGTCGTCGAGGCGCGGGTCCGCGCCCTCGGGGCCGCCGTCCTGGCCTCCGGCGGAGGGCTCAACGAGGCCCTGGCCCAGGGAGCGCTCGAGGCAGGGCGGCGCTGGCCGGGCCTGCGGGTCGCCGCCCTCGCCGCAGACCTGCCCGCCCTTCGCCCCGGTGAGCTCGCGGCGGCGCTGGCCGACGCGGAGGCGGCCGGCCGCTCGTGCGTCGGGGACTCGGCCCGGTTCGGCACCACGCTGCTGGCCGCGGCCCGGGGCGGCGCCCTGGACCCGGCCTTCGGCGAGGCGTCGTTCGCCCGGCACGTGGCTGGCGGAGCGACTCCGCTGACGGGCGGCTGGCCGGGGCTGCGCCTCGATGTCGACACCGCCGACGACCTCGCAGCGGCCGTCCGTCTCGGGGTCGGACCGCACACCGCCGAGGCGCTCGCCTGACGCGTTGAGGGCCCGCACCCTGGGGTGCGGGCCCTCAACGGCGGGCTGAAGCCGAAGGCGCTAGGCCTTCTTGGCCGGGGCCTTCTTGGCCGGGGCCTTCTTGGCCGGGGCCTTCTTGGCCGGGGCCTTCTTGGCCGGCGCGGCCTTCTTGACCGGCGCCTTCTTGGCCGGCGCGGCCTTCTTGACCGGCGCCTTCTTCGCCGGCGCGGCCTTCTTGACCGGCGCCTTCTTCGCCGGCGCGGCCTTCTTGGCCGGGGCCGCCGCCTTGGCCGGGGCCGCCTTCTTGGCCGGGGCGGCCTGCTTGGCCAGCTTCTTGGCTCCGGAGACGTACGCCTTCAGCTCGGCGCCGGCGCGGAAGCGCGGGGCCGAGGTCTTCTTCACCTTGACGACGGCGCCGGTCCGCGGGTTGCGGGCGGTGCGGGCTGCGCGCTCGACCTTCTCGAAGGCGCCGAAGCCGGTCAGGACGACCTTCTCGCCGCGCGCGACGGCGCGGGTGATGGTGTCGATGATGGCCTCGACCGCATCCTGGGCGGCCTTGCGGCTCCCCAGCGGCTCTGAGAGCAGGTCGATGAGCTCGGTCTTGTTCACGGGCTTCCCCTCCGGTGAACCGGGTAGAACCGAGCGGTCGCCCGGCCAGGACTGACCGTAGGGCCACACGGGGGCGCACACAAGCAGGCGCGGCGGCGTTTCGCCTTGCGGGGCAAGGACTTCCGGCATCGCAATGGGCGACGTCCCCGGGCGGCGCCCCCTCCAGGGCCTAGCCGAGGGGCGTGGTGACCGGCTTGTAGGTCGGTCGGCGCGCCTCGAACTCCTGGATGGAATCGCTGTGCTGCAACGTGATTCCGATGTCGTCGAGCCCCTCAAGCAGCCGCCAGCGGGTGTAGTCATCGACCTCGAACGGCGCCACCAGGTCGGCCGCGCGGACCTCGCGGGCCTCCAGGTCGACGGTCACCGGCAGCGCCGGGTCGGCGTCGATGGCCGCCCACAGCGCCTCGATGGCGTCCTGCTCGACGACCGCCGTGAGCAGCCCGATCTTGCCGGAGTTGCCCCGGAAGATGTCGGCGAAGCGGGAGGACAGCACCACCTTGAACCCGTAGTCCTGCAAGGCCCACACCGCATGCTCGCGGGACGAGCCGGTGCCGAACTCGGGGCCGGCCACCAGGATGGAGGCGCCGGCGTGCTCGGGCCGGTTGAGCTCGAAGTCCGGGTCGGTGCGCCAGTCGGCGAACAGCGCGTCCTCGTACCCGTGGCGGGTGATCCGCTTGAGGTACTCCCCCGGGATGATCTGGTCGGTGTCGACGTTGCTGCGGCGCATCGGCACGGCGCGGCCGGTGTGGACGGTGAACTTCTCCATGGCGTGGCTCCTTGGCTGCGCGCGGGTCAGGCGAGGTCGGCGGGGCTGGCCAGATGGCCGGTGACCGCGGTGGCGGCGGCCACCTCGGGCGAGACGAGATGGGTGCGCGCCCCCGGGCCCTGCCGCCCCTCGAAGTTGCGGTTCGACGTCGACGCGCTGCGCTGGCCGCTCGACAGCTTGTCCGGGTTCATGCCCATGCACATCGAGCACCCGGCGTTGCGCCACTGCGCCCCCGCGTCGACGAAGACCCGGTCGAGGCCCTCGGCCTCGGCGGCCAGGCGGACCCGGGCCGACCCCGGCACCACCAGCATCGTGACGCCCTCGGCGACCTGTCGCCCCTTGAGCACCGCGGCGGCGGCCCGAAGGTCCTCGATGCGGCCGTTGGTGCAGGAGCCGATGAAGACGGTGTCGACCGCGATCGAGCGCATCGCGGTGCCCGGGGTGAGGTCCATGTACTGCAGGGCTCGCTCGGCCGCGGACCGGTCGACCGGGTTCGAGAAGTCCTCGGGCGCCGGGACCACGCCGGAGAGGGGGACGCCCTGGCCGGGGTTGGTGCCCCAGGTGACGAACGGCGACAGCTGGCTCGCGTCGATGACCACCTCGTGGTCGAAGACGGCGTCCGCGTCGGTGGCCAGGGTGCTCCACCACTCGACGGCGGCGTCCCAGTCGGCGCCCTGGGGGGCATGCGGGCGGCCCTTGAGGTAGGCGAAGGTCGTGTCGTCCGGCGCGATCATGCCGGCGCGGGCCCCGGCCTCGATCGACATGTTGCACACCGTCATCCGGGCTTCCATCGACAGGCCGCGGATCGCCTCGCCGCGGTACTCCAGGACGTAGCCCTGGCCGCCGCCGGTGCCGATCCTCGCGATCACGGCCAGGATCAGGTCCTTGGCCGTCACCCCGGCCGGCAACGCGCCCTCGACGGTGATCGCCATGGTCTTGAACGGCTTCAGCGGCAGCGTCTGCGTGGCGAGCACGTGCTCGACCTCTGAGGTGCCGATCCCGAACGCGAGGGCGCCGAACGCGCCGTGGGTGGCGGTGTGGCTGTCGCCGCACACCACGGTCATCCCGGGCTGGGTCAGCCCGAGCTGCGGGCCGACGACGTGGACGATGCCCTGGTCGAGGTCGCCGAGGGAGTGGATCCGCACCCCGAACTCGGCGGCGTTGCGCCGCAGCGCGTCGACCTGGGCCCGCGACGTCGGGTCGGCGATCGGCTGGTCGATGTTCTGCGTGGGGACGTTGTGGTCCTCGGTGGCCAGGGTGAGGTCGGGCCGGCGCACCGGGCGGCCGGCCGCGCGCAGGGCGTCGAACGCCTGCGGGCTGGTCACCTCGTGCACCAGGTGGAGGTCGATGTAGAGCAGGTCCGGCTCGCCCTCGGCGCGGCGCACGAGGTGCGCGTCCCAGACCTTCTCCGCCAGCGTGGCGCCCATGTCGCTCTCCCCACTTGCGTCTCGCGATGCGAGACGGCAGTATCGGTACATGGACAACTCTACCAGCGGCGTGGGCGTGCTCGACAAGGCCGCGCTGGTGCTCGGGGCGCTTGAGGCCGGGCCGCTCTCCCTCGCCGGACTCGTGCACGCCACCGGGCTGGCCCGGCCGACCGCGCACCGCCTCGCGGTGGCCCTCGAGTACCACCGACTGGTGGCGCGCGACCTGCAGGGGCGGTTCGTGCTCGGCCCCCGTCTCGGCGAGCTCGCGGCCGCCGCCGGCGAGGACCGCCTGCTCGCCGCGGCCGGCCCCATCCTGGCCGCGCTGCGCGACATGACCGGCGAGAGCGCCCAGCTCTACCGCCGCCAAGGCGACGAGCGGATCTGCGTCGCCGCGGCGGAGCGGCTGACGGGGCTGCGCGACAGCGTGCCGATCGGGGCCGTGCTGCCGATGACGGCAGGCTCGGCGGCCCAGGTGCTGCTGGCCTGGGAGGAGCCGGACCGCCTGCACCGCGGCCTGCTCGGCGCCCGCTTCTCGGCGACGACGCTGGCGGGGGTGCGCCGCCGCGGGTGGGCGCAGAGCGTCGCCGAGCGCGAGGCCGGCGTGGCGTCGGTGTCGGCGCCGGTGCGCGGTCCCGGCGGTCGGGTGGTCGCGGCCGTGTCGGTGAGCGGTCCGCTCGAGCGGCTGAGCCGGACCCCGGGGCGCCTGCACGCCGCGGCGATCATGGGCGCCGCCAACCGCCTGACCGAGGTCATCCGCCGGCCGGCCTGACGACTCCTAAGGGGTGACAGGACCCCCCGGGCCCCTCGGATGGGCATCGATCCACCGCTGGGCGCCGGCGACCGCCTGGGCGAGCGATGCGCCCACGCGCTCGTCGCCGACGATCACGCCGTCCGGCCCGACGATGTCGATCACGCCGCCGGCAGACAACTGCCGCATCACCCGGCTGTCGACGGAGACGATGACGAGCCGGGAGCCCGCCTGGTCGAGCTGCGTGGCGTAGCGGGCGAGCACGTCGATGAAGGTGGTGCCGAGGTCCGCGTGCCCGCGGAGCCGCACGATGACCACCGATCTCTTGCTCGTCGCGTCGACGCGCGGCAGGGCCGCCTCGAACACGGGCGCCGACGCGAAGAACAGGCTCCCGTACGGCTGCAGCACCACGACCTGGCCGGCGGGTACGACCGCCACAGGATCGACCTCGACGACCTCGCCCGAGGCGGAGGTGACGCGTTGCCGCACCACCACCCGGTTGGACTGCTGCACGACGTGGAGCACCACCGACACCCCGACTCCGACCACGACCGCGTACTGAAGGGGCACGAGCATCGTGAGCACGAAGGTGACGAGCAGCACCGCGCGCTGCACGAGGCCGGCCTTCCACACGGACGCGATGTCGTCCGGCTTGATCGTGCGCACGCCGACGAGGATCAGGAGACCAGCGAGCGCGGGCATCGCGAGATAGCCCACGGCCGGCCCGAAGAGCACCACGACGACCGCCATGACCAGCGCGGCGATCATCGGCGCAAGACGGGTCCGGGCGCCGGCTGCCGCGTTGATCGCGGAGGCCGAGGCGGAGCCGCCGACGGGCATGCCGCCGGTCACCGCGCACGCGGCGTTGGCGACTCCCTGGCCGATGAAGTCCCGCGACGCGTCCGCTCGCTGGCCGTCCGCCTTCCCGTAGCATGGCGGAGATGCCGGCTCCCTGCACCAGGCCGACGAAGGCGAGCGACACCGCCGGGAGGAGGAGCTCCGGGACGAGCGCGGGCGACGGCATCGTGAGCGGCGGCAGTCCCTCGAGGACCACACCGAGGTCGTCGAGCGTCGCGACGCTCGACCACCCGAGGAGCGCGGCGAACGCCGACGTCGCGATCACGGCGACGACCAGCCCGATCGATCCCACCCGGGTGCGCTCGAGGCCGACGATGAGCGCGACGGTGGCAAGGCCGATCGCGACACTCGGCCAGTCCACGCTCGACGGCGAGAGGATCGTGTTGACCGTGCGCACGATCCGGTTGTCACCGGGGGCGGCGTACCCGGTGAGGTTGGCGACCTGTCCGAGCACGATGTTGACGCCGACGGCGTTCATGAAGCCGACGAGCACGGCGTTCGACACGAACCGCAGGAGCGAGCCGAGCTTCAGCAGCCCGGCCAGCAGCATCACCATGCCGGTCAGGACCGCCACGGTGGCCACCGCCTGAGCCTGATCGTCACCGCCATGCAGACCCGGCACGTCGGCGAGGACCATCGCCATCGCGCCGGTGCCCTGCACGACCATGAACGCCGAGGACGTCACCGCGGCTCCGGCGAGCGTGCCGACCATGTAGCCGTACAGGCCGTTCAAGGGGCTCAGCCCCGCGAGCAGCCCGGTGGCCAGCCCGTCGGGGACGCTCTGCACCCCGAGGACGACGCCGGCCTGCGCGTCGTGCCGCAGCGTTGCCGTCCAGCGCGACGGCACCCTCAGGCGCGTCACGTGCGGTCCTCCGCGGGGACGTCGGCCGGGGGCAGCCTCCCCGTCCCGGTCCGCCAGCGCCACCAGCCGAACGAGAGCGCACCGAGCAGGAGGGTCCCGATGAGGGTGACGACGCGCCACACGACCAGCGCCGCCACGATCTCCGGCTCGCCGCGACCCCTGCCGTCTCGGTGTAGGCGACGACGAGCGCGGCGTCGAGCACCCCCAGGCCGGCGAGGGGCAGCGCGGTGAGCGGGTAGTAGATGAAGAAGCTGCCCAGGACGATCGCCAGGGGCAGCAGCGTCGCGTCCACGCCCACGAGGCGCAGGCAGAGCAGGACGATGACGCCGTCGGTGACGACCATCGCGGCCAGCGCGGCGAGCGACGGCGGGAGCCCGCGGACGAGGCGGGTGGACATGCGTGCCCGGAAGCCGCTCACCGCCGCAGCCCAGGCGTCGGCGTCGGCGTCGTCGCGGAGGCGGGCGGCGATGAGCGCCGCCCGCCGCCCGATCATGCGGGCGAAGCGCTCGCCGCGGGAGACCAGGATCAGCGTCACGACGATCACTGCGGCGACCACGAGCGAGAGCACGGCCGACCAGACCTGCGTCGCCGACAGGTCCTCGCCGATCAGCACCAGGACGCCGAGAATGGGGATGCCGAAGCGGATGACGTAGAAGGCGAGGCTGTTGAGGGTCACGCCTGGCATGCCGTCGGCCGGGGCGATGCCCCAGGAGCGGAACATCGAGACCCGGACCACGATGTCGCTCGGCGGTGGTGACAGGGTGCCCACCAGGTTCGCCGTGAGGTCGTTCTGGAACCCGCGCCAGAACCCCAGCCCGGGGACGAACACCGCCAGGGGCACCGAGTTGAACGCCTGCCTGACGAGCAGCACGGCGAGGAGGACGGGGCCTGCGCCCAGTCCAGCTGACCGAGCGCGGTCGCGACCTGCTGCCAGTCGACGGAGCCCACCAGCGAGACGAGCAGCCTCGCGACGAGGAAGGACACCACCAGGAAGAGGAGCGGACGCAGGAGCAGCGCCCACCAGCGGCTCTGGCGAAACCGCTGGATGGAGTCCATCGCGCTCATCCGTGCATCAGGGCCCGTCCCCCCGCCTCACTGGCGAGCCAGAGCCAAGGACAGCCGCAGCTGGGGATCGATCAGGTGGTTGAAGTCGGCGGCGCCGTCGGCCAGCTCGATCAGCACCGTGTGCACCGTGCCGGTGAACTCGCTGTCCTCCGCGCGATAGTCGTCGCTCACCGCCAGGCCCCCGTCGCGCCCCACGTCGCACGTCTCGTCGAGCGAGAAGACGAGCGGCACGGTGCGCTCAAGCCTGCCCTCGGACACCGTCTCCCCGTCCACGACCAACGCGACGTCTCCGCCGCGCGCCGGCCCCCCGCCGTCGTACGCGAAGGACATGACGACCCGGTGGCTGCCAGCGGTCAGGGCCTTCGCACCGGCGATCTTCGTGACCTGCAGGCCCATGAGGTTGTAGCAGTACACGGGGACGCCGTCGTGGCGCAGGTACAGGCTCCATCCGCCGAACGCCCCACCCTGCGCGATGATGACGCCCGACGCGCCCCCGACAGGCACCTCGATGTCGGCGGCGACAGCGTGCGAGACGTTCTTGACGTTGATGACGGTCGCCTCGGTGAGCCTGCTCATGCCGCCGTAGAGGATCTGCTTGCGGCCCGCGATGAGCTGCGGCCGTCCGGCGATGGTGGCGTCGAACCGCTCGACACGCCTGTCGTCCAGCGGAAGGACGTTGTACTTCCTCGCCTCCACCAGGAAGAGCTCCTGGAGCTCCCGAAGCTTGTCCGGCATGCGGTCCGCGAGGTTGTTGGCCTGCGTCCAGTCATCCGGCGCGTACAGCTCCCACACGTCGTCGACGAATGCCGGCAGCTCGGCCATCGCGATCCACGGGGTCGCGTGCTTGGTGACCGCAGTCCAGCCCTCGTGGTAGATGCCTCGGTTGCCGCCGATCTCGAAGTACTGCGTCGTGTGGCGCTCGGGAGCCTCGGCGTCGTCGAACGTGTACCTCATGCTCACGCCGTGCAGCGGGGTCTGCTCCGCCCCGTTGACGCGCTCGGGGTGCGGGATGCCCGCGACCTCGAGGATGGTCGGGGCGATGTCGATCACATGGTGGAACTGGTGGCGGACACCGGTCGACTGGATACCCGACGGCCAGTGGACCACGGTCCCATTCCTCGTGCCGCCCCAGTGGGACGCCACCTGCTTGGTCCACTGGTACGGCGTGTCCATCGCGTGCGCCCACCCGACCGAGAAGTGGTTGTACGCCTCGGCCGTGCCGAACTGGTCGATGCGCGCGGCCATGAACTCGGGCGTCTCGAGCGCGGCGGCGCCGTTGAAGAAGAGGTACTCGTTGAAGCTGCCGTTGATGTGCCCCTCGGCCGAGGCCCCGTTGTCGCCGATGACGTAGAAGACGAGGGTGTTGTCGAGCGTTCCCAACGCGTTGAGCGCGTCAACGAGCCGGCCGATGTGGTGGTCGGTGTGCTCAAGGAAGCCTGCGTACACCTCCATCTGGCGGGCCAGAACGGGCTTCAGCTCGGGCGGCATGTCGTCCCACGCCGGGATCTCGTCATGGCGGGCCGTGAGCTCAGCCTCTTCGGGAACGACCCCGCGACGCTTCTGCTCGGCGAAGATCCGCTCCCGCAGCGCGTCCCATCCGTCGTCGAACTCGCCGCGGTACTTGTCCGCCCACTCCAGCGGCACGTGGTGAGGAGCGTGCGTCGCGCCCGGTGCGTAGTACATGAAGAAGGGCTTGTCGGGGGTCAGCGCCGAGTGCTGGCGGACCCAGGCGATCGCGCGGTCGGTCATGTCCTCGGTGAAGTGGTAGCCCTCGTCGGCGGTCGCGTCCTGCTCGATGGGGGTCGTGCCGCTGTAGAGCGCGGGCGCGTACTGGTTGGTCTCACCACCGAGGAAGCCGAAGAAGTGCTCGAAGCCGCCACCGCCTGTCGGCCAGGCGTCGAACGGACCGACCGGGCTGGTCTGCCACACCGGCACCTCGTGGCACTTGCCGAACTGCGCCGTCGCGAAGCCGTTGAGGCGGAGCACCTCTGCCAGTGGGGCCGCCGACTGCGGCCGGACGGACGTGTACCCAGGGGCCGAGGTGGCGATCTCGGTGATCGCCCCCATCCCGACCGCGTGGTGGTTGCGCCCCGTCAGCAACGCCTGCCGAGTGGGCGCGCACAGCGCAGTGGTGTGGAACCGGGAGAAGGACAAGCCATTGCCCGCCAGTCGCTCGGCGGTGGGAGTACGGCAGGGCCCCCCGAAGACGCTCGCCGCCCCAAAGCCGACGTCGTCGAGCAGGATCACGAGCACGTTGGGCGCACCCTGCGGCGGGCGCACCGGGGTGATCGGTTCGAACACCGCCCGAGGGTCCTTGGCGTCCTCGAAGACGGGGCCGGCGTACGGCTTGTCCGGTATCGGAAGGATCGAACGGTCCACTCAGCACTCCCTGGTCGCCCACGACAACCCCGCAACCGTAGCGGCAGAGGCCCGCGGGGGCTCGTGACCGGATGACGCCGCCCTGGATGCGGCAACCGACCCGTCCCGCTGCACCACGCTCGAACAGCGAGACCGCTCAGCCCGAGGGCTGGCGTTCGACCCAGACTCCTCGATGGCCCTCCTGGGGTGCACGCCTGAGGATGCGCACCTACGGTTAGCCGACGGCCCGCCACGGGCATCCGGCGCTCGGCGCCCTCGGCGAGAACTGCCGACCAACGAAACGGAGATTCCATGAAGGTCCTGCTGGTCGGAGTCGGCACCGTCGGTGAGGCCATCGCGCGCCTGAGCGCCGGGCGGCCGTGGCTGGAGCAGATGGTGCTCGCCGGCCATGACCTCGATCGGGTTCGCCAGGTGGCGGACTCGATCGGCGATCCCGCGAGCCATCCCGTCGAGCAGCTCGACGCGTCGGATGCGGACGCTGTGGAGGCTCTCGCCCGAGCGTATGAGGTCGACCTCGTGATGAACGCCGTCGATCCGCGTTTCGTCATGCCCGTGTTCCGGGGCGCGCTCGCCGCGGGTGTGGACTACATGGACATGGCGCTCAGCTTGTCCACCCCACACCCGACCGACCCCTACTCCCAGCCTGGGGTCAAGCTGGGCGACGATCAGTTCGCGCTGGACGACGCGTGGCGCGACCGCGGCCGGCTCGCGCTCGTGGGGCAGGGCATCAGCCCCGGTCTGGCCCAGGTGTTCGCGGCGCACGCGGCCAAGCACCTGTTCGACGAGATCCACGACATCAACATCCGTGCCGGCGGCGACCTGCGCATCGAGGGTTACCCGTTCGCCACCGTCTTCTCCATCTGGACCACGATCGAGGAGTGCCTCAACCCGCCCATCGTGTGGGAGAAGGAGCGAGGCTTCTTCACCCTGCCGCCGTTCGCGGAGCCGGAGCGCTTCATCTTCCCGGAGGGCATCGGTCCCGTGGAGTGCGTCCACGTGGAGCACGAGGACATCGTGATGATCCCCCGCGTGCTGGATGCGCGCCGCGTGACCTTCAAGTACGCACTCGGGGAGGAGTTCATCGGGGCGCTCAAGGTGCTCCACGCGATCGGCCTGGACCGCACCGACCCGATCGAGGTTGACGGCCAGCTGGTCAAGCCGCGCAACGTGGTGTCGGCGCTCGTGCCGGATCCCGCCACGCTCGGCGACCACATGACCGGGCGGGTGATCGTGGGAACGCACGTCACCGGTCTCAAAGACGGCAAGCCGCGGGAGATCTTCAGCTACCAGATGTGCGACGCACAGGACACCATGGCCCGCCACGGGCTGCAGCCCGTGGCCTGGCAGGCCGGCTTCAACCCGGTCGTCGCGATGGAGCTGCTCGCCGAGGGCGTGTGGCAGGGGGCAGGAGTCCTCTCGGCGGACTCGTTCGACCCCGACCCCTACCTCGCCATCCTCGACCGCGACGGCATCCACCACGCCACCATCGACATCGAGCCGGGCCGCGCCTTCGCCTGACGGACTCCGCCGACCGCCTGACCGAGGTCATCCGCCGCCCGGCCTAGCCCGCGACGCAGCACAATGGCGTCCGGGACGCCACGAGGCGGACCCCGCAACACCGAGGAGCGCAGTGACTGAGACCGCGGCCCAAGCCATCCCGACAGCCCCGTGGCCCGAGCACGACCCGGCCACCTATCGCGTCGTGCCCGACGCGTCCACCCCCCTGGACCGCGCGCGCGTCGCGGCGCTGCTGGCCACGGAATGGGAGCGCTTCGAGCGCACGACCCCCGGCTCCGGGTCGCACCACAAGCGGGCGCTCGGGGTCCTGCCCCTGGGCGTGCCCTCGTCGTTCCAGCACTGGGACCCATACCCGGTCGCCGTCACGAGCGCGCGGGGCGCGTGGCTGACCGACGTCGACGGCCGCCAGGTCCTCGACCTGTCCATGGGTTTCGGCGCGATGCTCGCCGGGCACCTCAACCCCACCGTGGTGGCCGCCGTCGGCCGGGCGCTGGAGACCGGCACGCTCTTCGTGACCCCCTCGCCGTCGGCCACCGATGCCGCCGAGCGCTTCCAGCGCCGCTTCCACCTCGATCAACTGCGCTTCGCCAACTCGGGCACCGAGGCGACGATGTACGCGCTGCGCACGGCCCGCGCCTTCACCGGGCGCAAGGCGATCATCAAGATCGAGGGCGGCTACCACGGCGGGTACGACGCCCTGCAGGTGTCGGTCAAGCCCGACGTCGCCGAGGCCGGGCCCGAGGAGGCGCCGACGCCGGTGACGCCCTTCGAGGTCGAGGCCGGCACCGTGCACGTGGTGCCCTACAACGACCTCGACCGACTTGGTCGGCTCCTCGACGAGCACGGCTCGGAGGTCGCCTGCGTCTTCATGGAGCCGGTGCTCGAGAACATCGGCATCGTCGTGCCCGACGCCGGCTACCTGGCCGGCGTGCGGGCACTGTGCGACCAGCACGGCGCGCTGCTGGTCTTCGACGAGGTCAAGACCGGCCTCACCGCAGGGCATGAGGGCGCCTCGCAGCGGCTCGGCGTCACCCCCGACCTGGTGGCGCTCGCCAAGAGCATCGGCGGCGGACTCCCCCTCGCGGCGTTTGGCGGCCGCGGCGACGTGATGGCCTGCGTGACCGACGGCCGTTCACCGCACTTCGGCACGTACAACGGCAACCCGCTCGTGATGGCGGCGGCCGTCGCCATCGACGAGATCGCCACCGCGGAGGCCCTGTCGGCTGCCGAGCGGCTCAACATCGGCTCTCTCGAGCAGATGAACGCGATCATCCGCGAGCACGAGCTGCCGGCCCACACGGTCGGCTTCGGCGTCAAGGGCGCGGTCACCTGGGCGGCGACGCCGGTGCGCAACTACCGCGACTACAAGCGCACCGACTTCGGCGTGGCTGAGCTGTCGTGGCTGTGGGGTGTCAACCGCGGCGTGCTCACCCCGCCCGGGCTCGACGAGCAGTGGCTCGTCTCGCTCGCGCACACAGCCGACGACATGGCGATCCTGGTCGAGGAGTTCCGCGAGCTGGCCCAGGCCCTGCGCGGCTAGCGGCCAAGCCCATTCGCCGCCACGCGGGATGCGCCGACATGCCGATGCGCCGACATGCTGAAGGCCCAGGTCGATCGACCTGGGCCTTCAGCGTGCGTAGCCCCGACGGGATTCGAACCCGCGCTACCGCCTTGAGAGGGCGGCGTGCTAGGCCGCTACACAACGGGGCCGCGACCTCCAGCCCGACGCCTGAGGGCACCGGCTGGAACGAATGGGAACGGTACCCGACCAGGTCGGACCCGGGCCAATCCGGAAGCTGGGGTACCAGGACTCGAACCTAGACTAGCTGAACCAGAATCAGCCGGGCTGCCAATTACCCCATACCCCATGGGACGCCACGCCTTCGCGCACGTGACCGGACGAGTATAGGCCGGGCCCGCGCCCGCCCCCAAAACCGCAGGTCGCGCGCCGCCGCCCTCACAGCGAGGCGCGCAGGTCCCTCAGCCGGGCCAGCGACGTCTCCGCGCCGAGCAGCTCCATCGACTCGAACAGCGGGGGCGACACCCGTCGGCCGGTCACCGCGACGCGCACCGGGCCGAAGGCGACCTTGGGCTTGAGCCCCAGCCCGTCGACCAGGGCCGCGCGCAGCGCCGCCTCGATCGAGGCGGCGTCGAAGGGGTCCAGACCGCTCCAGCGCGGCCGACCGCCGCGTCGAGCACCTCGCCGGCCTCCGCGGGAAGCGCCGCCCGCGCGTCGTCCTCCACCGTGACGGCGCCCGTCGACGAAGAGGAAGCCGAGCATCCCGGGCCCCTCGGCGAGCGTCGTCATCCGCTCCTGCACGAGCGGCGTCGCCGCGGCGAGGAGCGCGCGCTGATCCTCGCTCGGCTCGGCGGGCAGGACGCCAGCCCCCTGCAGGAACGCCTCCAGCCGGCCGGCCAGGTCGGCCGGCTCGAGCCGGCGGATCCAGTCGGCGTTGATCGCCGTGCACTTCTTCAGGTCGAAGCGCGCCGGGTTCGGGTTCACCCGCGTGATGTCGAACGCCTCGGCCATCTCGGCCATCGAGAAGATGTCGCGGTCCTCGGCGATCGACCAGCCCAGCAGGGCCAGGTAGTTGAGCAGCCCCTCGGGGACGAAGCCGCCCTCGCGGTAGGCGTTGAGCGACGACTGGGGGTCGCGCTTGGACAGCTTCTTGTTGCCCTCCCCCATCACGTACGGCAGGTGCCCGAATCGCGGCACGGCGTCGGCCAGGCCGAGGTCCTGCAGGGCGCCGTACAGCGCGACCTGGCGCGGGGTGGACGACAGCAGGTCCTCGCCGCGCAGCACGTGGGTGATGCCCATCAGCGCGTCGTCGACGGGGTTGACCAGCGTGTAGAGCGGCTCGCCGTTGGAGCGCACGATGACGTAGTCCAGGACCGAGCCGGCCTCGAAGCGGATCGGCCCGCGCACCAGGTCGTCCCACTCGACGGCTGCGTCGGGCATCTTGACCCGGATCACCGACTCCAGGCCGGCCTCGCGCTTCGCCTGCGCCTGCTCGGCCGTCAGCGCCCGGCAGCGGCCGTCGTAGCCCGGCGCCTTCCCGGCCGCCCGCTGCTGCTCGCGCAGCGCCTCCAGCTCCTCGGGGGTGCAGAAGCACGGGTACGCGTGTCCCCGCTCGACCAGGCGGCGGGCGACGTCGGCGTAGATCTCCAGTCGCTCGCTCTGCCGGTACGGCCCGTGGGGGCCGCCGACCTCGGGCCCCTCGTCCCAGTCGAGCCCGAGCCAGCTCAGCGCGTCGAGCAGGTCGCGGTAGCTCTCCTCGCTGTCGCGCGCGCTGTCGGTGTCCTCGATCCGGAAGACGAACGTGCCGCCGGTGTGGCGGGCGAAGGCCCAGTTGAACAGCGCGGTGCGGACCATCCCCACGTGGGGATTGCCGGTCGGCGACGGGCAGAACCGCACCCGCACGTCGGGGTTCGAGGCCCGCGCGGGGACCCCGCTCGCGGGCTCAGCCACGGGACACCACGCGGTTGGACAAGGTTCCGATCCCTTCGATGTCGACCGTGACGGTCTGGCCGTCGGCGAGCGGGCCGACCCCGGCCGGCGTGCCGGTGAGGATGACGTCGCCGGGCAGCAGCGTGGTGAAGGCGCTCACGTGCGCCACCAGGTCCGCCACGTTGGTGATCAGGTCCTTCGTGCGACCCGACTGCCGCAGCGCGCCGTCGACGCGGCACTCGACGGCCAGGTCGAGGGCGTCGGGCGCGCCGAGGTCGGTCTCGATCCAGGGGCCGAGCGGGCAGAACGTGTCGAACCCCTTGGCGCGCGCCCACTGCCCGTCGGCGCGCTGCAGATCGCGTGCGGTGACGTCGTTCGCGCAGGTGTAGCCGAGGATCACGTCGGCGGCCCGCTCGCGCGGCACCTCGCGGCACAGTCGGCCGATGACGACCGCCAGCTCGGCCTCGTGGTGGACCTCGGCGGACTGCCACGGCAGGGCGATCGCGTCCCCGGGACCGATCACCGACGTCGACGGCTTGAGGAAGACCACCGGCTCCGCCGGCGGCTCGGCGCCCATCTCGCGGGCGTGGTCGGCGTAGTTCTTGCCGATGCCCACGACCTTGCTGGGCAGGATGGGGGCCAGCAGCCGGACCTCGCCCAGCGCGAACCGCGCCGTCGACAGCTCGAACGGGCCGAACGGGTGCGCGGTCATCGCCACCACGCTCTGGGCGTCCCCGTGGCCCTCGATCACCCCGAAGGCCACCTGGTCGGCCACCGAGAACCGGCAGATCCGCACGTCTGTCTTCACTCCTTGGGCCGGGACTCCTGGGGCAGCGACAGGCTACCCGCGGGCTGCGGGGCCGGTTGGCGGGCGATCAGCGGCCGGCGCGCAGCAACCCGTACGCCACCGCGTCCTCGATCGCGAGCCAGGAGGCGGCGATGACGTTCTCGTGCACGCCGACGGTGTCCCAGGAGGTCGTGCCGTCGCTCGTCTCGACCAGCACGCGCGTGATCGCGCCGGTGCCCTGGCTGCCCTCGAGGATGCGGACCTTGTAGTCGACGAGCTCCAGTCGGTCGAGCTCGGGGAACGTCTTGCTCAACGCCGAGCGCAGCGCGTTGTCGAGGGCGTTGACCGGCCCGTTGCCCTCGCCGGTGGCGACGATCCGCTCACCGCCTGCGAGGACCTTGACCGTCGCCTCCGCCTGGACCTGGCCGTCGGGGCGCTGCTCGACGATGGTCCGCCAGGACTCGACGGTGAAGTGCCTCGGCCGCCCTCCTTGGAGCTCGTCGGCGAGCAGCAGCTCGAACGAGGCGTCGGCGGCCTCGAAGGTCCACCCCTTCGACTCGAGGTCCTTGACCTTCTCGACGACGTGGGTGAGCGTCTCGCGGTCGCCCGCGAGGTCGTACCCGAGCTCCTTGCCCTTGAGCTCGATGCTGGCGCGGCCGGCCATGTCGCTCACCAGCATGCGCATGTCGTTGCCGACCTCGGCCGGGTCGATGTGCTGGTACAGCATCGGGTCGACCTTGACCGCGCTGGCGTGGAGCCCGGCCTTGTGCGCGAAGGCCGACACCCCCACGTACGGCTGGTGGGTGTTTGGGGTGACGTTGGTGACCTCCGAGATCGCGTGGGCGATCCGGGTCATCTCGCGCAGCGCGCCGTCCGGCAGCACCTGGCGGTCGCGCTTCAGCTGGAGGTTGGCGACGACGCTGAAGAGGTTGGCGTTGCCGCTGCGCTCGCCGTAGCCGTTCGCCGTGCCCTGGACGTGGGTGACCCCAGCCTCGACGGCGGCCAGCGTGTTGGCCACCGCGCACGCGGTGTCGTCGTGGCAGTGGATGCCGAGGCGCGCGGAGGTGGTCGCGACATCGCCGACCACGTCGGCGATCTCATCGGGCAGCATCCCGCCGTTGGTGTCGCACAGCGCGACGATGTCGGCGCCCGCCTCGGCGGCGACCCGGACCACCTCGAGGGCGTAGGCGCGGTTGCTGTGGTAGCCGTCGAAGAAGTGCTCGGCGTCGAGGAAGACCCGCCGGCCCAGGGAACGCAGGTACGCCACGGTGTCGCGGACCATCGCGAGGTTCTCGTCCAGCGTGGTTCGCAGCGCGAGCTCGACGTGCCGGTCGTAGGACTTCGCGACCACGGTCACCACCGAGGCCCCGCTGTCGACGAGCCCGGCCACGATCGGGTCGGTGCGCACATCGGAGTTGGGCCGGCGGGTCGCCCCGAAGGCGGCCAGCGTGGCGTGCTTGAGGTCGAGCTCGGTGCGGGCCCGCTGGAAGAACTCGGTGTCCTTCGGGTTCGCCCCCGGCCAGCCCCCCTCGATGAAGCCCACCCCCAGGTCATCGAGGTGGCGCGCGATCGTCAGCTTGTCGGCGACGGAGAGGTTGAGCCCCTCCTGCTGGGCGCCGTCGCGCAGCGTCGTGTCGTAGACGTGGAACCGGTCGCCCTCGGGGGTCGCGAGGGTCGGCTGCGGCTGCATCTGCTGCTCCTGTCCAACGAAAAAGACCCCTCGCGGAGGGCGAGAGGTCGGCGCACGGGCGGGGGGTCGTCGACCCGGGGTCCGCCGGTGCGCTAGTCGATAATGACGCGCGAGAACTGCACGGGTTGAGTGTAGCCGCCGCGCCCGACGGGGCCCTCGGCCCCTACCCTGCGCGCATGGCCTGGTCTCGGCGCCGCGCGTTCGGGTGCGCGGGCGCGGCGCTCGCGGTCGTCGCGCTCGGCGTGCTGTTCGTGGGGGCCAACGTGGCCGCCCAGCTCAACGGGGGCTGGGACGAGGTGTTCGACTTCAACAAGCCGCAGCAGGACGACCCCGACGTGGTGGCGGCCCGCGAGGAGGGGGCTGCGCTCGCCGACGCGCTCCTGCAGGAGGCGCTGGCCGAGGCCGTGCTGCCCGGGATCGGCCCGCAGGCCGAGGTGGCCGAGCCGCCGGGCGACCCCGGTGAGCGGATCTTCGGCCGGTCGGGCTGCGACCACGGGGAGCACAACTGGAAGCGGGACGATCCGTTCGACCTGGCGTGCAGCGAGGTGCGCCGGGCCATCGTGATCGGACCGGAGGCCGACCTCGACGCCCAGCTGGCCCGGATCGAGGCGGACCTGATCGCGCTGGGCTGGCGCGCCCGAGGGCGCGCCGCTGGGGACGCGCCTGCCGGGCCAGCCCGATCGCCGCGGCGCTGCCCGCGGCGTACGAGCGCGCGCGGGTCGCGCCTCGCCGGAGCTGTACCTCGCGTTCGACTCGATGGACCTGCGCACCGACGTGCCGGTGCCTGCCGCCCGGATCCGGGGAGTACCCGGTGGAGGTGCAGGTCAGGGTGCAGTCGTTCCTGGGCTGAGCGGCCCGCCCCGTACCCTGAGCGCATGCCCCTGCTGCGCGGACTCGCCGCCGGCGCGCTCGCTTGCCGCCGAACCGCCACCTGCGTGGTCGTGGTCGCCGCGGTCCTGGCCGCGCCGCTGCTCGCGGGGTGCGCGGCGTCGCCGGTGGGCGCCGACGAGCAGACGGGCCCGTCGGCTTCGGCCAAGCCGAGCGCCAGCCGAGTCGGCCGACGCCGACGGCCCGCAGCGGGAGGCCCGACCGAGGGGGCTCCCCTGCCCGCCATGCTGCCGGCCGCGGCGCCGGTGCTCGTCCTCGGCGACAGCCTCGCGCTCGGCCTCTACCCGTACCTCGCGTCCCGGTTGACCGACCGGCGGATCGAGTACGTCGCCCAGGTCGGCAGCAGCACGACCTGGGCCCGCACGCAGCTGGAGCGTCGGGCCAAGGGCTCGGCGCTGCCCGCCGGTGCTGGTGGTCAGCGCGGGCACCAACGACTCCGTCGACACGCTGGCCACCTGGCGGCGCGAGGTCGAACGCGTGCTCACGGTGGCCGGGCCCGATCGCTGCGTGGTCTGGCTGACGATCGCGCGGCCGAAGAGCCGCGGCGGCGACCCCGAGCCCTTCAACCGCGCCCTGTCGACCCTCGACAAGGATCGCGCCAACCTCGCCGTCGTCGACTGGGCGGCGCTGGTGAGGCGGCACCCCGACTGGCTCGTCGGCGACGGGGTGCACGGCACCCTCGCCGGGATGACCGGCCGGGCTCAGGCGGTCGGCCGACGCGGTCTTCGCCTGCTCGCCGCTCGACCCGTCCCGCCGGGTGACCCGCCAGCCGGTGCCGTCGGCGTGGCCGGGAGTCGGGTCCCCGGGCACCTCCTCGACGCGCCCATCGGCGCCGCCAGCTCACCGCGCGCCGCGCAGTCCCCCACGTCGCCCGCGACCCCCGCGACCTCAGCCACGCCCACGGCGTCGTCGACCCCGACGGCCAGCGCGACACCCTCGGCGACCGAGACCGCCACGCCGTCGCCCACCGAGACCGCGACCGACCGAGACCGCCGACCAGCCCCGCCCGACCTCGCCGGCCGCGCCGCCGGGCTGACCCACGCCGCTACGACGCGGGCACCAGCGTGTGCATCCACCCGTGCGGTGTCCGGTCCGGCTCCGGTCTGGATGTCCAGCAACGCCTTGCGCAGGCGGGCGGTCACCGGTCCGGTCTGGCCGTCGCCGATCGCCCAGGAGCGCCGGGTCGGACTTCACCGCGCCCGACCGGGGTGATCACCGCCGCCGTGCCGCACGCGAAGACCTCGGTGATCTCGCCCGAGGCGCACCCGTCGTGCCACTCGTCGGTGGACAGCCGGCCCGTCTCGGCGCCGAGGCCGAGGTCGGCGGCGACCTGCAGCAGCGAGTCGCGGGTGACGCCCGGCAGGAGCGTGCCGGTGAGCTCCGGCGTCATCACGACCGCGTCAGCTCCGGAGCCGCGGACGAAGCAGAGGTTCATGCCGCCCATCTCCTCGACCCAGCGGTGCTCGACCGCGTCGAGCCACACCACCTGGTCGCACCCCTGGGCCGAGGCCTGGGCCTGGGCGATCAGCGAGGCCGCGTAGTTGCCGGCGCACTTGGCCTCGCCGGTGCCGCCGGGCGCCGCGCGGGTGTACTCCTCGGACAGCCACACCGTCACCGGCATGACGCCGCCGCGGGAAGTACGCGCCCGCCGGCGAGGCGATCAGCATGAAGAGGTACTCGTTGGCCGGCCGCACGCCGAGGCCCACCTCGGTGGCGACCATGAACGGCCGCAGGTAGAGCGATCGCTCGGCGCCGCGCGGCACCCACGCCTGGTCGGCCTGCACCAGCGCCTCGATCGAGCCGAGGAACAGCTCGTCGGGCAGCTCGGCCATCGCGAGCCGGCGCGCCGAGCGCTGGAAGCGGTGCGGCGTTCTCCATCGGGCCGGAAGGTCGCGATCGACCCGTCCGCCTGGTGGTAGGCCTTGAGCCCCTCGAAGATCTCCTGGCCGTAGTGCAGCGCCATCGTCGCCGGGTCGAGCGCGATCGGCCCGTACGGGCACGAGCTGCGGCGTCGTGCCAGCCGCGGCCGGCGCTCCAGCGGATCGTCACCATGTGGTCGGTGAAGTGCCGCCCGAAACCCGGGGTCGGCGAGGATCGCCTCGCGCTCGGCCTCGGCGAGCGGCGACTCCTTGGGCCGCAGCGCGATCCCGGGCAGGTCGGCGGGCTGCTGGTCGGTCATGGGAGCAGAACCTACTCTCGGGGGTCGGGCGGGCCGGCGGAATCGGGTCAGCCGGCTACCGCGGGCGGCGAGCGCCGCGCCGATCTCGCGCGGTCGACCGCTGGCCCAGGCCCGCCGCGCTCCGCGAGGTCGGCGGCGACGGCCGCCTCGACGCGGCCGGCCTCGGCGGCGAAGCCGAGGTGGTCGAGCAGCATCGCCACCGACAGCACGGTGGCCGTGGGGTCGGCCTTGCCCTGGCCGGCGATGTCGGGCGCCGAGCCGTGGACCGGCTCGAACATGCTCGGGTTGGCCCTGCTGGGGTCGAGGTTGCCGCGAGCGGCGAGCCCGATGCCGCCGGCGATGGCCGCGCCGAGGTCGGTGAGGATGTCGCCGAAGAGGTTGTCGGTGACGACGACGTCGAAGCGCTGCGGGGTCGGTGACCAGGAACATCGAGGCGGCGTCGACGTGGAGGTACTCCACGGTGACGTCGGGGTAGTCGCCCGCGACCTCGTCGACGATGCGCTGCCACAGCCCGCCGGCGTGGACGAGCACGTTGGTCTTGTGCACCAGGGTGAGCAGCTTGCGCGGGCGCGCCTGGGCGCGCTGCGAACGCGTACCGCACGACCCGCTCGACGCCGTACGCGGTGTTGAGGCTCTCCTCGGTGGCGACCTCGTGCGGGGTGCCCTGGCGCAGGACGCCCGCCGGAGCCGGCGTACGGGCCCTCGGTGCCCTCGCGGACGACGACCATGTCGATCGTCTCCGGCGAGCCGGCGGCGATCGGGGTGGCGACGCCCGGGTAGAGCTTCACCGGACGCAGGTTGACGTGGTGGTCGAGCTCGAAGCGCAGCTTGAGCAGCAGCCCGCGCTCGAGCACGCCGGGCGGGACGCTGGGGTCGCCCACCGCGCCGAGCAGGATCGCGTCGTGCCCGCGCAGCTCGTCGAGCACCGAGTCGGGCAGCACCTCGCCGGTGGCGTGGTAGCGCCGCGCGCCGAGGTCGTAGTCGGTGGTCTCGAGGCGACGTCGAGTCGCCCAGGGCCGCGCGCAGCACGGTGAGGCCCTCGGCGACCACCTCGGTGCCGATGCCGTCGCCGGGGATGACGGCGCAGGCGCAGCGGAGGCCGCGCTCATGAGTCGAGGTCCACGTGGCGGGCGCGCTGGGCGCCGATCGCCGCGGCGATCTCGGCCGAGCACCTCGTGCGGCACGGCGGTGTCGACCGTGAGTCGACCATCAGGGCGTGGCCGCCCCGGGTGTCGCGGCTGACCTGCATGCCGGCGATGTTGACCCCGGCGTCGCCGAGGATGCCGCCCGACCGTGCCGACCACGCCCGGCCGGTCCTCGTAGCGGAAGAACGCCAGGTGCGTCGGTCGGGCTGAGGTCGACGTCGAAGCCGTCGACCTCGACGATCTTCTCGACTCGCTTGACGCCGACGAGCGTGCCGGAGACCGACACCACGTCGCCGTCGGCCAGCGTGCCGCGGACGGTGAGCAGGTTGCGGTAGTCGGGGCTCTCCGCGCTCGGTGAGCAGGGCCACCTCGACGCCGCGCTCCTTGGCGAGCAGCGGCGCGTTGACGTACGAGACCGTGCTCCTCGACGACGTCGGCGAAGACGCCCTTGAGGGCGGCGAGCTCGAGCACCTTGACGTCGTCGGCGGCGATCTCGCCGCGGACCTCGACGTCGAGCCGCTGCGGCAGCTCCGCCGGCCAGCGCGGTGAAGATGCGGCCGAGCTTCTCGGCCAGCGGGATGCCCGGGCCGGACGTCCTCGGCGATCACGCCGCCCTGGACGTTGACGGCGTCCGGGACGAGCTCGCCGGCCAGCGCCAGCCGCACCGACCGGGCGACCGCGATGCCGGCCTTCTCCTGGGCCTCGTCGGTGCGACGCCCCGAGGTGCGGGGTGGCGACGACCTGCTCGAAGCTCGAAGAGCGGGCAGTCGGTGCACGGCTCCTTGGCGAACACGTCGACGCCGGCGCCGGCGACCCGGCCGTCGGCGAGCGCCGACTGCGAGCGCCTCCTCGTCGACGATCCCGCCGCGGGCGGCGTTGACGATGTGCACGCGTCGGCTTGACCTTGCGCAGCTCCTCGTCGCCGATCAGCCCGACGCGTCTCGGGCGTCTTGGGCAGGTGCACGGTGATGAAGTCGCGACTCGGCGAGCAGCTCGTCGAGCGTCGACCAGCGCGACGCCGATCTGCGCGGCGCGGGCCGGCTGCACGTACGGGTCGTAGGCGATCACCTTCATGCCGAACGCCGACAGCCGCTGCGCGACCAGGACGCCGATCCGGCCGAGGCCGACGACGCCGACGGTCTTGTCGTAGCAGCTCGACGCCGGTGTACTTCGAGCGCTTCCACTCGCCGTCCTTCAGCGCGGCGTTGGCCGGGGCGATGTTGCGGGCGCTGGCCAGCAGCAGCGCGACGGCGAGCTCGGCGGCGCTGAGACGATGTTGGACGTGCGGGGCGTTGACCACCATCACGCCGGCCTGGGTGGCGGCCTGGACGTCGACGTTGTCCAGGCCGACGCCGGCGCGGGCGACCACCTTGAGCCGCTTGCGCCGCGGCCAGCGCCTCGGCGTCGACCTGGGTGGCGCTGCGGACGAGGATCGCGTCGACGTCGGCGATCGCGGGCAGCAGCTCGGCGCGGTCGGCGCCGTCGCAGTGCCGGATCTCGAAGTCGGGCCGAGCGCCTCGACGGTGGCCGGGGAGAGCTCCTCGGCGATGAGGACGACAGGCTTGGTCGCGACGTCACGCGGAGACCTTCGCGGCTCGAGTTCAGGCGGCGGATCGCCTCCGATATGCGAGGCTCACGGCCATGGTACCGCCGCAGCTCATGACCGAGTGTCCCTGGCGTCACGTCAGCGGACACTCGGGCGGGCTGGGCGGTCAGCGGGCGGCGGTGCCCTCGGTGTAGTCGGCGTCGCCGGACTCGACCCAGCCATCAGCTTGCGCAGCTCGCGGCCGGTCGTCCTCGATCGGGTGCTGCTCGCCCTTCGCGCGCAGCGCCTTGAACTCCGGCGCGCCGGCGTCCTGGTCGTCGATGAAGCGCTCGGCGAACGCGCCGTTCTGGATGTCGGCGAGGACGGCCTTCATGTTCTCCTTCACGTGCGGGTCGATGACCCGCGGGCCGGAGACGTAGTCGCCGTACTCGGCGGTGTCGGAGACCGACCAGCGCTGCTTGGCGATGCCGCCCTCGTACATGAGGTCGACGATCAGCTTCAGCTCGTGCAGGCACTCGAAGTAGGCGACCTCGGGCTGGTAGCCGGCCTCGATGAGCGTCTCGAAGCCGTACTGCACCAGCTGCGAGGCGCCGCCGCAGAGCACGGCCTGCTCGCCGAACAGGTCGGTCTCGGTCTCCTCGGTGAAGGTGGTCTTGATGCCGCCGGCGCGCAGGCCGCCGATCGCCTTGGCGTACGACGAGCGCGAGCGCCCAGGCGTCGCCGGACGCGTCCTGCTCGACGGCGACGAGCACGGGGACGCCGCGGCCGTCGACGAACTCGCGGCGCACCAGGTGGCCGGGGCCCTTGGGGGCGACCATGCACGACGTCGACGCCGGCCGGCGGCTTGATGTAGCCGAAGCGGATGTTGAAGCCGTGGCCGAAGAACAGCGCGTCGCCGTCGGCCAGGTTGCGGCTCGATCGCCTCGGCGTAGAGCTGGCGCTGGACGTGGTCCGGCGCGAGGATCATGATGACGTCGGCCTCGGCCGCGGCCTCGGCCGGCGTGACGACGCGCAGGCCCTCGGCCTCGGCCTTGGCGCGGCTCTTCGAGCCCTCGGGCAGGCCGACGCGGACGTCGACGCCGGAGTCGCGCAGGGACAGCGCGTGGGCGTGGCCCTGGCTGCCGTAGCCGATGACGGCGACCTTGCTTGCCCTGGATGATCGACAGGTCGGCGTCGTCGTCGTAGAACATCTCGGCCACGGGTTGGTTCTCCTCGGTCGTGGGTGCAGGTCTGCGGGCTGATCAGCGGTGATGCTGCCCGGCGCGCTGGTCAGCCGCCGGGCAGGCGGGTCGGCGGTCAGGCGATGCGGTCGGTCGAGCGCACGGCGCGCTCGGTGATCGAGCGCGGCCCGCGGCCGATGGCGACCATGCCCGGACTGCACGAGCTCGCGGATCGCCGAACGGCTCGAGCACCCGCAGCAGCGCCTCGAGCTTGTCGGCGGTCGCCGGTGACCTCGATGGTCACCGCGTCGGGGGCGACGTCGACGACCTTGGCCCGGAACAGCTGGACGGTCTCGAGCACCTGCGAGCGCGGTGTCGACGTCGGCCCGCACCTTGACCAGGAGCAGCTCGCGCTGGACCGAGGCGGCCGGGTCGAGCTCGACGATCTTGATCACGTTGACCAGCTTGTTCAGCTGCTTGGTGACCTGCTCGAGCGGGAGCTCCTCGACGTTGACGACGATCGTCATCCGGGAGATCGCCGGGTAGCTCGGTCGGGCCGACGGCGAGGGAGTCGATGTTGAAGCCGCGGCGGGCGAACAGGCCCGCGATCCGGGCCAGGACACCGGGCTTGTTCTCGACCAGGACGGACAGGGTGTGGCGGCGTCATCGGTCAGTCCTCCTCGGTCCCAGTCGGGCGCCATGTCGCGCGCGTACTTGATGTCGTCGTTGCTGGTGCCGGCGGCGACCATCGGCCACACCATCGCGTCGTGGTGCACCGACGAAGTCGATGACGACCGGGCCGGTCGTTGATCTCCATCGCCTTCTCGATGGTGGCGTCGACGTCGCTCGGCGGTCTCGCAGCGCAGCCCGACGCAGCCGTAGGCCTCGGCGAGCTTGACGAAGTCGGGGATGCGCGCGTGCGTGTGCAGGTCGGTGTTGGAGTAGCGCTCGTCGTAGAACAGCGTCTGCCACTGCCGCACCATGCCGAGGCTGGCGTTGTTGATGATCGCGACCTTGATCGGGATGTCGTTGATCGCGCAGGTGGCGAGCTCCTGGTTGGTCATCTGGAAGCAGCCGTCGCCGTCGATCGCCCAGACGGTGGCGTCCGGGCGCGCCGACCTTGGCGCCCATCGCGGCCGGCACCGCGAAGCCCATCGTGCCGAGCGCCGCCGGAGTTGAGCCAGGTGCCCGGGCGCTCGTACTTGATGAACTGCGCGGCCCACATCTGGTGCTGGCCGACGCCGGCGGCGTAGATGCGCCTCCGGGCCCGGCGATGCGCGCCGAGCCGCTCGATGACGTACTGCGGGGCGAGCGAGCCGTCCGTCGGGCGTCGTCGTAGCCGAGCGGGTACGTGGTCGCGCAGCTGGTCGAGCGGTGCCCACCAGCCGTCGTAGTCGCCGGCGCGGCCGGCCTCGTGCTCGGCCTGGAGCGCGGCGATCAGGTCGGCGATGACCTCCTTGGCGTCGCCCACGATCGGCACGTCGGCGGCGCGGTTCTTGCCGATCTCGGCCGGGTCGATGTCGGCGTGGATGACCTTGGCGTCCGGGGCGAACGTCGTCCAGCTTGCCGGTGACCCGGTCGTCGAAGCGGGCGCCGAGCGCGATGATCAGGTCGGACTTCTGCAGCGGCGCCGACCGCGGCGACGGTGCCGTGCATGCCGGGCATGCCGAGGTGCTGCGGGTGGCTGTCGGGGAACGCGCCGCGCGCCATCAGCGTGGTGACGACCGGGATGCCGGTGAGCTCGGCGAGCGCGCAGCAGCTCGCCGGACGCGCCGGCGCGCGATGCACGCCGCCGCCGACGTAGAGCACCGGCCGCCGGCGCCTCGACGATCAGCCGGGCGGCCTCGCGGATCTGCTTGCCGTGCGGGCGGGTCACCGGGCGGTAGCCGGGCAGGTCGATCTCGGTCGGCCAGCTCGAACGGCGGTCTGTCGCCTGCAGCGCGTCCTTGGCGATGTCGACCAGCACCGGGCCCGGGCGGCCGGTCGAGGCGATGTGGAACGCCTCGGCGATCGTCCGCGGGATCTCGTCGGGGTCGGTGACCAGGAAGTTGTGCTTGGTGATCGGCATCGTGATGCCGCGGATGTCGGCCTCCTGGAAGGCGTCGGTGCCGATCGACGGCGCTGGGCACCTGGCCGGTGATCGCCACCATCGGCACCGAGTCCATGTAGGCGTCGGCGATCGGCGGTGACCAGGTTGGTCGCGCCCGGGCCGCGAGGTCGCCATGCAGACGCCGACCGTCCGGTGGCCAGCGCGTAGCCCTCGGCGGCGTGCCCGGCGCCCTGCTCGTGGCGGACCAGGATGTGGCGGACCTTGGTGGAGTCCATCAGCGGGTCGTAGGCCGGGAGGATCGCGCCGCCCGGGATGCCGAAGACGTCTCGGCCCCGGCGTGCTCCAGGGCGCGCACCAGCGACTGGGCTCCGGTGATCTGCTCGCTCATCTGCGGTGTCCTTCGTCATGCGGGGGTCGGGGCGCTCGGGGCGTGAAAAAACCCCTCGGCCCAGCAGGGCAAGCGAGGGGCGCGCGCGGCCAGCCGGTGGGCTTAGGCCACGCGCTCGCCGACTACGAGGATCCGACGCGTGCGCATGTCCGTACTGTCGCCTCCCCCAGGGTACGCCGTCAACCCGCCGAGACCGCCGTCTCGCGATGTGGACGAGATCTCGGCCCGCGCTAGCCGCAGACGGCGCCCTCGGCGGCGGAGTGCACGAGCTTGGCGTACTTGGCCAGGACGCCGCGGGTGTAGCGCGGCGGCAGCGGCTCCCAGCCGTCACGGCGCGCGGCCAGCTCGGCCTCGTCGACCAGCAGGTCGAGGGTGCGCGCTGCGATGTCGACGCCGGATCCGGTCGCCGTCGCGCACGAAGGCGATCGGACCGCCGTCGACGGCCTCGGGCGCGACGTGGCCGATGCACAGGCCGGTCGTGCCGCCGGAGAAGCGGCCGTCGGTGAGCAGCAGCACGTCCTTGCCGAGGCCCGGCGCCCTTGATGGCGCCGGTGATCGCGAGCATCTCGCGCATGCCGGGGCCGCCCTTGGGGCCCTCGTAGCGGATGACGACGACGTCGCCGGCTGCGACGATCTCGTCGGCCTCGAGGGCGTCCATCGCGGCCCGCTCGCGGTCGAACACCCGGGCGGTGCCCTCGAAGACGTCGGCGTCGAAGCCGGCGGTCTTCACGACGGCGCCCTCGGGCGCCAGCGACCCTTGCAGGATCGTGAGGCCGCCGGTCGCGTGGATCGGCGTCGGCCAGCGCGCGGATGATCTCGCCGTCCAGGTCGGGCGGGTCGATCGTCGGCGAGGTTCTCGGCCATCGTCTTGCCGGTGACGGTGAGGCAGTCGCCGTGCAGCAGGCCGGCGTCGAGCAGCGCCTTCATGACGACCGGGCACGCCGCCGATGCGGTCGACGTCGTTCATCACGTACCGGCCGAACGGCTTGAGGTCGGCCAGGTGCGGCACCTTGTCGCCGATCCGGTTGAAGTCGTCGAGCGTCAGCTCGACCTCGGCCTCGCGGGCGATCGCGAGCAGGTGCAGCACGGCGTTGGTCGAGCCGCCGAGCGGCCATCACGACGGCGATGGCGTTCTCGAACGCCTCCTTGCGTCATGATGTCGCGCGCGGTGATGCCCTGGCGCAGCAGCTCGACGACGGCCTCGCCGGAGCGGTGCGCGAAGTCGTCGCGGCGGCGGTCGACGGCGGGCGGGGCGGCGGAGCCGGGCAGCGACATGCCGAGCGCCTCGGCGACCGCTGGCCATCGTGTTGGCGGTGTACATGCCGCCGCAGGCGCCCTCGCCCGGGCAGATCGCCCGCTCGATGCGCGTCGACGCTCGTCGCGGGTGATCTGCCCGCGCGGCGCAGGCGCCGACGGCCTCGAACGCGTCGATGATCGTGACGTCCTTGGTCCGCCCAGACCCGGCCGGGCAGCGATCGAGCCGGCGTAGAGGAAGACCGCTGGCGAGGTCGAGCCGGGCGGCGGCCATCAGCATGCCGGGCAGCGACTTGTCGCAGCCGGCCAGCAGCACGGAGCCGTCGAGCCGCTCGGCCTGCATGACCGTCTCGACGGAGTCGGCGATGACCTCGCGGGAGACCAGCGAGAAGTGCATGCCCTCGTGGCCCATCGAGATGCCGTCGGAGACCGAGATCGTGCCGAACTCCAGCGGGTAGCCGCCGCCGGCGTGCACGCCCTCCTTGGCCGCCTTGGCGAGCCGGTCCAGCGAGAGGTTGCAGGGGGTGATCTCGTTCCACGAGCTGGCGACGCCGATCTGCGGCTTGTCCCAGTCGTCGTCGCCCATGCCGACCGCGCGGAGCATGCCGCGCGCGGCGGCCCGCTCGAGGCCGTCGGTGACGTCGCGGCTGCGCGGCTTGATGTCGGGGGTCTGCGGCTCGGCGGTCTGGGGCTCAGCGGTCATGCCCTGAACGCTACCCAAGCGGGCGCGGCACGACGTTCAGCGGCTCCTCCCCCGCCGCCAGCCGGGCCAGCTGCTCCGCGACGAGCCGCCGGGCCCGCGGCAGGAAGGCGGTGGTGTTGCCTCCGACATGCGGGCTGATCAGGGTGTTCGGGGCCCGCCAGAGCGGGTGGTCGGCCGGCAGCGGCTCGGGGTCGGTCACGTCGAGCGCGGCCCGCAGCCGACCCGACTCCAGCGCGGCGAGCAGGTCGGCGGTGACCACGACGGGGCCGCGGGCGGCGTTCACCAGGAGCGCGCCGTCGCGCATCCGGGCGAGGAAGGCGGCGTCGACGAGCCCCCGCGTCTCGTCGGTCAGCGGGCAGATCAGCACGACCACGTCGGCGTCGGGCAGCAGGTCGTGGAGCCGGTCGAATCCCTCGACCGCCGGCGGACCCGGGCGGGGGCTGCGCGCCACCCGCACCACCTCGACCTCGAAGCCGGCCAGCCGCCGCTCGATGGCCTCCCCCACCGACCCGTACCCGACGATGAGCACCCGCTTGTCCGCCAGCGCGTCGTAGCGGCCGTACGCCCAGGTCCCGGACTCCTGCGCGCGGACGAACTCCGGGATCCGCCGCAGCGAGGCGATCATCAGGCCGACCACCAGCTCGGCGGTCGAGGCGTCGTGCACCCCGCGCGCGTTGCAGAGCAGCGCACCCGCGGGCAGGTGCGGCCACACGTTGTCGACCCCGGCGGTCAGCGTCTGCACCACGCGCAACGCCGGCATCCGGGCCATCACCGCGAGGGTGTGCTCAGGCGCCATGTACGGCGGGACGTACACCTCCACGCGCTCGATCCCGGGGGGCTCGGCGCCGCCGTCGTAGCGGTCGGCGGTCATCCCGGCCGGGAGGCCGCCGAGCTCGTCGGCGTCGAAGGGCAGCCAGGCGTGGGTCACGACCGGGACCCTAACGGGCGGCCCGGCGAGGGCCGGGACACACTGGAGGCGATGTCCACCAACCGCCCGGCGGACCGCGTGCGCGATCGCCCTGACGGCCCTGGCGCTCGCCGCCTGCTCCGCGCAGGAGTCCGCCACGCCGAGTCGTCGCCCCCCGCCGCCTCGCCGACCCGCGCGCCTCGTCCGCGACGCCGTCAGCGACCCCCACCCCGGCCGCTGTCGTGCCCGATCCGCTGCCCGCGGCCGACCTCGGCCCCACGGTGGCCGACGGCCTGCAGGTGCCCTGGGGGCTGGCCCTGCTGCCGGACGGCTCGGCGCTGGTCTCCGAGCGGCCCACCGGACGCGTGCTGCAGGTGCGTCCCGGCTCGGCGCCGGTCGCGGTGGGCGACGTCCCCGGGGTCGTCGCCGAGGGCGAGGGGGGCCTGCTCGGTCTGGCCGTCGCCCCCTCCTTCGCCCAGGACCGGCTCGTCTACGCCTACCTCACCGCCGCCCGTGACAACCGGGTCGTGCGGATGCCATGGCCGGAGGGCGGCTCCCTCGGCCCGCCGCAGGTCGTCCTTGCGGGCATCCCCAAGGGCGCGATCCACAACGGCGGGCAGCTGGCGTTCGGGCCCGGCGGCCTGCTGTGGATCTCCACCGGCGAGGAGGGGATGCCCGAGCTCGCCCAGGACCTCGGCTCGCTCGGCGGCAAGATCCTGCGGGTGACCCCGGACGGGTCGGTGCCCGGCCGACAACCCCTTCCCCGGCTCCCCGGTCTGGTCGTACGGGCACCGCAACGTCCAGGGCCTGGCCTTCGACTCGACCGGGCAGCTGTGGGCCTCGGAGTTCGGGGCGAGGGGCCGCGACGAGCTCAACCGGATCGAGCGCGGCGGCAACTACGGCTGGCCGGTCGTCGAGGGCCCGGGCGGGGCGCCGACCTACGTCGACCCGTACGCCTCGTGGCCGACCTCGGAGGCCTCGCCCAGCGGGCTGGCGATCGTCGCCGACGTGGCGTACCTCGGCGCGCTGCGCGGCCAGCGGCTCTGGCAGGTCCCGCTGGCCGGACCGCAGGCCGGGCAGCCCCGCGCCTTCCTCGAGGGCGAGCTCGGCCGGGTCCGCGGCGTCCTGGCCGCCCCCGGCGGCGGCCTGTGGGTCACGACCTCCAACACCGACGGCCGCGGCGACCCGCGCGCCGGCGACGACCGGGTGGCCGAGGTGCGGCTGGGCTGAGCGGTCAGGCCGGCGCTCGACGGCGTAGACCGCGATTGCGTCGCGCAGGAAGACCGCCAGCCCGGGCGCGAAGGCGTCGTACGTCGCGGCGAAGCGCTCGTCGTCGACGTACATCCGGCCCAGCCCCTCGTACGCGTCGGCGTCCGGCGTCCAGAACTGGCTGACCCAGGCGTGGTGGCGGGCGACCACAGCCTGCACGCGGGGGTCCTCGACGGATGCCCCCTCGGCCATCAGGCCGGCCAGGTCGCGGCTGAGGGCGGCGTGCTCCTCCATCGAGGCGGCGGCGTCCTCCTTCGTCCAGCCGCTGATCCGGGCCCGGGAGGCGTCCACCGCGTCCTGGCCCCAGCGCTCGGCGGCCTCGCGCTCGTACTCCCGCTGCTGCTCGTCGTCGTAGCCGGGCAGGCCCGCGAAGACGTCCTCGGTGCTCATGGGGGTCCCCTTCTCCAGATGGTCGATCGTGCGGTCCACGGTGGCGAGCAGGGCGTCGAGCCGCAGGCGCTCGGTCCGCAACCGCGCGCGGTGCTCGCGCAGCGCGGCGGCCTCGTCCACCTCGGCGGCCAGGACGGCGCCGATCGCGTCGAGCCCTAGGCCCAGCGAGCGCAGGATGAGGATCCGCTGCAGCCGCAGCACCTCGGTCCGGCCGTACCGCCGGCGTCCGTCGGCCCGGGTCGCCGACGGCCTCAGCAGGCCGATCGCGTCGTAGTGGCGCAGCGCCCGGCTGCTCACACCCGAGGCGCGCGCCAGGGCGGCGATGTCGAGGGCATCGGCATCGCGGTCACCGTCGGAGGCGACCGCATCCAGGCTCCGCGCGTCCATGCCGGTGACGGTACGGGTTGACGCAGCGTCAACCGCAACCGTGCGCGCCCGCATCAGCCGCGCGAGATCGAGCGCAGCCGGTCGAGGATGAGCTCGCGGACGCGGGCGGCGTCGGCGGAGCCGCGGGTCGCCTTCATCACGGCCCCGACGAGGGCGCCGGCGGCGGCGACCTTGCCGTCGCGGATCTTCTGGGCCGCGTCGGGGTCGGCCGCGATGGCGGCGTCGACGGCCGCGCCGAGCGCGGAGTCGTCCGAGACCACAGCGAGCCCGCGGGCGGCCACCACGTCGTCGGGCGAGCCCTCCCCGGCCAGCACCCCCTCGAGCACCTGGCGGGCGAGCTTGTCGTTGACCTGGCCGTCGGCGACCAGCGCCTCGACCCGGGCGACGTCGGCGGCGGTGACCGGCAGCTCGGCCAGCTCGACCCCGCGCTCGTTGGCGACCCGGGCGAGCTCGCCCATCCACCACTTGCGGGCGCCGGCGACCGAGCCGCCGGCGGCGATCGTCGCCGCGATGACGTCCACGGCGCCGGCGTTGAGCACCGACTGCATCTCGAAGTCCGACAGCTCCCACTCGGCCTGCAGCCGGCGGCGGCGCTCGCGCGGGCAGCTCGGGCAGCGTCGCGCGCAGCTCGTCGACCCACTCCCGCGACGGGGCGATCGGCACCAGGTCGGGCTCCGGGAAGTACCGGTAGTCCTCGGCCTCCTCCTTGCTGCGGCCCGGGCGTGGTGAGCCCGGTGTCCTCATGCCAGTGGCGGGTCTCCTGGACGACCGCTCCGCCGCCGCCGAGGAGCGCCGCCTGGCGGCCGATCTCGTAGCGCACCGCGCGCTCCACCGACCGCAGCGAGTTGACGTTCTTCGTCTCCGAGCGGGTGCCCAGGGGCGCCTCGGGCGACGGGCGCAGCGACAGGTTGACGTCGCAGCGCAGCGAGCCCTGCTCCATCTTCACGTCGCTGACGCCCAGCGAGCGCAGCAGGTCGCGCAGCGCCGTGACGTACGCCTTGGCCACCTCCGGGGCGTGCCGCCCCGCCCCCGCGACCGGCTTGGTGACGATCTCGATGAGCGGGATGCCGGCGCGGTTGTAGTCGACGAGGGAGTAGTCGGCGCCGTGGATGCGACCGGTGGCGCCGCCCAGGTGCGACGTCTTGCCGGTGTCCTCCTCCATGTGGGCGCGCTCGATCTCGATCCGGAACGGCAGGACGCCCTCGTCGGTCTCGACGTCGATGTCGAGCCAGCCGTCGAAGCAGATCGGCTCGTCGTACTGCGACGTCTGGAAGTTCTTCGGCATGTCCGGGTAGAAGTAGTTCTTCCGCGCGAAGCGGCACCACTCGGCGATCTGGCAGTTCAGCGCCAGCCCGATCCGCATCGCCGACTCCACCGCCGTGCGGTTGAGCGCGGGCAGCGAGCCCGGCAGCCCCAGGCAGGTCGGGCAGGTCTGCGAGTTGGGCGGCGCGCCGAACTCCGTGGCGCAGCCGCAGAACATCTTCGAGGCGGTGCCGAGCTCGACGTGCACCTCGAGGCCGAGGACGGGGTCGTACGCGGCGACGGCCTCGTCGTACGGCATCAGCGCGGACGGGCCGGCGGCGGTCCCAGCGACGGCGGTCACAGCGACGCGGCCTCCTTCAGCAGCGGGCCGCCCCAGCGGTCCGCGAGCGCGGCCTCCAGCGCGGCGCCGACCCGGTAGAGCCGGTCGTCGGCCATCGCCGGGGCCATGATCTGCAGGCCGACCGGCAGGCCGTCCTCGGGGGCGAGCCCCACCGGCAGCGACATGCCCGGGGTCCCGGCCAGGTTGGCCGGGATGGTGGCGACGTCGTTGAGGTACATCGCCAGCGGGTCGTCGAGCTTCTCGCCGAGCCGGAACGCGGTGGTCGGCGCGGTCGGCGAGATCAGCACGTCGGCGGTCTCGAACGCCGCGGCGAAGTCGCGCTGGATCAGCGTGCGCACCTTCTGCGCCTGGCCGTAGAACGCGTCGTAGTAGCCGGCCGACAGCGCGTAGGTGCCGAGCATGATGCGCCGCACCACCTCGTCGCCGAAGCCCGCGGCCCGGGTGCGCGACATGACCTCGTCGACACCCGCCTCGCCGTCGTCGCCCACGCGCAGGCCGAAGCGCATGCCGTCGAACTTGGCCAGGTTGCTCGACGCCTCGCTGGGCAGGATCAGGTAGTACGCCGCCAGCGCGTACGGGAAGTGCGGGCAGGACACCTCGACGATCTCGGCGCCGAGCCCCTCGAGCAGGGCGACCGACTCCTCGAAGCGCTGGCGCACCCCCGGCTGGTAGCCCTCGCCGCCGAGCTCGGTGACGACGCGCGATCCGCAGGCCCTTGACGTCGGCCTGCCGGGCGGCCTCGACCACCGGCGGCACGGGGACGTCGAGCGAGGTCGAGTCGAGCGGGTCGTGCCCGCCGATCACGCTGTGCAGCAGGGCGGCGTCGAGCACGGTGCGCGCGCAGGGGCCGGCCTGGTCGAGCGACGAGGCGAGGGCCACCAGGCCGTAGCGCGACACGCCGCCGTACGTCGGCTTCACGCCCGACGGTGCCGGTGACGGCGGCCGGCTGGCGGATCGAGCCGCCGGTGTCGGTGCCGATCGCGAGCGGCGCCTCGTACGCGGCGATCGCCGCCGCCGAGCCGCCGCCGGACCCGCCGGGGATCCGGTCGAGGTCCCAGGGGTTGCGGGTGGGGCCGTACGCGGAGTGCTCGGTGGAGGAGCCCATCGCGAACTCGTCCATGTTGGTCTTGCCGAGGATGACCACGCCGGCGTCCTTGAGCCGGCGGGTCACCGTGGCGTCGTACGCCGGCCGCCAGCCCTCGAGGATGCGCGAGCCGCAGGTCGTCGGCACGCCCCGCATCGTCAGGACGTCCTTGAGCGCGAGCGGCACGCCGGCCAGCGGGCCGAGCGGCTCGCCCGCCGCGCGCCGGGCGTCGACCGCCTGCGCCGCCGCCAACGCGCCCTCGCGGTCGACGTGCAGGAACGCGTGCACGCGGCCGTCGACGGCGTCGATGCGGTCCAGGTGGGCCTCGGCGACCTCCACCGCGGAGACCTCGCCGGCGGCCAGGCTGTCGGCGAGCCCGGCGGCGGTGCGGTGGATGAGGTCCGATCCGCTCGCGCTCATGCGTCGTCCCCGAGGATCTGCGGCACCCGGAAGCGCTGGTCTTCGACCGCCGGGGCGCTGGACAGCGCCTGCTCGGGGGTCAGCGAGGGACGCACCTCGTCCACCCGGAAGACGTTGACCAGCGGCATCGGGTGCGAGGTCGCGGGCACGTCGGCGGCGGCGACCTCGGCGACCTGGGCGACCGACCCCAAGATGACGTCCAACTGGGTGGCCAGGTGGTCCAGGTGGTCCGGCGTCAGGTCGATGCGGGCCAACCGGGCGAGGTGCGCGACCTCGTCACGGGAGATGGAGGGCATGGGCGGCAGTCTAGGCGGGCCCGCGGGCTCGCCCGACGGGGCTCAGTCGGCGACGACGAGCGGCGCGGGCGACCTGGGCCGCCAGCCACTCGGTGGCCTGCTCGGCCGGCATCGGCCGGGCCACGTAGTAGCCCTGGGCCGAGTCGCAGCCCAGGCCGCGCAGGCTCGCCCACTCCCCCTCGGTCTCGACGCCCTCGGCCACGGTGTGCAGCCCGAGCGCGTGGGCCAGCTCGATGATCGAGCGCACGATGGACAGGTCCTCGTCGGCGTGCTGCATCCGGGCGACGAACGAGCGGTCGACCTTGATCTCGCAGACCGGCAGCCGGGTCAGCATGACCATCGAGTGGTAGCCCGTCCCGAAGTCGTCCAGGGACAGCGAGACGTCGAGCCGCTCAAGCGCGGCCAACGTCTCGCGCGACCCGCGACGAGTCGGCCATCAGCACCCGCTCGGTCAGCTCGAGGCGCAGCGCCTCGGGGGGCAGGCCGTGCCGCGCCAGGCCGCGCTCGACGGTGCTCACCAGCTCGGTGCCGTGCAGGTCCCGGGCCGAGACGTTGACGGCGACCGGGATCTCCATGCCCTCGGCGCGCCAGCGCGCGGCCTGCGCCAGCGCCTGGTCCACGACGCACGCGGTGAGCCGGTGCATCAGCCCGCTCGTCTCGGCCAGCGGGATGAACTCGTCCGGCGGCACCAGGCCGCGCTCGGGGTGCCGCCAGCGCACCAGCGCCTCGACCCCCGTCACCACGCCGCCGGGCACGGACACCTTGGGCTGGTAGTGCAGCTCGAGCTGGCCCGCGTCGATCGCGTGCCGCAGCCCGGCCAGCATGCCCAGGCGGTCGGCCGAGTGCTGGTCGCGCTCCGGCTCGTACACCTCGGCGCCGCTGCGGGACTCCTTGGCGAGGTACATCGCGACGTCGGCGTGCTGCATGAGCAGGTCCACGGTCGCCCCGTGCTGGGGGAAGAGCGCGACCCCGATGGACGCCTCGACCTCCAGCAGGACCCCCTCGGTGGAGAACGGCTCGACCAGGGCCCGCCGGATCCGCTCGGCGACCTCTCGGGCGCCGTCGGCGTCCGTGATCGAGGGGAGCAGCACCGCGAACTCGTCGCCGCCCAGCCGGGCGACCACGTCGTCGGGGCGCACCGCGGACCGGATCCGCGCGGAGACGAGCGCGAGCAGCCCGTCGCCCACGTGGTGGCCGAGGGTGTCGTTGACCTCCTTGAAGCGGTCGAGGTCGAGCATGAGCAGGGCGAACGGCTCCCCGCCGCGCAGCGCGTGGTCGGAGACCTGCTCCTCGATCCGCCGCACGAGCAGCTTGCGGTTGGGCATCCCGGTCAGCGAGTCGTGCAGGGACTGCCGCTCCTTCTCGCGGGAGATCTCGCCGGTCTTGACCACCGCGAAGAACGGCAGGAGCAGCAGCGGGAGGTACCAGGCGCTCTCGACCGCGACGATCACGACCAGCGGGGAGATCGCGATGACCGCGAAGGTCGACACGACGTAGAAGGAGAGGTCCTCCATGAAGGCCTCGGCGAACGTGTAGCCCTCGTCGCCCATCGCCGCCGAGACCAGGGCGTTGTTGGCGAGGAACCAGACCACCCAGGTGGTCACGATCCACCACAGGTCGCTGCCGTAGAGCACGTCGCCCGTGCGCCCGCTCACGCCGTCGCCGACCCCGGCGACGTACATGACGAGCCACGCCGCCGTGATGCTCAGGGTGTACTGCCCGACGTTGAACAGCACCTTCCACAGCTCTTTGCGCTTGACCACCTCGGACACCACGGTCGCGAACGCCTGGAACAGGATCGCCGGCCACAGCCCCCACAGGTACAAGATGGCGAGCACGAAGGCCGTCGACGTGACCACGCCCTGCGGGTCGTAGTCGGTGGTGGTGAGGACCGGGCGGATCTCACCGAGCAGGACCATCGCCGCGAGCACCCAGAATGCCGCGGGCATCGCGCCGACGTGCGGGGTGACCTGCCAGAGCGCGGCGGCCACCAGCAGCCATCCGAAGACCACCGCGAAGTGGTAGTCGACCATGAACAGCGAGGGACGCAGCAGCGAGGGACGCCCGCCCTGGCTCATGGCTCCTCCTGCCTCGCGGCGTGCCACAGCCGTGGCCGGGCCGCCCCAGGCCGGGGCACGCCTCTAGCGGAAGATCGGCCGGCCGCGCCAGGGGCTTGAGCGGCCGCAGGCCCCGGCCTGCCGCGCTCAGCCATCCGCCGCCGCGCGCGCTGCGTCCGGGCCCTGCTCCAGAAGCACCCGGAACCCGGCCTCGTCGAGGACGGGGACGCCCAGCGCGGCCGCCTTGTCGGCCTTGGAGCCCGGGTTGGCGCCGACGACGACGAAGCCGGTCTTCTTCGACACCGAGCCGGTGGCCTTGCCCCCGAGCGCCTGGACGGCCTCCTCGGCCGCGTCGCGGGTGAACCCCTCCAGCGTGCCGGTGACGACGACGGTGACCCCCTCGAGCGGGCGCGGCCCCTGGTCGGCGGCCGCCTCGTCGGCCATCCGGACCCCGTCGCGCCGCCAGCGCTCGACGATCGCGGCGTGCCAGTCGACGGCGAACCACTCGCGGAGGGCCTCGGCGATCACCGGCCCCACGCCGTCGACCGCGGCGAGCTCCTCGACCGGGGCCGTGCGGATCCGATCGATCTCGCGCAGCTCGCGGGCCAGCGACTGGGCGGCCGTCGGGCCGACGTGCCGGATCGACAGCGCGACCAGGACGCGCCAGAGCGGCTGGGACTTGGCGGCCTCGAGGTTGCCGAGCAGCGCCTCGGCGTTGGTCGGTCAGCTCGCCGTCGGCGCGGGTGAAGAACGGGCAGCGCGCGAGATCGGCGGCGGTGAGCGCGAACAGGTCGCCCTCGTCGTCGATGAGCCCGCAGTCGAGCAGGGCGATCGCCGCCTTGTACCCGAGCGCCTCGATGTCGAGCGCCCCGCGCGAGGCGACGTGGAAGACCCGCTCGCGCAGCTGCGCCGGGCAGCCGCGGGCGTTGGGGCAGCGGATGTCGGCGTCGCCCTCCTTCTCCGGGGCCAGCGGGGTGCCGCACTCCGGGCAGTGGGTCGGCATCGACCACGCCCGCTCGGAGCCGGTGCGCGGCCTCGATCACCGGGCCGATGATCTCGGGGATGACGTCGCCGGCCTTGCGCAGGTAGACCAGGTCGCCGACGAGCACCCCCTTGCGGGCGACCTCCGAGGCGTTGTGCAGCGTGGCCATCCGCACCGTCGAGCCGGCCACCTTGGCCGGGGCCATCTGGCCGAAGGGCGTCACCCGCCCGGTGCGCCCCACGCTGGTGAAGATGCCCTCCAGCCGGGTGGTGACGACCTCGGCGGGGTACTTGTAGGCGATCGCCCACCGCGGCGCGCGGCTGGTCGACCCGAGCCGGCCCTGCAGCGCGAGGGCGTCGACCTTGACGACGACCCCGTCGATCTCGTGCTCGACGTCGTGGCGGTGCTCGCCGTGGTGCGTCGATGAAGGCGAGCACCTCGGCCAGGCTGCCCAGCACCCGGGTGTGCGGGCTGACCGGCAGCCCCCACGCCGCCATCGCCTCGTACGACTCCGACTGGGTGGCCGGCTGGTAGCCCTCGCGCGCCCCGATCCCGTGCACCACCAGGCGCAGCTGGCCCAGCGCCGCGGCCGCCCGGGCGACGTCGTCGGCGATCCGGTCGGCCTTGGCCTCGCCGCGCGCCGTGCCGCCGCCCGCGACGGCGGCGCGGGCCTCCGCGAGGCGCTGCTCGCGGGTGTCCATCCGCTGGCGCAGGGTGCCGGCCGCGGCGTTGCGCGGATTGGCGAACGGGGAGCGGCCCGCTGCGAGCACCTGCTCGTTGAGCGCCTCGAACGCGGCGACCGGGAAGAACACCTCGCCGCGCACCTCCAGCAGCGCCGGCACTCCCAGCACGCGCCCGCCCAGCTGGCCCGCAGCGAGCCGCTGCGGGATCGCCGGGATGTGCCGCACGTTGTACGTGACGTCCTCGCCGACCCGGCCGTCGCCGCGGGTCGCCAGCGACACCAGCCGGCCGTCGCGGTAGACGAGGTCGACGGCCAGCCCGTCGACCTTCAGCTCGCACAGGTACGCGGGCTCCTCGCCGTCGGCGAGCACCAGGTCGCGACCAGCCGGGCCGCCCACGCCTCTAGCTCCTCGGGCGAGAACGCGTTGTCCAGGACTCATCATCCGCTCGAGGTGCTCGACCGGGACGAACATCTCCGACACCGACGCCGCCGACCGTCTGGGTCGGGGAGTCCGGGGTCACCAGGGCCGGGTGCGCGGCCTCCAGGGCGCGGAGCTCGCGCTCCAGCGCGTCGTACTCGGAGTCGCCGATCTCCGGGGACTCCCGCTCGTAGTAGAGGAAGCGGTGGCGGCGGATCTCCGCCACCAGCTCCTCGTGCCGCGGCCCGAGCGTCAGCCGGGACGTCGGCGGGGACGTCAGCGCCCATCGGCGCCCTCTGGATCCTCGACGAGCCGCCGCGCGGCCAGCCGGCTGGCCGCCAGAGGCGGCCCGCGCGGCGTCCGGCGAGACGCCGGACAGCCCGCAGGTCGGGCTCACCGCCACGTCCGCCAGCGGACTCCGCCGGCAGCCCGATCCGATTCCAGAGCGCGCGCATCGGCGCCACCGTACGGCCTGGGTCCGACGGTCCCCGCCGACCCCGCGGAACCGTCGGCGGGCACGATCCCGGCGATCAGCGCGACGCCCGCCTCGAGCGCCTCGCCGAGGGCCTCGACCGGCTGGGCCAGGGTCACGTCGAGCGACGAGGAACCGGGCGCCCGAGCGCGCGAGGAGGCGACCGGCGGCCTCCGGGGCGCAGCAGTGGGCGCCGGCCACCGCACCGGCCGCGGCGGCAGCGGCGAACGCCGCGCCCAGCGACCGCCTCGGCATCGGCCGGCTGCAGGGCGCGCAGCCGCCCCCACCCCGAGGCCGTCGGCACCCGCCCTTCCAGCACCGCAGGGAGCCCCGGCTCGTCCCACTGCAGGAGCAGCTCGGCCCCCGGCACCCGGCGGCGGACCTCGGCGATGTGCGCGGCCACGCCCTCGGCCAGCGAGCGGCGCCAGGTCGCGCATGCGCGCCGTGGTCGGCCAGCGCCTTCTCACCCGAGCGCAGCTCCACGGTCGCCGCGAGGGTGACCGGCCCGCACACCTGCAGCTTCAGCGGCCCCACGTAGCCCGAGAACCGCTCCTCGAGCAGGTCGAGGTCGTGGGCCAGGTAGCGCGCGCGCCCGGCGCAGGTCCAGGCCGGCGGCTCCGGCCGCGCCCCACCCGGTGGAGCGGTGCTCGAGCGGCAGGTCGACGAGCAGGGCCGCGGCACGCCCGGTCAGCTCGGCGCCGGGGCCCCGGTTCGGCGACTCGGGCAGATGCGGCAGGTCCGGCAGCTCGCCGGCCACCACGGCCAGCGCCTCCCCCGGGTCGGTCCCGGGCATCGAGCCGCACCCGGTGGCGGCCCTGGCCAGAGGCCACGCGGCGGTCATGCGCGCGAGGCTAGTCGGCCATCGCCGGCGTCGGTCGGTCGCATCGATCGTCGCCGAGCCCGAGACCCGCGTGCCGTCGTAGAGCACCACCGCCTGCCCGGGGGCCACGCCGGTCACCGGCTCGGCAGAGCGCTCGGACGCCGTCCTCCTCGCCGGCTCACCGGCGCGGGCCGGACCGCCTCGCCGTGCGCGCGCACTGCACGGGCACGTCGACCGGGCGCCAGGAGCCGGGCCGCACCAGCGCGGCGGGCCGCGCGGATCGTGGTCGACCTCGAGCGCCGACGCGGGACCGACGGTGACCGTGTTGGTCGACCGGCTCGATCGACAGCACGTACCGGGGCTGCCGTCGGGCGCGGCGACGGTCGAGGCGCAGCCCGCGCCGCTGGCCGACGGTGAACGCGTAGGCGCCCTCGTGCGCGCCGACCACCGCGCCGTCGATCGTCGACGATGTCGCCCGCGGCCGGCGCCCGAGCGCTCGGCCGAGGAAGCCGCGCGGTGTCGCCGTCGGGGATGAAGCAGATGTCGTGGCTGTCGGGCTTGTCGGCCACGAGCAGCCCGCGCGCCGCCGCCTCGGCGCGCACCTCCGCCTTGGGCGAGTCGCCCGAGCGGGAACAGCGCGTGGGCGAGCTGCTCGGCGGTGAGCACGCCGAGCACGTACGACTGGTCCTTGGCCGGGTCGACCGCGCGGTGCAGCTCGACGGCCGGCCGGGTCGTCCTCGAGCCGGCGCGTAGTGGCCGGTGCAGACGGCGTCGAAGCCGAGCGCGAGGGCCCGGTCGAGCACGGCCGCGAACTTGATCCTCTCGTTGCAGCGCAGGCACGGGTTGGGGGTGCGACCGGCGGCGTACTCGGCGACGAAGTCGTCGACGACGTCGTCGCTGGAACTCGCTCGGCGAGGTCCCAGACGTAGAACGGGATGCCCGAGGACGTCGGCCGCCCGCCGGGCGTCGCGCGCGTCCTCGATGGTGCAGCAGCCGCGCGCGCCGGTGCGGCAGCGTTCGCGGGTTGCGGGACGAGCGCGAGGTGCACCCCGATGACGTCGTGGCCGGCGTCGACCGCGCGCGCGGCGGCGACCGCGGAGTCGACGCCGCCGGACATCGCGGCCAGCGACGCGCATGCGTCACGCGCCGGCTCCGCGGCCCGGCGCGCGACCGGCAGCGCGCGGCCCGGCGGGCGCGCTCGACGGCCGGCCCGAGCGCCGCGACCAGCGCGTCCACGTCGGCCGCGGTCGAGGTGGGCCCGAGCGTGAAGCGCAGCGACGCCGCGGGCCGCGTCGTCGTCGGCGCCCATCGCCAGCAGCACGTGGCAGGGCTCGGGCACGCCCGCCGAGCACGCCGAGCCGGTCGAGCACTGCGATGCCGCGCGGCGTCCAGCAGCAGCAGCAGCGAGTCGCCCTCGCAGCCGGGGAAGGAGAAGTGCGCGTTGCCGGGCAGCCGGCTCGGCCGGGTCGGGGTCGCCGTTCAGCACGGCGTCGGGCACGCGCTCGCGCACGGCGCGGACCAGGCGAGTCGCGCAGCGCGGCGACCTGCGCCGCCGGCGGCGCTCGGCCGGCGAGCGGTCGACCGCCGCCGGCCGACGGCGAACGCCGGCGATCGCCGGCGGCGTCCAGCGTGCCGGAGCGGACGTCGCGCTCCTGGCCGCCGCCGTGCAGCAGCGGCACCGGCTGACGCCGCCGCGCGCCGAGCGACGAGGGCGCCGACGCCGACCGGACCGCCGAGCTTGTGCGCCGCGACGCGTCAGCGCGTCGGCGCCCGAGGCCGGCGAAGTCGACGGGCAGCGTGCCCGACCGCCTGCACCGCGTCGGTGTGCAACGGGCACGCCCGTGCTCGCGGCGCAGGCGCGGCCACCTCGGCGACCGGCTGGACCGTGCCGACCTCGTTGTTCGCCCACATCACGGTGACCAGCGGCGACCGCGCCGGGGTCGCGCGCGACTCGTCGCGCAGCGCGCGTCGAGATCGACGCGCCCGAGCGCGGTCGACGGGCAGCCAGCTCGACCTCGGCGCCCTCGTGCGTCGGCGAGCCACTGCGACCGCGTCGAGCACGGCGTGGTGCTCGACGGCGCTGGCCAGGATCGCGGCGACGGCGGCGGGTCCTCGGCCGGCGCGCCCAGTACAGCCCCTTGACCGCGAGGTTGTCCGCCTCGGTGCCGCCGGAGGTGAAGACGACCTCGCTGGGTCGGGCAGCCGAGGACCGCGGCCACGAGCGCCTCGCGGGACTCCTCGACCACGCGGCGCGCGCGACGGCCCGCGCCGTGCAGCGACGAGCGTTGCCGACCTCGCCCGAGCTCCTCGGCCATGGCCGCGCCGGCCTGCGGCAGCATCGGCGTGGTCGCCGCGTGGTCGAGGTAGGCAGACATCCCCTGGAGTCTAGGCGGCGGACGGCGGGCTCAGCCCTTGCGCTTGTCGACCTCGTCGGTCAGCTGCGGGACGACCGTGAAGAGGTCGCCCACGACGCCGTAGTCGACGAGCTCGAAGATCGGCGCCTCGGCGTCCTTGTTGACGGCGACGATCGTCTTGGACGTCTGCATGCCGGCGCGGTGCTGGATCGCGCCGGAGATGCCGCAGGCGACGTAGAGCTGCGGCGACGACGGTCTTGCCGGTCTGCCCCACCTGGTACTGGTGCGGGTACCAGCCGGCGTCGGTCGCGGCGCGGGAGGCGCCGACCGCCGCGCCGAGCGCGTCGGCGAGGCGCTCGATGACGCCGAAGCCCTCCTCGCCGCCGACGCCGCGACCGCCGGAGACGACGATGGCGGCCTCGGTCAGCTCGGGACGCCCGCTGGCCTTGCGCGGCTCGCTGGACAGCACGGGCGCGGTGCGGCGCCAGGTCGGAGAGCGTGACCGTCGACCTGCTCGACCGCGGGCGTGGCCGGGGCCTCCTCAACGGGCGCGGAGTTGGCCTTGACCGTGATGATCGGGGTGCCGGTGGTGACCGCCGACGTCACCGAGAACGAGCCGGCGAAGGCCGACTGCACGGCGACCGGGCCGGACTCACCGGCCAGGAGGTCGACGGCGTCGGTGAGGACGCCCGACTCCAGCTTCACCCCGAGGCGGCCGGCGATCTCGGCGCCGTCGTTGCCGGAGGTGATCAGGATCGCGGCGGGGCTGGCCGCGGCGGCGATCTGCGCGAGCGCTTCGGCCTTCGGGGCGATCAGGAAGGCGTCCAGCTCGGCGCTGTCGACCAGGTAGACCTTCTCGGCGCCGTGGCGGGCGAGCGTCTCGACGGCGGCCTGGCCGCCGGCGCCCAGGACCACGGCGGACGGCGAGCCGATGCGGCGGGCCAGGGTGAGCAGCTCAAGGGCGGGCTTGCGGACGTTGCCGTCGGCGTGCTCGACGAGAACAAGGACCTCGGACATGTCAGGGGGCTCCTCCTCGCGGTCTCAGATGAACTTCTGGGCGGACAGGTACTCGGCGAGCTTGACGCCGCCGTCACCCTCGTCGGTGACGACCGTCCCGGCGGTGCGGGGCGGGCGGGCCGTGATGTCGAGGACCTTGGTGGTCGCGCCGGCCGTGCCGACCTGCGCGGGGTCGATGCCGAGATCGGCCAGGCCCCAGGTCTCCACGGTCTTCTTCTTGGCCGCCATGATGCCCTTGAAGGAGGGGTAGCGGGCCTCGCCGGTCTGGTCGGTCACGGACACGACCGCCGGCAGCGTCACGGCGACCCGCTCGGTGGCCTTGTCGCCGTCGCGGCGGATGGTGACGGTCTGGCCGTCGAGGGTGATCTCGCCGGCCAGCGTCGCCTGCGGGACGCCCAGGCGCTCGGCGAGCATCGCCGGGACGACCCAGCCGCCGCTGTCGGTGGAGGCCATCCCGCAGATGATCAGGTCGAAGCCGGCCTTCTGCGCGGCGGCGGCCAGGACCCGCGAGGTGGCCAGGTAGTCGGAGCCGGCCAGCGCGTCGTCGGTCACGTGGATGGCCGAGTCGCCGCCCATCGACAGCGCCTTGCGCAGCGCGGTGCTGGCGTCGGCCGGACCCATCGTGAGGTAGACGATCTCGGCCTCGGCGCCCGCCTCGACGATCTTCAGCGCCTGCTCGATGGCGTACTCGTCGAGCTCAGACAGCTGACCGTCGACCGACACGCGGTCCGTGAGGTGGTCGGCGGTGAACGCGCGGTTGCCCGTGGCGTCTGGGACGTACTTCACGCAGACGAGGATCTTCATCGCAGCTGAACCGATCTCCTAGCCGGAAGGGCCGCCTGCAGGCTGGCCCGAGGACGACGGGTCGTGCCGAGGGCCCGCGTCGACGGTGAGGTTACGCCACCGCGGCGAGGTCCCATCGGCGCGAATGTTACCCGCCGGTAGCGAGGTCGCCGACGCCGGGGTGGGGGGCGTCGTCGCCTCTAGGCCGGCCATGACACGCTGGCCGGGTGGAGCTGACCGGCGAGCGCACCGCCCCCGGCATCTGGCACGAGAACTACTGGTTCCGGCGGCATGAGGTCGCCTACCTGTTCGCGGCGCCGCTCGCGGCCGGACAGGAGGTGCTCGAGGCCGGCTGCGGCGAGGGGTACGGCGCGCAGACCCTGCTCGACGCCGGCGCCGCCCGCGTGATCGGCGCTCGACTACGACGCCGAGGCGGCCGCGCACGTGCGCCGCACGTACCCCGGCGTCCCGGTGGTCCGCGGCAACCTGGTGGCGCTGCCGCTGCCGGACCGCTGCGTCGACCTGGTCGTCACGTACCAGGTCGTCGAGCACCTCTGGGACGCGCCGGCCTACGTCGCGCGAGTGCGCCCGGGCGCTGCGCAGCGAGGGCCGGCTGCTGCTGTCGACCCCGAACCGGCCGGTCTTCTCCCCCGGCCTCGGCCGCGGCGAGAAGCCGCTCAACCCCTTCCACAGCCAGGAGTACGACGCCGAGCGAGCTCGTCGGACTCGTCGAGGCGGCGGGGCTCGGCGGTCGAGGCCGTCCTCGGCGTGCACCACGGCGACGCGATCGCGCAGTTCGAGCAGGCGCGCGGCCCGCTGGTCGACGCCCAGCTCGCCGGGCCGCCGGAGTCGTGGGACTCCGAGCTCGCGGGCTTCGTCGCCGGCCTCACCGCCGCGGACTTCGACCTGCGCGACGAGGGCGTCGATGAGGCGCTCGACCTGCTGGTGATCGCGATGCGCCCGTGAGCCACCCCGCGGAGTCCGCGGCGCCGGTCGGCTCGTGCGCGATCGTGCTGCACACCCACCTGCCCTGGCTCGCCCACCACGGGTCGTGGCCGGTCGGCGAGGAGTGGCTCTACCAGTCGTGGGCGGCCTCGTACCTGCCCGTCGCCGCGATGCTGCAGCGGCTGGCCGACGAGGGCCGCCGCGACCTGCTGACCCTCGGCGTCACCCCGGTGCTGGCCGCGCAGCTCGACGACCCGTACTGCCTGCAGGAGTTCCACACCTGGCTGGGCTTCTGGTCGGTGCGCGCGCAGTCGATGGCCGCGCGGCGCTCCCGCGAGGACCGCGCCACCGGGCGCGTACGAGTTCGCCCAGGCGCAGCAGGCGCTCGCGGCGTTCGACGACGAGTGGCGGCACGGCGCCTCGCCGGTGCTGCGGGCGCTGTCCGACAGCGGGGCCGTCGAGCTGCTCGGCGGGCCGGCGAGCCACCCCTTCCAGCCCCTGCTCGACGACCGCGTCGCCCGGTTCGCGCTCGACGCCGGGCTGGACGACGCCGCCGTGCGGCTGGGCGCGCGGCCGGCGGGCATCTGGGCCCCCGAGTGCGGCTACCGGCCCGGCCTCGAAGACGCTCTACGCCGCAGGCCGGCGTCCAGCGCTTCCTCGTCGACGGGCCGACGCTGCTCGGCGCCGGCCGCGGCACCGACGCGGGCTGGACCGTGGGCGACACCGACGTGGTCGCGTTCGGCCGCGACCTCGAGGTGACCTACCGCGTGTGGTCCCCGCGCAAGGGCTACCCGGGCGGCCGCTGGTACCGCGACTTCCACACGTACGACCACGACTCCGGACTCAAGCCCGCGCGGGTCACCTCGCGCAGCACGGGCGGCCAGGACAAGGCCCCCTACGACCAGGACCGGGCGGCGGCGGCAGGTCCGCGCCGACGCGGCGGACTTCGTCGACGTCGTGCGGCGCCGGCTCCTCCACCTCGCCGACCAGCGGGGCGGCCGGCCGGGGCTGGTCGTGGTGGCGTACGACACCGAGCTGTTCGGCCATTGGTGGCACGAGGGCCCGGCGTTCCTGGAGCAGGTGCTGCGGCTGCTGCCCGAGGCCGGGGTGCGCGTCACCACGCTGCGCGGCGCGACCGAGGCCGGCCACGTCGAGGGCCGGGTCGACCTCGGCCCCGGCTCGTGGGGGTCCGGCAAGGACTGGCGGGTCTGGGACGGCGCCCAGGTGGCCGACCTCGTCGACGACAACGAGCGCCTGCAGAAGCGCTGGCTGGACGCGGTGGACGGCGCGCTGCGCCCGCCCTCACACGGCCGAGACCCCGCCTTGGACCAGCTCTCGCGCGATGCCCTGCTGGCGCTGTCCAGCGACTGGGCGTTCATGGTCACCAAGGACTCCGCGGCCGGATACGCGCGCGACCGCGCCGCCGGGCACCTCGCGCGCTTCCACCGGCTCGCCGACGCGATCGGGCGCGACACCGGCCACGCGCGGGCGCTGGCGGCCCTGCATCGGGCCGACGACGGCCCGTTCGCCCACCTCGACGCGCGGGCCCTGCGCCGGCTCTGAGCGGGTGGGATCGCGCCCTCCGCGGCTAGCCTGGCCGCGCTATGCGCGTGCTGCAGCTGTCCTGGGAGTACCCGCCGCTCGTCTACGGCGGGCTGGGTCGGCACGTGCACGCCCTGTCCGAGGCGCTGGCCGCGGCCGGCCACGAGGTCACGGTCGTGACCCAGGAGGTGGACGGCTCCCCCTCCGACGAGACCGTCCACGGGGTGCGCATCCTGCGCGTGGCCAACGACCTGCCGCAGCTGCCGCAGTCGGACCTGCTGGCCTGGGTGATGGCGTTCAACCACGGCATCGCCCGCGCCGCGCTTCGGGTGGGGCGCGAGCGCCCGTACGACGTGATCCACGCCCACGACTGGCTGGTCACGCACGCGGCGACCACGGTCAAGGAGGCCCTCGGCCTGCCGCTCGTGGCCACGCTGCACGCCACCGAGGCCGGCCGGCACCAGGGCTGGCTGCCCACCGACCTGTCCAAGACGATCCACGCGATGGAGTGGTGGCTGACCTACCAGGCCCGCCGGGTGATCACCTGCTCCGCGCACATGCAGTGGGAGGCCACCCGGCTGTTCGAGCTGCCCCCCGACTCCGTCGACGTGGTCCCGAACGGCATCGACCTCGACCGCTGGTCGGTCTCCAGCGAGGCCGCGCTCGGCGCCCGGCGCGAGTACGCCGGCGGCGGGCCGCTCATCGTCTACACCGGCCGGCTGGAGTACGAGAAGGGCGTCCACACGCTGCTGCGCGCCATGCCCCGGCTGCGCCGCCGCTTCCCTGGCATCCGGCTGGTCGTGGCCGGGCAGGGCACGCACGCCGACGAGCTGCGCGCGCTGGCCAGCCAGCTGCAGGCTCGGCTCGTCGGTGCGCTTCGTGGGGTGGCTCGGGGAGGAGCGGCTGATCGCCTTGGCGGCCGCGGCCGACTGCGCCATCGTGCCGAGCCTCTACGAGCCGTTCGGCATGGTGGCGCTTGAGGCGGCGGCCTGCGGCACGCCGCTCGTCGTCGGCGACACCGGGGGCCTGCGCGAGTTCGTCGACCACGGCATCACCGGGCTGCGCTTCACCCCGGACGACGTGCCTGGCCTCGCCGACGCGGTCTCGTCGCTGCTGCGCGACGAGGTGCTGGCCCGCCGGATGTCCCGCGACGCCCGGCAGGTGCTCGACCGCGAGTACCGCTGGTCGGCCATCGCCGCGCGCACCGCGGGCGTGTACGAGCGGGCCGCCCGCGAGGAGGCCGCCCTGCTGGCCGCCCACGCGGCAGCGCATCCCGGCCGCCCCCCGCGACCCGCGCTGCAGATGGCCGTCGGCGAGGGCAACCTGCTCCGCGATTGAGCCCGTGTCGAAGGGCGGTCAGTCGCCGCCTCGTCCGGCGGCCTCGCGGGCGGCCTCGGCCGTCTTGCGGGCGATGTCGGCCAGCGCCTCGCGGGTGGCCGCCTGCGCCTCGTACACGTCGTCGCGATCCTTGAGCACGCGGCCGGGGACCCCGCCCACGATCGAGCGCGGCGGCACCGCTCCGCGCACCACGGTGTGCGCCGCGAGGACGCACCCCTCCCCGACGACCGATCCGCGCAGCACGGTGGCCTTGACCCCGATCCAGCAGTCCGGGCCGATCCGCACCGGCGACTTGACGATCCCCTGGTCCTTGATCGGCAGGTTCACATCGGCGTAGACGTGGTCGAAGTCGCACACGTACACCCAGTCCGCCACGATCGTCGCGGCGCCGAACTCGATGTCGAGGTAGCAGTTGACGGTGTTGTCGCGGCCGAAGACGCACTTGTCGCCGACGGAGAGCGTGCCCTCGTGGGCCCGCAGCCGGTTCTCGTCACCGAGGTGCACCCACCGGCCGAGGACGAGGCGCGCGTACCCGGGTCGCGCGTACAGCTCGACGCGCCGGCCGATGAAGACGAAGCCCGTGGTGACGATGTGCGGGTGCCGGACCCGTAGCAGGAAGAACCGCCAGTAGCGGATGAGGTACCACGCGGTCCAGGCGCGGTTGCGGACGACCCAGCGCAGGCTGGCCCAGGTCATGAAGCGGACCTGCCGCGGATCGCGCGGAGGCAGACGCAGAACGCGGCGAAGCACCCTCGCACGCTAGCCGACCGCTACCGTCATCCGTCGGTCCCGGATCCGTCTCGCCGCTGCCCGCCCGCCCGTCGCCGGGCGAGCGCTGGCCGGGCTGGGCGCGGCACTGGACGACTGGCGCGCGTGGCGTGGGGGCACGCCTCACCCGACGAGCTCGCCGCGGGGCTGCGGGCCCTGGAGTCGGCCGCCGCGCGGCTGGACTCCGCGCGGCTGGCCGCGGCCGGCGCGGTTGAGTCATCCGGGGTGTGGGCGCGCCGACGGGGCGGCGACCCCGCAGGCGTGGCTGCGAGCGCGCGCCCGCCTGGCCCCGGGACGGGCCCGCGCGCTTGTCCTCACCGCCCGGGACCTGACCGAGATGCCGCTGCTCGCCGCGGCCTGGCGGGGACGGCCAGCTTGGAGCACCTGCGCATCGCCGCCCAGGCACGCCGGCGCCAACCCCGCGCGCCTCGCGACCTGGCCGCAGGCCGAGCGATCCTGGCGACGCGCGGCCGCGCTCGACCCTCGCAATTCGCCGCTGTGTCGGCTGGCCTGGCCGACCTCGCGCGCGCCCACCTCGCCCGCGGCACCGACCCCGATAGCGCCGGACCCCGCTCACCGGCGGCGTGCGCCCCCACGCCCTGCTCGTCACCACCACGGCGCGCTCGCCCACAGCCCGGTTCAACCGAGCCCGCGCGGGCGGCTCCGCGACCTGGCCCTGGGCCGCCGGCCGAGCTCGACGGGATCGGCCCCGTCAGCGCGATCCGCCCGCCGGATCGCCTGCGGCGCAGGCCGACCGGCCCGGTTGTGTGTTGGCGTGGTCCGCGATCTGAACGCTGCGGACCTAAGGCGCCGGCTTGTCGCCGGTCAGGCAGACGTTGTAGAAGAGCTGGTCCGGCACCACGCGGTCGAGCACGTGCTGATCCAGCCACGACAGCCGCTGCCAGCCCTGGTAGGCGAACATCGCCCAGCGCATCCCGAGCCGCTCGGGGTTGACCGCGCACTCGAAGGTGCGCACCGGCCACCCGAACCACGACGCGGTGAGCTCCTCGGTGACCGTGTGCACATCGATGGCCCCGGCCCGCAGCGCGATCCGCGCCAACTCGGCGGGGTCGAAGGTGTGCAGGTCGACGACGGCCTCCAGGATCGCGGCGTGCGACGAGGCGGCGAGCTCGGCCTTGGGCCGCCCCCAGGAGTCGCGGATCCGGGGCAGCCGGGTGGCGCGGGTGGCGCCCCACCAGGTGAGGCGCGACAGGCGCCGGGCCACCCAGTCGCCGTGGCGGGTGGGCTCCCCGGCGAAGACGAACCGGCCACCGGGCTTGAGCACCCGCAGCACCTCGCGCAGCGCCAGCTCGACGTCGGGGATGTGGTGCAGCACCGCGTGGCCGACGACGAGGTCGAACGAGGCGTCGGCGTACGGCAGCGACTCGGCATCGGCCACCCGCCCCTCCACCGGGAGCCCGAGGGCCTCGGCGTTGCGCACCGCGGCGGCCACCATCCCGGGCGAGAGGTCGGTCACGTGGCCGCGCTCGGCGACGCCCGCCTGCATCAGGTTGAGCAGGAAGAACCCAGTCCCGCAGCCGAGCTCGAGCGCGTCGCCGTACGGCCAGCCCTCGGCGCCGCCGACGTGCTCGAACCGGCCGCGCGCGTAGTCGATGCAGCGCTCGTCGTAGGAGATCGACCACTTGTCGTCGTAGGTGGTCGCCTCCCAGTCGTGGTAGAGCACGTTGGCGAGCTTGGGGTCGGCGAAGGCCGCCTCGACCTCCTCGCGGGTCACCGCCGGGGCGACGGGGTGCGGCGCGGATCCGCCTGCTGTGGTCATCGGGTCACTTCCCGGTGAACTCGGCCTTGCCGGGGCCGTGGGCGATGAACGACTCCATGCCGATCGCGCGGTCCTCGGTGGCGAAGAGCCCCGCGAACTGCAGGCGCTCAAGTTCCAGGCCGGTGGCCAGATCGACCTCCAGGCCGCTGTCGATGGCCTCCTTCGCGGCGCGCAGGGCGTACGGGGCGCCCGCCGCCAGGCGCAGCGCGAGCTCGAAGGCGGCCGTGAACACGTCGTCGGGGGCCACCACCTGGTCCACGAGCCCGATCCGCAGCGCCTCGTCCGCGGCGACGAAGCGGCCGGTGAAGATGATCTCCTTGGCCCGGCTCGGCCCGACCAGCCGCGGCAGCCGCTGGGTGCCGCCGGCGCCGGGGATGATCCCGAGCAGGATCTCCGGCTGCCCCAGCTTGGCGTTGTCGCCGGCGATCCGAAGGTCGCAGCACAGCGCCAGCTCGCAGCCGCCGCCCAGGGCGTACCCGGTGACCGCGGCGATCGTCGGCTTGGGGATGGCGGCCACCGCGGTGAAGGCCGACTGCAGGCCCTTCGAGCGGTCGACCATCTGCTGGTACGACCAGCCGGCCATCTCCTTGACGTCGGCGCCGGCCGCGAAGACCTTCGGCCCGCCGTAGACGATCACCGACCGCACGTCGGCGCGCTCGGTCGCCTCCCGGGCGGCGGCCCGGATCTCCTCCTGCACCTGGGCCGACAAGGCGTTCATCGGCGGCCGCTCCAGCCGGATCGTGCCGACGCCGTCCGCGGTCTCGAGGCGGACGAACTCGCCGTTGTAGTCGCTCATGTGCGGGCACATTAGCCAGCGCCCAGGCAAGATGTGCGGGTGACCCCCGCCCGCCTCGGACCTCCCGGGCCTCCCCCCTGGCCGGGACGCGCCTACCCGCTCGGCGCCACGGTGGACGACGAGGGAACCAATTTCGCGCTGTGGTCCGACGGGGCCGAGGGCGTCGAGCTGTGCCTGTTCGACGACGACGGCCACCAGCGGGTCATCTCCCTGGACCAGAGCAACGAGCACATCTGGCACGGCTACCTGCCCGGCGTGGGCCACGGCCAGCGGTACGGCTACCGCGTCCGCGGGCCCTGGGCCCCCGAGATCGGCAAGCGGTTCAACCTCGCCAAGCTGCTCCTCGACCCCTACGCACGGGCGATCACCGGCGAGCTGGCCCCCAGCGATGTCGTCACCGACCACGTCCCCGAGTCCGACGATCGACGCGACAACCGCGACTCCGCGGGCTTCGTCCCGCGCTCCGTGGTCGTCCGCGACTCCTTCGACTGGGGCGACGAGCAGCGGCCGCGGATCGCCTGGAACAAGACGGTCCTCTACGAGCTCCACGTCAAGGGATTCACCCAGCGGCACCCCCGGATCCCCGAGCACCTGCGCGGCACGTACGCCGGGCTCGCCCACCCCACCGCGATCGAGCACCTGGTCTCGCTCGGCATCACCTCGGTGGAGCTGCTGCCGGTGCACCAGTTCGTCTCCGAGCCGTTCGTGGCGAACAAGGGGCTGTCCAACTACTGGGGCTACAACACCATCGGCTTCTTCGCCCCGCACGCGGCGTACTCGTCGTCGGGCTCCCTGGGCCAGCAGATCACCGAGTTCAAGGCGATGGTGAAGGCCCTGCACGAGGCCGGCCTCGAGGTGATCCTCGACGTCGTCTACAACCACACCGGAGAGAGCGGGCCCAACGGACCCGACGCTGGCCTACCGCGGCATCGACAACGACTCGTACTACCGGCGCGAGGGCCGCCGCTACGTCGATCTCACCGGCTGCGGCAACACCCTCGACACCCGCCGCTCGCACGTCGTGCAGCTCGTCGCCGACTCGCTGCGCTACTGGGTGCAGGAGATGCACGTCGACGGGTTCCGCTTCGACCTCGCGAGCGCGATCGCCCGGCTGGACAACGGCTACGACCCCGACAGCCCGCTGCTGTCGGTGATCCAGCAGGACCCGGTGCTCTCCCAGGTCAAGCTGATCGCCGAGCCGTGGGACCTCGCCCCGGGCGGCTACGCCGTGGGCCACTTCCCCCCGCAGTGGTCGGAGTGGAACGACCGCTACCGCGACGCCATCCGCGACTTCTGGCGGCCCGCGGCCAGCGGAGTGCGGGATCTCGCGACCCGGCTGTCGGGTTCGAGCGACCTGTACGGCCACAACGGGCGCGCGCCGCGGGCCTCGGTCAACTTCCTCACGGCGCACGACGGCTTCACGTTGCGTGATCTCGTCACGTACAACCACAAGCACAACGAGGCCAACGGCGAGGACAACCGGGACGGCAACAGCGACAACCGGTCCTGGAACACCGGAGTCGAGGGCGAGACCGACGACGCGGAGATCACCGCGCTTCGCCGGCGGCAGATCCGCAACCTGCTCACCACCCTGCTGCTGTCCACCGGCACCCCCATGCTGACCGCCGGCGACGAGCTCGGACGCACCCAGGGCGGCAACAACAACGCGTACTGCCAGGACAACGAGATCTCCTGGATGGACTGGGATCTGCAGCCCTGGCAGCAGCAGCTGCTTGAGTGGAGCCAGGCGCTCCTCGCGCTGCGCAGGCGCCACCCGGTGCTGCGGCAGAAGGACTTCTTCGACGGGCGCCCGGTCCGCGAGGGCGCAACGGTCAAGGACCTCGGCTGGTTTGACGTGGTCGGCGCTGAGAACGGCTGGCACGACTGGTCCGACAACGACGACAAAGTGCTCGGGATGTACCTGTCCGGCGAGGGGATCAGCGCCCGCGGGCCTCGCGGCGAGTTGGTGTACGACGAGTCGTTCTTGCTCGTCTTCAACGGCACCGAGCAGGACGCGGCCTTCACGCTGCCCGGCGAGCCCTGGGCCCGGTCCTACCGGCGCATCCTGGACACCGCGCACGACGCCCCGACCGAGGCGGCAGAGGACGAGCTACCGGGCGCCGAGGCCGCGATCACCGCGCGCTCAGTGGCGGTCTTCCGCGCGACCCGCCACTGATCCGGGCCGCGCGCACCACGGCCCTCGCGCACCAGGGTCAGATGGACCAGAGCTCGGCCGGCGCCGTCGTCGACGGCACCGCCGCCAGGCCGAGCTCGGCCGGCCCGGACAGCAGCGGATGCGACGGCACGACGCGCACGGTGTAGCCGAACGGCCCGGTGGACTGCAGGGCCACCTGGCCGTCGAAGCAGTACCGGCCCGCCTCATACGTCTCGGACAGGTCGAGCGCCGTCGTCGCCGGGTGCGACAGCCGGTCATCGGAGTCCACCCGGCCGTGCACGACCTGGACCTGGACGTCGGCGGGCTTGATCTCACCAAGCGCGATGAAGGCCCGCACGTGCATCTGCTCGCCGAGCTCGGGTGCGCTGGACAGCCCGGACACCTCGAGGTGCTCGACCGCCACGCCGTCCCACGCCGCGCGGACCCGCGCCTTCCACGCCGCGAGCTCGCGCGCCTTCGGGTGACCCGGCGTGCCGTCCACGGCGCGGGCCGCCAGGGCCGCCGGCGTGTAGAGCTGCAGCACGTAGTCGCGCAGCATCCGCTCGGCCACGACCTTGGTGCCCAGCGTCTTCAGGGTGTGCCGGACCATCTCGATCCAGCGGTGGGGCAGGCCGTGCTCGCCGCGGTCGTAGAACCGGGGCGCGACCTGGTGCTCGACCAGGTCGTACAGGGCGGCGGCCTCCAGGTCGTCGCGCTTGTCGACATCGTCGACGCCGTCCGCCGTCGGGATCGCCCAGCCGTTCTGGCCGTCGTACATCTCGTCCCACCACCCGTCGAGGATCGACAGGTTGAGGCCGCCGTTGAGGGCGGCCTTCATCCCCGAGGTGCCGCAAGCCTCCAGCGGACGCAGCGGGTTGTTCAGCCACACGTCGCAGCCGGGGTAGAGGGCCTGCGCGAGGCTGATCCCGTAGTCCGGCAGGAACACGATGCGGTGGCGCACCGCCGGGTCGTCGGTGAACCTCACCAGCTGCTGGATCAGCTGCTTGCCCGTGTCGTCGGCCGGGTGCGCCTTGCCGGCCACGACGATCTGGACCGGCCGCTCGGGGTGCAGCAGCAGCCGGGTCAGCCGCTCGGGGTCGCGCATCATCAGGGTGAGGCGCTTGTACGACGGCACCCGGCGGGCGAAGCCGATGGTCAGCACATCGGGGTCGAGCACCGAGTTGATCCAGCCCAGCTCGGCCGGCGAGGCGCCGCGGGCCAGCCACGAGGTGCGCAGCCGCTCGCGGGCGTCGCGCACCAGGTGCTCGCGCAGGGTGTGCTTGATCGACCAGATCTGCTCATCCGAGGCGCGGTCGACCGCCTCGAACGCGCGGCCGTCGCCGGACAGGTCGACGTGCAGCTCGTGGGCCCCGAGCGCGAGGATCTCGCGGGCCACCCAGGTCGGCGCGTGCACGCCGTTGGTGACGTACTGGATCGGGATCTCGTCCTGGTCGAAGTCCGGCCAGAGGCCGGCGAACATGCCGCGGCTGACCTCGCCGTGCAGCCGGGCGACGCCGTTGGCGCGCTGCGCCAGCCGCAGCCCCTTGACGGCCATGTTGAACACGTGCGGGTCGCCGCCCGCGTACGTCTCCGCGCCCAGCGCGAGCACCTTGTCGACCGGGACCCCCGGGCATGCGACGTCCGAGGCGAAGTGCTGGGCGACCAGGTCGCGCGAGAAGCGGTCGATACCCGCGGGGACGGGGGTGTGGGTCGTGAAGAGGGTGCCCGCGCGGGTGGCCTCGAGCGCCTCGTCGAAGGACATCTTCTCGGCCTCGATCAGCTCGCGGATGCGCTCGATGCCCAGGAACCCGGCGTGGCCCTCGTTGGTGTGGAAGACCTCGGGCGCGGGCGCCCCGGTGATGCGCGAGAACGCCCGCAGGGCCCGCACCCCGCCGATGCCGAGCAGCATCTCCTGGAGCAGGCGGTGCTCGCCGCCGCCGCCGTACAGCCGGTCGGTGACGTCGCGCTCGCTGGGCTCGTTGTCCTCCACATCGGAGTCGAGCAGCAGCAGCGGCACCCGCCCGACCTGGGCCGTCCAGACCCGCGCCACCAGCTGCCGGCCGCCAGGCAGCGCGATCGCGATCTTGACCTCGGTCCCGTCCGGCTCCCGCAAGACGGCGATCGGCAGGTCGACGGGGTCGAGCACCGGGTAGCGCTCCAACTGCCACCCCTCGCGCGACAGCGACTGCTTGAAGTAGCCGTGCCGGTAGAGCAGGCCGACTCCGGTGATGGGCACGCCGAGGTCGCTCGCGGTCTTCAGGTGGTCGCCCGCCAGGATGCCGAGCCCGCCGGAGTACTGCGGGAGCGCCTCGGCGATGCCGTACTCCGGGGAGAAGTACGCGATCGACGTCGGCCGGTCGGGACCGAGCGACTGGTACCAGCGGTCCTCGGTGAGGTACTGCGACAGGTCCCCGCTCAAGTGGTGCACCCACGAGCGGAAGCCCTCGTCGCCGGCGAGCTGGTCCAGGCGCTCGCGGGGCACCAGACCCAGCAGCTTGACCGGGTCCTGCTCGGCGGCGCCCCGCCAGGTCGCGGGGTCGATCGATTCAAACAAGTCGCGGGTCGGGGCGTGCCACGACCAGCGCAGGTTGAGGGCGAGGTCACCGAGGCCGGCGAGCGGCTCGGGCAGGACGGTGCGGACGGTAAACCGGCGGATCGCTTTCACTCCGCAGACCCTACTGGGGGCGCGCTAAGTTGGCGGCGTGGCATCGGCACCCGTTGGGCGGATCCCCATCCTGGACGTTCAGCCCCTCGTCGATGGCGGTCGTTGGCCGGCCAAGGCCGTGGTGGGCGAGGAGTTCGAGGTCTCGGCGACGGTCTTCCGCGAGGGCCACGACGCGCTCGGCTGCAACGTCGTGCTCGTCGACCCGAAGGGACGGCCCGGCCCGTGGACCCCAATGCGCCCCGTGGGCATCGGCATCGACCGGTACGCCGCCCCCGTCTGCCCCGACCGCGAGGGTGACTGGACCTTCTTCGTCGAGGCGTGGTCGGACCCTTACGCGACCTGGGTCCACAACGCCGAGATCAAGGTCCCCGCCGAGATCGATGTCGAGCTCGTGCTCGAGGAGGGGGCGCTGCTCCTGGAGCGCGCAGCCAAGGGCGTGCCGCCCAAGGCCGGGCGCAAGGCGGTCGCCGCCGCCGCCAAGGCATGCCGCGACCGCAAGCGCCCGCCGGAGGCCCGGCTGGCCCCCGCGCTGGCGGCCGACGTGGTCACGGCGCTGGCCGCTCATCCGCTGCGCGAGCTGGTCACCGCGAGCGAGCCCCAGCCGCTGCGGGTCGAACGCGAGCGGGCGCTCTTCAGCGCCTGGTACGAGCTGTTCCCCCGCTCCGAGGGTGCGGTCGTCGATCCCGACGGCAGGCGCCCTCCGCGCTCCGGCACCTTCGCCACCGCGTCGCTCCGGCTGCCGGCGGTCGCAGCGATGGGCTTCGACGTGGTCTACCTGCCACCCATCCACCCGATCGGCCGCAGCCACCGCAAGGGGCCCAACAACACCCTGGTGGCCGGTCCGCACGACCCTGGGGTGCCGTGGGCGATCGGCAGCCCCGAGGGCGGCCATGACGCGATCCACCCCGACCTGGGGACGCTCGACGACCTGGATGCCTTCGTGGCCGCCGCCCGCGACGCCGGCCTGGAGGTCGCCATCGACCTGGCCCTGCAGGCCTCCCCCGACCACCCGTGGGTCACCGAGCACCCCGACTGGTTCCACCACCGGGCCGACGGGTCGATCGCGTACGCCGAGAACCCCCCCAAGAAGTACCAGGACATCTTCCCGCTGGCCTTCGACGCCGACCTCGAGGGCCTGCTGGCCGAGGTCGAGCGCATCTGCCGGCACTGGATGGCCCACGGCGTGCGCATCTTCCGGGTCGACAACCCGCACACCAAGTCGCTGGTCTTCTGGGAGCGGCTGCTCGGGGCCATCCGCGCCACCGACCCCGACGTGCTGTGGCTCTCGGAGGCCTTCACCCGGCCCGCGATGATGCGCACCCTGGCCAAGCTCGGCTTCACCCAGTCGTACACGTACTTCACCTGGCGGACGGGCAAGGGCGAGCTCACCGAGTACGCCCAGGAGCTGGCGGGCGAGACGGCCGCCTACCTGCGGCCCAACTTCTTCGTCAACACCCCCGACATCCTGCACGCGTCGCTGCAGTACGGCGGGCCGCCGATGTTCAAGATCCGCGCGGTGCTCGCCTCGACGCTGTCCCCCTCGTGGGGGGTGTACGCCGGCTACGAGCTGTACGAGCACGTGGCCCTGCGCCCCGGCAGCGAGGAGTACCTCGACAGCGAGAAGTACCAGTACCGCCCCCGCGACTGGGCCCGCGCCGAGGCCGAGGGCCGCACCTTGGCGCCGTACCTCACCCGGCTGAACGAGATCCGGCAGGCGCACCCGGCCCTGCACTGGCTGCGCAACCTGCGCTTCCACCACACCGAGGACGACGCGATCCTCGCCTACTCCAAGACCCGCCGGCTCCCCGACGGCTCGACCGACACCGTCTTGGTCGTCTGCAGCCTCGACCCGCACCACACCCGGGAGACCACGGTCTGGGTCGACCTGCCGGCGCTCGGCCTGGACTGGTCGGACCGCTACGACGTCCGCGACGAGATCACCGGCTCGGTCTGGAACTGGGGCCAGGCCAACTTCGTCCGGCTCGACCCGGGGTTCGAGCCCGCGCACATCCTGCGGGTCCAGCGATGACGACCGTCTCCCTGGGAGATCCCGCTGCCGACGCGATGGCCGATGCGCTGCGCGACCCCGACCGCTGCCCCCAGGTGCTCACCCACCTGTCCACCGCGCCGCCCCCGGGCTGGTCCTGGGAGGGCTCGCCGATGGCCTTCGAGCAGGCCGTCGCGCTCGGCGGCGAGATGACCAACCGCATCCTCATCGTGGACGCCGAGCACATCGTCAAGGTGCGCCGCGACCCCCGCGGTCGCGACCAGGACGCCGATGTCCGCCTGGCGCTCGCCCGCTCGGGCTGCCGGCAGGTCGTTCCCCCGGTCGGCCAGGGCGCGTGGGGAGAGCACGTGATCGTCACGGTGAACCCCCGCATCCACGGGGAGGACGCCTGGCGGCTCGCCCTGGCCGGCCAGGTCGGGCTCGCGGACATCGCCGCGCTCGGAGCGGCCACAGGCAGCCTGCACGCCGCCATGCAGCGGGTCTTCCCGCTGCGGACGACGCGGCCCGCCGTGCTGGTCGAGACGCTGGAGGCGCGGGTGCGCCAGCACGCCGACGTCGCGCCCGAGGTGGCCGCGCGGATGCCTCGGATCACGGCGCTGATGGAGGCCGCCCGGGCCAGCGCGACCCCGGCGCCCGTCCACCACATCCACGGCGACCTGCACCTCGGCCAGTGGCTGCGCACCGCCGAGGGTGAGTGGTTCGCGCTCGACTTCGAGGGCGAACCCGGGCGCACTCCTGATCCCGACGCCGACAGCCCGCTTGAGGACGTCGCCTCGATGCTGCGGTCGCTGGCCTACGCCCGCCAGCATGCCCGCCTGCTCGGCGACGCCCACGTCCCCGAGGCCGCGGCCGCCCATGAGGCGTACTGCCTTGCGTACGAGGCAGCCGCCGGAGGCCCGCTCGACCGCCCGCTCCTGCGCGCCTGCGAGGCGGCCCGGGCGGCCCACGAGGTCGCCTACGAGACGACCCACCGGCAGCGCTTCCTGCCCATCGCCATCGCCGTCCTCGACGAGGTGCTCGACGAAGTGCTCGACGAAGGCCCCGACCAGGCGCCAGACACCCCCGCAGCAGACAAGGTGGAGCCATGAGCACGCACGCGGCCGACCCGGCCCTCGACCGCATCGTGCACGGTGCGCACCACGACCCCCACTCGGTCCTCGGCCCGCACCTGTCGCCGGACGGGCTGATCGTCCGCACCCTGCGCCCCTGGGCGCGCTCGGTGGTCGCCGTGGTGGGCCCGAAGCGGCATCCGCTCACCCACGAGCGCGAAGGCGTCTTCGCCGGGCTGCTCCCGTACCACGAGGTCGTCGACTACCGGATCGAGGCCGACTACGGCGACGGCCCGGTCCTCACCGACGACCCCTACCGCCACCTGCCCACGGTCGGGCAGCTCGACCAGCACCTGATCTCCGAGGGCCGCCACGAGCGGCTCTGGGACGTCCTCGGCGCCCACCTGCACACGTTCGACTCGATCGCCGGACCGGTGACCGGGGTGTCGTTCGCGGTCTGGGCCCCCAACGCCCAGGGCATCCGGGTCGTCGGCGACTTCAACCACTGGGACGGCCGGGCCCATCCCATGCGGTCGCTGGGGTCCACGGGCGTCTGGGAGCTGTTCGTCCCCGGCATCGGCGACGGCACCCTCTACAAGTACGAGATCCTCGGCCGCGACGGCGTGCGGCGGCAGAAGGCCGACCCGATGGCCCAGGCCACCGAGGTCCCGCCGCAGACCGCCTCCAAGGTGTTCACCTCCCAGTACGCGTGGGGCGACGCCGACTGGCTCGCCCACCGCGCGTCGACCGACGTGCTCAACCGCCCGATGAGCGTGTACGAGGTGCACCTCGCCTCCTGGCGGCCCTGGCTCACCTCGTACCGCGCGATCGCCGACGAGCTCGCCTCGTACTGCCAGGACCTCGGGTTCACCCACGTCGAGCTGATGCCGGTGATGGAGCACCCCTACGGCGGCTCGTGGGGCTACCAGGTGACCTCGTACTTCGCGCCCACCTCGCGGTTCGGCACCCCCGACGACGTGCGCTACCTCGTCGACCGCCTGCACCAGGTCGGCGTCGGCGTGCTGCTCGACTGGGTGCCGGCGCACTTCCCCAAGGACGCCTGGGCGCTGGCGCGCTTCGACGGCGCCCCGCTGTACGAGCCGGCCGACCCCCGCCGCGGCGAGCACCCCGACTGGGGCACCTACGTCTTCGACTACGGCCGCCGCGAGGTCCGCAACTTCCTGGTGGCCAGCGGCCTGTACTGGCTGGAGGAGTTCCACGCCGACGGGCTGCGGGTGGACGCGGTCGCCTCGATGCTCTACCTCGACTACTCGCGGCAGCCAGGCGAGTGGCTGCCGAACCAGTACGGCGGGCGCGAGAACCTCGAGGCGGTGTCGTTCCTGCAGGAGGCCAACGCCACCGCGTACAAGCGCACCCCGGGCATCGCGATGATCGCCGAGGAGTCCACCGCCTGGCCTGGCGTGACCCGGCCCACCCACCTCGGCGGGCTCGGCTTCGGGCTGAAGTGGAACATGGGGTGGATGCACGACTCGCTCGGCTACATCGAGCGCGACCCGGTCCACCGCTCCTACCACCACCACGAGCTGACCTTCTCGATGATGTACGCGTGGACCGAGCAGTTCACACTGCCGCTGTCGCACGACGAGGTGGTGCACGGCAAGGGGTCGCTGCTGCGCAAGATCCCGGGCGACCGCTGGCAGCAGCTGGCCACCCTGCGCGCCTACTACGCCTTCATGTGGGGGCACCCGGGCAAGAAGCTGCTCTTCATGGGCGGCGAGTTCGGCCAGGACGCCGAGTGGTCGGAGTCACGCGGGCTGGACTGGTGGCTGCTTGAGCACGGCGACCACCGCGGGCTGCAGGCCTGCGTCGCCGACCTCAACCGGGTCTACCGCGACCACCCGGCCCTCTGGGAGCGCGACAACGACCCTGGGGGCTTCGGCTGGATCGACGCCAACGACGCGGCGAGCAACGTCTACTCGTTCCTGCGCTGGAGCAGCGACGGGTCGGTGGTCGCCTGCATCGTGAACTTCGCCGGGCACCCCCACGAGGGCTACCGCGTCGGCCTGCCCTTCGCCGGTCGCTGGGCGGAGATCCTCAACACCGACTCCGAGGCGTACGGCGGCTCGGGGATCGGCAACCTCGGCGTCGTGGACGCGCATCCGAACCCCTGGCACGGGCAACCGGCCTCGGTCTCCTTGCGGGTGCCGCCGCTCGGGGCGCTCTACCTCGCGCCGGAGTAGGGCCGCGGAGTCCAGCCGCGGAGTCCGGCCGCTCAGAACAGCGCGTTGGCCAGCGCCGTGCGGGCCTTCGGAACTCGGGGATCCTCGTTGCCGACGAGGTCGAAGAGCGCGAGCAGGTGGTCGCGCAGCGCGGCCCGCTCGGGTCCGGCCGTCCGGCGCACGCCGTCGGTGAGCCGCGCGAACGCCGCGTCCACCCGGTCGAGCAGCAGCTCGCAGTCGGCGGCGGCCAGCGCCGTCTCGACGTCGGCCGGCGTCGCGTACGCCACCGCGTCGCCGGCGGCGATGGCCGACTCGGGGTCGAGCTCGCGGGTGCGGCGCAGCACCTCGACCTGGGTCAGGCCGGCCTTGGCGTCGGCGTCGGCCGGCTGGGCGTCGAGCTGCGCCCGGAAGGCGCGCTCGGCGCCGTCGAGGTCGTCGCGCTCGACGGCGTCGTAGGCCTCCTGCAGCAGCGGGTCCATGACGTCCTCGACGGCCGCGTCGTCCGCGTCCGCGGACGACGGGGTCTCTCCGGCGAGCTTGACCACCTCGGCGAGGAACTCGCGCACCTGCGGCTCGGGCAGGGCGCCCATGAAGCCGGGGACGACCTGCCCCTGCCAGACCACGTGCACCGTCGGGATGCTCTGGATCTGGAACGCCTGGGCCAACCGCTGGTTGGCGTCGACGTCGATTGTGGCGAGGACCCACTGGCCGCCGGACTCGGCGGCCAGCCGCTCCAAGATGGGCGACAGCTGCTTGCACGGCCCGCACCACTCGGCCCAGAAGTCGACGACCACCGGGGTGGCCATCGAACGGTCGATGACCTCGGTCTGGAAGGTCGCCTCGGTCACCTCGAGCACGGCGGCCGGAGGCGGAGCCAGCCCGTCCGCCGCGGCCTGCGCCGCAGCGGCGCGGGCCTCCTCGGCACGCTGCCGCGCCGCGTTCTGGGCGGCGAGGGCGGCCAGGTCAACAGCTCCGTGCGGATTGATCCCCGGTGGGGTGAGGCTCGACATGCCAGCCATTCTCCCCGACGGTCAAGCCGGTCAGCCGCCCGCCTCGCGCCACTCGGTGATCACAGGGAGTGGACGGTAGGAAGGATGACCATCACGTTCGTCAACCAGATCGAGACGGCGACGGCGGCGGCGGCGCCCAAGGCGGCCGCTGCGGCCATCGGCCCGACCGGGTACGAGCGGGTGCTGGGGGTGGTCTCGGGGGCCGAGGGAACCTCGACCGCCTGAGCGAGGGTCGGAGGTTGCTCTGCAACGGTGAACATGATTCCTCCTTTCACTACACTACATATTGTATCGTATATCAGAAGGCCAGCTGTGCCAGGCTTCGGCCCCGTGACGTCGCCCACGCAGCGGCTCCCCGAGCCCACCGGACGGGGACGCCCCCGCTCGGCGAGCGCCGACGCCGGGATTCTGGCCGCCGCCCGCACCCTCGTCGCCGAGTTGGGCTACGCCCAGCTCACGATGGAGGCGGTGGCCGGGCGCGCCCAGGTGGCCAGGACGACGGTCTACCGGCGCTGGCCGGCCAAGGCCGATCTGGTCGTGGCCGCCGTGGCCGAGCCCTTCGGCGCCCTCCTCGACCAGGCCCGCCACGACGCCGACCCGGTCGATGTCCTGGCGCAGGTGGCCGACGTGCTCGAGCGCCCTGAGATCCGCGCCGCCTTCCTGTCGCTCGTCTCCGAGTCCTGGCGCGACCCCTCCCTGCGCCTGCGGGTCGAAGAGCTGCTCCTGCGGCCGGCCCTGGAGGCGGTGCGCGCGCAGGTCTCCGCGGTCGTCGGCCCCGGCACGTCCGAAGCCCAGCTCGGGCTGATCGACGATCTCGTCTTGGGGGCCCTCGAGCACCGGCTGCTGGTCGCGGGGCGACCGGCCGACCGCGACTACCTCACCCGCCTGGTCGACGCGGTGCGGAGCAGCCTGAACCCCTAGCGGAACCCACCGCTCAGAGCCGGGCGGGCTCCACGTGCTCGCCCCACTCGGCGCGCAGCAGGTCGCAGATCTCGCCCAGCGTCGCCTCCGCGCGCACGGCATCGAGCATCGCCGGGATGGTGTTGGCGCCAGAGCGCGCCGCAGCGAGCAGCCCGTCCAGCGCCGTACGCACGGCGCGCCCGTCTCGGGACGCGCGACGGACGGCAAGCGCGGCGACCTGCCCGCGCTCGACCTCATGCGACACCCGCAGGATCTCCAGCGGCTCCTCGATCGTGTCGAGGTGCACGTTGACGCCCACGACCCTCTTCTCGCCCTTCTCGAGCGCCCGCTGGTAGGCAAATGCCGCGTCGGCGATCTCGGCGGTGAACCAGCCGTCCTCGATGCCCTTGAGGATCCCGCTGGTCATCGTCTCGTCCGAGCCCAGCGCCCGGATCTGCGCGAACACGCGCTCGGCCTCGGCCTCGATCGCGTCGGTGAGCGCCTCGACGTACCAGGAGCCGCCGAGCGGGTCTGCGACGTTGGCCACCCCCATCTCCTCGAGCAGCACCTGCTGGGTCCGCAGGGCGATCTCGGCGGCCTTGGCCGACGGCAGGGCCAGCACCTCGTCGAGGGCGTTGGTGTGCAGCGAGTTGGTGCCGCCGAGCACGGCGGCGAGGGCCTGCACGGCCGTGCGGACCACGTTGTTGTCGGGCTGCTGGGCCGTGAGCGAGACGCCGGCGGTCTGGGTGTGGAAGCGCAGCTGCTGGGCCTTGTCGGTGCGGGCGCCGTAGACGTCGCGCAGCCAGCGCGCCCAGATCCTCCGGGCGGCCCGGAACTTGGCGATCTCCTCGAAGAAATCCAGGTGGGCGTCGAAGAAGAAGGACAGCCCGGGCGCGAACCGGTCGACGTCCAGCCCCCGCGCCAGCCCCAGCTCGACGTAGGCGAACCCGTCGGCCAGCGTGTACGCCAGCTCCTGGGCGGCCGTCGAGCCGGCCTCCCGGATGTGGTAGCCGGACACCGAGATCGGCTTGTACGCCGGGGTGTTCTGGTCCACCCACTCCATCAGGTCGGCGATCAGCCGCAGGTGCGGCTCCGGCGGGAAGAGCCACTCCTTCTGGGCGATGTACTCCTTGAAGATGTCGGTCTGCAGGGTGCCGTTCAGCGCCTCGACGGGGGCCCCCTGCCGCTCGGCCGCCACCACGTACATGCAGAACACCGGCACGGCCGGTCCGCTGATCGTCATCGAGGTGGTGACGTCGCCCAGCGGGATCCCGGCGAAGAGCACCTCGAGGTCGGCGGCGGAGTCGACCGCGACCCCGCAATGGCCCACCTCGCCGAGCGCCCGCGGATCGTCGGAGTCGCGGCCCATCAGCGTGGGCATGTCGAAGGCCACCGACAGGCCGCCGCCTCCCGCGGCCAGGATCTGGCGGAACCGCTCGTTGGTGTGCTCGGCGTTGCCGAAGCCGGCGAACTGCCGGATCGTCCAGGGCCGCCCGCGGTAGCCGGTGGCGTGCAGCCCCCGTGTGAACGGCCACTCCCCCGGCCAGCCGATCCGCTCGAAGCCGGGGACCGCGGCGCCCGGCGGCGGCCCGTACACCGGATCGACCTGCTCGCCGGACAACGTGGTGAAGTCGGCGTCGCGCACCCGCCCGGCGGCCAGCGCCGCGTCGTAGCGCTCCTGCCACCGGCGGCGGCCGGCGTCGATCTCCGCGGAGTCCGCGGGCGGACCGTACGGCATGTCCATGCCTCCGAGACTAGAACCGCCGGGCGCGCGCGTCAGGCGGTGACGCTGTCGACCAGGCGGTCGGCCGCGGCGTACGGGTCCAGCGAGCCGGCGACCACCTCGGCGGCCAGGTCGTCGAGCAGCCGGCCGCCCCTCAGGTCGCCGATGCGCTCGCGGAGGTCATCCAGGGCGATCGCCTCGATCTCGCCGGCCGCACGCGCGGCCCGCCGCCGATGCAGACCCCCGTGGGCCGCCAGCCACGCGTGGTGGGCCTCCAGCGCGTCGACGAGCTCGGCGATCCCCTCGCTCCGCGCCGCGACCGTCTTGAGCACCGGGGGCTGCCAGGCGCCCTCGACCCGCTCGCCGAGGGCGAGCATGTGGGTGAGCTCCCGAACGGTCGTGTCGGCGCCGTCGCGGTCGGCCTTGTTGACGCAGAAGACGTCGCCGACCTCCAGGATGCCGGCCTTGGCCGCCTGGATGCCGTCGCCCATGCCGGGCGCCAGCAGGACCACGGTGGTGTCGGCCGCCCCCGCGACCTCCACCTCTGACTGGCCGACGCCCACCGTCTCCACGAGCACGACCTCGCAGCCCGCCGCGTCGAGCACGCGCAAGGCCTGCGGGGTGGCCCAGGCGAGGCCGCCGAGGTGCCCTCGGGACGCCATCGAGCGGATGAACACCCCGGGATCGGTGGCGTGGTCCTGCATGCGCACCCGGTCGCCCAGCAGCGCGCCGCCGCTGAACGGCGAGGACGGGTCGACCGCCAGCACGCCGACGCGGCGGCCGCGCGCGCGGTAGGCCGCCACCAGCGCCGAGGTGGTCGTCGACTTGCCGACCCCGGGCGAGCCGGTCAGCCCGATCACCTGCGCCTGCCCCGCGTACGGGGCCAGCGCGGCCATCACCTCCCGGAGCAGCGGCGAGCGGTCCTCGACCAGCGACACCAGCCGGGCGACCGCACGGGGGTTGCCCTGCCGGGCCGCCGCGACCAGGTCCGCGATCGAGGCGTCTCGGCGCAGCGGGGATCGCCGCGGGTCGGGACCGGTCTCGGGCACGGGCTCGGTGGCGGCCAGCGTCAGGCCTTCGGGACCCGGACGATCAGGGCGTCGCCCTGGCCGCCGCCGCCGCACAGCGCGGCCGCGCCGACCCCGCCGCCGCGCCGCTTCAGCTCCAGGGCGAGGTGCAGGACCAGCCGGGCCCCGGACATCCCGACCGGGTGGCCGAGGGCGATCGCGCCGCCGTTGGGGTTGACCTGCTCGTCGCTGAGGCCCAGCGCGCGCTGCGAGACGATGCCGACCGCGGCGAAGGCCTCGTTGATCTCGACCACGTCGAGGTCGGACGCCGCCAGCCCCTCGCGGGCCAGCGCGGCCTTGATCGCGTTGGCCGGCTGCTCGTGCAGGCTGGCGTCCGGCCCGGCCACGACGCCGTGGGCGCCGATCTCGGCGAGCCAGGCCAGCCCGAGCTCCTCGGCCTTGGCCTTGCTCATCACGACGACGGCCGCGGCCCCGTCGGAGATCTGCGAGGCCGAGCCTGCGGTGATGGTGCCGTCCTTGGTGAAGGCGGGCCGCAACTGGCCCAGGCTCTCCGCGGTGGTGTCGCCGCGGATTCCCTCGTCGGTCGCGAAGACCAGCGGGTCGCCCTTGCGCTGCGGGATCTCGACCGGCGCGATCTCCTCGTCGAACACGCCGTTCTTCGCCGCGAGCGCCGCCCGCTGGTGGGACTGCGCGGAGAACGCGTCCTGCTCGGCACGGGTGAGGCCGTAGCGGGCGTTGTACTCCTCGGTGGACAGCCCCATCGCCTTCTGGTCGAACGCGCAGAACAGCCCGTCGTAGGCCATCGAGTCGACCAGGTCGACGTTGCCGTACTTGAAGCCCTCGCGGGACTTCGGCAGCAGGTGCGGCGCGTTGGTCATCGACTCCATGCCGCCGGCGACCACGATCTCGAACTCGCCGGCGCGGATCAGCTGGTCGGCGAGCGCGATCGCGTCGAGGCCGGACAGGCAGACCTTGTTGATGGTCAGGGCGGGGACGCTCATGGGGATGCCGCCCTTGACGGCGGCCTGGCGGGCCGTGATCTGCCCGGCGCCGGCCTGCAGCACCTGGCCCATGATCACGTAGTCGACCTGGTCGGGCGCGACACCGGCCCGGGCCAGCGCGGCCTTGATGGCCACCCCGCCGAGGTCGGCGGCGGCGAAGCCCTTGAGCGAGCCGAGCAGGCGGCCCATCGGGGTGCGGGCCCCGGCGACGATGACGGACGGGTTCGCGGACATAGCGCGGCCTCCAACAGGCGGGGTACAGGACCTGTGGCCACCCTAACGACGCCGGCGCGCCGGGTCGGGACCGAGGTCCCGGGCGCGCGGTCGCGGGAGGCTGAGACGATCGGGGGATGGAACCGCTGCCCGCCTCCCTCGTCACCCGGATCGACCACGTCGGCATCGCCGTCGCCGACCTCGACGCCGCGATCGACTTCTACGCCCGCGCCTTCGGCATGCGCTGCGTGCACCAGGAGGTGAACGCCGAGCAGGGCGTCCGCGAGGCGATGCTGGCCGTCGGCGACTCCGGCTCCTGCCTGCAGCTGCTGGAGCCGCTCGGGCCGGAGACCACGATCGGCCGCTTCCTGGCCAAGAGCGGGCCCGGCATCCAGCAGATGGCCTACACCGTCGTCGACGTCGAGGCGGTGGCCGCGCACCTGCGGGCCCAGGGCGTCCGGGTGCTGTACGAAACGGCCAAGACGGGCACCGCCGGCTCCAAGGTCAACTTCGTCCACCCCAAGGACGCCGGGGGCGTGCTCATCGAGCTGGTCCAGCCTGGCGCCGAGGCCGCCGGGTCGGTTACCCACGAGTAACGTGGACTCAGCGCAGCGATCCCTGCCGCTGCCCGTCGCAGAGCCCGGGAGGCCGACGTGAAGGAGATCCTCGAGGCGATCCTCGCCGACGACACCGCCGCGATCGGCTCGATGCCGCTGCCCGAGTCGTACCGGGCCATCACCGTCCACAAGGACGACGCCACGATGTTCGAGGGCCGCGCGACCCGCGACAAGGACCCCCGCGAGTCGCTGCACCTCGACGAGGTCCCCCTGCCGGAGCTCGGCCCGGGCGAGGCCTACATCGCGGTGATGGCCAGCTCGATCAACTACAACACCGTCTGGACGTCGATCTTCGAGCCGGTCTCGACCTTCGGCTTCCTCGAGCGGTACGGCCGCACGTCGCCGCTGGCCAAGCGCCACGACCTGCCCTACCACGTGATCGGCAGCGACCTGGCCGGCGTCGTGCTGCGCACCGGTCCGGGCGTGCACACCTGGCACCCCGGTGACGAGGTCGTCGCGCACTGCCTGTCGGTCGAGCTGGAGAGCCCGTTCGGCCACAACGACACGATGCTCGACCCCGAGCAGCGGATCTGGGGCTTCGAGACCAACTTCGGCGGCCTCGCCGAGATCGCGCTGGTCAAGAGCAACCAGCTGCTCGACAAGCCCAAGCACCTCACCTGGGAGGAGGCCGCCTGCTCCCGGGCTGGTCAACTCCACGGCCTACCGCCAGCTGGTCAGCCGCAACGGCGCGGGCATGAAGCAGGGCGACATCGTGCTGATCTGGGGCGCCTCCGGCGGCCTCGGCTCGTACGCGACGCAGATGGCGCTGAACGGCGGCGCGACCCCGATCTGCGTGGTGTCGTCGCCGGAGAAGGCCGACCTGTGCCGGGCCATGGGCGCCGAGCTGATCATCGACCGGGCCGCCGAGGGCTACCGGTTCTGGAAGGACGAGCAGACCCAGGACCCCAAGGAGTGGCAGCGCCTGGGCAAGCGGATCCGCGAGCTCACCGGCGGCGAGGACGTCGACATCGTCTTCGAGCACCCGGGGCGCGAGACGTTCGGCGCGAGCGTCTACGTCGCGCGCAAGGGCGGCACGATCGTCACCTGCGCGTCGACGAGCGGCTTCATGCACGAGTACGACAACCGCTACCTCTGGATGAACCTCAAGCGCATCATCGGCTCGCACTTCGCCAACTACCGCGAGGCGTGGGAGGCCAACCGGCTGATCCAGCGCGGCAAGGTCCACCCGACGCTGTCCAAGACCCTCCCGCTCGCCGAGACCGGCCAGGCCGCGTACGAGGTGCACCGCAACCTGCACCAGGGCAAGGTCGGCGTGCTCTGCCTGGCCCCCGAGGAGGGCCTCGGCGTACGCGATCCCGCGCTGCGGGCCCTGCACCTCGACGAGATCAACCGGTTCCGCGACACCTGATCAGGTCAGCGACTCGACCAACGCGCGCAGGGCGGCGGCCACCGCCGCCGGCTGCTCAAGGGCGGCCAGGTGGCCGGCGCCGTCGATCGTGGTGACCGGGCAGCCGAGCGCGCCCGCCATCGCCTCCACGTCGGCCTGGCTGCTCAGCACGTCGTCCGCCCCCCGCAGGACGAGGGCCGGCAGCCCGGCCAGGGCCCGCAGGACGTCGAGGGTGTCGTCGCGCGCGGCCATGGCCCGCAAGGCGTACGCGACCGAGGCGGGCGGGGCCGCGGCGACCTGCGCGCGCACCGACTCGACGAGGTCGGGACGGGCGGCCGCGGTGGCCTCCCCCAGCAGCTTGGGCGCCACCTCGTCGAGGATCACCGCGAGGCCGTCGGCCTCGGTGGCCGCCGCCTGCCGGAGCCGGTTCGCCCTCGCCGCCTCGGGATCGGCCGAGGCCTTGGTGTCGAGCAGGGCCAGGCCGACCACGCGGTCGTCGATCCGCTCGGCGTAGGCGGCGGCGTAGGCCAGCGTGACGTACCCGCCCATCGACGTGCCGCCGAGCACCACGGAGTCGTCGATCCCGCACACCGCCGCGTCGACGGCGTCGGCGTACGCCGCGAGCGAGGGCTCGGATCCGGGCGCGGGGGCTGCCGCGCCGAAGCCGGGGAAGTCCGGCGTGACGAGGGGGACGCCGGCCAGCTCGGCACGCAGCGGGCCGTACATCCACGACGACAGCGGGAAGGCGTGCAGCAGCACCAGGGTGGTCATCGGATCACGTGATCGACAGGCCGCCGTCGGCGACCAGCAGCTGGCCGGTGACGAAGGCCGAGGCGTCGCTGGCCAGGAAGACGGCCGGCTGGGCGATCTCCTCCGGCTGGCCCCACCGCTGCATCGGCACCCGGCCGATCAACGCGGTCTCGGCGTCGGGGTTGTCGCGGATGAAGTCGGTGAGGTCCGTGGCGATCCACCCCGGCACCAAGGCGTTCACCCGCACGCCGGCCCACGCCCACTCCAGCGCGAGCGATCGGGTCAGCGAGATCAGCGCGGCCTTGGCCGCCGAGTAGTGGGCCATCATCGGCGCGGCCGTGATGCCGGCCACCGACGAGACGTTGATCAGCGACCCGGACCGCTGCTCCAGCAGGATCGGGCCGACCGCCTGCGCGACGAAGAAGCACGAGTCCAGGTTGAGCCGCAGGGTCTTCTCCCAACCGCTGGGCCGCATCCCGACGACGGGCGACATGAAGGTGTTGCCGCCGGCGTTGCTGACCACGATGTCGAGCCCGCCGAACTGCTCGACCGCGCGTGGCCACGGCGGCCTGCACGGCCTCCTGCGAGGTCACATCGGCGGTGACCATGACGGCCCGCCGCCCGGCGGTCTCCACCAGCTGGGCGGTCTCGGCCAACCGCACCTCGTCGCGGGCCACCAGCGCGACGTCGGCGCCCGCCCGCGCGTACGCCGCGGCGATGGCCCGGCCGATCCCCCGCGAGGCCCCCGTCACGAGCGCGCGCTTGCCGGTCAGGTCGGTCATCGGGAGCCTCCAGGTCGCTCGGCCGGTGGGGACGTCGTTGTGGGTCTCGTACGGACCCTCCCATGCGGTCGGCAGCGGCGCCGCCCCGGGGACGACGGCGGCCACCACCTCGTCCAAGACGCGGCGCACGAACGGCTCGCCGACCCACAGGTGCTTGGCCCCCTCGACGGCGACGACCCGCGCCTGCGGGATGCGGGCGAACCGCTCGACCGCCTCCTCCGGGCGCAGGTAGTCGTCGAGCTCGGGGACCAGGGCGACGACCGGCCGCCCCGAGGCGCCCCACCGGTCGAGGTCGGCCTCGTCCGAGAACCGCAGCGGCGGCGAGAGCAGGATCGCGCCCTCGACCCCCGGCAGCAGGCCGTGGCGCAGCGCCAGATCGGTGCCGAAGGACCAGCCCAGCAGCCAGCATGCGCGGCAGCCCCGCCGATGTCGCGTACGCCATCGCGGCCTCGACGTCGAGGCCCTCGCCCTCGCCGGACTCGAACTCCCCCTCGCTCCTGCCGGCCGCCGACAGGGTGCCCCGGGTGTTGAAGCGCAGCACGGCCAGCCCGGCGAGCGCGGGCAGCCGCCAGGAGGCCTTGCGCAGCACGTGGCTGTCCATCATCCCGCCGTGCGTGGGCAGCGGGTGCAGGCAGACCAGGGTCGCCACCGGCTCCCGGTCGGCCGGCAGCGCCAGCTCGCCCACCAGCGCCAGCCCGTCGCCCGTGTAGAGCGTCAGCGCCTCCCGCCGGGCGGGGAGCACGAGGTTGGCGCGCAGCTCGGTCGTCACCGGCGCGGCCCCCTCGACTCCCGGGCCCGCCAGCAGGGGCTGTGCCAGTGCCGACGCAGGTCCAGCCCGGCTCCCACCGAGGGGTCCTCCTGCGGCCACGCCACCACATGGGGCGTCGCGGGGCGGATCTCTTGGTCGCACCCCGGGCAGCGGTACGGCTTGGTGCTCGCCGACCCGGTGATGGAGCGCACCACCCAGGGCTCGCCCCGGTAGTCCTCCACGCGCTCCACCGCTGGGGGCGGAGGGGGTCGGCGCGGCGCTCGGCGGCTCACCCGCGCCACCCTACGACCGGCCACCGGCGCAGCGGCGGGCAGGATGCGGACATGCGCACCTTCGCCAGCGACAACACCTCCGGGGCCCATCCCGCCATCCTGGCCGCCCTCGTCGCGGCCAACGAGGGGCACGCCCTCGCGTACGGCGACGACCCCTGGACCGAGCGCGCCACCAGCCTGATCCGCGACCTGCTCGGGGGCTCCGCCGAGGTGCTGTTCGCCTTCGGGGGCACCGGCGCCAACGTCACCGCCCTGCACACCCTGGTCGGCCCCGGCGACGCCGTGCTGTGCACCGAGTGGGCGCACATCCACGTCGACGAGTGCGGCGCCCCCGAGCGGCTCACCGGCGCGAAGCTCGTGCCGCTGCCCAGCGCGGACGGCCGGCTCACGCCCGAGCAGGTCGAGGAGGCCTGCGGCGTGCTCGGCGACCAGCACCACGTCCAGCCGGCCGTCGTCTCGCTGACCCAGGCCACCGAGGTGGGCGCCGTCTGGACCGCAGACCAGATCGCCGCGGTGGCCGAGGCGGCGCACCGGCGCGGGCTGCGGGTGCACGTCGACGGGGCTCGGCTGGCCAACGCCGTGGCCGCGCTCGGCCGCCCGGTCCGCGAGCTCACCGAGGCCGGGGTCGACGTGCTGACCTTCGGCGGCACCAAGAACGGGATGGTGTTCGGCGAGGCCGTCGTGTGGCTCGACCCCGCACTCGCCACGCGGGCGCGCTTCGCCCGCAAGCAGGCCGGGCAGCTGCCGAGCAAGACCCGGTTCGTGGCCGCCCAGTTCGAGGCGGCGCTCGCCGACGGGCTCTGGCTGCGCGCCGCCACCCACGCCAACGCGATGGCCGCGCTGCTGGCCGAGCGGGTGGCCGCCGTCCCGGGGGTCACGCCCAGCCGCCCCACCGAGGCCAACGCGGTCTTCGCCCTGATGCCCCGCGCGCGCGTGGCCGCGCTGCAGGAGCGCACGCCGTTCTACGTGTGGGACGAGCGGCCCGGCCACGCCGAGGTCGAGGTGCGGTGGGTCGCGTCGTGGGACACCACCGAGGCCGACGTGGACGCCTTCGTCGCGCTGCTGGACCCCGCCGCCTAGCGCGACTCGTACACCCGGAAGCCGCGGCCGGTCTTGCGGCCCAGGTAGCCGGCCGTCACGAGGTGCTCCAGCAGCGGGGCCGGCGCGAAGCCCGGCTCGCGGAACTCGCGGTAGAGCGTCTGCTGGATGGCCAGCGACACGTCGAGGCCGACCACGTCGAGCAGCTCGAACGGGCCCATCGGGTAGCCGCAGCCGACCTTCATCGCGGTGTCGATGTCCTCGCTGCTGGCGTAGTGCGCCTCCAGCATCTTGACCGCGTCGTTGAGGTACGGGAAGAGCAGCGCGTTGACGATGAAGCCGGCGCGGTCGCCGCAGGTGACCGCGTGCTTGCCGAGCCGCTCGCACACCTCGAGCGCGGTGGCCATCACGTCGTCGGCGGTCTGCACGGTGCGCACGACCTCGACCAGCCGCATCACCTGGGCGGGGTTGAAGAAGTGCAGGCCGACCACGTCGCCGGGGCGCTCGGTGGCCATCGCCAGCTCCACGACCGGCAGGCTGGAGGTGGTCGTGGCCAGCACGGCGCCCGGCTTGCAGACCTCGTCGAACGTGGCGAACAGCGTCTGCTTGATGCCGAGGTCCTCGGCCACGGCCTCGAGCACCAGGTCGCGGTCGGCGAAGTCGTCGAGCTGGGTCGAGCCGGTCACCCGGGCCAGCGCGGCGTCGCGGTCGGCCTGGTCGAGCTTGCCGCGCGCCACCCCCTTGTCGAGCGAGCGCTCGAGGGCCGCGCGCACCTTGGCCACCTTGTCCTCGCCGCGGGCGACGAACAGCACGTCGAAGCCGGCCTTGGCGAAGACCTCGATGATCCCGGTGGCCATCGTCCCGGAGCCGGCGACGCCGACCTTGTGCACCGGGCGGGCGCCCTCGAACACCCCGTCGGCGGGCGGGGTGAGCTCGTCGGCGACCACGACCGGGGAGTCCTTGGTCTCGTACGTGTAGAAGCCGCGCCCCGACTTGCGGCCCATCAGGCCGGCCGTCCGCATCTGCTTGAGGATCGGGGCCGGCGCGTGCAGGCGGTCGCGGGTCTGCCGGTACATCGTGTCGAGGATCTCGTAGGCGGTGTCGGTGCCGATCAGGTCCAGGAGCGCGAGCGGGCCCATCGGGTAGCCGCAGCCCAGCCGCATGGCCGCGTCGATGTCCTCGCGGGTGGCGTAGCGCGACTCGTACATCGAGACCGCGTGGTTGATGTAGCCGAACAGCAGGGCGTTGGCGATGAAGCCGGCCTTGTCGCCGACGACCACCGGCACCTTGCCCAGCCGCTCGGCCAGCGCCTTGATGTCCTCGATGACGTCGTCGTCGGTGACGACGGTGCGGATGACCTCGACCAGCTTGAGCACGGGCGCCGGGTTGAAGAAGTGCATCCCGATCACCTGCGCCGGGCGGGACGTCGCCACCGAGATCTCGGTGACCGACAGCGACGAGGTGTTGGTCGCCAGGATCGCGCGCGGGGGCAGGATCTTGTCGAGCCGGGCCAGGGTGTCCTGCTTGAGGTCGAGGTGCTCGGGCACCGCCTCGACGACGAGGTCGCACTCGGCCAGGTCGTCCAGCGAGGTGCTCAGCGTGATCCGCGCGTTGATCTCGGCGGCCTGCTCGTCGGTGAGCTTGCCGCGCTTGATCGCCCGCCGGATCGAGGAGTCGAGGTGGCCGCGGCCCCGGGCGACGGCGTCGTCGCTGATCTCGACGCCGATCACCGAGATCCCGCTGCGCGCGAAGACCTCGGCGATGCCGGCCCCCATGGTGCCCAGTCCGACGACCCCGACGGTGTGGAACTCGCGCGCCATCTCAGCACTCCTTGCGGCCGAAGCGAACACGCAGCCGAATTCGGCCCGTGCGTCGGCTTCGAGTGTCCCAGACTGGGGTGCATGGCCATCGCCGACCCCCACGCCCCCGAGCCAGCCACCGAGTCGCCACCGAGACGTTCGCCTCGCTCAATCCCGCCACCGGCGAGGAGGTCGCGCGCTTCCCCGTGCACGACGCGCACGCCGTCGCCGAGGCGGTCGACCGCGCCCGCATCGCGGCCCGCTGGTGGGCGGATCTCGGCTTCGGCGGCCGCAAGCGGCGGCTGCTGGCCTGGAAGAGCCTGCTGGCCCAGCGCATCGACGAGCTCGCCGAGCTGATCCACCGCGAGACCGGCAAGCCGGTCGATGACGCGACCCTCGAGATCATCGCTGGCGATCGACCACATCGACTGGGCCGCCAAGCACGCCGAGCGGGTGCTGCGCCGGCGGTCGGTGCGCCCGTCGCTGATGTCGGCCAACCAGCAGGCCTCCCTGGGCTACCAGCCCTACGGCGTGATCGGCGTGATCGGCCCGTGGAACTACCCGGTCTTCACCCCGATGGGGTCCTTGGCCTACGCCTTGGCCGCCGGCAACGCGGTCGTCTTCAAGCCGAGCGAGCTGACCCCCGCGGTGGGGGCGGCCATGGTCGACTGGTTCGGCGAGGCGGTGCCCGAGCAGCCCGTGCTGCAGCTGGTGACCGGCCCCGGCGCCACCGGCGACGCCCTGGTGCCGCTCCGGCGTCGACAAGGTCGCGTTCACCGGCTCGGGGCGCACCGGCCGCAAGATCATGGCCGCCTGCGCCGAGCGGCTCACCCCGGTGCTCATGGAGTGCGGCGGCAAGGACGCCGTCATCGTCTGCGCCGACGCCGACCTGCCGGCGGCCGCCGACGCGATCGTCTTCGGGGCGATGTCCAACGGCGGCCAGACCTGCCTGGGCGTCGAGCGGGTCTACGTCGCCCGCGAGGTGGCCGACGAGCTGATCGGCGCTGGTCGAGGCGAAGGCCCTGGCCCTCGACCCGGGCTCCCACCTCGGCGCGTCCTACGGCCCCGCGACCCTCGCGGCCCAGCTCGACGTCGTCCGAGCGCCACGTCGACGACGCGCTGGAGCGGGGCGGCCAGGCCGTCGTCGGCGGCCGCGACTCCGTCCGGGCCGGGCAGGCCCACCCGGTCGTCCTCGTCGATGTGCCCGAGGAGTCGCTCGCGGTGCTCGAGGAGACCTTCGGCCCCACCGTGACGATCGCCCGGGTGCGCGACGACGACGACGCGGTCGCGCGCGCCAACGCCTCGTCGTACGGCCTGGGCTCGGCGGTCTTCACCCGCTCGCGCCGCCGCGGCCAGGACATCGCCGAGCGCCTGCAGTGCGGCATGACGAGCATCAACGCCGTGTGGGCCTTCGCGTTCGCGCCCGCGCTGCCGTTCGGCGGCGTGGGTGAGTCCGGCTTCGGCCGGATCCACGGCGCCGACGGCCTGCGCGAGTTCGCCCGGGCCAAGGCCATCACCCGCCAGCGGTTCGCGCTGCCGGTGGCGCTGGCTGAGCTTCGACCGCAAGCCCGAGACCACGCGCCAACTCGTCCGGGTGGTGCAGCTGCTGCACGGCCGCCACGCGTAACCTCGCGCCCCATGCGGCTTGTCATCGCCCGGTGCTCCGTCGACTACGCGGGCCGGCTGAGCGCCCACCTGCCGCTCGGCCACCCGGCTGCTGCTCGTCAAGGCCGACGGCTCGGTGCTCGTGCACTCCGACGGCGGCTCGTACAAGCCGCTGAACTGGATGAGCCCGCCGTGCCTGCTGGAGATGGAGGTCGACGCCGCGGGGATCGGCGTCTGGCGGGTGGTGAACAAGTCCGGCGAGCAGCTCGTGGTCACCATCGAGGCGGTCCTGCACGACTCCGCGCATGAGCTGGGCGCCGACCCCGGGCTGACCAAGGACGGCGTCGAGGCCCACCTGCAGGCCCTGCTCGCCGAGCACGTGGAGACCCTGGGCGAGGGGTGGCGGCTGGTGCGCCGCGAGTACATGACCGCGATCGGCCCGGTCGACCTGCTCTGCCGCGATGCGGCCGGGGCCGCGGTCGCCGTCGAGATCAAGCGGCGCGGCGAGATCGACGGGGTGGAGCAGCTGACCCGGTACCTCGAGCTGATGAACCGCGATCCGCTGCTCGCGCCCGTGTCGGGGGTCTTCGCCGCCCAGGAGATCAAGCCGCAGGCGCGCACGCTCGCCGAGGACCGCGGCATCCGGTGCGTCGTCCTCGACTACGACGCGCTGCGCGGGATCGACGACCCGACCACCCGGCTGTTCTAGACGCACCGCCGCGGCGCCAGAGTGGGCGCGTGACCAGCGCGATCCGCGTCCGCGGCCTCACCAAGCACTACGGCGACCTGGCGGCCGTCGACGGCCTCGACCTCGACGTCGAGGTCGGCGAGTGCGTCGCCCTGCTCGGCCCCAACGGCGCCGGCAAGACGACGACCGTGGAGATCCTCGAGGGCTACCGCCAGCGCGACGGCGGGGACGTCGAGGTGCTGGGCCACGACCCGCACCACCGGCGACCGGGACTGGCGCGCGCGCCTCGGCATCGTGCTGCAGTCCGCCAGCGACCTGGCCGACCTGACGGTGGCCGAGGCCGTGGCGCCACTTCGCCGCGTACTTCCCCGACCCGCGCGACGTCGGAGGAGGTGATCGAGGCCGTCGGCCTGGCCGAGAAGCGCGACACCCGCGGCGACAAGCTCTCCGGCGGCCAGCGCCGGCGGCTCGACGTGGCCCTCGGGATCATCGGCCGGCCCGAGCTGCTCTTCCTCGACGAGCCGACCACCGGCTTCGACCCCGAGGCGCGGCGGGAGTTCTGGGACCTGATCCGCTCGCTGCAGGACGGGGGCACCACGATCGTGCTCACGACCCACTACCTCGACGAGGCCGAGGCGCTCGCCGACCGGGTCGGCGGTGATCAGCCGCGGCCGGCTGCTGGAGATCGGGCCGCCCGAGACCCTCGGCGGGCGCTCGGAGCGGACCGCCGCCGTGTCGTGGCGCGAGGACGGCGAGCTGCGCGTCGAGCACACCGACCACCCCACGCGGGCTGGTCCGCGACCTCGCCGAGCGCTTCGGCGGCGAGGTGCCCGAGCTGTCGTCACGCGGCCCACCCTGGAGGACGTCTACCTGTCGCTGGTCGGCGAAGCGGCCCTGGAGGCGGACTCATGAGCGCGCCCGCGGCGCAGCCGCCGACACCCGCCTGCCCTCGGCGCTCAGGCTCGGCCGCCAGCCGGATCGTCGTGGAGCTCAAGGAGTTCTTCCGCGACCGCGAGTCCGCGGTCTTCAACTTCATGCTGCCGATGTTCCTGCTGGTGATCTTCGGCTCGGTCTTCAGCGGCCAGGAGCTCGGGCCGACCGGCATCACCTTCGCGCAGTACTTCGTGGCCGGGATGATCGCCTCCGGCATCCTCTACACGTCGTTCCAGAACCTCGCGATCAGCATCCCGCTCGAGCGCGAGAACGGCTCGCTCAAGCGGCTGCAGGGCACCCCGATGCCGAAGATGTCGTACTTCATCGGCAAGGTCGGCATGGTCTTCACCGCCTATGTCGCCCAGGTCGTGATCCTGATCGCCGTCGGCGTGGCGCTTCTACGGCATCGAGCTGCCCTCCACGCGCCGACCGGTGGTTCGCCTTCGTCTGGATCAGCGTCCTGGGGCTCATCTCGTGCACGCTGTGCGGGATCGCGTTCTCCACCGTGCCCAAGCGGGCGCAAGGGCGCCTCGGCCCTCGTGACGCCGATCGTGCTCGTGCTGCAGTTCACGTCCGGGGTGTTCTTCCTCTTCCAGGACCTGCCCTCGTGGATGCAGACGTTCGCCTCGCTCTTCCCGCTCAAGTGGCTGACCCAGGGCATGCGCTACGTGTTCCTGCCCGGACAGCGCGCAGGTCCTGGAGGTGGCCGGCGCGTGGGAGCTGCCCCGCATCGCGCTCGTCTCTGAGCCTGTGGGTGGTGCTCGGTCTCGTGCTCGCCCTGGTGTTCTTCCGGTGGCAGCGCCGCGGCGACGGCTGAGCGCCGACGCCTGGGCCAGGGGCTACGCCAGGCCGTGCGCGGCGCGGATGGCGTCGACGACCCGGCCCATCACCGCGGTGATGTCGTAGTCCTTGGGCGTGAAGACCGCCGCGACCCCCTGGGCCTCGAGCGCGGCCGCGTCGGCCTCGGGGATGATGCCGCCGACGACGACCGGGACGTCGGCCAAGCCCGGCCTCGGCCATCAGCCGCAGCACCTCGGGCACCAGCTCCAGGTGCGAGCCGGACAGGATCGACAGCCCGACGCAGTGGACGTCCTCCTCGACGGCCGCGGCCACGATCTGCGCCGGGGTGAGCCGGATGCCCTGGTAGACGACCTCGAAGCCGGCGTCGCGGGCGCGCACCGCGATCTGCTCGGCGCCGTTGGAGTGCCCGTCGAGGCCCGGCTTGCCGACGAGCAGCCGCAGCCGCCCGCCGAGCTCCTCGCCGGTCTCGCGCACGCGCTCGCGGACCGCCGTCAGCTCGGCGCCGGCCTCGCGCCACGCCGACCACGCCGGTCACCCCGGTGGGCGCCCGGTACTCGCCGAAGACCTCGCGCAGCGCGCCGGCCCACTCCCCCGTGGTCACCCCGGCCCGCGCGCACTCCAGGGATGCGGCCATCAGGTTCTCGTCGGTCTTGGCCGCCTCGCGCGAGCCGGTCGAGCGCCCGCTCGGCCGCGCCGGTGTCGCGCGCGGCCTTCCACGCGGCCAGTCGCTCGATCGCCTGCGCCTCGACGGCGGGGTCGACGGTCTGGATCGCCGCGTCGAGGTCGGCGAGCAGCGGATTCGGCTCGGTGGTCTGTGAACCGGTTGACGCCCACCGACCACGTCCTCGCCGGACTCGATCCGCGCCCGGCGCGCCGCATGCGACGACGACGAGCTGCTGCTTCATGTAGCCCGCTCTCGACGGCGGCGACCGCGCCGCCCATCGCCAGCACGCGGTCGAGCTCCTCGGTCGCGCCGGCGGTCAGCTCGGCGACCTTGCGCTCGATGACCGGCGAGCCGTCGAAGATGTCGTCGTACTCCAGCAGGTCGGACTCGTAGGCGAGCACCTGCTGCATGCGCAGCGACCACTGCTGGTCCCAGGGCCGCGGCAGGCCGAGCGCCTCGTTCCAGGCCGGCAGCTGCACCGCGCGGGCGCGGGCGTCCTTGGACAGGGTCACGCGCGAGCATCTCCAGCACGATGCGCTGGACGTTGTTCTCCGGCTGCGCCTCGGTCAGGCCGAGGGAGTTGACCTGGACGCCGTAGCGGAACCGCCGCTGCTTGGCGTTCGGTGACGCCGTAGCGCTCGCGGGTGAGCGTCGTCCCACAGCGCGACGAACGCGCGCATCTTGCACATCTCCTCGACGAAGCGCACGCCGGCGTTGACGAAGAACGAGATCCGCCCGACGACGTCGCCCATCCGCTCGGCGGGCACCTGGCCGGAGTCGCGGACCGCGTCGAGCACGGCGATCGCGGTCGCCATGCGCGTACGCGATCTCCTGGACCGGCGTCGCGCCGGCCTCCTGCAGGTGGTAGCTGCAGATGTTGATCGGGTTCCACTTCGGGATCGCGTCGACGGTGTAGGCGATCATGTCGGTGGTCAGCCGCAGCGAGGGCCCGGGCGGGAAGACGTACGTGCCGCGGGACAGGTACTCCTTGATGATGTCGTTCTGCGTGGTGCCCTGCAGCGACGCCGGGCTCGCGCCCTGCTCCTCGGCGGCGACCTCGTAGAGCGCCAGCAGCCACATCGCGGTGGCGTTGATGGTCATCGAGGTGTTCATCTCGGCGAGCGGGATGCCCGTCGAACAGCGCGCGCATGTCGCCGATGTGCGCGATCGGCACCCCGACCTTGCCGACCTCGCCGCGCGCCAGCTCGTGGTCGGCGTCGTAGCCGGTCTGGGTGGGCAGGTCGAAGGCGACCGACAGCCCGGTCTGCCCCTTGGCCAGGTTGCGCCGGTAGAGCTCGTTGGACGCCGTCGCCGAGGAGTGGCCGGCGTAGGTGCGCATCACCCAGGGGGTGTCGCGCGGGGGCTGTGCGGTCATCGGGGACCTCCGAGCCAGCTGGGGCAGGGGCGGACGGCGCGTCGCGCCGGCGCGTCCCGTGAATCCTACTGGTCGGTAACCACGGATCGCCGCGCTGCCCTCAGTCGCCGGCGGCCAGCAGGGGCCGGTCTCGATTGAGGTCGAGGTGGAGCACCCGGCGCAGCCTCGTGACCGCCAGCAGCCGAAGCAGCGGCGGGCGCGGATCGGCGAGCACGAGACGCCGTTCGAACTGCTGGCAGCGGCGGTGTGTGGAGACGAGCAGCCCCAGGCCCGCGGCGTCGATGAGCTCCACGGCGGCGCAGTCGACGACGAGGTCATCGGCCGTGGCGTCCAGCGCGACCTGCAGCGAGTAGCGGACCTCGCTCACCGTGCTGGCGTCCAGCCGGGCGGGCAGGACGACGTCGAAGGATCGGCGCGAGGCCGGCGCGGTGCGGGGCTCCGGGATGCGCAGGACGGGGGTGGGCTCGGACATCACGCCTCCGGTACGGGAGACGGCCGCGGCCGGCGACGCCGGCGGGGAAGGCGGCTGCCGCCCCATGTTCGTAGCTGGGCAGTGCGTTGGTGGGCCGGGCGGCCCGGCTGACGTGGGGAGGGGGATCCACGTCCTCCGGGCCGCGGCCCGCAGCAGACGCTAGGGAGCGGCGTTCACAAACGCACGTGCGACACGCGGGACAGATGTGACTGGAGTCACGTCTGTGACCTGGCGTCGGCTACCCGTGCGAGTAGAACCCGCGGCCGGTCTTCCGGCCGAGGTCGCCCGCGGTGACCATCCGCTGGAGCAGCTCCGGCGGCCAGAACTTGGGGTCCTGGGTCTCGGCGTAGATGTTGCGGGCGGCGTTGGCCATGATGTCGACGCCGGTCAGGTCGATCGTCTCGAGCGGGCCCATCGGGTGGCCGAAGCCCAGCCGGCAGGCGGTGTCGACGTCCTCGGCGCTGGCCACCCCCGACTCGACCAGCCGGACGGCCTCGACCGCCAGCGCGCTGATCAACCGGGTCGTGATGAAGCCGGCCACGTCGCGGTTGACCACCACGACCTGCTTGCCGACCGCCTCGGCGAAGGCGCGCGCGCCCGCGAGGGTCGCGTCCGAGGTCTGGTGGCCGCGGACCAGCTCGCACAGCCGCATGAGCGGCACCGGCGAGAAGAAGTGCATCCCGACCACGGACTCCGGCCGCTTCGTCGCCGTGGCGATCTGGGTGACCGGGATGGCCGAGGTGTTCGTGCCGAGCACCGCGTGGGCGGGGGCCTCGGCGTCCAGCACCGCGAAGACCTCGTGCTTGACGTCCAGCCGCTCGAAGACCGCCTCGACCACGAGGTCGGCGTTGTGGGCGGCCTCGGCCAGGTCGGTGGTCGTGGAGATCCGCGCCAGGGCCGCGTCGCGGTCCTCGCCGGTGAGCTTGCCCTTGGCGACGAACTTGTCGTACGACGCCCGGATGCCCGCCAGGCCGCGCTCCAGCTGCTCGTCCCCGACGTCGCGCAGCGTCACGTCGTAGCCGGCCTGGGCGGCGACCTGTGCGATCCCCGACCCCATCAGCCCGGCGCCGATGACAGCCAACTGCTTGCCCATCAGATGCCTCCTCGCGTCCTGGCGGTGCCTTGCGATTGCGACTGTACGGGGCGGGATCGAGGTGCCAGACCCCGGCCGGGGGCGCACACTGAGGCCGTGCCGTCGTGGTCGTCGTACTCGTACCTGTTTGGCCCGCTGGTCGCCTTCGCGGTGATCGCCGGGCTGGTCGCCGTGCTGCGCTGGTCCTCGCGACGGGGCGGGTCGGTCGTCGAGGCGCCGATCCGGCCGGGGGCCCCCACCGACTACGGCATGCTCGTGCCGGTGGCGTCGCCGCCGACCTACGCCGAGGGCGAGGTCGTCCGGCGCACGCTTGAGGCGCAGGGAGTGCGCGCCACCCTCGCCATGACCCGGGAGGGGCCGCGGGTGCTGGTCTTCCCGACCGACGCGGCCAAGGCGCAGGCGGCGCTCAGGCGAAGGGGTCCGGCTCGCGGGTGACGTCGGCCCCGAGCGCGACCAGCTGGTCGGCGAATCCGGGGTAGCCGCGGTCCACGTGGAAGGCGTCCGAGACCGTCGTCACGCCGTCGGCGACCAGGCCCGCCAGGACCAGGCCGGCGCCGGCCCGGATGTCGGTCGCGCGCACCGGGGCGCCCGAGAGCAGCGGCCGCCCGCGCACCACGGCGTGGTGGCCGTCGACCTTGATGTCGGCGCCGAGGCGGGCCATCTCGTTGGCGAACATGAAGCGCGCCTCGAACACGTTCTCGGTGACCATCGCGGTCCCCTCGCTGACGGCGGCCAGCGCGACCACCATCGGCTGCAGATCGGTGGGGAACCCGGGGTACGGCAGGGTCACCACGTCGACGGCGTGGGGCCGGCGTTCGAGGGCCACCCGGAAGCCGTCGTCGACGACCTCGACGGACGCCCCGGCGGTGGTCAGCTTGTCGAGGGCGATCTCCAGGTCGGCGGCCCGGGCGTTGCGGATCAGCACGTCGCCGCGGGTGAGCGCCGCCGCGAAGGCCCAGGTGCCGGCCACGATCCGGTCCGGCACCGTGGTGTGCGTGGCCGGGCGCAGCGCCGGCACCCCCTCGATCGCGAGGGTCGAGGTGCCGATGCCGTCGATCCGCGCGCCCATGGCCGTGAGCAGCTGGCACAGGTCGACGATCTCGGGCTCGCGCGCGGCGTTGTCGATCACCGTGGCGCCGTCGGCGAGCACCGCCGCCATCAGGATGTTCTCGGTCGCCCCCACGCTGGGGAAGTCGAGCCAGATCGGCCCCCCCGGTCAGCCCGTCGGCGGCCTCGGCCACCAGGTAGCCGTGCTCGCTGCTCACCTCGGCGCCCAGCCGGACCAGCCCGGCGATGTGCATGTCGAGGCCGCGCGAGCCGATGGCGTCCCCGCCCGGCAGCGCGACATCGGCGCGACCGCAGCGGGCCAGCAGCGGCCCGAGCACGCAGATCGAGGCGCGCATCTTGCGGACCAGGTCGTAGTCGGCCCGGTGGTCGAGGCGCTCGGGCACCGAGACCGCGACCGTGGCCGCGTCGCGGTCGTGCTCGACGGAGCAGCCGAGCCGCCGCAGCAGCTCGGCCATGATCTCGACATCGAGGATGTCCGGCACCTCGCGCAGGGTGGTGGTCCCCTCGGCGAGCAGCGCGGCGGCCATCAGCTTGAGCACGCTGTTCTTGGCGCCGGTCACCCGCACCTCGCCGGCCAGCCGCGCGCCGCCGACGACCCTGAACCGCTCCACGCCCGCCACCCTAGGCGGGCCGGCGGGCCAGGCGGCTGACGCGGCTGGCTACCCGGTCACCTGGAAGGGCGCCCGGATCCCGTCGCCCCGCTCCCCCGGCTTGCACGCGGTGACGTACGACCCCGCTCCAGGGTCACCGCGAGATCGCGCGTGAGGCCCGGGCCGATGCCCTCGACCTCGCCCACGATGGTCGTGCCGTCCGCCTCGTACACGTAGAACTCGGTCGCCTCGCTGCCGTCGTTGGTCACCTCGAAGGTCACCGAGCCCGCCGGGGCGCTGGTGGCCGCCAGCTCGCAGGCGGTGTCGGTCGAGGTCACGGCGATCGCGTCGGAGCGCGCCGCCGTCTCCGCCGTCGCTCGCTGCAGGCGGCGAGCAGGAGGCTGGTCACGAGCAGGGGCGCGGCCAGGGCGGCGCGGGCGAACGGGGGCACAGCGGGTCCTTTGCGAGAGGCGGGGTCAGGAGACGGCGGGCGCGGAGGCCGCGAGGGGCTGCCGCGCCTTGACCGGGCGGAGGTAGAGCACGAGGCAGGGGACGACGTACGCGATCCAGACGACGCCCTCGAGCACGGTCGTGGCGGGCGAGAAGTTGACCGTGCCCTTGAGCAGGGCGCCGTACCAGGAGCCGCGGCGGGACCTGGGCGCTGACGTCGAAGAGCAGGGTGTTGAGGCCGGGCAGGTCGCCGGCCTCCTGCAGGTCGTGCACGCCGTACGACAGCACGCCGGCGGCCACGAAGATCAGCAGCAGGCCGGTCCAGAAGAAGAACGCGCTCAGGTTGATCCGCAGGGCACTGCGGTAGATCGCGAGGCCCAGGCCGATCGCCGTGGCGAGCCCGAGCGAGAAGCCCACCAGCGGAGTGGTCGTCGACCCGGTCGCCTGGGCGGCGGCCCAGAAGAAGACCGAGGTCTCCAGGCCCTCGCGGGCCACGGCGACGAACGCCATGAGCACCACCGCGAGGCCGCCGATCGCCACCGCGGCGTCGAGGCGGCCGCGCAGCTCGGCGGACAGCGAGCGGGAGGCGCGGCGCATCCAGAAGATCATCCAGGTCACGAACCCGACGGCGATGATCGACATCACCCCGCCGAACCGCTCTTGGGCCTCGAACGACAGCGAGGCCGAGGTGAACTGCAGGAGCGCGCCGACGACCACGCTCAGGGCGACGGCCACGCCGACGCCCGCCCAGACGTACCGCAGCGATGAGCGGCGACCGGTGCGGACCAGGTAGGCGACCAGCACGCTGACGACGAGCGCGGCCTCGAGGCCCTCGCGCAGGCCGATCAGGAAGTTGGGGAACACGGCGCTTAGGTTAGCCAACCCTAAGTTTCACTCCAACTCCGGGGTCCGGAGGCGGATCTCGCGGCGCTGCGTAGGCTCGGGGCATGGAGTCCTCCCGATGGTGAACCTCACCCGCATCTACACCAAGACCGGCGACGACGGCACGACCGCGCTCGGCGACATGAGCCGGACGACGAAGAACGACCTGCGCCTGCACGCCTACGCCGACGTCGACGAGGCCAACTCCGCCCTCGGGGTGGTGCTCGCCCTCGGCGGGCTCCCCGACGACCTGCGCGACCTGCTGATCGCCATCCAGAACGACCTGTTCGACGTCGGGGCCGACCTGTGCACCCCGGTGGTGCCGGACCCCGCGTACCCGCCGCTGCGCGTGACCGACGCGTACGTCGAGCGGCTCGAGCAGGCGTGCGACACGTACAACGCGCCGCTGGAGGCGCTGCGCTCGTTCGTGCTGCCCAGCGGCACGGCGGCGGCCGCGCTGCTGCACGTGGCCCGCACCGTGGTGCGGCGGGCCGAGCGGGCCACCTGGCTGGCGTTCGAGCAGCACGGCGACACGATGAACCCGCTGACCGCGCGCTACCTGAACCGGCTGTCCGACCTGCTCTTCATCCTGGCCCGGGTCGCCAACACCCCCGCCCTCGGCGGCGAGGGCGACGTCCTGTGGCGCCCCGGCGGCGCCTGACCCGCAGGGCCGAGCGTCGGTCAGCCGGTGTCGAGGTGGGTGCCGGGGGGCGCCGCCTCCAGCCAGGCCAGCAGCCCGACCTCGGCGGTCTCCGGCAGGCCGACATCGAACCGGCTGCCTGACGCGGTGCACCGCAGGACCGCCCCGCGGCCAGGCACGCCTTCCAGGGATCCGGCCGGCACCGAGCGACGTTCCAGCACCTGGATCGCGGCCCGCCGCACCACGTGGGTCGGGCGCAGCGACACCCCGACGGCTCGGTACCACTCCAGCGAGTCGCCCTCGTATCGCGCGAGGCCCGACTCCCACCGGTCGCCCTCAGCAAGGTCGGGCAGGCGAAGCAGGCACTCGACGGCCGATCGGCCCCGCACCAGGATCACCCGGCGCAGGAGCAGCCCTCCGACAACGACGATCCCGGCGACCAGCACGAACAGGAAGACCTCGAGCAGGAGCACCAGCCATCCCGGTGTGTCGGCCATGCCCACCTCCCGAGCGTGACTGCCCAGCCGGGCCGGCTAGTGCAGGCGACCTGGGTGGACCGCGGCCCGAAGCCGCGACTCAGCCCGCCGGATCGCCGCGATCTCCTCCGGGTCGTCCGCGCCGGCCGCTCGGGCGCGCTCGATCGCGCGCTCGGCGCGGGCGACGTCGATCTCCGAGGCCAGCTCGGCGGTCTCGGCGAGGATCGACAGCACGTTGGAGTCCACCGCGAGGAAGCCCCCGTGGACGGCGGCCAGCACCTCGGGCGAGCCGTCGGCCGGCCGGATCCGGACCAGGCCGTCGGCGAGGACACCCATGAGCGGCTCGTGGCCGCCCATGATGCCGAGCTCGCCGTCGACCGTGGTGGCCACGACGAGCGAGGCCTCACCCGACCAGACCTTGCGGTCCGTCGCGACCAGTTCGACCTGGATCGGCATGGCGTCAGACCGCGAGCTTCTTGGCGTTGCGCTCGACGTCCTCGAGCCCGCCGCACATGAAGAACGCCTGCTCGGGCACGTCGTCGTACTCGCCGTCGCACAGCGACTTGAACGACTGCAGCGTCTCCGCGATCGGCACGAAGGCGCCCTTCTGGCCGGTGAACGCCTCGGCGACGAACATGTTCTGCGAGAGGAACCGCTGGATGCGGCGGGCCCGGCCGACGAGGATCTTGTCCTCCTCGGAGAGCTCCTCCATGCCGAGGATGGCGATGATGTCCTGGAGGTCCTTGTACCGCTGCAGGATCTCCTTGACCCGCTGGGCGATCGCGTAGTGCTCCTCGCCGACGTAGCGGGGGTCGAGGATGCGCGAGGTCGAGTCGAGCGGGTCCACCGCGGGGTAGATGCCCAGCTCGGAGATCGGCCGCGAGAGCACCGTGGTCGCGTCCAGGTGGGCGAACGTGGTGGCCGGGGCCGGGTCGGTGAGGTCGTCAGCGGGGACGTAGATCGCCTGCAGCGAGGTGATCGAGTGGCCGCGGGTCGACGTGATGCGCTCCTGCAGCTCGCCCATCTCGTCGGCCAGGGTCGGCTGGTAGCCCACCGCCGACGGCATGCGGCCGAGCAGCGTGGAGACCTCGGAGCCGGCCTGGGTGAACCGGAAGATGTTGTCGATGAAGAGCAGCACGTCCTGCTTCTGCACATCGCGGAAGTACTCCGCCATGGTCAGCGCCGACAGGGCGACGCGCATGCGCACGCCCGGCGGCTCGTCCATCTGGCCGAAGACCAGCGCCGTCTTCTCGATGACGCCCGACTCGGTCATCTCCAGGAACAGGTCGTTGCCCTCGCGGGTGCGCTCGCCGACGCCGGCGAACACCGACACGCCGCCGAAGTTCTCCGCGACGCGGTAGATCATCTCCTGGATGAGCACGGTCTTGCCGACGCCCGCGCCGCCGAACAGGCCGATCTTCCCGCCCTTGACGTACGGGGTGAGCAGGTCGATGACCTTGATGCCCGTCTCGAAGATCTCGGTCTTCGACTCCAGCTGGTCGAAGTTCGGCGCCGGGCGGTGGATCGCCCAGCGCTCCTGGATGTCCAGGCTGGACTCCTCGACGTCGAGCGGCTTGCCCAGGACGTTCCAGACGTGGCCCTTGGTGACGTCGCCGACCGGGACCGAGATCGCCGAGCCGGTGTCGCGCACCTGGGCGCCGCGGGTGAGGCCGTCGGTCTGCTGCATGGAGATCGTGCGAACCGTGTTGTCGCCGATGTGCTGGGCGACCTCCAGGGTCAGCGTGCGCTGCTCGCCCTCGCCCTCGTACATGTCCTCGCTGCCGATGTTGACATCGACCTCAAGGGCGTTGAAGAGCTCCGGCATCGAGCCGGAGGGGAACTCCACGTCGACGACGGGGCCGGTCACGCGGACCACCCGGCCGGTGGTGGCCGGAGCCTCGGTCGTTGCGGTCATGTTCAGTCACTCCCTGCAGTTGCGGACGCCAGCGCGTCGGCCCCACCGACGATCTCGCTGATCTCCTGGGTGATCTCGGCCTGGCGGGCTTGGTTGGCTTGGCGGGTCAAGGTGCGGATCAGCTCGGTGGCGTTGTCGGTGGCCGCGCTCATCGCGCGCTGCCTCGAGGCGTGCTCGGAGGCCGCGGACTCAAGCAGCGACTGGTAGACGACGTAGGCGACGTACTGCGGCAGCAGCCCGTCGAGGACCTTCTCCGGGCTGGGCTCGAAGTCGTACAGCGGGAAGATCTGGTGGTCGAAGTCCTCCCGGGTCTCCTCGGCGACGACCTCCAAGGGGAGGATCTCGACCACGCGGGTCCGCTGGGTCACCCGGTTGACGTACTGCGTGCCGACGACGTAGATGAAGTCGCAGCCGCCGTCCTCGGTGCGCCGCAGGAAGATCTCCAGCAAGGACGCGGCGATCTTCTTGGCGTCGTCGTACGTCGGCTGGTCGGAGATGCCGATCCAGCTGTCGGCCACCTCGCGGCCGCGGAAGCTGAAGAAGCTCACGGCCTTCTTGCCGACCGCGAAGGGCACGACCGTCATGCCCTGCTCATCAAGGAGCCGCACCAGGGCCTGGTACTCCTTGAGCGCGTTGTACGAGTACGCGCCGGCCAGGCCGCGGTCGGCCGTCACCACGAGGACGGCCGCGCGCTCGCGCAGCCGAGGCGCGGCGGTGAGCGGGTGGTTGCCCGGCGCGGCGGAATGCTCGGCGGCCAGCGACACGGCGGAGTACAGCTGCTGCGCGTACGGACGCGCCGCGTTCAGCTGCTGCTGCGCCTTGACGATCTTCGAGGAGGCGATGAGCTCCATCGCCTTCGTGATCTTCTTGGTCGCCTGGACCGAGCGGATTCGGCGCCGGTAGACCCGGAGCTGTGCTCCCATCGGTGGCTGCGCCTTCCTCTGTCGTGACTGGCTGCGGACGGATGACTTCGGGTGCCGGACCTCAGCCCTTGGGCTTGGCCCGGACCTTGATCTGGGTGTGCTCGACCTCGGACTCCTCAAGGGCCTCGACGGGCACGTCCTTGACGAGCAGCTCGCCGGATGACGTGGTGAAGCCGCGCTTGAACGCGGTCAGCGCCGTGTCCAGCGAGCCCACCGTGTCGTCGGAGAGGTCGCCGGTCTCCGCGATCGCGGCGAGCAGACCGCCGTGCTCGAGGTGGATGTAGTCCAGCATCTCGGTCTCGAAGCGGCGGATGTCCTCGACCGGCACCTCATCGAGGCGGCCGGTCGTGCCCGCCCACACCGAGACGACCTCGCGCTCCATCGAGAACGGGGAGTACTGGGGCTGCTTGAGCAGCTCGACCAGGCGGGCGCCGCGCTCGAGGGTGGCCTTCGAGGCCTTGTCCAGGTCGGACCCGAACGCGGCGAACGCCTCCAGCTCGCGGTACTGCGCGAGGTCCAGGCGCAGCCGGCCGGCGACCTTCTTCATCGCCTTGGGCTGGGCCGAGCCGCCCACGCGCGACACCGAGATGCCGACGTTGATGGCCGGGCGGACACCGGAGTTGAACAGGTCGGACTCCAGGAAGCACTGGCCGTCGGTGATCGAGATGACGTTGGTCGGGATGTACGCCGACACGTCGTTGGCCTTGGTCTCGATGATGGGCAGGCCGGTGAGCGAGCCGGAGCCGAGCTCGTCGGAGAGCTTGGCGCAGCGCTCCAGCAGGCGGCTGTGCAGGTAGAAGACGTCGCCGGGGTAGGCCTCGCGGCCCGGCGGGCGGCGCAGCAGCAGCGACACGGCGCGGTAGGCCTCGGCCTGCTTGGTCAGGTCGTCGAAGACGATCAGCGCGTGCTCGCCCTTGTACATCCAGTGCTGGGCGATCGCCGAGCCGGCGTACGGGGCGAGGTACTTGAAGCCGGCCGGGTCGGACGCGGGGGCCGCGACGATCGTCGTGTACTCGAGCGCGCCGGCCTCCTCCAGGGCGCCGCGGACCGCGGCGATGGTGGAGCCCTTCTGCCCGATGGCGACGTAGACGCACTTCACGCGCTTCTTCGGGTCGCCGGAGACCCATGCCTCGCGCTGGTTGATGATCGTGTCGATCGCGATGGCGGTCTTGCCGGTCTGGCGGTCGCCGATGATCAGCTGGCGCTGGCCGCGGCCGATCGCGGTCATCGCGTCGATGGCCTTGATGCCGGTGAGCATCGGCTCCTTGACCGGCTGCCGCTGGACGACCGTGGGCGCCTGCTCCTCGAGCTGGCGGCGGCCCTCGGCCTCGATGTCGCCCATGCCGTCGATCGGGTTGCCCAGCGGGTCGACGACCCGGCCCAGGAACCCGTCGCCGACCGGCACCGAGAGGATCTCGCCGGTCCGCTTGACCGTCTGGCCCTCCTCGATGTGGCTGCCGTCGCCGAGCAGCACGACGCCGATCTCGCGCAGGTCGAGGTTGAGCGCGATGCCGCGGAGTCCGCCGTGGAACTCGAGCAGCTCGTTGGTCATCGCCGAGTGCAGCCCCTCGACACGGGCGATGCCGTCGCCGGTCTCGGTGACCCGGCCGACCTCGTCACGCGTGGTCTCGGGCGCGTAGGACTCGACGTGTCGGGCGATCGCGTCGCGGATCTCCTCCGGCCGGATCGTCAGCTCCGCCATGAACGTTCCTGCTCTCTCATCGTGGTCGCCCGGTTGGGCGGTGGCTCGGGGTGAAACCTTGCGGGGGCCGGCTAGCCGGCGAGGGTGCGCTTGACCTGGGCCAGCCGCGAGGCGACCGTCCCATCGATGACCTCGTCGTCGATGACGACGCGGACGCCGCCGACGACCTCGGGGTCGACCTCGACCTGCACATCGACCACCCGGCCGTAGATCCGGCCGAGCACGGCGGCGAGTCGGGCCTCTTGGGAGTCGTCGAGCGGGCGGGCCGCGGTCACCAGGGCGACGACGCGGTTGCGGCGGCGGGCGGCCAGCTCGGTGAGCTGCTCGAGCGCCGCCTGCAGCCGGTGGCCGCGCAGCCCGGTGACGGTGCGACTCACCAGCCCGATGGTGACGGGGTCGGCCTTGCCCTCAAGCAGCGCGCCGACGATCTCGGACTTGCGCGCGGTGTCGACGGCCGGATCGCCCAGCGTCATCTGCAGGTCGGCGCTGGACTCCACGGCGCGGCCGAAGCGGAAGACCTCCTCCTCGACCCGGTCGAGCGTGCCGGCGTTCTCGGCGCCGGCCAGGGCCGCCTCGATGCCCACGATGTCGAGGGCGTCGACCAGGTCGCGGTCAGCCGACCAGCGCTGCTCGGCCGCGGCGGACACCACGGCCAGCGCGGGGGCCGACACCCGGCCGCCGAGCACCGACTCGGTCAACGCCCGCTTGCCGTCGGCGTCTTGGCCCGGGATCGGCCAGCGCCACCCGCAGCGACCGCTCGCCCGCCAGCAGGTCTGAGACCGAGCGCAGGTCGCTGGACAGGGCGGCCGGATCCGCCGCCGCCGTCAGCTGGGCGTCGAGCGCCGAGCGGAGGGCGGCGAGGGCGTCGCGGCTGGCGCCGAGCATCAGCGGACCTGCCCGCCCGGCTCTGCCGCGGCCTGGGCCTCCAGGTCGGCGATGAACCGGTCCACGGTGGCGCGGGCCCGGGCGTCGTCGTCGAGGGACTCGCCGACCACCTTGCTCGCGAGGTCGACCGCCAGCGTGCCGACCTGGCCGCGCAGCTGGGCGATCGCCTGCTGCTTGGCCACCTCGAGCTGCTGCTGGTTGGCGGCCGTGATGCGCCCCGCCTCCCCCTGCGCCTGCTCGCGCATCTCGGCGATGATCGCCGCGCCCTGCTCACGGGCCTCCTCGCGGATGCGGGCGGCCTCCTGCCGGGCCTCGGCCAGCTGCGCCTGGTACGTCTCCAGCGCGGCGGCCGCGTCGGCCTGGGCCTGCTCGGCCTTGGCCATGCCGCCCTCGATGGCCGCGGTGCGCTCGGCGAACATCTTCTCGAAGCTCGGGAAGGCGTACTTCCGGAGCAGCCAGTAGAGCAGGCCGAAGGCGATGAACCCGATGACGATCTCGGCCGGGGCCGGGACGATCGGGTTGATCTCACCACCGGACGCGGCCAAGCCGGCCGCCAGCGGGTACGTCGTCATCGTGCGAGATTCTCCGTCGCGACGAGGGGATCAGGGACTGTTGTGCGCGGCTCGTCCTAGAGGACGAACGCGAGCACCAGGCCGAACAGGGCGAGGGCCTCGGCGAGCGCGAATCCAAGGAACGCGATCGGCTGGAGGATGCCGCGCGCCTCGGGCTGGCGGGCGACGCCATTGATGTAGGCGGCGAAGATGAGGCCGACGGCGATACCCGGGCCGATGGCCGAGAGGCCGTAGCCGACGAGGTTGAGCGTGCCTTCCATTCCTGCGTGTCCTTTCTCAGGTCTCTCGCGGGCGGAGAGATCGGTGGTGCACAGGTCGTTGGTGTGCGCGGGTGCGCTCACCGGGGGCCGTCGGGGTCACTGGCGAATCAGTGGTCCTCGGCGAGCGCTCCGGCGATGTACAGGGCGGCGAGCAGGGTGAAGATGTAGGCCTGGATCAACTGGATCAGGGCCTCGAACAGGGTCATCACGATGGCCATGCCGGCCGCGAACGGAGCCAGGACCATCTGGATCGGGCTGCCGGACTCGAAGAACATGTACTCCGCGCCCAGGATGAACACCAGCAGCAGCAGGTGGCCGGCGAACATGTTGGCGAACAGACGAAGGGCGTGCGAGAGCGGGCGCACGAAGATGGTCGAGAAGAACTCCAGCGGCGCCACCAGGAGCAGCGACGCCTTGGGGATCCCGGGGATGATCGCCACGTGCTTGAGGTAGCCGAGCGCGCCGTGCTTCTTCAGCCCCAGGTAGTTCCAGACCACCCACACGATGATCGCCAGCGCGATCGGGTAGCCGATCCGCGACATGGTGGGGAACTGGATCATGCGGGATGATCCCGAACAGGTTGTTGAGGTAGACGAACGCGAACAGCGACACCAGCAGCGGGACGAACTTGGCGAAGTCGTGGGCGCCGATGTTGTCGCGGGCGATGCCGTTGCGGACGAAGGCGTAGACCTCCTCGGCCGCGAACTGCCAACGGCCGGGGACCATCTCGGCCCGGCGGGCGGCCACGATGAAGAAGACCGCGATGAGCGCCACCGAGAAGAAGATCATCACCATCGGCTTGGTGACCCCGAACTCGCCGATGGAGAACATCGGCGGGAACTCGAAGTCGGCTGCCGACGGCGGCACGTACGGCTCGGTGGCCGAAACGCTCGCAAGCACCCAAGTGCTCACGCGGCTCCTCTCCTGCCGGCGCCCATGTCAGCGCCCCAGCGTGCGGTGGAACACGAGGTACATCCCGGTGGCCATGCCCACAAGGAGCCCGATCAGGGTGAGGAACGAGGTCCCCAACCACCGGTCGGCCAACCACCCTGCCCCGCCCCAGACGATGAGCCCGCTGAGGAGGGTCGACGAGATGGCCCAGGGGTCGGAGCCGGGACCGGTCGGAACCACGGCCCCGGGGGGCTGCGCAGGCTCCGACGAGCCCTCGTCCGGCGTTGCCTGGCTCATCGGGACCGGACATTACCAGCGGATGTGAAGGCGTTCACAATCAGGTCCCCTGCTCCGGCGGCGGCGCCGTGCTGGGCCTGCGGGACCACCGTCGGCAGCTGCGCGCGGGTGAACGCGCGGACCTCGAACCCCAGCCACACCAACGCGCAGGCGAGCACGCTGAGGCCGAACGCCTCGTTGTCGAACGCCTCGACCTGGCGCAGCACCACGAAGGTCAGCCCGAGCGCGACGATCTTGATCGTGTACGACACCATCGCCGCCCCGAACGCGTTCGCCGGGTGGCTGTCGGCCGTCCACCGCATCACCAGCAAGGACATCCCGAAGAACCCGATCACCACCAGGCACCCCAGGGCGGCCGCGATCGCGCCCCCGATTCCGCGGCCGAGCAGGAGCGCGGCGACCACGGCGATCAGCCCCGTGATCGCCGTGGGAATCGCCGCCCCGCGGAAGAGGACCCGGAACGTGTCGGGGGCAGGCTCGCTCATGAGCCCAGGGTCGCAGGCGCCGGCCCTCGGCGGCTAATCGCGGCGCGGCGGCGGCCGACAGCCGGGCGCGCACCCGCGGCCAGCGGACGAAGAGCACCAACCCGGCGAAGCCGGCCGCGCACAGGGCGAGGGCCACGCCCAACGGCAGCAGCGCCAGCGCCAACACGCCGTAAGCCAGCACGAAGGTCCACGCGTACATCAGCTCGACCGCGCGCCGATGGCTGTGGCCGATCTCCAGCAGGCGGTGGTGCAGGTGCCGCTTGTCCGGGGCGAACGGCGATCTGCGGGCGCGGGTGCGGCGCACCACCGCCAGCAGCACGTCGATGAAGGGCAGCGAGATCGCCGCCAGCGGCAGCAGCAGCGGCAGCAGGGCGGGGGCCAGGTCGGTGCTGCTGAACGCCCGGTAGTCGACGCGCCCGGTGAGGGCGATCGTCGAGGCCGCCAGCAGCAGCCCGAGCAGCATCGAGCCGGCGTCGCCCATGAAGATCAGCGCGGGGTTGTAGTTGTGGAGCAGGAACCCCAGGCAGACCCCGACGATCACGGCGGAGATCAGCGACGGGGCGAGCGCGCGGTCGCTGGCGTTCTCCACCGAGAGCAGGTACGAGAAGACGAAGAACGCGCTCGCGGCGATCGCGACGATGCCCGCGGCCAGCCCGTCGAGGCCGTCGACGAAGTTGATCGCGTTGACCACCCCGACCACGATCAGGATGGTCAGCAGGGTGCCGGTCACGGGGTCGAGGGCGATGGTCTGGCCGGGCCAGGGCAGCCACAGCAGCACCAGCCCCTGCAGCGCCATCACACCTGCGGCCACCGCCTGGCCGGCCATCTTGGTCAGCGCGTCCAGGCCCCACTTGTCGTCGGCCGCCCCGAGCAGGCAGATCAAGGTGGCCCCCGTCATCAGGGCACGCACCTCGTCGGAGCCCTCGAAGACCGACCGCAGGAGGGGCAGCTTGCCCGCCACCAGCAGGGCGGCAGCCAGCCCGAGGTACATCGCCACCCCGCCGAGGCGGGGCGTGAGGGTGTCGTGGACGTCCCGGTCGCGGATCTCGGCGAAGACGCCCCACCGCACGGCAAAGGCCCGCACGACGCCTGCGGTCAGGTAGGTGACGGCCGCCGCGACGAGCAGGGTGAGGAGGTACTCGCGCACGCGGGCGGCCTCCCCCCGGGGTCTGGTCGGTGTGGGTGGGTCTAGCGGGGGTAGGCGGGGTGGCTCGCGGTGAGCGCGCCCACCGCCTCGGCGATCGCCGGCGCGTCTGAGCCGTCGGCGTCGCGCACCGCCCGGCCGATCAGCCCGGCGACCTCCTTCATGTCCGCCTCGACCATGCCCTGGGTGGTCACGGCGGGCGTGCCCACCCGGATCCCGGACGCCACCAGGGGCGGCTGCGGGTCGTACGGGATGGCGTTCTTGTTCAGCGTGATGCGCGCGGCGTCGCAGCGCGCCTCGGCCTCGGCGCCGGTGACCCCGGCGCCCCGCAGGTCGATCAACGCGAGATGCGTGTCGGTGCCGCCGGACACCGGGCGCATGCCCTGCTCGGCGAGCCCGGCCGCCAGGGCCTGGGCGTTGGCGATCACCTGCGCGGCGTAGGCCTGGTAGGCGGGCTGCGCGCACTCCTTGAGCGCCACCGCCTTGGCCGCCACGGCGTGCATGAGCGGGCCCCCCTGCAGGAACGGGAAGACCGCCTTGTCGATCTTGGCCGCGTGCTCCTCGCGGCAGACGATCATGCCGCCGCGCGGCCCGCGCAGGACCTTGTGCGTGGTGAAGCACACCACGTCGGCGTACGGAACCGGCGAGGGGATCGCCCGGCCGGCCACCAGGCCGATGAAGTGCGCCGCGTCGACCATCAGGATCGCGCCCACGTCGTCGGCGATCTGCCGGAAGGCGGCGAAGTCGATCAGCCGCGAGTACGCGGTGGCGCCGCAGATGATCATCTTGGGCCGGTGCTCCAGGGCCTGGTCGCGCACCTGGTCGTAGTCGATGAGCTCGGTGTCCTCGGCCACGCCGTACGACACGGGGTTGAACCACTTGCCGGAGAAGTTGACCTTCGAGCCGTGCGTGAGGTGCCCCCCGTGCGGCAGCGACATGGCCAGGACGGTGTCGCCGGGCTGCAGGAAGGCGGCGTACGCGGCGAGGTTCGCGCTGGCGCCGGAGTGCGGCTGCAGGTTGGCGTGCTCGGCCCCGAAGAGCTCCTTGGCCCGCGCGATGCCGATCTCCTCGGCGGTGTCCACCTCCGAGCAGCCGCCGTAGTAGCGCTTGCGCGGGTAGCCCTCGGCGTACTTGTTCGACAGCGTCGACCCGAGGGCCGCCAGGACCGCGGGCGAGGTGAAGTTCTCGCTGGCGATCAGCTGCAGGCCGCCCCGCAGGCGTTCCAGCTCGCCGAGGATGACGTCGGCGATCTCCGGGTCCTCGGCCTGGAGGGCGTCGAAGTCCGGTCCCCAGAAGGTGTCGCTCATCGAATGGCTCCTCGCAGCAGGCAGGCGGTGCCGCGATCCTACGGGCCCGGCGGCGACGACCCTCGATCAGCCCGCGACCGAGAGCGCGGCCACGATCCGGACCACGGCGTCGTCGATCAGGTCGCGGGTGGCGCGGAAGACGTCGAGCGGCTCGCCCCAGGGATCGGGCACATCCGCGCCCACCCGCGCGCCCACCGCGGCCCGGGCCTCCTCGGCGGCCGCAGTCAGCGCGACCACCGCGCCCCCCGGCGTCGGCGCGGCCACCGGGCCGACCCGGTCGGCCAGGGCCGCGAACTCAAGCAGCGCGAAGGCCCGCGGGGCCGCCGACGGCGCCAGCCGCCCCACCGTGCGCACCTGGTCGGCGGTCGCGGTGAGGATCAGGTCGGCGGACAGCGCCAGCCCGGGCTGCAGGGCGGTGGCCGTGAAGCCCGAGGGATCCACCCCCTGCTCGGCGAGCACGCGTGCCGCGGGAGGGTTCATGCCCTCCCCCGCGTGCCCGCCGTAGGTGCCCGCTCCGGCGCAACGCACCTCGGCGGCCGCGGCGCCGAACGCCTCATCAAGTCGATGCCGCATCAGCCGCTCGGCCATCGGCGAGCGGCAGATGTTGCCCATGCACACGTGCAGCACGGTCACCCCCGACGGCTCGGTCACCCGAATCCCTCCGGAACCACCAGATCGGGCACGACCGCGCGCAGCGACTCGACCGAGACCGCCCCGAGCCGGGCCAGCACCGGGCGCGCCCCGGTGACATCCACCGCGGTCGACGGGGTCGGGTCGAGGCAGGGTCCGCCGTCGAGGTACGTCGACACCGCCGACCCCAGCTGGCGCTGGGCGTCCTCGCAGGTGGCCGGCGGCAACGTCCCAGCCCGGTTGGCGGCGACGACGGCCATCGGCCCGGTGGCCCGCAGCAGCTCAAGGGCCAGCGGGTGCAGCGGCATCCGCACGGCGACGCCGCTCCCGCTGCCGAGGTCCCAGGTCAGCGTGGGCTGGGCCCGGCAGATGAGGGTGAGCGGCCCGGGCCACCAGCCCTGGGCGAGCAGCCGCGCGGCGGGCGAGAGCCCCGCCGCGATCCCCTCCAGCGTGCGCACGGCCCCGATCAGCACCGGCACCGCCAGGTCGGGCCCGCGCCCCTTGGCCGCCCGGAGCGCGCGCACCGCCGGCACCGAGAACGCGTCGCAGCCGACTCCGTAGGCCGAGTCGGTCGGAATCACCACGAGGTCGCCGCGGCGCACGGCGGCGGCCGCGCGGGTGAGCCCGGTGGCCCGCTCGGCGGGGTCCGCCCCGGCGAAGACCGCGCTCATCGGCGCGCCGTCGCGAAGCGTTCGCGGCCGGCCAGATCCCGGTGCGTGGCCGCCTCGGCCCACGGGTCCGAGCCGAGCAGGACCCGCACGCCCGCCCCCTGCCCGTCGGCGTGCTCGAGGACCAGCAGCCCGCCCGGACGCAGCAGGCGCGCCGCCGCCCCGATCACCACGCCCGGCACCTCCAGCCCGTCCGAACCGCCGCCCCACAGGGCCTCCGGCGGATCATGCCGCAGCGTCTCGGGGTCCATCCGGGGGCGGTCGGACTCGGGGACGTACGGCGGGTTGCTCACGACCACGTCCACCGAGCCGTCGAGGTCCGGCAGGGCGGTCGCGGCGTCGGCCCGGTGCGACGTGGACCCGCGAGCCCGCCGCGTTGCGCACCAGCCACTCGTACGCATCCGCGGAGCGCTCCACCGCGTGCACCTCGGCCGCCGGCGCCTCGTCGGCGACCGCGAGGGCGATGGCCCCAGACCCGGCGCACAGGTCGACGACCACGGGCCGGCCGCCCGCCTGCGCCGATCGCCAGGGCCTCGGCGATCGCCGCGCCGGCGACCAACTCGGTCTCCGGGCGCGGGATGAAGACCCCCGGGCCCGACGGCCACCTCCACGTGGCGGAAGGCCGCGGACCCGACGATGTGCTGGAGCGGCTCGCGGCCGGCCCGCCGTCAGCAGCAGCGAGCCGTACGCCGCCTCCGCGTCCGGCGGCACCTCGCGAAGCGTGAGCAGGTCGGCCCGGGTGCAGCCGAGCAGGTGCGCCAGCAGGGCCTCGGCGTCGTGCCGCGGGGAGCCGACCCCGGCCTCCTGCAGCAGGGCGGCCCCGCGCTCGAGGGCGGGTCGGACGGCGCCCACGTCAGCCGTGCGCGGCCAGCTGCGCGGCCTCGTCGGCGTCGATCGCCGCCTGGACGACCGCGTCGAGGTCGCCGTCGAGGACCTGGTCGAGGTTGTACGACTTGTAGCCGACCCGGTGGTCGCTGATCCGGTTCTCCGCGAAGTTGTACGTCCGGATCCGCTCACTGCGGTCGACGGTGCGCACCTGGCTGCGTCGGGCGGCGCCGGCCGCCGCGTCCGCCTCGGCCCGCGCGGCGTCGAGCAGGCGCGCGCGCAGGATCCGCAGCGCCGACTCCTTGTTCTGCAGCTGCGACTTCTCGTTCTGGCAGGACACCACGATGCCCGTCGGCACGTGGGTGATCCGCACCGCGGAGTCGGTGGTGTTCACGCTCTGGCCGCCCGGGCCGCTTGAGCGGTAGACGTCGATCCGCAGGTCGTTCGGGTCCATCTCGACCTCGACCTCCTCGGCCTCGGGGAAGACCAGCACCCCGGCCGCGGAGGTGTGGATCCGGCCCTGCGACTCGGTGATCGGCACCCGCTGGACGCGGTGCACGCCGCCCTCGTACTTCAGCCGGGCGAAGGGCGCCTCGCCGGGCTGCGGGATGCCGCGCGCCTTGATGGCGACCGAGACGTCCTTGTACCCGCCGAGGTCGGACTCGGTGGCCTCGAGGATCTCGGTGCCCCAGCCGCGGCGCTCCGCGTAGCGCAGGTACATCCGCAGCAGGTCGCCGGCGAACAGCGCCGACTCCTGGCCGCCCTCCCCCGCCTTGACCTCGAGGATGACGTCCTTGGAGTCGTCGGGGTCGCGCGGGACGAGCAGGCCCCGCAGCTGGTCGCCCAGGGCCTCGTGGCGGGCCGCCAGGTCCTCGGCCTCGGCGGCGAACCCGGGATCGTCCGCGGCGAACTCGCGGGCGACCGCGAGGTCGTCGGCCGCCTGCCGCCAGTCCAGGTACGTGCGCACGATCGGCGCGAGCTCGGCGTATCGGCGGCCCAGGCGGCGCGCCTCGGCCTGGTCGGCGTGCACGGACGGGTCGGCGAGCCGCCGCTCCAGGTCGGCGTACTCGTCGACGAGCGCGTCCACACCGTCGTTCACAGCGGCTCCTCGTGCCTAGGCCACAACCCCGAGCGGGCGACAAAGCGAGGGCGGCGCCGGACGCGGCCCCAGACGAGGGGTGCGCCGGCGCCGCCGAGGTCGCTACTGGGCCGCGGAGCCCGACTTGCCGAAGCGCTGCTCGAACTTGGCGACCCGGCCGCCGGTGTCGAGGATCTTCTGCTTGCCCGTGTAGAACGGGTGGCAGGCGTAGCAGACGTCGGCGTGGATCACGCCGTTCTTCGCCGTGCTGCGGGTCTCGAACGCGTTGCCGCACGTGCAGGTCACGTGCGTCGCGACGTAGTCGGGGTGGATGTCGGGCTTCATCGGGTCTCCTTGGCTGCTCGCGGCCGGGTCGCCGGCGCAGAATCGCGCGCGACGTGAACCGGACCGGACGTTCAGTGTGCCATTGCGGGGGGCCCGGACCCAATCCGTGCCCTCGACGGCGGCGCCGCTCGGCTCAGCGGATGGGCGGCTCAGTCGTCGTCGCCGCTGCCGGACGGCACCGGCATGGTCTTGGCGACCTGCATGAGGAACTCCACGTTGGTGCGGGTCTCGCGCAGCTTGCTGAGCAGCAGCTCGACCGACTGCTGGGTCTCGAGGGCGTGCAGCACGCGCCGGAGCTTCCAGACGATCTTCAGCTCCTCCGGCGCCAGCAGGATCTCCTCCTTGCGGGTGCCCGACGCGTCGACGTCGACCGCCGGGAAGATCCGCTTGTCGGCGAGCTTGCGGTCGAGCTTGAGCTCCATGTTGCCGGTGCCCTTGAACTCCTCGAAGATGACCTCGTCCATCTTGGACCCGGTCTCGACCAGGGCCGTCGCGAGGATCGTCAGCGAGCCGCCGTCCTCGATGTTGCGGGCGGCGCCGAAGAAGCGCTTGGGCGGGTAGAGCGCGCTGGAGTCCACGCCGCCGGACAGGATGCGGCCGCTGGCCGGGGCGGAGATGTTGTACGCGCGGCCGAGCCGGGTGATCGAGTCGAGCAGCACGACGACGTCGTGGCCCAGCTCGACCAGGCGCTTGGCCCGCTCGATGGCCAGCTCGGCGACCGTGGTGTGGTCGTCGGCCGGGCGGTCGAAGGTCGAGGCGATGACCTCGCCCTTGACCGTGCGCTGCATGTCGGTGACCTCTTCGGGCCGCTCGTCGACGAGCACGACCATGAGGTGGACCTCGGGGTTGTTCGTGGTGATCGCGTTGGCGATCGACTGCAGCACCATGGTCTTGCCGGCCTTCGGCGGCGAGACGATGAGCCCGCGCTGGCCCTTGCCGATCGGCGCCACCAGGTCGATCACCCGGGTGGTCAGGTGCCCCGGCTCGGTCTCCAGCCGCAGCCGCTCGTGCGGGTAGAGCGGGGTGAGCTTGCCGAACTCGACCCGGCCCTTGGCGGTGTCGGGGTCGAGGCCGTTGACCGAGTCGACGCGGACCATCGGGTTGAACTTCTCGCGGTTGCGGCCCTGCTGCGGCAGCTGCTCGCCCTCGCGCGGCTGGCGGACGGCCCCGGTGAGGGCGTCGCCCTTGCGCAGGCCGAGGCGACGGACCATCTGCAGCGACACATAGACGTCGTTCGGGCCGGGCAGGTAGCCGCTGGTGCGCAGGAATCCGTAGTTGTCGCGGATGTCGAGGATGCCGGCGACCGGCAGCAGGACGTCGTCCTCGCTGACCTGGGGCTCGACGTCCTGGGGCCCGCCCTGCGAGCCCCCGCCGGCGCCACCGCCGGGACGGCGGTCGCGGTCGCGGTAGCGCCCGCGCCGCCGCCGGCGGCTGCCGCCGCCACCCTCGAAGTCGTCGGTGAACTCGCGGCGCTGGCCGCCCTGCTGCTGGCCGCCCTGCTGCTGGCCGCCTGCTGCTGGCGGTCGCCCTGCTGCTGGCGCTCGCCGTGCTGCTGGCGCTCGCCTGGCGCTGGCGGTCGCCTTGCTGCTGGCGGTCACCCTGCTGCTGGCGGTCACCCTGCGCGGCGCGCGGCTCGGCGGCCTCGGCGCTCGCGGGGGCGGCCGGCTCGGCGGCCGGCGCCTCGGTCGGGCGCTCAGCGCGGGCAGCCGCCCGGACCGGCGGGGCCGATGCGCCGGCTCCGCCCTGCGCCGACTTGATGGCGTCGACGAGCTCGCCCTTGCGCATCCGCGCCGTGCCGCTGATGCCCAGGCCCGAGGCCATGGACTGCAGCTCCGGGAGGAGCATCGTGGAAAGGCCGCCCGACTTGCGGGGCTTCTTGGCCTCGGTGGGCGCGCTGTCGGCGCCCGAGGTGGAGTCGACCACGGTGGTGGTGGTGTCGCTCACTCAGTGTCCTATCGAAAGGGGGTGAGGAGAAGGATCGCGCCGGCTCGCATCGCGTGCACCGTCCTGGGCCGGTCCTGGGATTGGAGACCAGGGGTGACCAACGGGTGGTGGCGGGGGGCACCGGCCGTGGCGAACCACTCGAGGGCGCTGGTGCTGCCATCAGCGTACACGGTGTCGGGCGTCAGCCGGTGAGCGGCACGACCTCGACGCCCGTCGCGGTCCACGTCGAGCCGGATGGCGCGGTGAACCACTTGGGCGCCCGCGCGCTGGCCGCGTCCACCTCGTCGTCGTCTCGGGCCAGGACCAGGACGGTCGGCCCGGCGCCGGAGACCACGGCGGCGATGCCCTGACCGCGCAGCACGTCGACCAAGGCCATCGAGCGGGGGTACGCCGCGCGCCGGTGCTCCTGGTGCAGCGTGTCGCTGGTCGCGGCCAGCAGCAGGTCCGGTGCGGCCGTCAGCGCCGTCGAGAGCAGCGCCGCCCGGCCGGCGGCCCGGGCCGCGTCGGCCAACGGCACCGTGGCGGGGAGCAGGGCGCGAGCCTTGGCGGTCTTCAGCTGCGTGGTCGGCACGAACGCCACGGGCCGCAGCCAATCGCCCGGCTCATGGCGGACGGCGTGGGCGGAGTCGGGCGAGTCCGACCAGGCGAGGGTGAGCCCCCCGTAGACGGCGGCCGCGACGTTGTCGGGATGGCCCTCCATCCGGTGGGCCAGATCGCAGGGCGGCGGCGTCATCGAGTCGCTCGTCGCCACCCACCACGAGCGCCCGGGCGGCGGCGATGCCGGCCACGATCGCGGCGGCCGAGGAGCCGAGCCCGCGGCCGTGCGGGATCCGGTTGGCGCACGACCAGCTCAAGGCCGCGCGGCTGTCCGCCCATCAGCCGGAAGGCCGCGCGCATCGCCTTGACCACCAGGTGCCGCTCGTCGCGGGGCACCCGGTCGGCGCCCTCGCCGGCGACGTCGACGGCGAGCCCGCCGTCGGCGACGCGCGCGACGACGTCGTCGTGCAGGGCGAGGGCGAGGCCGGCGGAGTCGAAGGCCGGGCCGAGGTTGGCGCTGGTCGCGGGCACCCGGATGCGCACCGGGGCGGCCCGGAAGGTCGGCCGTGCGGCCGGTGCTGCGCGGGCCACCTCAGTGGGCCAGACCGAGGTGCGCGGCGGCGGCGTCCGCGTCGATCGGCACGGTGACCGGCTGCGGCGCGCCGGCGATGGCCCACTCCGGGTCCTTGAGCCCGTGCCCGGTGACCGTGCACACGATCGTCAGGCCCGGCTCCACCAGGCCCCGCTCGGCGCACTGCAGCAGCCCGGCGGCCGATGCCGCCGAGGCCGGCTCGACGAAGACGCCCTCGCGCGAGGCCAGCAGGCGGTAGGCGGCGAGGATCTGGCGGTCGGTGACCGCGTCGATCCGGCCGCCGGACTCGTCGCGGGCGTCGAGCGGCCTGCTGCCAGGACGCCGGGTTGCCGATCCGGATCGCGGTCGCGATGGTCTGCGGCTTGGCCACCGGGGCGCCCGTGCACGATCGGCGCGCTGCCGGCCGCCTGGAAGCCCCACATCCGCGGGCGTCCGCGACGCCGGGCCGTCGGCCTCGTACTCGCGGTAGCCCTGCCAGTAGGCGGTGATGTTGCCCGCGTTGCCGACCGGCAGGCAGTGCACGTCGGGGGCGTCGCCGAGCGCGTCGACGATCTCGAAGGCGGCGGTCTTCTGGCCCTCGATCCGGGCCGGGTTGACCGAGTTGACCAGCGCCACCGGGTACTTCTCGGACAGGTCCCGGGCCAGGGTCAGGCAGTCGTCGAAGTTGCCGTCGACCTGCAGCAGGGTCGCGCCGTGGACGAGCGCCTGGGACAGCTTGCCCAGGGCGATCTTGCCCTGCGGGACGAGCACCGCGCAGACCATGCCGGCGCGCACGGCGTAGGCCGCCGCGGACGCCGAGGTGTTGCCGGTCGAGGCGCAGATCACCGCCTGGGCGCCCTCCTCGGCGGCCTTGGAGATCGCCATCGTCATGCCGCGGTCCTTGAAGGAGCCGGTCGGGTTGGCGCCCTCGACCTTGAGGTAGACCTCGCAGCCGGTGAGCTCGCTCAGGACCTGCGCGCGCACCAGCGGGGTGCCGCCCTCGCCGAGCGACACCACCGGGGTCGCTGCGGTGACCGGCAGCCGGTCGCGGTACTCCTCGATCACCCCGCGCCACTGGTGGGCACGCGCCGTCGTCTCGCATCTCGCTCACTCCCCCACCACGCGCATCACGCTGGCCACCGAGCGCACGATGTCGAGTGCGCGGAGGCTGTCGACCATCGCCTGCAGGTCGGTCCTCCGAGGCCGCGTGCGTGACGAGGACCAGCGAGGCGTCGTCGCCGTGGCCGTCCTGGCGCAGCGTCTCGATGGACACCTCGTGCTCGGCGAACGTCTGGGCCACGCGCGCGAGCACGCCGGCCTTGTCGGCGACGCGCAGGTGCAGGTAGTAGCGCGTCTCGCTGCGGCCCAGCGGCAGCACCTCGAGGTCGGCGTAGGCGGACTCCTTGGGGGCCCGGCCGCCGGACAGCCGGTTGCGGACCACCGCCACCAGGTCGCCCAGGATCGCGCTGGCGGTCGGGGCCCCGCCCGCCCCGCGGCCGTAGAACATCAGCTGACCGGCCGCGTCGGACTCGACGAACACCGCGTTGTACGCCTCGCGGACCCCGGCCAGCGGGTGGGTGCGGGCCAGCATCGCCGGGTGGACCCGCACGCTGACCCCCTTGCCGTCGGCGGCCCGCTCGCAGATGGCCAGCAGCTTGATCACCTTGCCCATCGCCCGGGCGGTGGCGACGTCCTCGGCGGTGACCTCGGTGATCCCCTCGCGGGAGACGTCGTCGCGGGTGACCCGGGTGTGGAAGGCGAGCCCGGCGAGGATCGCGGCCTTGGCGGCGGCGTCGTACCCCTCGATGTCGGCGGTCGGGTCGGCCTCGGCGTAGCCGAGCGCCTGGGCCTCGGCCAGCGCGTCGCCGAAGGCCGCGCCCGTCTCGTCCATGCGGGTGAGGATGTAGTTGGTGGTGCCGTTGACGATGCCCAGCACCCGCTGGACCCGGTCGCCGACGAGCGACTCGCGCAGCGGCCGCAGCAGCGGGATCGCGCCGGCCACCGAGGCCTCGTAGTAGAGGTCGACGCCGAGCGCTCCGCGGCCTCGTACAGCGTCGCGCCGTCCTCGGCGAGCAGCGCCTTGTTGGCGGTGACGACCGACTGCGCCGTGCTCCATCGCGGCCAGCAGCAGCGAGCGGGCCGGCTCGATGCCGCCCATCACCTCGATCGACGACGTCGACGTCGTCGCGGCGCACCAGCGCCTCGAGATCGTCGGTGTAGCAGCGCCGGGTCGACCGCCAGGGTGCGCTCGGCGTCCAGCCGGCGCACCCCGATGCCGGCGAGCTCCAGCGGCGCCCCGGAGCGGGCGGCCAGGTCGTCGGCCTGGGTCATCAGCAGCCGGGCGACCTCGGAGCCGACGACGCCGGCCCCCAGCAGCGCCACCCTGAGCGGCTGCGCGGGCGCGCTCATGGCGACCCCTCCCTGATTGGCGCGTGAGGGCCGACAGTCTAGGGCGGGCACGGCCGCGCGCTCAGCCGAGGTCGGTCGCGAGGACGTCGTCGACGGTCTCCCGGCGCACGATCACGCGGGCGCCCGCGGCGTCGACGGCGACGACCGGGGGGCGGCCGATCAGGTTGTAGTTGCTGGCCATGCTGCGGCAGTACGCGCCCGTGGCCGCCACCGCGAGCAGGTCGCCGGGCGCGAGGTCGCCGGGCAGCCAGCAGTCGCGCACGACGACGTCGCCGCTCTCGCAGTGCTTGCCGACCACGCGGCGCGAGCATCGGCGGCGCCGTCGAGCCGCGCGAGGCGAGGACCACGGTGTAGTCGGCGTCGTACAGCGCCGTGCGGATGTTGTCGCTCATCCCGCCGTCGACGCTGACGTAGGTGCGCAGGCCCTCGACCGGCTTGACGGTGCCCACCTCGTACACGGTGATCGCCGGCGGGCCCGACGATCGCGCGCCCCGGCTCGACGGCCAGGCGCGGCACGGGCAGGCCGGCCGCCGCGCACTCGCGGGCCACGATCCCGCGCAGCCGCTCGGCCACGGCGCCGACCGGCTCGGGGTCGTCCCCGGCGACGTAGGCGATGCCGAGGCCGCCGCCGAGGTCGAGCTCGGGCAGCGCGAGGCCGTGCTCGTCGCGGATCGCCGCCATCAGCCCGACGACTCGGTGCGCGGCGACCTCGAACCCGGCGGTGTCGAAGATCTGCGAGCCGATGTGGGAGTGCAGCCCGGCCAGCTCGAGCGACGGCTCGCGCAGGATCCGGCGGGCGGCCTCGGCGGCGTCGCCGCCCGCCAGCGAGAAGCCGAACTTCTGGTCCTCGTGCGCGGTGGCGATGAACTCGTGGGTGTGCGCCTCGACGCCCACCGTGGCGCGGAGGTAGACGCGCTGCCGCACCCCGCGCTGCGCCGCGAGGGCCGCGAGCCGCTCGATCTCCACGAACGAGTCGACGACGACGGTGCGCACGCCGGCGTCGAGGGCGGCCGCGAGCTCGGCGGACGGACTTGTTGTTGCCGTGCAGCAGCAGCCGCTGCGCCCGGCACGCCGGCCCGCAGCGCGACGGCCAGCTCGCCGCCGGTGCACACGTCGATGCCCAGGCCCTCCTCGACGACCCACCGGGCGACGGCGGTCGACAGGAAGGCCTTGGCCGCGTAGTAGACGTCCGCGCCGGCGAACGCCTCGGCGTACGCCCGCGCGCGGCCTCGGACGTCGGCCTCGTCCAGCAGCATCGCCGGGGTGCCGTGCTCCGCGGCGAGCGCCCGCACGTCGATCCCGTGCAGCGTCAGGGCCCCGATGACGGAGTCCCGGGCCACGCCCGAGGGCCAGATCGCCGGGTCGAGTCCTCCCAGGTCGGCCGGCGGCGCGCCGACGCCGTGGTCGGCGAGCAACTCGGCGTGCCGAGGTCCAGCGGGATGCGCGCGCATGGCGCCACGGTAGAGGGGCAGCCGCCAGCAGCGACGTCAACCCCGTCGCGAGGCTCTATCCCTCCGGGATGAAGCCCTCGTCCAGGTTCCAGGGCTGCAGCGGCGAGTTCTCGATCAGCCAGGTCTCCAGGTCCTTCATCCACCCGGTGATCACGAGCACGCCGATGACCACGAAGACCACGCCGATCCCGCGCCGGAACCACCCGTGCGGGTCGGCGGCCCAGCGGGCGCCCCGCACGGCCCGCTGCCCGAGCAGCGCGATCGCCAACAGCGTCGCGCTCAGCCCGGCCGCGTACGCGGCCAGCAGCACCAGGCCGCGGCCGAACTCGGCCGGCAAGACGGTGACGATGACGTAGCCGTACAGCGGGCTGCAGGACGTGAAGACCGGCCCGAGCGCAGCGCCGGTCAGGACGGCGCCCACAGTGCCCTCCCGCTGGCGGGCCGAGGACAGCTGGGCCGAGGTGCGCTCCTGCAGCCGCAGGCGCATCGAGATCTGCTCCCAGATCCCGGGGAAGAGCGAGACCAGGCCCAGCCCGATGAGCAGACCGCCGCTCACCCACTGCCAGACCTCGGGAGGTACCCCGATCAGAGCGGTGGACGCCTTGAGCAGCAGGGTGAAGGCCACCACGGACATCCCCAGTGACGCGGCGATCACGAAGGCGCGCCGACGCGACGCCCGCCGGGCGCGCTGGGCGACCGCGACCGCGGCGCCACCGTCGACGGCTCCCTCGTCCGACGGCAGCGCAAGCGAGCCGCCCACGATCACCGGAAGCAGTGGAAGCACGCACGGCGCCAGGGTCGTCAGCACGCCGGCGACGAACGCGCCGATCAGCTCAAGCATGGAGTCGCCGACTCAGACCGTCTGGCCGGCGATCTCCTCGGCCGTGTCGGATCCGGAGAACTTCGCCAGGGCCTTCCCGGACGGGTCGACCTGGACGAACGTGTGCTGCACGGTCACGCCGTACTGCTTCCTCAGCGCCGTCGACGAGTCGAAGTCGGTCTTGACCACGGTGAGGCCCTCAGGCACCCCCGAGCCCTTCAGGTTCTTGTCGGCCCGCTGGCAGGTGGGGCACCAGGAGGCGGCGAAGAACAGCACGACGTCACCGCCGGCGTCGTACGCGGCCTTGTCGGCCTGGTAGTCGGCGTAGGAGATGTACGCGGCGGACTTGCCGGCCGGCACCGGGGCGGGGGCGCTAGGCGCGGTCTCGGTGGGCGCGACCTGGGTCGCCGAGGGGGTCGCCGAGGGGGTCGACTCAGCCGGAGCCGGGGCGCTCGCCGCGGCGCCCGCGTCGTCGCCTGACGTGCCGCCGCAGGCGGTGGCGGTCAGGGCCACCACCGCGGCGGCGGCGGCCAGGCGGGCGGGAAGGCGGGTGGAGCGAAGGCGGTGAGTCACGGGACTTCCTCTGTCCGGCGGGGCATGGGCGTCAGCCTCCATGAGAACCCAAGACGGGCCCGAACGCCCCCCGGACGCGCTTACGGAGTCGTGACGTCGACTCCGGGCGCTACATCCGCTCGGGCGCGCTGACCCCGAGCAGGTCGAGGCCGTTGGCGAGGGTCTGCCTCGTCGCGGCGCACAGCACCAACCGCGCTGCGTTCAGCGGACCCGGCTCCTCGTCGCCCATGGGCAGCACCCGGCAGACGTCGTAGAACTTGTGGTACGCCGTCGCGAGCTCTTCGAGGTAGCGCGCCACCCGGTGCGGCTCGCGCAGCTCGGCCGCCGAGGCCACGATCCGCGGGTACTCCCCCAGCACGCCGAGCAGCTCGCTCTCGCGCTCGTGTCCGAGCAGCGACGGGTCGAACGACTCCAGGTCGGGCGCCAGCCCGAGGTCGGCGGCGTTGCGCAGCACAGACGAGATGCGCGCGTGCGCGTACTGCACGTAGAAGACCGGGTTCTCGCTGGTGCGCGAGGTGATCAGGTCGAGGTCCATCATCAGCGGCGAGTCGGCCGGGTAGCGGCACAGCGTGTAGCGCGCGGCGTCGACGCCCACCTCGTCGACGAGGTCCTCAAGGGTGATCATGTTGCCGGCACGCTTGGAGAGGCGGACCTCCTCGCCGCCCTTGAGCATCTTGACGAGCTGCCCGATGAGCACCTCGATGTTGGTGTCCGGGTCGTCGCCGGCGCAGGCCGCGACCGCGCGGAGCCGGTTGACGTATCCGTGGTGGTCGGCGCCGAGCAGGTAGATGTTGACGTCGAATCCGCGCGCCCGCTTGTCGACGTAGTACGCGGTGTCGGACGCGAAGTAGGTGAGCTCGCCGCCGGCCTTGACCAGGACGCGGTCCTTGTCGTCGCCGAAGTCGGTCGTGCGCAGCCAGACGGCGCCGTCCTCCTCGTACATGTGCCCCTGCTCGCGCAGCTTGGCGAAGCCGCGCTCGACGGCGCCCGACTCGTGCAGGGAGCGCTCGGAGTACCAGACGTCGAAGTGGGTGCGGAAGGCGTCGAGCACGTCCTGCTGCTGCTTGAGCTGGCGGACGTAGCCCTCCTCGCGGAAGGCCACCCACTGCTCGTCGCCGGGGAGGTCGAGGATGCCGGGGACCTCGGCGACGATCTGCCGCGCGAGGTCGCCGATGTACGCCCCCTGGTAGCCGTCCTCGGGCGCGGACTCGCCGTGCGCGGCGGCCATGATGGACACGCCGAACTTGTCCATCTGCACGCCGCGGTCGTTGACGTAGAACTCCCGGGTGACCGTGGCGCCGGCGGCCTCCAGCACCCTCGCGATCGAGTCGCCCAGCGCGGCCCAGCGGGTGTGGCCCAGGTGCAGCGGTCCGGTGGGGTTGGCCGAGATGAACTCCAGGTTGACCGCCGTGCCGGCCAGCAGGTCCGAGCGGCCGTACGCCCCGCCGGCCCGCACGATCGCGCGGGCGAGCTCTCCCTGCGCCGCGGTGTCCAGGGTCACGTTGAGGAAGCCGGGACCGGCGACGTCGACCGAGGCGATCCCGGCTGAGCCCCGCAACCTGGTGGCCAGCACCTCGGCGAAGGCGCGTGGCGGCACGCCCGCGGACTTGGCGAGCTGGAGGGCCACGTTGGTGGCGTAGTCGCCGTGGTCGGGGTTCTTGGGCCGCTCGACGGTGACGGCAGCCGGCAGCTCGACGGGGGGCAGGTCTCCGGCCTCGATGGCGTCGGACAAGGCGCCCACGAGGGCAGCGGAGAGCTCGGCGGGCGTCATGGGGCCAGGCTACCCGCGGGCTGGGGGCGCTCCGGGGCCAGCGATCGGGGCGGGCGATCGGGCCGAACGGGTGGCGACGGTGGCCGGAACGTGTTGCGCTACCCGTGACGGCGTTGACTCGCGCCGCCCGCGCCGAGAGGACCTGAACTGCCCATGCGCCGCCACGTGCTGTCCGCCAGCGCCTGGGCCACCGCCTTGTTGACCGGCCTGGCGCTGCTCGGCGCCGCACCCGCCGCCGCCGTCCGGCAGGAGGCGCCGCTACGCGTCCCCGGTCAGGTCACCGACCAGGTCGGGGCGCTGGAGGGACGTGAGGGCGAGGTCGACGAGGCCCTGGCGCGGCTCCAACGGGACACCGGCGTGCAGTTGTTCGTGGTGTACGTCGCCGACTTCTCCGGAGTGAACGCCCAAGAGTGGGCGGAGGAGACCGCCACCAAGAGCGACCTCGGCCTCGACGACATCCTGTTGGCGGTCGCGACGCAAGACAGGGCCTACGCGTACTCCGTCGACAACCAGTTCCCCCTCGACGACGCCCAGCTCGCCGAGGTCGCCCGGGTGGCGATCGAGCCGGCGCTGAGCCAGAACGACTGGGCCGGCGCCGCGATCGGCGCGGCAGAAGGGTACGGCGCGGTGCTCACGGGCCAGCCGATTCCCGCCCCGGACATCACCCCCGGCGACCCGGGCGCCGGTGGGGGCGGGCTTCCCGGCTGGATCTGGTGGGTACTGGTCCTGGTGATCCTCGGCGCCCTTGCGGCCGCCTACCTGGCGCGGCGCGCGGCGAAGGCTGGTCGGGGAACCGCCGCCGGCGGCGGCCCGACCCACGCCGGCGACGGGTTCGCCGCCTTGCCGACCGACGAACTCGACAAGCAGGCCAACCGACTGCTCGTGGAGACCGACGACGCGATCAAGACGAGTGAGCAGGAGCTGGGCTTCGCCGAGGCGCAGTTCGGCGAGGCGGAGGCCCGCTCGTTCCACGAGGCGGTCGAGCACGCGAAGGTGGAGCTCGCCGCCGCCTTCCAGATCAGGCAGCAGCTCGACGACTCCACGCCCGAGGACGACGGGACGCGACGCGAGCTGCTGCTCCAACTGGTCCGGCGCACCGATGCGGCCAACGACCGCCTTGACGCGGAGGTCGCCCGGTTCGACGCCATGCGCGACCTGGAGGCCAAGGTCCCCGAGGTGCTCGCCGAGCTGGCCCGGCAGTCGGCCCACGAGGCGGGTCGCCTCGCCGGAAGCGAGACCCTGGTCGAGGAGCTGCGAGGCGAGTACTCACCCGCCGCGGTTGCCGCGGTCGAGGGCAATGCGACCCAGGCGCGCGACCGCCTGGCCTTCGCCGACGAGCAGATCGCCGCCGGGCAGGCCGCGCTGCAGGCCGGCACAGCGAGTCCGGCGGTCGTTGCAGCCCGGGCGGCCGAAGGCGCCGTCGGCCAGGCGCGGCAGTTGCTCGACGCCGTCGAGCGGTCGCGCACCGACCTCGCCGAAGCCAGCGGCAAGCTCGCGGCCGCGATCGCCGACACCGAGGGCGACCTGGCCCAGGCCCAGGCGCTCGGACCGGCCCAGCCGGGCCTGGCTGCGGCCACGGCCGCGGCACGGGCCGCCGTCGACCGCGCAAAGCTCGCCGCGGCGCCCGATGGCGGGGTTGACCCGCTGGGCGCCATCCGCGACCTCGAGTCGGCCGATGACGCCCTCGACCAGGTGCTCGCCGACGTCCGGGACGAGCAAGCGCGCCAGACCAGGGCCCGCCAGCATTTCGATCAGACGACCGTCGCCGCGCGAGCCGCGATCGAGGCGGCCAATGACTTCATCACCACCCGGCGGGGGGCGGTGGGGGCCGAGGCCAGGACCCGAGTCGCCACCGCCGCGCAGCACCTGGACGCGGCGCGTCGCCTCGCCGAGACCGACCCCGTCACCGCGCTGCAGCACGCGCAGGCCGCCCACCAGCTCGCCGCCGAGGCCCTGCAGATGGCGCAGCGAGACGTTGCGGCCAGCCAGCCGCCGATGGGCGGCCCCGGCACGGGCGGCGGTAACAACATGGCCGGGGCCATCCTCGGCGGGATCCTGCTCAACACGATCCTGTCCGGCGGCTTCGGCGGAGGGGGAGGCTTCGGCGGAGGGGGCCGCGGAGGCGGCTTCAACCCAGGATCCTTCGGCGGCCGCGCCATGGGCGGGCGACGGGGCGGGGGAGGACGGTTCTGACGGCGGCGGGCACACCGCCCACGACGTTCAATCAGGAGTTCAGCACCCAAGGAGGCAGCATGGCGAAGCAGTCCATCTTCGGCCGGATCGCGCAGCTGGCCAAGGCGAACATCAACCAGCTGATCGACAACGCCGAAGACCCCGAGCTGATGATGGATCAGATGATCCGCGACTACACGAGCAACATCGCCGAGGCGGAGGACGCGGTCGCTCAGACGATCGGCAACCTGCGCCTCATGGAGGCCGACCAGGTCGAGGACCAGCAGGCAGCCAAGGAGTGGGGCGGCAAGGCCGCGGCGGCGATCGCCAAGGCCCAGTCGCTGGCGGCCGAGGGCAAGGCGGCCGAGGCCACGAGGTTTCGAGGACCTGGCCCGGGTGGCGCTCAAGCGGCAGATCGACGCCGAGCAGGAGGCCACCGACGTCGAGCCCTCGCTGGCCCAGCAGCGCGAGATCGTCGAGAAGCTCAAGGCCGGGCTGAACGGGATGAAGGAGAAGCTCGACGAGCTGCGGCGCAAGCGGGACGAGCTGGCTAGCCGGGCGAAGGTGGCCGAGGCGCAGAACCAGGTCCAAGACGCCATGAAGTCCGTCGACTTCCTCGACCCGACCTCGGAGATCTCCCGCTTCGAGGAGAAGATCCGCCGCGAGGAGGCGCGCGCCGCGGGGGGCGCCGAATTGGCCGCGTCCTCCCTCGACTCGCAGTTCGAGGCCCTGGAAGACCTCGGCGACGACGCCGAGGTCGAGGCCCGGCTGACGGCCCTCAAGTCCGGCGGGTGAGGGCAGGCGGTCGACCCGAATCGCGAGGGGTCCTGAGTCGGTTGCGGGCCCCTCGCGATTCGTGGCCGTCGACGGCTCGCTGATACGGTCGGGTCCGTCCCTGGCCCCCGTAGCTCAGGGGATAGAGCACCGCCCTCCGGAGGCGGGTGCGTAGGTTCGAATCCTACCGGGGGCGCCGTTTCCGCTGATGCCGCAACGGGCATCCCGGTGCCGCCTCGCGCACGTCCACGCCCTTCAGGCGGCATCGTCTCGCGCCGGCCTGTGCGCCCAGTCGGGTGCGGCGTCCGGGTCGTCGGCCCGGGCCAGGGCGTCGGCGAGGGCGAGGTCGGCCAGCCACTCCCCGTCCGGGTCGCCGGCCTCGTCCGGCGGGTGGGCGGGCGCAGGTTGGGTGAAGGCCTCGCCGCCGGGGAACCGGCACATGCCGTCGCGGATCCGGATGAACCGGTCGAGGTCGGCGGGCGGGTCGTGCTGCCGCCTGCCGACGTCGAGGACCGCGCCTGTCGCGGGGTCGGTCAGCACGCGCCGCCAGGTGCCGTCCCGGGCGAGCTCGCGGGCCATGCTGTCGGGGATCGGGCCGTAGCCCGCGAGGTGCGCCGGCTCCCCGCCGAGGCCCAGCAGGGTGCCGGCGGGGATGGTGACCAGGATCTGCGGGTGCTGCCCGCGCGGCGACGGTCCGGTCCTGGTGGGGACACCCGTTCCGCAGAGCAGGTCGACGAGGGCGTCGGCGCGGCACTGGTCCAGCTTGGGCAGCGGGCCCGCGTCCAGGGGCGGCTCCCCGCGCTGGGCGGCCCGCGCGTCCTGCTCGCGGCGGGCGTCGCGCTCGGCGCAGCGGGCCGCCCAGCCGGCCTCCCCCAGCGCGGCGTACACCCGCATCGCGTCCGGGGCGGACAGCAGTGCCCGCAGCTCGGCCATCCCGTCCTCGCGCGGGTCGACCCACACGCGGCGCTCCCTGCGGGCCGCAGCCAGCCGGGCGTCCGCCCCGGCCGGATCCGCCTTCAGCACCAGCCGGGCCAGCGCGGCGCGGACCTGCGGCGCGGTCTGCGCCTGGGGCCCGCTCCAGCGCGTGCGCCTCCACCGCGTCGGCCGCGCCGGCCATCCCCGGCCGCGACGCCAGCGCGCCCACCGCCGAGGCGACCGCCTCCGCCCGCATCCAGTCCAGCCGGCCGTGACGCAGCGCCTCGAGCACCGCCGGGCGCTCTGTGATCGCCAGGCAGTCGTCGACGCGAGACTGCGCCGCCCTCGACGACAGCCGCAGCGCCGCGCCGACCTCGAACTCGGCCACCTCGTAGCCCGAGCAGCCCGCCGCGCCGCCCGCCTCCGGCGCCCGGCGGGCGACCTCGGCGACCAGCTCCGCCTGCAGCGCCTGCGCCCACGACACCAGCCGCTGCGTCGCCGCCAGCGCCTCCACCAGCGCCTCCCCGTCCAGCGCGGCCAGCTCGATAGCGGCCAGCGCCGGGCCCAGATCCGGCCCTGACACGCGTTCGAACATGTGTTCGATCGTAGGTGAGAACCGTTGCGGCGTCAAGGGAAACCCATCGAGCTGTGGATCCCAGTCCCCCACTGGTCAAGACCGGGCGGCCAGTTCCGGTAACCTTGACACGTCGTCGCCCGTCCGGGCGGCCAGCGCCGCCCCCGCGCAGTAGCCGTCCATCGGCTCGCGCCGGAGTTGGCGGCCTCTCTTCCTTTCGGAGTTCCCTTATGGCGGATCACCGCCGCACCACGCACTCCCGTACGCGCAACCGCGCCTCGGCCACCTCGACCCCCTCCCCCGCCACGGCACCCGCTCCGGCGGCGGCCACGGCCGCCGCGCCCACCACGTTCGCGGCGCTCGGCGTGCCAGCCGCCTTGACCCGCGTGTTGGCCGCCGACGGGATCACCACGCCGTTTCCGATTCAGACCGCGACACTGCCCGACTCCCTGGCCGGCCGCGATGTGCTGGGCCGCGGCCGCACCGGCTCGGGCAAGACCCTCGCCTTCGCCCTGCCTGTGGTGGCGAGGCTGGCCGCCTCGGGCGCGCCGCTCCGGTCGGGCCGGCCACGCGCGCTGATCCTCGCGCCGACCCGCGAGCTGGCCAGCCAGATCCACGCCGCGATCACCCCCCTGGCGAAGGCCGCGGGGCTGAGCACCACCACCGTCTTCGGCGGGGTCGGGGCCGGACCGCAGATCAGCGCCCTGCGCCGCGGTGTCGACATCTTGGTCGCCTGCCCGGGCCGGCTGGAGGACCACCTCCGCAGCAAGCACGTCTTCCTCGACGCGATCGAGGTCACGGTGCTCGACGAGGCCGACCACATGGCCGACCTCGGCTTCCTGCCCGTCGTCCGCCGCCTCATGGACGCCACGCCTGAGCGATCGCAGCGCATGCTCTTCTCCGCCACCCTCGATGGCGGCGTTGACGTGCTGGTCCGGCGCTATCTGCACCAGCCGGTCACGCACAGCGTTGACTCGGCGCAGTCACCCGTGGCCGCGATGGACCACCACATCCTGCACGTGCGCGAGGGCGAGCGGCTCCAGGTGCTCGTCAACCTCCTCGCCGCACCCGGCCGCACGATGGTCTTCACCCGCACCAAGCACGGGGCCAAGAAGCTCACCAAGCAGCTCATCGCGAGCGGCATCCCGTCGGTGGAGATGCACGGCAACCTGGCCCAGGGCGCACGCACCCGCAATCTCGCGTCGTTCGCCGACGGCACGGCCCCCACCCTCGTGGCCACCGACATCGCCGCCCGCGGCATCCACGTGGACGACGTCGCCCTCGTGGTGCACGCCGATCCGCCCATCGAGCACAAGGCCTACCTGCACCGCTCCGGCCGCACGGCCCGGGCCGGATCGTCGGGCACCGTGGTCACGCTGATGACCGACGCCCAGGCCGCCGACGTCCGCGACCTCACCCGCAAGGCGGGGATCAAGCCGACCACCACGCGGTTGGGACCCGATCACCCGCTGCTGTCCGAGCTCGCACCGGGCGAGCGCACCCTGGTCGCCCCCCCGCCCGCCGCGCCCCAGGTCCAGCAGCGCGCCGGGGGCGGCTCGTCGCGCGGTGGCCGCGGTGGCAGCCGCGGCAGCAGTGCACGTGGCGCCTCGTCCAGTGGCGCCTCGTCCAGTGGCGCCGTCGCGGTGTCGATGCGGGGCGGCCGCCGCGGTCGCTGACCGCCTCCGCACCGCTCAGCTGGCGGCGGCCTCGGCGGGTTCCTCTGGCCTCGCGTCCACGACCAGCGGGTCGAGGACCACGGCCAGGTAGAGCATCCACGCGATCAGGCCGAGGTGGAGCACATCGTTGGCTGAGAACCAGATCCCGCTGTCCCAGAGCGTCTCGGTGAAGCCGGCCGCGAGGTAGCCGAGGTAGGCCGCGATCGTGAGCGCGAGCCCGATCCACGCGCCGAGCAAGGCCCGGTCCAGCGGACGCCGATCGCGTCGGTAGCGCACGGAATTGAGCGCGAAGCACCAGATGACCGTGGGTGCGACGAAGACGAGCAGCAGCTCGAAGGAGATCAGGAGGCGGTTCGCCAGGCCCACCCCGGCGGCGACCACGATCACGTAGAGGGCGAGGTTGAGCAGCGCATAGGCCGACAGCGCCCGACGCGCCCGGCCAAGCGCGCTGGAGTAGGCCACCGCCAGCGCGATCGCGTCGAAGCTCGCCACCGACAGGACCAGGTAGCCGACCTCCCACCCGCTGGTCCACACGCAGGCCACCCGGCCCTCGCACTTGATCGCATAGCTGAAGGCCTCGTAGCTGGTGCCGGCCAGCAGCGCCCCCACGCCCCAGAGGATGAGCGCGATGCCCCACCACAGGCGCGAGCGCTCGATGCCGCGCCGCCACAGGAACCGGGCGCCCACCACCACCGCGAGGAGGCCGAGTCCGTAGACGATGGCCGAGGTCGTGGGCTGCACGAGGACGACCTCGCGCCCGACGAGGGTCACCCGGGCGTACGGCTGGATGGTGAGCCACGACTCCGGGGTCTGCGTCGGCTCGTACTCGAGGTCATCGAGCCGTCCGCACCCGGCGAGCGCCGACGCGGCGAGGACCGCGGCGGCGGTCGCCGCAGAAGGTCGCATGGGCACAGCCAACCAGGGCCGCAGGGTTGGGCGCGGCGATCCGTGGGTATCCCGCGGGAGACTGGGCAAGGGCCGCCTGGCGGCCAGCCATCCACCAACCAGCCCACGGGGAGCACCGGCGTTGAGGGTGACCGCGAGACAAGCGCCGCGGGTGGCCGCAGGGGCTGCCATCGCCGTCGGCGTGCTGGGGCTGCTCGTGCTCGGATCCGGAGCCGGGCCGGGCGGCGCAGACCCCTCGACGTCGCCGCGCCCCTCCGCGTCCCCGGTGGACTCCCCCAGCGCTGGTCCCACGCCCAGCCCTGAGGCGGCCACCCCAACCCCCACCCCGACCCCGACCCCGCCGCCGGCCGCAACGTCTCCGGCGCAGGCCAACGGCGCCCTCGCGGCACTGGCCACGCTGCCCGTCAAGGGCCGCGCGCCCAAGACCGGCTACGACCGCGACCTGTTCGGCCCGGCCTGGTCCGACGTCGACCGCAACGGCTGCGACACCCGCAATGACATCCTGCGGCGCGATCTCCTCGACCTGGCGCTCAAGCCCGGCACCCAGGGGTGCGTCGCCGCCGCCGGAACGCTGCCGGATCCCTACTCGGCGGAGTCCATCCCCTTCGTCCGCGGCCAGGGGACCTCCGCCCTCGTCCAGATCGACCATGTGGTGGCGCTCTCCGACGCGTGGCAGAAGGGCGCCCAGCAGTGGTCGCCCGAGCAGCGCGTGGCCTTCGCCAACGACCCGCTCAACCTGCTCGCCGTCAAGGGCTCGCTCAACCAGCAGAAGGGCGACGGCGACGCAGCCACCTGGCTGCCGCCGAACAAGGCCTACCGGTGCGAATACGTCGCCCGCATCGTCGCGGTCAAGCAGGCCTACGGCATCTGGGTCACCCCAGCCGAGCGCGACGCGATCGCGGGGATCCTCGCGACCTGCCCGGGCGAGCCGCTCCCGAGCCGCTAGCCGCGCTGCGCGAGCGGCAGGTACGCCCGCTCGGTGGCGCCGACGTAGACCTGCCGCGGCCGGCCGATCTTGGTGGCGGGGTCCTCGATCATCTCCCGCCACTGGGCGATCCACCCGGGCAGCCGGCCCAGCGCGAAGAGCACCGTGAACATCTTCGACGGGAAGCCCATCGCCCGGTAGATGAGGCCGGTGTAGAAGTCCACGTTGGGGTAGAGCCGGCGCTCGGCGAAGTACGGGTCGGCGAGCGCGATCTCCTCCAACCGCATGGCGAGGTCGAGCATCGGGTCGTCGGCGCCGGTGTGGGCGATGACATCGTGGGCCGCGGCCTTGACGAGCGCGGCCCGCGGGTCGTAGTTGCGGTACACCCGGTGCCCGAAGCCCATCAGCTTGACGCCCTCGTCCTTCGCCTTGACCCGGCGCACGAACGCGTCGATGTCGCCGCCGTCGGCGGCGATCCGCTCGAGCATCTCGAGGACGGCCTGGTTGGCTCCCCCGTGCAGCGGGCCGAAGAGCGCGTTGACCCCCGCCGAGACCGAGGCGAAGAGGTTGGCGTGCGAGGAGCCGACCAGCCGCACCGTCGACGTCGAGCAGTTCTGCTCGTGGTCGGCATGGAGGACCAGCAGCATGTCGAGGGCCCGGGCGATCACCGGGTCGACCTCGTACGGCGCGGCCGGGACCCCGAACGTCAGCCGCAGGAAGTTCTCGGTGTAGTCCAGGGAGTTGTCGGGGTAGAGGAACGGCTGCCCGATGGACTTCTTGTACGCGTACGCGGCGATCGTCGGAACCTTGGCGAGCAGCCGCACCGTCGAGATCTCGACCTGCTGCGCGTCGAAGGGGTCCAGCGAGTCCTGGTAGAAGGCCGACAGGGCGCTCACCGCGCTCGACAGCACCGCCATCGGGTGGGCGTCGCGCGGGAAGCCGTCGAAGAACCACCGCAGGTCCTCGTGCAGCAGCGTGTGCATCCGCACGCTCTCGGTGAAACGGGCCAGCTCATCGGCCGTCGGGAGCTCCCCGTGGATGAGCAGGTAGGCGACCTCGAGGAACGTGGAGTGCTCGGCCAGCTGCTCGATCGGGTAGCCGCGGTAGCGCAGGATCCCGGCGTCGCCGTCGATGAAGGTGATGGCCGAGGCGCAGGCCGCCGTGTTGACGAAGCCCGGGTCGAGGGTGACCTCGCCGGTCTCCTTGAGCAGCGGGCCGACCCCGAGGCCGGAGGGGCCCTCGGACGACGGGGTCACCGACAACGGCAGCTCGCCTCCGGGGTGGTGGAGGGCGAAGTCGCTCATGCCGCGATCTTGGCAGAACCAGGGCGCGCAGGGGACAGGGACCTCCGACCCTGTCCGCCGGGCACGAGGCGTCAGACCCAGGCCGGAATGGCCATCTCGGCCGGCGGCTCCGGCACGGCGATGTCCGGCCCCGTCGCGGCTCGGACCTCGTCGACGGTGACGCCCGGGGCGACCTCACGCAGCACCAGGCCCTCGGGGGTCACGTCCAGGACGGCGAGGTCGGTGATGATCCGCTCCACGACGCCGCGACCGGTGTAGGGCAGGGTGCACGTCTCGAGGATCTTGTGGGAGCCGTCCTTGGCGACGTGCTCCATCATCACGATCACCCGCTTGGCGCCGTGGACGAGGTCCATGGCGCCGCCCATGCCCTTGACCATCTTGCCGGGGATCATCCAGTTCGACAGGTCGCCGGCGGCCGAGACCTGCATCGCCCCGAGGATCGCCGCGTCGATCTTGCCGCCGCGGATCATCCCGAAGGACAGCGCCGAGTCGAAGAACGCCGCACCGGGCAGGACCGTCACGGTCTCCTTGCCTGCGTTGATGAGGTCAGCGTCGACGTCCTCGTCGTAGGGGTAGGGGCCGACGCCGAGGATGCCGTTCTCGGACTGCAGCACGACGGTGACGCCCTCGGGCAGGTAGTTCGGCACCAGGGTCGGCAGCCCGATCCCGAGGTTGACGTACTGGCCGTTCTCCAGCTCCTGGGCGACGCGCGCGGCAAGCTGCGTGCGGGTGAGCGCCATCTCAGGCCTCCTCTCCGCGTGGGCGCACGGTGCGCCGCTCGATCCGCTTCTCGGCATCGGCTCCGACGACGACGACCCGCTGCACGAAGACCCCGGGCAGGTGGATCGCGTCCGCGTCGAGCTCGCCGGCGTCCACGAGGTGCTCGACCGTGGCGATCGTGGTGCGCCCGGCCATGGCTGCGAGCGGGTTGAAGTTGCGGGCGGACTCGCGGAAGACGAGGTTGCCCTGCCGGTCGCCCTTCCATGCGTGGACCAGGGCGAAGTCGGTGGTGATCGACTCCTCGAGGACGTACGTGCGTCCGCCGTACTCGCGGGTCTCCTTGGGCGGCGAGGCCTTCGCCACCGAGCCGTCGGGGGCGTACCGCAGCGGCAGCCCGCCCTCGGCCACCTGGGTGCCGACCCCGGTGGCGGTGAAGAACGCCGGGATGCCCGCCCCGCCGGCGCGCATCTTCTCGGCCAGCGTTCCCTGCGGAGTCAGCTCGACCTCGAGCTCTCCCGACAGGAACTGCCGCTCGAACTCCTTGTTCTCGCCCACGTACGACGACTGCGTGCGGCGGATCCGCTTGGCCGCGAGCAGCACCCCGAGGCCCCAGTCGTCGACCCCGCAGTTGTTCGAGACGACATCGAGGTCCTTGGTGCCCTGGTCGTACAGCGCCTGGATCAGCGCCGACGGGATGCCGCACAACCCGAATCCCCCGACCGCCAGCGAGGCGCCGTCGGGGATGTCCGCGACCGCCTCGGCGGCCGACCCCACCACCTTGTCCATGGCTCGCGACCCTAGCGAGTCACCAGACGCCCGGGATGAACACCCTGCGAACCCGGGCCTGGTAGTCGGCGTATCCCTGGTAGCGGGCGACGAGGAACGACTCCTCGACCCGGCGCTTGAGGTCGAGCTCGACGGCGAGGGCCGCAGCCGGCAGCAGGGCCCACGGGTTGCTGCGCAGGGCCCAGCCGAAGGCCGCGAGCACCAGCCCCCCGTAGATCGGGTGCCGCACGAAGGAGTAGACCCCGCGGTCGCGCAGCGACCCGCGATGGAGGGGCGCCGGGCGGGCGTCCAGCGACTCGCCGAGGTCCTTGAAGCCCAGGGCGAGCACCAGCAGGCCGAGCACCATCAGGACGGTCCCGGCCCAGCGGACCGGCGGCGGCCAGCTGCCCGGCGCCAGCCAGGTGACCAACGCGAGGACGCCGAGCAGCGCGAACTGCAGGACCACCCAGCCCTCGCCGCGGGCTCCGAGCCGCGGGAGCGTCACGCCACCCGCCCCAGGCGGTCCAAGGCCGCGCGGACCGCCGCCTCGAATGCCTGCACGTCGCCACCCAGGCGGTCGAGCTCAGCGGGGCCGACCAGCAGCCGGTAGCCCCCGTCGACCTCGGCGAGCACGCAGGGCGTCTCGGCGGAGGCGGCGGCCACGCGCTCATCGCGCTCGTTGAGGTGCACCAGGTCGACCGGGATCCCGAGGCGGGCGACCATCGCGTCCCAGGCCGGCTTGCGCCGCACCGGCGAGTGGGTGATGTCGCACAGGGAGCAGTGCGCGCGGCCGAAGAGGTGCCCGATGACGTACGCGGCCTCGCCACGCAGCCCGCCGTCTGCGTGGTAGACCCCGACCAGCCGGGTGGGCCGGCTCCCCGCGTCGCTCACCGGGGAGCCGCGGCCAGGTGCTCGTCGAACCAGCCCAGGATCTGCTCCCAGGCCTGCGTCGCCGACTCCTCGTGGTAGCCGAAGCCCATGATCTTGCTCGGCCAGCCCTTCGGCCCGGAGGGCGTCGCGTTGAGGAACGAGTGGCCGGCCCCGGGATAGACGTCGATGCGGTGCTCGACGCCCTCCGCCTCCAGGGCCGCCCGCAGCCGCGGGATGCCGCCCTTGGCCACGAAGTCGCGGTCGCCGAAGTTCGCCAGGAGCGGGCAGGCGCCGGACATCCGCTGCCCCACATCCTTGGGCACCTGTCCGTAGTTGGCGACGGCGGCGTCGAAACCGCGACCCGGCGCCACCGCGAGCGCGACGCCGCCGCCCATGCAGAACCCGAGCACGCCGACCGAGCCGGTGCAGTCATCCCGGTCGGCCAGCCACTCGCGGCACGCGTCGACCTCGTCGAACACCCGGCCCTGGCCCCGCCCGATCTCACGGACGATCTGGCGCAGGCAGGCCACCATCGAGCCCCAGGCCAGCAGGTCGGGCGCCAGCGCCACGAACCCGTGCTCCGCCAGCCGGTCGGCGTGTGAGCGGATGTCGTCGTTGAGGCCGAACGCCTCGTGGACCACGACCACTCCCGGGGCCCGCCGGCCCACCGCGGCAGCGGCGGGGATCGCCAGGTACGCCGGCAGGTCGCCGTGGGCGGTGGGAATCACCAGGTCCCGCGGGTCGCGCCCACTCAAGACTGCTGGCCCATCGACCACAGCGCCCACAGGGTGGTGCGTACGCGCCGCGACTGCTCGAGCACCGTGACCACCGCGTGCGCCACGTCGTCGTCGCGCAGGAACGTCTCCAGCAGCGGCATCCCGGGGGTCCGGCCGGTGCCGAGCGCGAACTCGGTGTCGACGCCGGCCGGGCACAGCGCGGTGACCCGGATGCCGCGTTCACGCAGCTCGCGGTCGAGCCCGCCGGCCAGCCCGACCTGGGCGTGCTTGGTGCCCGCGTAGACGGACTCGTCGCCGCCGCCGCGCAGCCCGGCCACTGAGGACACGATGACGATGTCGCCCCCGCCGGCCTCCAGCATCGCGGGCACCGCGGCCCGCACGGCCCAGACCGTCCCGGAGTAGTTGGTGTCGATCATCCGGGCGATCTCGTGGTCGGGGTGGTCCAGGATCGAGCCGTACAGCCCGATCCCCGCGTTGGCCACGAGCGAGTCAAGGCGGCCCCACGTCGACGTGGCCGCCTCGACCAGGGCCGCATTCGCCGCCGGGTCGCGCACATCCATCTCGACCGCCACACAGCGGTCCGCCCCGAGCCTCGTCGACCAGCGCGGCGAGCCGGTCGCCCCGGCGGGCGCCCACCGCGACCCGCGCCCCCTTCGCGGCGAGTTGGCGCGCCGAGGCGGCGCCGATGCCGGCGGTGGCGCCGGTGATCGCGACGACGGTGTCCTGCAGGGAGCGGGTGGTCTCGGTCATCAGTGCCCTCTCACGGTGTGTAGTCACGGGTTCTCGTCACGGGTTTGTGTCGAGGATGACCAAGCGGGTCTCGGTCATCTCCTCCACCGAGTAGTGCGGGCCCTCGCGGGTGTTGCCGGAGTCGCGCAGCCCGCCGTACGGCATCTGGTCGGCCCGCCAGGTGGGGACCTCGTTGACGAGGACGCCGCCGAAGTCCAGCGAGCGCACGGCCTGGAAGGCGGTCGCGAGGTCGCGGGTGAAGATGGCCGCCTGCAGCCCGTACGCGCTGTCGCCGGCGAGGGCGAGCCCCTCCTCGACGGAGTCGACCGCCTGGATGCCGACCACGGGGCCGAAGACCTCCTTGGCGCAGACCAGCATCTGCGGGCGCACGTCGGCCAGCAGGGTGGGCGCGAGCACGCCGTCGTCGCCGACCGTGCCGCCGGCCACCACGCGGGCGCCCTGGGCGACGGCCTCGTCGACCCAGCCCTGCACGCGGTCCCGCTCACCGCCCGAGATCAGCTGCGACACGTCGGTGGCCGGGTCCAGCGGGTCGCCCACGACGAGCGTGCGGACGAGGCCGCCGAGGTAGTCGGTGAACTCCTCGGCGACGTCTCGGTGGACGTAGACCCGCTGGGTCGAGATGCACGACTGCCCGGCGTGCGAGAAGCCCGCGACCTTGATCTTGTCGGCGGCCTTGCGCCAGTCGCCGTCGGGCGCGATGACCACGGGGGCGTTGTTGCCGAGCTCGAGCCCCACCCGCTTGCGGGGCGCCTGCGCGCGGATCGCCCAACCGACCTCGGGCGAGCCGGTGAACGTGAGCAGGCTGACGTCGGGGTGCTCGACGAGGGCGTTGCCGACCACCGAGCCGGACCCGGTGACGACGTGGAGGTAGCCCGCGGGAAGACCGCACTCCTCGAGCAGCAGCCAGGCCAGGGCCAAGGCGCTGTACGGCGTCTGCCCGGCCGGCTTCAGCACCACGGCGCAGCCGGCGGCGATGGCGGGGGCGAGCTTGTGCGCGACGAGGTTGAGCGGGAAGTTGAACGGGCTGATCGCCCCGACCACGCCGATCGGCACCCGCAGCGTGAACGCCACCTTGCCGTCGGCCCCGGGCGCCGCCTCCAGCGGGATCACCTCGCCGACCAGCCGCCGGGCCTCCAGCGCGGCGAAGGTGAAGGTCCCGGCCGCCCGGTCGGCCTCGACCCGCGCGGTCTTGATCGGCTTGGCCGCCTCGCGGGCGATGATCTGGGCGAACTCCTCCTGGCGCTCGCGCAGCAGCGCCGCCGCCCGGTCGAGGATCGCGGCCCGCTCCCAGGGCGGCAGCGGGTGGTCGGCCATCGCCGCCCGGGAGGCGGCGACGGCGGCCGCCACCTCCTCCGCGCCGCACACCGGCACCCGGCCGAGCAGGGCGCCGTCGTAGGGGGCCCGCACCTCGGTGGAGGCCGATCCGAGGAAGGCCTCCCCCAGCAGGGGAACGGGTGTGACGGATTCGCTGGGCAGGGCCACTCGGGTCATGCCGCGAGTCTGCCGTAGCGCGGACGCGCCCGCTATCGGCGCGGCGGGAGGCCCGCCAGGAGCTGGCTGACCCCCGCGTGGACCGACTCGGCCGACGACCCGTCGATCGTGAGGTCGGCGCGGCGCAGCAGATCGCGGTTGCCGCGCACCGCGGCGAGCGCGGCGACCGAGCGCGGCGGACGCACGACGACCAGCGGGATCCCCAGCCGAAGGGCCGCGTCGGCGGTGAACAGGGTGCGGGAGGCGTCATCGGTCTGCACGACGACCACGGCCTCCGACAACGCGGCCTGCAGACGGCAGCGGGCGACCAGCGCCTTCGCGTACGCCACCGAACCGGGCGGGCGCTCGGCGATCAGCCCCCCGCCGGCGCTCACGAAGGCCTCGGCGAGACGGCGATTGGCGGCCGGGCTCGGCACGTCGACCCCGCAGCCCAGCACCCCGTAGGTGCGGACGCCCGACTCGAGCGCGACCCGGTGGGCGACCGTGTCCACGCCGCGCGCCAGCCCGCTCACGATCGAGGTGTCCGACTCGGCCAGCGAGGTGGTCACCGCCCGGGCGGCCCACCGACCCCACGGGACGATCACCCGCGAGCCCACGACCGCGACCCGCCGCTCGCCGGGATCCGGGAGCCGGCCGCGCCACCACAGGATCTGCGGCGGGTCGGCCAACCGCGCGAGCCCGGCGGGGTAGGCCGGATCCGCGCGCGCCGCCGAGCGCACCCCTGACCCCACAGCGCCGATCGCGACCACTCTCCCCCACCGGGCGTCGGGACCCCGCCGCCGTCGTGGCTGGGACCCTACGCCCGCGCCGGCCGTCCCGGGAGGCCCGATCGGACCGGCTCCGGGTGGCCCAATGGGTACCCCTAGGGGGTATAGTCGGATCCATCGACGCCCACCCCCGAGGAGCCCGTGTGAGCCCGTCGTCCCCCGCCGAGCGGTCCGCCGCCGCAGAGGTCATCGCCCTCGACACCCCCAACCTCGGCGACCGCTCGTACGTCGTCGGCGTCGACGGCCTGGCCGTGGTCGTCGACCCGCAGCGCGACATCGACCGCGTGCTCGACCTGGTCGCCGAGCCGCGGGTGGCGGATCACCCACGTCCTCGAGACGCACGTCCACAACGACTACGTGACCGGCGGGCTCGAGCTGGCCCGCGCCACCGGCGCGGTCTACGTGATGCCCGGCGCGGTCGAGTTCGCACTTCGACCGCCACACCGGATGAACGACGGCGACACGTCTTCCCGGCCGAGACGCGCCGGGCGACGCTTGCGCCGGGCCCTGCACACCCCCGGGCACACGCCGCACCACCTGTCGTACGCGCCGTCGGTCGACGGCGTCGACGTCGGGGTGTTCACCGGCGGCTCGATGCTGCACGGCAGCGTGGGCCGCCCAGACCTGCTCGGCCCCGGCCCTCACCGACGGGCTCGCCCACGACCAGTGGCACTCGGTGCGCCGGATCGCCGCGGAGGTCGCCGGCAGCGCGGAGGTCTTCCCGACCCACGGGTTCGGCTCCTTCTGCGCGTCACCGCCACCACCGGCACCGACTCGACGGTCGCCGACCAGATCGGCCGGCAACCCGGCGTGCACCCTGGACGAGGACGAGTTCGTCGACCGAGCTGCTGGCCGGACTCGACGCCTTCCCCGCCTACTACGCGCACATGGGCCCGGCCAACGCCGCCGGTCCGGGGCCGATCGACCTGATCGCTGCCCGAGCCGCGCCGACGCCACCGAGCTGCGTCGCCGGATCGAGGCCGGCGAATGGGTCGTCGACCTGCGCTCGCGCCGCGTCTTCGCCGACGGCCACCTGCGCGGGCACGCTGTCGTTCGACGGCTACGGCAACGCCGTCACCTACCTCGGCTGGACTGATCCCGTGGGGCACCCCGGTGACCCTGCTGGCGAGCACGGCCGACGAGGTCACCGCCTTCCAGCGCGAGCTGGTGCGGATCGGGATCGACCGACCCGCCTCGTTCGCCATCGGCGGACCCGACGACTGGGCCACGGGCCCAGACGACCTGTCGTCGTACCCGGTCACTCGACTTCGCCGGCCTGGCCAAGGAGATGAAGGCCGACCAGCGCCTGCTGGTGCTGGATACGCGACGCGGCACCGAGTGGATCGGACGGCCACGTCGTCGGCGCCCGCCACGTGCCGCTGCACGAGCTGCTCGCCCGCGTCGACGAGGTCAAGGCCTGGTAGCCAGGAGGCCGCCGCACGCCGGGGCCGACCCGGGGTCCGGGTCTACTGCGGCAGCGGATTCCGCGCCGCGGCCGCGTGCTCGATGCTCGAGCGCGTCGGCGTCCCCGTCGAGCACGTCGACGAGGACGTCGACGAGGCGGCCGCCAACGGCGTACCCTCGCAGGCCGAGGCCCCCGACACCACGTTCGGCACGGCGGTGACCGCGATGGGGCTCTTCTTCCGCAAGGGCTCCGCCGTCGACGCCGGCGCAGCCCGACAGCTCGTGTCCGACGGGGCCGTGCTGCTCGACGTCCGCGAGCCCGGGAGTGGAACGCCGGGCACTCGCCGCAGGCGATCCACCAGCCCCTGGGCCGCCTGGCCGTCGCCGACCGCCGGTTCACCGCCGGGCGCCAGGTCATCGTCGTGTGCCGGTCGGGCAATCGCTCGCAGCACGCGGTCAAGGCCCTGCGCGCCGCCGGAGTCGACGCCTTGAACCTCACCGGTGGCATGCACGCCTGGCAGTCGCGCAGGCCGTCGATCGTCGACCGCAAGGGCCGTCCCGGCGCCGTGATCTGATCTGCGGGTGACCGCGCTCGAGCTCCTGGAGATTCTCGCCCTGGGCCTGGTGCTCGGCGGTGTGATGGGGATGCTCGGCGGGGGCGGCGGCGTGCTGGCCGTCCCGCTGCTCGTGTTCGTGCTCGGCCTGCCGGTCGACGAGGCCACCACGCTCTCGCTCGCGGTGGTCCTGGTCGCGGCGGTCGCGGCGCTGGTTCCCCACACCCGGGCCGCGACCGTCCGGTGGCGCCAGGGCCTGGTGTTCGGCGCGGTCGGGGCCGTCGGGGCGATCGCCGGCTCGCTGGCGTCGTCCCGGGTGCCGGAGCGGGTCCTGCTGCTGGGGTTCGCCCTGCTGGTGCTGGCGCGCGGGGTTCTCCATGCTGCGCGGCGCCGACGCGCAGCCCGCCTCGGACGAGGGCGACCCGAACTGGCGGCCCACCTGGGTCCGGATCGCGCTGCTCGCCACGCTGGTCGGGCTGGCCACCGGCTTCTTCGGGGTCGGCGGCGGCTTCCTCGTGGTGCCCGCCCTGATCCTGGCGCTGCGGATGCCCGTGCACGAGGCCGCCGCCACGGGTCTGGTCGTGATCACGATCAACGCGTTGGTCTCGCTGGGCACCCGGGCGGCCGACCAGGCCGCCGTCGACTGGACCCTGCTGGCTGGCCTGGCCGGCGCCGCCGCGATCGGGGGGGTGCTGGGGGCCCTGGCCGCCCGGCGCATCTCCGGGGTCGTCTTGCGCCGGTTGTTCGGCGGCTTGATGGTGGCCGTCGCGGCCTTCCTGGCGCTGCAGGTCGCGCTGTCCTGAGGTGCCCGGCGGGCCGTCCGCCGCGCCCGCTAGGGTCGGTCCCTGGGGCGGCCGGATCGAGGCCGCGGGGAGGGGAATCCAGATGTCCAATCTGACTGGGGTCGCGCTCGTCACCGGGGCCGGTCGCGGCATCGGCCGCGCCGTCTCGCAGCGGCTCGCCGCCGAGGGTATGGCGGTCGGGCTGTTCGCACGCACCGCCGAGCAGGTCGAGTCGGCCGTGGCCGAGATCGAGGCCGCGGGCGGCCGCGCCATCTGGGCGGCCGGTGACGTCACCGACCGCTCGGCCGTGGAGGCCTTCGTGGCGCGGGTGGCCGCCGAGCTCGGGCCGGTCGACCTGCTGGTCAACAACGCCGCGCAGTCAGCGTCGTGGAACTGGGAGAAGTTCTGGGAGGTCGACCCCGACGACTGGTGGTCGCGGGTCGCCACCAACCTGCGTGGGCCGGCGCTCTTCGCCCACGCCGTGCTGCCGTCGATGGTCGAGCGCGGCGCGGGGCGCGTCGTGCAGATGAACTCGCTTGCCGGCGCCGGCGCGCTGCCGATGACCGACGGGGCCTACCCAGTCTCCAAGGCGGCCCTCTTCCGGCTGACCGACCAGATCGCCAGCCAGCTGGGCGACACCGGGGTCGTGGTGCTCGACCTGTCCCCGGCCTGGTCAAGACGCAGGCCAACGACAACCCGGCGATCCCTGAGCACATGTGGACCCCCATTGACCGCATCTGCGATCTCGTGGTGCGGGTGGCCCACGGCGAGCTGGACGCTCTGACCGGGCGGTTCGTGCACGCCGAGGACGACCTCGACCGGATGGTCGCCGAGGCCGCCGAGGTGGTCGAGCGCGATGGCCGGGCGATGCGCATGCGGCCGGCGTGGGAGTCCGACGCCAAGGTGCCCGTGCCGAAGGCGTAGCCCTCAGGCGTGCGCCGGCTGGAGCCGGTGCACCACCTCATCGCCGTGGGAGCCGACCTCGTCGAAAGAAGCCTCCGACGACGTCCTCGACCTCGGTGAACGACGCCGCGCAGAACAACAGCGGCTGGTAGCGCGTGATGTCGTACGCCTGGGTGCCCATCCGTGCGAGGTCGATCGGCAGCAGCCGCGCGCCGCCCACCTGCTGGATCTCCCCGTACGACGACAGCAGGCCGGCGCCGTACGACTTGACGGCCCCGCCCTCGCGGAGCACCCCGAACTCCAGGGAGAACCAGAAGACCCTGGAGACGAACGCGAGCGCCTCGTCGGACTCGGCGGCGCGGGCGGCCCGGCCGGCGGCGCGGTAGATCGCGGCGAAACCGCGGCGCGGCGAGCGAGTTGGCGTGGCCGACCACCTCGTGGACGACGTCGGGCTCGGGGGTGTACAGCGGCACGGAGTGGTGGCGGATGTACTGCGTCGAGCGAAACTGGCCGTCGGCGAGCGAGCCGTAGAACTCGCGCAGCGGCACCAGTCCGGCGGCCGGCGCGTAGCGGAAGCCGGTGAGCGGCTCCAGCGCGGCGGTCACCTCGGACAGCTGCGGGATGCGGTCCACCGGCAGCCGCAGGCCGGCCTTGCCTTCCAGGTACACCTGGCAGGCGTGGACCTCGTGCAGCCGGTCCAGCTCGCCGGAGACCAGGCGCCAAACCGCGTGCTCCTCGGCGGTGTAGGCCGCGTCGGGAACGGGGTCGCCCTCCTGCCAGGCGAGGGCCAGGGCCGCGATCGCGTTGCGGCGCTGGCGGTAGTGCGGGTCGCTGACACCCGGGTGGTCGCCGGACAGCTCCACGACGGCGGAGCCGTCGGCGGCGCTGCGCACCGGCGCGAACACCTGGGCCTCCTCGAACATGCGGGCCATGGTCCGCATCAGCCCGGTGAGGCTGCAACCATGACCCGACACGGTGCCCAGGGTGCGCAGCCTGCTCGTCCCCTCCACTCGCACTAGGCAGGTTGCGCACCTCTGGCCATCCCGCGCACAGTCACGGTGGGCATCGCCAACGACGTCGACTCGCTCAACCCCTTCGTCGGGCTGCTGATCGAGTCCTACGAGCTGTGGGCGCTGATGTACGACACCCTCACCGGGTACTCCGCGAAGGACTACTCGGCCGAACCCGGTCTGGCCGAGTCGTGGCACCGGAGGACGGCAAGACCGTGGACCTACCGCATCCGTTCCGGGGTCACCTGGTCGGACGGCGTGCCGCTGACCGCCAAGGACGCCGCGTACACCTTCACCCGCATCATCAACGGCGAGGTGGAACAGACGAACTACGGCAGCTACGTGGCGAACATCGTCAGCGCCCAGGCCCCGGACGCCACGACCCTGGTGCTGACGGTCAGCCATGCCGACGCCGCAGATGCTGCACCTGGCGGTGCCCATCCTGCCCGAGCACGTCGGTCGAAGGCATCTCCGCCACGAGAGCGTCCACGTTCACCAACGACGCCGTCGGGGGGATCCAAATCCGTCAGGCTCGGGTTCGTGCTGACGAGCGGGGTCGGCCAGTTCCGGCGGTCGAGGCCAACCACGAACTACTGGGCCGGGGCGCCGCACATCGACGGGGTCGAGTTCCGGCCGTTCGCCAGCGCGGAGGCCCTGGCCCAGGCGCTGCGCAAGGGCGAGATCGACTTCGCGGACAGCCTCGAGGCCAACATCTTCGACGCGCTGAAGGCGCCGACGGACATCACGCTCGGTGTCGGCGGTCGGCCTCCTTCAACGAGATCGCCTTCAACCTCGGTGCGGCGCTCGCCGACGGCACGCCGATCGGCACCGGGCATCCCGCGCTTTGAGGACAAGCAGGTGCGCCTGGCGATCGCCCACGCCGTCGACCTGAGACGCTCCTGGTCAACGGGCGGTCGGCGGGTACGGCAGCCCCGGCAGCGGGGTGATCCCGCCGATGTACGCCTCGCTGCACTACGACCCCGGTGAGGGGCGCTACCCGTTCGACCTCGCCAAGGCGAACCAGATCCTGGACGCGGCCGGCTACGCCCGGGGACCGGACGGCATCCGGACGCTGCCGACGGGGCCAAGCCGTTAAGGCCTTGCGCTTCTTCGCCCGCAGCGAGTCGAAGCCGTCGCAGACGTCCGCGCAGTTCGTCAGAGTGGCTGGACCGAGGTGGGGATCAAGCTCACGGTCAAGCGATCAATCCGAGGACCAGCTCAGCGAAGCCTTCGGCACCGGCGACTTCGACCTGTTCGAGTGGGGCTGGGGGGTCGAGCCCGATCCCGACTACCAGCTGTCGACCTTCACCTGCGCGCAGCGCCGTACAAGGAGGGCGATCACGCTGCGCCGGACTCTCCGACAGCTTCTACTGCAACCCGGAGTACGACCGGCTGTACGCCGAGCAGGTGCAGAACACGGACGTCGACGCCGGCGCAGGGCCGAGACGGTCGCAAGGCCGCCAGAAGCTGATCTACGACGACTGGGCGTACGTCTGGTCGAGTATCTACGACAACCTGCTCGAGGCCTACCGCAGCGACAAGTTCACCGGGTTCGTGCCGCAGCCGGCTCCGGACGGTCAACTGCTGTTCCAGCAGGGATCGCACTCCTACCGCGCGGTGTCGTGGCGGACGCCGCCCGGGCCGCCGCCAGCGCGAAGGCCGGTGAGCGCGCGGCCGGCGCCCTCATCGCGATCGGCGCGGACCGGTGCTGGTCTGGCCGGCGGCGGATACCGTGTCGCGCGCTCGCGCCGACAGGGCACCTCAGGCGCCGACGACCGCGAGTCGGCGCGTTGCCAGGCCGCCCGACGCGGCGGCCGCGGTCGACGATGCCGCTGTCCGAGGCTGCGGGCGCTTGACCGGCACCGGCAGCTAGGTGCTGCGCAGGGTGCTGGCCTCGCTGCGCACGCTGCTCTTCGTGATCGTGTTCAACTTCTTCCTGTTCCGGTTGCTGCCCGGGGACGCGATCAAGAGCTACACCCGCGGACGGCAGGTCGACGCGGAGCAACTCGCTGCCCTACGGCGAGCCTGAACCTGGACAGGCTCGCGCTGGGACAGTTCGCCGCCTACATGCGCAACCCGTTCACCCGACGTGCTCGTCATCTGACAAGTTCCGCCAGCCGGTCTTCGAGGTGATCGGCGACCGGTTGTGGCCGACCGTGCTGCTGGTCGGCACCGCGACCGTGCTGGCCTCGATGGTCGGGATCCGGATCGGCATCCGAGGGGCGTGGCGACCGCGGCAGCCGTTCGACCGGATCTCCAGCACGGCCGGCGTGGCGCTGTACGCGATGCCGGAGTTCTGGCTCGGGCTGATGCTGCTCGTGCTGATCTCCGTCGGGGTCGGGCCCTTCCCCGGCATCTTCCCCAGCGGTCAGATGACCTCGGTCGGCGCGGATGCAGGCGTCGCTGGACCGGCTGGACGACCTGATCTCCCATCTGGCGCTGCCGCTGCCCACCCTGACCCTGGCCTACCTGGCCGAGTACGCCCTGGTGATGCGCTCGTCGCTGATGGACGAGCGGGGCGCCGACTACCTGATCACGGCGCGGGCCAAGGGGTTGCGGGACGCCCTGGTGCGACGCCGCCATGCCGTGCCGAACGCGCTGCTGCCCACGATCACGCTGATCTTCCTCAACCTGGGCTTCGTGATCTCCGGGGCGATCACGGTGGAGACGGTGTTCTCCATGCCCGGGCTCGGGCCAGCTGACCTACGAGGCGCTCTCCGGGCCCGACGTCCCCCTGCTCGAAGGGCTGTTCCTGGTCTTCTCGATCACCGTGGTGGTGGCGAACCTGGCGGCCGACCTGCTCTACGGCCTGCTCGACGCCCGGGTGCGCGGATGAACGCCGACGTGCGGGCGCAGCCCGCGGTGCCCAGGCCCCGTCGCGCGGGCGCTGGTCTGGGCGCGGCGCCGGAAGTCGGCCGGCCGGTTCTGGCGGGAGTTCCGGCGCCGCCGCGGAGGGCTGTGCCGGCGCGCGTGATCCTGACGGTGGTCGTGCTGGCCGTGCTGGCCCCGCTGCTGGCCGACGCGCACGGCCTCGAGGTCACCCGCGCGACCGGCGAGCCGCTGTGGCCGGGCCGAGCGGGGACTTCCCGCTCGGCACCGACGAGCGCGGCCGCTCGGTGCTCACCCTGCTGCTCTGGGGGGCGCAGGTGTCGCTGGTGGTCGGCCTGGTCGCGACCGCGATCTCGATGGTGATCGGGACCCTGGTCGGCATCGCCGCGGGGCACTACCGCGGCTGGCGCGGCGAGGTGCTCAACCGGCTGACGGACTGGTTCCTCGTGATCCCGTTCCTGCCGCTGGCGATCGTGCTGGCCACGGTGCTCGGCGGGTCGCTGGCCAACGTCGCCGTCGTGATCGGGGTGACGTCGTGGGCCGGCGACCGCGCGGATGGTGCGGGCGCAGACCCTCGCGGTGAGCTCGCGGCCGTATCTGGAGCGCGCCCGCGTGCTCGGCGCCGGCAACTGGCACCAGATGACCCGGCACGTGCTGCCCAACGTCTGCCGCTGGTGCTCGCGCAGACCACGCTCGCGGTGGCCGTGGCCATCCTGGCCGAGACCACGCTGTCCTTCCTCGGACTCGGCGACCCGCTCGGCGTCTCCTGGGGCTCCATGCTGGACGGCGCCTGCACGGTCGGCGCGCTGACCACCGGCTCGTGGTGGTACATGCTGCCGCCGGGCATCTGCGTGGTGCTGGTGGTGCTCGCCTTCACGCTGATCGGGCGGACGTCGGAGCAGATCCTCAACCCCCGCCTTCGGGAGCGGTGATCCGGTGGCCCCGCTGCTCGAGCTCGAGGACGTGTCGAGTCACCTACGCCGCGCGGGAGGGCCAGGTGCCGGCCGTCCGCGGCGTCTCGCTGACCCTGGAGGAGGGGCAGACGCTCGGGATCGCCGGTGAGTCCGGCTGCGGGAAGTCGACCCTGGCGGCCGCCGTGCTGCGGCTGCTGCCCACCGGCGCCGACGTGACCGGGCGGCTGGCGCTGGACGGCGAAGACGTGCTGGCGATGAGCTGGGGCCGGCTGCGCGCGGTCCGCTGGTCAGGCGCGTCGATGATCTTCCAGGGCGCCCTGCACTCGCTGAACCCGGTCCAGACCATCGGCCACCAGGTCGCCGAGCCGATCGTCATGCACGGGCGCGCCGACGAGGCCGGGGCGCGGGCAGGGTCCGCGAGCTGCTGGAGCAGGTCGGGCTGCCGGCCCGGCACGCCGAGGCCTACCCGCACCAGCTCTCCGGAGGCCAGAAGCAACGGGTGATGATCGCGCTGGCCCTCGCGTGCTCGCCTCGCCTGCTGATCGCCGACGAGCCGACGACGGCGCTGGACGTGATGGTCCAGGCGCAGGTGATGGACCTGCTCGAATCGCCTTGTCCGCGACCGCGGCGTGGGCCTGGTGATGATCAGCCACGACCTGTCCGTGCTGGGCTCCGCGTGCGAGCGGCTGGCGATCATGTACGCCGGCCGCGTCGTCGAGGAGGGCCCCACCGCCCAGGTGCTCCGGACGGCGGCGCATCCGTACTCCGCAGCGCTCGCGGCCTCGTTCCCGACCATCGGAGACCCGGCCGTCCGCCGGCAGCCCCGCGGGCTGCCCGGCGACCCTCCCGACCCCAGGGACCTGCCGAGCGGGTGCGCGTTCCGCCCGCGCTGCCCGGTGGTCCTTCCGCAGTGCGCCACCGACGACGTCGGCTGCGGCCGGTCGCCGACGGCTGGCAGGCGGCGTGCGTGCGGGTGGCGGCGCCGTGAGCGCGCCGATCCTCGCGGCGGAGGGGCTGCGCGTGGCCTTCCCCGCGGGCAGGGCGCCGTCGCGCGGGCCGTCGACGGGGTCGACCTCGCGAGCGAGCGGGCGAGATCCTCGCCCTGGTGGGCGAGTCCGGCTGCGGCAAGACCACCCTGGCCCGCACGCTGCTGGGGCTGGAGAGCCCGCCGGCGGGCAGGTGAGCTACGACGGGGCCCCGCTGCAGCGCTCCACCCGGGCGCTCAAGGCCTACCGGCGGCACGTCCAGATGGTGCTGCAGGATCCGAGCGGCGCCTCAACCCGCGGCACTCGGTCTACGAGGCGGTCGCCGAGGGGCTGCGCATCCACGCGGTGCCGGGCGACGAGGTCGAGCGCGTCGCGGCGGCGCTCGTCGCACGGCGGGCTGCGTCCGCCGGAGCGCTTCCTGACGCCCTACCCGCACGAGCTCTCCGGCGGGCAGCGGCAGCGCGTGGTGATCGCCGGCGCGCTCGCGCTGGAGCCGGACGTGCTCGTGGCCGACGAGCCGGTGTCCGCCCTGGACGCCTCGGTGCGCGGCGAGATCCTGGCGCTGCTGCTGCGGCTGCGCGACGAGCTCGGGCTGACCGTCCTGGTGGTCACCCACGACCTCGGCCTGGCCTGGAACATCGCCGACCGGATCGCCGTGATGTACCTGGGGCGGATCGTCGAGATCGGAGCACGGGAGGAGGTGCTCGGCGCGCCCAGGCACCCCTACACCCGCGCCCTGCTGTCCGTGGTGCCCGAGTCCGAGCACCTCGAGCAGGTCGTCCTCAGCGGCGAGCCCCCGGACCCGACCAAGGTGCCGGCCGGATGCCGCTTCCACCCGAGGTGCCCCGCGCTCGCGGGCGGTGAGGCCGACCGGGCCGGCGTGGCCGCCGACTGCCGGGCGGGCTCGCTTCCGGTGCTCCCCGCCGGCGGCGGCCACCGCGTGGCGTGCCTGCTCCCCGACACCCCGTAGGGGGTGGCATCCTGCGAGCCGTGGCGCTCCCCGTCCCGCACATCTGGTCCGACTCGAGCACGCGCCACGTCCCCGGGGCCGAGGTGTGGGTGGGCGTCCGCACCCCGGGCACCGAGGTCGCCGAGCGCGCCCATTCGATCCGCGCGGCGCTCGAGGCCGCCGGTTCACCCCGGGTCGAGGCGGTCGCGCACGACGACGAGCTGCTGAACCGCGTCCACGACCGCGGCCTGCTCGACCACCTGCGGACGGCGTACGACGCCTGGGTGGCGGCCGGGTACCCCGACGACCGCGGGCAGGACCGCGTGGTGCGTACGTCTTCCCCACCGAGGGGCTGCTCGCGGGGCTCCGCCCTCGGGTCCCCACCGCGATCCACGCCAGAGCCGGCCGCTACTGCTACGACACGATGACGCTGGTCGGGCCCCGGCACGTGGGAGGCGCGCCCGCGGCGCCGTCGACGTCGCGCTCACCGCCGCCGACCGTGGTCGCCTCGGGGGCCGATCCGATCGCCTACGCGCTGTGCCGGCCGCCCGGGCACCACGCGGGACGCGAGGCGTTCGGCGGATCGTGCTACCTGAACAACGCGGCTCGTCGCCGCCGAGGCGCTGCGCGCCGCCGGACACGAGCGGGTCGCGGTCATCGACGTCGACGCCCACCACGGCAACGGCACGCAGGCGCTGTTCTACGGGCGCGGCGATGTGCTGTACGGCTCGGTGCACGTGGACCCCGGGGCCGGGTGGTTCCCGCACTTCGTCGGGTTCGCCGAGGAGGCCGGCAGGGGCGAGGGGGTCGGCGCCAACGTCAACCTGCCACTCGCCCCCGGCACCGGCGACGACGGCTGGCTCGACGCCGTCGGCCCAGCTCGCCGATGCCGCCGGGGCGCCACCGGGCCACCGCCCTGGTCGTCTCGCTGGGGGTCGACGCCGCGGTCGACGACCCCGAGAGCCCACTCGCCGGTCACCCGGGCCGGCTACCGGGAGGCCGGCCGCCTGCTCGGTTCCCTGGGCCTGCCCACGGTGGCGGTTCAGGAGGGCGGCTACCACCTGCCCACCCTCGGCGACCTGGTCGTCGCGGGGCTCGCGGGCCTGGCCGAGGGGCACGCCGATACGGTCGGAGGGTGACCGGGAGCGAGTCGGCGGAGCCCACCCTCGAGGTCCGCGGCCTGACCAAGCGATTCGGCTCGGTTCTCGCCGTCGATGACCTGACCTTCAGCGTCGGCCCCGGCCGGGTGACCGGGTTCCTCGGCCCCAACGGGGCCGGCAAGACGACCACGCTGCGCTGCCTGCTCGGCCTGGTCGGCGCCCACCGGGGGGACCGCGACCATTCGCGGCGTTCCGTACTCGCACCTCACGGCGCCGATGCGGGCCGTCGGGGCGTCGTTGGAGCCCGGCTTCCACCCGGGTCGCACGGCGCGCGCCCATCTGCGGGTGGTCTGCCTCGAGGCCGGCCTGCCGCGGGCGCGGGCCGACGAGGCGCTCGCCTTGGTCGGCCTAGAAGACGCGGCGGACCGCCGGCTGCTGGGCTTCTCGATGGGCATGCGGCAGCGCCTGTCGCTCGCCGAGACCCTGCTCGGCGAGCCCGATGTGCTCGTGCTCGACGAGCCGGCCAACGGCCTCGACCCCGAGGGCATCGCCTGGCTGCGTGCCGTGCTGCGCCACCACGCCGGCCCAGGGGCGCACCGTCTTGATCTCCAGCCACGTGCTCAGCGAGGTCGAGCAGACCGTCGACGACGTCGTCATCATCGACCGCGGCCGGCTGGTGCGGGCCTGCCCGCTCGCCGAGCTGGCCGCCGAGGCCGCCGTCGTCGTCGAGTCCCCCGAGGCCGCGCGGCTCGCCGAGGCGCTGCGCGCCGCCGGCCTGGGGGTCACCCAGACCGCGCCGGACGACGCTCACCGTGCCCCACAGCGATCCGGCCGCGATCGGACACCTCGCCTTCACCGCCGGCATCGAGCTGCACGGGCTGCGGCGCGAGGCCGACGACCTGGAGAAGGTCTTCCTGCGCCTCACCGGCGCCGACGAGGAGCGTCCGGCGTGAGCGGCCAGATCCGGGCCGAGCTCGCCAAGATCCGCAGCACCCGCACCTGGATCGTGCTGCTGGTCGTGATGCTCGGCTACGTCCTGCTCAACACGATCGTGCTGCTCGTGATCGACCTGCTCCCCCAGGACGGCGGCGGGGACGTCCCCGGGGTGCCGACCATCGCCAACGAGCAAGGGGTCCGCAACGTGTGGGCCTCGGCGGGCGGCGGGTACGTCATCACGTTGATCCTCGGCGTGCTGGTGATCACCACCGAGTACCGCCACCGGACCATGACGTCGACCTTCCTGGCCCAGCCGCGGCGGCTGCGGGTCGTCGTGGCCAAGCTGGCCGCGGCGGCGGCCGCGTCGTTCGCGTTCGCGGCGGTGACCTGCGCGGCCGTCGCCGCCGTCGCGGTCCCGGTCCTTGCCGCACGCGATGCGTACGCGCTGCCGGCCGCCGACGTCGCCGCGATCCTGGCGGGGGGCGTCTTGGGCTCGACGCTGTTCGGGGTGCTCGGCGTCGCGGTCGGGACGCTCGTCCGCAACCAGGTCGCGGCCATCGTGGGAGGGCTCGTGTGGCTGCTGCTGGGCGAGGCGCTGCTGATCGCGTTCTTGCCGTCGGTCGGCAAGTGGCTGCCCGGAGGCGCCGCCAACTCGCTCGTCCAGGCCACCTCGTTCCAGGGCGACGCGCTGCTCAGCCCCGGGCTCGCCGCGGTGGTGCTGCTGGGCTACACGGCCGTCCTGGTCGGCATCGCCGCGGCGACGACCCTTCGGCGCGACGTCACCTGACGCCCCCGTGTCGGCCGCCTCGGCCGCGGGCGGCAGGATTCCGGCATGGACTTCGCGATCCCCGAAGAGCTGCAGGCCCTGCGCGCCTCGTTCCGGTCGTTCCTCGACCGCGAGATCCGCCCCCTCGAGGAGGGCCTGCTCGAGGAGTTCTGGTCCGGGACGCCCGACCACGGGCGCCGCTACGAGGCGGCCCAGGAGGCCAAGCGCCGCTCGGTCGCCCAGGGGTTCTACGCGCCGTACATGCCCGAGTCGGTCGGCGGCGAGGGGCTCTCGGCGCTCGGCACCGCGCTGCTCGTCGAGGACGCCGCGCGCTCCGGGCTGCGGATGGCCATGGTGGCGATCGCCCCGCCCAACCCGTCCGGGCCGTCCACGATGCTGCTCGACCTGCCCGAGCACCTGTGGGACACCTACCTGCGGCCGGTCGTGAGCGGCGAGAAGTCGATGTGCTTCGCGCTCACCGAGCCGGAGGCCGGCAGCGACGCGCAGGCGATCCGCACCCGGGCCCGCCGCGACGGCGACGAGTGGGTCATCGACGGCCACAAGCACTACATCACCAACGCCGAGCACGCCGACTTCGCGGTGGTCTTCGCGGTCACCGACCCGGAGAAGCGCGCCGCGGGCGGGATCACCGCATTCGTCGGTGCCCGCGCGAGCAGTTCCGCTCCGGCCAGACCCAGTGGACGATCGCCGACACCCATCCCGCCGAGATCTTCCTCGAGGGCGCCCGCGTCCCCGCCGACCACGTGATCGGCGAGGTCGGGCTCGGCTTCTTCGCCGCCATGCGCTTCCTCAACGCGGGGCGGGCCTACATCGCCGCGCAGTGCCTGGGCCTGGCCGAGTTCGCCCTCGATGCCGCGATCGGGCACGCCAACGCGCGCACCGCCTTCGGCAAGCCGCTGGGCAAGCAGCAGGGGGTGTCCTTCCCGCTGGCCCAGAGCAAGGTGGACATCGAGGCGATGCGCTGGCTGACGTACCAGCTGGCCTGGCAGGTCGACACGACCGACGCCTCCCAGGCGGGGGCGCTCATGCTCGACTCGAGCATCGTGAAGTACCACAACACCGAGCGCGCCTACGCGGTCGCCGACCGCTGCCTGCAGGTCTTCGGCGGCATGGGCCTGCTGCGGGAGGGGCCGGTCGAGCGGGTGCTGCGCCACCTGCGGATGCTGCGCGTGGTCGAGGGGGCCAGCGAGGTGCAGCTGCTCGTGGTCAGCCGGGCGATGGGGCTGTAGCAGCGACGCCGCCGAGCCGCCCGACGGCGGCCGGGCCGCGACCGTTAGGCTTGCCTCCCGCAGCCAGCCGGACGAGAGCAGGAGGCGGACGCCGCCGTGTCGCAGACAGCCGAGGGCCCATCGAGCCAGCCGCCGATGGGGGGCTTCGGCCCGAACGAATGGCTCGTCGACGAGCTCTACGAGCAGTACCTCCGGGACCCGAACAGCGTCGACCGCGCGTGGTGGGACTTCTTCACCGACTACACCCCGCACGACCCCTCGGTGCCCGCGCCCGCCGGTGCCGCGACCCCGTCCGCGCCCGCCGAGCGCCCGCGGCTCCCGCGGCTGCCCTCCGCGGCCCCCACGCCCGCCCCGACGCCCGCCCCGGCGCCCGGCCCCGCGCCGGCGGCTCCCGCCCGCAGCGCCCGCCGCTCCCCCGGCGCCCCCCGAGGCGACCGTGCTGCGCGGCCCCGCCGCCCGCGTCGTCGCCAACATGGAGGCCTCGCTCACCGTCCCCACCGCGACCAGCGTCCGCGCCGTGCCGGCCAAGCTGCTCATCGACAACCGGGTCGTCATCAACAACCACCTGGCGCGCAGCCGCGGCGGCAAGGTCTCCTTCACCCACCTGATCGGCTGGGCCGTGGTCCGCGCGCTGCACGACGTGCCGGCGATGAACGCCTCCTACGCCGAGTCCGACGGCAAGCCGGCGGTCGTCAACCCCGCGCACATCAACCTCGGCCTCGCCATCGACCTGGCCAAGCCCGACGGCAGCCGGCAGCTGCTGGTGCCCTCGATCAAGGGCGCCGAGGCGATGGACTTCGCGCTGTTCTGGGCGACGTACGAGGACCTCGTCCGCAAGGCGCGCGGCGGCAAGCTCGGCGTCGACGACTTCGCCGGCACCACGATCAGCCTGACCAACCCCGGCACCATCGGCACCGTCCACTCGGTCCCGCAGGCTGATGCAGGGCCAGGGCACGATCGTCGGCGTCGGCGCCATGGAGTACCCCGCCGAGTGGCAGGGCGCGTCGCCGGAGACGTTGTCCCGCAACGCGATCAGCAAGATCCTCACGCTGACCTCGACGTACGACCACCGGATCATCCAGGGCGCGCAGTCCGGCGACTTCCTGCGCCGCATCCACGCCCTGCTGCTCGGCGAGGACGGCTTCTACGACGGCATCTTCGCCTCGCTGCGCATCCCGTACGAGCCGGTCCGCTGGGAGCGGGACATCTCGGCCTCGCACGAGGACGACATCAACAAGACCGCGCGGGTGCAGGAGCTCATCCACGCCTACCGGGTGCGCGGCCACCTGATGGCCGACACCGACCCGCTGGAGTACCGCCAGCGCCGCCACCCCGACCTCGACGTCGTCAACCACGGCCTGACCCTGTGGGACCTCGACCGCGAGTTCGCCACCGGTGGCTTCGGCGGCGCAGCCGATCGCCCCGCTGCGCGAGATCCTCGGCATCCTGCGCGACTCGTACTGCCGCACCATCGGCATCGAGTACATGCACATCCAGGATCCCGACCAGCGGGCCTGGATCCAGGACCGGATGGAGCGGCCGCAGGCCAAGACCGACCGCCAGGAGCAGCTGCGGATCCTGCGCCGGCTGAACGCCGCCGAGGCGTTCGAGAACTTCCTGCAGACCAAGTTCGTCGGGCAGAAGCGGTTCTCGCTCGAGGGCGGCGAGTCGGTCATCCCGCTCCTCGACGCCGTCCTCCAGGCCGCCGCCGAGGAGGGGCTGGCCGAGGTCTGCATCGGCATGCCGCACCGCGGCCGGCTCAACGTGCTGGCCAACATCGTCGGCAAGTCGTACGGCCAGATCTTCCGCGAGTTCGAGGGCAACGTGGACCCGGGCAGCGCGCACGGGTCGGGCGACGTGAAGTACCACCTCGGCGCCAACGGCACCTTCCGCGCCGAGGGGGGCCAGACCATCGACGTCGAGCTGGTCTGCAACCCCAGCCACCTCGAGGCGGTCAACCCCGTCCTCGAGGGCGTGGTGCGGGCCAAGCAGGACGTGCTCAACCGCGGCGAGGAGTTCCCCGTCCTGCCCGTGCTCATGCACGGCGACGCGGCCTTCGCCGGGCAGGGCGTGGTGGCCGAGACCCTCGAGCTGTCGCAGCTGCAGGGCTACCGCACCGGCGGCACCGTCCATGTCATCGTCAACAACCAGGTCGGCTTCACCACGTCGCCGAAGTACAGCCGCTCCTCGACGTACGCCACCGACGTCGCGCGCACCGTCCAGGCGCCGATCTTCCACGTCAACGGCGACGACCCGGAGGCGTGCGCCCGCGTGGCGCGGCTGGCCTTCGAGTTCCGGCAGGCGTTCCACAAGGACGTCGTCGTCGACATGGTCTGCTACCGCCGCCGCGGCCACAACGAGGCCGACGACCCCTCGCTGACGCAGCCGATGATGTACGACGTGATCGACGCCAAGCGCTCGATCCGCAAGCAGTACACCGAGGCGCTGATCGGCCGCTCCGACATCTCCGTCGAGGAGGCCGAGTCGGCGCTGCGCGACTACCAGGAGCAGCTCGAGCGGGTCTTCCGCGAGACCCGCGAGGGGGGGCGGAGGGCGAGTCCACCGAGGTGGAGCGCGAGGGCCAGCAGGCGCTCGCGCCGCAGCGGCCGTCGTACGAGGTGCCGACCGCGATCTCGGCCGAGGTCGTGCGGCGGGTCGTCGAGACCCAGTTGACGATGCCCGAGGGGTTCGCGGTGCACCCGCGCCTGGCCCCGCAGCTGCAGCGCCGCGCCCAGATGGTCGAGCAGGACACCATCGACTGGGGCATGGGCGAGGCCCTGGCGATCGGGTCGCTGCTCACCGAGGGCACCCCGGTGCGGCTGGCCGGCCAGGACTCGCGCCGCGGCACGTTCGGCCACCGCCACATCGTCATCGTCGACCGCCAGACCGGCTGGCAGTACAAGCCGCTCAAGCGCTGCTACGACAACGGCGGCAAGCTCTACGTCTACGACTCGCCGCTGTCTGAGTTCGCCGCCCTCGGCTTCGAGTACGGCTACTCGGTGGCCCGCCCCGAGGCGCTGGTGATCTGGGAGGCGCAGTTCGGCGACTTCGTCAACGGCGCCCAGACGATCATCGACGAGTTCATCTCCTCGGG
>CAWFSE010000006.1:0-86755 GCA_963818455.1 uncultured Actinomycetota bacterium
GCGCGCGGTCCCGTCGACCTTGCCGGCCACGAACGCCCCGGCGCCGGCGATGACGATCAGCCAGAACGCCGGGAACACCAGCGAGCGCCAGTGCGGGCGCATCTCGTGGACGACGGTCTCGCCGTCGGACAGCAGCTTCTGCGGGTACGCCATGGCGGCAATCCTGGCACGGCCGCGCCGCGGGCGAGGGCGAGTCGGCTAGGCGTGGGTGGCGTGCACGACGTCGCCGGCCGACGACGGTGCGGCGGGCGCCCGACGGCGACTCGACCACCAGCCGGCCGTCCACATCGACGTCGACCGCCCGCCCGTCCAGCGACTCGCCGCCCGGCAGCGCGACGGTGACGGCGCGGCCGACCGTGGCGCAGCGCGCGACGTACCGGTCGCGCAGGCCGCTCGCCCGCGGGTCGCCGGCGTGCGCCTCCCACTGCCCCAGGAGCGCCCCCAGGCGCGCGAGCACCGCGTCGAGGACCTCCTCGCGCGCCGTCGGCGCCGCCCCCGCGAGCCGCAGCGAGGTCGCCGCGGCCACCGGGCGCTCGTCGGCCTCCAGCGCGACGTTGACGCCCAGGCCGAGCACCACGGCCATCGGCCCCCCCGAGGGGTCGACGATCCGCTCGGCGAGGATCCCGGCGGCCTTGCCGTCGCCGAGGAGCACGTCGTTGGGCCACTTCACCGCGGCGGGACCCGCCTCGGTCCCTCAGCCGCCAGGTCCCCCAGCGCCTGGGCCACGGCCAACCCGGCGAGCAGCGGCAGCCAGCCGAGCCGGGCCGGGGGCGCCTCCGGGCGGACGAGCACCGACGCGGTCACGCAGGCCCCCTCCGGGGCCGACCACGCGCGGCCCAGGCGGCCCTTGCCGGCGGTCTGCCGCTCCGCGACGAGGACCAGCCCGCCGGGCTCGCCCGCCCGGGCCAGCGCGGCCAGGTCGGCGTTGGTCGACCCCGTCTCCGCCACCAGCCGGACCTCCCGCCACGGGGGGCGGGCCAGCGCCGGCCAGCCGGGCCGGGTCGTACGGGCCCCGCAGCGCGGCCCAGGCGGCGTCCCGGTCCTTCGGCGTCGACGGCACCTGACTACGCTACGGGCGACCCGTGAAGGGAGCCATCGTGTCCCCCAGTTCCGCCGCCGAATCCGCCGCCGCCGCGGCGGCCGAGGCCCCCGCAGGGCCCGATCTGCGCACCACGGCCGGCAAGCTCGCCCAGCTGCGCCACAAGCAGGACGAGGCCGCCCACGCCGGCTCGGCCAAGGCGATCGAGGCGCAGCACGCCAAGGGCAAGCTGACCGCCCGCGAGCGCGTCGAGGCCTTCCTCGACGCGGGCTCCTTCGTCGAGACCGACGCGCTGGCCCGCCACCGCGCCCGCGCGTTCGGCCTGGACAAGCAGCGCCCGTACGGCGACGGCGTGGTCACCGGCTACGGCACGGTCGACGGCCGCCAGGTGTGCGTGTTCGCCCAGGACTTCACCGTCTTCGGCGGCAGCCTCGGCGAGGTCTTCGGCGAGAAGATCGTCAAGATCATGGACCTCGCGCTGAAGACCGGCTGCCCGGTCGTCGGCATCAACGACTCCGGCGGCGCCCGCATCCAGGAGGGCGTCGCCTCGCTGGGCCTCTACGGCGAGATCTTCCGCCGCAACGTGCTGGGCTCGGGGGTCATCCCCCAGCTGTCGCTGATCATGGGCCCGTGCGCCGGCGGCGCCGTCTACTCCCCGGCCATCACCGACTTCACCGTGATGGTCGACAAGACCTCGCACATGTTCATCACCGGCCCCGATGTGATCAAGACCGTCACCGGCGAGGAGGTCGAGTTCGAGGAGCTCGGCGGGGCCGTGACCCACAACTCCAAGAGCGGGGTCGCGCACTTCGTCGCCGCCGACGAGGAGGACTGCCTCGACATCGCCCGCGCGCTGCTGTCGTACCTGCCCAGCAACAACATGGACGACGCGCCCGTCTTCGGCGCCGACCTCACCCTGGCCGAGCTCGAGCCCACCGACGAGGACCTCGCGCTCGACACGATCATCCCCAACAGCGCCAACCAGCCCTACGACATGCACCACGTCATCCAGACCGTGGTGGACGACGGCGAGTTCCTCGAGGTGCAGGCCCTGTGGGCGCCCAACATCCTGATCGGCTTCGGCCGGGTCGAGGGGCGCTCGGTCGGCGTCGTCGCCAACCAGCCGATGCAGTACGCCGGCACGCTCGACATCGAGGCCAGCGAGAAGGCCGCGCGGTTCGTGCGCACCTGCGACGCGTTCAACGTGCCGGTCCTGACCTTCGTCGATGTGCCCGGCTTCCTGCCCGGCACCGACCAGGAGTGGAACGGCATCATCCGCCGCGGCGCCAAGCTGATCTACGCGTACTCCGAGGCGACCGTGCCGCTCGTCACCGTCATCACCCGCAAGGCCTTCGGCGGCGCGTACGACGTCATGGGCTCCAAGCACCTCGGCGCCGACCTGAACTTCGCCTGGCCGACCGCGCAGATCGCCGTGATGGGCGCGCAGGGCGCGGTCAACATCCTGCACCGCAAGGAGCTGGCCAAGGCCGAGGACGTCGAGGCCGAGCGGGTCCGGCTGATCGAGCGGTACGAGGACACCCTGCTCAACCCGTACATCGCGGCCGAGCGCGGCTACATCGACGCCGTGATCGAGCCGTCCCAGACCCGGGCCCAGGTCGTCCGGGCGCTGCGGGCCCTGCGCGGCAAGCGCGCGACGCTGCCGCCGAAGAAGCACGGGAACATCCCGCTGTGAGCGGCGCCGCCCCGAGCCGGACCGCCCGCGTGCTGCGGGTGGTCCGGGGCGAGCCGACCCCCGAGGAGCTGGCGGCGCTCGTCGCCGTCCTCGCGGCCCGCGGCTCCGGCTCGGGCCCGGAGCCGGCCGCGCGCGGCGGGCGGCGGCTGGGGCGACCACGGCCGCGCGATGCGCACGTCCCTGCCGCACGGCCCGGGCCGCTGGCGGGCCGCGGCCCTGCCCCGGTGACCCGGTTCGTCCTCGCCTCGGCGTCGCCGGCCCGGCTGCGCACCCTGCGCGCAGCCGGCCTTGACCCGACGTCGTGGTCATCAGCGGCGTCCGGGAGGACGACGTCGTCGGACCGCCGGACGCCGTCGCCCTCGAGCTGGCCCGCCGCAAGGCGCGGGCGGTGGCGGCCCAGGTCGGGCCGGACCAGCTCGTGCTCGGCTGCGACTCGGTCCTGGACCTCGACGGCGAGGTCCATGGGCAAGCCCGCCGACGCCGCCCAGGCGGTGACGCGCTGGCATCGGATGCGCGGCCACGTCGGCACGTTGGTCACCGGCCACTGCCTCGTCCACACCACGACCGACGAGGAGGCTGCCGACGTCGCGAGCACCGTCGTGCGCTTCGGGACCCCGACCGACGCCGAGCTGGCCTCCTACATCGCCACGGGCGAGCCCCTGGCGGTCGCGGGCGCCTTCACCATCGACGGCCTCGGGGGCTGGTTCATCGACGGCGTCGACGGCGACCCCGGCACGGTCGTGGGGCTCAGCCTGCCCTTGCTGCGCCGCCTGCTGGGCGACCTGGGGGTGCAGGTCACCGACCTCTGGTGACCCTGGGCGCTGGAGGCCTGGCCGTCGGGCGCATCGGCACGCCTGACTCGACCCGGGCTGGTGGGGCCGCGCATTACGCTGACGCCGCCACCGTCTGCACGCGAGCCCAGGGAGCTGAGGTTGTCCGGACCCACGCCCGAGCAGGTCACGGAGATGCTGGCGTCGTTCTACCCCTACCGCGACCGGTACGCCGCCCATCGCACGATCCCCGCCGAGCCGATGGCCCGCGACGACGTGCTGCGGCTGGTGCGCACCCTCGCCGCCGAGGAGGACCGCCTCGGCGACTCGGGCAAGGTGTCGGGCTCGCTCTACCTCGGCGACCACGAGCAGTACCACTTCCTCGCCGAGGTGTTCGAGGCGTTCGCCCACGCCAACGTCCTGCAGCGGGACATGTACCCGTCGGCGACGAAGTTCGAGGGCGAGATCGTCGCCATGACCGCGGCGATGCTGCACGGCGACGCGGCGACCTGCGGGGTGCTCACGTCGGGCGGCACCGAGAGCCTGATCAACCCGATGCTCGTCTACCGGGAACGCGGCAGGCTGCGCGGCATCACCGCACCCGAGGTGATCATCCCCAACTCGGCCCACGTGGCGCTGGACAAGGCGTGCCACTACTTCGGGATCACGCTGCACCGGGCGCCGCTCACCGAGGGCTTCGTCGTCGACGTGGACTGGGTGCGCGACCACGTCACCCCGAACACGGTGGCCCTGGTGGGCTCCGCGGGCTCGTACCCGTACGGCCTGGTCGACCCCATCGAGGAGCTCGGCGTGATCGCGCAGGAGCACGACGTCGGCCTGCACGTCGACGGGTGCCTCGGCGGGTACGTCCTGCCGTGGATCGAGCGCACCGGGGTGGACGTCCCGCTGTGGGACTTCCGGGTGCCCGGGGTCACCTCCATCTCCGCGGACACCCACAAGTTCGGCTACGCGCTCAAGGGCACCTCGGTGCTCACCTACCGCAACGCCGACCTGCGCCGGCTGCAGTACTTCGCCTTCCCGAACTGGCCGGGCGGGCTCTACGTCTCTCCCGGCCTGTCCGGCAGCCGGTCCGGCGGGGCCATCGCGGCGACCTGGGCGGCCCTGCTCACCACCGGCGAGGCGGGCTACCTGGCGGCGGCCCGCGACATCCACCGCACCGCGATGGAGATCAAGGCGGCCGTGCAGGCGCTGCCCGAGCTGCGCGTGTACGGCGAGGGCCAGACGTTCCACGTGGCCTGGGGGTCGGCAACCGACGAGGTCGACATCTTCCACGTCAACGATTTCCTCGCCAGCCGCGGGTGGCGGATGAACCCGAACCAGCTCCCCGCGGGGTTGCACTTCTGCGTCACCCGGCCGAACACCCGACCCGGCCTGACCGGGGAGTTCGCCCGCGACCTGGCGGACGGCGTCGCGTACGCGAAGACGGCGGCCGGGGACCCCGGCGAACAGCGGCGCCCTGTACGGCATGGCGGGCACCCCTGCGGGCGACCAGGGGCTGGAGTTCCTCCTGTCCGGGGCGCTGGACGCCATGTACGCCGTCCCGGAGCCCACCGGACCGGCGCCCACGGAGGGCTGACGTGACGGGCACGCCGTGGATCCTGGCCGTCGACCTCGGCACCTCGGGGCCCAAGGTCGCCGCCGTCGCGCTGTCCGGGGAGATCCTCGCCACCTCGTTCACGGCGACGCCGACCGAGCACACCCCGGACGGCGGGGTCCTGCAGCACGTGGACCAGTGGTGGGCGGGCATCGCGGCCGCCGCACGGGGCTTCGTCGCCGACGGGGTCGCAGCCGCGGACTCGCTGCACGCGGTGGTCGTCACCGGCCAGTGGGGCTCGACGGTGCCCGTCGACGCCGACGGGCGCGCGGTGGGCGGGGTCTGCTACATGTGGAGTGACCTGCGCGGCGCACCGTGGGCCAAGAAGATCGTCGGCGGGCCGATCGCCGGCTTCGCCCCCGACGCGCTCGCCAACGGGCTGCGGGTCGCGGGAATCGCGCCCCTGCCGACCGGCGAGGGCGCCCTCGGCCATGAGATGTTCCTGCGGCACCGGCGTCCCGAGGACTACGCCCGCACCCGGACGCTGCTCGAGCCCGTCGACTACCTCGGCCTGCGGCTCACCGGCCGGGCGGCCACCAGCCCGGCCGCCTCGTTGCTCTCGGGACTCGTCGACACCAGGGCGGGGCGGACGCGCACCTACGATCACCGGCTCGTCCGCCGCTACCGACGTGACCCGGCCAGGCTCCCACCCCTGCTCCCGACCGGCTCGGTGCTCGGCCCCCTCACCGACGAGGCCGCGCGAGATCTCGGGGTGGTCGCCGGCGCACCGGTCATCGCCGGCCTGCCCGACCTGCACGGGGCCCACCTCGGGTCGGGGTGCGTCGACGACTTCGCCGGCCACCTGGCCGTGAGCACGACGTCCTGGATCTCCTGCCAGGTCCCGTTCAAGAAGCTCGACGTGTTCCGGTACGTCGCCTCCGTCCCCGGGATCGACGCGACCTCCTACCAGGTGCTCAACGACCAGGCCTCGGGCGGCGCGTGCCTGCAGTGGTGGCGCGAGCGCGGCCTCGGCGCCGGCCCGGACGGCGCGCTGCCCTCGTACGAGGAGCTGCTCGCCGAGGCGGCCGCGGTCGCCCCCGGAGCGGGTGGCGTCTTCTTCCTGCCGTGGATCAACGGCGAGCACTCGCCGATCGACGACCGCTTGGCGCGCGGCGGCTTCGTCAACGTGTCGATCCACGCCGACCGCGCCACCCTCACCCGGGCGGTCCTCGAGGGTGTGGCCTTCAACAGCCGGTGGTTGCTGGACGCCGTCGAGCACTTCACCAAGCATCCGTTCGGATCGCTGCGGATCCTGGGCGGCGGAGCCCAGTCCGACCTGTGGTGCCAGGTCTTCGCCGATGTGCTGGGCCGGCCCATCGAGCAGGTCGGCGACCCGATGCACGCCCAGCTGCGCGGAGTCGCGCTGTTCGCCCGGGTCGTGCTCGGCGAGCTGTCGCCGCACGAGGCAGGCGCGCTCGTTCCGATCGCCCGCCGGTTCGAGCCCGACCCGGCGACCCGCGCGACGTACGACCCGATGGCCAAGGAGTTCAGGACGCTCTACAGCCGCTTGAAGGGCACCTACCACCGGCTCAACCGCTGACTGAGGCGCCCCCATAGACTCGCAGCGCAGCCGCTTTCGAGGGAGAAACGCCGTGCGCAAGGTCCTCATCGCCAACCGAGGCGAGATCGCCGTCCGCGTCGCCCGCGCCTGCCGGGACGCCGGGCTGGCGAGCGTGGCCGTCTACGCCGACCCCGACCGCGACGCCCTGCACGTGCGCGAGGCCGACGAGGCGTACGCGCTCGGCGGCGACACCCCCGGCACGAGCTACCTGGACATGGCCAAGGTGCTCGACGCCGCCCGCCAGTCCGGCGCCGACGCCATCCACCCCGGCTACGGGTTCCTCAGCGAGAACGCCATCTTCGCCCAGGCGGTGATCGACGCCGGCCTGATCTGGATCGGCCCGCCGCCGGCGGCGATCGACGCCCTCGGCGACAAGGTCCAGGCCCGGCACATCGCCCAGCGCGTCGGCGCCCCGCTGGTGCCCGGCACCGCCGACCCGGTCGAGTCGGCCGACGAGGTGGTCGCCTTCGCCGAGGAGCACGGCCTGCCGGTCGCGATCAAGGCCGCCTTCGGCGGCGGCGGCCGCGGCATGAAGGTCGCCCGCACGATCGAGGAGATCCCCGAGCTGTACGACTCGGCGGTCCGCGAGGCGGTCACCGCGTTCGGCCGCGGCGAGTGCTTCGTCGAGCGCTACCTCGACAAGCCGCGCCACGTCGAGACCCAGTGCCTGGCCGACTCCCACGGCAACGTCGTGGTCGTCTCGACCCGCGACTGCTCGCTGCAGCGCCGCAACCAGAAGCTCGTCGAGGAGGCCCCCGCGCCGTTCCTCACCGACGAGCAGGTCGACGCGGATCTACGCCTCCAGCAAGGCGATCTGCGCGAGGCCGGCTACGTCGGCGCGGGCACCTGCGAGTTCCTGGTCGGCCAGGACGGCACCATCTCGTTCCTCGAGGTCAACACCCGGCTGCAGGTCGAGCACCCGGTGACCGAGGAGGTCGCCGGCGTCGACCTGGTCCGCGAGCAGTTCCGGATCGCCGACGGCGAGGCGCTCGGCTTCGACGACCCGCCGCTGCGCGGGCACTCGTTCGAGTTCCGGATCAACGGCGAGGACCCGGGCCGCGGCTTCCTGCCGGCGCCCGGCACGGTCACCGGTGGCGGCCGCCGTCCGGGCCCGGCGTGCGCCTGGACTCCGGCGTGGTCGAGGGCACGGTCATCGGCCAGGCCTTCGACTCGCTGCTCGCCAAGCTCATCGTCACCGGCGCGACCCGCCAGGCAGGCCCTGGAGCGCTCCCGCCGCGCCCTGGCCGAGTTCGAGGTCGACGGCATGGCCACGGCGCTCCCGTTCCACCGGGCGGTGGTCGCCGACCCGGCGTTCGACACCGACGACGCCACGCCCTTCACCGTCCACACCCGCTGGATCGAGACCGAGTTCGACAACCAGATCCCGCCGTTCGCCGGCGCGGCCGCGCGGCGCCGAGGACGACCCCGCCGAGCGCGAGCGCGTGGTCGTCGAGGTCGGCGGCAAGCGGCTCGAGGTCGTGCTCCCGGCCGGGCTGGGCGTGGGATCCGGCGGCCCCCGCCGCGGCCAAGGCCAAGCCCCGCGCGGGCCGCAAGGCCAAGTCCGGCGCCGCGGCGAGCGGCGACTCGCTGACCAGCCCGATGCAGGGCACGATCGTCAAGATCGCCGTCGAGGAGGGCCAGACGGTCGCGGTCGGCGACCTGGTCGTCGTGCTCGAGGCGATGAAGATGGAGCAGCCGCTCACCGCGCACAAGGCCGGCGTGATCACCGGGCTGACCGGCGAGGTCGGCGCCACGGTGGCGAGCGGCTCGGTGCTCTGCGAGATCAAGGACGCCTGAGCGCCGTCCCGCGGCTGCGTCCCCTGTCGCGTCCCGTGGCCCCCGGGCCGCGGACAAGGTAGACAGGACGTATGGATCCTCTTCACCCTCGTCCTGATCGCCGGTGGCGCCTGGCTGCTCTGGCGCCTGGTGCGCTCGGCCAACCCCAACAACCCGGCCAACTACGGCCAGCGGGCGGCGGGCGGCTCTCCGCGCCGCCAGGCCCTCGACGCGGCCGGCCAGCAGCGGATGGCGGCCGTCCGGCGGGTCGCCGAGGAGGACGTCACCCAGCTCGGCGAGCAGCTGCAGGCCGAGCCGGTCGAGGCCGGGCTGCCCGACGAGGCGCAGGCCGACTGGAAGAAGGCGCTGGACGCGTACGAGAGCGCCAAGGCCGCGCTCGCCGCCGCCCAGACCCCCGAGGACCTGCAGTGGGTCAGCCGGGCGCTCGATGACGGGCGGTTCGCGCTGGCCTGCCTGCGGGCCCGCCGCGAGGGCACCGAGCCGCCGGTGCGCCGGCCGCCGTGCTTCTTCGACCAGCGGCACGGGTTGTCGGCCCAGGACGCCGCCTGGACGCCCGAGGGCGGGGCCACCCGCGACGTCCCCGTGTGCGCGGCCTGCGCGGCCCGGCTCGCCGACGGGCTGGCGCCCGTGATCCGCCAGGTCGACACCCCGACCGGGCGGCGGCCGTACTACGAGGGCGGCCCGGAGTACGGCCCGTGGGCCCGCGGCTGGTACGGCGCCCAGGGCGCGTACCTGCTCAACGGGATGCTCATGGGCACCATGCTCGGGAATGATGCTCAGCTCGCCGGTGGGCTTCGTCCCGGCCGGGTACGACCCCGCGGTCGACGAGGCCGGCGGCGACAGCGGCGACGGGTCAGACGGCGGGGGCGACGGCGGCGACTCGGGCGGGGACTCCGGCGGGGACTACGGCGGCGACGGGGGCGGGTACGACGCCGGCGGGTACGACGGGGGCGGCGGCTTCGATGGCGGCGACTTCGGCGGGGGCGACTTCGGGGGCGGGGACTTCGGCGGCTTCTAGGCCACCGCGTCCCACGGGCCGGTGGCTACCCCTCGAAGACGGTGTGCAGCTGCCGGGCGGCCTCGGCGATCGAGCCGGTCAGCGACGGGTAGACCGTGAAGGCGCCGGCCAGGTCGTCGACCGTCAGCGTGTGCTCGACGGCCAGGGCCACCGGGTAGATCAGCTCGCTCGCCCGCGGCGCGACCACGACGCCGCCGACGACGATCCCGGTCGACGGCCGGCAGAACAGCTTCACGAAGCCGTCCGAGATGCCCTGCATCTTCGCGCGCGCGTTGGTGGCGAGCGGCAGCTTGAGCACGCGGGCCGTGCTGCGGCCCTCGTCGACGTCCCGCTGGGTGACGCCGACCGTGGCGATCTCCGGATCGGTGAAGACGTTGGACGAGACGGTGCGGACGTCGAGCGGGCGCACGGTGTCGCCCAGCGCGTGCCACATGGCGATCCGGCCCTGCATCGCCGCCACGGAGGCCAGCATGAACGTCCCGGTGCAGTCGCCCGCGGCGTAGACCCCGCGCGCCGACGTGCGCGACACCCGGTCGACCGAGATGAACCCGCCGGCGTCCACCCCGACGCCGCACTCCTCGAGGCCGATGCCCGTGGTGTTGGGGATCGAGCCGACGGCCATCAGGCAGTGGCTGCCCTCGACCCGCCGGCCGTCGGCCAGCTCGACCACGACCCCGTCGCCCGTCGCGGCGGGCCGCCGTCGCCCGCGCGCGCGCCAGCACCTCCATGCCGCGGCGCCGGAAGACCCCCTCCAGCACCTCGGCGGCGTCGGGGTCCTCGCCGGGCAGGACGTGCTCGCGCGAGGACACCAGGACGACCCGGGAGCCCAGCGACTGGAAGGCCGAGGCGAACTCCGCCCCCGTCACGCCCGACCCCACCACGATCAGCCGCTCGGGCACCTCGTCGCAGGTCGTACACCTGCTCCCAGGTGACGATCCGCTCGCCGTCCGGCTCGGCATCGGCGAGCACCCGCGGCCGGGCCCCGGTCGAGACCAGCGCGACATCGCAGCGCGATCTCCTCGATCCCGCCGTCGGCGCGCTCGGCGACGATCCGGTCGCCCGGCGTCGAGCCGGCCCACGCCCGCCACGACCCGGACGCCCTCGCGCTCCAGGCGGGCCGCGATGTCGGCGGACTGCGCCGCGGCCAGCGCCTTGACCCGGGCGTTGACCGCGGCGAGGTCGGCGTGCACGGCCTGGGCCGACGCGCCGGGCGCCGCGCTCGCCGAGCACCACGCCGAGCGCCGCCGGACTCGGCGGTCGCGGTGACGACGTCGGCCGTGGCGATCAGCGTCTTGGACGGCACGCAGTCGGTGAGGACGCACGACCCCCCGAGGCCGTCGCGGTCGACGAGCACGACCTCGCCGCCGAGCTGGGCCGCGACCAGCGCCGCCTCGTAGCCGCCCGGCCCGCCTCCGATGATCCCGATGCGCGTCACGGCGCGCATCATGGCGCACGCCGGCTGCCTGACGGCCTACGCTGGTCGCCATGGCGCTCTACGCCGCGTACGGCAGCAACCTGGACCCGCACCAGATGGCCGAGCGGGCCCCGCACTCGCCGCCGGCCGGCACCGGCTGGCTGGTCGGCTGGCGGCTCGGCTTCGGCGGCGAGGACCTCGGCTGGGAGGGCTCGATCGCGACCGCTGGCGGAGTCCCCGTCGGACCAGGTCTTCGTGATGCTCTACGACCTCACCGCCCAGGACGAGGCGGCCCTGGACTCGTGGGAGGGCGCCGACCTCGGGCTCTACCGCAAGCTGCGGGTCCGCGTGCAGACCATGGAGGGCTCGCCGCTGGCCTGGGTGTACGTGCTCGACGCGTACGAGGGCGGGCTGCCGTCCGCGCGCTACCTCGGGATCGTGGCCGACGCCGCGGAGGTCGCCGGCGCCCCCGCCGACTACGTCGCCGACCTCCGGTCGCGGCCTTGCCGATCCGTCGGGTCCGTGACCGCCTCCCGGCGATAGCGTCGGGGGCGTGACCGACCTCTACGCAGACCCGCAGGGAGCCGCGCGCGACGCCGCCGCGGCCCTGGCCGCGGCGACCGGAGTCGACCGCCACGACGTGGCGCTGGTGATGGGCTCCGGCTGGGTCCCCGCCGCCGAGCTGCTCGGCGAGACCGTCGCCGAGGTGGCCCTCACCGACCTGCCGGGCTTCCCGCCGCCGGCCGTCCAGGGCCACTCCGGCAAGCTCCGCAGCGTCCGCGCCGGCGACCAGCCGGCTGCTGGTGTTCCTCGGCCGCAACCACCTGTACGAGGGCCTCGGGGTCGAGCCGGTGGTGCACGGGGTGCGCACCGCGGCCGCGGCCGGCTGCCGGGTCGTCGTGCTGACCAACGGCTGCGGCGGCCTCGACCCGGCGTGGAGCCCGGGCACCCCGGTGCTCATCAGCGACCACATCAACCTGACCGGCACGACCCCGCTGCGCGGCGCCACGTTCATCGACCTCACCGACCTGTACTCCAAGCGGCTGCGCGCGCTGTGCCGCGAGGTCGAGCCGGACCTCGCCGAGGGGGTCTACGTGCAGTTCCGCGGGCCGCAGTACGAGACGCCCGCCGAGGTCGCGATGGTCGGCCGGATGGGCGGCGCCCTGGTCGGCATGTCCACGACGGTCGAGGCCATCGCCGCCCGCGAGCTCGGCGTCGAGGTGCTCGGCCTCTCGCTCGTCACCAACGCGGCGGCCGGGATGACGGGCGAGCCGCTCAACCACGCCGAGGTCCTCGCGGCCGGGCAGGCCGCCGCCGAGCGGATGGGCCGGCTGCTCGCCCAGGTGGTGACCCGGCTGTGAGCGCCGACGCGATCGACGTGCGCGCCGCGGCCGAGGCCTGGCTGGCCGACGACCCCGATCCGGAGACCCGCGAGGAGCTGCGCGCCCTGCTCGACGCCTGCGACGCCGGCGTCGAGGCCGCGGTGGAGGACCTCGCCGACCGCTTCGCCGGGCGGCTGGAGTTCGGCACCGCCGGGCTGCGCGGCGCCCTCGGGGCGGGCCCGAACCGGATGAACCGGTCGGTCGTCATGGCCGCTGCCGCGGGGCTGGCCGCGTACCTGTCCGAGCGGGGCGGTGGCGCGGTCGTCATCGGGTACGACGCACGGCGCAACTCCGACGTGTTCGCCCGCGACACCGCCGCGGTGATGCGCGGCGCCGGGCTGGGCGCGATGGTGCTCCCCAAGCCGCTGCCGACGCCGGTCCTTGCGTACGCCATCCGCCACCTCGGCTGCGCGGCCGGGGTGATGGTGACGGCCAGCCACAACCCGCCGCAGGACAACGGCTACAAGGTCTACCTCGGCGACGGCTCGCAGATCGTGCCCCCGGCCGACACCGAGATCTCCGCGTGCATCGACGCCGTCGGCCCGGTCTCGGCCATCCCCCTCGGCGGGGAGTGGGAGACGCTGGACGACTCGGTCCTCGACGCCTACCTGGCGCGGGCCGCGTCGCTGGTGCGCGCGGACTCGCCCCGCGACCTCGCCGTCGCCTACACCGCCATGCACGGCGTCGGGGGGCAGGTCGTCGTCGACGCGTTCACCCGCGCCGGCTTCGCGCCGCCCGTGCTGGTCGGCGCGCAGTTCGAGCCCGACCCGGCGTTCCCCACCGTCGCCTTCCCCAACCCCGAGGAGCCGGGGGCCATCGACCTCGCGCTGGCCACCGCCCGCGAGGCGGGCGTCGACCTGGTGATCGCCAACGACCCCGACGCCGACCGCTGCGCGGTCGCGGCGCCCATGCGCGACGGCGAGTGGCGGATGCTGCGCGGCGACGAGGTCGGCGTCCTGCTCGGGCTGCACCTGATCGCCCGCGGCGAGCGCGGGATCTACGCCAACTCGATCGTGTCGTCGTCGATGCTCGGCGCGATCTGCCGGGCCGAGGGGCTCGAGCACCTGGAGACGCTCACCGGCTTCAAGTGGATCGGCCGCGTCGACGGGCTGTCCTTCGGCTACGAGGAGGCGCTCGGCTACTGCGTCGACCCGGTCGCGGTGCGCGACAAGGACGGCGTCTCGGCGGCGCTGCTGATCGCCGAGCTGGCCGCCCAGGCCAAGGCCCGCGGCGAGACCCTCGAGGACCTGCTGGAGGCGGCTGCCGCGCGGTACGGCCTGCACGCCACCGACCAGCTCTCGGCGCGCGTCACCGACCTGTCGCTGATCGGCGCGGCCATGAGCCGGCTGCGGCAGTCCCCGCCGACCTCCCTCGGCGGGCGCGCGGTCGAGCGGCTCGACGACCTGGAGCGCGGCGAGGGCGGGCTGCCCCCCACCGACGGGCTGCGGTTCATGCTGGCGAACCACGGCCGGGTGATCGTCCGGCCGAGCGGCACCGAGCCGAAGATCAAGTGCTACCTCGAGGTGGTCATCCCGGTGTCCGCGGACCTCCCCCGGCCCGAGGCGTTCGCGGCCGCCAGGGCCCGGGCCGCCGCGCGATCTGGCCGCCCTCAAGGCCGACATCGCCGCCGCGGCGGGGCTTGGGCAGGGCTAGGCTCCCCAAGGTGACTGCGACCGCATCTCCGCGCACCGGCGGGCTCCCCGCCGTCGACGAGATCACCTCCTCGAACGGGTCGCTGCGCGGCTTCCTCCACGGCCTGCCCGGTGTCGACCAGGTGGGGGCCGAGGGGCGCGCCGCCGACCTCGGCACCCGCTCGATCAAGACCACGGCCAAGGCCTTCGCGATCGACCTGGCGATCCAGATGATCGACCTCACCACGCTGGAGGGCGCCGACACCCCGGGCAAGGTGCGCGCGCTGTGCACCAAGGCGATGCACCCCGACCCGATGGACCCCTCGGTCCCGACGGTCGCGGCGATCTGCGTCTACAACGACCTGGTCGGCATCGCCAAGGAGGCGCTGGGCTCCAGCGGCATCAAGGTCGCCGCCGTCGCCACCGCCTTCCCCAGCGGCCGGGCCAGCCGCGCGGTCAAGCTGCAGGACACCCGCGACGCCGTCGACGCCGGGGCCGACGAGATCGACATGGTCATCGACCGCGGGGCCTTCCTGTCCGGGCGCTACCTCGACGTCTTCGACGAGATCGTCGCGGTCAAGGAGGCCTGCGGCGCCGCCCACCTCAAGGTGATCCTGGAGACCGGCGAGCTGCAGACGTACGACAACGTGCGGCGCGCCTCGTGGCTGGCGATGCTCGCCGGCGGCGACTTCATCAAGACCAGCACCGGCAAGATCCAGCCCGCCGCGACCCCGCCGGTGGTGCTCACGATGCTGCAGGCGGTCCGCGACTACCGCGAGGCCACCGGCATCCAGATCGGCGTCAAGCCCGCCGGCGGGCTGAAGAACACCAAGGACGCCCTGAAGATGCTCGTCATGGTCAACGAGACCGTCGGCGCGGACTGGCTCGACCCCGACTGGTTCCGGCTCGGGGCCTCCAGCCTGCTCAACGACCTGCTCATGCAGCGCACCAAGCTGGCCACCGGCCGCTACTCCGGCCCTGACTACTTCACCCTGGACTGAGGCGACCCATGGGCACCCCCTTCGACTACGCCCCTGCGCCCGAGTCGCGCGCGGTCGTCGACCTCAAGGCGTCGTACGGCCTGTTCATCGACGGCGAGTTCAGCGATCCGGCCGACGGCGGCGCGTTCAAGACGATCTCGCCGTCCAGCGAGGAGGTGCTGGCCGAGGTCGCCGAGGCCGGCGCCGCCGACGTCGACCGCGCCGTCAAGGCCGCGCGCACCGCGTACACCCGCACCTGGTCGAAGATGGGCGGCCGCGAGCGGGGCAAGTACCTCTTCCGGATCGCCCGGCTGATCCAGGAGCGCTCCCGCGAGCTGGCCGTCCTGGAGACCCTCGACAACGGCAAGCCGATCAAGGAGAGCCGCGACGTCGACGTGCCGCTGGCCGCGGCGCACTTCTTCTACCACGCGGGCTGGGCCGACAAGCTCGGCTACGCCGGGCTCGGCCCCGACCCGCGGCCGCTCGGCGTGGCCGGCCAGATCATCCCGTGGAACTTCCCGCTGCTCATGCTGGCCTGGAAGATCGCCCCCGCCCTGGCCGCGGGCAACACCGTCGTGCTCAAGCCCGCCGAGACGACCCCGCTGACGGCCCTGCTGTTCGCCGAGATCTGCCAGCAGGCCGACCTGCCGCCCGGAGTCGTCAACATCCTCACCGGGGCCGGCGAGACCGGCCGCGCGCTGGTCGAGCATCCCGGGATCGACAAGATCGCCTTCACCGGCTCGACCGAGGTCGGCAAGCTGATCCAGCGCGCCGCGGCCGGCACGGACAAGCGGGTGACCCTGGAGCTCGGCGGCAAGGCCGCCAACGTGATCTTCGACGACGCGCCGATCGACCAGGCGGTCGAGGGCATCGTGCGCGGCGTCTTCTTCAACCAGGGCCACGTGTGCTGCGCGGGCACCCGGCTGCTCGTGCAGGAGTCGGTGGTCGACGAGGTCGTGCACTCGCTGAAGCGCCGACTCGCCACGCTGCGCCTCGGCGACCCGCTGGACAAGAACACCGACATCGGGGCGATCAACTCCTCGACCCAGCTGGCCCGGATTCGCGAGATGAGCCAGGTCGGCGAGGACGAGGGCGCCACCCGGTGGTCGGCGCCCTGCGACCTGCCCGACCGCGGCTTCTGGTTCCCGCCGACGGTGTTCACCGGCGTCTCGCAGGCCCACCGGATCGCCCGCGAGGAGATCTTCGGCCCGGTGCTGAGCGTGCTCACCTTCCGGACGCCGAAGGAGGCGCTGGAGAAGGCCAACAACACGCCCGTACGGGCTGTCGGCAGGGGTCTGGACCGAGAAGGGCAGCCGGATCCTGTGGATGGCCAGCCACCTGCGGGCCGGCGTGGTGTGGGCCAACACGTTCAACCACTTCGACCCGGCGCAGCCCCTTCGGCGGCTACAAGGAGAGCGGCTTCGGCCGCGAGGGCGGCCGCCATGGCCTGGCTGCCTACCTCAAGGAGCAATCGTGACCACGCGGGCGACCACGGGACGGCATCGCTCGGCCTACCTCAAGGAGCAGGCGTGAGCACTCGGGTGGACGTCCGCAAGACGTACAAGCTCTACCTCGGCGGCAAGTTCCCCCGCTCAGAGAGCGGCCGCTCGTACGAGGTGGCCGACGCCAAGGGCCGCTTCCTCGCCAACGCCTCGATGGGCTCGCGCAAGGACGCCCGCGAGGCCGTGGTCGCCGCGCGCGCCGCGTTCGCCGGGTGGAGCGGCGCCACGGCCTACAACCGCGGCCAGGTGCTCTACCGGGTGGCCGAGGTGATGGAGGGCCGGCGGGCGCAGTTCATCGACGAGGTGGCGCGCGGCGAGGGGCTGACCGTGCGCCAGGCGACGGCAGCCGTCGACGCGGCCATCGACCGCTGGGTCTGGTACGCCGGATGGCCGGACAAGCTGGCGCAGGTGCTCGGCTCCTCCAACCCGGTCGCGTCGCCGTTCTTCAACTTCTCGCTGCCCGAGCCCACCGGCGTCGTCGCGGTGATCGCGCCGCAGCGGTCCTCGCTGCTGGGCCTGGTTTCGGTGATCGCGCCGGTCATCGTCAGCGGCAACACCTGCGTCGTGCTGGCCTCGCAGGAGCGCCCGCTGCCCGCGGTGACGCTGGGCGAGGTGCTGGCGACGTCCGACGTCCCGGGCGGGGTGGTCAACCTGATCACCTGCCACACCGCCGAGGTCGCGCCCTGGCTCGCCTCGCACATGGACGTCAACGCGATCGACCTGGCCGGCGCCGGCGCGCTCGCCGCCGACCTCGAGGTCGCCGCCGCCGACAACGTCAAGCGGGTGCTGCGGGCCGACCCGGCCGGCGAGGCGGACTGGACGGCCGACCCGGGCCTGTCGCGCGTCCGGCCCTTCCTGGAGACCAAGACGGTCTGGCACCCCATCGGCCTGTGAGCGCCGAACGCGCTGGGCCCCGCTGCCGGGGCCGGGTGGCGCAGCGGCAGGCCGCTGCCGGCCGCGCCCCGGGGACGGAGGCGAGGAGATCCTCGACGACCTCGAGCCGGGGCCGCGCGGGATCGAGGTGATGGCCCGGCAGCTGATCGCCCACGCGCCCGGTCGCCAGGTCGGTGGATCCTGGGAACGCCTCGAGCCCCTGCTGGCCCTGGGCGCCACGGTGGTCCGCAAGGCCCACCTGATGACCTGGGACCTCGCCGCCCGCGAGCCCGAGCCGTCCTGGTCCAAGTCCCCGGCTGCCGGCGGGCCTCTCGCTGGAGCCCGTCTCGAGCCGCCCTGGCGCGGCGGTGATGGCGGTGATCCGCGCGGCGTTCCCGCCGGGCCACCCAGACCACGATCCTGCAGCTGACGTGCCCGGCGCGGAGGCGGAGTTCATCGACCCCTTCGTCAGCGGCGCCCGGATGGGACCCGTTCCTGTCCGACGCCAGCGCCCTCGTCGTCGATGAGATGCGCGGGTCGGCGGTCGCCGCGGTGCTGCTCCTCAACCGGACACCGGGTCGCCCGCCGTACGGCGGGCCCTGGGTGACCGACGTCGCCCGTGATCCCGACCCGCGCTACGCCGGCACGGGCTCGGCGCTCCTGGGTCGCGGCCTCAGGGTGCTCTTTGACGCGGGCGAGACCGCGCTCTCGCTCGTCGTCACCGACGGCAACCCGGCGGCCCTCCATTACGCGCGGATGGGCTTTGCCGAGGTCGCCGTGCAGCGGGCGGGTCCGGGTGCCTGGATGAGCGGCCTCCTGGCCCAGGTCGTCGTGATGGCCGGGCCGTCCGGCAGCGGCAAGTCGCACCTGGCCGAGTCCAGCGGCCTGCCCGTGCTCGAGCTCGACCACTTCTACAAGGACGGCGACGACCCGACGGCGCCGCGGCACCACTCCCTGGGGATCGTCGACTGGGACGACGTCGCGCTCCTGGAACGCCGACAAGGCGATCGCGGCCCTCGACGAGCTGTGCCGCACCGGGCGCACCGAGATCCCGGTCTACGACATCGCCCAGGACCGGGCGGTCGGCGCCGAGCCCTTCGCCCTCAATGGCGCTGCGGCCGTCATCGCCGAGGGGATCTTCTCGGCCGAGCTGGTCGCGCCGCTGCGCGAGCGCGGTCTGCTCGCGGACGCGATCGTGGTGCGCCGGGCCGCCTGGAAGAACTTCGCCCGCCGCCTGCAGCGCGACCTGCGCGAGCGGCGCAAGCCGCCGGCCACCCTGGTCCGCCGCGGCCTCGCGCTCATGCAGGCCGAGGAGGCGACGGTGCAGCGCCAGATCGAGTTGGGCTGCCGCCCGTGCGACCGGCACGCGACGGTCTACGCCCTGCGGCACGCGGCCCGCGGCGAGGGCCTCGACGCGGCCCCCGGGCCGGCCGGCTAGAGCCCCTCGCGCATCAGCTTGGCGTAGCCCGGCTTGACGATCTCGTCGATGATGGCGAGCCGCTCATCGAAGGGCAGGAACGCCGACTTCATCGCGTTGACGGTGAACCACTGCAGGTCGGCCAGGCCGTAGCCGAAGGCCTCGCACCAGCCGCTCCATCTCGCGGCTCATCGACGTGCCCGACATCAGCCGGTTGTCGGTGTTGACCGTGACCCGGAACCGCAGCCGGGTCAGCAGCGCCGATCGGGTGCTCGGCGATCGACGCCGCCGCCCCGGTCTGGATGTTCGACGACGGGCACATCTCCAGCGGCACCCGCTGGTCGCGCACGTACGCGGCCAGCCGGCCCAGGTGCACCGAGCCGTCCGCGCGCGACCTCGATGTCGTCGACGATGCGCACCCCGTGGCCGAGCCGGTCGGCGCCGCACCACTGCAGCGCCTCCCAGATGCTCGGCAGCCCGAACGCCTCGCCGGCGTGGATGGTGAAGTGGGCGTTCTCCCGCCGGAGGTACTCGAACGCGTCCAGGTGCCGGGTCGGCGGGAAGCCCGCCTCGGCCCCGGCGATGTCGAAGCCGGCCACGCCCGCGGTCGCGGTAGCGCCACCACCAGCTCGGCGACCTCGCGGGAGCGCGCGGCCTGCCGCATCGCGGTGAGCAGGGTGCCGACCCGGATCGGGTGGCCGGCCGCCGCCGCGAGCCGCTCGCCGTCGCGGAACCCCTCGCTGCACCGCCTCGACGACCTCGACCAGGTCGAGGCCGCCGGCCAGGTGGAGCTCGGGGGCGTAGCGGATCTCGGCGTAGACCACCCCGTCGGCGGCCAGGTCCTGGGCGCACTCGGCGGCGACCCGGCGCAGCGCCGTCCGCGGTCTGCATCACGGCGACGGTGTGGGCGAAGGTGTCGAGGTAGCGCTCCAGCGAGCCGCTGTCGGCCGACTCGACGAACCAGGCTGCCAGCGCGTCGGCGTCCTGGGCGGGCAGCCGGTCGTACCCGATCTCGGCGGCCAGGTCGATGATCGTCTGCGGCCGCAGCCCGCCGTCGAGGTGATCGTGCAGGAGCACCTTGGGGGCGCGGCGGATGACCGAGGGCGCGAGGGCGGGGGGAGGCGTCACGGTTGCCGACGCTATCGGCTCAACCTCGAGGCCGTGCACGGCCGATGGGTCAGCAGGGCCACCTGCGGCCCGCCGCTGCCCACGGAGGGATGCATGAGCGCGCTCACGGAGGAGATCCGGGTCATCCGGCCCGCCGCCGTGCTGGACACCCGCACGGCCGCCCTGGTGATCTCCGAGCTGACGCGCCTGGATGTCGCCCACGGCGGCATCTGGAACGCCACCTCGTCGCTCTGGCAGCGCTACGACTCCCCCTGGGACGGCATCGGCGGCTCGCGCGGCGGCTCGCAGCTGCTCGGCTCGATCGCCGTGATGTACGACGCCCCGCACCGGCACGAGATCACCATCTACAAGGTGACGGTGAGCCCGTACGGGCTGGAGCACGGCTGGACCGTGGACACCCTCTGCGACGACGCGCTCTCCTGGGTCGGCCTCACGCTGGCCAACTGCCCGCGCGCCGAGCTCGCCACCCCGCCGCCCCGCGACCCGTTCCACCGCCCCGTCATCACCTGATCTCCCCAGGCGGTCAGGCGATCCGGTCGATCACCAGCGGGCAGCCGGTCGACCGACGGTCCCCTCGGGGGCCACCGACCAACCGCCCTCCAGGGCCTGCAGCGCCAGCGGGAACCGCTCGGGCTCGTCGGTGTGCAGCGTCAGCAGCGGCTGCCCGGCCGCGACCGCGTCACCCGGCTTGGCGTGCCACTCGACCCCGGCCCCGGCCTGGACCGGGTCCTCCTTGCGGGCCCGGCCGGCCCCGAGCCGCCAGGCGGCGACGCCGACGGCGTACGCGTCGAGGCGGGCGAGCACGCCGGACGTCGGCCGCGGCGACGACGTGCGGTCTCGCGGGCCACCGGCAGCGTCGGCGTCCGGGTCGCCGCCCTGCGCGGCGATCATGCGCCGCCAGGCGTCCATCGCCGCGCCGTCGGCGCAGCGCGTCGGCGGGGTCGACGTCGTCGAGCCCGGCGCCGGCGAGCATCTCGCGGGCCAGGGCGAGGGTCAGCTCGACGACGTCCGCCGGGCCGCCGCCGGCCAGCACCTCGACCGACTCGCGCGACCTCGAGGGCGTTGCCGGCGGTCAGGCCGAGCGGCGCGTCCATGTCGGTGAGCAGCGCGACCGTGCGCACGCCGGCGTCGGTGCCGAGGCCGACCATCGTGCGGGCCAGCTCGCGGGCGCGCTCGACGTCCTTCATGAACGCGCCGGAGCCGACCTTGACGTCGAGCACCAGCGCGCCGGTGCCCTCGGCGATCTTCTTGCTCATGATCGAGCTGGCGATCAGCGGGATCGCCTCGACGGTGCCGGTGACGTCGCGCAGCGCGTAGAGCTTCTTGTCGGCCGGGGCCAGGCCGTCGCCGGCCGCGCAGATGACCGCGCCGACGTCGCGCAGCACGGCGAGCATCTCGTCGTTGCTGAGCGAGCGCCCGCCAGCCGGGGATCGACTCCAGCTTGTCCAGGGTGCCGCCGGTGTGGCCGAGGCCGCGGCCGGACAGCTGCGGCACGGCCACGCCGCACGCGGCGACCAGCGGGGCCAGCGGCAGCGTGATCTTGTCGCCGACGCCGCCGGTGGAGTGCTTGTCGGCGGTCGGGCGGGCCAGCGCCGGAGAAGTCCATCCGCTCGCCCGAGCGCGATCATCGCGGCGGTCCAGCGGGCGATCTCGCGGCGCGTCCATGCCGTTGAGCAGGATCGCCATCGCCAGCGCGGACATCTGCTCGTCGGCGACGACGCCGCGGGTGTAGGCGTCGATCACCCAGTCGATCTGCGCGTCGTCGAGCGCGGCCGCCGTCCCGCTTGGTCCGGATGACGTCGACGGCGTCGAACGGCTCGGTCACGCGGCGGTCCTCCTCGGCGGGCGTCGAGGTCGTCGGGGCCGAAGGCGTCCGGCAGGACCTCGCTCATCGGCTTGATGCCCGCGGGTGGTGTCGACGAGGCAGTCCGGCCCCGCCGTACTCCCACAGCAGCTGGCGGCAGCGCCCGCACGGCATCAGCGGCTCGCCGTGCGCGTCGACGCAGGCGACCGCGACCAGCCGGCCGCCGCCGCTGAGCGTGCAGGGCCGAGACCAGGCCGCACTCGGCGCACAGCCCCACGCCGTAGGAGGCGTTCTCGACGTTGCAGCCGACGACGATCCGGCCGTCGTCGACCAGCCCGGCGACGCCCGACCGGGAACCGCGAGTACGGCGCGTACGCGTGCCGCATCGCCGTCACGCGCCTCGGCCCGCAGGGCCTCCCAGTCGACGTCCGCTGCGCGGGGGTCCGGTGCCACGGCTCGGCTCAGGTCTCCTCGCCCTTGCGGTAGACGCTGCCCGTCGGCCGCGGGCATCCGCAGCCGCTGCGAGGCCAGCGCCAGCACCAGCAGGGTGGTGATGTACGGGCGTCATGAAGGTCGACCTGCGGCGGCACGGTCGGTCGTGGAGGCGTACCAGCCACCAGAAGCCCGCGGCCAGGACCAGCGAGACCGCCGCGCCCACCGGCTTGCGCTTCCAGGCGAGGTACAGCCCGGCGATGCGCCAGCCCGATGGCGGCGAGCAGCAGCAGGGCGTGCACGCGCCTCGCCGCTGCGCAGCTGCAGGCGCGTCGGCGTAGCCGAACAGCCCGGCGCCCGGCCGCCAGGCCGCCCGGCCGCCAGTTGCCGAAGATCATCGCCGCGAGGCCGATGAAGCCGCGGCCGCCGGTCTGGCCCTCGCGGTAGATGCTCGGCCGCCACGATCGCCAGGAAGGCGCCGCCGAGGCCGGCGAGGGCGCCCGAGACGATCACGGCGATGTACTTGTACTTGTAGACGTTGACGCCGAGCGACTCGGCCGCGTACGGGGTCTCGCCGCAGGAGCGCAGCCGCAGGCCGAACGCCGTGCGCCACAGGATCCACCAGGTGCGCGATCACGCAGGTGATGCGCGAGCACCGTGACGTACGGAGATGTCGGTCGTCAGCCCGGCGATCACGCCCGCCGAGGTCGCTGATCGAGGAACCAGGTCGGTGTCCTCCAGCGCCTGCGCCCAGCTGGGAGAGGCCCGGGAACGGTCACGCTGCCGATCGGGTCGATCGGCGGGCGACTGGGTCTGGCCGCCGCCGGGCGTGCCCGTCGAACGCCGTCGCGGCGAGGTACCGCGTCAGCCCGAGCGCCAGGATGTTGATCGCCACACCGGAGACGATGTGGTCGACGCCGAAGGTGACCGTGGCCAGCGCGTGCAGCAGGCCGCCGAGCGGCCGCCGATGACGACCGCCAAGGCCACGCCCGGCCCACGGGCCCCACTGCCAGCCGGCGCAAGCCGGCGCCCCAGGTGCCGAGGATCATCATGCCCTCGAGGCCGATGTTGACCACGCCGGAGCGCTCCGACCACAGGCCGCCGAGGCCGGCCATGCCGATCGGCACGGCCAGGCCGAGCGCCGCGGCGATCGTGCCGGTCGAGGTGAGCTCGTCGGCGCCGGTGACCACCCGCACGAACGAGAACAGCAGCGAGCAGGCCGGCCAGGATCAGCAGCAGGCGCGGCCACGCGCCGGCGCCGCGCCGGCGCGGCCGGGGCCGCCGGGGCCGGGACCGCGGACCTCGCTGTCGATGCTCATGCCGGCACCTCCGTCGCGGGACCGGCGGCGGGCGGCGGCGCCCGGTCGGTGGCGGCGGGCCGGTCTCGCCGAGCTTGCGGCCCACGTCGCGGGCGACCTGGCGCACGGTGTAGCGGCGCACCAGCTCGTAGGCGATGACGACGCGACAGCACGATGACGCCCTGCATGATCAGCGACGATCTCCTTGGGCACGCCCTCGAGGTCGAGGATCTGCGCCGACGGTCGAGGAAGCCGAACAGCAGCGCGCCGAAGGCGATGCCGATCGGGCTGTTGCGGCCGAGCAGGGCGATCGCGATGCCGGTGAAGCCGAGCCCGGCCGGGAAGTCGAGCGTAGTACGTGGTAGCTCGCGCCGAGCAGCTGCGGCATGCCGACCAGGCCGGCGACCGCGCCGGAGAGCAGCATCGCTGATCGATGATCATCTTCTTGACGTTGACGCCGCTGGCGACCGCGGCCGACTCGCTGCATGCCCGGTGGCCCGCAGGTCGAAGCCGAAGCGGGTGCGGCCGAGGATGAACCAGTAGGCGACGCCCGACCAGCGGCCGCCAGGACGATGAGGCCGTAGACCAGCTCGCGTCGGTGCCGGGGATCAGCGGGATGCCCGGGCACCCGCCCGCTCTCCGGGATCGGCTCGGCGTCGCGATGTTGTTGGAGCCCTGCGGCCGACTCGGCCAGGCGGCCGGGCGCCAGCAGGTAGGCGACGATCGCCGGTGGCGATGAAGTTCAGCATGATCGTCGAGATGACCTCGCTGACGCCGCGGGTCACCTTGAGCAGGCCGGCGATGCCGGCCCACATGCGCGCCCGACCGCCATCGCCACCAGGATGATGAGCGCCGATGTGCAGCGGCGGCGGGCAGCGCGACGTCGCCCCGGCGAAGGCGGCCGCCAGGATCGCCGCCAGCCGGTACTGGCCCGTCGACGCCGATGTTGAACAGGTTCATCCGGAAGCCGATCGCCACCGCGACGCGCGGACAGGTAGTACGTCGTCGCCTGGTTGAGGATCAGCGACCTGGGTCCGCGGCTGGCCGGCCGTACTCGAACATCGACTGGAACGCCGTCGACCGGGTTGCACCCGCGGTCAGCAGCACGACGGAGGTGACGCGAGGCGAACACCATCGCGAACGAGCGCCGCGACCAGCGGCGTGCCGACGGTCAGCAGGATGTCGGCGCACCGTGGGGCTCATGCCGCCTCGCCGCCGCCGGCGCCGGTCATGGCCGAGCCCAGCTCCTCCGGGGTGACGGTCGCCGGGTCGACGTCGGCCGACGAGCCGTCCGCGCAGGATCACCTGGAGCGTGTCGGACAGCCCGATCAGCTCGTCGAGGTCGGCCGAGATGAGCAGCACGGCCAGGCCCTCGCGCGCGGGCGTCGCGCAGCTGGTCCCAGATCGCCGCCTGCGCGCCGACGTCGACGCCGCGGGTGGGGTGGGCGGCGATGAGCAGCACGGGCTCGCCGCTCATCTCGCGGCCGACGATCAGCTTCTGCTGGTTGCCGCCGGACAGGGCCGAGGCCAGCGACGTCGATGCCCGGGGTGCGCACGTCGTACTCGTCGACGATCCGCTCGGTGTCGGCGCCGGGCGCCCGCGCGGTCGATCAGCGGGCCCGCGCACGTTGGGCGGCTGGGTCTGGTGGCCGAGCATCCGGTTCTCCCAGAGCGGGGCCTCCAGCAGCAGGCCGTGGCGGTGCGGTCCTCGGGGATGTAGCCGATCCCGCGCCTCGCGCCGGCGCGCGGGTCGACCAGGCGGTGATGTCCGCGTCGCCCAGCGCGCACGGTGCCGGCCGACAGCGGCGCGCATGCCCATGATCGCCTCGACCAGCTCGGCCTGGCCGTTGCCCTCGACGCCGGCGATGCCGAGGATCTCGCCCCGGTGGATGGTGAAGCGACACGTCGTCGAGCAGCCGGCGCGGCCGCCGCGTCTCCAGCACGGTCAGCCCCTCGACCGTCAGCATCGGCGCTGTCGGTGACGGTGGACTCGCGGGTCTCCGGCGACGGCAGCTCGCTGCCGACCATCAGCTCGGCCAGCTTGCGGGCGGTGACCTCCGGGGTCAGCACGGTGGCGACCGTCGTGCCGCGGCGGATGACGGTGATCTCGTCGGCGACCTTGCAGCACCTCGTCGAGCTTGTGCGAGATGAAGATGATGGTCAGGCCCTCGGCCTTGAGCTCGCGCAGGTTGTCGAAGAGCTCGTCGACCTCCTGCGGCACGAGCACGGCGGTCGGCTCGTCGAGGATCAGGATGCGGGCGCCGCGGTAGAGCACCTTGAGGATCTCCACCCGCTGCCGGTCGCCGACGCCGAGGTCCTCGACCAGCGCGTCGGGGTCGACCTCGAGGCCGTAGACGGTCGGCGATCTCGTTGATCTTGCTCCGGGCGGCGTCGAAGTCGAGCCGGCCGCCGCTTGGTGGGCTCGGCGCCGAGGACGATGTTCTCCAGGACGGTGAGGTTGTCGGCCAGCATGAAGTGCTGGTGCACCATGCCGATGCCGCGGTCGATCGCGTCCGCGGGCGAGTGCAGCACGACCTGCTCGCCGTCGAGGGTGATGGTGCCCTCGTCCGGGCGCTGCATGCCGTAGAGGGTCTTCATCAGCGTGGACTTGCCGGCGCCGTTCTCGCCGACGACCGCGTGCACGGTGCCGCGCATCGACCACCAGGTTGACGTCGCGGTTGGCGACGACGCCGGGGAAGCGTCTTGGTGATGCCGCGCAGCTCGACCGCCGGCGGGGCCGACGGGCGGTGGCCGCGGGGGCTGGGACCGACGCGCTCACGGGCAGCTCCTCACAGACGCGGGGGCCTCGGGGCAAAGCGCCGGGCCCGGCTCGCACGCTATCGCGCGGAGCCGGGCCCGGTGGTGGATCTCAGGCCACTCGATCGGTCAGGACTCGGGGACCGTGATGGTGCCGTCCTTGATCTGCGTGGCGTAGTCGTCGGTCTTGGCGGTGTAGGGCTCGACCGCCGGGTTCGACAGCGAGTAGCCGACGCCCTCCTTGGCCAGGTCGAAGGTCACGACGCCGGTCAGCGGCGACTCGTCGACCGCCGACTCGACCATGTCGAAGACGGCGACGTCGACGCGCTTGAGCATCGAGGTGATGATGACGTCCTTCACGTCGGCCGCGGCCGTGAGGTACTGGTCGGAGTCGACGCCGATGGCCAGGCCGTTGGCCGCCGCGGCGGCGGTGAACACGCCCGAGCCGGAGCCGCCCGCCGCGTGGTAGACGACGTCGGCGCCCTGCTCGAACATGCCCTCGGCCGCGGTCTTGCCCTTGGCCGGGTCGCCGAAGCCGGAGAAGTCCGGGGGCTCGGTGAGGTACTTGACCTGGACCTTGACGTTCGGGTTGACCGCCTGGGCGCCGGCGGTGAAGCCGGCCTCGAACTTCTTGATCAGCGGGACGTTGACGCCGCCGACGAAGCCGACGTTGCCGGTCTTCGAGGCCTGCGCGGCGACGGTGCCGACGAGGAACGAGCCCTCGTTCTCGGCGAAGACGAGCTGCGCGACGTTGGGGCCCTTGGAGTCATCCGAGGCGTCGTCGATGATGGCGAAGTTGATGTCCGGGAACTCCGCGGCGACCTTGCCGACCGACTTCGCGTAGGCGAAGCCGACCGCGATGATCGGGTTGTAGCCGCCGCTGGCGAGCAGGCGCAGGCGCTCTTCCTTCTGCGCGTCGGTCTCGCCGGTGCCGGCCTCGAGCTCCTTGGTCTCGACGCCGAACTCCTCCTTGGCCTTGTCCAGGCCCGCGGCCGCTGAGTCGTTGAACGACTGGTCGCCACGGCCGCCGATGTCGTAGGCGAGGCCGACCTTGATGTCGGACGCCGCCGGCGAGCTCGCGCCGGCATCGCTGTCGTCGTCGCTGCCGCCGCAGGCGGTCAGGACGAGGGCGCCGGCCGCGAGAACCGCGCCGACCTTCAGAACCCTGCGCACGAAGTGCTCCTTCCTTTGGGCACCGCGAAGCGGCGCCTTCCTCGCTCGCACGCTACCCAACGGCGGGCGGCGGCAGAGGGGTCGGAGGTCCCGCCGCGGCCAGATCGTTACCGGACCGAGAGCAGCGCGGAGCCGACGAAGAGCCGCAGACCGACGCCGATCGCCCGCTCGTCGGCGTCGAAGACGCCCTGGTGCAGGTCGCGGACCCGGCCGTCGCCCGGGGTGCGCACCCCGATGCGGGCCAGCGCGCCCGGGATCTTCTCGAGGTACCAGGCGAAGTCCTCGCCGCCGAGGCTCTGCTCCATCTCGTAGACCGAGAACGGCCCGAACATCGTCTCGGCCGCCGATCCGCTGGATCGCGACGCTCGCCTCGTCGTTGACGACCGGCGGCACGCCGCGGGTGTAGGAGACCTCCACGTCGACGAGGTACGGCGCGGCGACCGCGCGCACGGCCTCCTCGACCATCCGGGGGGCCTGCTGCCAGGCCGACGCGTCCAGCGACCGCACGGTGCCCTCGGCCTCGCCGGCCTGCGGGATGACGTTGGCGGCGCCCCCGGCGATGATCCGGCCCCACACCAGCGAGAGGCCGGCGCGCGGGTCGACCCGGCGGGAGAGCACCGAGGGCACGTCGGCGACCACCCGGGCCAGGGCGTACGACGAGGTCGGCGGTCAGGTGCGGGCGCGCGGTGTGGCCGCCGGGCCCGGTCATCCGGACCAGCAGGTGGTCGGCGGAGCCGGTGATGGCCCCCACCCGCAGGCCGACCGAGCCCACGTCGGCGCGCGGGTCGCAGTGCAGGGCGAAGATCCGGTCGATCCCCTCGATGACCCCGGCGTCCAGGACGTCGATGGCCCCGCCGGGGGTGGACTCCTCGGCCGGCTGGAAGACCAGGCGCACGGGGACCGGGAGGTCGCCGGTGCGGTGCAGCTCGTGCGAGCACGCGCCCCGCGCCGACCAGGGCCGCGGTGTGCACGTCGTGGCCGCAGGCGTGGCAGACGCCCGGGGATCGTGGAGCGGTAGGGCACGTCCTTCTCGTCCGGGATCGGCAGCGCGTCGAGGTCGGCGCGCAGCCCGACGAAGCCGACCCCGTCGGCCGGCGCGGGGCCGATATCGCAGATCAGGCCGACCCCGTTGGGCAGGACCACGGGCGACAACCCGGCCGCCTCGAGGTGCCCGGCGACCAGCCCGGTGGTGCGGTACTCCTGGCGGCCGATCTCCGGGTGGGAGTGGATCTGGCGCCGCAGCGCCACCAGCTCGTCCTGGAACCCCTTGGCCATCGCCGCCACCCGGGGGGCCAGCGCCGCGAGCTGGGGGGAGACGCCGTTCGCCGGGTGGTCGGTCACAGCCCCGCAGCCTACGGGCAGCCGACGGGCTTAGGCTGCGCGGATGAGCGAGCACGGCGGCTGGGGGTCGCCCGCCCCGGCGCCGGCCGACCCCTGGGCGCCCCACCACGAGGTGCTGACCTCGGGGCACGCCGACCGCGTCGCCCCGTCCGCGGCGCCACCGCAGGGCGGCGATCCTCGATCGCGCTGGCGGCGATCGCCCTGGTGCTCGCGGCGGGGGCCTGGGCCTGGCAGGACCGCGCGCGGCAGACCGACGACCTGCTGGACGCCATCACGGCCAGCGAGGCCACCATGGTCGAGGGCCAGGAGACCCTCGCCGCCTCGGCCCTGGACTTCGAGGAGCGGCTGGCGGCCGCCACGGCCCGAGCGGCTCCCCGCCCTGGAGGCCGAGGCCGCCGCCGAGCGGCGAGCGGCTCGGCAGCCAGTACGAGGCGTTGATGCGCGAGCGCATCGACGCCGTCGAGGCGCTGAGCTTCCGGCCGTGGAACTCCCAGGCGGCCGACACCCAGGCGCTCTACCTCACCCACCAGGCGGCCTGGGCGGAGCTCTTCGCCGCCGCGGGCACGTCCGAGGTCACCCCCGAGATCCAGGCCGAGATCAGCCGCTCGTGGGACGCCTTCACCCCCGCGCTCACCGACCTCGGCTACGACGACGCGTCGCGCGCCACGATCGCCGTGATCATCGGCCCGACCGGCGACGGCCAGGGCGCGGGCGGCGGCGACCCGAACACGATCCAGGCCTGAGCGGTCACCGCTGAGCGGCTCGCTCAGAGCGTCTCGGCCGGGACGTACGTGCCCCAGACGTCGCGCAGCGCGTCGCAGACCTCGCCGACGGTGGCCCGGGCCCGCAGCGCGTCGCGCATCGGGTAGAGGCAGTTGGCGTCGCCGCGGGCGGCCTCGCGCAGCGCCTCCAGCGCGGCGTCCACCGCGGCCTGGTCGCGCTCGGCCCGCAGCGCGGCCAGCCGCTCGCACTGCTCGGCCTCGATCGCCGGGTCGACCCGCAGCGGCTCGTACGGCTCCTCCTCGTCGAGGGTGAACCGGTTGACCCCGACGACGCACCTTCTCGCCGCTGTCGATGGCCTGGGCGATGGCGTACGCCGCCCGCTCGATCTCGCCCTTCTGGAGGCCGCGCTCGATCGCCGCCACCGCGCCGCCGGCCGCCTCGATCCGCTCCATCAGCTCGACCGCGGCCGCCTCGACCTCGTCGGTCAGCGACTCCACGACGTACGAGCCGGCGAACGGGTCGACCGTGGCGGTGACGTCGGTCTCGTACGCCAGCACCTGCTGGGTGCGCAGCGCGAGCCGGGCCGCCTTGGCGGTGGGCAGCGCGATCGCCTCGTCGTAGGAGTTGGTGTGCAGCGACTGGGTGCCGCCGAGCACCGCGGCCAGCCCCTGCACCGCGACCCGCACCAGGTTGACCTCGGGCTGCTGCGCGGTGAGCTGCACGCCCGCGGTCTGGGTGTGGAAGCGCAGCATCAGCGACTTGGGGTTCTTGGCGCCGAACTCCTCGCGCATCACCCGCGCCCAGATCCGGCGGGCCGCCCGGAACTTCGCGACCTCCTCCAGCAGCGTGGTGCGGGAGACGAAGAAGAACGCCAGCCGCGGCGCGAAGTCGTCGACGTCCTGGCCGGCTGGCGATCGCCGCCCGGACGTACTCGATGCCGTCGGCGAGGGTGAACGCGATCTCCTGCGCGGGCGTCGCCCCGGCCTCGGCCATGTGGTAGCCGCGAGATCGAGATGGTGTTCCACTTCGGGATCTCGGCCCGGCAGTAGCTGAAGATGTCGGTGATCAGCCGCAGCGACGGCGCCGGCGGGTAGATGTACGTCCCCCGGGCGATGTACTCCTTGAGCACGTCGTTCTGGATCGTGCCGGTGAGCTCGGCCGGCGTCGACGCCCTGCTCCTCGGCGACCAACTGGTAGAGCAGCAGCAGGACGGCGGCCGGGGCGTTGATCGTCATCGACGTCGAGACCTGGTCGAGCGGGATGCCGTCGAAGAGGATCCGCATGTCGTCGATCGAGTCGATCGCGACGCCGACCTTGCCGACCTCGCCGCTGGCGATCGGGTCGTCGCTAGTCGTAGCCCATCTGGGTCGGCAGGTCGAAGGCGACCGACAGCCCGGTCTGGCCGGCGGCGAGCAGCTGCCGGTAGCGGGCGTTGGACTCCACGGCGGTGCCGAAGCCGGCGTACTGGCGCATCGTCCACGGCCGCCCGGTGTACATCGAGCGGTAGACCCCGCGGGTGAACGGGTACTCCCCCGGCTCGCCCAGCCGCTCGGCGGCGTCCCAGCCGGCCAGCGACTCGGGGCCGTAGAGGGGGTCGATGGGCAGCCCGGACTCGGTGCGGCGCTCGCTCATGGCGCCAGGCTACGGCGCGCGCTGGCGCGATTGGATGTCGGTCTGACGTTTCCGGCCCCCCACGGGCGGCCGGGCCGCGCGGCGCGGTCTACGATCGGGGCGTCGGGCGAGCCTGCCCGCCGCGCCAAACCGCCGCAGCACGGCTGCGCCCGGACCAGGACGGAGGCCCCCGTGCCCACAGCACCGGCAGGGACGCTCTACCGCGGCCGCGAGGGGATGTGGTCGTGGGTCGCCCACCGCATCACCGGCGTCCTCGTCTTCTTCTTCCTGTTCGTCCACGTCCTCGACACGGCGCTGGTGCGGGTGTCCCCCAGCCTGTACGACGCGGTGATCGCGACGTACAAGACCCCGATCGTCAACCTGCTCGAGGTCGGCCTCGTCGGCGCCGTGCTCTACCACGCGCTCAACGGCCTGCGGGTCATCGCCGTCGACTTCTGGTCGCAGGGCCCGCGCTTCCAGCGGCCGATGCTCTGGACGATCCTGGCGGTCTGGCTGCTGGTGATGATCCCCGGCACCTACTTCATGCTCCAGCACACCGTCGCCGACCTCTTCGGGGCCCAGTGATGAGCGCGACCCTCCCCGGCTCGTCGCCGGCCCTGCAGCCGCCGCGCTCCGCCCAGCGCAACCAGCAGCGCTCCAACTACGAGCTGTACTCCTGGCTGTTCATGCGGGTCTCCGGCCTGGTGCTGGTCTTCCTGGTGCTCGGCCACCTGCTGATCATGAACATCCTCGACGGCGGCGTGCAGCGCATCAACTTCGCGTTCGTCGCCGGCCGCTGGTCCTCGCCGTTCTGGCAGGTCTGGGACCTCCTCCAGCTGTGGCTGGCGATGCTGCACGGCACCAACGGCCTGCGGGTGATCATCAACGACTACGCCGAGCGCGACGCGACCCGGTTCTGGCTGAAGATGCTGCTCTACACCGCGGCCGTCTTCACCGTGCTGCTGGGCACCCTGGTCATCTTCACCTTCGACCCGAACATCGGCTGAGACAGGACGGGCGGGCCCGCACCCCATGCAGACGCACATCTACGACGTCGTGATCGTCGGCGCCGGCGGCGCCGGCATGCGCGCGGCCCTCGAGTCCGGCCAGCGCGCGCGCACCGCCGTGCTGACCAAGCTCTACCCGACCCGCTCCCACACCGGCGCGGCGCAGGGCGGCATGTGCGCCGCGCTCGCCAACGTCGAGGAGGACAACTGGGAGTGGCACACCTTCGACACCGTCAAGGGCGGCGACTACCTCGTCGACCAGGACGCCGCCGAGGTGATGTGCCGCGAGGCCATCGACGCCGTGATCGACCTGGAGAAGATGGGCCTGCCGTTCAACCGCACCCCCGAGGGGCGCATCGACCAGCGCCGCTTCGGCGGCCACACCCGCAACCACGGCGAGGCCGCGGTCCGCCGCGCCTGCTACGCCGCCGACCGCACCGGCCACATGATCCTGCAGACGCTCTACCAGAACTGCGTCAAGCAGGGCATCGAGTTCTACAACGAGTTCTACGTGCTCGACCTGCTGCTGACCGAGGTCGACGGCGAGCAGCGCACCGCCGGCGTCGTCGCGTACGAGCTGGCGACCGGCGAGATCCACGTCTTCCAGGCCAAGTCCGTGGTCTTCGCCACCGGCGGCTACGGCAAGGTCTTCAAGACCACCTCCAACGCCCACACCCTCACCGGCGACGGCGTCGGCATCGTGTGGCGCAAGGGCCTGCCGCTCGAGGACATGGAGTTCTACCAGTTCCACCCGACCGGCCTGGCCGGCCTCGGCGTCCTGCTCACCGAGGGCGCCCGCGGCGAGGGCGGCATCCTGCGCAACGAGTCCGGCGAGCGCTTCATGGAGCGCTACGCCCCCACCATCAAGGACCTCGCGCCCCGCGACATGGTCGCCCGGGCGATGGTCCAGGAGGTCCGCGAGGGCCGCGGCGCCGGGCCGAACAAGGACTACGTCTACCTCGACCTCACCCACCTGCCCGCCGAGCAGATCGAGGCCAAGCTCCCCGACATCACCGAGTTCTCCCGCACCTACCTCGGCGTCGACCCGATCACCGAGCAGGTGCCGGTCTTCCCGACCGCCCACTACGCCATGGGCGGCATCCCCACCGACGTCGAGACCCGGGTGCTGCGCGACAACGAGCACACCGTCCCGGGGCTGTACGCCGCCGGCGAGTGCGCCTGCGTCTCGGTCCACGGCGCCAACCGGCTCGGCACCAACTCGCTGCTCGACATCAACGTCTTCGGCCGCCGGGCGGGCATCGCCGCCGCCGAGTACGCCCTGCAGACCGAGCACGTCCCCGTGCCCGACGACGCGGCGCGGCGGGGTGGTGGGCCTCGTCGAGGGGCTGCGCGGCTCCACCGGCACCGAGCGCGTGGCGGTCATCCGCCGCGAGCTGCAGGAGACCATGGACATGAACGCCCAGGTCTACCGCACCGAGGCGACGCTGAAGCAGGCGCTGAGCGACGTCCAGGCGCTCAAGGAGCGGTACGCGCACATCGCGATCCAGGACAAGGGCCAGCGCTACAACACCGACCTGCTCGAGGCCGTCGAGCTCGGCTTCCTGCTCGACCTCGCCGAGGTCATGGTCATCGGCGCCCTGGAGCGCAAGGAGTCCCGCGGCGGCCACGCCCGCGAGGACTACCAGACCCGCGACGACGTCAACTTCATGCGCCACACGATGGCCTACCGCGAGGAGGGCTCCGACGGGCCGCCGACGGTGCGCCTCGACTACAAGCCGGTGACCGTCACCCGCTACCAGCCGATGGAGCGCAAGTACTGATGACCGCCACGGCAGCCACCGGCGTACGAGTCGAAGTCCTCGACGGCGCACACCGCCCTCGACGTCGAGCTCAAGATCCGGCGCTACAACCCGGAGACCGACGAGGACGCCCACTGGGAGTCGTTCACGGTCAGCTGCTACCCCACCGACCGCATCCTGGACGCGCTGCACAAGATCAAGTGGGAGCAGGACGGCACGCTGACCTTCCGCCGCTCCTGCGCGCACGGCATCTGCGGGTCCGACGCCATGCGGATCAACGGCCGCAACCGGCTGGCCTGCAAGACGCTGATCAAGGACCTCGAGATCGGCAAGCCGATCGTCGTCGAGGCGATCAAGGGCCTGCCGCTGGAGAAGGACCTCGTCGTCGACATGGAGCCGTTCTTCGCGGCCTACCGCGACGTGATGCCCTTCCTCATCACCCAGGGCAACGAGCCGACCAAGGAGCGCCTGCAGTCGGCCAAGGACCGCGCGCGCTTCGACGACACCACCAAGTGCATCCTGTGCGCGGCCTGCACCACGTCCTGCCCGGTGTTCTGGACCGACGGGCAGTACTTCGGCCCGGCGGCGATCGTCAACGCCCACCGCTTCATCTTCGACACCCGCGACGAGGGCTCCGAGCAGCGCCTGGAGATCCTCAACGACAAGGAGGGCGTGTGGCGCTGCCGCACGACCTTCAACTGCACCGACGCGTGCCCGCGCGGCATCGAGGTCACCAAGGCGATCCAAGAGGTCAAGCGCGCCTTGATCTTCCGCCGCATCTGACCCCGGCGCTCGGGATCCGCCCGGGCTCGACGTACCCTCGGTGCCCATGAACCTGCTCTCCCGTCGAGCCGCCGCGGCAGTCGCCGCTGCCCTCGTCGCGGGCGAGCGCCGCGCTCGCCGGGGCGGCTCCCGCCGTCGGCCGAGGGGCCGATCGGGGGGCCGCGGCTCGCCGAGCCCGGGGTGGTCTGGGACGGCGGCCGCCACCCCGCCCCCGGACCTCGCCGCCACCTTCGTGCGTGGCCGACGCCACGCAGCGGCGCGATCCTGGCCGCCAAGGACGCCCATGCCCCGCGTCCCCCGGCCAGCACGCTCAAGGCCCTGACCGCGCTGACCGTCCTGCCGCGGCTCGACCCGTCGGCGGTCTACACCGCGGTGTACGACGACGCCGCCCAGGAGGGCAGCAAGGCCGGCATGGTCGTCGGGGCCTCGTACACCGTCACCGACCTGCTCCACGGGATGCTGCTGCCCAGCGGCAACGACGCGGCACACGGGCTCGGCAACGCCAACGGGGGCGTCCCGCAGACCGTCGAGCAGATGAACGCCGAGGCGCGCCGGATCCGGGCCCTGGACACCGTCGCGGTGAACACCAGCGGGCTGGACGCGCCCGGGCAGGTCTCCAGCGCGTACGACCTGGCCCTGATCGGCCGGGCCGGGCTGGGCCGCCCGGACTTCCGGGCCCTGGTCTCGCTCAAGTCGGCCGACTTCCCCGGGGCGCCGACCGCCGACGGCTCGCCGCGGCCCACCTTCAAGATCTACAACCAGAACAAGCTGCTCATCGACGGCTACCCCGGCGCGGTCGGCGTCAAGACCGGCTACACGACCCAGGCCGGCCGGACGTTCGTCGGCGCGGCCGAGCGGGACGGCCGCCTGCTGGTCGTGTCGATGATGGGCATCGTCGGCAAGACCGAGCCGGCCGCGGCCGCGCTGCTCGACTGGGGCTTCAGCCAGGCCGCGACCGCCAAGCCGGTCGGCGCGCTCGTCGACCCCGTCAAGGCCTCCCCCTCCCCATCCCCGTCGGCGTCGCCGGCGGCCGACCAGGCGGCGCTGCCGCCGTGCTCCCGGCCGAGCCGGCCGCCTCCGGCGGTCGACCAGGCTGGGCCGTGGCCGCCGGCGCCCTGCTGGTGTGCGCCGGGGTGATGCTGGTCGGCTTCGGGATCGTGCGCGACCGGCGCTCGCCGATCCGCCGCCGCTGACCCGTTCGGCTAGGAGGGGTCCGGCGCCGGCTCGGCGGTCGCCCCCCAGGCGGCCACCAGCAAGGTGAGCCGCGACACCAGGTTGATCCAGATCAGCAGGCCGATGGTCACGGCGAAGACGCCGTACACCGGGTTGGCCAGCGAGGGCGCCACGATCAGCGAGCCGGCCCAGGTGAGCCCCGCGAAGCCCACCCCGCCAAGGGCCGCGCACTGCAGGTGCAGTCCCGGACGCAGGTCCAGGCCCGGCAGCCGCCAGAGCATCAGCCACCACAGCACCAGGTCCACCAACAGCACGGCCACCAGGCCGACGGCCTGGACCGCGAGCGAGTCGAGGCGGCCCTCCACGCCCAGGGCGTCGAGCAGCCAGCTGGATGCGCTCAGCAGGATGCTCGAGGCCACCAGCGACACGAGCAACCCGGCCCCGAGGATGAGGAGCACCCCCAGGTCGCGCGACCGGCGGAGCAGCCAGCGATCACGCTTGATGGGGACCCGCGCGACCGTCCGCATCGACTCGCGCATGGCCCAGACCCAGCGCACGCCCGCGTAGACGAGCAGCACGAGGCTCACCAGGCCGATCGTGGTCAGCGTGGCCGCCCCCGGGGCGACCAGGGACTCGAGGTCGTCCCCGGCGATGCCCGGGAGCGCGGCCTGCAGCCCGTCCAGCAGCCGCTGGCGCAGCTCCGGGAAGACCCCGCCGATGACCCCGACCACCGTGTAGACCAGGGCGGCCAGCGGGAACAGCGCCAGGAAGGCGTAGTACGTCATGCCGGCCGCCAGCCGCCAGCCCCGCACGGCCGAGTCGCGCACCGCGACCCGCCAGGCGTGGTCCAGCACCGGCCGCCCCTCGACCCACGGCCGCACCCGGGCGAAGAGCTCGGTCGGCTCGTCGGTCATTCGCGGGCCTGGGGCAGCGGCCCCAGCGGCTCCGGGCCGAAGACGAAGTCGCGCTGCGGCCGCCAGACGCCCTCGACGTGCTCGTACAGGGTGAAGCCCCAGACGTCGAAGCGGGCGTCGAAGTCCCCCAGCTCCTCGAAGGCCAGGTCGAGCTGCTCCTCGGCCACATCGTGGGCCACCGTGACGTGCGGGTGGTACGGGAAGTGCAGGGCGCGTTCGAGGATCCCGGAGCGCACCCGCTGCTCGACCGACTCGCAGCCGCTGATGCCTTGGGCGAGGGCGACGTAGACCACGGGCGAGACCGGCCGGAAGGTGCCCGTCCCGCGCAGCCGCATCGAGAAGGACTGCGAGCCCTCGGCCGCCTGCGACAGGTGGCGCTCGACCTCGGGCAGCACGCCGTGGTCCACGGTCGTCGGCGGGAGCACGGTCACGTGGGTGGGGATGGCATGCGCCAACGGGTCGCCGTAGCGCTCGCGATGGCCCTGCAGCACAGAGCCCCAGGGGTCGGGGATCGGGATCGCGACCCCGATCACCCGCGCCGTCGACGCATCGAGCATGGCTGCCGTCCTGCCGCTCAGCCCCGCGCCGCCACGCCGGGGGGCGCCAGCCGGACGAAGCCGACCCGCTCGTACACCTCGGCCACGGTCTGGGCGGCGACCTCGCGCGCCTTGGCCGCCCCGATCGACATCAGCCGCACCAGCTCCGCCTCGTCCGCGAGGAGCTCGCTGGGTCCGCTCCTGGAAGGGCCGGATGAACTCGACCACGACGTCGGCCACGTCCTTCTTCAGGTCGCCGTAGCCGCGGCCCGCGTAGTCCTCGACCAGCGCCCCGACGGGACGACCGGTCAGCGCGGCGAGCATGCCCAGGAGGTTGGAGACGCCGGGCTTGGCCTCGGGGTCGTAGCGGATCTCGCGCTCGCTGTCGGTGACCGCGCTCTTGACCTTCTTCGCGGTCACGGCGAGGTCGTCGAGCAGGAAGACCGCGCCGGTCGGGGCGGACTTCGACATCTTCGCGGTGGGGTCCTGCAGGTCGAGGATCTTGGCGGTGTCCTTGGGGATGTAGGACTGCGGCAGCGTGAAGGTGCGCCCGAACCGGCTGTTGAACCGCTGCGCGAGGTCACGGGTGAGCTCGAGGTGCTGGCGCTGGTCCTCGCCGATCGGGACCTGGTCGGCTTGGTAGACCAGGATGTCGGCGGCCTGCAGGATCGGGTAGGTGAACAGCCCGACCGTCGCGCGGTCGGCGCCCTCCTTGCCCGACTTGTCCTTGAACTGCGTCATCCGCGCCGCCTCGCCGAAGCCGGCCATGCACCCCATCACCCAGGCCAGCTCGGTGTGCTCGGGCACATGGCTCTGCACGAACAGCGAGCAGCGCTCCGGGTCGAGGCCCGCGGCGACCAGTTGGGCGAAGGACAGGATCGTGTTGCGGCGCAGCTCGACCGGGTTGTGCTCCACGGTGATCGCGTGCAGGTCGACGACGCAGTAGAACGCGTCGTGGGTCTCCTGCATCGCCACCCAGTTGCGGACCGCGCCGAGGTAGTTGCCGATGTGGAACGAGCCGAACGTCGGCTGGATCCCGGACAGGACCCGGGGTCGGGCATGCGAAGGGGCACCGGGCTGCGCGGACATGACCGGCATTCTGTCAGCCGACCCGCCGCCGGCCGTCCGCGCGTCAGCCCTCGGCGTGGCCGCCCGCCTGCTCCTCCGGCTCGACCGCCTCCGCGGGGGCCGCGACGGCGGTCACCCGCACCCGCGCCAGCCGCCGCCCGTCGAGCGCCACCACGGCGTACACGTGGCCGCCGGCCTCGACGGCGTCCCCGAGCCGGGGCAACCGGCCGAGGGCCGCGACCACGAACCCGGCGACCGTGTCGTAGGGCCCATCGGGCAGCTCGAAGCCGGCCTCCTCGGCGAACTCGTCCAGGTTGAGCAGTCCGTCGACCTCGAGCTCGCCGCCGTGGCGGCGGGTCTCGGCCGCCAGCGGGTCGTACTCGTCGCGGATGTCGCCGATCAGCTCCTCGACGAGGTCCTCGAGGGTGACGATCCCGGCCGTCCCGCCGTACTCGTCGACGACGATCGCCAGGTGCTGCCCCTCGGAGCGCATCTCGGTCAGCGCCGGCAGGACCTGCTTGCTGTCCGGCAGCCGCAGCACCGCGCGGGCCAGCTCGCCGACCCGCACCGAGCGCCCGGCCAGGTCGGGGTTGAACAGGTCGCGCACGTGGACGAAGCCGACGACGTCGTCGGGCGAGCCGTCGACCACGGGGTAGCGGCTGTGCGCCTGTGCCGCAGCCTCGCGGATCGCCTTGAAGACCGGCGTCGCCGCGTCGAGGAAGTCCACCTCGGTGCGGGGCAGCATCACCTCGCGAAGCGAGCGGTCGCCGGCCTCGAAGATCTCCTCGATCAGCCGGCGCTCCTCTGGCTCCAGCGACTCGTGCCCGGCGACCAGGCTCCGCAGCTCCTCGTCCGACATCGCCTCGCGGTTGACGTGGGGGTCGCCGCCGAAGCAACCGCACCACGCCGTTGGTGCTCACGCTGAGCAGCCAGACCAGCGGGCGGGTGAGCCGGGCGAAGGCGTCGATGGCCGGCGCCACCACGAGGGCGAGCGACTCGGCGCGCTGCAGCGCGAGCCGCTTGGGCACCAGCTCGCCGAAGACCAGCGAGAGGTACGAGATGAGCACCGTGATCCCGACCAGGGCCACGGTGTTCGCCGCGCCCTTGGACAGCCCCCAGCCCTCGAGGACCGGGGCCAGGTCGTCGGCCAGCGTCGCGGCGCCGAAGGCCGCCGACAGGAAGCCGGCGAAGGTCACGCCGATCTGCAGGGCGGCGAGGTAGCGGTTGGGGTTGGCCGCGAGGGACTTCAGCCGCGGCCCGCGCTTGCCCCGCTTGGGCCAGGGCGTTGATCTGGCTCTCGCGCAGCGAGACCAGAGCCATCTCGGTGGCGGCGAAGAACCCGCCCACCAGGATGAAGACCAGCACCAGGGCGATGTTGGCCAGCGTCGAGGTCACGTCAGCGATCGTACGGAGTCCGGCCGGAGGCGAGCGCGAGGAGGCCGCGGTACGAGGCCATCCCCTCGGCGTCGAGGTCGGCGATCGAGTCGCTCAGGCTGACCAGGCCGCCGCTTCGCGCCACCCGCTCGACGAAGGCGGCCCAGTCGGCGCGGTGCTCCATCCACGGGCGGGCGAGCAGGCAGTCGGGGTCGACCACCCACCACGCGTCCGACCACAGCCGCGCCTGCGTGGTCGCCCGGGCGGCGCGGCCGCCGGGCTGCGCCCAGTCCCCCTCGTACGGCTCCCATGCCGGGTTGACGTCGGGGCCGACCCGCATGGCGTCGACCAGGCCGGCGCTGGCCTGCTGCGGCGCCCCGCAGCCGAGCAGGTAGGCGTGCCGGGCCGATCGCCTCGCGGATCAGCCGCAGCCCCTCGCGGTAGGCCGTGACGCCATCGACGTCTGCGTGCCGGCGGCCCTCGATCGCGCCGGCGAAGACGAAGTCCACCTTGTGGTAGTCGATGCCCGCCGCCGCGAAGCCACCGAAGAGGGCCCGCAGGTGGTCGGCGGCGCCCGGGTGCGTGGCGTCCAGCGCGTAGAGCGGCTGCAGCCAGTGCTCGGCGACCACGAGCGGCTCGCCGTCGTCGCCGCGCACGAGCCACTCGGGGTGCTCGCGGGCGAGCGCGCTCTGCCCGCCGGCGAAGAACGGCGCGGTCCACAGCCCGGTGCGGAACCCGAGGTCGCGCAGCCGGCCGGCCGTCGCGGCCAGCGAGCCGAAGCGGTCGGCCCGCTCGACCCAGTCGCCGATCTCCTGCTGCCAGCCGTCGTCGATCTGCACGACCTCGACGGGCAGCTCGGCTGCGGCCAGCGCCTCGGCCTCGGCGAGCACCGCCGGCTCGGCGACCTCGGTCCAGTACTGGTACCAGGAGCACCAGACGGTCGGAGCCGGCCGAACGCCGGGCAGCCCGGCCCGCTCGGCCCAGCCCTGCGCCCACGTCCGGATCGCGGCCTGCATCGCCCCCGGCAGCGCGTACGCGTCGTCGTCGCCCGGGCCGGCGGGCTCCGCCGGGGCGCCCTCGATCGTCAGCACCTCGACGAGGTCGGGACGGTCGGTGGCGATCTCCACCGCTCCGCCGCGGTCCACGGCCCGGACCTGCGGCACGGCGGCGGAAGGGGTCGCCTGCGCCACCACCGTCACCGGGCCGTCGCCCTCCCCGACGGCGAGCAGTCCCTCACCCTGGAAGCCGGCGCCGGGCGCCGGGGCCTGCGAGCGGTAGCAGAGCCGCTGGGCGCGCTCCCCGGTCGGCCGGCGCGGGGCGTCGTCGAGGCCGTACGCCGCCGACGGCGACCAGGACTGCCAGCCCTGCTCGAAGACGCGCACGTCGCCCCGCCGCTCGTACGGGACCCGGGCGATCGGCTCGAAGGTCGGCATCCCCCGATCGTGCCAGCCCCGCTAGCGGAAGCGGGCGGTCACCGGTGCGTGGTCGCTCCACCGCTCGGCGTACGACGGAGCGCGCCCGACGGCGACGTCGGCCAGCCGGCGGGCCAGCCCGGGGGTGGCGAGCAGGTAGTCGATCCGCCAGCCGGTGTCGGTGTCGAACGCCTGGCCGCGCCAGGACCACCAGGTGTACGGGCCGTCGACGTCCCCGGCGTGGGCCCGGCCGAGATCGGTCCACCGCAGCGGACCGAGCCAGTGGTCCAGGTAGGCCTGCTCGCTGGGCAGGTAGCCGGCCTTGCCGCGGTTGCCCTTCCAGTTCTTCAGGTCGCGCTGGCGGTGGGCGATGTTCAGGTCGCCGCCGACGACGGCCTCGCCGCGGCGGCGGGCCGCCCGGCGGCTGAGGGCCGCGAGCCGCTCGCCCATGGCGTCCAGGAAGCGGTGCTTCTCGTCCTGCCGCTCGGTCTCCGCCTCGCCGGTGTGCACGTAGACGCTCGCGAGCGTCACCCGGCCTAGGTCGGGGACGGCGACGTCGACCTCCAGCCACCGGCCCTGCGCGTCGAACTCCGCCGAGCCCAGGCCCTCGCGGATGGCGGTGGGCTGGGCCTTGGTGAGGATCGCCACCCCGGCCCGGCCCAACGACGCGGCGGGGCTGTGGGCGACGTGCCACCCCGCCAGCGGGGTGCCCGCGAGCGCCTCATGCAGCTGCGCGTGGGTGGCGCGCACCTCCTGCAGCAGCAGCGCGTCGGCCCGGGCGGCGGCCAGCCACGCGAGCCCGCCCCTGCGCGCCGCGGCCCGGATCCCGTTGACGTTGGCGGTGACGACGGTGAGCGGCACGGGTTGGCGGCACGGCGGTTGGCGGCACAGCGGTCAGGCGGCCATCGCCTTCTGCAGGTTGGCGTTGATCGCCTCGAGGAACTTCTCGGTGGTCAGCCACGGCGCGTCCGGGCCGATCAGCAGCGCGAGGTCCTTGGTCATCTGGCCGGACTCGACGGTCTCGACGCAGACCCGCTCGAGGGTCTCGGCGAAGCGCGACCAGCTCGGCGTTGCCGTCGAGCTTGCCGCGGTGCTGCAGGCCCCGGGTCCAGGCGAAGATCGACGCGATCGGGTTGGTCGACGTCGGCTTGCCCTGCTGGTGCTGGCGGTAGTGCCGGGTGACCGTGCCGTGGGCGGCCTCGGCCTCGACGGTCTTGCCGTCCGGGGTCATCAGCACCGACGTCATCAGGCCGAGCGAGCCGAAGCCCTGGGCGACGGTGTCGGACTGCACGTCGCCGTCGTAGTTCTTGCAGGCCCAGACGTAGCCGCCCTCCCACTTCAGCGCGGCGGCCACCATGTCGTCGATCAGCCGGTGCTCGTAGGTGATGCCGGCGGCCTCGAACTCGGCCTTGAACTCCGTCTCGTAGACCTCGGCGAAGAGGTCCTTGAAGCGGCCGTCGTAGGCCTTGAGGATCGTGTTCTTGGTCGACAGGTAGACCGGGTAGTTGCGGGCCAGCCCGTAGCGCATCGAGGCGCGGGCGAAGTCGCGGATCGACTCGTCGAGGTTGTACATCGCCATCGCGACGCCGCCGCCGGGGAAGTCGAAGACGTTGAACTCCATCGGCTCGGAGCCGTCGGCCGGGGTGAAGGTCATGGTCAGCGTGCCCGGGCCGGGGACGACGAAGTCGGTGGCGCGGTACTGGTCGCCGAAGGCGTGGCGGCCGACGACGATCGGCTTGGTCCAGCCCGGCACCAGCCGCGGCACGTTGGACATGATGATCGGCTCGCGGAAGATGACGCCGCCGAGGATGTTGCGGATCGTGCCGTTGGGCGACTTCCACATCTTCTTGAGGCCGAACTCCTCCACCCGGGCCTCGTCCGGCGTGATCGTGGCGCACTTGACGCCGACGCCGTGCCGCTTGATCGCGTGGGCCGCGTCGATGGTCACCTGGTCGTCGGTGGCGTCGCGGTGCTCGATGCCGAGGTCGTAGTACTCCAGCTCGAGGTCGAGGTACGGCAGGATCAGCTGGTCCTTGATGAACTGCCAGATGATCCGGGTCATCTCGTCGCCGTCGAGCTCGACGACGACGCCGTCAACCTTGATCTTGCTCATGCGGTGGTCTCCTCGCGGGGGCGGCTCAGGGTTGGACGGATCACAGCGACTGGACGTCGGCCTGCTTGGCGCGGACGGCCTCGGCGGCCTCCCGCAGGCCGGCGACCTCGGTCTCGGTCAGGTCGGTCTCGACGACCCGGCGCACGCCGGCCCGGCCGATCTCGGCCTCGACGCCGAGGTAGACGCCCTCGATGCCGTACTCGCCGTCGACCCAGGTGCACACCGGCATCACCGCGCCGGAGTCCTCGATCACGGCCTTGGCCATCCGGGCGGCGGCGGCGGACGGGGCGTAGTAGGCCGACCCGGTCTTGAGCAGGGCCACCACCTCGGCGCCGCCGTTGCGGGTGCGCACCACGAGGCTCTCGATCTCCTCGGCGGGCAGCAGGCTCGCGAGCGGCTGGCCGTTGACGGTGCAGCGCGAGGGCACCGGCACCATCGTGTCGCCGTGCGACCCGAGGGTGAGCGTCTGGACCGCGCCGACCGGGACGGCGAGCCGCTCGGCCACGAAGTTGGTGAAGCGGGCGGTGTCGAGCATCCCGGCCTGGCCGATCACCTTGCGCTTGTCGAAGCCGGTGGCCAGCTGGGTCAGCGCGGTCATCTCGTCGAGCGGGTTGGAGACCACGATCACCACGGCGTCCGGCGCGTGGGCGGCGACGTTCTCGGCCACCTGGCGGACGATCTTGGCGTTGACCTCGATGAGGTCCATCCGGCTCATGCCGGGCTTGCGGGGCAGGCCCGCGGTGACGACGACGATGTCGGAGCCGGCGATCGCCTCGTACCCCTCGCCGTTCGGCCCGGTGCTGGCGCCGACGACCTTGGTCTCGAAGCCCTCGACCGGGCGCGACTGGTTGAGGTCGAGCGCCAGGCCCTCGGGCTTGCCCTCGATGATGTCGGTCAGCACGACGGTGTCGAACACGTCGTACTCCGCGAGCCGCTGGGCGGTCGTCGAGCCGTAGAAGCCCGCTCCGACCACGGTCACCTTGCCGCTGCGCTCAGCCATGAGGTCCTCGTTCCCTGTCCGCTGCTGGGGCCCGGCGGACTGGCCGCGGGCGGTTTTCTCGACGTCAAGATACCGGGCCGGGCCGGCCGCCAGACACCCGGCCACCCCGCTCCGCGAGGGATCCGCCCGCCCGCTCAGGCCACGCCGGGCACCGCGAGCGCCAGGACCAGCAGCCCGACCCCGAGGGCGAAGAGCGCGGCCACGTCGATCCGGCGCGACCGGACCCGAAGCAGCCCGATCCGCGATTCGGGGAGCAGGGCCCGCAGCCAGCCGGCGAACACCACGGCGGCCGCCATCAGCACCACCCCGCGGCGGAAGCGGTCGAAGACCACGGCGACCAGCAGCCCGGCAAGCATCCCGCCGAGGGTCACCGCGAGCGGCCATTCCCTGCGAAGGGCCGCGCGCGCGCCCCGACCCGGCTCCACGGCGCCGGTCAGCCCGCCGCGGCGGACCGCTCGGCGGCCTCCACGACGTTGGCCAGCAGCATCGCGCGGGTCATCGGGCCGACCCCGCCCGGCATCGGCGCCACGAAGCCGGCGACCTCGAGCACCTCGGGCGAGACGTCGCCCACCAGCCCGGCGTCGGTGCGCGTGATGCCGACGTCGAGGACGGCCGCGCCTGGCTTGACCATGTCGCCCGTGATGATCCCCGCCACCCCGGCCGCCGCCACCACGATGTCGGCGGTGCGCGTGTGCGCGGCGAGGTCGCGGGTCCCGGTGTGGCAGAGGGTGACGGTGGAGTTCTCGCTCTTGCGGGTGAGCAGCAGCCCGAGCGGCCGGCCGACCGTGACCCCGCGGCCGACCACGACCACCTCGGCTCCGGCCAGCGCCACGTCGTACCGGCGGAGCAGCTCGACGATGCCGCGGGGCGTGCAGGGCAGCGGCGCCTGGACCCCGAGCACCAGCCGGCCGAGGTTGACCGGGTGGAGGCCGTCGGCGTCCTTGCCCGGGTCCATCAGCTCGAGCACCCGGTTGGCGTCCAGCCCCCGCGGCAGCGGGAGCTGGACGATGTAGCCGGTGCACGCGGGGTCGGCGTTCAGCTCGGCGACGAGGGCCTCGACGTCGGCCTGGGTCGCATCGGCCGGCAGGTCGTGCCGCAGGCTGGCGATCCCGACCTCGGCGCAGTCGCGGTGCTTGCCGCCGACGTAGGCGCGGCTGCCTGGGTCGTCGCCGACCAAGACGGTGCCCAGCCCGGGGACGATGCCGCGGTCGGCCAGCGCCGCCACCCGGACCGCCAGCTCGGCCTTGATCGCCGCGGCAGCGGCCTTGCCATCGAGGATCGTCGCGCTCACGGGGCGAGATCCTCCCATGCCGCGCTGCATCCGTCTCCCGGCTACCGGCGGGAGCCGAGGAAGACCGCGGCGAAGGCCAGCAGCGCGCCGAGGGCGGTGGCCGCCTGCAGCCCCTGGCCGGTCGCCGGAGCCACCGCGTCGAGCAGCAGCGCCCCGGCCAGCTGGCCGGCGATGGACGCCAGGGCCAGCCCGAGGACCCCGATCACTGGCACCACCAAGGCCGCGACCGCGATGAAGACCACCCCGATCAGCCCGCCGAGGTAGAGCCAGGGTTCCGCCGGGAAATCGGGCGGCTCCACCCGCGCGCAAGCACCGAGAGCGCCAGCACGGCGGTGAGGCAGGCCGTGCCCACCGTGAAGTTGGTGAGCGTCGCCGCGAACGGCTGGCGGGTCTCGTTCGAGACCCGCCCGTTCACGGCCTGCTGCGCGGCGATCAGCACCCCGGCGACCACGGCCAGCGCGAGGTACGGCGGGTCCAGCGAGCCGTCGCCGAGCCGGGAGGAGACGGCGACCAGCACCGCGATCGTCGCCAGCACGGCGGCCGAGATCCGCTGCCGGGTGATCGCCTGCGGACCGGCCGGGCCGAGGCCGGCGCGGTCCACGGCCAGGCTGCTGCCCGATTGGCCGGCGATCACCGCGACGGTGAAGACCGCCACGCCGAGCACCGGCACCGAGATGCCCTGGCCGAGGACGAAGGTCGCCCCCCCGGCGCCGCCGACCAGGTGCCACCAGCGCAGCCGCCCGGCCCGCACCAGCGAGGGCAGCGAGGCCACCGCGGCGCGCGCGGCCGGGCGGGCGAGGACCACCACGGAGATGATCGCCAGGCCCGACCCGAACGAGATGAGCGCGGCCAGCGGGCCGTCCTCCAGCCGCACCGCCAACTCGCCGTTGATCCGCGACTGGACGGCCGAGAGGAACCCGACACCCACGGCCAGGGCGAGCCCGATCGGATGGCTCGGCGCGCGGTGCACGGCCGGCGAGCCTACGGCCCGGCCAGCCGGCGGCCGGCGGTCTCCCGCCGGCCGCAGCGTGTCGCACCGCCGTCACGGGGCCTGGGCCAGGTGCTCCTGGGCCAGGCTGACGTCGTAGCCGGCCGGGGCCTGGGCCAGGTGCTCCTGCGCCAGGCTCGTCGCGTACGTGGCCGACGCGGGCGCCTGCGCGAGGTGCTCGTTCGCCAGGCTGTAGTCGGCGGTGGTGCGCGGGCAGCCGTTCGGGGCCTGGGCCAGGTGCTCCAGGGCCAGGCTGGTGTCGGCGGGCGCCGCCGCGACGATGGCGTCGGTCAACCCGTCGAGTGCGGCGAAGCCGGTCGACTCCGTGGCCAGGCCGGCTGCGTACCCGGTGCCGAGGCCGATGGCGCCGGCGATCAGCGCCACGCCCACGTACTTCGGCCAGGTGCGCTTGGTGGTGGCCTTCGGCGGCTCCCCCACGACGACCAGGGGAACCTCGGGGTGCTCAAGCGTCGGGATCCACGCCTCGTGCTTCTCAAGCAGAGGCGGCGTGGGCGTCGGCTGGTCGAGGACCGCTCCTTGCGTCTTCGGCCGCTCAAGCGTGGTGGTCATCTCCCTCACCTCCTCTGTCGAGGGAGGGGCCGGGACCGCTCCGGTTGTCGTCCCCGGTCCCGATTTCAGTCTTGAGGGCGCGTCGACCGCCGCCGCCAGAGTCGCAGGTCCCCACGGACCTGCCGGCGGCCCGGCTAGTGGAAGAAGTGCCGGGCGCCGGTGAGGTACATCGTCGCGCCGGCCGCCTCTGCCGCCGCGACGACCTCGGCGTCGCGCACCGAGCCGCCCGGCTGCACGATCGCGCGCACCCCGGCCTCGGTCAGCACCTCCAGCCCGTCGGGGAACGGGAAGAACGCGTCGCTGGCCGCGACCGCGCCCGCGCACCCGCTCCTCGCCCGCCCGGGCCACCGCGAGCCGCGCGGAGTCGACCCGGTTGACCTGGCCCATGCCGACCCCGACGGTCGCGCCCTCGCGGGCCACCACGATCGCGTTGGACTTCACCGCGCGGGACGCGCGCCAGGCGAAGGCGAGGTCGCGCAGCGTGGCCGCGTCGGCCGGCGTGCCGCACGCCAGCGTCCAGGCCGCCGGGTCGTCGCCGGGGGCGGTCAGGGCGTCGACCTGCTGCATCAGCGCGCCGCCCGACACCAGCCGCAGCTCCACCCCGCCCCGGCCCGCGGGCGCGTCGCAGCGCAGCAGCCGCACGTTCTTCTTCACCGTCAGCAGCGCCAGCGCCTCGTCGTCGTACGCGGGCGCGATCACCACCTCGGTGAAGACCTCCGCCATCGCCGCGGCCATCGCCGCGGTCAGCGGGCGGTTGACCGCGACCACGCCGCCGAACGCCGACACCGGGTCGCAGTCGAACGCGCGGCCGTAGGCCTCGGCCACATCGGCGCCGATCGCGATGCCGCAGGGGTTGGTGTGCTTGATGATCGCGACCGCGGGCTCGTCGTGGTCCCACGCGGCGCGCCAGGCGGCATCGGCGTCGACGTAGTTGTTGTACGACATCTCCTTGCCGTGCAGCTGGTCGGCGAGCGCGAGGCCGGGCCGCCGCTCGCGGGTCGTGTAGAGCGCCGCCTGCTGGTGCGGGTTCTCGCCGTACCGCAGGACGGCCGCGCGGTCCCAGGTCGCGCCGAGCCACGTCGGGAAGGCCTCGCCGGCCGGATCGGGCGCCCACCACGCTGCCCAGGTACGACGCGACCTGCACGTCGTACGACGCGGTGTGCGCGAACGCCTCGGCCGCCAGCCGCCGGCGCTGGGCGAGGGTGAAGCCGCCGGCGCCCAGCGCCCCGACGACCTGGTCGTACTGCCCGGGCGAGGTGACGACACGCCACGCTGGGGTGGTTCTTGGCGGCGGCCCGCACCATCGACGGCCCGCCGATGTCGATCTGCTCGACGCAGGCGTCCGGCGCCGCGCCCGAGGCGACGGTCTCCGCGAACGGGTAGAGGTTGACCACCACGAGGTCGAACGGCTCGACGCCGAGCTCGGCCAGCTGCGCGCGGTGGGAGGGCAGCCGCAGGTCGGCGAGGATCCCGGCGTGCACCTTCGGGTGCAGGGTCTTGACCCGCCCGTCCAGGCACTCCGGGAAGCCGGTGAGCTCCTCGACCGCCGTGACCGGGACGCCCGCCTCGGCGATCCGCGCGGCCGTGGACCCGGTCGAGACCAGGGCGACCCCGGAGGCGTGCAGCGCCTGCGCCAGCTCGGCGAGCCCGGTCTTGTCGTACACGCTCACCAGGGCGCGCCGGATCGGGCGCAGGTCCTCGTTCACGAGGGCTCTCGGACCCCGTGGGGTGCTGGCCAGCCATCTGCGTCTCCCGCGTGTCCGTAGCGCGTCCTTCGGCCCTCGACCGTCCAGCCCTCGCGGGCCAGCCGGCCGACCACCTCGACGAGGAGCGGGCGCTCCACCGCCTTGATCCGCTCGTGCAGCGTGTCCTCGTCGTCGTCCGGCTGCGACCGCGACCGCCGCCTGCGCGAGCACCGGCCCGGTGTCCACGCCGGCGTCGACCCAGTGCACCGTGCACCCGGTGACCGCGACGCCGTACGCGAGGGCGTCGCGCACGGCGTGCGCCCCGGGAAACGCGGGCAGCAGCGCCGGATGGGTGTTGACGACCGGGAAGCGCGCGACGAACTGCGGCGACAGGATCCGCATGAGTCCGGCGGAGACCACCAGATCGGGCCGGTGGGCGGCGACCTGCTCGGCGAGCGCGGCGCTCCAGGCCTCGCGGCCGGCGTAGGCGGCGGGGGCGACCTCGAAGACCGGGATCCCCGCGGCCAGCGCCTTGGCGGCGCCGCCCGTGCCGGCGCGGTCGGCCCCGACGGCCACGACCGAGGCGCCGTACGGCGGGTCCGCGGCGGCCTCGATCAGGGCCGCGAGGTTGCTGCCCGCGCCCGAGAGCAGGACGACGAGGCGGGCGGTCACGCGCCGGAGCGTACCTGCGGCGTCAGGTGGGCCGGTGTCAGGTGGACCCGGTCGGTTGGGCTGTCCGCCGGATCGCCCTCGGCCCGGTCCGCCGCAGGGGCCTCGCGCAGATCGATGGCCTGGGGGTGCTCGACCCCGTCGACGGCGGCGCCGACCGCCTGGTCGGCGGCCTGGGCGACTGCGGCGCCGGCCTGCCGGACCCGCTTCGCGGCGCGGGCGATGAGCCGGCCGGCCGGGCCGGCGGGCGCCTCGGCGGCGCGGCGGACGGCGCGGGCGCCTCCGGTTCCTGGACGGCTCGCGGCCACGACCGCCGCGCGCTCCGCCTGGCGCGAGGGCGCGGGCCTCCCGCCAGACCTCCCACCGCGCGGACATCCGCGGCGCCTCCCACGCGGTGGCGGCCGCCACGACCCCGACCTCGAGCGCCGCGATCAACGCGACCCGCGCGGCGTCCGGGCCGATCTCGGCGAGCCGCTGCGCCCCGAGGGATCCGCCCGACAGCGCGGCCAGCAGCGCCAGCCACACGCCGGCCGCGGCCCCGGCCGCCGCCGCCAGCAGCGGCGGCGCGCTCGGGACGGGTCGGCCCGAGGGCCACCAGCCGCCGTACGAGCACCAGGCCGACGACCACGCCCGCGGCGATCGGCACGACCAAGGCGAGCAGCGACGAGGCCGGCGCCGGGCCCACATCGGGCAGCGCGGCGAGCAGCGGGAAGGCGGGCAGTTGATCCAGCGCCACCCCGCCCGGGGCGACCGAGGTGCCGGCCCCGAGCGCGAAGCCGGGCCCCACGGCGTACGCCGCCGCCCAGAGCACGGCGTTCGGCACCACGCCCGCGCCCAGCACGGCCAAGGCCAGGGCTGCCCCGCCCCCCGGCGCGACCGCCTGGCGCACGGCGTCGACGTCGGACCAGTGGGCGATCAGCGACCCGGCGAGGAGGAGCGCGCCGCCGCCGACGAGGACCGCGAGGCCCGCCGTCGCGGCTCGGACCATGGGAAGGATCGCGGCCGGCATCCGGCGGCGCAGGTCCGCCCGCAATCCGGGGGCGGTCGCGATCCCCGACCCGGCGCCGGCCAGGGCGAGCAGGGCGCCCGCGGCCGCCGCACGGCGCGGGGAGCGCCTCCACCGCCGGGGTGGAGGCCAGCGCCGCGACCGCGGCCGCCAGCGCCGCGTACGTCGCCGCGCACGCGGCCAGCGCCCGGCCCGCGTCCGCCCACGTCTGAAGCGCGGCGGAGCGGGCCGCCCAGCGCCCGGCGGCGGCCAGGGCCAGCACCACGAGCGCCATCGCCAGCAGGGGGGCCAGCACGAGCGTGGCCGTCCGCGCGCCCTGCTCGTCGACGGACACCGCCACCTGGATCGGGACCCGCTGGGCCACCAACCAGCCGAGGGCGGACGCCCGCCAGGGTGAGGGGCCGGCCCAGCCGCCCGCCCAGGCGGACAACGCGGCCAGCCCGAGGGCCACCCCGCCGGTCAGCCCCGCGGCGAGCAGCGCCGCCAGGACCCCCGCGGCCACCGGGGTGCGGGGCGGGCGCGGCTCCGACCGGGCTGCCGCAGCCGCCAGCGGGCGCCTTCAGGGCGGCGGGCAGACGCAAGGCGGGCACTCGCCCATGGTCGCAAGGGACCGGCCCCAGCACGGGGATGCCGCGCCGAGGGTCAGAGCGAGGCGATGATCTCGCGCATCAGCCGGGCCGTCTCGCTCGGCGTCTTGCCGACCTTGACGCCGACGGCCTCGAGCGCGTCCTTCTTGGCCTGGGCGGTGCCCGGCCGAGCCGGACACGATCGCGCCGGCGTGGCCCATCGTCTTGCCCTCGGGGGCGGTGAAGCCCGCGACGTAGCCGACCACCGGCTTGGTGACGTGCTCGGCGATGTAGGCGGCCGCCCGCTCCTCGGCGTCGCCGCCGATCTCGCCGATCATCACGATCGCGTCGGTCTCCGGGTCGTCCTGGAAGGCCTGCAGGCAGTCGATGTGGGTGGTGCCGATGACCGGGTCGCCGCCGATGCCGACGCAGGTGGAGAAGCCGAGGTCCCGCAGCTCGTACATCATCTGGTAGGTCAGCGTGCCGGACTTGGAGACCAGGCCGATCCGGCCGGCGTGGCTGATGTCCGCCGGGATGATGCCGGCGTTGGACTTCCCGGGGCTGATGAGGCCGGGGCAGTTCGGGCCGATGATCCGGCTGGCGCCGGCGTTCTGGGCGTACTGGAAGAACTCCGCGGTGTCCTGGACCGGGACGCCCTCGGTGATCACCACGATCAGCGGCACGCCGGCGTCGACGGCCTCGACGACCGCGGCCTTGGTGACCGCCGGCGGCACGAAGACCACCGAGACGTCGGCGCCGGTCGCGGCCACCGCCTCGGCGACGGTGCCGAAGACCGGGCAGCGTCGCGCCCTCGAAGTCGACCGTCTCGCCGGCCTTGCCGGGGTTGACCCCGCCCACGATGTTGGTGCCGGAGTCCAGCATCCGCTGGGTGTGCTTGCTGCCCTCGGCGCCGGTCATGCCCTGGACGATGACCTTGGACTCTGCGGTCAGGAAGATCGCCATCGCTGCTGTCCCCTACTCCTTCGCCGCGGCGGCGAGCTCGGCCACGCGGCGCGCGGCGCCGTCCATGGTGTCGACCATCTCGATCAGGTCGTGCTCGGCCTCGTCGAGGATCCGCCGGCCCACCTCGGCGTTGTTGCCGTCGAGGCGGACGACGAGCGGCTTGTCCGGGGTCTTGCCCTGCGACTCGAGCATCTCGAAGGCCCTGCACGATCCCGTTGGCGACCGCGTCGCACGAGGTGATGCCGCCGAAGACGTTGACGAAGACCGCCTTGACGTCGGGGTCGCCCAGGATGATCTCCAGCCCGTCGGCCATCACCTGGGCGCTGGCGCCGCCGCCGATGTCGAGGAAGTTGGCCGGCTTGACGCCGCCGAACTCCTCGCCGGCGTAGGCGACCACGTCGAGCGTGCTCATCACCAGGCCGGCGCCGTTGCCGATGATGCCGACCTCGCCGTCGCAGCTTGACGTAGTTCAGGCCCTTCTCCTTGGCCGCGAGCTCGAGCGGGTCGGTCGCGGCGTTGTCGACGAGCGCCTCGTGGTCGGGGTGGCGGAAGTCGGCGTTGTCGTCGAGGGTGACCTTGCCGTCGAGGGCGACGATCTGGCCGTCGGGGGTGCTGCACCAGCGGGTTGACCTCGACCAGGGTGGCGTCCTCGGCGATGAAGACCACCCAGAGCGCCTTGAGGATGTCGATCACCTGGTCGCGGATGTCGGCGGCGAAGCCGGCGGCGTCGCCGATCTCGGCGGCCTTGGCGTCGTCGACGCCGGTGATCGCGTCGACCGGGATCTTGGCCAGCGCCTCGGGCCGCTCGACGGCCAGCTGCTCGATCTCCATGCCGCCCTCGACGCTGGCCATCGCCAGGTAGGTGCGGTTGGCGCGGTCGAGCAGGAACGAGACGTAGTACTCCTCGGCGATGTCGGCGGCCGGGGTGACCAGCACCTTGCCGACGATGTGGCCCTTGATGTCCAGGCCGAGGATCGCCTCGGCCTTCTCGGCGGCCTCCTCGGGCGTGGTGGCGAGCTTCACGCCGCCGGCCTTGCCGCGGCCACCGGTCTTGACCTGCGCCTTGACGACGACCGTGCCCGCCGATGCTGCTCGGCGGCCGCCCGGGCCTCGGCGGCCGTGGTCACGACCTCACCGCGCCTGGGTGGGCACGCCGTGCGCCGCGAACAGCTCTTGGCCTGGTACTCGTACAGGTCCACGCGTCGCCTCCCGTCGTGACCCGAACCCACTGCCGCGAAGGTCGGCTGTTTCGACCCTAGCCCGCCGAGGCGCGCGGCCGGTGCGGCACGTCGCCCAGGGCGTGCCCGCGCGGCAGTTGCCGATCCCGGCCGCAGCCGAGCGGCGGGTGTCGGCCGCCGCCGAGACGTGGCCCGGACCCAGTCCACGATCTCCTGCGTCGTGGTGCCCGGGGGTGAAGACCTTGGCCACCCCAGCCGCCTCAAGCCGGGCGATGTCGTCGTCGGGGATGATGCCGCCGCCGAAGACCACGATGTCGTCGGCGCCTCGCGCCCGCAGCAGCTCGACCACGCGCGGGAACAGCGTCATGTGGGCCCCGGACAGGATCGACAGGCCGACGGCGTCGGCGTCCTCCTGGATCGCCGTCTCGACGATCTGCTCGGGCGTCTGGTGCAGGCCGGTGTAGACGACCTCGATGCCGGCGTCGCGCAGGGCGCGGGCCACCACCTTCGCCCCGCGGTCGTGCCCGTCCAGCCCCGGCTTGGCGACCACCACCCGGATCGGTCCGGCCCGGTGCGGGGTGGGGCTGGGGGTGCTCACGCCGGCCTCCCTGGGTCGCTCGCTCGCGCGGCGCGCGTCGTCCGCGGTGGGCCCAGCCTAATGGACGCGGATTTGGCTCGAACGGCCCCCATCGGTCATCGTGGAGCCCGTGCGGATCAGCTGGGGGAGCAGTCGAGCGCGCCTCGACCCGGGTCGCCGTGGCGATCACCGCGGCAGGCGCCCTGCCTCGTCGTCACCACCCCGGCCGCAGCCCTCGCAGGTCGCCGCCCCCACCGCCGCCGAACTGCGTGTCGAGGCCGTCGCCCTGGCCACCAGCCGAGGACGCCACGCTGACCCGGCGGGTGGGCGAGCTGCAGGCGGCGATCGCCGCCGAGCAGGCCCGGATCGCGGCCGAGGAGGCCGCCCGGCAGGCGGCGGAGGCCGCCGCGGCTGCGGCCGCGGCGCAGGCCCAACGCGAGGCCGCCGCCGCCGAGGCCAGCCGGTCGGCCCAGCGCTGGACCCGGCCGCTACCCGGCGGCTACCGGGTCAGCGCCGGTTTCGGCCGAAGCGGCGGGCAGTGGAGCAGCGGCAAGCACACCGGGCAGGACCTCACCGCGCCAAGGGGCAGCACCGTGACGGCGGTCGCCGCCGGCCAGGTCGTCTTCGCCGGCGGCAAGGGCCGGTACGGCAACCGCGTCGAGATCCGCCACGCCGACGGATCGGTGACCTCGTACTCCCACCTGTCCTCGATCAAGGTCAAGGCGGGCTCGGTGACCGCCGGCCAGCCGATCGGCACCGTGGGCCAGACCGGCAACTCCTCCGGGCCGCACCTGCACTTCGAGGCCGAGGTCGGCGGGGGCCTGGTCGACCCACGGGACTTCCTCGCCAAACGCGGCGTGCGGCTCTAGAGCCGCTCGACCGGGGCGTAGCGCAGCAGCAGCCGCTTGGCGCCCGAGGCCCCGAAGTCGATGGTGGCCTCCGCCTTGTCCGCGGCCCCGGCGGTCGACACGACGGTGCCCAGCCCGAACGTGTCGTGGCTGACCCGGTCGCCGGGCTGCAGCGCCACCACCGGGCGGTTGCCGGCGGTGCGGGTCGCCGGCCGCTGGGCCATCGCCGCCCCGGCGGGCGCCGACCGAGACGCTGGACTCCTCGCGCTCCCAGCGGACCAGCTCGGCGGGGATCTCGTCGAGGAACCGCGACGGCGGGTTGTACTGCGGGGCGCCCCCACGCCGAGCGCGATCACGGCCCGGGACAGGTAGCAGCCGCTGCCGGGCCCGGGTGATGCCGACGTAGGCCAGCCGGCGCTCCTCCTCGAGCTCCTTGGGGTCGCCGAGCGAGCGCAGGTGCGGGAAGACGCCGTCCTCCAGGCCGGTGAGGAACACCACCGGGAACTCCAGGCCCTTGGCGGTGTGCAGCGTCATCAGGGTGACGACGCCGTCGGCGTCGGCGTCGGCGTCCGGGATCTGGTCGGCGTCGGCGACCAGCGACGACCTGCTCGAGGAAGTCGGCGAGGTGGCCGGCTCGCCCTCCGCCGGCGCGCGCCTCGCTCGAACTCGCGGGCCACCGCCGACGAGCTCCTCGAGGTTCTCGACCCGCGCCTCGTCCTGCGGGTCGCGGCTCGCCTCGCAGCTCGGCGAGGTAGCCGGTCGGTCGAGCACGCGCCTCCGAGCACCTCCGCCGGGCCCGTGCCGGCCTCGGCCAGCGTGCGCAGCGACTCGTCGAGCAGCGCGACGAAGTCCTCGATCGCCGTCAGCGAGCGGGTGGCGAGGCCGGGCGCCTCGTCGGCCCGGCGCAGCGCCGCGCCGAAGGAGATCCGCTCCCGCGCGGCGAGCGCCTCGACGCACGCCTCGGCCCGGTCGCCGATGCCCGCGGCGCGGGGTGTTGAGGATCCGGCGCAGGCTGACCGTGTCCTCGGGGTTGGCGACCACCCGCAGGTAGGCCAGCGCGTCGCGGACCTCCTGCGCTCGTAGAAGCGCACGCCGCCGACGACCTTGTACGGCAGGCCGACCCGGATGAAGACCTCCTCGAACACCCGGGACTGCGCGTTGGTGCGGTAGAAGACCGCGACGTCCGCCGGGCGGGCGGCGCCCTCGTCGCGCAGCCGGTCGATCTCCTGGGCGACCCAGGCGGCCTCGTCGTGCTCGTTGTCGGCGACGTAGCCGACGATCGGCTCGCCGTCGCCGGCGTCGGTCCACAGGCGCTTCGGCTTGCGGTCGGTGTTGCGCGCGATCACGGCGTTGGCGGCGGTCAGGATGGTCTGCGTCGAGCGGTAGTTCTGCTCGAGCAGGATCGTCTGCGGCGTCGGGGTAGTCCGCTCGAACTCGCAGGATGTTGCGGATCGTCGCGCCGCGGAAGGCGTAGATCGACTGGTCGGCGTCGCCGACGACGCACAGCTCGGCCGGCGGCACGGCCCGTCGGTCGCCGGCGCCGACCAGCTCGCGCGACCAGCGACGTACTGCGCGTGGTTGGTGTCCTGGTACTCGTCGACCAGGACGTGCCGGAACCGGCGCCGGTAGTGCTCGGCGACGTCCGGGAAGGCCTGCAGCAGGTGGACCGTCGTCATGATCAGGTCGTCGAAGTCGAGCGCGTTGCGCCTCGCGCAGCCGCGCGCTGGTAGAGCGCGTACGCCTCGGCGAGCGTCTTCTCGAGGTGGTCGGCGGCCCGGCGCGGCGAACGCCTCGTGGTCGATCAGCTCGTTCTTCAGGTTGCGAGACCTGGGCGCGAGACCGACGCGCGCGGGTAGCGCTTCGGGTCGAGGTCGAGCTCGCGGCAGACCAGCGGTCATCAGCCGCTGCGAGTCGGCCGCGTCGTAGATCGAGAACGACGACGGTGCAGCCCGAGCCGCTCGTGCCTCGCGCCGCAGGATGCGCACGCAGGCGGAGTGGAACGTCGAGACCCACATCGCCCGGGCGCGCGGGCCCGACGAGCGCGGCGACCCGCTCCTTCATCTCGCCGGCGGCCTTGTTGGTGAAGGTGATCGCGAGGATCTCGCCCGGCTGCGCGCCCGCGCGCGGCCAGCAGGTAGGCGATCCGGTGGGTGAGCACCCGGGTCTTGCCCGAGCCCGGCGCCGGCGACGATCAGCAGCGGGCGAGCCCTCGTGGACGACGGCCGCCCGCTGCGGCCGGTTGAGCCCGGCCAGCAGCGCCTCGGGATCGCGCACGGCCCCGCGGCGGTCGGGCGGGTCTGCTCGGGCGCCGGCTGGCGGGGCCGCCTCGGGCAGGTCGAAGAGGGCGCTCACGGTGCCCCCGAGTCTAGGTGCGGGGCCTGACGCAATCCGTCGCGGCGCTGGACCTACCGGAAGTACCCCAGCACATCGCCAATGGCTTGCGCGGTGCCGCCTCCGGACTGCAGCGCCATCGCCCCGCCTGGCGAGAGGGGGGCCACCAGGAGATTGGCGACGGCCCGAGTGGGAGGCAGGTTGAGGTCCGAGGTCCCCTGCCAGGGCTGGTCCGCGGGCCATCCCGCCGCCCACGTTGACTGGGCCGACTCAGTCCCGGTGAACGTCATCACCACGGCGGCCGCCGCCGCGGGCACGCCCGCGCGGCCTCCCACGGTGACGCTCTGGACCTGGTTCGTGAGCGGCCGGACAGCCGCGCCGCTGGCCCGGCTGTCGAACAGCCGTGCCGGGCTCACCGGGTAGTAGCGGCGGGAGCCGCTGGGACCGAACCAACCGACGAGGTCGACCACGACGTGCGTCCGCTGCGAGACGTAGATGTCCAAGGCGCCGTTCCCCAGGGCCGAGTAGACGCGGTTGCTGACGTCGCGGCTCGCGTCCAGGTTGACCGAGGACGTGGCGGACCGGTTGCCCCCGCCCGGGGTGACCGTCACGTACCCCGGCCCCCACCATGCCTCCGTGGTCGTGACGTTGACGACCACGGCGGTTGCGTCGGACGGGACTCCGTACAGGCCGCTCAGCGGAATGGAGCGCGTCTCACCGGAGGCCAGCACCGCCCCCTCGCGGCTGTCGAGGACCCGGGTCGGGCTGACGGGCTCGAACAGCTGGCCCGAGCCATCCGCGGCGTGGTAGCCGACGAGATCGACGACGACGTCCACCCGCCCGGCACCGTTGACCAGGCTGACCTTCCCGTCTGTGCCGAGAGGGGCGACCACGAGGGCTGCGGCCGTCGATCCAGCCGCTGCGTTGACCGACGATGTCCCCGGCCAGCGAGCGCCCGCTGGGTAGGCCCCCAGGTACGTGTCGCCCAGGGCGTCCACTGCGGTCACATTGAGAACGACCGCGGCCACCCCTCCGGCGGGCACCCCGCCGACGCCCAGCACGGGGATGTCAAGCCGGCCGCTGGGGCCCAACCGGCAGGCGCCCTCGGTGCCCTGCCCGGCTCGGCTGTCCACGAGCCGGACGGGAGCCAGAGCGGTGAAGCCGAGCCCGGTCGCAGCCAAGGCCGCTGGAGCGGCGGGCGTGGGAGGCACGTAGCAGTCGGGACGGCCTCCGTACCAGCTGGTCTGGGCGCGGGCGCCGGCCCAGGAGAAGCTGAAGTGCACGTGGTCGGTGTGCGGGCTGGACCCGGTGTACGGCTGCCAGCCGCGGCCCACGTCGTACAACCGGAACATCTGGGTGTTCCAGATGATGTACGCCAGGCCAAGCCTGCGGGCCATCGCGTGCTGGTTGCCGTACTGGTCGGGGGCGAGCAGCCAGGCGATGAAGGTGTCGGCGGTGTCCCGCTGGACCGGGTCCGCGGCATTGACCATCCAGTCGAGCGCGCGCCCCTCGTGGTGGTCGCTGGTCGCCGACCCCGAGCACGCCCGGGAGATGCCGAACGACCGCGACCCATAGGTCTGCTGCAGTACTGCGCGCAGGGTCTGCGGGCCTGGCTTGTCCGTGGGAGCGCACACGGCGGGAGCCTCGTAGCGCGGGTAGCCGTCGATCGAGCGGGCGAACGCAGGGGACGAAGGGGCCACGGCAGCCTGGGCCGGCGAAACCCCGGCCAGGGGCGCCAGCGCCACGCAGAGGCTCACCGCGATCACGGCAGCCAACGGGCGCGCCAGGGCGCGACCCTTCCACGGGTTCACAACTCCTAGATCGGTCGTCAGTCGCGGCCGCTTGAGCAGGCGCCTAGGCTTTCACCCGCCCGACGCATCAACGCCGACGGCTGAGAGGACGGCTGTGCTCCACGACTCCGAGGTCCAACGCGTGCTGGTCGTCACCGCGCATCCCGACGACGTCGACTTCGGCGGGGGCGGCACGGTGGCCGGCTGGGTCGACGCCGGGATCGAGGTGGCGTACTGCATCTGCACCGACGGCCAGGCCGGCGGGGCCGACCCCGACGTGCCCCGCGAGCAGATCCCCCGCATCCGGCGGGCCGAGCAGACCGCCGCCGGGGTGGCGCTCGGTGTCCGCGACATCCGCTTCCTCGGCCACATCGACGGCCGGCTCGAGGCGACGTTCGACCTGCGCAAGGAGATCGTGCGGGTGATCCGGCAGGTCCGACCCGACCGGATGCTCATCCAGTCGCCGGAGCGCAACTGGGACCGGATCGCCGCGTCCCACCCCGACCACCTGGCGGCCGGCGAGGCGGCGATGCAGGCCGTCTACCCCGATGCGCGCAACCCGTTCGCGATGACCGATCTGCTCGCCGAGGAGGGGCTTGAGCCGTGGACCGTGCGCGAGGTGTGGCTGATGGCCACGCCGCACCCCACGCACCACGTCGATGTGACCGACACGTTCGACCGCAAGGTGGCCGCGCTGCGCGCGCACGAGTCGCAGACCGGGCACATGGAGGACCTGGAGGGGTTCATCCGCGGCTGGGCCGAGCGGGTCGCCCTCGACGCGGGACTGCCGGAGGGCCGGCTGGCGGAGGCCTTCCGCGTGGTGGCGACCGGCTGACCTGGCCCCGGCGGGATCGCCACCGGAGTCACCGAAAGGGACGGCTCACCAGAAGACGGCGATCCCCACGTTCAGGACGGCCAGCCCGAGGATCGTCGCCCAGATCCCGGTCGGGATGCTGGGCTTCTTGCGGTTGACCCACGACAGCCCGACGATCACCAGCAGGACGACCAGCTTGACGCCCACCTTGGCGTTGTTGAGCTCCTCGTCCAGGGCGCCTTGGATCACGCCGACCAAGGCGATGCCGGTGACCAGCTGGGTGAGGGCCCGTCCAGCATCGCGCGGTTGACCACCTTGTCGGAGGCGGTGATCTGCGACGAAGGCGCCGCCGATGAGTGCCGCGAGGCCGAGGAAGTGCACAAAGACCAAGACGTGTTCGACGAATTCCATGGCCAAACGCTAGCCGCGTCACACCACGCCGCGGTCGGCGGCCCAGCGGGACAGCTCGTGGCGGTTCGACAGCTGCAGCTTGCGCAGCACGGCCGAGACGTGGGTCTCGACGGTCTTGATCGAGATGAACAGCTCCTTGGCGATCTCCTTGTAGGCGTAGCCGCGGGCGATGAGCCGCATCACCTCGCGCTCACGCGGGCGAGAGCTGGTCGAGCTCGCGTCGGCCGACGCCGGCGTCGGCGAGCCGCGGAACGCGTCGAGCACGAACCCGGCCAGCCGCGGGGAGAACACCGCGTCGCCCTCGGCCACCCGGCGGATCGCCTCGGCGAGCTCGGGCCCGGAGATCGACTTGGTGACGTAGCCGCGCGCGCCGGCCCGGATCGTCGCGATGACGTCCTCGGCGGCGTCGGAGACCGACAGCGCGAGGAACCGCACGTCGGGCAGCGTCGGGCGCGACCCGGCGGATCACCTCGGCGCCGCCGCCGCCCGGCAGGTGGACGTCGAGCAGCACGACGTCGGGCTGGGTCGCGGTGATCACGATCACCGCCTGGTCGACGTCGCCGGCCTCGCCGACGACCTCGACCGCGTCGCCCAGCTCGGTGCGGACGCCCGTGCGGAACATCCGGTGGTCGTCGACCAGCACGACCCTCGGCGGGCCGGGCCTGCTCCTCGGCCCCTCGTCGGTCACTGGGCCCTCCTCGCCACGCGGCATCGACAGCCGCACCTCGCACCCCTCACCGGGCGACGTGCGGACCTCGGCGCGGCCGCCCGCCCGCTCCATGCGTCCGATGATGGACTCCCGCACGCCCATCCGGTCGGCGGGCACGGCGGCGAGGTCGAAGCCGGGACCGCGGTCGCGGACGAAGACGGAGACCTCGTGGGGCTCGACCTCGGCGTACACCGACACCGGGCCGTCTGACGCGGCGTACTTGGCGGCGTTGACCATCGCCTCGCGCGCCGCCTGGAGCGAGCGCCTCCAGGCCGCTCGTCGACCGAGGCGTCGCCGACGCAGACGACGTCGACGGCGACCCCGTGGTCGTCCTCGACCTCCGCCGCGAGCCGGTCGAGGGCCCCCGACACCGAGTCGGACCGCTCCGCCGCGGGCTGGTACAGCCACTGCCGCAGCTCGCGCTCCTCGGCGCGGGCCAGCCGGACGACCTCGCGCGGGTCGTCGGCGCGGCGCTGGATCAGGGTCAGGGTCTGCAGCACCGAGTCGTGCACGTGGGCGGCGAGGTCGGCGCGCTCCTGCGAGCGGATCCGCTCGGCCCGCTCGTCGGCCAGCTCGCGGACCAGGCGGTACAGCCAGGGGCCGGCCACGACGAGCAGCCCGGCGAGCGCCACGAGCACGGCGAGCACCGCCGTCGTCGCCGCGCCGATCCCGCCGCGGGAGGCGAAGAAGACCCCCGCGCCCGCGGCCAGCAGCACGACGCCGAGCAGGAGCCGCGCCCAGCCGGCCCAGCGCGGCGCCCCCTCGCCCACCGGCTGGGTCAACCCGGCGGTCGCCTCCACCACGCGCCGCCGCTGGGCGTCGTCGGCCAGCCGCCAGAGGACGGCGACACCGGTCGCCGCGACCACGAAGGGAACCGCGGCGCCCGCGACCTCGAGCCCCGCCTGGCGCAGCAGCAGCAGGCCGCCGACCGTGACGGCCGCCAGCCCCAGCAGGCCGACCAGATCGCGGCGCTCCTCGCCCGGACGCGGGGCTCTGGCCCGGCCCTACCGGCGGGTCCCGAGCGGATCGGGCCGCAGCCCACGCGCGGCGGCAGACCCGCTGTCCGGCCGCGTGTCGAGGGGCACCACGGCCCAGAAGGCCGCGTACGCGATCACGCCCGCGCCGGAGAACGCCGCGAGGACGAAGGCGGCGCGGATGACCCAGGGGTCGACACCGAGGTGAAGCGCCAGCCCGCGGGCGACCCCGGCCACCCAGCGCCCGTCGACCGCGCGCCGCAACGGCGGGCGGGGGGGCCGGGCGTGGGCCGGCGGTGCGGGGGGGCGGTCATGGCGGTCCCATCGTCGCGCAGGACCGGCCCCGAACGCGCGCCACCCGCCCCCTGAACCGGGTCAGGGTCGCGCTCAGGGTGCCGGCTCAGGGGCTCGCGCCGGGTCCGTCCGGGGCCGCGCGGCGGGACGCTGAAGCCATGACCGAGACACCCGCCTTCGCCCCCCTCTCCCCGTCCCCCCCGCCACCCGGCCCGCAGCCGAGGAACCCCCTGCGCCGCACCCGCGACAACCGCGTGGTGGCCGGCGTCTGCGGCGGCCTCGGCCGGGCGACCGGGGTCGACCCGGTGGTCTTCCGCGTCGTGGTCGCCATCCTGGCCGTCTTCGGCGGCGCCGGGATCCTGCTGTACCTCATCGCGTGGGCGCTGATCCCCGAGGAGGGCGTCCAGGAGTCCTGGCTGGAGCAGTTCACCCGCCGCCACGGCACCGGGGTGGTGATCGCCCTCGGCGTGCTGGCGGCCCTCCTCCTGCTGCCCGCGGCCTTCGGCTGGGGCTTCGACGGCGGCTGGCCGTTCCGCGCCGACTTCGGGCTGCTGCTGCTGATCGCGGCCATCGCGGGGATCGTCTGGGTCACCCGGCGCTCCAACTCCGCCGCGACCCCCGTCCCCCACCCCTCCCGGCGCCTGGGGCTCGCAGCCTCCGGGCGCCTCACCAGCGCAAACCCAGGAGACCGCCGTGCTTGCGACCAACCCTGGCTCCTGACGGCTCCTCCGGCGCGTACGGGCCGCCGCCGGCGCCGTCGTACGAGCCCCCGCTTCCCCCTCCGCCGCCGCTGCCCCCGCGCGAGCGCTCCTCGCTCGGGCTGATCACGTTGAGCCTGGCGGTGCTCGTGGGCGGCGTGCTGCTCGCCCTCGACCTCACCCAGGCGTACGAGGTGAGCACCGTGGTGATGCTCGCGGCCCCGCTGGCCGTGCTGGGCCTCGGCCTCGTCGTCGGCGCGTGGGTCGGCCGGGCCCGCTGGCTGGTCTTCCTGGCCATCCCGCTGGTCTTGATCACCGCCCTGGTCTCCGCGGTGTCCGCCTGGCCCGGCAACCGGACCATTGAGTCCAATCCGGTGGTGTGGACCGTGGACAGCCCGGCCGACCTGGGCCGGGACTACCGCTTGGGCGCCGGCGAGGCCACCCTCGACCTGAGCGGCCTGCGGGCCGTCGACCTGGCCGGCGCGACCCTCCCGGCCGTGAGCGCGGAGCTGGGGGCCGGCGAGCTGACGGTGATCCTGCCCGACGACATCACGGTGCGGTGGTCCGCCAGCGTCCAGCTCGGCGAGCTGCGCCTCCCCGGCGACGTCGGTTCCGTTGAGACCCAAGGCGGCATCGGCATCGAGGAGTCGGGCGTCAGCGCGCCCCAAGCCCCTGGGCCCGACGGTCCGGCTCGACCGCATCCGTCGGGCTGGGCCAGCTGACCCTGACAGAGCGAAGGAGCCCCGTCATGAAGACCCACCGCTTCGACCCCACGTCCTTCGTGCTCGGGCTGGTCGTGCTCGCGGTGGCCGCCGCCTACCTGGTCGGCGCCCTCACCGACGTCACGATCAACAGCGCCTGGCTGCTGCCCGGCCGGCCTGATCGGCCTCGGCGTGGCCGGCCTGCTCACCGGCGTGAGCCGCAGCGTGCGGGCCCGCGACGAGCGTCGAGCCGCCGGCCTGAGGCTCAGCCCTCGCTGAACAGGGTGACCGCCTCGCGGTGCAGGTCGCCCGCGGTGAACACCACCGGCAGCACACAGGCCCGCAGCGCGTCGTCGGTGAGCGCGTCGTACGGCGCGGAGTAGGCGAAGTTGAGGTTGACCAGGCCGTCGTCGCGGACGTACGCCGACAGGGCGCCGAAGCGGTAGCGGTTGGCCGCGGTCGCGACCCAGCGGAACAGCGCCGGGTCGATCCGCAGGGCGGTGGCGGGCGTCGAGAAGACCTCGATGACCCGCCCGCCCTGCGACTCGCGCAGGAAGAGGTACGAGCGGACCTGCTCGTGCACGGCGAACAGGTCGCCGTCCTCGTCGACCTCGAGGTCGACGAACTCCTCCAGCGCGCGACGCAGCCGGACGACGTCCATCGAGGCGCCCTGCTGGGCCTCCTCGGGGCTGACCCCGGCGCCGGGCTCGAACTCGCCACCGTCGAATTGCATGCCACGAACCTACCCGCCGGGCTCGCCCCGGCCGTGGGCGCGCAGGATCTCGCGCACCCGGTCGACCGGGAGGGCGGCGATCGAGCGGCCGGATCGGCCGGCGGTGTCCTGCGCCGCGAGCAGGCAGCCGAGCACCGACTCCTCCGCGGCATCGACCACGGCCTCGAAGTACGGGTCCAGCGCGCGCCCCTGCAACGGGGCTCTCAGCGCGGGCGGCGCCCCGTTCGGCGCGCAGGCCGGTCGCCAGCGCGAGGAACAGCTCGCCCGAGGAGTGGTGGGCGGTGGAGCCGGCCCGCGCGAGGCCGAGGCCGACCCGCCGGGCCAGCCGCTCGCACGCCGCCGCGTCGAGCGGGGCGTCGGTCACCACGACGCCGAGGCAGGAGCCGGCGGGCGGCGGCTCCAGGTGGGCGGGGCGGCCGAGGGCGCGGCCCACCGCGACGCCGTCGAAGGTGAGCCGGTCCCACTGGCCGAAGTTGCACAGCAGCAGGACCCCGACCACATGCCCGTCGGGCAGGACCCGCGACGACGTGCCGATGCCGCCCTTCCAGCCGAGGCAGGTCATCCCGGTGCCCGCACCCACGGCCCCCTGCGCGGGCGGCGCCGGCGAGCCGGCCGAGGCGCGCGCCGCGGACCAGGCGGCCGCCACGTGCTCGTCGCTGACGTGGCCGGCCCGAGGGTCGCTCAGCCACGAGTCGTCGCACTCGCCCACCACCGGGATCACCACGTCGTCGACGCCGATCGCCGGCTGCTCGGCCATCAGCAGCCGGCAGGCCGCGTCGTACACCCGGCCGACCTGCATGGTGGCCGTCAAGAACACGGGGGTCTCGACCAGCCCCCACTCCTCCACCTGCGAGCGGCCGGTGAGCTCGCCGGCGCCGTTGAGCACCGCGACCCCGGCCGGGATCGGCCGGGCCCACACGTCGCCCGCCGGGGTCGAGCACGGTCACCCCCGTCCGCGCCACCCCGGCACCTGCTGGCGGGTCGGGCTCGTCGCGGACCACCGTGGCGTGGCCGAGGCCGATGCCGGGGACGTCGAGGACCGAGTTGGTCGGGCCGGCCGGCAGCGCGCCGATCCGGACCCCGAGGTCGGCGAGGCTGGCGCGGGCAGGCATCCGTCCTCCCCCCGCTCAGCGGGAGACGTCCCAGGCGTGGTGCTCCACGTCGTGCAGCAGGTAGCGCGCGAACGAGCCGACCGTGAACGAGGCGCCGTCGCTGCGCCGGCCGGTCCGCGCCCACTCCTCGGGGGCGACCGCGTCGAACGCCTCGGCCAGCGACTCCAGCGCGTCGGCGACCTGGGGGGCGACATCAGCCGCGTGCTGCAGGTCGTACCGCTCGGCGACGGCGGTGGCGTCCTGGTCCCAGTTGGCGAACAGCGGGTCGTCCTCGGCGAGCATCAGGCGCAGGCGGGCCTCGAAGAGGAGGCCGACGTCGCGCACGTGGCACGCGTACTCCGTCGCCGACCACACGTCCGGCGCGGGTCGCAGCTCGGCGTCCGGGCGGGCCAGCGCCTGCCGCCAGATCGGCTCCTGGGCGCGCAGCCGTCCGGCGACGCTCAGCGGGTCGACGGCCGAGGCGTCGTACCCGCACTGCGGGCAGGGCCGGTCGAGCACCCAGGTCCAGTCCTTGGTGTCCGGCTCCATCGCCATCGGGCCTCCACTCGCGGTCGCGGTGCGCTCTCGGGTCGGGTCAGGTCAGGACGTCGATGATGGTGGCCAGGGCGTGGTCGAGGTCCGCCTCGGACACCACCAGCGGGGGGGCGAAGCGGATCGCCCAGGTGTGGGTGTCCTTGGCCAGGATCCCCCGCGCCAGCAGCTCCAGGCTGATCTCGCGGCCGGTGCGGCCGGTGCCGTCCAGCTCGACCGCCCACCACAGGCCGCTGCCGCGGACCTCCTTGACCCCCGGCAGCGCGGCGCCGCGCAGGGTGGACAGCGCGTGCTCGCCCAGCCGGCGCGACCGCTCCTGCAGCGTGCCCTCCTCGAGCAGCTCCGACCACCGCGATGCCGACGGCCGCCGCGAGGGGGTTGCCGCCGAACGTGCTGCCGTGCTGGCCCGGCTGGATGACGTCGAGCACATCCCAGTCGGCGGTCACCGCCGAGACCGGCAGGATCCCGCCGCCCAGCGCCTTGCCCAGGATTCTGACGTCGGGCTGCACGTCGACCAGGTCGCAGGCGAACGTCGCCCCGGCGCGGCCCAGACCGGACTGGACCTCGTCGGCGACGAACAGCACGCCACGCGCCGCGCACAAGGCGCGGGCGGCCTGGAGGAACCCGGTCGGCGGCAGGACGACCCCGGCCTCGCCCTGGATCGGCTCGATGAGGAAGGCGACCGTCCGCTCGGTGATCGCGGCCGCCAGGGCGTCGATGTCGCCGAAGGGGACGCTGACGAATCCTGGCGTGTAGGGGCCGTAGTGATCGTGCGCGAGGGCATCGTCGGAGAACGAGACGATGGTGATGGTCCGGCCGTGGAAGTTGCTGGAGCAGACGATGATCTCGGCCTGGTCCGGCTCGACGCCCTTGCGCTCGTACCCCCACTTGCGGGCGACCTTGATGGCCGTCTCGACGGCCTCGGCGCCGGTGTTCATCGGCAGCACGGCATCGTGCCGCGACAGCCGGGCGAGGTCGGCGCAGAAGCGGCCGAGCTGGTCGTTGTGGAACGCCCGGCTGGTCAGGGTGAGCCGGTGGAGCTGGGCCTCGGCGGCCTCGATCAGGGCCGGGTGGCGGTGGCCGAAGTTCAGCGCCGAGTAGGCCGACAGCATGTCGAGGTAGCGCCGCCCCTCGACATCGGTGACCCAGGACCCCTCGCCCGCGGCGATCACGACCGGCAGCGGGTGGTAGTTGTGGGCGCAGTGCTCGTGCTCGAAGGCGATCGCCTCGTCGGTGGTCACCAAGCCTCCTGACTTCGTCGCCGTGCTCGGCTGCGGCTCGGGGTCGGGCTCACTCCCACTCGATCGTCCCAGGCGGCTTGCTCGTCACGTCCAGCACCACCCGGTTGACCTCGCGCACCTCGTTGGTGATCCGCGTGGAGATCCGCGCGAGCAGGTCGTACGGAAGCCGCGACCAGTCGGCCGTCATCGCGTCCTCGCTCGACACCGGGCGCAGCACGATCGGGTGGCCGTACGTGCGCCCGTCGCCCTGCACCCCCACCGACCGCACGTCGGCCAGCAGCACCACCGGGAGCTGCCAGATGTCGCGGTCCACCCCGGCGGCGGCGGTCTCCTCGCGCACGATCAGGTCCGCGGCGCGCAGGATCTCCAGCCGCTCGAGGTCGACGGCGCCGACGATCCGGATCGCGAGCCCCGGCCCGGGGAACGGGTGGCGCCACACCATCTCGGCGGGCAGGCCGAGCTCCTCGCCGACCGCCCGGACCTCGTCCTTGAACAGCGTGCGCAACGGCTCGACGAGGGCGAACTGCAGGTCGTCGGGCAGGCCGCCCACGTTGTGGTGGCTCTTGATGTTGGCGGCGCCGGCGCCGCCGCCGGACTCCACCACGTCGGGGTAGAGCGTGCCCTGCACCAGGAACTCGACCTGCTCGCCGTGGGCGCCCGCCTCGGCCACGACCTCCCGGGCCGCCGCCTCGAAGACCCGGATGAACTCCCGGCCGATGATCTTGCGCTTCTGCTCGGGGTCGCTGACCCCGGCGAGCGCGTCGAGGAACCGCTGCTGGGCGTCGACGACCTTCAGCCGGATTCCGGTGGCCGCGACGTAGTCGCGCTCGACCTGCTCGGCCTCCCCCGCCCGCAGCAGACCGTGGTCGACGAAGACGCAGGTGAGCTGGTCGCCGACGGCGCGATGCACGAGCGCCGCCGCCACCGCGGAGTCGACGCCGCCCGACAGCCCGCAGATCACGTCCTTGTCGCCGACCTGCTCGCGGATCCGCTCCACCTGCTCGTCGATGACCCCCGCCGTCGTCCAGGACGCGTCGCAGCCGGCGATCTCGTGCAGGAACCGCTCCAGGGTGGCCTGCCCCTGCGGGGTGTGCATGACCTCGGGGTGGTACTGGACGCCGGCCAGCGACCGGGAGAGGTCCTCGAACGCCGCGACCGAGGCGCCGGCCGAGGAGGCGAGCACGGTGAACCCCTCGGGGGCGCGGGCGACCGAGTCGCCGTGCGACATCCAGACCGACTGCTCGGCGGGCTGCCCGGCGAGCAGCGCACCCGGCTGGGTCACCGTCAGCGTGGTGCCGCCGAACTCCGACAGCCCGGTGCGGGCGACCTCGCCGCCGAGGGCCGCCGCCATGGCCTGGAATCCGTAGCAGATGCCGAAGACCGGCACCCCCGCCTCGAACAGGGCCGGGTCGACCTGGGGGGCGCCCTCGGCGTACACGCTGCTCGGGCCGCCCGAGAGCACGATCGCCTTGGGCTTCTTGGCGAGCAGGTCGGCGACCGGCATCGAGGAGGGGACGATTTCGCTGTAGACGCGGGCCTCGCGCACCCGGCGCGCGATCAGCTGGGCGTACTGCGCCCCGAAGTCGACGACAAGGACGAGATCGCGGTCGCTCACAGCCGCGAGCCTACCCGCGGCGTATCGGGCCGGGCAGGTGAGTGGCGGCCCCCCGTGCGTGGGTGGGGGTGGGGGGCCGCCGACACCAGTAGGCGGCCTCCACCCGGGCCCGGCAACTCGACCGGGGCCGAATCGCGCCAACCCCGCCCGCTGCCCCGGGGACGGCTAGCTCACCGGGTGCAGCCGCAGGGCGCCTGAGGCGTGCTCGGGCACCTGGGGGCGAACGGGCGCCACCGGCTCGACCCGGCGGTACGGCTCGCCCAGGGCGGGGCGGGCATCCGGCTCGCCCTTGTTGGGCCACATCGCCACCGCCCGCTCGGCCTGCGCGGTGATGGTGAGCGACGGGTTGACGCCGAGGTTGGCGCTGATCGTCGAGCCGTCGATGATGTGCAGCCCCTCGTGCCCGAAGGCCCGGTGGTAGGCGTCGACGACCCCGGTCTCGGGCGAGTCCCCGATCACGCAGCCGCCGATGAAGTGGGCGGTCATCGGCGCGTTGAAGACCTCGCCGAGGTTGCCCATCGGCCGGCCGTCGACGTGCTCGGCCAGGTGGCGGACGGCGGCGTTGCCGGCCGGGATCCAGGTGGGGTTCGGCTCGCCGCTCTGGGCCGTGGTGAGCTTCCAGGCTCCGAGCCGGCTCCGTCGCGCGCCGACCACGATCGAGTTGTCGATGGTCTGCATGACGAGCGCGATGACGCCGCGCTGCGACCACTTGCGCACGTTGAGCGTCGCGGCGGCCTCGCGGGGGTTGCGGACGACGGCGCGCAGCCAGGTGCGCAGGCGCGGCACGCCCGGCTCCTCGTCGGTCAGCACCGTGCCGAGCAGCCCCATCGCGTTGCTGCCGTGGCCGTACCGGCACGGCTCGATGTGGGTGTGCGGCTCGGGGAAGAACGACGAGGTGATCGCCACGCCCTTGGAGTAGTCGGGGTCGGTCCGCTTGGCCACCGCGCCCAGCAGCGACTCGGAGTTGGTGCGCGACTTGTGGCCGAGCCGGGCCGACAGCCCCGGCAGCCAGCCCTCGCCGCGCATGCGGTGCAGCAGCTTCTGGGTGCCGTACGTGCCGGCCGCCACGATCACGTGGTCGGCGGTGAGGACCCGGGGGTCCCTGGCCGCCCAGGCGCCGGTGCGCTCGTACGCCACGGCGTACCCGCCCGCGGCACGCGGCCCGATCCGGGTGACCGTGGCCTCGGGGATCACCCGGGCGCCCCCCGCCTCGGCGAGGCCGAGGTAGTTCTTCGGCAGGGTGTTCTTCGCGTTGTGGCGGCAGCCCGTCATGCACTCGCCGCACTCGGTGCAGCCGCGGCGGGCCGGGCCGGCGCCGCCGAAGTACGGATCCGGGCTCTCGACGCCCGGGCCGGCCCCGAAGTGCACGCCGACCGGGGTCAGCTTGAAGGTGTCCTCGACGCCCATCTCCTTGGCGACCGCGTACATCGCCTCGTCGGCCGGGGTCATCGTCGGGTTCTGCGACGACGCCGAGCATCCGCTGGGCCTGGTCGTAGTACGGGGCGAGCTCGGCCTCCCAGTCGGTGATGCCCGACCACTGGGGGTCCTCGAAGAAGGGCTTCGGCGGCACGTACAGCGTGTTGGCGTAGACGAGCGAGCCGCCCCCCACGCCGGCGCCGGCCAGCACCACCACGTCGGGCAGCACGTGGATGCGCTGGATGCCCTTGAGGCCGAGCTTCGGCGCCCACAGGTAGTCGCGGGCGCGCCAGGAGGTCTTGGCGAAGTCCTCGTCGGCGAAGCGGCGGCCGGCCTCGAGCACCGCGACGCGGTAGCCCTTCTCGGTCAGCCGCAGGGCCGACACCGATCCGCCGAACCCCGAGCCCACCACGATCACGTCGTAGTGCTCGATGCGTGCGTTCCCTGGTGCTCATCGCCGTCCCGTCCATTTCAGTGCCTTGGGAAGAGCGGCCAGCAAGGCGGCGGTCCGCTCAGGCGGAAGCTGCGGCGGGTAGCCGAAGCCCACCAGGCGCTGCGCCGCGATCGTCTGCGCCTCGGTGTACTTCAGGATGCCCTCGGCGCCGTGGCGGCGGCCCAGGCCGCTGTCGCCCATGCCGCCCATCGGCGAGTCCGTGGCGCCCCAGGTGCTGCCGTAGCCCTCGTTGATGTTGACCGTGCCGGCGTTGATCCGCCGGGCGAGCCGGCGGCTGGCCCGCACATCGCGGCTGAAGATCGCGGCGTTCAGGCCGTACGCGGAGTCGTTGGCGCGCCGCACCGCCTCGTCGTCGTCGAAGACCCGGTAGACCGAGACCACCGGGCCGAAGGTCTCCTCGGCGTACACGGCCATGCCGGGCTGGACCCCCTCCAGCACGGTGGGCGCGTAGAAGAGCGGGCCGAGGTCGGGGCGCGGCGACCCCGCCCGCCAGCACGCGCGCGCCCTTGGCCACGGCCTCGTCGACGTGCGCGGCCGTCCGCTCGAGCTGCTGCCGGCGAGATCATCGACCCCATCTCGACGTCGAAGCCGTGCCCGGGGCCGACCCGCAGGCCGTCGACGGCCTGCGCGAACCGCGCCGTGAAGTCGTCGTAGACGTGGTCGTGGATGTAGATCCGCTCGATCGAGATGCACAGCTGGCCGGAGTTGCTGAAGCAGGCCCGGATCATCGCCTCGACCGTGCGCGTCGAGGTGGGCGTCGGCGCGCACGATCGCGGCGTTCTTGCCGCCGAGCTCGAGGCTGGCAGCCCTTGAGCCGGGCGGCCGGCGCGCTGCGGCCACCTCGCGGCCGGTGCCCGGTGGAGCCGGTGAAGCAGACGTAGTCCGCGCGGTCGACGACCATCGGCCCGACGACCGGGCCGTCGCCGACCACCACCTGGAACACCTGCTCGGGGATGCCGGCGTCGGCCAACAGCTCGGCCACCACGAGGGCGGTGAAGGTGGTCTGCCAGTCGGGCTTCATGACGACCGCGTTGCCGGCGAGCAGGGCGGGCAGCGCGTCGGACGCCGCCAGCGGTGATCGGGTAGTTCCACGGGGAGATGACGCCCACGACCCCCTTGGGGTGGCGGACCTCCCAGACCGGCGCGAGCAGCGGCGCGATCCCCTTGCGCCGCTTCGTGCCCAGCAGGCGCCGGGCGTTGCGGGCGTAGTAGCGGGCGTTCAGCGCCACGTCGAGGACCTCCTCCAGCCCGTGGCGGCGCGCCTTGCCCGTCTCGTACAGGCACGACGTCGAGCATCTCGCGAGCGGCGCTCGAGCACCAGGTCGTGGACGCGCATCAGCGCCCTGGCCCGGCTGGCCAGGCCGCGCTCGGCCCAGCCCCGCTGGGCGGCCCGCGCGGACGCGGAACGCCGACTCGACGTCGTCCTCGCTGGACAGCGGCAGCAGCCCGACCAGGCGGCCGCTCACCGGGGACCGCACCTCGCGCAGCGGGGCGCTTGGGGACGCGGTCACCCGGCTGGCGAGCCGCGCGGCGCGGGCCGGATCCAGCAGCGGCGACTCGTCGACCGGCGGGTCGGCGCCAGGGGCGGGTGGTCGGGCAGCAATGCGGTCATGGTCGCCCCTTCAGGAGGCTTCGGTGACGGTGGAGACGGGCAGGTTCGCGGCGGCTGGGCGGGCCCTCGGCGTCCGGGGCCACCTGCCCGATCGGGCTCACGATGTACGCGGCGGCCTCGCGGGCCTGACGGTCGGCGTCCCAGCCCAGCACCGGTCCGATCAGCGCGGCGACCTCGGCGACGACCGAGCGGCCGCCGTCGCGCGCCTGCAACGCCAACCGGGTGCGCCGGGACAGCACATCCTCGAGGCCGAGCGCGCCCTCGTGGGTCGCGGCGTACACGATCTCGCAGCGCAGCACCGGCGACTCGGGGTGGAGCCGCCCACCGAGGCCTGGGTCGGCTGCCACCGGCGCCAGCACCTCGTCGATGGTCCCGCCGTATCGGTGCAGCAGCCGGCGCACCTCGGCCTCGGTGAGGCCGTGCTCGGCGCCGAGGAACGCGCACTGGCCCATCAGCTCGGCGAACCCGTCCGCGCCCACCAGCCGCAGCGACTCCGTGCGGCTTGCCGGGACGTCCCCCGCGAGGCCCTCGACCGCGGCGTCGACCACGTCGGCGGCCATCACCCGGTACGTCGTGTACTTGCCGCCGGCGATGGACACGAAGCCGGGCGCCGGCTGGATGACGGCGTGCTCGCGGGACAGCCGGGCGGTCTCGTCGTCGGCCGGCTGATGGGCCGACGTGCCCGCGAGCAGCGGGCGCAGCCCCGCGTAGACGGCGATGACGTCCTCTCGGGTGAGGGGGTCGACGAGCCAGCGGTTGGCCTGGTCGAGCAGGTAGGCGACGTCGGCCTCGGTCGCCACCGGCTCGTCGCGGTCGCCGTCGTAGGGGGTGTCGGTGGTGCCGACCAGCCACTGCTCGCCCCACGGCAGCAGGAAGAGCACGCTCGTGGGCGTGCGCGTGATCACGGCGGTCCGGCTGTCGATGCGGTCGCGGGCGACGATGAGGTGCACGCCCTTGCTCGGCCGCACCGGCAACGCGTCGGCGTCGGCCCCGCCGAGGAGCGCGCGGGTGTCCTCGGTCCACACGCCGGTGGCCCCGATCACCCGCCTGGCCCGGATCTCCAGCGCCCGGCCGGCGGCCAGGTCGCGGGCCTCGACCCCGGCCACGCGGTCGCCGTCGCGCAGGAAGCCGGTGACCTCGACGCCATTGGCGGCGTAGGCGCCATGCGCGGCCGCGGTCCGGACCAGCGCGAGGGTGTGGCGGGCGTCGTCGATCTGCGCGTCGAAGTAGCCGATCGCGCCCGTCAGGGCGTCGGGCCGCAGCGCCGGGGCGAGCCGCAGCGCCGCCTTGCGGGTGAGGTGGCGGTGGCCGGGCAGGGCGCCGCCCTTGCGCGAGACGCGGGAGAGCACGTCGTACAGCGCGATCCCCGCCCCGACGTACGGGCGCTCCCACCCCTTGGTCAGCGGCAGCACGAACGGCACCGGGCGCACCAGGTGCGGGGCCAGCGTCTCCAGCAGCAGCCCGCGCTCGGTCAAGGCCTCGTGGACGAGGCCGAACTCGAACTGCTCGAGGTAGCGCAGGCCGCCGTGGGCGAGGCGCGAGGAGCGGCTGCTGGTGCCGGCGGCCCAGTCGCGGCGCTCCAGCAGCCCCACGGTCAGGCCCCGGCTGACGGCGTCGAGGGCGGCGCCGGCGCCGACCACGCCGCCGCCCACGACCAACACGTCCACCTCGCCGTGCTCCAGGCGGTCGAGCGCGCGGGCGCGCTCAGCGGGATCGAGCCGACCGGTGGTCATCAGCCCATTGTGCGGCATGGGTTACCCGCCGGTAACCACCCTTTGGTCCTCCGGCGAGCCGCGCTCGTCAGGGGCGGACGGCGACCTGGACCCGCTGGAACTCCTTGAGGTCGCGGTAGCCGGTGGTGGCCATCGCCCGGCGCAGCGCGCCGACGAAGTTCATCGACCCGTCCGGCAGCCGGGAGGGCCCGAAGAGGATCTCCTCCAGGGTGCCGACGGCGCCGACCTGCATGCGCTCGCCGCGGGGCAGCTCGGCGTGGTGGGCCTCCGAGCCCCAGTGCCACCCGCGGCCGGGAGCCTCCGCGGCGCGCGCCAGCGGCGAGCCGATCATCACCGCGTCGGCCCCGAGCGCGATCGCCTTGGCCACGTCGCCCGAGCGCATCAGCCCGCCGTCGGCGATCACGTGGACGTAGCGGCCACCGGACTCGTCGAGGTAGTCGCGCCGCGCCGCCGACACATCGGCCACCGCGGTGGCCATCGGCACCGAGACGCCCAGGACCGAGCGCGTGGTGTGGGCGGTGCCGCCGCCGAAGCCGACCAGCACCCCTGCGGCGCCGGTGCGCATCAGGTGCAGGGCCGCCTGGAAGGTGGCGCAGCCGCCGACCACGACCGGCACGTCGAGCTCGTAGATGAACTCCTTGAGGTTGAGCGGCTCCGCGCGGTCCGAGACGTGCTCGGCCGACACCGTGGTGCCTCGGATGACGAAGAGGTCGACGCCGGCCCCCACCACGGCCTCGTGGAACTCCACCGTGCGCTGCGGCGACAGGGCCGCCGCGACCGTCACGCCGGCGGCGCGGATCTGCTGGATCCGGGCCTGGATGAGGTCCTCGCGGATCGGCGCCGCGTAGATCTCCTGCATCCGCGAGGTGGCCGACTCCTCAGCCAGCCCGGCGATCTCGTCGAGCAGGGGCTCCGGGTCGTCGTACCGCGTCCACAGGCCCTCGAGGTTGAGCACGCCGACGCCGCCGTGGCGGCCCAGCGCGATCGCCGTGTCCGGCGACATCACGCTGTCCATCGGCGCGGCCATGATCGGCAGCTCGAAGCGGTAGGCGTCGATCTGCCACGAGATCGAGACCTCCTCGGGGTCGCGGGTGCGCCGACTGGGCACGATCGCCACGTCGTCGAACGCGTACGCGGGGCGGGCCCGCTTGCCTCGGCCGATCTCCACCTCGTTCACGAGGCCGAACCCTAGCCGCGCCGCCCGCCCGTCTTCGTCAGCGGCGGCCGGTCAGCTCGGCGGGGTCGAGGTCGGCGATCTCGGCGGCCTCGGCCTCGAGCTCCTCGGCCTCGATGTGCACCGCGGGCAGGATCCGGCCCAGCCACGCCGGCAGCCACCAGGAGTTGGGGCCGATGACGGTCATCAGCGCGGGCACGAAGATCAGCCGGATGATGAAGGCGTCGACGAGCACCGCGATGCCGAGCGCGAGGCCGAACATCTTGATCGTCGTGTCATCGCCGGCGACGAACGCGAGGAACACGCTCGCCATGATCGCCGCGGCCACCGCCACGACGCGTCCGGAGCCCGCGAGCCCGCGGCGCACCGAGGCCCGGTTGTCGGAGGTGCGCATCCACTCCTCCTGCATCCGGCTGACCAGGAAGACCTGGTAGTCCATCGACAGGCCGAACAGGATGGCGAAGAGCATCACCGGCAGGAACGGCAGGATCGGTCCGGTCGCGGTGACGCCCAGCAGCTCGTTGAGGTGGCCCCACTGGAAGACCGCCACGGTGGCGCCGAGGGCCGCGCCCAGCGACAGCAGGCTCGTCGCCGCGCCGATCAGCGGCACGAGGATCGACCGGAAGAGCAGCACGAGGGCGAGGAAGCCCAGGCCCACGACCACCGTCAGCAGCAGGGGAAGCGCGTCGGTGAGCACCTGCCCGAAGTCGGCGATGACCGCCGTCGAGCCGCCGACGCTGGCCACCACGCCCGTGCCGGCGACGGCCGGCGGGATCACGTCGGCGCGCAGGCGATCGAGCAGCTCTGCGGTCTCCGCGTCTTGGGGGCCGGTGGTCGGCTGCACCTGGATGAGGGCGGCGGCGCCCGACTCCGACGGGTTGGCCGGCGAGGCGAACGCGACGCCCTCGGCGGACTGGAGCGCCTCGACCAGCGGCGCGGTCAGGGCGACGTCTCCGCCCTCGGGCAGCTCGGCGACCACGATGAACGGGCCGTTGGCCCCCGGGCCGAAGCCCTCGCTGATCAGGTCGTACGCGGTCCGCTGGATGTCGCCCTGCTTCTTGCCGCCGGCGTCGGGGAAGCCCTGCCGGATGTCGAGCACCGGGAAGGACAGCGCGAGCACGATGGCGAGGGCGCCGAGGCCCCAGGCCCACGGCCGCTTCTGGATATTCGCGGCGTGCCGGGCGAAGGCACGTCCCTCGGGGTGCGCCTCCCCGCGCGCCCAGGGCATCCGCAGGGAGTACGTGCGGCGGCCCAGCAGCGAGATGACCGCCGGCAGCAGGGTGACGGCCGTGAGCATCACGGTGAGGACGGTGAGCGAGGCCGCCACGGCCAGTCCGTCCATGAAGTCGATGTTGAGCACGAAGAGGCCGAGCAGCGCGATGATCACGGTGGTGCCGGCGAAGACCACCGCGCGACCGGCCGTGGCCACGGTCTCGAACGCCGCGTCCTTGGGGTCGCGGCCCGCCAGGACCGCCTGGCGGTGCCGGTTGATCACGAAGAGGGCGTAGTCGATGCCGACCCCCAGGCCGATCATCGCGGCCAGGGTCGGGCCGAAGGTGGCGATGTCGAGGAACCGCGCGCCCACCGTCACCAGGGCGAGGCCCGTCCCGAGGCCGAGCAGGGCGGTCAGGATCGGCAGCCCGGCCGCGACCAGCGAGCCGAAGGTCAAGATGAGCAGCACGATCGCGACCGCGATGCCGATGGCCTCCGACGACGGCGGCTCGCCGCCGACGAAGTCGAGCACCTGACCGGAGCCGCCCACCTCGAGGGTGTCGGAGTTGGCGTCCTCGATGACCCCCTTCAGCGCGATGATGTCGGCCGTCGGGATCTCGTCCTGGGCGCCGGTGAAGGTCACGGTCGAGCGGGCGACCGTGCGGTCCTCGCTGATGGCGCCCTGCGCCTGCGGGTCGTCGCCGTACGGGTCGATGACGGCCTCGACCGACTCGAGCTGCTCGACGTCGGCCTTGATCTCGGCGTACGCGGCCTTGACCGCCGCGTCGTCCACCGTTCCGGTGGTCGGCGAGTAGACGATGTCGACCGTGGTGCGCGCGCCGAATCCCCCGAACTCCTCGGTCAGCACATCGGTCGCGCGGGCCGACTCGGTGTCGGGCAGGGTGAACGTGTCGTTGTACTGCCCGCCGAACGTCCCTGCGGCGCCGAACACCACAAGCACGGCGGCAAGCCACGCCACGATTGCGAGGACCGGCCGACGTACGGCCCAACGAGAAACCCGACCCATGAGTGCTCCTGTATTGGTGTGTCGCACAGACAACCGATACGGTAGACTATGTGTGTCGCACAGACAACTTGGGAGGTGCGGACGTGATCGACGAGCCCGCACCCAGCCGTGAGTCGCACCTGCTGGCCAGCGACGAGGCCCTCTTGCGGATGCGCCGCTTCATGACCAAGCCGCCCGGCAACTCCCTGCCGGTCCCCGGGCTCGACCGCAGCATCGACTACGCCAAGACCATGGCCTGCGAGGCCATCGGCGCGCTGGCTGCGCGGGGGTCGCTCGCCACCGTCAAGGAGGTCGCCGCGTACCTCACCCTCGACCCGTCCACCGTCAGCCGGCTGCTGAGCGAGGCGGAGGCCGAGGGGCTGGTGGTGCGCGAGCAGGACCCCTCCGACCGCCGACGCACCGTGGTGCGGCTCACCGACGAGGGCGAGCAGGTCGTCCGGGTGACGCAGCGGGTGCGGCTGGCCTTCATCGGCGAGGTGACCCGTGACTGGTCCGATCGGGAGCTGTCCACCTTCGCCCGGTTGCTCGGCGAGCTCAGCGACCGGGTGGCCGAGCGGCTGGGCCAGCTCTGCGACGGCCACGTGCCCGACGACCTCGTGCGGGCGTACGAGCACGCCTGCGGCGAGCTGCGGGTCCCGATGCCCGAGGGGCTGTCCCGCTAGGGCGTGTCGAGGTCGCGCCGCCGGAAGCCGGCGGCCCCCCAGGCGGCCAGCCCGATCGCCACGGCGAGCACGGCGAGCCAGCCCCCCCAGGTCCAGTCCTCGCCCGGGATCCGCGGGACATGGGTGAAGGGCGACAGGTCCAGGACCCACTGCGGCAGGTCGAGCAGCAACCCCAGCTCCCCCACCAGCACCGCGGCCACCAGGGCCCCCCAGCCGAGGACGACCAGCCGCGGCAGCCAGCCGAACAGCCAGACCACCACGGCCGTCATCACCCAGATCGCGGGCAGGTAGGCCACGAGGCCCGGCGACGACGGAGGCCGGCCTTGCCGAGCGACCCGCTGGCCAGGCCGTACGACAGCCCGGCCGAGGCCCCGGCCACCAGGCACAGCAGGGTGGTGCCGAGGACGGCGACCACCACGTGGCTGCCCAGCCAGCGCCGTCGCGAGACGGCACCGGCGAGCAGCACCTCGGCGTGCCCGGACTGCTCCTCGCTGTGCAGCCGCATGCTCGCGGAGACCCCGTACGCGGCGGCGAACAGCGCCACGAAGCCCATCTCGGTGGCCACGAAGGCGTCGGTGAGGACGTCGGTGCCGCCCAGCCGCTGGAACAGCTCCTGGACCGCCTCGCTGTCGAGCAGGTCGCCGAGGTTGGTGGCGATGCTGCCGAAGATGGCCCCCAGCAGGGCGAAGGCCACCGCCCAGCCGGCGAGCACCCCGCGCTGCAGCCGCCAGGCCAGCGCCAGCGGGCTGGCCAGCCGGGCGCCCGCCCGTGCCGGTCCGACCCGGTCGGGCAGCAGCCCGGCGCCGAGGTCGCGGCGCGCCGCGAGGGCGTAGGCCAGCCACGACCGCCGCCGCGGTGAAGGCGATCGGGGGCAGCAGCACCCACCAGCGGTCGCCGGCGTAGGGGCGGACCTGCTCGGCCCAGCCGATCGGCGACAGCCAGGACCAGAACGCCGGCTCGCCGGCGTCCCCCGCGACGTCGCCCAGCGCGCGCAGGAGGTACGCGGCCACGAGCAGCCACGGCCGCCCACGCGGACGCGGCGCGCGCCGACACGGTGAGCTGGGCGGTGACCGCGGCCACCCCGGCGAAGGCCAGCCCGCACAGCGCCCAGGACAGCCCGAAGGCCCACGACCCGGCGACCGGCAGCCCGGCGGCGATCTGGGCCAGCGCGGCGAGCACCCCGAGCGCGAGCATCCCGAGCCCGACGGCCAGCAACGCCGCGGTCAGGGCGGCGCGCCGGCCGACGACGGTCGACCCCGAGCAGCTCCAGCCGGCCGGCCTCCTCCTCGGCCCGGGTGTGGCGCACGACGAGCAGGGCGGCGAGCAGGCCGACCATCGCCGCGCCGAAGGCGCCCAGCTTCATGATGGACAAGCGCGCCGAGCGAGGTGGGGTCCCACACCCGCCCGTACAGCGCGACGAACGCGGGGATGTCGTTGACGGCGGCGGCCGCCTCGGCCCTGCGCCTCCTCGGTCGGGTAGAGGCCCGAGCGTGGCCGACGCCGTGGAGGCGACGGTCAGCACGAAGACCGCGATCCACACCGGCAGCAGGACCCGGTCGCGGCGCAGCGCCAGCCGGGTCAGCGCGCCGGTCCCGGCGAACTCGCTCATCGGCGTCGCCGCCCGGTCGCCTCCGTCGACGCCGGCGTAGTGCCGCAGGAAGAGCTCCTCCAGCGTGGGCGGCTGGCTGGTCAGGCTGACGACGCCCACCCGCCCCAAGCGACTGCAGCAGGGCGTCGAGCGCCGGCGCGTCGACCTCGCAGGTCAGCGTCGGTTGCCCGACGACCACGACGTCGTGCACCCCGGGCAGGTCGGTCAGCCCGTCCGGCGACCGGCGCAGCTCGGCGCTGATCGAGGTGCGGGTCAGGTGGCGCAGCTCGGCCAGGGTGCCGCTCTCGACGACCCGGCCGTCCGCGGATGATGCTCACCCGGTCGCAGAGCGCCTCGACCTCGGCGAGGATGTGGCTGGAGAGCAGCACGGTGCGGCCGTTGCCGCTCTCCTCTCGGATGCAGTCGCGGAAGGACGCCTCCATCAGCGGGTCGAGGCCCGCGGTCGGCTCGTCGAGCAGCAGCAGCTCGACGTCGGAGGCCAGCGCCGCGATCAGGGCGACCTTCTGCCGGTTGCCCTTGGAGTAGGCCCGGGCCTTCTTGGTCGGGTCGAGGTCGAAGCGCTCCAGCAGCGCCGCGCGCCGCCCCTCGTTCAGCCCGCCGCGCAGCCGGCCGAGCAGGTCGATGACCTCGCCGCCGGTCAGGTTGGGCCACAGCGCCACGTCCCCGGGCACGTAGGCGAGCCGGCGGTGCAGCGCCACCGCGTCGCGCCACGGGTCGCCGCCCAGCACGCGCGCCGTCCCCGCGTCGGCCCGCAGCAGCCCGAGCAGGATGCGCAGCGTGGTCGTCTTGCCGGCGCCGTTCGGGCCGAGGAAGCCGTGCACCTCGCCGGGCTCGACCCGCAGGTCCAGGCCGTCGAGGGCCCGCGTGCTGCCGAACGACTTGACCAGTCCCACCGCTTCGATCGCAGCGCTCATGGCAGCCACGCTACGCAGCCGGATCCCATACGGCGGCAGGGCTTTTCGGCCCGCCCCAAGGGCTCAGCGCAGGGTGTAGTTGGGCGCCTCGACGGTCACCGCGACATCGTGCGGGTGGCTCTCCTTGAGCCCCGCGGCGGTGATCCGCACGAAGCGGCCCTTGTCCTGCAGCTCGGCGATGGTCTGCGCCCCGACGTACCCCATCGACGCCCGCAGGCCGCCGACGAGCTGGTGGGCCACGGCGGCGAGCGGGCCGCGGTAGGGCACCTGGCCCTCGACGCCCTCTGGCACGAGCTTGTCGTCGGAGAGCACGTCGTCCTGGAAGTAGCGGTCCTTGGAGTACGACCGCGCCTGGCCGCGCGACTGCATGGCGCCCAGCGAGCCCATCCCCCGGTAGGACTTGAACTGCTTGCCGTTGACGAAGACCACGTCGCCCGGGGCCTCCTCGCAGCCGGCCAGCAGCGAGCCGAGCATCACCGTGGACGCCCCGGCGACCAGGGCCTTGGCGATGTCGCCGGACGACTGCAGGCCGCCGTCGCCGATGACCGGGACGCCGGCGGGGCGGCACGCGAGGGAGGCCTCGTAGATCGCGGTGACCTGCGGGACGCCGACGCCGGCCACCACGCGGGTCGTGCAGATCGAGCCGGGGCCCACGCCGACCTTGACCCCGTCGGCGCCGGCGTCGACGAGGGCCTGCGCGCCGTCGCGGGTGGCGACGTTGCCGCCGACCACCTGCACGTCGGTCTCGCGCTTCAGCCGCGCCACCATGTCGAGCACCTGCCGGCTGTGGCCGTGCGCGGTGTCGACGACGATCAGGTCGACGCCGGCCTCGATCAGCGTGCGGGCCCGCTTGTACGAGTCGTCGCCCACGCCGACGGCGGCGCCGACGACGAGCCGGCCGTCGGCGTCCTTGGTGGCGAGCGGGTACTGGTCGGACTTGACGAAGTCCTTGACCGTGATGAGCCCGGTGCAGCCGGCCCGCGGCGTCGATGAGGGGGAGCTTCTCGATCTTGCGGCTGGCCAGCAGCGCGAAGGCCTCGTCCGAGGAGATGCCCGGGTGCGCGGTGACCAGCGGCATCGGCGTCATGACCTCGCGGGCCAGCCGCGAGTGGTCGGACTCGAAGCGCATGTCGCGGTTGGTGACGATGCCGACGAGCACGCCAGCGGCGTCGACGACGGGCACGCCGGAGATGCGGTAGCGCGCGCAGAGCCGGTCGACGTCGGCCAGCGAGTCGTCGGGCAGGCAGGTGACCGGGTGGGTGATCATGCCCGGCCTCGGAGCGCTTGACGAGGTCGGCGTGCGAGGCCTGGTCCTCGATCGAGAGGTTGCGGTGGAGCACCCCGACGCCGCCCTGGCGGGCCATCGCGATGGCCATCCGCGCCTCGGTGACGGTGTCCATCGCGCTCGACAGCAGCGGCGTCTTGACCGTGAGCCCGCGGCTCACCCGGGTGGAGGTGTCGACCTCGCTCGGGATGACGTCGGACTCCCCGGGGAGCAGCAGCACGTCGTCGTACGTGAGTCCCAGCGGGGCGAACGTCTGCGGCAGGGCCTCCATGGCGGAAGGGTACCCGCGCCGCAACAGCCCGACGCCAGGTGCCCGCGCGCGGTGGTCAGCCCGCGGGCTTGCCCGTCTGCCTTGGCGTCGCTCGGAGCCGTTGGCGTCGCCCTTGGGGGCCGGCGTCGCGGTCGGGGCCGGACCGTCGTTGCCCGCGCCGTCGACATCGCTGCTGGGCTTGCCTGCGGCCGTCGGCGTGCCGTTGCCCGCGCCGTTGGCGCCACCCGGGACCGGCGGCTCCTGCGTCGGGCGGACTCGGCCTGCTTGCGTTTCGTCCTGGCCGTTGGCATTGCCGTTGGGGGCCGGCGACTGCGTCGCCACCGGACCTCCGGGCACGCCGTTGGCGTCGGCGGCCAGGATCCGCTCCAGCGCCACGCAGACGGCCCCAGCAGCCGAGCCGACCTCCTGCTCGGCCGCGCCTGGCAGGGACGCGTCGGCCGCCGCCAGCAGCCTCCGGGCGCCGACCAGGTCGCCCGCCGCCACCGCCGCCTCGGCCGCCCCGAGGGCGCGCGACGCCGCCGCAGCGGACTCCGGCTGGGCCGACGGCCGCGGGCGAAGGCTGCCGGCGTCCGCGGCGGGCTGCGGGCTGGACCAGACCGAACGCGGTGAGCGCCGAGCGGTAGGGGGCCCACGGATCCCCCGCCGAGGCCGCGGCCGCCAGGCCGGGCATGACCAGGAGCCCGGCGATCACCGGCACCGCGATCGCGACGCGGCGCGCGTGGCGTCGCGCGACCGCCCGCGGGGTCGGGCCGGCCGTCGAGGTCGGCCAGCATGGCGGCCAGCACGTCGGCCGCGGGATCGCGCCGATCCGCGGCGGTCCCACCGGCCGGCCGACAGCCGGTCCACGAGGGCGTCATCGGCGCGGATCGATTCGGCCTGGTCGGACGTCGGGACCTTGGGCTGATCGCGAGGCGCCTGCTCGGCGCTCATGCCAGCTCCGCCTCACGGGCGAGCGCGCGCAGGCGCTCGAGCGCGCGGTGCTGGGCCACCCGTACCGCGCCCGCGCTCATGCCCAGCTGGGCGCCCACCTGGTCGGCCGACCACTTCCACACGATCCGCGTCAGGAGGATTTCGCGGTCGCGCTCCGGCAGCCGATCGAGCAGGGCGAAGGCGCCGGACACCTCGCGGCGGTGGACCGCCGCCTCCTCCGGACCCGCGGTCGGGATCGGGGCCGTCCGGGACCTCGGGCATCGGCTCCGCACGCCGGGCGAAGGCCCGCTGCGCGTCGGCCACCTTGTGCGCGGCGATGCCGTACGCCAGCGCCTCAATCGGCAGGCCGCGGTCCTCGAACGTGGGCAGCGCGCGAGCAGGGCCATGCACACCTCCTGCGCCACGTCTTCCGCCTGCTGGCGGGCGCCCGGCACTCGGCCCAGCCGAGCGCTGGCAATAGCGCAACACAAGCGGACGCACGCGCGCCAGCAGCCGTTCGACCTCAAGGGGGTCGTCCGTCCGGGTGAGCCCGACCGTCGTCGGCGCAGCACCTGCGGCAGGTCCGCTCGCGCCATCCACCACGGTCACCCCATCGACGCTAGCAGCGGCGGCAACGCTGGCCCAGGCGTACCGAGCGCTGCTCGGCGACGCCCTGCGCTCAGCGCAGCAGCCCCCAGCGAAAGCCGACGGCGACGGCGTGCGCGCGGTCGGCGGCGCCCATCTTGCGGAACAGCCGGCGGGCATGGGTCTTGACGGTGTCCTCGGACAGGTAGAGCTCGCGGCCGATCTCGGCGTTGCTGCGTCCGCGGCTCATCCCGGTGAGCACCTGGAGCTCGCGCTCGGTCAGGGCGGGCGGTCCTCCCGCGTCCGGCATCCGCCGCATCGGGCGCGCGGCAGGCGGCGCTCCGACCAGCACCTGGGCCACGGTGGCGGCGACCTCCTCGCGGGTGGCGTCCTTGCGGAGGTATCCGCGGGCCCCGTACGCGACGGCTCGGGCCACCCCGTCGTGGTCCTCGGCCATGGTCAGCACCACGACGACGGCGCCCGGGTGGGTGGCCACCAGCCGGCGGGTCGCCTCGACGCCGCCGATCCCGGGCATCCGCAGGTCGACGAGCACGAGGTCGGGGCTCTCGGCGGTGTAGCGGGCGAGGACCTCCTCACCGCTCGACGCGACCGTCACGCGGGTGACCCCGGGCACGGTCGCGACGGCCCGGCGCAGCGCCTCGCGGGCCAGCGGCGAGTCGTCGCACACGCAGACAGTGGTCACGGAGAGGTCTTCGGCAGAACCGCCGGGGAGGCTTAGGCCCGAGTCACCGCCGGTTTGGACTCCGGTTCAGCCGGTGCCGAGCAGGGCGGCGATGTCGGGTCGGGCCAGCCACTCCGCCCGCAGCTCCTCGGACAGGTCCTCCGCGAGCGCGAGCACGGCCGATCGGGCCGACGCCAGCGCCCGGGCCGACTCCGCGGGATCGCTCTCGGCGACCAGCGCCCCGAGCATGGCCCGCGAGGGCCAGACGAGCGGGAGCGCCCCCAGCCCCTCGGCGAGCAGGCCGGCCCGGCGCAGGGCCGCGGCGCCCTCGGCGAGTTGGCCGTCCTGGAGCAGGGAGACCCCGACGAAGAGCAGCGACTTCGCGGTGTGGCGGGGCGCGCCTGATCGCTCGGACAGCGAGAGGGCGGCCTGCGCCGCGCGTACGGCCGGGGCGGCCTCGCCCTCGAGCAGCGCGATCTCGGCGCGCACCCAGTCCAGCCGGACCCGCTGGCGCCACCACTGCGGATGCGCCGCGGCGACTCCCGCGGCCTCGTCCAGCCGCCGGTGCGCCTCGGCGGCGTCGCCGAGCCCCACCGCGTCGGCCGCCAGACCGAGCCGCGCGTCGAAGGCCGGCTCGTCGAGCCCCTCCGCGGGCGCCTCGCCGACCAGCGCCAGGGCGAGCGCGTGCTGATCGCGCTGGGCCGCGGCCGCGTGCCGCCCCAGCTGCCGGTGCACGCTGGCCGCGGTGGCCGCGGCCAGCGCCGCGATCAGCCGGGCCTCGGGCCCGGAGTCATCGCCGGGCACGCAGGACGCCCCGAGCGGCTCCAGCACCGACAACGCCGAGCCGTACCGACCGGAGGCGCCGAGGGTCACGCCCAGCAGCCAGGTCGCCAGCAGGCCCTCCGAGGTGCGGCCCTGGCTGGCCGCCAGCTCGGCGGCCGAGCGCAGCGGGTCGACGCCGGCGCCCGGGGGGCCGTGGAACGCCGCGCGCTCGCCGGACGCCAGCAGGTCGGCGAGCTCGTCCGGGTGCCCGGTCATGTCGCGGCCTCCCTCCCGGCGCCCCCGTCGGGGCCTGACCGGGCGGTGGATCCGCGCGGCGCGCTCTGGAGGCTACCCAGCCGGGGCGTCACACAACGGAGGCGGCCGCGATCTGCTCCACGGCCTCGGCGAGGCTGTGGGTGGTGACCGCGCCGGCGGGGAGGCCGCCCTGCCAGCCGGGACCGCCGAGCACGAGCTGCGGGGCCGGGCGCACCGCCGGCAGGCCCGCCAGCTGGTCGGCCGAGCCGGTGCGCGGCAGGGCCGACCAAAGGAAGACGGCGGCGGGCCCGCTGCGCCGGATGGCCGAGGCCAGGGCGTCGCGGGGAACGCGGGCGCCCGAGGACGCGCGGCGCCACCCGGCGCTCGGACAGGGCTGCGGCCAACGCGTGGAGCGGGAGCACGTGCTGCTCCTCCTCGGCGCAGGCCAGCAGCACCGGGCGCGGGTTGGCCGGCTCGCGGATCCGGGCCGTGGACAGCCGCAGCGCCGCCAGCACGGCGTCGGACAGCAGGTGCTCGACCTCAACCCCCTGGCCGGTGGCAGCCCAGCGCTGGCCGAGGCCGACCAGCACCGGGACGCACAGCTGGTCCCAGGTCGCCGTGACCCCACGCTGGGCAATCTGGTCGCGCACGATGTCCGTGCAGGCCTGGGAGTCCAGCGCCAAGGCGGCCCGCGCGAGGCCCCGCCCGGCCGGCGTGCTCTCGGCCAGCGGCACGACACGGCCGCCCCCGGCCGGGCGGCCGGACCGCTCCGGCTCGACCTCGGCCACCACCTGGGCGGTCGGGAACTCCGTCACCGTCGCCAGCCGAGGCTCCTCGATCTCGGCCGCCAGGGCGGCGCGCGCGGCGTCACCGGGCGACACTCCCTCCAGGGTGAGGCGGCGCATCACCTCGAGGCGGGCCAGGTCGGTGGGCGAGTAGCGCCGATGGGCCCCGGCCGTGTGCGCGCCGGGCCCGAGGCCGTAGCGGCGGTCCCAGGTGCGCAGGGTCGCCGGGGCGACTCCCAGCCGCCGGGCGACGGCGGCCACGGTGAGCGCGGGCGCGGGCGGGGGCACCGGCTCCAACCGCCCGGACGACGAACTCATGGCGCGATTGTCGGCCCAGATCGGCCTGCGGCCGCACCTCGACCGGCCGATCCCGCGCCCCGACAGAGCCGACGGGCGCACCGACATAAGTTGTTCAAAGATTGTTCACCTCAGGTACTTGACCTACTTGTGGCGCGGTTGTAGATTCTCTTCAACGGGCCCGAAGGGGATCCCGCCTGATAGGCCAACCGACCGGGCCCCGGCCCGAGCACTTGAGAAGGGCACCTGACATGGCCGACGTCTCCCGCCTCCCCGGCCCGAACGCCGACTTCTGGGACTGGCAGCTCGACGCGGCCTGCCGGGGCTCGGACGTGGCGGCCTTCTTCCACCCCGAGGGCGAGCGCGGCCCCTCTCGGGTGGCCCGCGAGCAGGCCGCCAAGGCCGTCTGCGCCACCTGCCCGGTGCTGCTGCAGTGCGCCGAGCACGCGCTGCGCGTGCGCGAGCCGTACGGCATCTGGGGCGGCATGAGCGAGGACGACCGCGAGGCCGTCTACGCCGGCGGCCGCCGGCTCGCCGAGGCCTCCTGACCCACCCTTCGCGGTCTCGGCCCCCTCCCCCTCAGGGTCTGAGACCGGCACCCTCCGCGGGCCTCCCCCCTCCTTGGCCCGCGGACGCGACAGAGCCTCCGATCCCTGCGGATCGGAGGCTCTGTCGCGTGGGGGCGCTCGCGCGCGGCCGGCGTGCCCCGATGGGGAC
>CAWFSE010000007.1:0-36354 GCA_963818455.1 uncultured Actinomycetota bacterium
CGCCCACTTCTCGGCCGGCCTCGACCTGGCCGAGGTTGAGACCGTCGTCGCCGAGCAGGGGGGGCAGGCGCTGTCCGGGGTCGCCGGAGTCGATCCCTTTGGGCTGTGGGGGCCGCCCTGCCCGAAGCCGGTCGTGGTCGCGCTCCAGGGCATTGCCTACACGCTGTCGATCGAGCTGGCGCTGGCCTCCGACGTGGTGGTGGCCGCCGATGATGTGCGTTTCCGCCAGCTGGAGATCGCCCGGGGCATCCTGCCGTTCGGCGGCGCCACCCTGCGGGCCGCCGAGCAGCTCGGCTGGGGCAACGCGATGCGCTACCTGCTCACCGCCGAGGAGTTCGGAGCCGAGGAGGCGTTTCGGATCGGGCTGGTGCAGGAGGTCGTGCCGGCCGGGCAGCAGCTCGCCAGGGCGCGGGCCCTGGCGGGGCTCATCGCCGAGCAGGCCCCGCTCGGGGTCCAGGCCACCTTGGCCAACGCCAGGGTCGCCCGCGACGAGGGGCACGCCGCCGCTGTGGCGCACCTGTCGGCGCTGCTCCCCGACGTGCTGAGGAGCGAGGACGCCGTCGAGGGCGTGCGGAGCTTCGTCGAGCGGCGCACCGCGACCTTCACGGGTCGCTAGGGGCGCGGCGCTTCGCCGGCCAGCGGCTGGAAGCGCCGCAGCCGCAGGGAGTTCGTCACGACGAAGACGCGACGAGAACGCCATCGCCGCGCCGGCGATCATCGGGTTGAGCAGCCCCGCGACGGCGAGCGGGATCGCGGCCACGTTGTAGGCGAACGCCCAGAACAGGTTGCCCTTGATGGTGCGCAGCGTGCGGCGCGACAGCCGGATCGCGTCGGCCGCGGCGCGCAGGTCGCCGCGGACCAGGGTGAGGTCGCTCGCCTCGATCGCGACGTCGGTGCCGGTGCCCATCGCGAGGCCGAGGTCGGCCTGCGCCAGCGCGGCCGCGTCGTTGACGCCGTCGCCGACCATGGCCACCACCCGTCCCTCGCGCCTGCAGCGCCGGCCACGACGTCGCACCTTGTCGCTCGGGCAGCACCTCGGCGATCACGTCGCTCGATGCCGACCTGCGTCGGCGACGGCGCGCGCGGCGCCGCGCGTGGTCGCCGGTGAGCAGCACCGGCTCGAGGCCGAGCTCGCGCAGGGCCGGCGACGGCCTCGGCGCTGGTCGGCTTGACCGTGTCGGCGACGACGACCAGGCCCCGCGGCCTCGCCGTCCCAGCCGACGGCGACCACGGTGCGCGCCGTCGCCTGCGCAGCGTCGGCGGCCGCGGCCAGCCAGCTCGGCCGGCGAGGGCGGACGCCCACTCCTCGGCCAGCCAGCTCGGGCCGGCCGACGGCGACGCGCGTGCCCGTCCGACCACGCCCGTGACGCCGAGCCCGTCGTCGCTGCGCGAAGCCCTCGACGGCGCGGGCAGCGGGTCGCTCGGCCGCGGCGGCGGCGATGGCCCGGGCGACCGGGTGCTCGCTGGCGTGCTCGACCGCGGCGGCGAGGCGCGAGCACCTCGGCCTGCGTCCGTCGCCGGCGGGCCGCCAGCGTCGACGTCAGCGGCCATCCGGCCGGTGGTGACGGTGCCGGTCTTGTCGAGCACGATCGGTGTCGACGCGCCGGGTGTACTCGAGCACCTCGGGCCCGCGGATCAGCGATGCCGAGCTGCGCGCCGCGGCCGGTGCCGACCAGCAGGGCGGTCGGCGTGGCCAGGCCGAGCGCGCACGGGCAGGCGATGATCAGCACCGCGACGGCGGCGGTGAACGCCTGCTCGGGGTCGCCGGTGGCCAGCAGCCAGCCGAGCGAGGGTCAGCAGCGCGATCACGATGCACGACCGGCACGAAGACCGCCGAGACCCGGTCGGCGAGGCGCTGCACCGGCGGCCTTGCCGTTCTGGGCCTCGCTCGACCAGCCGGGCGATCTGCGCCAGCTGGGTGTCGGCGCCGACCCGGGTGGCGCGCACGACCAGCCGCCCGCCGGCGTTGACGGTGGCGCCCGGTGACGGCGTCGCCCGGGCCGACCTCGACCGGCACGTCTCGCCGGTCAGCAGTCGAGGCGTCGACCGCGCTGACTGCCCTCGACCACGACGCCGTCGGTGGCGACGGTCTCGCCGGGGCGCACGACGAACAGGTCGCCGACCGCGAGCTGCCTCGACCGGCATCGCGCGACCTCGACCGCCGTCGCGCAGGACCGCGACGTCCTTGGCCCCCAGGTCGAGCAGGGCGCGCAGCGCGGCGCCCGAGCGGCGCTTGGCGCGGGCCTCGACGTAGCGGCCGGCGAGCAGGAAGACGGTCACGCACGGCGGCGACCTCGAGGTAGAGGTCGGCGGCCTGCGCGGTCTGCCGGAGCCGGGCATCAGGTGCGAATCGACATGCGCATGGACGGGTCACCGGCGCCGCCGACGAACAGCGCGTAGACCGACCACAGCGTACGCGGCGGTGATCGCCGAGCGAGACCAGGGTGTCCATCGTGGTCGCGCCGTGCCGGAGGTTGAGCCCGGCCGCTCGGTGGAACGGCCAGGCGCCCCACACCGCGACGGGGGTGGCCAGCGCGAGCGCGACCCACTGCCAGTAGTCGAACTGCAGCGCGGGCACCATCGACGAGCAGGGCGACCGGCAGGCTCAGGGCCGTGCGAGACGATCAGCCGCCGCCGCAGGTCGGCCTCCTCGGTCGGGATCGGCCGTCGGCGCTGGCTGGCGGCGGAGCCGGCAGGTGCGCGCCGTAGCCGGCGCCTCGACGGTGGCGACCAGGGTCCGACGCCGATCGTCGGGCGCCGGCGATGCACCGTGCGCCTTCTCGGTGGCGTAGTTGACCGTGGCCGTCGACCCCGTCGATGCGGTTGAGCTTCTTCTCGATCCGGGCGGCGCACGAGGCGCAGGTCATGCCCGAGACCTCCAGCACGACGGTGCGCTCGGGCCTGCCCGGTGCGGCCATGCTCGCCGGCCAAGGCGTAGCCGGCCTCGTCGACGGCGGCGCGCGACGGCGGCGCGGTCCAGCGGCGCCTCGCTGGTCACGGTGACGGCGCCGTCGGACAGCGAGACCTGGACCTCCTCGACCCCGGCCAAGGCGGAGATCTCCTCGGTGACCGCCGTGCACGCAGTGCCCGCAGGTCATTCCGGTGACGGTGAACGTCGAGGTGCGTGGGCATGGCTTCCTCTCCTGTGGGGCACCCGCTGAACGCGGCATCGGGGAGGAGTATTCCGGTCGCGGCCGGACTCGTCGGGCTCAGCCCTCTTCGAGCGAGGTGAGGTAGACGCCGGACCAGGTCGCGCATCGAGACGATGCCGACGACCTCGCCGTCCTCCATCACCACGAGGTGGCGGAAGCCGCCGCGCATCATCGCCTGGCCGGCGTGCTCCAGGGTCCACTCCGGGGCGGCGTAGACGATGTCCGGCGTGAGGTGGGCCCGGGCGGTCTCCAGGTCGGGGTCCTCGCCCGCGGCGATCGCGATCAGGATGTCGCGCTCCGTCAGGATGCCCACGCCGGTCCCGTCATGGTCCTCGACCACGGCGGCGCCGACCCGACGCGAGGCCATCATCTGGGCGACCGACCGCAGGCTGTGGTCGGGACCGACGGACAGCACCATGGCGGACATCGCATCTCGAACGATCACCTGCCCATCGTGGAGCCCGACGGGGCGTGGGACAACCCCTTCGGCCCGATTGCCCGCTCGCCGCGGCGAGCCCCGCCTGGCACGATGCCCGCGTGAGGGCCGAGGTGGTGCGCGAGTCCAGGCGCGACCTCGCCGTGGTGGGCGTGGTGCTGGTCTGGATCCCGTTGGTGCTCTGGCTCGATTCGGGGGCATCCCTCGGGCAGCAGCACCTGCTGGGCCTCGGCACGTGGGCGCTGCTCGCGGGCCTGCTGAGCGGCGAAAGCGCCCTCGTCCGGATGCAGACCGCGGTGGTGATCGCGTTCGCGACCGCGGTTGAGTACACCTTCGCCGACCTGCTCGGGACGTACGTGTACCGCCTGGACAACGTGCCGGCGTTCGTGCCGCCGGGGCACGGGCTGGTCTACCTCGCGGCGTACGCGTTCGGCCGGCTCGGCGCTCGCCCATCGGTGGGAGCGGCCGCTGGTCGCCGGCACGATCGCGGTCGGCGGCGCGTACGCGCTGTGGGGGATCTCGCCGTGGGCGCCGCGGCCCGACGCCTTGGGCGTCTTCTGGTACCTGTGCCTGCTGGGATTCCTGCTGTGGGGGCGCTCGCGGCTGCTCTACGTCGGGGCGTTCCTCGTCGTGACGTACCTCGAGCTGGTGGGCACGGCGGTCGGGACGTGGGCCTGGCAGCCGTACGACCCGATCCTGGGCGTGGTGTCGATGGGCAACCCGCCCTCGGGCGCCGCCGGAGGCTACGGCTGGTTCGACCTGGTGGCGGTCGCGGCCGCCCCCGCCCTGCTGCGGCTGCTCGAGCCGAGCGTGTCGAGCAGCGCGGGGTGCAGCACCCGGTTGGACGTCACCGCCGTCCCCGTCTGCATCGCCGGCGAGCCGTCCCACCCGGTGACCCGGCCGCCCGCCTCCTCGATCACCGGGACGAGCGCGGCGATGTCCCACGGCGAGAGCTCGGGCTCGATGGCGATGTCCACGGCCCCCTCGGCCACCAGCATGTGCGACCAGAAGTCGCCGTACGCGCGGGTGCGCCAGCACCGCGTCGCAGCAGGGCGCGGAAGGGCTCGGCGCGCGTCGCCCCAGCCGACCAGGTCGGAGTACGCCAGACGAGGCGTCGCCGAGCGCGGCCACGCCGGAGACCTCCAGCCGCCGGGGCTCCTCGCCGCCCGGCTCGCGCACCCAGGCGCCGAGGCCCGAGGCGCGCCCACCAGCGGCGGCCGAGCGCCGGGCGCCGAGACCACGCCGACCAGGGGCGCGCCGTCGACGACGAGCGCGACGAGGGTCGCCCACACGGGCACGCCTCGGACGAAGTTCTTGGTTCCGTCGATGGGGTCGAGCACCCAGCAGCCGGGCGGCGCTCCCGGTCACGCCGAACTCCTCGCCGTGCACCGCGTCGGCCGGGCGCTCGCGGCCGAGGATGTCGCGCAGCGCGCGCTCGGCGTCGCGGTCGGCGTCGGACACCGGCGTGAGGTCCGGCTTGGTCTCCACGATGCAGGTCGAGCGCGCCGAAGCGGGCCAGCGTGCAGCCGGTCGGCGGCGTCGGCCAGCGCGTGGGCCAACGCCAGGTCGGCGGCGCAGGTTGAGGCCGAGGTGGGCGGCCGGGGGCTGGGCGGGGTCACGGCGACACGCTAGCGGCGCTTGACGCGGTCGTGGCGTGTGTCAAGTATGCGGACGGTGCCCGAGCCGACGCCCGTCCGCGAGTCCCTGCTGGCCGCCGCGCGCGCCCGCGCCTCGGCCGGGCCGTGGTCCGCGGTCCGGATGGCCGACGTGGCGCGCGACGCCGGGGTCTCCCGGCAGACGCTGTATGCCGTGTTCGGCAGCCGGGACGGCCTGGCGGCCGCGCTCGCCGAGCGCACCGCGCAGGCGTTCCTGGACGGCGCGGTCGCCGAGGTGCGAGCCGCCCGAACCCCCCGGGCGGCGCTGGAGCGGGCCGTCGGGTGGGCTCTTCGGGTCGCGGCCGACGACGTGCTCGTGAAGTCCGCGCTCACCGACGACAGCGGCTCGCTGCTGGCGTACCTCACCACCCGCTCGGAGCCGGTCGTGGTGCCGATCGCGCGGGCCGTCGCCGCGGCGCTGTGCGAGCGCTGGCCGCGGCTTCGCCCCGCTGACGCCGGCTGGGCCGCGGAGGCCGCGGTGCGGCTCACCGTGTCGTACCTGCTGGCCCCGGTCGGCCCCCCCGAGCAGTACGCGGCCCGGGTGGCCGACCTCACGGCACCGGTGCTGGCTGGTGCGGCCCGTCTCGGGGTTGAGGAGGATGCATGCTCAAGGCATGTTCGACACCGTCTTCGGCCTGCCCGTCCACCCGCTCGTCGTGCACGCGGTGGTGGTGCTGACCCCTGCTGCGGCCCTCGGGGTGCTCGCGATCGCCCTGCGCCCGTCCTGGCGGCCCAAGTACGGGCCGCTGGTGATCGCCATCGCGGCGGTCGCCACGCTGCTGACCCCGATCGCCACCGAGAGCGGTGAGTCGCTTTCTGAGCGGGTCGGAGAGCCGGAGGAGCACGCCGAAGCTCGGGGACACGCTGGTGTTCTTCATGCTGCCCCTGCTGGCGTTGGCCATCGCCTTGTGGTGGCTCGACCGCCGAGACCGCGCCGCGAGCCGCCGGACCGGACCGCTTCGACCGCCACCAAGGTGGTGGCGGTGCTGGCCGTCGTGGCCGCGGTGGCCGCCGGGGTGCAGATCGCCCGGATCGGCCACAGCGGCGCCGAGGCGACCTGGAGCGACGTCGCGAACTCAGGGCCCGCTCAGGGCGGCGACGACGACTGATCCCGGTCGGGCCCCGAGTCGTCGTCGGCGGAGTCGCGGCTGCTGAGCAGCCGGCGCAGCGAGTCGAGGCGCGCGGCCTCGGCGTGGCCGTCGGCCACCCATGCGTCGAGGGCGCACTCCGCCTCGTCGTGGCTGCAGCAGCGCGGGCAGCCGGCGGCTCCTCCGGCGAGGTCGGGGAAGGCCTGCGATCACGCGGCCGGGTCGACGTGCGCGAGGCCGAACGACCGGATGCCCGGGGTGTCGATCACCCAGCCCTCGCCGGCCCTCGGGGTCGAGCAGCTCCAGGGCGACCGCCGACGTCGAGGTGTGCCGGCCGCGGCCGGTGACGACGTTGACGTGACCGGTCGGCGCGGTCGGCGCTCGGGCACCAGGGCGTTGACCAGGGTCGACTTGCCGACGCCGCGGCGCCCGACGAAGCACGGTGACCCGGCCGCGCAGCGGCGTCGAGCACCGGAGCGGGGTCGTCGCCGCGGCGGTGCGACCACGTGGGCGACCCCGAGGGCGGCGGTACGTGTCGAGCAGCGGCGCGGGGTCGGCGAGGTCGGTCTTGGTCACGCACGAGCAGCGGGTCATCCCGCGCGTCGTAGGCGGCGACCAGGGCGCGGTCGATCAGCCGGGTCCGCGGCTCGGGGTCGGCGAGCGGCCACCACGATGGCCAGCTGGTCGGCGTTGGCGACGACGACCCGCTCGACCGGGTCGGTGTCGTCGGCGGTTCGCCGCAGGACGGTGCGTGCGCGGCTCGACGCGGACGATGCGGGCCAGGGTGTCCGGCGTCGCCGGACAGGTCGCCGACGACGGCGACCGGTCGCCGACGACGACGCCCTTGCGGCCGAGCTCGCGGGCCTTCATGGCGGTGACCACGCCGCTCGTCGGTCGCCCGTCGCCCGACCACGCAGGTGTAGCCGTCCGCGGTCGACCGCGACGACGAAGCCCTCGCCGGCGTCCTCGTGCCCGGGGCGCACCTTGGTGCGCGGCCGCGACTTGCCCCGCTGCGGCCGGACCCGGACGTCGTCCTCGTCGAGGCGTGTCGGTCGCGCCGGCTCAGGCGTCATCCGGCGAGCATCGCCGGCCACAGCGTCGGCGAAGCCGGGCAGCGTCTTGGCCGTGGTCGCGACGTCCTCGACCATCGACCCCGGGCACGCGCAGGCCGAGCACCGCGCCGGCCGTCGCCATCCGGTGGTCGTCGTAGGTGTGCGAACACGCCTCCGCGCAGCGGCGCGGGCTCGATCAGCAGGCCGTCGGCCGTCTCGCTGGACCCGGCCGCCGAGGGCGTTGAGCTCGGTCGACGAGGGCCGCCAGCCGGTCGGTCTCGTGGCCGCGCAGGTGCGCCGATGCCGGGAGGGTGCGTGGCGGAGTCGGCCAGCGCGGCCAGCGCGGCCAGCGTCGGGCGCCAGCTCGCCGACGTCGGGCAGGTCGACGTCGACGCCGCGGACCGCTGCCGTCGCCGGCGACGGTCAGGCCGCTCGTCGTCGAGGCGACGCCTCGGCGCCCCCATCGACGCGCAGGAGCGCGGCGCAGGTCGTCGCCCGGCTGGGTCGTGGCGAGCGGCCAGTCGGGCACGGTGACCCGGCCGCCGGTGACCACCGCGGCGGCCAGGAACGGCGCGGCGTTGGAGAGGTCGGGCTCGATCGCCGACGTCGATCGGCGCGGACCGGGCCGGGCGCGACCGTCCAGTCGGCCGCGGGTCGCGGTCGCTCGACCGGCACGCCGCCGCGCTCGCGCAGCATCGGCAGCGTCATCGTCGATGTGCGGCAGCGACGGGACCGGCGCCCGCGGTGCTCGAGCGCGACGCCCGTCGTCGAAGCGGCGACCGACCAGCAGCAGCGCGGAGACGAACTGGCTGGAGGCCGAGGCGTCGATCACGACGCGGCCGCCGCGCACCGCGGCCGGTCGCCGTGCACGGTGAACGGCAGCGCCCCTCGGCCGTCGTCGTCGATGGTCGACGCCGAGCGCGCGCAGGGCCGTCGATGCATCGGGCCCATCGGACGGTGCCGCGCCGCGCGGGTCGCCGTCGAAGCGCGACCGGCCCGTCGGCCAGCGCGGCCAGCGGCGGCACGAAGCGCATCACGGTGCCGGCCAGGCCGCAGTCGACGGTCGCCGGCGCCGCGCAGCGGCGCCGGGGTCACCCGCCAGTCGCGCGCGCTCGGACCCGGTCGTCGACGTCGATGCCGATGCCGAGGCGCGCGCAGCGCCTGCGGCCATCAGCATGGTGTCGCGCGCGCGCAGCGGGCCGCGGATGAGGCGTCGGCCCGTCGGCCGAGCGCGGCGAGGATCAGCGCGCGGTTGGTGAGCGACTTCGACCCGGGCACGCGCGACGACGGCGTCCACCGGGCGCGCTCGCCGACGGGCGCGGGCCACGGGTGGGGTCACGTGGCAGCGTTCAGCGCCGGAGCGCACCAGTCGCAGCGTAGCGGATGGCCGCGGGGATCGTGGCAGGCTGGGGCGCATGTGCGGTCGGTACGCGGCGAGCGCGCCGCCCGGATCGAGCTGCGTCGAGGAGTTCGAGGTCGAGCAGGTCGACTGCCCGACCAGGGCGACGGAGGCGCTCGCGCCCGACTACAACGTCGCGCCGACCAAGCAGGTCGTCCGGCGATCTGACCGTGCGCCCCGTGACGCGTCTCAGGGATCGGACGCCGCGGAGCCGGTCCGCCAGCTGCGGCTGCTGCGGTGGGGACTGGTGCCGTCCTGGGCGAAGGACCCGTCGATCGGGCGGCCGGATGATCAACGCCCGGGCCGAGACGGTGACCGAGAAGCCGGCCTACCGGCGGGCGTTCGCCAAGCGCCGCTGCCTGCTGCCCGGCCGACGGCTACTACGAGTGGTCACCCCGACGACCGGTCGGCGCAGCGGCCGCCGGGCAAGCCGCGCAAGCAGCCGTTCTACATCCACCGCCGCGGACGGGCGCTCGTTGGCGATGGCCGGGCTGTACGAGTTCTGGCGCGACCCCGAGCGGCCGGCGGACGACCCGGACGCGTGGCTGTACGACCTGCACGGTGCTCACGACCGACGCGATCGACGACGCTGGCCGCATCCACGACCGGATGCCGATGCTCGTGCGCGCCCGAGCGCTGGGACGCAGTGGCTCGACCCCGGCCTCGTCGACGGCGCCGCCGGCCTCGCGCTGGTGGGCCCGGCGGAGGCCGGCGACCTCGAGGCGTACCCGGTCTCCGACCGCGCGTCAACAACGTGCGCAACAACGGCCCCGAGCTGCTGGCGCCGCTGCCGCCCGAGGAACCCGACCCCGAGGCGGAATAGCGCCGGGTCGCCCCCGCGTTGGAGCGGACATGCTCGTGGTGCCGCAGTCCGAGCCGAGGACGCCCCCCTCACCTGGCCGGAGGGGCCGCTACCCTCGACGCAACCGGCAACCGCCGCCACCGCACTGCTGGAGGAGCTGAGCACCGTCGATCCGCGGCCGGAGGAGACCCCCGAAGCAGCGCCACGCGCGCTTCGAGCGGGATGCCCTGCCGTTCCTCGACCAGCTGTACGCCGCCGCCCTGCGGATGACGCGCAACCCCTCCGACGCCGAGGACCTCGTCCAGGAGACCTACGTCAAGGCGTTCGCGGCCTTCCACCAGTTCACCGAGGGCACCAACCTCAAGGCCTGGCTGTACCGCATCCTCACCAACACGTTCATCAACACCTACCGCAAGAAGCAGCGCGAGCCGCTGCAGTCCGGCGAGGAGCCCGAGGACTGGCAGCTGGCCAAGGCCGCCGAGCGCACACCTCGATCGGTCTGCCGTCGGCGGAGGCCGAGGCGCTCGACCGGCTGCCCGACTCCGACGTCAAGGAGGCGCTGGCCGCGCTCCCCGAGGACTTCCGGATGGCGGTCTACCTGGCCGACGTGGAGGGCTTCGCGTACAAGGAGATCGCCGAGATCATGGGCACGCCGATCGGCACCGTGATGTCGCGCCTGCACCGCGGCCGCAGGCAGCTGCGGGTGCTGCTCGAGGACTACGCCGTCGACCGCGGGCTGGTCGGCGCCTCAGGCGGGGGGGTGTGATGGACGACGTCCGCGGCGAGCCCTGCGCCGACCCGGCCCACGGCGACTGCACCGAGGTGCTCGACCAGGTCTACGTCTACCTCGACGGCGAGATCGACGCCGAGGCGATGACCCAGATCCGCCACCACCTCGACGAGTGCTCGCCCTGCCTGCGGCAGTACGGCCTCGAGCAGGAGGTCAAGGCGCTGATCGCGCGCGCCTGCGGGTGCGAGCACGCCCCGGACACCATGCGCGACCGGCTGCTGGCCCGCCTGCACGAGGTGCGGGTCGAGATCACCCGGGTCGAGATCACCCAGGTCGAGTACACCCGGGTGGAGTACCGCACCGACTGAGCCCGCCCACGATCACGCCCACGCGAAAGGCCCGAGTCCGCAGCGGACTCGGGCCTTCGGTTTGGCGCGCGGGCTGGAGGACTCAGGCGTTGGGGCGGTTGCCGTGGTTGGCGCCGCTCTTCTTGCGGGTACGGCGCTTGCGGGCGCGCTTGCTCATGGGGTGCTCCTGGGTGGGGGCGGAGGTGTGTGACGCGAACGTGTGGGGCGAGTGTCCCACGCCGTGGGCCTGGGCGGAAAACCGAGGTCAGCCGCTGAGCTGGCGGTTGAGCGCATCGAGCACCGAGCGGGCGATGGCGTCGGCCTCGTCGCCGCGCACCACCGCGCTGCCGCTGACGACGTGCTCGCCGGCGCGGGGGATCATCACCGTGAGCACGCTCACGGCGACCTCCCGTGAGCCCAGGGGGGCGATCGTGGCGCTCTCCACCTCGGCGGTGGCGCCCAGCAGGTCGTCCAGGGCCTTCAGGGTGGCCTGGGCTACCAGGCGGGGGCGGTGGCTCGCCGCGCCCGGGCCTAAGACGCGGCCCTCGAAGACCATCCCGCCCGCGGAGAGGGTGACCACGGCCTCGGCGTCGGTGCCGCCGCTGCGCACCATGATCGAGGCGATCGCCGGGCGGGGGGCGGCGTCGTCCTTGTCGTCGGTGTCGGCGTCTTCGCCGAGGTCGCCGCCGGACAGCGCGCGCAGGTCCACGACCGGGGCCTCGTCGGCATCGAGCTGCACGACGCTGACGATGCGGTGGTCGAGGTCGAGGTCGTACTGCGCCAACGCCAGCGACTGGACATCGCGGACGATCTGCTTGGCGGGCTTGCCGGGCGCGGCGAGCACGTGGACCTCGGTGGGGGACGCGTCGGGGCCGGTGACCACGCTGGCCGCCCGAATCCCCGGGATGCGACGCAGGGCGTCTTCGAGGTCGGGGCGCAGTCGCAGGGCCGTCATGGGGTCACTCCGAGGATGCGGCGCGGTCGGGGGCTTCGGGGTCGGCGATCGGGTTCAGCCCCGCGACCAGCAGCCGGCGAGGTGTGCTCGGCCCGTTGTACGGGGGCGACGGCGGGACGGTGAGCGAGGGGGCAACGGCCTCCGGCGGGGCGGGTGGCTGCTCGGCTCGATCCCAGGATCGGGCGGCCTCGTCGGCGTCGCGGGCGCTCGCGGCGGCCGAGCGCTCCATCGCGAGCAGCGCCGCGGGCAGGGTGGCCTTGGCGTGCTCGACGAGGGCCCGCTGCGCCTCGCGCTGCCACCAGCGCACGACGCGCGCCGTACGCGGATCGATGCGGCCGTCGGCCTCGGCCGCGGCGAGCTCGGCGTCGAAGCGCTCGGTGGCCGGGTCGCGCCGCGCATCGAGCAGGCCGCCGACGAGCTCGGCCAATGCCGCTTCGCGATCCCGCCCGCCCACCTCGGCTCCTCCCGTCACGCGCCCGATGGCACTTCGCTGAGGCTAGGCCATTCGGGGGATTGGCGCGGGCCGCCCCGCCGCACCCGCCTCGCCCGTCGCCCGATGGGGTGAACGGGCTCGAGCCGCCCGCCCCGCCGGCCGATCCCAAATCGTCACGCAAAGTATCGGCTCAGACACTTGACGCGCACGGCCGCGGGGGCCTTCACTGTCCTACGGTCGGATCGGACAGATCGGACTTCTGTCTCGTGGGTCTCGGGGGACCCGTCCGTGACAGGGGCACCATCTGTACCAGGGGGGTCTTCTCGGCCCTCCCGGTGCAGCGACAACTGCACAGGGTGAGGGTGGGATCGGCAGCGTCTGCTGGACAGTATCGAGTGTCTTGGCAGCACACGTTCCGGGTCGTCGCGGTTGCGGCGGCGCCGAGACATGCACCACATGTGTTCGACCCCAGCGGAGCGGATCATGCACGGGCGAGTCAGCGGCGCCCGTGACACTAATCCTGGGGTGATGCCCGCATGCAGAAGATCACGGCGGCCGTCGAGAAGTTCCTCTCGACCGGCGCCGGCTGGGCCTGGATCTGACCTAACCGGCGCTGCCGGTCCCACCCTCCCCCTGCGCTCCCTCAGCACACCTCAACGTGCGCTTCCCCAGCGTGGAGGGTGATCGTGCGGGATTACCCGCTGCCGGCCCGCCTCTACATCGAGGTGGTGCTGCTCGCCGCCGCCATCGCGGTGGCGCTGTCGGTGTTCTCGGTCACCGCATGGGGTCCCACCGCGCTGCTGCTGGCGCTGATGGTCGTGCTCGAACGCACCCGCTTCGACCTGGTCGCCCAAGGCGATGTCGCAGCCAGCGTCGGCACCGTGATGACCCTGCCGGTGGCCACCGCCGCGTACATCATCGACGGGCCGGCGGCCGCCACCCTGGTCGGGGCCAGCGCCCTGGCGGTGGCCGGACGCACCGGCTGGGTCAAGCGGGTGTTCAACGCCGCGCAGTTCGCGCTGGCGGCCGGCGTCGCCGGCGTGGTCTACGTCTGGCTCGGCGGGCCGACCCACGCGCTGACCAATTCCGACTTCCCAGGTGTCCTGCTGCCGATCCTGGCGGCCAACCTCGCCTACTGCCTCGTCAACGCCGTGCTGCTGACCGGCGTGCTCTGGATCGCCCAGGGGGCCCCGCCGCTCGTCGTGCTGCGCGGCACGATCCTGCAGTCCGCGCCGTCCTACCTGGGCTACGGCCTGTTCGGGCTGATGATCGCGGTGCTGTGGGTCGGGGTCGGAATCGGCCCGCTGTCGGCCGTCCTCGTCATGCTGCCGCTCTTCGTGGCCCGCTGGGCGATCGCGCAGTACGCCCTGGAGCGCTCGGCGTACGAGGCCACCATCCGCACCCTGGTGCGGGCCGTGGAGACCAAGGACCACTACACCCGGGGCCACTCCGAGCGGGTGTCGCACGCGTCGGTGATGATCGCCAAGGTGCTCGGCATGGGCGACGACCGGGTGCACGCGCTGCGCTATGCCGGGATCCTGCACGACGTCGGCAAGCTCGGGGTGCCCACCAAGATCCTGCAGAAGACCGGGCGGCTGACCGACGCCGAGTTCGAGGCGATCGCCCTGCACCCGGTGCGGGGCCGCGAGATGGTCGAGGGCATCGAGTTCCTGGGCGAGGCCTTCGAGGGGATCCTGCACCACCACGAGCGCCTGGACGGCCGCGGCTACCCGATGGGCCTCACCGGCGAGGAGATCCCCGAGTTCGCCCGGGTGATCGCCGTGGCCGACGCCTTCGACTCGATGACCTCGACGCGGTCCTACCGCGGAGCGCGGACGGTCCAGGAGGCCGTCGACGAGCTGATCGCCAACCGGGGCACTCAGTTCGATCCGCGGATGGTCGACGCGATGATCGCCGCGCTCGAGCGCGAGCCGTGGCAGCACCGCCCGGCCGAGCAGCTCACCCCCGAGGACGGCGAGTTCCTCCCGGTGGAGGTCGACCACGACGACCCGGCGTTCCAGCCCGTCGTGCTCGGCGAGCGCCGGTCGCCGAGGCCGCCGCGATGAGCCCGCAGCGCACCACCCCGCGCGCACCGCAGCGCCAACGCGTCATCGACGAGGTCCGGGGCACCGGCCTCATCGTCGTGGCGGCCCTGCTGCTGCTGGTCTTCGCCGTGGTCCAGACCGCGCTGTACGGCTTCCCCGAGGGCCAGGTCGGCATCGCGATCGCCTTCTGCGGCTTGATCGCGATCGGCGAGATGGTGCGGATCAGCCTGCCCGGCGACCGCGAGGCCGCCCCGCTCGGCGCGGCAGGCGCCCTGGCGTACGCGCTGCTGGGACCGGTCGGAGAGGTCAACACCGCGCACGACGTCTGGCACGTGGTGACCGTCGCCGGCGTGGGCACGTTCATCGGGGCCCTGCCGCACGTCGCGGCCGGCCGTGCGCCCCGGTCAGACCAGATCGCGCGGCGCATCCTGGTCACGGCCTTCGCGGCGGCGATGTTCCGCCCGCTCTACGTGCTCGGCGGCTTCGCCGACGACAGCCGCTGGGACGACGCGGTCGAGTTGGTGCTCATCGCGGGTCTGGCCGTCCTGGTCGACGCGGTGCTGGCGGCCCTGGTGCGCGCCGACCGCGAGCGGGCTCCGTTCACCCGGGCGCTGGCCGACGAGATCCGCGCCGGGCTGGGACTCAGCTCGGCGGTGGCCGCGACCGGCGTGCTCATCGCCCTGGCGGCCTCGACGATGGGGCTGTGGGCCATCCCGGTCTTCTGCCTGCCGCTGCTGCTGGTGCAGTTCTCGTTCCGGCGTTACGCCGCGATCCGGGAGACCTACCTGCAGACCATCCGCTCGCTGTCGCGGGTGACCGAGGTGGGCGGCTACACCGAGACGGGCCACGTCGGCCGGGTCGCCAACCTGTCCCGAAGCGTCGGCCTCGAGCTCGGCCTGTCCGACCCAGACCTGCGCGACCTGGAGTACGCCGCGCTCATGCACGACCTCGGGCAGCTGTCCCTGCTGGAGCCGATCCCCGGCGGCGCGACGGTCTTCGCCGATGTCGCCGACCAGCACCGCATCGCCGACGGCGGGGCCGAGGTGATCCGCCAGACCGGCGTGCTCGACCGGGTGGCCACGATCGTGGAGCGGCAGGCCGACCCGTACCGCCGCCCGCACGAGCAGGTGGACCGGTCGCTGCCGATGGCGAGCCGGATCATCAAGGCCGCCAACGCCTACGACGACCTGGTGGGCGGCTCGCTGGAGTCCGACCGGCGGCTGGAGGCCCTGGAGCGGCTCCGGCTCGGCATGGCGTACGACTTCGACCCGCGCGTGGGGCGTCGAGACCCTCGCGCGCGTCGTGGGGCGCGGCGCGCGGGTGTAGCCGCCCCGTAGGGTCGGAGGCGTGTTCGACTCGCTGCTTGTGGCCAACCGGGGTGAGATCGCCCGCCGGGTCCTGCGCACGGCCCGCGGCATGGGCCTGCGCACCATCGCCGTCTACTCCGAGGCCGACGCCGCCCTGCCCCACGTGCGGGAGGCCGACGAGGCCGTGCTGCTCGGCCCGCCGCCCCCCGCGCAGTCGTACCTCGATGTCGAGGCGGTGCTGCGCGCCGTGCGTGACACCGGGGCCGCCGCGGTGCACCCCGGGTACGGGTTCCTGTCGGAGAACGCCGCGTTCGCCCGGGCCGTGGCCGGCGCCGGGGCGGTGTGGGTGGGGCCGTCACCGGAGGCGATCGAGGCCATGGGCGACAAGATCAGCGCCCGCAACCGCATGGACGCGGCCGGGGTCCCGGTGATGGCCGGCGCCCGCGAGCCCGCCCACGAGGTCGAGCAGGCCGTGGCGGAGGCCGCTGCGCTCGGCTACCCCCTGATGGTCAAGGCCTCGGCCGGCGGCGGCGGCATCGGCATGGCGGTGGCCCACGACGAGGAGGGCCTGCGCGCGGCGTTCGAGACTGCCCGATCGCGGGCCGAGCGCTTCTTCGGCGACCCGGCCATCCTGCTCGAGCGCTACCTGCCGCACGCCCGCCACGTGGAGGTCCAGATCCTCGGGCTGGCCGACGGCCGCGTCCTCGCGCTCGGCGACCGCGACTGCTCGGTGCAGCGACGCCACCAGAAGGTGGTCGAGGAGACGCCCTCGCCGGGGGTGGGCCCCGAACTGCGCGCGCGGCTGCTCGCCGCCGCGGTGCGCGCCGGCGAGGCGGTCGGCTACCGCAACGCCGGCACCGTCGAGTGCCTGGTCGAGGTGGACGAGGACGGGCAGGGCGTCGACTTCGCGTTCCTGGAGATGAACACCCGCCTGCAGGTCGAGCACCCGGTGACCGAGGCGGTCACCGGCATCGACCTCGTGGAGCAGCAGCTGCTGATCGCCGCCGGCGAGCCGCCGTCCTTCGACCCGGGCGCGGCAACGCCCACGGGCCACGCGATCGAGTTGCGGGTCTACGCCGAGGACCCGGTGCGCTTCCTGCCCGGCCCAGGGGAGATCACCGCGTGGCGCGAGCCGACCGGTCCCGGCGTGCGGGTCGACTCCGGGTACGCGCAAGGGGACACCGTCACCCCGTACTACGACCCGCTGCTGGCCAAGCTGGTCGTGCACGGGCCGGACCGGCCCACCGCGCTGAGCCGGGCCGCCGAGGCCGTCGGCGGGTTCACCGTCGAGGGGCCCAAGTGCAACCTGCCGTTCCTCGCCGAGGTGCTCGCAGACGAGGGGTTCGCGGCGGGCCGCTACGACACCGGGCTGGTCGGACGCCTGCGCGCCCGCTGACCACCGCCTCGCTAGGCTGCCGACGACCGCGCCGCGCCAGGGGGCCCGGCCGACCGAGGGAGCCGCAGGTGGCCGAGGAACTCCGCGCCGAGATGGTCGCCAACGTGTGGAAGGTCGTGGCCGCCGTCGGCGACCAGGTCTTCGCGGGTGACACCGTGGTGATCCTGGAGTCGATGAAGATGGAGATCCCGGTCGTCGCCGAGACGGGCGGCACGGTCCTGTCCATCGACGTGGCTGAGGGCGATGTCGTCCAGGAGGGCGACCCGATCGCCGTGCTCGGCTGATCCAGATCACCGCTCAAGCAACCCCCGGTGCGCGCCGATGACACCCTCGTGAGCGCTGAGCCGACCATCGCCCCGTTCTTGCGGGCGTTGCTGGATGCAGGCGGGTCCGACCTTCACTGCAAGGTGGGCTCGCCTCCTCGCGTGCGCATCGACGGCCGGCTGCGCAAGCTGCAGAGCGCGGCCCTGACCCCGGACGACACCGAGGTCATGGTCTCCGAGGTGCTCCGCCCCGACCTGGTCGAGCAGTTCAACCGAACGAACGAGGCCGACTTCGCGTACTCCCTGCCCGGCGTCGGCCGGTTCCGGGTCAACGCCTTCCGGTCGCGCGGCTCATGCGGCCTGGTCATGCGCCGCGTCAGCGTGGGGGCCATCCCGCTGGAGGACCTCGGCCTGCCGCCGGTGATCTCGGCGCTGTCGATGGAGCCGCGCGGGCTCGTCCTCGTGACCGGCCCCACCGGCTCGGGCAAGACCACGACGCTGGCCGGGATGATCGACCACGTCAACGAGAACCGCGAGGTCCACGTCGTCACGATCGAGGACCCGATCGAGATCCTGCACTTCGACAAGCTCGCGATGATCAACCAGCGCGAGGTCCGGGTGGACACCGAGGACTTCAACACCGCGCTGCGGGCGGCGATGCGCCAGGACCCCGACGTGATCCTGGTCGGCGAGATGCGCGACATGGAGACCGTCAAGGCGGCGCTGGCCGCCTCGGAGACCGGCCACTTCGTGATGTCGACGCTGCACACGACCGACGCGACCGAGACGATCAACCGCGTGATCGACTTCTTCCCGCCGCACGAGCAGAAGCAGGTCCGCCTCTCCCTCGCCGGCGCGCTGCGCGGGATCATCTGCCAGCGTCTCGTCCCCCGCGCCGACGGCTACGGCCGCTGCGTGGCGATGGAGGTCTGCATCAACACCGGCCGCATCGCCGACGCGATCATCGACCCCGAGAAGACCTCCTCGATCCACCAGATGATCTCCGAGGGCGGCTTCTACGGGATGCAGACCTTCGACCACCACCTCGTCGCGCTCCTGCGCGACGGCGTGATCTCGCTGGAGTCTGCGATGGCCGCCTCGACGAGCCCGCACGACCTCACCGTCGAGCTCCGCCGGCTCGGCCTCGTCGCCTGACCTCCCCTCAGGCCTGCGGGGAGCCCTCCGCCAGCACGCCGTGCTCAGAGCAGCGGGCCGTCCAGCCGCGGGGCAGCACCTGCACGACCATCCGGCGCCGGCAGCGGGCGCAGTAGCGCGGCGGCTCGAGCTCGGCGAGGGCCCGGCAGGGCTCGTGCCCTCCGGCCGACTGCGGCTTGCCGCAGCGTCCGCAGTACGGGTCCGAGGGGGGTCCAGCCGGTCCGTTCACGGGGCCCTAACCTAGTCGGCATGTCGATCATCCCGGGCCTGGTGGCCCTCCACGAGCACACCGTCGCCGACGTCGACACGGCCATCGCCCTCGGCTCGGGCGACGTGCCCGTGCTCGCGACCCCGCGCATCGTCGCGTGGGCCGAGGCCGCCTGCGTGGCCGCCCTGGCCGACTCCGCGACCGACGCGGAGACCACGACCGTCGGCACCTCGGTGCGCCTCGACCACTCGGGCGCCTGCGGGGTCGGCTCGGCGGTGCGGGTGCGCGCCGAGCTCACCGCCCACGATGGCCGGGTGCTGCGTTTCGCGGTGGCTGTCGACGACGCGTCCGGCCGGGTGCTGGCCAAGGGCGAGCTCACCCGGGTGATCGTCTACCGCGGCCGGTTCCTCGCAGGGTTGGCGAGCGCTTAGGGCCCTCGATCAGCCGACCGGCAGGGTGTAGACCTCAAGGCGCACGCCGGGGACCGGGGTCCAGTCGCGGTCGGGCGCGCGGGTGAAGCCCAGCCGGCGGTACAGCCGGTGCGCGCGCGTGTTGTCGTCGACCACCGAGATCGCCACCGTGTGGGCGCCGTCGGCGCGGCCCTGCTCGACGCACGCAGCCACCAGGGTCTCGGCGACCCCGCCCGGTCCGCCGCCCATGGCCGCTGGGGCCACGGCGAGCATCCGGAACTCCGACTCGCCCGGTCGGGCCACCTCGGACCACTCGGTGCCGTACGGGGTCACGCACGCGGTGCCGACCACCGCGCCGTCGCGCTCGGCGACCAAGACACGGGCGCCCGAGGCCGCCCGGTCGGCCACCCGGCGCAGCGACTCCTGGTACTCGCCGTCGGGGTCGAGCGCCTCGGCGACGACGTACGACTCCACGATGAGCTCGCCAAGCGCGGCGTACTCGTCAGCGCGGGCCAGCCGCACGCGCAGGTCAGACACCGGTCGTGGTCCGCGGGTAGGCGACGTCGGGGTCGGTGAGGACGTTGACGAGGTACGGCACGCCGGACGCGAACGCGCGGCCCAGCGCGGCTCCGAGGTCGGCTGGGCGCTCGACTGTCTCCCCGGCCCCGCCCAAGGCGCGGACCACCTCGTCATAGCGGGTGGCCTGACGCAGATCCGCGGCGACGTCGTAGCCGTACAGGAAGCGCATCGGGTGCTTCTCGAGCCCCCAGATCCCGTTGTTGCCGACGATCATCACCACCGGAAGGTCGTGGCGGACGAGGGTGTCGGCGTCCATCAGCGAGAAGCCCGCCGCACCGTCGCCCAGGAGCAGCGCGATGGGCGCCGAGGGGTGCGCGACCCGGGCGGCGGCGGCGTAGCCGAGGCCGGTGCCCAGGCACCCGTACGGGCCGGGGTCCAGCCACCGGCCGGGCCGGCGCGGCTCGACGAAGCGGCCGGCGAACGACACGAAGTCGCCGCCGTCGCCGATGACCACGGTGTCGTCATCGAGCAGGCGGTTGAGCTCGCCGTAGATGCGGGCCGGGTGGATGCGGTCGCCGTCGGCGGTGAGCATCGGCTGGTCGGCCGCGATCGCGGTGGCGGCGCTCGCCCGCAGCAGGTCGACCCACGGGGTCCACGCCGGCCGGCGCACCAACTGGTCGAACGCAGCCAGCAGCCCGACGAAGACCGTGCGGAGGCAGCCCGCGGCAGAGGCGGCCAGGTTGACGTGCCCGGCGAGCTGGGCGGGGGAGTCGGCCAGGTGCACGACCCGGGCGGCGGGTGCGCCGTCCTTGCCCCCGAAGGCGCCGTACCCGAGCCGGAAGTCCAGCGGGGCGCCCGCGACAAGGACGAGGTCGGCCTGGCCGAAGGCCAGCGCGCGGGCCCGGGTGACGAGCAGCGGGTGGCCGGCCGGGAGGATCCCTCGGCCCATGCCGGTGGTGATGACCGGCAGCCCGGCCGCCTCGGCGAAGGCGAGGGCGGCCTCGTCGGCGCCGTCCATCCAGACATCCGAGCTGAGCACGAGCACCGGGCGCTCGGCGGCGCCGAGCAGCTCGGCGATCTCGTCGAGGTCGCCTGGCTCAGGCTCCAGCCGGCGGGCGCCCGGGCCGGTGGGGGCCGCCGCCTCCGCGTGGGAGAACAACTGGTCCATCGGCACGTCGAGGAACACCGGGCCGCGGTGCGGTTGCGCGGCGAGGCGCAGCGCCTCGTCCACTCGGCCGGCGATGTCGGCGGTCTCCGCGATGGTCCCCGCGTGCTTCGTGATCGGCGCCACGATCGGGGGGTGGTCGAGCTCCTGCAGGGCGCCGGTCCCCCAGCGGAAGGCGGGGGCGCGGCCGCCGAGCACGAGCAGCGGCGAGCCATTGAAGTGGGCCGAGGCGATCGCCGAGACGCCGTTGGTGATGCCCGGGCCGGCCGTGAGCACCGCCAGGCCGGGGGAGCGGGTGAGCTTGGCGGTGGCCTCGGCGGCGAAGACGGCGGTCTGCTCGTGGCGCACGTCGATGAGACGCAACGGCCGCTCGCCACCGGGCCCCGGCTTGACGGCGGCGTCGTACAGCGGGAAGACGTGCGCGCCGGAGAGGGTCCACATCGTCTCCACGCCGTGGGCCCGCAGCGCCGCGGCGGCGAGCTGCCCGCCGTGGCCGGAGATCGGCCCGGAGGGGTCGGTGACGGGGTCGCTCGCAGCCTCGCTCATGGCAGCACCCTACGAAACCCCGGGGAACTCCCACGCAGGGCTGCCCGTCCCACGGGTATGGCGCACCGGCTGGCCCTGCTGCTCATCCCCGTGCTCCTTACCGCTGCCTGCGGAGGGGGGACGGTGGCCTCGGGCGGTGGCGCACCTGAGGTCGACGGCCGCTCGTACCTCTCCACGGGTGTGACGTTGGACGGACTCGATCGGCCGCTGGTCCCGGGCACCGTCGTGCGGCTCGCCTTCGCCGACGGCGCGATCTCGGTCAGCGCCGGCTGCAACACCATGGGCGGCAAGGTCACCTTCGACGGCGCCCGGATGACGATCGCCGACGGCCTCGCGAGCACCGAGATGGCCTGCCCCGAGGAGCTCATGGCCCAAGACGCGTGGCTGGCCGCCGTCCTCATGGCCGGGGCCGACATCACCGTCCGGGACGACCGGCTGACCCTGGTGAGCGCCGGGACGACGATCGCGATGCAGGACGTCCAGACGGCCATGCCCGACGCGCCCCTCGTGATGACCGAGTGGGTCCTGGACACGGTGGTGGAGGGTGATGCGGCGAGCAGCGTCCCGGCGGGCGTGACCGCGACCCTGGCGTTCGGGTCGGGCGTGCCCAAGGTGTTCGTCGACACCGGCTGCAACACCGGCTCGGGAGACGTCGACTACGACGCCACGACGATGGCCTTCGGTCCGCTGGCCTTGACCAAGCGCGCGTGCGCTGATCCCTCGGCTGCCGCCGTGGAGGCCGCGGTGACGACCGTGCTGCAGGGCCAGGTGGCGTACGTGCTGGAGGGCCGCCAGCTCACCGTGACCAAGGGCGACCAGGCGCTCGTCTACCGCGCCCCCTGATCGCGCGGCGGGGCCGAGGGTTCTAGAACGTCGCGGAGAGCGCCTTGACCGGCATGGCCAGGTCGTCGAGCAGTGCGAGGTCCTCGGCCGGCTCGCGGCCCAGCGTCGTGAGGTAGTTGCCGACGATCACCGCGTTGATGCCGCCGAGCAGCCCCTCGCGCGTGCCGAGGTCGCCCAGGGTGATCTCGCGGCCGCCCGCATAGCGCAGGATCGCCCGCGGAAGGGCGAGCCGGAACGCGGCGATGGTGCGCAGCGCATCACGGGACTCCATCACCGGCTGGTCGCCGAAGGGAGTGCCGGGGCGGGGGTTGAGGAAGTTCAGCGGCACCTCGTGCGGCTCCAGCGCGGCGAGCTGGGCGGCGAACTCAGCCCGCTGCTCGACCGTCTCGCCCATCCCGACGATGCCACCGCAGCAGACCTCCATCCCCGAGTCGCGCACCCGGGCGAGGGTCTCGTGGCGCTCCTCCCAGGTGTGCGTCGTGACGACGTTCGGGAAGAACGAGGCGGCGGTCTCCAGGTTGTGGTTGTAGCGGTGGACGCCCATCGCGACGAGCTCGTCGACCTGGTCTTGGGTGAGGATGCCGAGCGACGCCGCGATGTTGATGTCGACGGCCGCCTTGATGGCGGCGACGCCCTCGCGCATCTGGTCCATCAACCGCTGGTCGGGGCCGCGCACGGCGGCCACGATGCAGAACTCGGTGGCGCCGGTCGCGGCCGTCTGCTCGGCGGCCTGGACCAACGACGGGATGTCCAGCCAAGCCGAGCGCACCGGAGACTCGAACAGGCCGGACTGCGAGCAGAAATGGCAGTCCTCGGGGCAGCCGCCGGTCTTCAGCGACACGATCCCCTCGACCTCGACCTCGGGCCCGCACCAGCGCATGCGCACCTCGTGGGCCAGCGCCAGCAGCTCCTCGAGCCGGTCATCCGGCAGGCGGAGGACCTGCAGGATCTGCTGCTCGTCCAGGCCGCGGCCCTCGTCGAGCACCTGGGTGCGGGCGAGGGCAAGGAGGTCGGTCACAGGGTGGTGCCTTTCGCAGGGGGAGGGGCGCCGGTCATCGGCTCCAACGCGCCCTGAAGTCTGCCGCATCGAAGCCGCCGCCGAACTCGGGGGCCAGCCCCTCCCGAGCGGCCAGCAGGAACTCGGCGGGCTCCAGGCCCCCGGCGCCGGCCCGCAGGGCCCCCGAGAGCGGCCGGGCGGCCAGCGTCTCCAGGTCGCGGATGTTGCAGCGGCAGGCGAGGTCGGGGTCGTCCGGCCACGAGCCGAGCACGACCCCGGCCAGCCGCAGCCCTCGGTGCGCGAGCGCCTCGAGGGTGAGCGCCGTGTGGTTGAGGGTCCCGAGCGCAGGGTCGGCGACGACCACGACCTCGGCGTCGACGGCACGGGCCAGGTGGGCGAGCGTGCGGCCGTCCTGGTCGAAGCGGACGAGCAGGCCCCCGGCGCCCTCCACGAGCACGAGGTCGCGGGATGCGGCGAGCGCCCGGATCCGGGCGGCCGCGTCGTCGAGGTCGACGTCGGGCCGGCCGGCCACCCGCGCCGCCGCGGCCGGCGCGAGCGGGTCCGGGTAGCGGGCGTACTCGTGCAGGTCGCCGACCCCTGCGAGCCGCCGCACGTCCTCGAGGTCGCCGGGCTCACCCTCGGTGGCCCCGGTCTGCGCGGGCTTGACCACGGCCACCGAGGCGCCCCGGGCCGCGGCCAGGGTGGCCAGGGCGGCGGTGACGATGGTCTTGCCGACAGCGGTGCCCGTGCCGGTCACCGCCAGGACGGTCATCGCACGCCCGCCAGGTCGCGGACCGCGGCGAGCGCCGCGACGGCCAGGCCGAGGTCGTCGTTCGTCAGGTCGGCGCGGCCGGTGAGCCGCAGCCGCGAGACGCCGTCGGGCACCGAGGGCGGGCGGAAGCAGCCCACGCGCACCCCCATCGCGGCGGATCGGTCGGCGGCGGCGACCGCTGCCTCGGGCGACCCGATGAGCACCGCGGCGACGGCGGCGGCGGGCTCCGGCGACCGCAGGCCCAGTGACCGGGCGGCATCGGACAGCGCCGCCGCGTGGGCGCGGGCCCGGATCGCGCGGTCGGGCTCGGCTGCGAGCACCTGCAGCGCCTCGTACGCGGCGCCGACGGCCGCCGGCGCCAGGCCGGTGTCGAAGATGAACGGCCTGGCGGCGTCGATGAGGTGGGCCACCACCTCGGGGTCGCCGAGCACGGCGCCGCCCTGCGCGCCCAGCGCCTTGGACAAGGTGGCCGTGATCACGACGTCGGGCCGCCCGGCCAGGCCGGCCGCGTGCACCGCGCCGCGCCCGCTGTCGCCCACCACGCCCAGGCTGTGGGCCTCGTCCACCAGCAGCAGGGCGCCGTGCGAGTGGGCGGCGGCATGCAGGTCGGCCAGCCGGGCCAGGTCTCCGTCCACGCTGAAGACGGCGTCGGTGACGACGAGGGCGTCCGGCTCCGATCGCTCGGCCAGGGCCGACACAACGGCGGCGGTCTCGCGGTGCGGCACCACGACCACGCGGGACCGGGACAGCCGGCAGGCGTCCACGATCGAGGCGTGGTTGAGGGCGTCGGACACGACGAGCACGTCCGGCCCGCCGAGTGCGGCGACGGCACCGAGGTTGGCCAGGTAGCCGCTGGAGAAGACCAGTCCGGCCGCAGCCCCGGCGTGGGCCGCAAGCGCCCCTTCGAGCTCCTCGTGGAGGGCGGTCGTCCCCGTGACGAGCCGCGAGCCGGTCGAGCCGCCTCCCCACCTCCGGGCGGCCGCCACGGCGCCGGCGACGACCCGCGGGTCGCGGGCCAGCCCGAGGTAGTCGTTGGAGGCGAGGTCGACCAGGCCGCCGCCGTCGGCCGGGCGGGGCCGCACGGAGCGACGCAACCCGGCCTCCCGGCGGGAGGTCGCGCGCCGGCGGAGCCGCTCCAGCGGGTCGCTCATCCCACGACCTCGGCGATGCACTCGCTGACCGTGCCGGCCAGCAACTCGAGGTCGTCATCGCCGATCGCCAGGGGCGGCATGAGGACGACGACGTCGCCGAGCGGGCGGATCGCCACGCCGCGGCGGCGGGCCAGGCGGCAGATCTCGAAGCCGGTGCGCTCGCGGATCGCCTCGACCTCGATCCCGGTCATCGTGCCGATCCGGCGGATCTCGCGCACCCCGTCGGAGGAGTCCAACGGCGCGAGCAGCGCGCCCAGCCGGTCGCCGACGCGGGCGGCGTGGGCGACCGTCCCGCGCTCGGCCATCAGGTCGAGGTTGGCGATGGCGGCGGCGCAGCACAGCGGGTTGGCGGTGTAGGAGTGGCCGTGGAAGAAGGTCCGACCCGAGGCAGGCGAGCCGAGGAACGCGTCGTAGACCGCCTCGGTGGCCAGCACGGCCGACAGGGGCAGGTATCCGCCGGTCACCCCCTTGCCGCAGGTGAGCAGGTCAGGCGCGACGCCGGCGTGCTCGACGGCCCACATCCGCCCGGTGCGGCCGACCCCGGTCGCCACCTCATCGGCGATCATGAGCGCCCCGAACTCGTCGCAGAGCGCCCGCACCCCCTGCAGGAACGCCGCATCGTGCGTGAGCATCCCGCCGGCCGCCTGGACCATCGGCTCGACGACGACGGCGCAGACCTGGCCGCCCTGGCGCTCCAGCAGCGCCCGCAGCTCGGCCACGACCTCGGCGGCGCGCCCGGCCCTGGTCTGGCCCGGCTGGAGCACGCCGGGGGACGACACCTGGGCGGTCTCCAGCAGGATCGGGCGGTAGGTGTGGTGGAACAGGTCGATGCCGCCGACGCTGACGGCGCCGAGGGTGTCGCCGTGGTAGCCCTCGGCCACGTGGGCGTACAGCGGCCGCTGCTCGCCGCGCTGGGCGGCCGACTGGAAGGCCATCTTGAGCGCGGCCTCGACCGCCGAGGCCCCGTCGCCGGCGTAGAAGACCCGGGTGAGCCCCTCGGGCGCCGTGGCCAGCAGCCGCTCGGCGAGGGCGATGCCGGGCTCGTGGGTCAGCCCGAGGTACGTCGTGTGGGCGAGCCGGTCGAGCTGGGCCCGCACCGCCTGGTCGATCTCCGGGACCCGGTGGCCGTGCACGGTGACCCACAGCGAGGAGAAGCCGTCGAGGTAGCGGCGGCCCTCGGTGTCGTAGAGGTACATCCCCTCGGCGCGGTCGATGACGAGCGGCTCGTCCTCCGGCCACTGCGCGTGCTGGGTGAAGGGGTGCCAGACCTGCGCGTAGTCGCGGGCCAGCAGGTCGCGGGTGCGCGGGCTGAGGTCGTGGGGGCCGGGCATCCGGCGATTGTCCCAGGGTGGAGACGGGCCGCCGTACCCTGGGCGCGTGCTCAGCCTCGCCGAGATCGCCGCCCGGCACACCGAGCTCGGCGAGCCCGACCTGGCGCACCTGCGCGCGCTGCGCGCGGACTGGCAGCTGCTCGCCGACCTGTCGTTCAGCGATCTCGTGCTGTGGCTGCCCACGTGGAGCGGCTCGGGGTGGGTCGCCGGCGGGCAGATCCGGCCCACCACGGGGCCCACTGTCTTCGCCGACGACGTGATCGGCACCTTCCTGCCGCGCGGGCGGCGGCCGCTTCTCGACATCGCGCTGCGGCAGGGCCGGGTGGAGGGCGGACCTCCCCAGCACGCGCTGGCGCCCGCGCAAGCGGTGCCGGTCCGCCGCGGAGACCGGGTGATCGCGGTCATCGCCCGGCACGCCGACCCGGCCTTCGCCCGGACCGGCCGCCTGGAGCGCGCCTATCTGGAGGCCTACTCGGCGCTCGCCCAGATGGTGGCCGACGGGGTGTTCCCCGCGACCGGGCCCGCGTCGCGGGTCGGCGCCGGCTCGCCGCGCGTGGGTGACGGCCTGCTCATCCTGGACGTCGACGGGGTCGTCGACTTCGCCAGCCCGAACGCGCTGTCCGCCTACCGGCGGCTTGGGCTGGCGGCCGACCTGGTGGGCGCGCGGCTGTCGTCGCTCACCGCGTCGCTGGCGTCAGCGCGCGGGCCGGTGGACGAGGACCTCTCGGTGGTCGCCAGCGGGCGCGCCGCGCGTACCACCGAGGTGGCAGACCGCCACGCCCACGTCTTGCTCCGGTCGATCCCGCTGGTGGCGGCGGGCGAGCGGACCGGGGCGCTCGTGCTCGTCCGCGATGTGACCGAGGTGCGCCGGCGCGAGCGCGAGCTGGTGAGCAAGGACGCCACGATCCGGGAGATCCACCACCGGGTGAAGAACAACCTGCAGACGGTGGCCGCGCTGCTTCGCCTGCAGGCTCGCCGGATCGCCAGCCCGGAGGCCAGGGCCGCCCTGGAGGAGGCCGTCCAGCGGGTGGGCTCGATTGCGATCGTCCACGAGGCGCTGTCGATGGCCCCGGACGAGACCGTGGACTTCGACGCGGTGGCCGACCGGGTCTGCGCGATGGTCGCGGAGCTGACGCCCGCCGATAGCCGGGTCGTGCCCCGCCGGACCGGCTCCTTCGGGGACTTGGCCGCCGAGACCGCCACGCCGCTGGCCATGGCGTTGACCGAGCTGCTGCAGAACGCCGTCGAGCACGGGCTGGGCGGGCGGTCGCGCGGCGAGGCCTCGCTGGAGATCGCGGCGCGTCGATCACCGGGCCGGCTGGCCGTCGAGGTCCGCGACACCGGGGTGGGGCTCCCGGCGGGCTTCGACCCCGGCGACTCGGGGCGGTTGGGCCTGCAGATCGTCCGGACCCTGGTGGTGGGCGAGCTCGGTGGCTCGCTGGAGTTCGCCGCCCGCGAGGGCGGTGGCACCGCGGTCGCGCTGGAGATCCCGCTCCCCTCGGAGCAGGAGGCGCGGCCCGGCTAGCCCAAGCGGGCCCGGTTGCGGGCGTTGCGGCGCTTGAGCGCGCGGCGCTCGTCCTCGGACAGCCCGCCCCAGACGCCGGCGTCCTGGCCGGACTCCAGGGCCCACGCCAGGCAGGTGTCCATCACCGGGCAGCGCCGGCAGACCGCGCGGGCTTCCTCGATCTGCAGCAGGGCCGGGCCGGTGTTTCCGATCGGGAAGAACAGCTCGGGGTCCTCGTCACGGCAGGCGGCCTCGTGGCGCCAGTCCATGCGATCTCTCCTTGAGCGTGAAGCCGGCCGCCCGGGGGCGCCGACAGAGGGGTACGAGTCGGGTGGTGCTTGTGAACGCGTTCACGAAACCCCCTCCGGGCGCGGCACAAGACGCTTGGTCCGGAGCGAGGGGATCCGCCGACGCGGCCCGGCGAACGGGCTCGCGGCGCGAGGAACACCCAAACCCTCGCACGCCGAAACGTCAGACACAAGGGCTTCGCGTGCTTGGAGGCCGATTTGGGGGTGTCGCCTACATCACACCCGGACCGACCCCCGGCCCGCCCCCTGCCCGCCTCGCACGCCGCGCCAGGCGCGTCACATCATGATGCGGAGGGCCTGCGGGTGGTCCCGGCAGGTGATGCTGGTGCGCTGGCCGAGGTGGTCGCCGTCGAGCTGGAAGGCCACCGGGCGGCGGGCGTACAGGGTGAACTCGGCGGTGTCGTGCAGGGCCACCACGTCACGCCCGCGCGGGGGAGTGCCGTTGGGGGTGAGGATCTGCCGGACGTGCCGCAGCGTGGAGGCCACGCCCAGCGAGCGGAGGGCGACGAGGTCGAGGGCGGTGTCGAAGGAGGCCTGGGGGCACGGATTCACGGGCAGCCCGCCGAGGTAGGTCCACGGCGACGTGCTCTGGATGATGGCCAGGAAGATCTCGTGGACGGGGTCGTGCCCCGGCCGCTCGAGGGTGAGCAGCGGGTCGTCGCGGTCGGTGGAACGGAAGAACTCGCGGATCGCCGAGCGCACGTACAGCGCAGGGGTCGCCCGGACCCCCCGCGCGCGCGCCCGCTCGACGGCGGCGATGACCTCCGCGTCCAGCCCCAGGCCGGCGCAGAACGTGAACCAGCGGTCGTCGGCGGTGCCCAGCCCGATCGCCCGGGTGCGCTCCTCGCCGATGGCCTCGAGCAGCTGGCCGGTCGCCTCGACCGGGTCGTGCGGCAGGCCGAGGGCCCTGGCCAGCACGTTGGCCGAGCCGCCGGGGACGAGGGCGAGAGCGGGCACATCGGGTCCGGGGCCCTCCTCCAGCAACCCGTTGACGACCTCGTTGATGGTGCCGTCGCCGCCGAGGGTCACCACCACGTCCAGGCGGTCGCGTCGGGCCTGCCGGGCCAACTCCAGCGCGTGGCCGCGGTGCTGCGTGGCGACCAGGTCGAGCTTGAGATCGCTGGACAGGGCGTGGACCAGGACATCGCGGGTGCGTTCGGTGGTGGAGGTCGCCTTGGGGTTGACGACGAGGAGGGCGCGCACGGGCCCACGCTACCCGCCGCCCATCGCGTCCAGGCTAGCCTCGGCGGATGCCCGCCAATGCCCGCAGATCCCCTGGGTGCGCCCTCGTGGGCGCACCGCATCGGAGCCGGCGTGGTGACCGCCGAGGCGGCGGCCCTGATCGGCTACAGCCTCTGGTTGGAGTTCTCGCGCCGCACGGAGCAGGCCAGCAGCACGCAGGTGGCGCTCGGATCAGAGCTGTTCCTGCTGTGCGTGGGGCTGCTCGTGGGACTCCTCGCCTGGCAGTTGTGGCGACGGCGGTCGTGGGCGATCGGCGGCGGGGTGTTCTGCCAGCTGATCGCCCTGCCGATGGCGTGGTACATGGTCGAGGCGGGCTTCTGGCCGGGGGCCCTGGTGCTGGGTTCGGCGGCGCTGGCCGCCCTGGTGGCGCTGCTGTCGCTGTCTCGGGCGGCTGCCTGACCCTAGGAGTCGGCGAACTCGCCGCGCATCGACGCCAGCGCCCGGGCCAGCAGCCGCGAGACGTGCATCTGCGAGATGCCGAGCTCCTCGCCGATCTGCGACTGGGTGCGGTTGCCGTAGAAGCGCAGCAGCACGATCTGCCGCTCGCGCTCGGGGAGCCGCTCCAGGGCCGGGCGCAGGCTCTCGCGCTGCTCGACCGCCTCCAAGGACTCGTCGAGCCCCCCCAGGCGTGCGCCCAGGGCGGGCAGCGCGTCGTCATCGCCGCGGCTGGCGTCGAACGACAGCGTCGAGTACGCGTCGGCGGCCTCAAGGGCCTCGAGCACGTCCTCCTCGGTCAGGTCCAGGCTGGCGGCGAGCTCGGCCACCGTGGGCGAGCGGCCGAGCTCCTGCTGCAGCCGGGGGGTCGCGGCGGAGACGGCTATCCGGCGCTCCTGCAGCCGCCGGGGGACCCGGATGGCCCAGCCCCGGTCGCGGAAGTGCCGCTTGATCTCCCCGATCACCGTGGGCGTCGCGAACGAGGCGAAGTCGACGCCCCGCTCGGGGTCGAAGCGGTCCACCGCCTTGATCAGGCCCTCGGTGCCGACCTGCACGAGGTCCTCGTACGGCTCGCCGCGGTCGCGGAATCGCCCCGCCAGCGAGCGGGCCAACGGCAGGTGGGACTCGATCAGCGCACTGCGGGCCCGCTGGTGGGCGGGCGAGCCGGGTTCGGCGGCGGCCATCTGCTGGAACAGGGCCAGGGCCCGGGCTGAGCGCTCGGCCGAGGCCGCGCTGCGGGGCGCCGGGATGCCGGCCGACGAGGTCACACGGTCTCCCGCTGCGCGCCCAGCGCCAAGGCCACCCGGCGGCCGTCGCGCCGGACGGCGACCTCTCCGGCCAGCTCGCGCAGGACGAGCCAGGCGAAGTCGTCGGCAGGCGGCTCGGCGGCGCCTGGCTCGGCCTCCACGCTGAACCGCATCGACAAGCCGCCGGCGGCGCCCGGCTCGTCCACGGTGAACACGCACTCGAGCTCGGCGTCCGGCCTCGCCATGGCGATGAGCAGGGCGCACGCCTCCCCGACGGCGAGCCGCAGGTCTTCGATCTCATCGAGGGTGCGGTCGGCGCGCGCGGCCAGGGCCGCGACGGCGGTGCGCGCCAGGACGACGTACGCCGGCTGGGCGGGGAATCGCAGGGCGACGTCGGCCGACACGGGGCCGACGCTACCGGCCGACCGGCGGCTCGCGCGGCTGGCGGTCTGACAGGATCCGCGGAATGAGCGACCTGCCCCCGCCCCCGCTCCACCCGGTCCCCGCGGGCCTTCGGGTGACCGCGGCCTGGTCCTGGCGGATCCTCGTGGTGCTGGCGCTGGCTGCGGCGGTCACGGCTGTCGTGGTCCGGCTCCAGGTGCTCTTCATCGCGCTCTTCGTCGCGTTGCTGGCGACGGCGCTGCTGCAACCCGTGCTGCGGGTGCTGCGCCAAGTCGGCCTGCCCCGCGCCGTGGCCACGGCCATCACGCTGCTGGGCGCCCTGGCCGCGGTCGGGGCCGTGTTCTTCCTGGCCGGCAGCGCCCTGGCTGGGCAGGCCGAGGAGCTCACCACGGCGGTCGCCGACGGCTTCGGCGAGCTGAAGCTGTGGATCGAGGACGTCTTCGGGATCAGCGCCGAGCAGCTCGGGGAGTACACCACGAGGCTGTGGGACAGCCTGCGAGAGAACGCCGGGTCCATCGGGTCCGGCGTCTTCGGGGCCGCGTCCACGGCCGCCGAGGTCCTCGCCGGGGCCGGGGTGGCCCTCTTCGCCACCATCTTCTTCCTCTACGACGGCCCGCGGATCTGGGGCTGGGTCGGCTCGCTGTTCCCGGCCCCGGCCCGGGCTCACGTGGACGAGGCCGGCCGGCTCTCGTGGCAGACGCTGGCCGGCTACGCCCGCGGGACGGTGCTGATCGCCGGGATCGACGCGATCGGGATCGGGGTGGGGGTCTGGCTGCTGGGGGTCCCGCTGGCCGGTCCGATCGCCGTGCTCGTCTTCTTCGGCTCCTTCATCCCGATCGTGGGGGCGACGCTGTCGGGTCTGGTCGCCGTGCTGGTCGCCCTGGCCACCGAGGGCGTCACCACGGCCCTGCTCACGGCCGGCGTGGTGCTCCTCGTCCAGCAGGTCGAAGGGCATGTGCTGCAGCCGCTGATCCAGGGCCGGTTCGTCGCGATCCACCCGCTGGCCGTCGTGCTTGCGGTCACCGCCGGATCGATCGTGGCCGGTCTGGTGGGGGCCGTGATCGCGGTCCCGATCGTCGCCACCGCCAACGTGCTGGTGCGGTACGCGGCGCAGGTGGCGCGGGGCGACCAGGAGCCACCCGCGCTAGTCCCCGAGGCCGCCCCCGAGGTCGCCTCCGAGGGCGTTCAGGGCTGATCCGGTCACCCGGTAGACCGTCCACTCGTCCATCGGCTGGGCCCCCAGCGAGCGGTAGAAGCCAAGCGCTGGCTCGTTCCAGTCGAGCACCCACCACTCCAGGCGGGTGTAGCCGCGCTCGGCGCACAGCCGGGCCAGCTCGGCGAGCAGCGCCTTGCCGTACCCGCCCCCGCGGTGCTGCGGGCGCACGTAGAGGTCCTCGAGGTAGATCCCGTGGCGCCCGGTCCACGTCGAGTAGCTGACGAACCACAGGGCGAACCCGGCCACGGAGCCGTCGTCCAGCGCGGCGATATGCGCGTACACCGCCGGGCTCGGGCCGAACAGGGCGCGCGCGAGGTCGTCCTCGGTGGACTGGACGTGCTCCAGGGCGCGCTCGTAGTCGGCGAGCTCGCGGATCATCGCGAGGATCTCGGGGACGTCCTCGGGGCGGGCGGTCCGGATCACCGGGGGGCCTGGCGTGGCTTTGCCGCCGGGTCAGGCGGCCTTGGTCTCCCAGAAGATCTCGGCGATCTCATCGATCTTGGCGAGCAGCTCGTCGGCGACGGCGACGTCGACCGTGCCCTTGGTGCCCCCGGCGCCGGCCAGCTTGGTCGCGCTGTTGAACAGCTCGTTCAGCTGCGGGTACTTCTCGAAGTGGGGGGCCTTGAAGTAGTCGGTCCACAGCACCCAGAGGTGCTCCTTGACCAGGTGCGAGCGCTCTTCCTTGATGGCCACGGCGCGTGCCTTGAACTCGGGGTCGTCGCTCGCGTGGTACTTCTCCATGCAGGCTTTGACCGACTGGGCCTCGAGCCGGGCCTGGGCGGGGTCGTACACGCCGCAGGGCAGGTCGCAGTGGGCGTACGCGGTGGTGCGCGGCGCCAGCAAACGGGTGATCAGGCGGGCGGGCATGGGTCCTCCAGGAGGGGGGCGTGGTCGGTGTCGGCTTCTGCCGCGACACTACAACCGTGTGCGGCATCCAGGTATCCGGGCAGGTCCAGGCCCCCGGGCTGCCGCGATGAGCCGCCGCCGCGGGTACGGGCGGGTGGCCGTCGCGGGCGACTCGATGCGGCCCGGGCTGGCCGACGGCGACTGGCTCATCGTCCGCTGGGGGGCCTCGCCGCGTCCCGGTGACGTCGTCGTGGCCGAGCGACCGGACCGCCCCGGCCTGCTGGTCGTCAAGCGGGCCACCCGGCTGGCGGTCGACGGCTGGTGGCTGGAGGGCGACAACCCGGCGGCCAGCCACGACTCCTGGCTGTTCGGCCCCGTGGCCGCGGACGCCGTCGCCGGCGTCGCGGTGGCCCGGTACTGGCCGCGGCCGCGGCGGGTGGGACGATCACGAGGTCCCCTCGCCCCCTGACCGAGACGGGCTGACCGCATGCCGCTCCCGCACGAAGACGACCCCGCGTTCCCGCTGCACAAGGGCGGCAAGATCGAGGTGCGCCCCACGGTCCGCATCCGCGACCGCGAGGGCCTCGCGCTGGCGTACACGCCGGGGGTCGGCCGGGTCTCCGCCGCCCTGGCCCTGGATCCGGGCCTGGCCGACGAGTACACCTGGCGGTCCAACCTCGTGGCCGTGGTCACCGACGGCTCGGCGGTGCTCGGACTCGGCGACCTCGGGCCGACCGCTGCGCTGCCGGTGATGGAGGGCAAGGCGCTGCTGTTCAAGGAGTTCGGCGGCGTCGACGCGGTGCCGATCTGCCTGGACTGCCGCGACGTCGACGACCTCGTCGAGACGATCGCGCGGATGGCCCCGTCGTTCGGCGGGATCAACCTCGAGGACATCAGCGCGCCGCGCTGCTTCGAGGTCGAGCGCCGGCTGATCGAGCGGCTCGACATCCCGGTCTTCCACGACGACCAGCACGGAACCGCGGTCGTCGTGCTCGCCGCGCTGCAGAACGCCGCGCTGGTGACCGGGCGCTCCCTGGGCGACCTGCGGGTGGTGGTGAGCGGCGCGGGGGCGGCCGGCGTCGCGGTGTCGAACATGCTGCTCAACGCGGGCATCGGGGACCTCGCGGTGGTCGACAGCAGGGGTGTGGTCGAGGCCGGCCGCGGCGACCTCACCGACGTCAAGGTCGATCTGGCGTCGCGCACCAACAAGGCCGGGATCAGCGGCTCGATCGCCGACGCGATGCGCGGCGCGGACGTCTTCGTCGGCGTCTCCGCGGGCCGGGTGCCCGATGAGGTCGTCGCCTCGATGGCGCCTCGGTCGATCGTGTTCGCGCTGGCCAACCCCGAACCCGAGGTGCATCCGGAGGTCGCGCGCCGGCACGCCGCGGTGGTCGCCACGGGGCGCAGCGACTTCCCCAACCAGATCAACAACGTGCTCGCCTTCCCCGGCATCTTCCGCGGCGCCTTGGCCGTGCGGGCCACCGCCATCACCGAGGGGATGAAGCTGGCGGCGGCCCACGCGCTCGCCGGCTGCGTCGGCCAGTCGCTGGAGCCCGACCACGTGATCCCGAGCGTCTTCGACCCCTGGGTCGCCATCTCGGTCGCCCAGGAGGTCGCCCGGGCCGCGGTCGCCGAGGGCGTCGCCCGCCGGCCCTTGCCGCTGCCCTAGCGCCCGGACTTAGGCTCGGAGCCGTGTTCGCCGTCACCGCCCAGGGCATCGACCCGGCCGATCCGCTCGCCCACCTCGGCCTGGGGGAGCACCCCGATCCGGTCCCGGCCGAGGGCTGGGCGCGGGTCCACGTGCGCGCCGCCTCGCTGAACCACCACGATCTGTGGACCCTCAAGGGGGTGGGCATCCGGCGCGAGCGGCTCCCGATCGTGCTGGGCTGCGACGCGGCCGGCCTCGATGACGACGGCAACGAGGTGGTCGTCCACTCGGTGATCGGCGACCCCGAGGCCGGCGGCGGCGACGAGACGTTCGACCCGCGCCGCTCGCTGCTGTCGGAGGTGCACGACGGCACGCTGGCCGAGCAGGTGGTGGTCCCGCGGCGCAACCTGCTCCCCAAGCCGGCTGGGCTGTCCTTCGCCGAGGCCGCCTGCCTGCCCACGGCCTGGCTGACGGCCTACCGGATGCTGTTCACCCGCTCCGGGCTGCGCCCCGGCGACACCGTGCTGGTGCAGGGCGCGGGCGGAGGCGTCGCGACGGCGTTGATCGCCTTGGCGCGCGCGGGCGGTTTCCGGGTGTGGGCCACCAGCCGCGACGGCGACAAGCGCGACCGGGCGGTCGCCCTGGGGGCGCACGCCGCGTACGAGTCAGGCGCGCGTCTGCCCGAGCGCGTCGACGCGGTCATGGAGACGGTGGGCGCGGCCACCTGGGACCACTCGCTGAAGTCGCTCAAGCCGGGCGGGCGCATCGTCATCTCCGGCGCCACGACCGGCTCGAACCCGCCGGCGGATCTCTCGCGGGTGTTCTTCCTGCAGCTGTCGGTGGTCGGCTCGACGATGGGTTCGCGCGACGAGCTTCGGCGGCTCATCGCGTTGTGCGACGCCACCGGCCTGCGCCCGCTCATCGACGCGACCTACGACCTGCGCGACGCGCGCTCGGCCTTCGAGCGGCTCGCCGAGGGAGACGTCTTCGGCAAGCTGGTGCTGACCCGCGAGCCCTGATGCGGTCGGGGTCAGTCCTCGTCGTCGAGCCGCGCCAGCCAGGTGGCCAGCCGCTCGATCGGCGCCTCGAACTCCGGGTTGAGGTCGACGAACTCCTGCAGCCGCTCGGCCAGCCACGCCAGCGTGACGTCCTCGTCGCCGCGCCGGGCGAGCAGCTCCTCGATCCCGCGATCGGTGAAGTACATCCGCGCCCCGCTACGCAAAGGCCTGCTCGACCAGGGCCCGCTGCTCGGCGTCGTGCCGCTGGTGCGAGCCGACCGCCGGCGACGACGACGCCGGCCGGGTGACCGGGACGATCGAGCGGCCGATCACCTGCGGCACGTTCATCGAGACGAACGACCAGGCGCCCTGGTTGGCCGGCTCCTCCTGCACCCAGCGGATCTCCGCCTGCGGGTAGGGCGCGACCGCCTCCGGCAGGGTGCGCACGGGCAGGGGGTACAGCCGCTCGAGCCGCACGATCGCGACGTCGTGGCGGCCGGAGCGCTCCCGCTCGGCCAGCAGGTCGTAGTAGACCTTGCCGCTGCAGATCAGCACGGTGCGCACCTGCGCCGGGTCTGCCGCGGTGTCGGGCAGCGTCGGGCGGAAGTGCCCGCTGGTGAAGTCCGCGGTGGCTGAGGCGGCGGCCTTCAGCCGGAGCATCGACTTCGGGGTGAAGATGACCAGCGGCCGGTTGAGCTGCGAGTGCACCTGCCAGCGCAGCAGGTGGAAGTACGACGCGGGCGTCGACGGCACGGCGACGGTCATGTTGTCCTGGGCGCACATCTGCAGGAAGCGCTCGATGCGCGCGGAGGAGTGGTCGGGGCCCTGGCCCTCGAAGCCGTGCGGAAGGAG
>CAWFSE010000008.1:0-68613 GCA_963818455.1 uncultured Actinomycetota bacterium
AGGCGAGGATGGCCGCCCCGGTCGGCGTGCACAGCTCGTACGGGACCGGCCCGCCGCGCACGGGGGCGCCCACATCGGCCAGGAGGGCGAGGACGGCCGGCCCGGGAACGGGCAGCAGCCCGTGGGCGGCGCGCACCATCCCGCCCCCGAGCGCCACCTCGGAGGCGACCGCCTCGGTGACTCCGAGCGCGGCCAGGCCGGCCGCCGAGCCCACGACGTCGGCGACGGCGTCGAGCGCCCCCACCTCGTGGAAGTGCACCTGCTCCGGGGCGACGCGGTGGGCCCTGGCCTCGGCGCCGGCCAGCCGGGCGAAGACGTCCAGGGCCCGCGCCCGCACCGGCTCGGCGAGGTCGGCCCGCTCCAGCAGGTCGCGGACGTTGGCCCAGGTGCGGACGACGGGCGCGGCCTCGGTGCGCACGTGCACGAGCGTGGCGGCGATCCCCTGCCGCTGCACGGGCTGGGCGGACAGCTCGATCGGCTCGACGCCGACGGCGTCGACGGCCGCCTGCAGCGCCTCGAGCGGCGCGCCGGCGTCGACCAGGGCGCCGAGCACCATGTCGCCGCTGGCCCCGGAGCGGCAGTCAAACCACGCGATCGCCATGCGGCACCCCCCTCGGCGCGGGCGCGGGGGCCGCGCGCCGGGCCACCCGCGCGGCGAAGACGCCTGCGCCGTACCCGTTGTCGATGTTGCACACCACGACGCCCGGCGCGCACGAGTTGAGCATCGACAGCAGCGCCGCGAGGCCGCCGGCCCCGGTGCCGTAGCCGGTCGACGTCGGCACCGCCACCAGCGGCACCCCGGTGAGCCCGCCGACCACCGAGGGCAGCGCCCCCTCCATGCCGGCCACCACGATCAGCACGTCGGCGTCGTCGAGGTCGGCTCGCACGTGCATGAGGCGGTGCAGCCCGGCCACCCCGACGTCGTCGATGCGGGACACGCCGGCGCCGTGGACGCGCGCGGTGACGGCGGCCTCGGCCGCGACCGGCCCGTCGCTGGTGCCGGCGGCGACGACGCAGACCCGCCCGCGGGGCTGCGGGAGCGGCCCGACCCAGGCGCAGCGGGCGACCTCGTCGACGGTGGCGTCGGCGCCGAACTCGGCGCGGACGGCGGCCACCGCCTCGTCCGTCAGCCGGGTCGCGAGCGCCACCCGGTCCGGGTGGGCCGCGCGCAGCGCGGCCAGCAGGGCCACCACCTGGGCCGGCGTCTTGCCCGACCCGTAGACGACCTCGGGATCGCCGGTCCGGCCCGCGCGGTGGGTGTCCAGCCGCGCGAATCCCAGATCGGCGAAGCCTGGGTCGCCGCTGGGCACCGGGTCGCGCATGCGGTGGACCCTAGTCCGGCGGATACCCTGGGCGCCGCCGCCCGGGCACTCCGCCGCGGCCCCACCCGCAGCACCCGTGCCAAGCCCCGTGATGCCAAGCCCCGCGATGCAAGGACCTCCGTGACCCTCGACGACTCCACGCTCGCCGTGGTGGCCCTGGCCGCCGCCGGCGCGGCGACCCTCGGCCTGCTGCTGGCGATCGCAGCCCACCTCCGGATCGGGCGGCTGCGGCGGTCGTACTCGCTGCTCCAGGGCCGCGGCGACGAGGCGTCCTTCGTCGAGGTGGTCGGCCGGCAGACCGAGGAGGTCGCCGGGCTGCGCGGCGAGGTGGGCGACCTGCAGGGCGACCTGGCCCGGGTGCGCACCGACCTCGCCGACGCGCTGCGGCACGTCGCGGTGGTCCGCTACGACGCGTTCGGCGACATGGGCGGGCGGATGTCGTTCTCGGCCGCGCTGCTCGACGACGCCGGCGACGGCCTGGTGCTCACCTCGATCAACGGGCGCAGCGAGACGCGCACGTACGCCAAGGGCGTCAAGGGCGCGCGCAGCGAGGCCTCGCTGTCGCCGGAGGAGGAGCAGGCCGTGCAGTACGCCATGCGCGGGCCCGCCGCGGGCAAGCCGTGACGGCCGCCGCCGAGGGCCCGGGCGACGCCGCCGCCGGCTCGTACGGCTACCTGGGACCGGAGGGCACCTTCACCGAGGCCGCGCTGCTCACCCTGCCCGCGGCCGCGGGCGCCGGCTGGTCCCGTTCGCCAGCGTGGCCGCCGCGCTTCAGGCCGTGCGCGCCGGGGCCGTCGACGCGGCCATGGTGCCGCTGGAGAACTCCATCGAGGGCGTCGTGACCGCCACCCTCGACGACCTGGCCACCGGCCAGCCGCTCGTCATCGCCGCCGAGGTGCACCTGCCGGTCTCGTTCGCGCTGATGGCGCGGCCCGGGCACGGCGCGCGCCGACGTGCGCCGGGTCGCGACCCACCCGCACGCCGAGGCCCAGACCCGCCAGTGGGTCGCCGCCCACCTGCCCGGCGTGGAGGTCGTGGCCGCGCCCTCGACCGCGGCCGCGGCCGCCTCCGTCGCCGAGTCCGGCGGCGGCCCGGCCGACGCGGCCATCGCCGCCCCGCTGGCCGCCCGCGTGTACGGCCTGGAGGTGCTCGACGACGGGGTCGCCGACAACCCCGGCGCCGAGACCCGGTTCGTGCTGGTGACGCGCCCGGCCCCGCCGCCCGAGCCGACCGGCGCCGACAAGACCTCGCTGGTGCTGCTCATGGCCGAGGACCACCCGGGGGCGCTGCTCGAGATGCTCACCGAGTTCTCGGTCCGCGGCGTCAACCTGACCCGGATCGAGTCGCGCCCCACCGGCGGCGGCCTCGGCTCGTACTTCTTCTCGATCGACGCCGAGGGCCACATCGACGACGCCCGGGTGGGCGAGGCGCTGATGGGCCTGCGCCGGGTGTGCGCCGAGGTGCGCTACCTGGGGTCCTACCCGCGGGTCGACGGCGTGCGCCCGGTGCTGCGCCGCGGGGTCTCCGACGCCGAGTACGCCGAGGCGCAGGCCTGGCTGTCGCGCATCCGCGACGGCCGCACCGGCGGTCCGACCCAGCCGTAAGGCTCAAGCCCCCCCGCGTTCCGGCCGACTGAGCGGAAGGACGCCCGCATCCCGCGGGCCGTGCGGCGCAGGCGCGCCGCAGTCCGCGGAGGGAGGCCGGCCGGCCGATGCCCAAGGACTCTGTTCCGCGCGAGCGCCATCGCCGCCACTCGGTCACCCGCACCTTCTCCATCGTGTCGCTGGTGGCGATGACCGCGCTCGGCGTCCTGCTGGTCGGGCGCATCCAGTCGTACGCGGAGAGCCAGGCCCTCGCGTCCGGCGACGCGACGGCCGAGCTGCTGCGCGAGGTCTTCGTCGAGGAGGCCTTCGCCGGCAACTACGAGGTGTTCAACCGCGCGCTGACGCCGGCCTACACCGAGCGAGATCGACCAGCTGGTCAACGTGCGGATGGACACGGCCGTCAACTCCCTGCGGATCTGGTCGCCTGACGGCGCGCTGTTCTACAACAGCGAGGGCGGCCTCGACACCGCGCTGCCGGACCGCGCCCTGCTCAACTCCGCGGTCCGCGCCGAGACCGCGCACGGCCTGCGCGAGACGCCCGGCTCGGAGCCGGCGGTGGTGTCCTGGGTGCCCGTCGTCGACTCCGGCCGGCGTCGTCCGCGCGGCCATGGAGCTCGAGCTCCCGTACGCGGCCGCCGCCCAGCGGGCCTGGGCGGAGACCCGGCAGACCGCGCTGCTCGTGGTCGGCGGGCTCGGCGTGCTGTGGCTGCTGCTGTTCCGCACCGTCTTCAACGCCAGCCGGCAGCTGCGCCGCTCGGCCCAGGAGAACGCCGAGCTGGCCCTGCTGGACGCGCTCACCGGCCTGCCCAACCGACGGCTGCTCAGCGACCGCCTGGAGCGCGCCGCCGCGGCCAGCGCGCGCACCGGGGTCTCGGTCGGCGCTGCTGCTGCTCGACGTCGACCGGTTCAAGGAGGTCAACGACACCCTGGGCCACCCGCGCGGCGACAAGCTGCTCAAGCAGATCGCCGAGCGCCTCAGTCCGGCGCCGTCCGCGACGTCGACACCGTCGCCCGGCTCGGCGGCGACGAGTTCGCGGTCCTGCTGCCGACCGTGGCCAGCCTGGCCGACGCCGAGGCGTTCGGCCGACCGGATCGGCGCGATCTTCGACGAGCCGTTCGACCTCGACGGGCTCGTGCTGCACGTCGACTCCTCGATCGGGCTGGCCGTGCTGCCCGACCACGCCGACGACGTCACGACCCTGCTCCAGCGCGCGGACGTCGCCATGTACACCGCGAAGGCGGCCCACCTCGGGGTGGCGACCTACTCGGCGGCCGGCGACGAGCACAGCCCCGCGCGGCTGATCCTGCTCGGCGACCTGCGCCAGGCCATGGACACCGACCAGCTCGCAGATGCACTACCAGCCCAAGGTCGACCTGAAGACCGGCGAGGTCGTCGGCCTGGAGGCGCTGATCCGCTGGTTCCACCCCGACGCGCGGCCTCGTGCCGCCGGACGACTTCATCCCGCTCGCCGAGCGCACCGGCCTGATCCAGGCGCTGACCCACCGGGTGCTCGGCATGGTCGTGGCCCAGCTCGCCGAGTGGCAGCGCGAGGGGCTCGAGCTGCCGGTCGCGGTCAACCTGTCCGCCCGCAACCTGATGGAGCCCGACCTCGACACCACGATCGAGGCCCTGCTGCAGGCGTGCGCGGTGCCGCCGCGGCTGCTGGAGATCGAGATCACCGAGTCGGCGATGATCGAGGACCCGGCGCGCGCCGAGCTGATGATGCGCAAGCTCACGGCGCGTCGGCCTGACCGTGGCCGTCGACGACTTCGGCACCGGCTACACGTCGATGGCGCAGCTGGAGACGATGCCGGTCCGCACGCTGAAGATCGACCGCTCGTTCGTGCAGTCGATCGGGGAGGACCCGGGCAACAGCGTGATCGCCAAGGCGATCATCGACCTCGCCCACGAGTTCGGGCTGCAGGCCGTGGCCGAGGGCGTCGAGGACCGGAGCGTGACGCGCAAGCTGCAGGAGCTGGACTGCGATGTGGCCCAGGGCTTCCTGTGGTCCCGGCCCGGTCCCGGCCGCGGACCTGCCGGACGACGCTGCGCCGGATCGCCGACGAGTTCGGCGGCGACCCCGGCGCCCCCGAGCGCCTGCCCGCCGCCACCGTCGGCGCCACCGCCCGCACAGTGTGACGTTCGCGGCGCGCCACCCGGCGTGCCGCGCCGCCAACGTCGCACTCTGCGGGGAGGGGGCGAGCGGGCGCGGTTAGGGTGGCGGGCGTGATCGACCCCCGGCTGCTGCGCGAGGAACCCGACCGTGCTGCGCGCCTCCCAGGCGGCCCGCGGCGAGGACCCGGGCGTCGTCGACGCGCTGCTCGCCGCCGACGAGGCCCGGCGCGCCGCGGTGACCCGCTTCGACGACACCCGCGCCGAGCAGAAGTCGCTCGGCAAGCAGGTCGCCCAGGCCCAGGGCGAGGCGAAGGCCGCCCTGCTGGACCGCGCCAAGGAGCTGGCCGCCGAGGTCAAGGCGCTCGACGAGGCCCGCGCGCAGGCCGACGCCGAGCTCGACGCGCTGCTGCTGCTGCCCAGCAACCTGGTCGAGGACGGCGCCCCGCGCGGCGGCGAGGACGACTACGCGCGTCATCGAGGAGCGCGGCGCCCCGCGCGACTTCGCCGCCGAGGGCTTCGCCCCGCAGGACCACGTGGAGATCGGCCGCCGGCTCGGGGCCATCGACGTCGAGCGCGGCGCCAAGGTGTCCGGCTCGCGGTTCTACTACCTCACCGGGGTCGGCGCGCTGCTCGAGCTCGCGCTCGTCAACCATGGCGATGGCGCTGGCCGTCGGCCAACGGGTTCACCCCGATGATCCCGCCGTCGCTCGTGCGCCCCGCCGCCATGGAGGGCACCGGCTTCCTCGGCCAGGCCGCCGAGAACGTCTACCGGCTCGAGGCCGACGACCTGTACCTCGTCGGCACCGCCGAGGTGCCGCTGGCGGCGTACCACATGGACGAGATCCTCGACGCGGCCACGCTGCCGCGGCGGTACGCCGGCGTTCTCGCCGTGCTTCCGCCGCGAGGCCGGCTCGTACGGCAAGGACACCCGCGGCATCTTCCGGGTGCACTGGTTCGACAAGGTCGAGATGTTCGCGTTCGTCCACCCCGACGAGGCCGTCGCCGAGCACCAGCGGCTGCTCGGCGTGGGAGAAGCAGTTCATCGACTCCCTCGAGTTCCCCTACCGCGTCATCGACGTGGCCACCGGCGACCTCGGCTCGAGCGCGGCCCGCAAGTACGACTGCGAGGCGTGGGTCCCGACGCAGGGCCGCTACCGCGAGGTGACGTCGACGTCGAACTGCACGCGAGTTCCAGGCCCGCCGCCTGCGGGTGCGCATGCGCGGCGGCCGACGGCGACGTGCGCCCGCTGGCCACGCTGAACGGCACGCTGTGCGCCGTGACCCGCACGATCGTCGCGCTGCTGGAGAACCACCAGCAGGCCGACGGCTCGGTGCGCGTGCCGCAGGCGCTGCGCCCGTACCTCGGCCGCGATGTGCTGGAGCCGATCGTCCCGTGACCGCGGTGCCCGCCCCGTGACCGGCGCCGACCCCGCGCTCACCGGGGTGCGCCTCGTCGCCACCGACCTCGACGGCACGGTGGTCCGCCGCGACGGCACGATCTCGGCGCGGACCGTGGCCGCGCTGGCCGCGGTCGAGGACGCCGGGCTGCACCTCGTGCTCGTCACCGGCCGCCCGCCGCGCTGGATGCGCCCGATCAGCGAGGCCACCGGCCACCACGGCATCGCGGTCTGCGGCAACGGCGCGTTCGTGTACGACCTGCACGCCGAGCGCGTCGTCGAGCGGTTCGCGCTGGAGCCGGCCGAGGGGGCGGAGGCCGTGCGCCGGATCCGCGCGGTGCTGCCGGGGGCCGCCTTCGCGGTCGAGACCGGCTGGGGCTTCGGGCACGAGCCGGCGTACGAGCCGAACTGGCCGACCCCCGATCTGACCCGCGTGGTGCCCGTCGAGGACCTCGTCTCCGAGCCGGTCGGCAAGCTGCTCGTGCGGCTCAAGGGATCCGACGGCGACGCCATGCTCGAGGCGGTCGCCCCGGTGCTCTCCGGCCTCGCCGAGGCCACCCACTCCAACGCCGGCGACTGCCTGCTCGAGGTCTCGGCCCGCGGGGTGAGCAAGGCGTCGACGCTCGCGCGGGTCTGCGCCGAGCGGGGCGTCGCGGCCGAGCAGGTCCTCGCCTTCGGCGACCAGCCCAACGACCTGCCGATGCTCGCCTGGGCCGGCCTGGCGTACGCGGTGGCCAACGCGCACCCGCTCGTCCTCGCGTCGGGGGCCCGGCTGACGGGGTCGGTCGACGCTGACGGGGTCGCCGCGGTTTTGGAGCGGCTGCCCGCTCTGCGACCATAGACGACCGCTCTCGGGGCCCGCGGCCGCGCGGCGCCGGGGGAGCCGCCGTCGAGAGGGGTGGGAGCCGCACCGATGAAGCCCGATCGCCATGGACCTCAACTGGCTGCACCCGCACGTCCAGGCCCGCCCGTCCGGAGACAAGGGCTGGGGCTCGTACGCGCTGCGGCCGATCCCCGCCGGCACCACGGTCGCGGCCTTCGGCGGCGCGGTGACGACCCGCGACGTGTTCGACACCCTGCCCGACGACCGGCGCAGCCGCTCGATCCAGATCGACGAGGACCTCTTCCTGGTCACCTCGGAGACCCCCGAGCCCGGCGACATGGTCAACCACTCGTGCGAGCCGTCGTGCGGGCTGATGGGCACCAACCTGGTGGTCGCGATGCGCGACCTCGAGCCCGGCGACGAGGTCTCCTTCGACTACGCGATGTGCGACGGCAGCGACTACGACGAGTTCGCCTGCCAGTGCGACGCCGCCGACCTGCCGCGGCCTGGTCACCGGCGCCGACTGGCTGAAGCCGGATCTCCAGCAGCGCTACGCGGGCTGGTTCTCGTCCTACCTCGCGCGGCGGATCGCGGCCTTCGTCCAGGCCTGAGGCGGCCTAGAGGTACGGGCCGGTCGCGCGCGCCGGCGGCTCGTCGTCGCCGACGGCGCTCGGCATCGACCCCGCTGGGCAGCGCGCGCCGGCGCATCTCCTCGAACTGGGCGCGCGCCGCCATCTGCTGGGCGAACAGCGCGGTCTGGATACCGTGGAAGAGCCCCTCCAGCCAGCCGACCAGCTGGGCCTGGGCGATGCGCAGCTCGGCCTCGCTCGGCGCCGCGTCGTCGCCGAACGGCAGCGACAGCCGGTCGAGCTCCTCGACCAGCTCGGGGGCCAGGCCGTCCTCCAGCTCGGCGATCGAGCGGGCGTGGATCTCGGCGAGCCGCCGCCGGGAGGCCTCGTCGAGCGGCGAGGAGCGGACCTCCTCCAGCAGCTGCTTGATCATCGAGCCGATCCGCATCACCTTGGCCGGCTGCTCGATCAGGTCGGTGATCGGCCGCTCGCCGGGGTCGTCGTCGTCCGGCCGAGCCGTCGCCGTCGGAGCCGTCCATGCCCCGCGGCCAGCACGCCGATCGGGTGGCCGTCCGGCCCGAGCACGATGACCTGGTCCTGCGGCTGCTCGCTCATCTGCTCGCTCATTCTGGCATTGCGCCTACTCGGTCGCGGCCGGTAACTCGACGGGGAATCCGGTGGACCCGATCGGGGATCGCGGGCAGGCTGGCGCGGTGCCACCTCCCGAACCGCCGAGCCGCGCCCGTCGCGCAGCGCCGCGAGCGACCTCCCGCCCGGCCACACCTGGCGGCGGATCACCCTGGACGACGTGCCGGCCGCCGGCCCGCCTGGTCGCGGCGTACGACCTCGCGCACACCGGCGAGTCGGTCGGCGCGCAGGCCGACGTCGCCGCGGACCTGGCCAGCAGCGAGATCGACCTGGCCACCGGCAGCTGGCTGGTGCTGGACCCCGCCGGCACGCCGTGCGCGCTGGGCGCGGCGTACGTCGACCCGACCGCGCGCGAGGTGTACGTCGACGCGTACGTGCTCCCCGACGGCGAGCACGCCGCGGCGCTGGCGCGCTGGGTCGTCGGGCGCGCGGTCGCGCAGGCGGCCGTCGAGGCCGCGGCCGCGGGAGGGGACGGCTGGACGGCCGGGGCGGGCTGCCACCAAGGCGACACCGTGATCACGGGGGCGCTGCGGGGCGCGGGGCTGTCCCGGGTGCGCACCTTCCTGCGCTACCGCGTCGATCACGACCCCTCCGCCCCGCCGGTCGAGGCCGATCCGGGCCCCGGCGTCGTCGTGCGGCGGATCCGGGCCGAGGGCGAGCCCGGGCGCCTGGAGGACCTGCGCGCCCTGCACCACGTGCTCGACACGGCCTTCCTCGACCACTACCACCCGCAGGCGCGGTCGTACGAGGAGTGGCTGACCTACCAGCGCGAGGCGAGCGGCTACGCCCCGGGCCAGTGGTGGCTGGCCGAGGTCGACGGCGCGCCGGCGGGCGGGCTGATCGGCTCGGACCGGCTGGCCGACGACAACCGCGGCTTCGTCCGCAGCCTCGGCGTGCTGCGCGAGTTCCGCGGCCGCGGGCTGGCCAAGGCGCTGCTGCTCGCCGCGTTCGCCGACGACGTCGCCCGCGGCCGCACCGCCACCGAGCTCGGGGTCGACTCGGAGTCCCCGACCGGGGCGACCCACCTGTACACCTCGGTGGGCATGCGGCCGGCCTACCCCATCGACTACTTCGAGCGGGCGCTCTGAACCTGTTCGGGTGAGCACGGCAGCAGCGCGGCAGCCGGGCAGCGGCACGTTCGAGCGGCGGCACGGCGGCGCGACGCCTCCCCGGAGCCCGCGGAGGCGTACGCTCCCCTGAGCCCGCGGAGGCGACCACCTCTCGAGATGACCCCTCCTCCATCCCCTGGCCGCGGGGCGGGTGTCGCCCTACCGTGGGCACATCCGCCGCGGGCCAACCCCCGCGAGGCCGGCGGAATCGAGGTGCCTGCTGCGTAGCGACCTGCTGATCGGTCGAGGCGACGAGCTGGAGGCGCTCGCCGCCTCGGTGGCGCGCCCGGCCCGCGGCGTGGTCGTGGTCGAGGGCGAGCCCGGGATCGGCAAGTCGCGCCTCGTGGAGGAGGCCCTGGCGGGGGTCGAGGGCCGCGAGGTCTACCGGGTCTCGGCCTCCTGGGCGTCGGCGGTGCCCCTCTCGCCTTGGGCGGAGCTGCTCCGGGCGATGGCGCGCTCGCGCGGCCACGCCGGCCGCGGTGGCCGCCGCCGGCGGTGCGGCCGCGGTGCTGGCGGGGCTGGTCCCCGAGCTCGGGCCGGCCGGGACCGCCTCCGGGCCGCGTGCCGCCGACCTGGTGCCCTGGTTCTTCACCCGCCTGCTCGACGGGGCCCCCGCGGTCGTGGTGCTCGAGGACGCCCATGAGGCCGACCCGCTCAGCCTGGACGTGCTGCGCCGAACCGCCGCGCAAGCCGACCCGGTGCTCTGGATCGTCACGGCGCGCGAGGCCTCCGATGGCCCCTGGGCGCAGGCGCGCACCGAGTTGATCCGCGGCGAGGCCGCCCACCACGTGCTGCTCGGGCCGCTGGCGCCGGTCGAGACGCGGGCCCTGGTCGAGCACCTGGCCGGATTCGACCTCGACGAGGCGCAGGCGGCGCGGTGCGCGGAGCTGTCGGCCGGCAACCCGTTCTTGGCCGAGGAGCTGGTGGCGGCGACCCGCCGAGGAGGGGCTCCCGCCGAGGCCGCCGGCGCGGTGTCCGGGCGGCTTGAGGCGCTCGGGCCGGCAGCCCGCCAGGCGGCCCGTGCGGCGGCGGTGTACGGGGCGCCGGTGGCGCACGGGCAGCTGCGCGAGCTCACCGGATTCGGCGAGCGCGAGCTGCTGGACGCCGTCCGCGAGGCGGTGGCCGCCGGTGTCCTGGAGGCCACCGCCGACGGCTGCTACTCGCTGCGGCACGCGCTGGTCGGGGAGGCCGCCCGCGCCGAGCTGCTGCCGGTGGAGCGGGCGCGCCTGCACGCCGCGGTCGCCCGGATGCTCGAGGAGGACGCGCGAGGCGAATGCGCGGCCGATGCCCCGGCCCCGGCCGCGCTCGCCGCCGCCGCCGGGCACTGGGAGGCCGCCGGACGGCTCGACCTCGCGCAGCCGGCGCACGTGCGAGCCGCGGATGCCGTGCGGGTCCTCGATCCGCGGGCGGCCGCGGCGCACTACCGGCGCGCGGTGGAGCTGTCCGGCGAGTCGCCGGAAGCCGTCCTCGACGCCGGCTGGCTGGAGCGGGGCGCGTCCTGCGCGGCGGCCGCGGGGGACCACGCGGGCGCGGTCGCCCTGGCCCGGCGCGCACTCGACCTGCCCGGGCTCCCGGCCCTGCAGGAGTCCCGGCTCACCCTGCTGCTGGCCGTGCACGGATCCGAGGAGCTGGCCGACGAGCGAGGTCGCCGCCGCCCATGAGCGCGCGATCGAGTTGGCCGGCGGCGAGAGGTCGCGCCGGGCGAGCCCCGAGCTGGCGGCGGCCATGGCGGCGTACGGCCGCCACTGGCTCGTCCTCGACCGCAACGGCGAGGCGCTGCGCTGGTCGTCGCGGGCCGTGCAGGTCGCCGAGCGCGCCGGCGCCGAGGGCGAGTTGGCGCTCGCGCGCGGCACCGCCGGGGCGAGCGGCTGCTACCTCGGGCGCTTCGCCGACGGCCTGCCCCAGCTGCGGGAGGCCGTCGACGGCCTGGAGCGCTCCGGCCGGCCGTACGACTCGGCGCGGGCCGGGCTGACCCTGGCCTGGGCCGAGTTCCACGCCGGCGAGGTGGACCAGGCGCTGCTCACGGTCGCGGCGCAGCTGGCGGCGGTCGAGGAGCGGGGCGGCCCGCAGGACATCGGGGCGTCGCTCGCGGCGGCCGCCGATGAGATGCACGTCTGGCTCGGCTGGTGGCCGCTCGTCGACCCCGAGCCGCACCGCCGCGGCCGGCTGCCGGCGGTCGACTCCGCGGGGGCCGCGCTGCGGCGCGCCACGCGGGCCGAGCTCGCGCTGCGCCGGGGGGACCTGGCCGCCGCGCGGACCCAGTACGCCGAGGTGCTGGCGTACTGGGAGTCGCTCGGGCTGGGCGACTTCGACCTGGCCAGCCTGGCGCGGCTGGCCGAGATCGCCGCCGAGGAGGGCGACTGGGGCGCCGCCCGCCGGCACATCCGGCGGGCGCTTCCGGGCCTGGCCGAGACCGACACCTGGGTGTCGGTGGCCTCGCTCGCCCGCGCCGGGGTGGCGGTCGAGGCGGCCGCCGCGCGGGCCGGCCAGGCGCCGGACTCGGCCCTCGCCGAGACGCTCCAGGTCGCGCTGGGCCGGGCCGTGCAGGCCGGTGGGCTGCCGCCGGGATCGCTGGCCGCCGCGGAGTGCGCCACGGCCCGGGCCGACCTGGCCCGGCTCACGGGCCGCGAGGACCCGCAGGCGTGGCGCGCGGCGGCGGAGGCCTGGGCGGCGCTGGGCTTCCCGTGGTGGCGGGCCATGGCCGAGCTGCGGCAGGCGGAGGGGGTGCTGGCCCGCAACGGCTCACGCGGCGAGGCCGCGCCGCTGGTCGAGCGGGCCCGCCAGGCGGCCGAGTCGCTGGGCGCGGGGCGGCTGGCGGCCTGGGCCGACGGCCTGCTGCGGCGCGGCGGCCTGAGCCGGGCTGGCGGCCCGTTCGCCGTCCGGCCCGCTCTCCGGTGTCCCGTCCCCGCGGGGGGCGGAGCCCGAGCCTGCCGCGCAGCCCGACGCCGGGCCGCTGGCCGTACGCTCACCGCGCGCGAGCACGAGGTGCTCGGCCTGCTCGCCGACGGGTGCAGCAACCGCAAGATCGCCGAGACGCTGTTCATCTCGGAGAAGACCGCCAGCGTGCACGTCTCGCACATCCTGACCAAGCTCGGGGTGGCCAGCCGGCTGGAGGCCGCGGCGCTCGCCCACCGGGCCCAGGGTGCCGCGGGTCAGCCCTGAGCGGGGACGGCCAGCAGCACCTTGCCGACGTGGCCGCCGGCCTCGAGCACCCGGTGGGCCTCGGCCGCCTCGGGCATCGGCAGCGTGCGCTCGATGACCGGGCGCACCGCCCCGGACTCGACCTGCGGCCAGACATGCTCGCGGACCGAGCGCACGATGGCGGCCTTCTCCTCGGCCGGGCGGGCGCGCAGCGCGGTCGCCAGCACCGCGGCCCGCTTGGCCAGCAGCAGCCCGAGGTCGAGCTCGGCCTTGCACCCCGCCCTGCAGGCCGATCACGACCAGCCGGCCGTTGACGGCCAGGGTCGAGACGTTGCGGGCGAGGTACTTCGCCCCCATGTTGTCGAGGATCACGTCGGCGCCGTGGCCGCCGGTGGCCTCGCGGACGACCGCCTCGAAGTCCTGCTCGCGGTAGTTCACCAGGATCTCGGCGCCCAGGGCCGAGCAGCGCTCCAGGGTCGCGGCGCTGCCGGCGGTCACGGCGACCCGGGCCCCGAGCTGGCGGGCGAGCTGGATCGCCATCGTGCCGATCCCCGACCCGCCGCCGTGCACGAGCAGCACCTCGCCGGGGCGCAGGCCGGCGCCCATGAAGACGTTCGACCAGACGGTGCAGACCGCCTCGGGCAGCGCCGCGGCCTCGGTGAGCGACACCCCCGCCGGCACGGGCAGCAGCTGGCCGGCCGGCACGAGCACCTGCTCGGCGTACCCGCCGCCGGACAGCAGCGCGCAGACCTCGTCGCCCACCGACCACCCCTCGACGCCCGGGCCGACGGCTGCGATCATCGCCGCTGCACTCCAGGCCGAGGTACGGCGAGGCGCCCGGCGGCGGGGAGTACCGCCCCTGGCGCTGGAGCAGGTCGGCCCGGTTCACCGCGGAGGCCGCCACCCGCACGAGCACCTCGCCCGGGCCGGGGGCGGCGGGGTCGGGGACCTCGGCCCAGGCCAGCACCTCGGGTCCGCCGGGTTCGCTGATCGTGATCGCGTGCATGCGCCGATGATCGCGCGTCGGCCGGCCGGCCGGCCGTCCCGCACCCTGGCCATCGGCCGAACTTGACGCTAGTGTCAAGTTCATGCGCGTGCTGCCCAGCCGGCTCGACACCCGGGCCGACGACTACACCGCCAACCGCGCGGCCATGCAGGGGCTCCTCGACGAGGTCCGCGCCCAGCAGGCCCTGCTGCACGCCGGCGGCGGCGAGAAGTACGTCGCCCGCCACCGCGAGCGCGGCAAGCTCCTCCCGCGCGAGCGGATCGACCTGCTGGTCGACCGCGACAGCGCGTTCCTCGAGCTGAGCCCGCTCGCCGGCCACGGCACCGACGACCCGCTCGGCGGCGGCGTGGTCATCGGCGTCGGCGTGATCGAGGGCGTCGAGTGCGTGATCGGCGCCAACGACCCCACCGTCAAGGGCGGCGCCCAGTCGCCGACGAGCGTCCGCAAGATGCTGCGCGCGATGGAGATCGCCCGCGCCAACCGGCTGCCGCTGGTCAACCTCACCGAGTCCGCCGGCGCCGACCTGCCCAAGCAGGCCGAGATCTTCGTGCCCGGCGGCGCCGTCTTCAAGAACCTCACCCAGCTGTCCCGCGAGGGCATCCCCACCATCACGCTGGTCTTCGGCTCGAGCACGGCCGGCGGCGCGTACCTGCCCGGCCTGAGCGACTACACCGTGCTGCAGCGCGAGGCGGCCAAGGTCTTCCTCGGCGGCCCGCCGCTGGTCAAGATGGCCATCGACGAGGACACCGACGACGAGACGCTCGGCGGCGCCGAGATGCACGCGCGGGTCAGCGGCCTGGCCGACTACCTCGCCGCCGACGAGCCCGACGCCCTGCGGATCGGCCGCCAGATCGTCGCGCACCTGCGCTGGCGCAAGCTCGGCCCCGGCCCGTCGATGCCCGCCGACGCCCCCGCGTACGACCCCGACGAGCTGCTCGGCATCGCGCCCGCCGACGTGCGCATCCCGTTCGACGCGCGCGAGGCGATCGCGCGCATCGTCGACGGCAGCCGGTTCGAGGAGTTCAAGCCGCTGTACGGCAGCACGCTGGTCACCGGCTGGGCGAGCATCAACGGCTTCCCGGTGGGCATCCTCGCCAACAACGGCATCCTCTTCAGCGAGGAGGCCCAGAAGGGCGCGCAGTTCATCCAGCTCTGCAACCGCCACGACACCCCGATCGTGTTCCTGCAGAACATCACCGGGTTCATGGTCGGCACCCGCTACGAGCAGGGCGGCATCATCAAGCACGGCGCGCTGCTCATCAACGCCGTCTCCAACTCCACCGTGCCGCACTTCACGGTGATGATGGGCGCCTCCTACGGCGCCGGCAACTACGGCATGAACGGCCGCGCGTACGACCCGCGGTTCCTGTTCACCTGGCCCGGCCACCGGATCGCCGTGATGGGCGGCAAGCAGCTCGCCGGCGTGATGAGCATCGTGCAGCGCCAGCGCGCCGAGAAGACGCGGCCAGCCGTACGACGAGGAAGGCGACGCCGCGGTGCGGGCCATGGTCGAGGGCATGGTCGACGCGCAGTCGACCGCGCTGTTTGCGACCTCGCGGCTGTGGGACGACGGGATCGTCGACCCGCGCGACACCCGCACGGTGCTGGGGATCGCGCTGTCGGCGGCCCACAGCGCGGAAGTGCAGGGCGCCGAGTGCGTACGGCGTGTTCCGGATGTGAGCGGCGTGACTCCGACCCGCAGGGAGCCCGCGATGCGCGACGATCACCTGCGTGCTGGTCGCCAACCGAGGCGAGATCGCCTCGCGGGTGTTCCGCACGGCGCGCGCGATGGGCCTGCGCACCGTCGCGGTCTACTCCGACCCCGACCGCGACCTGCCGTTCACCGCCGACGCCGACGTCGCGGTCGCGCTGGGCGGCAGCACCTCGGCGGAGTCGTACCTCGACCCGAGCAAGATCCTGGCGGCGGCGATCGTGGCCGGCGCCGACGCGATCCACCCCGGCTACGGCTTCCTGTCGGAGAACCCGGCCTTCGCCGAGGCGGTCAGCGCCGCGGGCCTGGTCTGGATCGGCCCGACGCCCGAGTCCATGCGGGCGATGGCGCTCAAGGTCGAGGCCAAGGAGCGGGCGGCGGCCGCTGGCGTGCCGCTCGTGCCCGGCGCCGGGGTCGACTCCGACGACGAGGCCGAGTGGGCGGCCGCGGCCGAGCAGGTCGGCTACCCGTTGCTGGTCAAGGCCAGCGCCGGCGGCGGCGGCAAGGGCATGCGCCGGGTCGACGCCCCGGCCGAGCTGGCCGAGGCCGTCCGCGGCGCGCGCCGCGAGGCCGAGTCGGCCTTCGGCGACCCGCGGGTCTTCCTCGAGCGCAACCTGATCGGCGCGCGGCACGTCGAGGTGCAGGTCTTCGGCGACACCCACGGCCAGGTCGTCCACCTCTTCGAGCGCGAGTGCTCGATCCAGCGCCGGCACCAGAAGATCGTCGAGGAGTCGCCGTCGCCCGGGCTCGAGCACCGGGTGGCCGAGCAGATGTACGCCGCGGCCACCTCGCTGGCCCGCGACCTGGGCTACGTCGGCGCGGGCACCGTGGAGTTCCTCGTCGCCGGCGAGGGCGTAGGCCAGGAGTTCTTCTTCCTGGAGATGAACACCCGGCTGCAGGTCGAGCACCCGGTCACCGAGGCCGTGACGGGCCTCGACCTGGTGCGCTGGCAGCTCGAGGTGGCGCGCGGCGGCCGGCTGCCGTTGGGGCAGCACGAGATCACCCACCACGGCTACGCCATCGAGGCGCGCGTCTACGCCGAGGACCCGGCCAACGGCTACCTGCCGAGCATCGGCCGGCTGGACGCGTTCGCGATGCTCGAGCCGGCGGTGCGCTTCGACAGCGGGTACGCCGCGGGCTGCGCGGTCTCGCCGTACTACGACCCGATGCTGGCCAAGGCGATCGTCCACGCGACGACCCGCGCCGAGGCCGCCGCGGTGCTGGCCCGCGGCCTGCGCACCATGGACGCCCGCGGGCTGGTCACCAACCGCGACATCCTGGTCGCGATCCTGGACAGCGCCGCGTTCGGGGCCGGGGAGACCGGCACCGACTTCCTCGACGTGCATCCGGGGCTGCTGCAGGCCGGCCCGGACGACGAGGTCACCCGCGCGCACGTGCTCGCGGCCACCCTGGCGGGGGCGGCCATGCGGCGCGCCTCCGCCGCGGTGCAGGCGTTCGCCCCGAGCGGCTGGCGCAACGTGCCGGCCCTGCCGCAGCAGGCCGCCTTCGCCGGCCGGGCGGGAGACGTGGAGGTCGCGTACGCGCTCGGCGCCGACGGGTCGTTCACCGGCGCGGTGGCGGGCCGGCCCGTCGGAGGCCGGCTGCTGGGCGCGCAGGTGCGGCCCGACGGCAGCGGCGTGTCGCTCGACCTGGAGGTCGAGGGCGTGCGCCGCCGGCTGGAGTGCTCGGCGCACGGCGATCCCGACACCCCGCGCTGGGAGGTCGCCGACGGCTGGTGGGCCACGACCTGGCGCGAGCGGTCGCGCTTCCCCGACGCCTCCGCCGACGCCGGCGCGCACGGGCCGTCGACGCCGGTGCCCGGCACGGTGACCGTCGTGCTGGTCGCGGTCGGCGAGGCCGTCGAGGCCGGCCAGACCCTGGTGGTCCTCGAGGCGATGAAGATGGAGCACCGGATCAACGCCGACGTCGACGGCGTCGTGGCCGAGCTGCACGTCGAGGTCGGCCAGTCCGTCGACGCCCACCACGTCGTGGCGGTGCTCGAGTGAGCACGCGGCGGGCGGTGCGGATCGCCAACTGCAGCGGCTTCTTCGGCGACCGGCTCGCCGCGGCCCGCGAGATGGTCGACGGCGGGCCGATCGACGTGCTCACCGGCGACTGGCTGGCCGAGCTCACCATGCTGATCCTCGCCCGCCAGCGGATGAAGCACGGCGCGGGGGCCGGGTACGCCCGCACCTTCACCACCCAGCTGGAGCAGGTGCTCGGCGCCTGCCTGGAGCGCGGCATCAAGGTGGTCTCCAACGCCGGCGGGCTCGACCCGCAGGGCTGCGCCGACGCCGTACGGGCGGCCGCCGAGCAGGCTGGCCTCAGCCCCCGCGATCGCCGTCGTCACCGGCGACGACCTGATGCCGCGCCTCGACGAGCTGGCCGCCGCCGGCGAGGCGCTCGTCAACCTCGACACCGGCGAGCGGTTCGCCGACTTCGGGATGCCGGCGCTCACCGCCAACGCCTACCTCGGCGGGTGCGGCATCGCCGCGGCCCTCGCGGCCGGCGCCGACGTCGTCATCACCGGGCGGGTCACCGACGCCGCGCTCGTCGTCGGGCCGGCGGCGTGGTGGCACGGCTGGGGACCGCGCCGATCTGGGACGCGCTCGCCGGCGCCGTCGTCGCCGGCCACGTGATCGAGTGCGGCGCCCAGGCCACCGGCGGCAACTACGCGTTCTTCGCGGAGGTGCCCGGCCTCGAGCACCCCGGCTTCCCGATCGCCGAGGTCGCCGCCGACGGCTCCTCGGTCATCACCAAGCACGAGGGCACCGGGGGCCTGGTCTCGGTCGGCACGGTGACCGCGCAGCTGCTCTACGAGATCGCCGGCCCGGCGTACGCCAACCCGGACGTCACCGCGCGGTTCGACACCCTCGCCCTCAGCGAGGAGGGGCCCGACCGCGTGCGCATCGCAGGCGCCCGGGGCGAGGCGCCGCCCGACCGGCTCAAGGTCGCGCTCAACGACCTCGGCGGCTTCCGCAACCAGATGACCCTCGTGCTCACCGGCCTCGACATCGAGGCGAAGGCGGCGCTGGCCGAGCGCACGCTGTGGGCGCACGTCGACCGGTCGGCGTTCGAGACCGTCGACGTGCAGCTGGTCCGGCACGACCGCGAGGACCCGCGCTCGACCGCCGACGCCCAGGCGCACCTGCGGATCACCGTCACCGCCAAGGACCCGAAGAAGGCCGGCCGCGCCTTCTCCAACGCCCTGATCGAGATGGGCCTGGCGTCGTACCCGGGCTACTTCCCGACCGCGATGCCGGGCGAGGCGACGCCGTACGGCGTCTACTGGCCGACGACGGTGCCGGCCGCGCTCATCGAGCAGGTCGTCACCGTGGACGGCGCCGAGGTCGCCCGGGTGCCCGGCGGCTCGCCGCTCGCGCAGCCGTGGGCGCCCGAGGAGCCGGCGATGCCGCCGCCGCCGGCTGCGCCGCGCCGGGTCCACCGGCGACCTGGTGCGCGTCCCGCTGGGCCGGGTCTTCGGCGCCCGCTCGGGCGACAAGGGCGGCAACGCCAACGTCGGCGTGTGGGGCCGCAGCGACGAGGCGTACGCCTGGCTGGCCGAGCACCTCGACGCCGCCCGCTTCGCCGCGCTCGTGCCCGAGGCGGCCGGCTGCCGGGTCGACCGCTTCTGCCTGCCGAACCTGCGCGCGGTGAACTTCGTCGTGCACGGCCTGCTCGGCCGCGGGGTCGCGGCCAACGCGCTGCTCGACCCGCAGGCCAAGGGCCTCGGCGAGCAGCTGCGGGCGCGCCTCGTCGACCTGCCGGCGGCGCTGCTGCCCGAGCCGCGGTGCCCGGGCGGGCGCAGCCGCCGACGGAGCCCGCGCCGTGAGCCCCGCTCCGCCGCTCACCGCGCGCGGCCAGCGCACCCGCGAGGGCGTCCTCGCCGGCGCCCGCGAGGTCTTCGAGCACCGCGGCTTCAACGCGACCCGGATGAACGACATCGCCGACGCCGCCGGCGTCTCGCACGGCACCGTCTACACGTACTTCGCGTCCAAGGAGGACGTGCTGCGCGAGCTCGTCGACGCGATCGCCGCGGAGGTGGTCGCGGCGGTGCGCGTGCCCGATGACGTCGTCGAGCCGTACGCGCGCATCGACGCCGCCAACCGGCGCTACCTGTCGGCGTACGCCCGCCACCACCGGATGCTCGAGGTCGTCGGCGAGGTCGCCGGCGCCGACCCGTACTACGCCGACCTGCTCGCTCGGCTGCGCGCCGGGCTCACCCGCCGCGCCGCCGACGGCATCCGCCGGCTGCAGCGCGACGGCCGCGCCGACCCGGCGCTCGACCCCGACGCCGCGGCCCCGCTGCTGTGCGGCATGGTCGAGGCGCTGGCGGCCCGCTCCGGCGCCGCCGAGCCCCCCGACCCGGCCCTGGCCACCCTCACCCGACTCTGGGCCCAGGCCATCGGCCTGCCGCCCCCGCGCCCTGACCCCCACCGCGAAAGGCCCGTCCGCCATGCAGTTCACCGCCGAGCACGACCAGGTGCGCAAGGTCGTCCGCGACTTCGTCGACGCCGAGATCAACCCGCACGTCGACCAGTGGGAGGCCGACGGCATCTTCCCCGCCCACGAGCTGTTCGCCCGGCTCGGCGCGCTCGGGCTGCTCGGCCTCGAGTACGACCCGGCGTACGGCGGCCAGGGCGCCGACCACTCGTACACCGTCGTGCTCGGCGAGGAGCTCGCGCGCATCGACTGCGCGGGCATCCCGATGGCCATCGCCGTGCAGACCGTCGATGGCGACGCCCGCGCTGGCCCGGTTCGGCTCCGAGGAGCTCAAGCAGCGCTACCTCGCGCCGGCGATCCGCGGCGAGGCGGTCTGCTCGATCGCGGTCTCCGAGGCGGGCGCCGGGTCGGACGTCGCGGGCATCCGCACCCGCGCGGTGCGCGACGGCGACGACTGGGTCATCAACGGCTCGAAGATGTGGATCACCAACGGCACCCAGGCCGACTGGCTGTGCCTGCTGGCCCGCACCAGCGACGAGGGCGGCTACCACGGCATGAGCATGATCGTCGTGCCGACCGACACCCCCGGCTTCTCGGTGTCGCGCAAGCTCGACAAGCTCGGCAACCGCTCGTCCGACACCGCCGAGCTGGTCTTCACCGACGTGCGGGTGCCGGTGTCCAACACCATCGGCGAGATCGGCCGCGGCTTCCAGCAGCAGATGGCGCAGTTCCAGGACGAGCGGATGATCGGCGCCTACCTGGCCGTCGCCGGCGCCGACAAGGCCGTGCGCCGCACGATCGAGTACCTCCGCGAGCGCGAGGCCTTCGGCAAGCCGCTGCTGGCCAACCAGGCGATCCAGTACCGGCTGGCCGAGCTGCTCGCCGACATCGACGTGCTCCGGCACTACAACTACGCCGCCGCCGAGGCGATCATGCGCGGCGAGGACGTCACCAAGTTCGCGACCATCGCCAAGCTCAAGGCCGGCCGGCTCGTGCGCGAGGTCGCCGACGTCTGCCTGCAGTACCACGGCGGGATGGGGTACGTGGAGGAGTACTGGCCGGCGCGGTACTTCCGCGACGCGCGGCTGGTGTCCATCGGCGGCGGCGCGGACGAGGTCATGCTGAGGGTGCTGACACTGCTCGAGGGGATGGGGAAGCGATGACCACCGACCCGAAGCCCGCGCACGGCGGCGGCCCGGCCGTCCGGTACGAGGTGGCCGACGGGGTCGCGACGCTGACCCTGGACCGCCCCGAGGCCCGCAACGTCCTCGGCCCGGAGTCGCTGGCGGAGCTGCGGATCGGGCTGGACGAGGCGGCCGCCGACGACTCGGTGCGCGTCGTCGTGCTGACCGGGTCCGGCTCGGCGTTCTGCGCGGGCGCCGATCTGCGCGGCGCCTCGTCGGCCGACGCCGGGTCGTTCTCCGACTCCGGCCCGCTCGCCCTCGTGGGCGTGCTCGAGCGGCTGCTCGACCACCCCAAGCCGACCATCGCCCGGGTCCAGGGGCACGTGGCCGGCGGCGGCAACGGCCTGGTCGCGGCCTGCGACCTGGCGGTCGCCGTCGACTCGGCGAAGTTCGCGTTCTCCGAGGTGCGCGTCGGGGTGGCCCCCGCGGTCATCTCGGTGGTGTGCCTGCGGCGGATGCCGCCGCGCGAGGCGGCCGCGCTGCTGCTGACCGGCGAGCGGGTGTCCGCCCAGCGGGCGCAGCAGGCCGGGCTGCTCACGACGGTCGCCCACGACCACGACGCGCTGGACGCCTGCGTCGCCGACTGGGTCGGCCAGCTGCTGCAGGGCGGCCCGCTCGCGCTGGCCGCGACCAAGGAGCTGCTGCGCCGGGTGCCGACCCTCGACCGGGACGAGGGGTTCGCCTACACCGCCCGGCTGTCCGCCGACCTGTTCCGCTCGGAGGAGGCGCTCGAGGGGATGACCGCGTTCGTGCAGCGCCGCCCGCCCGCCTGGGCCCCTCCTCCCGCCGACCTCGCCTGACCCACCCGGTTTGCGGTGGCAGGAGCGGTGAGATACCGCTCGTGCCACCGCAAACCGGGTCAGCCGGGGGTGTCGACGTCGCGCGCGGCGCCCCAGGCGTCGGCGACCTCGACGACGGCGTCCGGCGGCAGGGCCTCGAGCAGCGCGCGCAGCGGCCGGCCGGCGAGCGGGCGCCTCCGCGGCCAGCGCCGCCAGACAGCGCCCGCAGCAGCGGGCCGGACCAGGCCGACGCCAGCGGCTGGCGCACCCCCGAGTCGTCGACGAGGACGGCGGCCCCGTCCGCGGCGGCGGCGAGCAGCGCCTCGGCGGCCAGCCCGGCGCTCGGCATGTCCGCGCCGACGACGACGTACGCGGCGGCGCCCGGCTCGACCGCGACGCCGGCCGCCAGACCGGCCAGCGGCCCTCCGTACGGAGGCGACTCACGGGTCCAGGCCACCGGGCGCGCGGTCGGACGGGAGGGGCCGACGCACACCACCGGCCACCCGGCGGGAAGCGTGGTCGAGGCAGGGATCCAGCAGCACCGCCACCTTGTCGGCGCCGTAGCGCAGCGAGCGGCCCGCCGGCGAGCACGACGGCGACGGCCGCGCGGTCCCGCGGCACGGCGCCGGGCGGCATCGTCAGCCGGTGATCTTCGGGATCGACTGGGTGCTGGTCGAGGTCGACGGACACGTCGTGCGGCACGACCATCACCGGGGCCGGCGAGTGGCGCACGATGCGGTGCGCGGTGTCGCCGAGGAAGACGCGGCGCACCGCGCCCTTGGAGCTCGACCCGACCACGACGAGGTCGTCGTCGGTGAAGCGGGTCGCGCCGATCGCCTCGACCATCGAGTCGCCCTCGCTGATCTCGACGGTGACGACGACGTCCTCGGGCGCGGCGGCGCGGGCGTCGTCGAGCCAGTGCTTGGCGTCGAGGCGCATCGCGTCCAGCGACCTCGCGGCGCCCGGGAAGAGCCGGGACGGCCGCTCGATCAGGGTCAGCAGCCGGACCTCGACCCCGCAGCGCCGGGCCAGGCCGTACGCGCCGGCCATCGCCAGCGCGGTCTGGTGGTCCTTGCGGTAGGCGATGGTGATCCGGCCGAGGTGGTCCGGGGCGCGGGTGCGGTAGCCCTCGGGGGCGATCGCGACCGGCACCGGCGATCCGTGCAGCAGCTGGTCCGACGTCGAGCCGCCCCGGATCGCGCCGGCGACCCCTCCTGGCGACGAGCCGATCAGGATCAGGCTGGCGCCGGCCTGCTCGGCGACCTCGGCCAGCCCTCGGCCGCTGCTGGCGTGCGTGTGGATGGTCTCCTCGACGCCGCGCAGCCCCGCCGGGAACAGCGACGCGGCGCGGTCGACCGCATCGCGGGCCTGCTGGGTGAGGAACGCCGCCCACTCCGCGTCGACCTTGCCCTGGTTGTACGCGCGCCAGGCGGGCGGATGGATGTGCGCGAGCAGCAGCTCCGCGTGGGCCGACCGGGCCAGCACCTCGGCGAACGCCAGCGCGTCGTCGCCGCGGTCGTCGGCCATGACCCCGACCACGATCTTCATGGCCCGCACAGTAGTGACGTCCCGGCCGCGGCGTGCCCAAAACCCGCGCCCCGGGCCTGCTGCGTCGGTAGCCTCCGGCGCATGGCCTCCGCGACCGCGCAGCTCTTCCGCACCAAGTCGGTCGACGAGATCGTCGGCGAGGCCGGCCAAGGCGAGGGCGGCACCCTCAACCGGACCATGGGCCTGCTGGCCCTCACCATGTTCAGCGTCGGCTCGATCATCGGCACCGGCATCTTCGTCATCCTCGGCGAGGCGGTGCCGAAGGCCGGCCCGGCGGTCCTCGTCTCCTTCGTGCCTGGCGGCGGTCACCTGCGCGTTCTCGGCGCTGTCGTACGCCGAGCTGGCCGGCACGATCCCGGTCAGCGGCTCGTCGTACTCCTACACCTACGCCACCCTCGGCGAGGTCATCGCGTGGGTCGTCGGCTGGTGCCTGATGCTGGAGTACGGCGTCTCGGTCGCGGCGGTGGCGGTCGGCTGGGGGCAGTACCTCAACGAGTTCCTCGCGACGTTCAGCATCGCCCTGCCGGACTCGATCGCGCAGCCGCCCGGCGACGGCGGGATCGTCAACGTGCCGGCCATCGCGGTCGTCGTGATGTCCGGGCTGCTGCTGCTGCGGGGCGCCTCGGAGAGCGCCACGGTCAACACCGTGATGGTGTTCATCAAGATCGGCATCCTGGCGTTCTTCTGCGTCGATCGCCTTCACCGCCTTCGACCCGTCGAACCTCACGCCGTTCGCCCCGCTGGGGGTCGCCGGCATCAGCGCGGCCGCCAGCCAGGTCTTCTTCTCCTACATCGGCTTCGACGCCGCCTCGACCTGCGGCGAGGAGGCCAAGAACCCCCGCCGCGACCTGCCCCGCGCGATCATCTTCAGCCTGATCATCGTCACGATCTGCTACGTCCTGGTCGCGCTGGCCGCGATCGGCGCCCAGCCCTGGGAGGAGTTCGCCGGCGAGGGCGGCGACGCGGTGCTGGCGACCATCGCCCGCGACGTGACCGGCTCGTCCTGGGCGCCGGCGATCATCTCGCTGGGCGCGGTGGTCTCGATCTTCAGCGTCGTGCTCACCGTGATGTACGGCCAGACCCGCATCCTGTTCGCGATGGCGCGCGACGGCCTGCTGCCCAAGGTGTTCGAGAAGGTCAACCCGCGCACCCAGACGCCGGTCAACAACACGATCATCGTCACGGTCGTGATCAGCATCCTGGCCGGCTTCGTCCCGCTCGGGCAGCTCGCCGAGGCCACCAGCATCGGCACGCTGTTCGCGTTCGCGATCGTCAACGTCGGGGTCATCGTGCTGCGCCGGCAGCGCCCCGACCTGCCGCGCTCCTTCATGACGCCGTTCTTCCCGATCACGCCGATCCTGGGCGTGCTGTTCTGCGGCTACCTGATGGTCTCCCTGGCCGCCATCACCTGGTTCGTCTTCGGGATGTGGCTGGCCTTCGGGCTGGTCGTCTACTTCGCCTACAGCCAGCGCCACTCCCGGCTGCGGGTGTCGTCCTGACCGCCGTCGACGACGAGGCCGACCGCCGCTTCGGGGCGGTCCGGCTGCCGACGCTGCGCAGCTCGCCCCTGCCGGCAGGTCGCCACCCGGCTGGCCATCGCCCTCGGGGTCCTGCTGCTCGTCACGGCGATCGTCTACCTCGACCGCGAGGGCTACAACGACAACGCCGACGGCAGCCTGTCGCTGCTGGACGCCTTGTACTACTCCACGGTCACGCTCTCGACGACCGGGTACGGCGACATCTCGCCGTACAGCGACGGCGCCCGGCTGGTGAACACGTTCGTGATCACCCCGCTGCGCATCGTCTTCCTGGTCGCCTTGATCGGCACGACGATCGAGGTCCTCACCGCCCGCACGCGCGCCGAGTGGCGCGAGAACCGTTGGAGGCAGCGCATGCTCGGCCACACCGTGATCGCGGGCTTCGGGGTGAAGGGCCGCGCGGCGGCCAAGGCCCTGATGGAGTCGGGGGTGGCCAAGGACAAGATCGTGGTCATCGACGACTCGCCGGTGTCGATCGAGGACGCCAACGCGCTGGGGTTCTCCGCGGTGCTGGGAGACGCGACCCGCAACGAGGTGCTGCAGCGCGCCCACGTGTCCCGGGCGCGGGCGGTGGTCGTGGCGGCCAACGACGACTCCAAGGCGGTGCTCATCACCTTGTCGGCCCGCCGGCTGACCAAGACGGCGACCATCGTGGCCGCGGTGCGCGAGGCGGAGAACCTCCCGCTGCTGCGGCAGAGCGGCGCCAACTCGGTGATCACCTCCGTCAGAGGCGGCCGGCCGGCTGCTGGGCATCTCGGCCGACAAGCCGTCCCTCGGGGCCGTCGCGCAGGACCTGCTGGTCACCGGCATGGGCCTCGACCTCGAGGAGCGCGCGGTCCGCGAGGACGAGATCGGCAAGCACCCGTCGCAGGTCCCGGCGCTGATCGTCGCGGTGCAGCGCGGCCCGTTGACGCTGCGGTACGACGACCCCGAGCTGCGGGACCTCGGCCGCGAGGACCGGGTGATCGCGGTGCGCTCCGTCGACCCGGACGCGCCCCATCCCACCGGGTCGCCCGCCCCGCACCTGCCCGCCGGACCGGGCTGACCCGCTCGCGTCGGCTAGGGGGCGAGCACCACTGCGGCCCCGCCGCGGCGCGGGTCGCCGAACGCCTCGGCCGAGCCGTCCGCACGGCGCAGCACGGCGTGCACCCCGCCGAAGAAGAGGTCGGGCGCCGCCCACTCCACGACCGGCCCGAGCGAGCGCAGCGCGTCGAGGACCTCGGGCGGCAGGCCCGGCTCGGCCTGCACGACGCCGTCGTGGGGGTGGATCCGCGGGGCCAGCACGGCCTCGCTCAGGTCGAGCCCGCGGTCGGCGAGCTGCAGCACGGCCTGGGTGATCGCGCTGCGGATGCGCTCGCTGCCGCCGCTGCCGAGGGCGACCCGGTCGCCGCCTGCCAGCGTGAGCACCGAGGGGCTCATCATCGAGCCGACCCGCTCGCCCGGCCGCACCGCGTCGCCCCCGTGCGGGAGCAGGTCGTCCTCGCCCATCACGTTGTTCAGGTGGATGCCGGTGCCCGGCGCCACGACTCCCGGAGCAGGAGCCGTTGGAGACCGTCGCCGAGACCACCATCCCCGCCGCGTCGACCGCGCTGACCTGGGTGGTGCCGCGCACGGCCGCGGGGCCGAGGCGCTTGCCCTCCGCGGTGGCCGCGGCGATCGCCTGGGCCAACGCGGCGTACGCGTGCGGGCTGGCGTCGAAGCGCCCGGGCAGCCGGCCGAGGGCCCCGGCGAGGATGCGCCCGCCGTACGCCGGGGCGGGGTTGGTGAGCACCCTCGCGCCGCGGTGGTCGATGGCCAGCGGCTCGCGCTCGACCACCGCGTACGACTCGAGGTCGCGCTGGGTCAGGCCGCTGCCGGCGGCGAGCAGCGGCCCGGCGAGGTCGGCCCAGCCGGTGATCTCGCCGTCACCGAGGCCCTCGAGCACGCGGGCGAGCTCGGGGTTGCGGGCGATGTCGCCGGCGGCGAGCGGCTCGCCGGCCGGGGCGTAGAGCGCGGCGCATCCCGGGGTGTGGAGCACGGTCTCGCGGAGCAGGGCGAGGACAGCGGCCTGGTGCGGGCCAAGGGTGACGCCGTCGAGGGCCAGCGCCCGGGCCGGGGCCACGACGTCGGCGAGCGCCGCGCGGCCGTGGCGGGCGTGGACGTGGAGCACCCCGGGGACCAGCCCGGGGGTGGCCACCGAGCCGACCCCGACCCGGAAGACCTGCTCGGCGCCGGCGAAGCGCACGATGAGGTCGACCATCGGCGGCGCCGGCCGGTCGGCGCCGATGCCCGGGGCCGCGACGAAGAAGTCGTGCAGCACGGGGGCCTGGCCGGGCTCGGAGACCAGGGCGAAGCCGCCGCCGCCGAGGCTGGCCAGCCCGGGCTCGGCGACGCAGGCCGCCAGCAGGGCCGCGCAGACGGCGTCGGCGGCGGTGCCGCCCGCGGCGAGCAGGTCCGCTCCGGCCTGCGCGGTGGCGGCGTCCCCCGCCGCGATCGCCCCGCCTGCGCCGTGCGCCACCCCGCCTGTTGCCACGCGCCGGAGGCTAGCCGCCGCCCGATATTCGCTGGCCGACGGGGCCGACGGGTCCGTACCGTCGCTGCCGTGGCCCCCTTCGAGGCCCGGGTCTGCCGGGTCGACCGCGGCGCCGTCGACGTGCTGCTCGCCGACGGCTCGGTCGCCCGCGCCGTGATCCCGCACGCGCTGCTCTCCGCCGGCCTCGACGACCCGACGGCGCTGCCCACGGTGGGCGACCGGGTGCGGGTCGATCCCGACGGCGGCCTGGGCGTCGAGGTGGTCGAGGTGCTCCCGCGGTCCGCGCTGTTCGTGCGCGCGGTCGCCGACGAGCGCTCCCGGGTGCAGGTGCTCGCGGCCAACCTCGACGTCGTGGCGATCACGGCGCCCTGCTTCCCGTACCCGGATCTCGGCCGGCTGGAGCGGTTCCTCGCCCTGGCGTGGGAGAGCGGCAGCCAGCCCGCGGTGCTGCTCACGAAGGCCGACCTGGTGGCCGATCGTCGACGACCTGCTCGCCGAGGTGACCGCCGTGGCCCCCGGGTGCCCGGTGCTCGCGGTCAGCGCGCTGACCGGCGAGGGGGTGGCGGCGGTGCGGGCGCTGTGCGGCGACGGGCTGATGGCGCTGCTGGGCTCGTCGGGGGCTGGGCAAGTCGAGCCTGCTCAACGCCCTCGCCGGCGCGGAGGTGATGGCGGTGCAGGAGATCCGCCAGGACGGCAAGGGCCGCCACACGACCGCTCACCGCGAGCTGGTGCCGCTGGCCGGCGGCGGAGCCGTCGTCGACACCCCGGGCCTGCGGTCGGTGGGGCTGGCCGCCGTGGACGAGGGGCTGGACCGCGCGTTCGACGAGATCACCGAGCTGGCGGACGGCTGCCGCTTCGGCGACTGCGGGCACGACGGCGAGCCGGGGTGCGCGGTGGCCGAGGCCCTGGAGGCCGGGACGCTGGACGCCCGCCGGCTGGAGTCGTGGCGCAAGCTGCGGCGCGAGGCGGCCTACATGGCCCGGCGGGTGGACGCGCGGCTGGCCGCCGCCGAGCGGGCCAAGTGGCGCTCGATCAGCAAGCAGTCCCGCCAGATGCAGCGCCTGCGCCCCTGAGCGGCGGCCGCGTCCGGCCGCCTCGTGCTGGCCCGGCCGGGCCGCGGGATCAGGCAGACTGGCGGGCGTTCCGCCAGGAGGGCTCGCCTAGTGGCCGATGGCGGCGGTCTTGAAAACCGCTATGAGGGGTGACTCTCATCGTGGGTTCGAATCCCACGCCCTCCGCTCGTCGGCGCAGCCGACCCGCTCGAGGCGCTCGGATTCGGGAGGAGCGCAGCGACGGCTCCCACGCCCTCCGCTCGTCGGCGCAGGCCGACCGCGCGAGGCGCACGGATTCGGGAGGAGCGCAGCGACGGCTCCCACGCCCTCCGCTCGTCGGCGCAGGCCGACCCCGCGAGGCGCAAGGATTCGACAGAGGAGCGGAGCGACGGCTACCACCCCGCGCCCTCCGCCCTGATCGGCGGGTTCGCCAGCGATCGCTCGCCCCGCGCGAGTTCGAAGTGCTGCGCACGCCGGGGGCCGCGGGTCGCCAGGCGTTGCCGTCGGAGTCCGGGTGAGCCCACCGGTGCGCGGCTAGCGTGCTTGGTTTGTCACAGCCATCCACAGCCGGGAGTAGCCATGTTCGGCATCGGAGGATTCAGCGGCGGAAGCGCCGGCGGGGAGCACTACGACATCGAGGTCAACGAGGGCTCGGTGAACATGAAGCGGTTCACCGCGGCGGCCAACGAGCGCCACGCGAACGGGTATCGCATGGCCCACGTGTTCATGCAGGAGGGCAACACCATCGTCGTCTGGGAGAAGATCGGCTGAGACCGCTCGATCCTGTCGGCTGACGGCGCAGGAGCCATATTGTACTCATTCCAACCTCTGATAGACTCCACATCATGCTGGGCCTCGAGGCGCAACTGCGGGAGCACGGCCTGCGGGTGACGGCTCCTCGCGTTGCGGTCCTCCAGGTGCTGGGAGAGCGCAGCCACCTCTCCGCCGACACGGTGGCGACGGCGGCCAGGGACCGCGCCGGCGCCGTGTCGACCCAGGGCATCTACAACGTGCTGACCGATCTGGTGGCGGCCGGGCTGGTGCACCGCATCGATCCCGCCGGCAGCCCCGCCCTCTACGAGCTGAGCGAGCTGGGGACCCACCACCACCTGATCTGCCGCACCTGCGGGTTGGTGCTGGACCTCGCGTGCGAGCACGGGACCGCGTCCTGCTTGGCCCCCCCGCAGACCCACGGATTCAGCGGCCTCGAGGCCGAGATCGTCTTCTGGGGCACCTGCCCCGCATGCCAGGCCGAACCTGCCTGACACCCCGCCGCCAGCGCCCTCCGGGGCGCCGTTGAGAGGAACCACGATGAGTGAGACCGCCGTAGCGACCGGAATGCCTCGGATCGGCGACCCGGCGCCGTCCTTCACCGCCGTCACCACGCAGGGGGAGATCAGCTTCCCCGCCGATTTCGAGGGCAGCTGGGTGATCTTCTTCAGCCACCCGGCCGACTTCACCCCCGTCTGCACCACCGAGTTCATGACCTTCGCGACGATGGAGGACGAGTTCGCCGCCCTCAACACGCAAGCTGGTCGGGCTGTCCATCGACGGGCTCTACAGCCACATCGCCTGGCTGCGCACCATCAAGGACAAGATCGAGTTCAAGGGGATGAAGGACGTCGAGGTGACCTTCCCCCTCATCGAGGACATCACCATGGAGATCGCCGGCAAGTACGGGATGATCATGCCCGGCGAGGACAGCACCAAGGCCGTCCGCGCGGTGTTCGTCGTCGATCCCCAGGGGATCATCCGGACGATCATCTACTACCCGCTCAGCCTGGGCCGGAACTTCGATGAGCTCAAGCGCGTGATCATCGCCCTGCAGACGGCGGATGCGCTGTCGATCGCGACGCCCGCCGACTGGCGCCCCGGCGACGCCGTGATCGTCCCCCCGGCCGGCTCCTGCGGCACCGCGAAGGACCGCATGGAGGGCAACGTCGAGGGCGTGACCTGCGTCGACTGGTTCTTCTGCACCAAGGACGTCTCCGCAGAAGAGGTCTACGCGGCGATTGGCAGCTGACCCCTCGGCTGGGCGCCCTGCTCGTCGGGGCGCCCAGCGCAACCGAAGGACCACGATGAGTACCGACATTGCCTGCATCCCCGTCACCCCCGACGGCCAGGTCGCCCACAGCTGGGGCAAGGCCCGCACGGTCGCGATCGCCAAGATCGAGGCAGGGGCGCTGGCCTCCTGGCGGACCGAGGACGTCGGTTGGGACGTCTCCCACGAGGTGGGCACCCCGGGAAGCCACCACGCCCTCGTCGCGCGCTTCATCCGGGACCACGCGATCACGACCGTCGTGGCCGGGCACATGGGCGAGCCCATGCAGCACATGCTCACCAAGCTCGGCGTGCGCGTCAGGCTCGGCGCAGAAGGGGATGCGCGCGCAGCCGTCAGTGCGCCCTGACCTGGACTGCAGGCGGCAACGCTCCCGTTCGCTCACCACCGAAAGGCACCCACCATGACCACGGGCATCGACATCGGAATCCCCGAGGGAACGCGCCAGGAGGTGGCCGCCGGGCTCTCTCGCGTGCTGGCCGACTCGTACACGCTCTACCTGAAGACGCACAACTACCACTGGAACGTCGTCGGCCCGATGTTCCACACACTGCACACCATGTTCGAGGTCGAGTACACCGAGCTCGCGTTGGCTGTCGACGAGATCGCGGAGCGGATCCGCGCCCTCGGCGAGCCGGCTCCCGGCACCTACCGGGAGTTCGCGGCCCTCGCTGCAGTCGGGGAGGACACGGATCGACCCGGGGCCCAGGAGATGATCCGCCGTCTCGTCGATGCGCACCAGACGACCGCGCGGACCATCCGCGAGGTGCTTCCGACCGCCGAGGCGGCTCCGGACCAGGTGTCCACCGACCTCCTCGTCCGCCGGCTCGACGTGCACGAGAAGACCGCCTGGATGCTGCGCAGCCTGCTCGCCTGATCGCCCGGCTGACGAAGAGCTCCATCGCGGCGGTTGCGATTCGGGTGTGCGCCGTTGGTCCCTGGCGTGCAGGCACCTCGGACGCGAGGGTGGAGTTGGTTGGCGAAGGCCCGGCTGGAGGTAGGCAGATGGAGCGGTTGCTGGAGTCCCATGAGTTCGGTCCGCACCGGGTCGAGGTGGTGGAGTGCCCCGACGATGAGGGCGGAGGCAGCTACCTCGTGGTGATCGACGGTGCGGCGGTCATCGACCCGCCGCTGCCGGAGGCTCCGGGGTTCGACGAGCTGGTGCGCATCTACGCGACGTGGCAGGCGGCATCTGCTGAGCGTTGAGGCCAGGGAGTGCCGGCCGGGTGGTCGAGGCGGTCCGGCGCGGTTGGGCGGTGGCAATGGACACGGCGACCCTGGTGTGGATCGTCGCGGCCGGGCTGGCCATGAGCCTGCTGGCCCTGTCTGGCGCCCTGACCCTGGCCCTGTCTCCTCCCGCTTTCGAGCGGGTGGTCATGCCCCTGGTCGCCGTTGCCGCCGGCTCACTGCTGGGGGGCGCCCTGTTCCACATGCTGCCTGGCGCCGTGGCCGAGCTGGGCAACGTGCTGGCCGTCTACGCGTGGCTGGCCGCCGGGATCTTCGCGTTCTTCCTGCTTGAGCAGTTCTTGCACTGGCACCACTGCCACCGGTCGGTGTCACAGCACCGTCCGCTCGGTCTGCTGATCCTGATTGCCGACGGCGTGCACAACCTCATCGGGGGGCTGGCGGTCGGCTCGGCCTTTGTCATCGATACCCGACTCGGCGTGGTCACCTGGTTGGTCGCGGCCGCCCACGAGATCCCCCAGGAGATGGGCGACTTCGGCATCCTCATCCACAGCGGGTGGAGCCGCCGCTCGGCTCTGGTCTACAACATGCTTTCGGCGCTGACCTTCCTCGTAGGCGGGTTGGTGGCGTTCGTCGTGAGCGAGGCGGTCAACGTGGCGGCGCTGCTGCCGTTTGCCGCCGGGACCTTCGTCTACATCGCTCTGGCTGATCTGGTGCCCGAGCTCACCACGGCCCCGGCCTCGCATGGCAGGGCGATCCTCGCTATCGGGCTCGCCGCCGGGCTGCTGCTCCTTCTGGGCCTCGCCGCGGTCGTGTGATGCGGGCCGCGCGACGAGGCGGCCCGGGCTGAGGGGCCCGAGGCCTCTAGGCGCCCGGGGGCGCCGACGTCCAAAGTGGGGATGGAGGTGTACGCCATGACCGACGAAGCCGTACGTCCGTTGATCGTCGTTGGTGTGGACGGCTCGGACCTCAGCATCCAAGCGCTGCGGTGGGCCGCCGGCCAGGCCAGCATGACCGGTGCCGGCCTGCTGGCGGTGACGGGCTACGAGGCCCCGTGGACGATCCTGCTCTCCCCGACGGCCACCGAGGCCGACTACGCGAGGCACGCTCATGAGGTCCTGGACCGCTCTGTGGCCGAGGCGCTGGGGCCGGAGCCCGATGTGCCCGTCGAGCGGAGGATCATCGACAAGCGGCCCGCGCACGCCCTGGCCGATGCATCCGCAGGGGCCGCACTGCTCGTGGTCGGAAGCCACGGCCGCGGCGAGTTGCCCGGGATGCACTTGGGGTCGGTGGCCGGGTACTGCGTCCACCACGCCCCGTGCCCCGTCCTGGTCTTCCGCGCATCGGCTGGCACCCCATCGGCCCGAGCCGTCAAGGAGGCGTCAAGGAGGGCGCGTTCGGCGTTAGCGCCGCGCCAATCGGGCCGCTCGCGTTCTGCCGAGGGTGTCTCCTAGGCCCCGTGAACGATTTCCTCGCACTGTTGATCATCGCCGCCCTCGGGGTGGCGCTGTGGCTGGTCGCCAAGGGCCTTGAGTCGTTGGGCGGCGATCACCGATGAGCGCCGAGAACGTCGTCGGCCTGCTGATCGCCGTGGCCCTCATCGGCTACCTGGTCGTGGCCCTGCTGTTCCCCGAGCGGTTCTGATGAGCACGTCAGTGGCGGGCGCGCTGCAGATCGCCCTGGTGATCGCCGCGCTCGCCGTGGTCTACCGCCCCCTCGGCGACTACATGGCGCGGGTCTACACCGGCGCCAAGCACAGCCGGGCCGAGCGGCTCGTCTACCGCGCCTCCGGGGTCGACGCCGACGCCGACATGCGCTGGCCGGTGTACCTGCGCAGCGTGCTGGCCTTCTCGATCGTCTCGATCGTGCTGCTGTACGCCTTCCAGCGCGTCCAGGGCGCGCTGCCCTGGTCGCTCGACCGCGAGGGGGTGCCGCCGTTCCAGGCGCTCAACACCGCCGTGTCGTTCGTGACGAACACGAACTGGCAGTCGTACTCCGGCGAGCAGGTCATGGGCAACCTCGTGCAGATGGCCGGCCTGGCCGTGCAGAACTTCCTGTCGGCGGCGGTCGGCATGGCCGTCGCGGTGGCCCTGGTGCGCGGGTTCGCCCGCGAGCGCGCGGACGGCCTGGGCAACTTCTGGGCCGACCTCGTGCGGGGCACCTTCCGGATCCTGCTGCCGCTGGCCGCCGTCGCCACCGTGCTGCTCATCGCCGGCGGGGTCGTGCAGAACCTCGCCGACCCGCAGACCGTGACGACCCTCGCCGGGGGCACCCAGACGATCCCGGGCGGCCCGGTCGCGACCCAGGAGGCGATCAAGGAGCTCGGCACCAACGGCGGCGGCTTCTTCAACGCCAACAGCGCCCACCCGTTCGAGAACCCGCAGCCGTGGACCAACCTCCTGCAGGTCTTCCTGATCCTGGTGATCCCGTTCAGCCTCACGCGCACCTTCGGCCGGATGGTCGGGGACCTTCGCCAGGGCTACGCGATCCTCGCCGTGATGGGCGGCCTCTGGCTGGCCGCCGTCACCGCGACCATCGCCCTGCAGATGTCGTACGCCGGCACCGCCCTGCAGGCCGCGGGCGCGGCCACCGAGGGCCAGGAGGTGCGCTTCGGCGTTCCGGCCTCCGGGCTGTTCGCGGTCAGCACCACGATGACGTCCACGGGGGCCGTCGACAGCGCGCACTCCTCGTACACGGCCCTGGGCGGCGGCATCACGATGCTGGGCATGCTGCTGGGCGAGGTGAGCCCCGGCGGCACCGGCTCCGGCCTCTACGGGCTGCTGATCCTGGCCATCGTCGCGGTGTTCCTCGCCGGGCTGATGGTCGGCCGCACCCCCGAGTACCTGCGCAAGCGGATCGGCGCCCAGCAGATCAAGCTGGTCGCGCTGTACGTCCTTGCGACGCCGACGCTCGTGCTTGGTCGGCACCGGCATCGCGATGGCCAGCGAGGCCGGCCGCTCCTCGATCTTCAGCGCGGGTCCCCACGGCTTCAGCGAGGTCCTGTACGCGTTCACCTCGGCGTCCAACAACAACGGCAGCGCCTTCGCGGGGCTGAGCGCGAACACCGACTTCTACAACATCGCGCTCGCGGTCTGCATGGCCCTGGGGCGCTTCGTCCCGATCGCGCTCGTGCTGGCGCTCGCCGGCTCGCTGGCCCGCCAGGCGCACTCGCCCGTCACCGAGGGGACCCTGCCGACCCATCGGCCGCTCTTCGTGGGCCTGCTCGTCGGATCGGTCGTCGTCCTGACCGCCCTCACCTACTTCCCGGCTCTCGCCTTGGGCCCGCTCGCAGAAGGACTCAGCTGATGGCCGTCGCCACCACCCCGGCCCGCATCCAGGCCGGCGCCTTCGACCCGTCGCAGCTGCTCGCGGCCCTGCCTGGCGCGGTCCGCAAGCTCGACCCGCGCCACATGGTCCACGCCCCGGTGATGTTCGTGGTCGAGGTGGGGTCGCTCGTCACCACCTTCCTCGCCATCAAGGACCCCAGCGTCTTCGCGTGGCTCATCACGATCGTGCTGTGGCTCACCGTGGTCTTCGCGAACCTGGCTGAGTCGGTGGCCGAGGGCCGCGGCAAGGCCCAGGCGGCGACCCTGCGGGCCGCCCGCAAGGACACCGTCGCCCGGCGGCTCGTCGGAGGCGTCGAGGAGCGCGTCTCCGCCACCGAGCTGAGACTCGACGACCTGGTCGTCTGCGAGGCCGGCGACGTGATCCCCGGCGACGGCGACGTCGTCGAGGGCGTGGCCAGCGTGGACGAGTCGGCCGTCACCGGCGAGTCAGCCCCGGTCATCCGGGAGAGCGGCGGCGACCGCTCGGCGGTCACCGGAGGCACCAAGGTGCTCTCCGACCGCATCGTCGTGCAGATCACCTCGAAGCCCGGCGAGACGTTCATCGACCGGATGATCGCGCTGGTCGAGGGGGCCTCTCGGCAGAAGACCCCGAACGAGATCGCGCTCGACATCCTGCTCGCGAGCCTCACCATCGTCTTCCTGCTCGCCGTCGGTCAGCCTGCAGCCGTTCGCGGACTACGCCGACGCCCAGCAGCCGGTGCTCGTGCTCATCGCGCTGGCCGGTCTGCCTCATCCCCACCACGATCGGCGCGCTGCTGTCCGCGATCGGCATCGCGGGCATGGACCGCCTGGTGCAGCACAACGTCCTGGCCATGTCGGGGCGCGCCGTCGAGGCGGCGGGGGACGTGAGCACGCTGCTGCTCGACAAGACCGGCACCATCACCCTCGGCAACCGGCAGGCGTCCGACTTCCTGCCTGCCGCCGGGGTCACCGAGGAGCAGCTCGCCGACGCCGCCCAGCTGGCCAGCCTCGCCGACGAGACTCCCGAGGGGCGCTCGATCGTGGTCCTCGCCAAGTCGCGCTTCGGGCTTCGGGAGCGCCACGAGGGGCTCTTAGCGCACGCGGTCTTCGTGCCGTTCACCGCGCAGACCCGGATGAGCGGGGTCGACGTGGACGGCCGCCAGGTCCGCAAGGGCGCCGCCACCGCGGTCTTCGACTGGGTGCGCGAGCAGGGCGGCGACACCCCTGCCGAGTGCGCCGCCGCCGTCGATGCGGTCTCCTCCGCCGGCGGCACCCCGCTCGTGGTGGCCGACGGCCCGCGCGTGCTGGGGGTCGTGCACCTCAAGGACGTCGTCAAGGAGGGCATGCGCGAGCGGTTCGCCGAGCTGCGCTCGATGGGCATCCGCACGGTGATGATCACCGGCGACAACCCGCTGACCGCCCGGGCGATCGCCGACGAGGCCGGCGTGGACGACTTCCTGGCCGAGGCCACCCCGGAGGACAAGCTCGCCTACATCCGCGCCGAGCAGGAGGGCGGCCGGCTCGTCGCGATGACCGGCGACGGCACCAACGACGCGCCCGCGCTCGCCCAGTCCGACGTCGGCGTCGCCATGAACACCGGCACCAGCGCCGCCAAAGAGGCCGGCAACATGGTCGACCTCGACTCGAACCCGACCAAGCTCATCGAGATCGTCGAGATCGGCAAGCAGCTGCTGATCACGCGCGGGGCGCTCACGACCTTCTCGCTCGCCAACGACGTGGCGAAGTACTTCGCGATCATCCCCGCGATGTTCGTCGTGGTGTTCCCCGGTCTTGACGTGCTCAACATCATGCGGCTGTCCTCGCCGGAGTCGGCGATCCTCTCGGCGGTCATCTTCAACGCCGTGGTGATCCTCGCCCTGGTGCCGCTCGCCCTGCGCGGAGTCCGCTACCGGCCGAGCTCGGCGTCCGCCCTGCTGCGCCGCAATCTCCTCGTCTACGGCCTGGGCGGCCTTGTCGTCCCGTTCGTCGGCATCAAGCTGATCGACCTCATCGTCCAGTTCATTCCCGGGATCGGGTGACCCCCATGGCTGCAACCTCACTTCCCCTCGGCGTCCGGCGATCCCTCGCCGCCCTGCGCATGCTCGTGGTCCTCACCGTCGTGGTCGGGCTCGCCTACCCGCTGCTCGTCACCGGGCTGGCGCAGCTCGCCGCCGGGTCGCGCGCCAACGGCTCCCTCGTCAAGGGGCCCGACGGGTCCGTGGTCGGCTCGTCGCTGATCGGCCAGGCCTTCGACGGGCCCGAGTGGTTCCAGCCGCGGCCGTCGGCTGCCGGCGACGGGTACGACGCCCTCGCCTCGGGCGCGTCCAATTACGGGCCCAACAGCGAGGACCTCCTCGCGCTGGTGGAGGAGCGGCGCGCCGAGGTCGCCGCCGCCAACGGCGTCGACCCGTCGCAGGTGCCGCCGGACGCGCTGACGGCGTCCGGCTCGGGTCTCGACCCGGACATCTCGGTCGAGTACGCGGACCTGCAGGTGGCCCGCGTGGCGAAGGCCCGGGGCCTCGACGACTCCGAGGTCCAGGCCCTCGTCGAGGAGAACACCGCGGGCCGCCAGCTCGGCTTCATCGGCGAGCCACGCGTCAATGTGCTGATGCTCAACCTGGCGCTGGAGCGGCTGGGAGGATGACCGCGTGACCCGTGGCACCCTGCGCGTCTACCTCGGGGCCGCCCCCGGGGTCGGCAAGACGTACGCGATGCTCGGCGAGGGCCAGCGGCGCGGGGCGCGGGGCACCGACGTCGTGATCGGCCTGCTCGAGACGCACGGCCGGGCGCGCACGCGGGCGATGGCCGAGGGCCTGGAGTCGGTGCCGCGCCGCGACGCTGGAGTACCGCGGGACCACGTTCGAGGAGATGGACCTCGACGCGATCCTCGCGCGCAATCCCGAGGTCGCGCTGGTCGACGAGCTCGCCCACACCAACGTCCCCGGCTCGCGGCACGCCAAGCGGTGGGAGGACATCGACGCGCTGCTCGAGGCGGGGATCGACGTCATCTCGACGGTGAACATCCAGCATCTGGAGTCGCTCAACGACGTCGTGACCGCGATCACCGGCATCAAGCAGCAGGAGACGGTGCCGGACGAGGTCGTCCGCCGCGCCGACCAGATCGAGCTGGTCGACATGAGCCCCGAGGCCCTGCGCCGCCGGCTGGCGCACGGCAACGTCTACGGCGCCGACAAGGTCGACGCGGCCCTCGCCAACTACTTCCGGGTCGGGCAACCTCACCGCGCTGCGCGAGCTGGCCCTGCTCTGGCTGGCCGACCGCGTGGACGAGGGCCTGGAGCGCTATCGGGCCGAGCACGGCATCGACGCGCCCTGGCCGGCGCGCGAGCGGGTGGTCGTGGCCCTCACCGGCGGGCCGGAGGGCGGACGTGCTGCTCCGCCGCGCCGCACGCATCGCCGGACGCAAGGGAGGCCGTGAGCTCGTCGCGCTGCACGTCCTGCGGGAGGACGGGCTCGCCGGCGGCTCGGCCGACCAGCTGGCCCACCAGCGCCAGCTCGCCGAGGAGCTCGGCGGGACGTTCCACACCGTCGTCGGCGATGACGTGGCCCGCTCGATCATCGAGTTCGCCCAGGCCGTGAACGCCTCGCACATCGTGTTGGGCGTGAGCCGACGAGGACGCCTCGCGCAGCTGTTCAGCTCCGACGTCGGCCGCGAGGTGGCGCGGGCCTTCGAGGACATCGACGTCGTGCTCGTCACGCATCCCGGGGTCTCGGGCGGGGGTGGCCAGCAGCGAGACCGGGCGCTGACCCGCCGTCGGCGGGCCCTCGGCTGGGCGCTGGCGGTCGCCGGGCCGCCGCTGGTCGCGGTGCTGCTGGCCGCCACCCGAGACCTGCACAGCCTGCCGACGGAGCTGCTCCTGCTGCTCACCGTCACCGTCGCCGTCGCCCTGGTCGGCGGGCTGCGACCAGCCCTCGTCGCCGCGGTGTCCAGCAGCCTGCTGGCGAACTACTACTTCACCCCGCCGCTGCACACCTTCACGATCGAGGAACCCGAGAACGCGTTGGCGCTGCTCATCTTCGTCGTGGTGGCCGCCGCCGTGGCCAGCGTCGTCGACCTCGCCGCCCGCCGCTCATCCGAGGCGGCCCAGGCCCAGGCGGAGGCCGGCACGCTCGGCGCGCTGGCCCGCAGCGTCCTGTCCGGCCGCTCGCGCGTGTCCGACGTGCTCGACCAGGCGCGCGAGACCTTCGGCCAGCGAGCGGCCTCGCTGCTCGTCCTCGACGGCACGAAGTGGTCGGTGGAGGCGTCGGTCGGCCCCGACGCGCCCACGCACCCCGACTCGGCGGATGCCGCGGCCGACTCGGGCAGCGACACCGTGCTCGCCCTGGCAGGGCGGCCGCTGCCCGCCGGCCAGCAGCGCGTGCTCGCCGCGTTCGCCGTACAGGCCGCGGTCGTCCGCGACCGGGAGCACCTCCGGGAGCAGGCCCGGCAGGCCGAGCAGCTGGCCGTCGGCAACTCCGTGCGCACCGCCTTGCTCGCGGCCGTCTCGCACGACCTGCGGACCCCGCTGGCGGGGATCAAGGCCGCGGCGTCGTCGCTTGCGGGCCGAGGACGTGACCTGGAGCCAGGAGGACGAGCGGGCGCTGCTGGCCACGATCGAGGAGTCGGTCGAGCGGCTCGATGCGCTGGTCGCGAACCTGCTCGACATGAGCCGCCTGCAGATGGGCGCGGTGAACCCGCTCGTCCGCGCGGTCGCCCTGGACGAGGTGGTGCCCGTCGCGCTGTCGGGTGTGCCCGCCGCCCGCGTCCGCGTGGAGTTCGAGGACGACGCCCCCGAGGTGCTCGCCGACCCGGGCCTGCTTGAGCGGGTCGTCGCCAACCTGGTCGAGAACGCGGTGCGGCACGCCCCGGAGGACCAGCCGGTGCGGATCACCGCCGGCGTGATCGGCGACCTGGTCGAGCTGCGGGTGATCGATCGCGGCCCGGGGTCCCCGACGATTCGAAGGCGGCGATGTTCGTGCCGTTCCAGCGGCTGGGCGACGCGCCGCGGGGGGTGGGCGTCGGCCTCGGGCTGGCCGTGGCCCGCGGGCTCGCCGAGGCGTGCGGCGGCACGGTCGAGGCCGAGGACACCCCGGGCGGCGGCCTCACGATGGTCGTGTCGCTGCGCGCCGGCGGGGAGCGCCGGCTGGCAGCGGTGGCCTCATGACGCGCGTGCTGGTCGTCGACGACGAGCCCGCCGCTCGCGCGGGCGCTGGCGATCAACCTGCGCGCCCGCAAGTACGACGTCGAGGTCGCGGCCACCGGGGCGGCGGCCCTGGAGCTGCGCCGCCCGGACCCACCCGGACGTGGTGCTCCTCGACCTCGGGCTGCCCGACCTCGACGGGGTCGAGGTGATCCACGGGCTGCGCGGCTGGACCGCGATCCCGATCATCGTGCTGTCCGCGCGCCAGACCAGCGACGACAAGGTCGAGGCGCTCGACGCCGGCGCCGACGACTACGTCACCAAGCCGTTCGGCGATGGACGAGCTGCTGGCGCGGCTGCGGGCGGCCGTGCGCAGGGGGGCCGCCGGGCCGGCGTCCGCGGACGACGATCTGGTCCTCACCACGCCCGACTTCACGATCGACCTGCCCGCCCGACGCGTCCGCCGCGACGGCGAGGAGGTCCACCTCACACCGACCGAGTGGGGGCTGCTCGACGTGCTGGTCCGCAATCGCGGGCGGCTGGTCTCGCAGAGGCAGCTGCTGCAGGCGGTGTGGGGTCCGGCGTACGAGCGGGAGACCAACTACCTGCGCGTCTACACGGCGCAGCTGCGGCGCAAGCTCGAGCCCGACCCGTCGCGCCCGGTGTACCTGCGCACCGAGCCCGGCCTCGGCTACCGCTTCGAGATCCCGGGTGACGCGACCGGAGCCTGAGGCGGCGGCTACCGGTCAGACCTGAGCGGGCGCCTTCTGCTCGCCGGGCTCGACACGTCCTCGATGTCCTCGATCTCGGCGGCGCCGGACTCGATGTCCTCCTCGGACTCCACGCTGACGTGGGGGAGCAGCCGGCCCAGCCACCCGGGCAGCCACCAGTTCGCCTCCCCGAAGATCGTCATCAGCGAGGGGATGAGGATGAGGCGGACGACGAACGCGTCGAGCAGGACGGCCGACGACAGCGCGATGCCGAAGAGCTTGATGGTGGCGTCGTTGCCGAGCACGAACGCGCCGAACACGCTGGTCATGATGGCGGCGGCGATGGCCACCACCCGCCCGGACCCGGCGAGCCCTCGGCGGACCGCCTTGCGGTTGTCGCCGGTGCGCACCCACTCCTCGTGCATCCGGCTGACCAGGAACACCTGGTAGTCGCACGACAGCCCGAACAGGATCGCGAAGACCATCACGGGCAGGAACGGGAAGATCGGCCCGGTCGTCTCGATGCCGGCCAGGTCCGCGGTCCAGCCCCACTGGAACACCGCGACCGTGACCCCCATCGCCGCGCGCAAGCGAGAGCAGGCTGGACAGCACCCCGGTGGCCGGCACCAGGATCGAGCGGAACAGCACGACGAGGGCCAGGAAGCCGAAGCCGACCACGACGAGCAGGAACCACGGCAGCGCGTCCTGCAGCACCTGGGTGAAGTCCGCGGTGACGGCCTGGAAGCCGCCGACGTACGCCGCGCGCCCGGTGTCGGCCGTCGCGGCGGGGATGACGTCCTCGCGCAGGTGGAACAGCAGCTCGGTGGTCGCCTCGTCCTGCGGGGCGGTCGTCGGGATCACCTGGATCACGGCGACGGTGGCGTCCTCGGCGACCGGGGCGGCGGCGGCCAGGGCCACCCCGGGGTCCTCGCCCAGCGCGTCGGTCAGCGTCGTCGACGGCGCCCTGGCCGTCCTGCCTCGGGCAGCTGGACGGCGATGTAGAAGGGCCCGTTGACGCCGGGGCCGAAGCCCTCGGCGGTCAGGTCGTACGCGATCCGCGGCGGACTGCCCTGGGGCGTCCCCGAGTCGTCGGAGAAGCCCGAGCCGCAGCGACAGCAACGGGTAGGGCGATCACGCAGCATGACGACCAGCGCGAAGGCGGCCGTCAGCCACGGCCGCCGCTGCAGCCAGTTGCCGTACCGGGCGAAGGCGCTGGGCCGGTGCAGGTCGGGGGCCTTGCCGCCGGTGGGCGATCCGGCGCCACGCCAGTCCGATCAGCGTGACGGGGAGGTACAGCACCCAGCCGAGGTAGCGGAAGACCCGGCCCACCGCGTGCGGCGACGCCGGTCAGGCGCTGCTGGGGGATCGCCTCGTCGTCGGTGACCCAGGCCATCCGGCCGACGAACGCCCAGGTGCCCAGCAGCGACAGGACCGCCGGCAGCAGCAGCAGCGCCCCCAGCATGACCATGAAGCACGGTGATGGCCGACGGACGACCGCGATGCCGTTGAAGAAGGTGATCTGCAGGACGAACAGGCCCAGCAGGGCGATGATCACGGTCGCGGCCGCGAACTGCACGGCGCGCCCCGAGGTGCGCACCGACTCCAGCGCGGCCTCGCGGGGCGGCCGGCCGTGGATGAGGGCGTCGCGGTAGCGGTTGATGACGAACAGCGAGTAGTCGATGCCCGACGCCGAGGCCGATCATCGAGGCCAGGATCGGCGCGAACGTCGCCACGTCGAAGAAGCGCGCCACCAGCGGCAGCACGAACGTCGTGGTGAGGGCGACCGAGAGCACCGCCGAGACGATGGGCAGGAAGGCGCCCAGGATCGAGGCGAAGGCGAACAGCAGGATGACCAGCGCCACGGTGACGCCGATGCGCCTCGGACGACGGCGGCTCGCCGGCCACGAAGGTGAAGATGCCGTTGGCCCCGACCTGCAGGCCGTCCGACCCGTTCTGCTCCTTGATGAGGTCCAGGGCGTCGACGACGTCCTCGGTGTTCAGGTCGTCGAAGGACGCGCCCTCGAAGACCACCGTGGCGTAGGCCACGGTCCCGTCCGGGCTCACGCCGGACTGCCCGAAGTGCGCCTGGGCGGCCTCCGCCTCCGGTGACAGGGCTGCCGGCTCGCTCGCCCTCGCCGTCACCGCCCGCCGCCCTGGCCGGCGGGCTGCTCCGGGCAGCCCGTCCCCAGGGGCTCGCCGAACGGCGTGAGCACGCAGGAGACGCCCGCCGACGTCGACAGCTCGGTGAGGAGCCTGGTCATCGTCGCCTCGGGGGCGGGATCGGTGACCGGTCCGGTGTCCGCGCGCCACACCACCTGGCCCTCGAGGCCCGCGCCCGTGCCGGCGCCGCCCCCGGACAGGTCGGCGAGCAGCTCCTGCGCCGTCGTCGACTCGGTGTCGGGCAGCTCGAAGTTGTCGTTGTAGTCGCCGCCGAACTGCACGCCGAGGACCCCGGCCAAGACCATGATCCCGACCCACGCCAGCAGCGCGCGCCACGGTCGGCGGACCGCCCATTGAGACGCCCGGCCCATGAGGACCACCTCTCGCACAGCCCCGTGCGGCCGTGGCCTGCGCCCCGGCCGGTGATCGCTTGAACCGTAGACCCGGCGCCGACGGCCGGCCAACCCCCTTTGATCGGGTCCGGGCAGGCGCGCCGGGCCGCACCGCGGTGCGGGTGGCCGCGCAACGAAGGACCGGGTGCGGCCGTCGCCGCACCCGGTCCTCGGGGTGCCCTGCGCCCAAGCGGGCGTGACGAGGTTGACTACTCCAGGATCTTGGGGACCTTGCTCTCCCACATCCGGCCCAGCCCGACGTAGCGGCCGCCGTGGACGAAGAGCAGCACGAGCAGCATCGCGCCGTAGACGATGTGGTCGTCGATGAGCGGGTTGTTGCTGGCGGTGACGGTGCCGTCCTCGCCGGTGACCTTGGCCCAGGGCGCCTCGGCCAGGTACATCAGGAACAGCAGGATCGCGCCGCCGACCGTGGCGAAGCGCATGAAGACGCCCAGGATCAGGCCGATGCCCGCGCCGAGCAGGGCGAACATGAACAGCCAGTTGACCAGGCCGCCGGGCGAGTCAGGGGCCAGGCCGGTGAAGAAGTCGGCCAGGAAGCCCTCGGGGTTGGTGCCGAACTGCAGGAAGCCGGCCGTGGGGTTGCCGTCGCCGGTGCCGAACTGCCAGGCGTTCTCACTCGGGGTGGCGTAGCCCAGCCCGAAGTTCTTGTCGAGGAACGCCCACAGGAAGATGAAGCCGAGCAGGATCCGGGTGATGCCGGCCCAGATCCGTCCGCCGTTGCTGGTGATCGGGTCGTCGACGACCACCTTTGCCGTTGCCACTTGCTGTGCCATGGCCCTCTCCTCCTGCTGGGGAAGTGACGTGGACGAAGATCCACTCGCGCAAGCGTGGCAGCGGGGCGGGCCGGAGCCCCGCATTGCGGCGCGTTTCGATCTTGGGGTCCCACCGGGTGGACAGCCGTCAGGATGGCCGGAGTTCGCGAGCGGCCGAGGTTCTGCGAGGGGAGGCCACGATGAGGATCGCCGTCGGACGCCGTCGCCGTGGCCGCGGCCTTGGGCCTGGCGGCGTGCTCGACGCCGTCGGCCCGCACCGGCTCCGACCGCGATCCCGACAGAGCACCGACCGAGCAGCGACGCCGAGCAGCGAGCCCCGGCCGGTCGCGCACCCCACGCTGTGGCTGTGCCGCCCGGGGCTGCCGGACAACCCGTGCGAGGGCGGGCTGGATGCCACGGTCGTGCGCGCCGACGGCTCGCGGTCCGTTGAGCCGTTCGTGCCGGCCGTCGACCCGGCGGCCGACTGCTTCTACGTCTACCCGACCGTCTCGGAGGCCAAGACTCTGAGCGCCCCGCTGGAGGTCACCCCCGCCGAGGTGCGGGTGGTCGCGGATCCAGGCGGCGCGCTTGGCCGCCTCCTGCCGGCTGTACGCGCCGGTCTACCAGCAGATCACCCGGCAGGCGCTCTTCTCCGGCGGGCTGCGCAGCGAGGAGGCCCGCGAGCTCGCGTACGCCGACGTGCTCTCCGCGTTCAACGACTACCTCAACACGTTCAACCAGGGCCGGCCGTACGTGCTGATCGGGCACTCGCAGGGCACCACCAACCTGGTCCGGCTGATCCAGGAGCAGGTCGACGGCGACCGCGTGCTGCGCGGCCGTCTGCTGTCGGCGCTGCTGCTGGGCGGCAGCGTGACCGTCCTCCCGGGCGAGGACGCCGGCGGGCACCTTCGTGAACATCCCGGCCTGCCGGTCGAGGCACGCAGACCGGGTGCGTCGTCGCGTACGACTCGTACGCCGGAGAGCCCCCGCCGGACGGGCATCTTCGGCCGCTCGACGCCGACCCGGCAGTCGCTGTGCGTGCAGCCGGGGACGTTGCTGGGGCAGGGCGATCGGCTGCGGCCGTACTTCCCGACGACCGCGCTGGTCGGCGACCCGCCGCGCACGTCGCCGCCGCCGGAGACCGGCTTCACCGCCTACCCCGACGCCGTCACACGCGACCTGCCGCACCACCCCGGCGTTCGGCTGGCTGGACGTCTCGATCGACTCCGCCGGCCCAGGCGCGCCGCCGCCGATCCCCTCCGAGCTCGGCCCCACCTGGGGGCTGCACCGGGTCGACGTCACGCTGGCGCTCGGCGACCTCGTGGCGCTCGTCGCCGCCCAGGCGCAGGCCGCGGCCGGCTGAGCGTCAGAGCGGCGGGTACTGCTTGCCGGTGAGCTCGCCCTGCTCGTACACCACCGACGGCGGGCCCGACGATCAGCGGGTCGGGGGCCAGGACGATGTCGGGGTCCTTGTCGGCGTAGTCGATCTGGTGCAGCACCCAGCGCATGGCCTCGAGGCGGCCGCGCTTCTTGTCGTTGCTGCGCACCACGGTCCACGGCGCGCCAGTCGGTGCTCGTGTAGTAGAACATCGCCTCCTTGGCGTCGGAGTAGTCGTCCCAGCGGTCCAGCGACGCGAGGTCGGTCGGGCTGAGCTTCCACTGCCGGACCGGGTCGATCCGCCGGATCGTGAAGCGGGTGATCTGCTCCTTGCGGCTCACCGAGAACCAGAACTTGATGATGGTGATCCCGGAGCGGACGAGCATCCGCTCGAACTCCGGCACCTGGCGCATGAACTCGTCGTACTCCTCGTCGGAGCAGAAGCCCATCACCCGCTCGACGACGGCGCGGTTGTACCAGGAGCGGTCGAACAGCACGATCTCGCCCGCGCTGGGCAGGTGCTGCGACGTAGCGCTGGAAGTACCACTGGCCGCGCTCGCGCTCGCGTCGGCTTGAGCAGCGCGACGACCGTGCACCCGCGCGGGTTCAGGTGCTCCATGAACCGCTTGATCGTGCCGCCCTTGCCCGCGGCGTCGCGGCCCTCGAACAGGATGCAGGATGCGCTGGCCGGTGTCCTTGACCCAGGTCTGCAGCTTGAGCAGCTCGATCTGCAGCAGCCGCTTGTCGACCTCGTACTCGCCGCGCGACATCCGCTCGTCGTACGGGTAGCCCTCGCGCCAGGTGTCGACGGGCGTGCCGTCCGGGCCGAGCAGGACCGGGTCGTCGACCTCGTCCCAGGTGCCGTCCACGGCCAGGCCGTGCTTGGCGAGCTCCTCGTCGGACAGCTCGCGCAGCGACGTGATGATGTCGGCGAGGTCGACCACGGTCTCGATGTCGACCTCGTGGCGGTGGCTGTTGGTCATCGCGCTCCTTCGTCCTCGCCGAGGATGCCAAGACTCGCCGCTCGCCGCATGGCGGGCTGGACCTTCGCGAAGTGTTCACCTGCGCGGGACCGCCCGGCGTCACTCGCTAGACACGTCGCATTCATGCTGCCCTGCCACTGTCAGGTTGTCCCTCGCACCCGAAAGGAACGCCGTGCCCCGCGCCAGACAACGCATCGCGCTCGTCGCCCACGACAACAAGAAGGCCGAGCTGCTCGACTGGGCCGCCTTCAACCGCGGGCTGCTCAGCCGGCACGACCTCGTGGCCACCGGCACGACGGGATTGCTGCTCGAGAGTGAGCTGGGCCTGCCCGTGACCCGGCTGCTGAGCGGCCCGGTGGGCGGCGACCTGCAGATCGGGGCCCAGATCGCCGAGGGGTCCGTGGACCTCCTGGTCTTCCTCTGGGACCCGCTCGAGGCCCAGCCGCACGACCCCGACGTCAAGGCGATCTTGCGGGTTGCCGCCGTCTGGAACACCCCGGTCGCGTGCAACCGCTCGAGCGCCGGACCTGCTGATCTCCTCGCCGCTGTTCGAGCAGGACTACCGGCCGGTGCGCCCGGACTTCGGGGACGTGCCTAGTGCGGTGGCGCTGGTCTAGCGGCTGGGAAGCCTGCCAGCATGTGAGCCGTGAGCGCACGCGGCACCCATGAGCGGGAGATCACCGAGCCGGTCGACCTGTGCGGCCCCGACGGTCGGCTCAACCCGGCCGCGGTCGGCTGGACGCCGGCGGCCGCTGCACCGCGCGAACCTGCGCGGCCGCTGGGGCCGCGCCAAGCGCTGGGAGTACTGGGGCGTCGTCTCGCCGACGCACGTCCTCGGCGTGACGGTGAGCGACCTGGACTACGCCGGCGTGCACGCCGTGTACGTGCTCGAGCCCGGACCGCACGGAGACCGGCGCCGCCGCGCTCGTCCCGCTGCGCGCGGCGTCGGGCTCCCCGACACCAGCGGCGCGGGCCCGGTGCGGCTACGGGCCGAGGGGCTGCCGATCGACCTCGACCGCCGGATGCGACGGCGGTGCTGACCCTGCGCGTCGCACCGACCGAGGTGGACGCCGACGTCCGCGTCGACCGCCGGCCGGGCCACGAGTCGCTCGGCGTCGTCGTGCCGTGGAGCACGCGGCGCTTCCAGTACACGGTCAAGGACGATCGCCCTGCCGGCGCACGGGCACGGTCGTCGTCGGAGGGTCGCCGAGCGACCTGTTCGGCGAGGACTCGTGGGCGGTGCTCGACCACGGCCGCGGGCCGCTGGCCGTACCGGATCAGCTGGAACTGGGGCTCGGGCTCCGGCCGGCTCGCCGACGGCCGGGTCGTCGGCGTTCAGGTCGGCGGCGCGTGGACCGACGGCACCGGCTGCACCGAGAACGCCCTCATCGTCGACGGCCGGCTGCACAAGATCGGCGAGGAGCTGCGCCTGGACGTACGACCGCGCGGACTGGCTGCGGCCGTGGCGGGTCGACGGCGCCGCGGACCGGCCGGGTCGACCTGACGTTCGCGCCGTACCACGAGCGCGTCGGACCGCACCGAGCTCGGCGTGATCGGCAACGACACCCACCAGGCCTTCGGCCACTGGTCGCGGCTGGGTGCTCGACGACGGCGAGCGGATCGAGGTCGACGGCCTGCACGGCTGGGCCGAGGAGGTCCGCAACCGCTGGTGACCCGGGCGGGCCACCAGACGAACACACAATCGACCAGGTCCCGCCCGCAACCCGGCGCCAGCCCCGCATGAGACGGCGCTCGCGCCCGACGCGGAGTGGCGGTTGTGTGTTGCTGTGATTCGCCGGCGTCCCGGCGGGGGCCGCGGCTCGCCTACCGTGGGCACCGCCATGAAGCAGACCCTGCTCGCCCCCCGCTGGCTCGCCCTGACGGCCGCGTCGCTGGTCGCGATCGCCGCGTTCGCCGCGATGGGCGTCTGGCAGTGGTCGCGCGCGGACATCCGCGAGGAGGTCGCCGCGGCCAACCCGCTGGAAGGCCCCGCCGTCCCGATCGAGGGCGTGCTCAGTCGGGCGGCCTGGTGCAGACCGGCTCGGCGCCGCGGCCGGTGACGGCGGCCGGCTCGTACGACCCGGCGGCGCAGCTCGTCGTCCCTGGCCGCGCCGTCGACGGGGCCGAGCGCGACGTGGTGGTCACGGTGTTGCGCCTCGACCGCGGCGACGGGGTGCTGGTGGCCCGCGGCTCGGTGGCCCCCGGGCAGCCGGCTCCGTCGCCCCCCGCGGGCGAGGTCGTGGTCGAGGGCTGGCTGCTGGCGGGCGAGCCGCTGACCTCCGGCGGGGAGATCGCGATCAGCCCCGTCCCGCTGCTGGACGCGGTGGACTACGAGCTGGCCGACGCCTACCTGGGGCTGATCGCGCAGCGGCCGCCGACCACGGCGGCCGACCCGGTCCCGCTGCCTGCCCCGGAGCCGGAGACCGAGCTGCGGTGGAATTGGCGCAACCTGCTCTACGCGGTGCAGTGGTGGTTCTTCGCCGCGGCGGTCGTCGCGATGTGGGTGCTCGGGCTGCGGCTGGATCTGCGCCGCGCGCGCGAGGACGCGGCCGCCCTTGCCGGCGGGAGCGCCTCGCCTCAGCCCTGAGTGGGGTTTTCGGCCGCGGGCGGCGCAGCTGGGGCGGACGGGGCAGGGGGGGCTGAGAGGGCAGAGCCCGCGGCCCGGGCGTCCTCATCGCGCACCACCCGGCGCTCGGCGAAGAAGACGGCGAACGGGATCGTCCCCGCGATGCACACCAACGCCATCTTGGGCAGCGACCAGCGCCGGATGTAGCCGAGCCACAGCGTCACCACGACGTACGCCATGAAGAGCCAGCCGTGGGCCACCCAGCCGAGGGTGATCACGTCCAGCAGGGTGTCCGGCGTGCCGTCCACGAGGTACTTCAGCGGCAGCCCCACGACGGTCATGGTGGCCAGCACGACGCCGGTGACGTAGGCCAGCACCTTGTACAGGGGAAGCGGATTCACATCGGCAGTCTCCCCGGCCAGTGGCGCGTCCGCGAAATCTGCAGCGGTCCCGGCCCCCCTGGGAGGGGCCAGCCACCCACCCTCTTCCCGACGCTGCGACGGTAAAGGCGGGCTATCCTCCCGCCATGACTTCTGGGACGGCTCCGGCCCCCGAGCTGGCGGCGCGCCACCGCTGGGTGGCGATGGTCTTCATCTCCCTCGGCGTGTCGATGATCATGGTGGACGCCACCATCGTCAACGTCGTGCTGCCGTCGGTGGTCATCGACCTGCAGATGGACGCCACCCAGGCGGAGTGGGTCGTCGCGGTCTACCCGCTGGTCTTCGCCGCCCTGCTCGTCACGTTCGGCAACCTCGGCGACCGGTTCGGCCGTCGCCGGGTCTTCATGCTGGGGGCGATCGGCTTCATCGTGGCGAGCGTGCTGGTCGCCTCGGCCCCGACCGGCGACCTGTTGATCGCCGGGCGCGTGCTGCAGGGCGCCGCGGGCGCCGCGATGCTGCCCACGTCGCTGGCCCTGGTCAACGCGATGTTCACCGGCCGCGACCGCGCGGTCGCCTTCGGCGTGTGGGGCGCGACGATCGGCGGCATGTCGGCGATCGGTCCGCTGGTCGGCGGCTGGCTGGCGACCTCCGGGTCGTGGCGCTGGGCGTTCTGGATCAACGTGCCCATCGGCATCGCCCTCGTCATCGGGACGGCGGTCCTCGTCCGCGAGAGCCGCGACCCCCGCGCCCGCGGCGGGGTCGACCTGGTCGGCGTGGTGCTGTCGGCGCTCGGCCTGGGCCTGGTCGTCTTCGGCCTGATCGAGGGTCAGCGCTACGGCTGGTGGACGGCCAAGGAGCCGTTCTCCTTCCTCGGCGTGACCTTCCAGGAGGGCGGGCTGTCGGCGATCGCCATCGCGCTGGCCCTCGGCGCAGGCTTCGTCGCGCTGTTCTTCTGGTGGGAGGCCCGCCGGACGCGGCTTGGCCGGCTGTACCTGCTGGACCTCACGCTGTTCAAGATCAAGTCGTTCGCGTACGGCAACTTCGTCGCCCTGATCGTGCAGTTCGGGGAGTTCGGCCTGATCTTCGTGCTGCCGGTCTTCCTGGTGAACGTGCTCGGCTACTCCGCCCTGCAGGCCGGAGGCGTGATCGCGCTCATCGCGGTGGGCGTCTTCATCGCCGGCCCGTCGGCCGGGCAGCTGGCCGCCCGCCGCGGCTCCCGCCTCGTCGTCCGCCTCGGCATGGGCTTCGAGATCATCGGCATGCTGCTCGTCGCGTTCGTGCTGGCCCTCGACACGACGACCTGGGCGATGACGCCGGGGCTGTTGATCTACGGCGCCGGTGTCGGCTTCGCCAGCGCCCAGCTGACCAACGTGGTGCTAAGCGAGATCCCGGTCGAGCGATCGGGCCAGGCGTCCGGCGCGCAGAGCACGACCCGCCAGGTCGGGGCCGCCCTCGGCATCGCGATCCTCGGGGCCGCGCTGTTCACCGGTATCGGCACCCAGGTGGCGGCGAGCGTCTCGGCGGTCGGCGTGCCCGCCGCCGAGGCCACCGCGGTCGCCGACCTCGCTCAGGCGACAGCCGGCACCTCCGTGCCGCGGATCGAGGACCCCGAGGTCCGCGCGGCCGGCCAGGAGGGCATCGTCGCCGCCGCCCAGGGCGCGCTGTACGTCGCCGCGGTCTTCGTCCTCGCGGGGCTGGTCGCCACGGTCCGGCTCCCGGACGACCTGGCCATCCGGCGGACCCGCGAGGCCGCGGCGGAGGCAGCGGCGGAGGAAGCGGCGGAGGGCGGCGACGACGACGCCGAAGACCTCGAAGGCGCCCTGCCGGAGCCCGCGGGAGCCCCGGAGTCGGCCACCGCCGACTGACCGCCCGCGGCCGCCTCGTTCGGCCGCGGCGGTCGCGCGCAAGCCCTCGCGCGGTCGTGCCGATGGCTCTAGCGTCGGAGCATGACCGCATCGACCGAGCCGCTCCGCACCACCGCCCTCGACGCCGCCGGGGCCCACGCCCTGGCGGCCCGCGAGGCGCCCCAGATGCGCGCCGACCTCGAGGCGCTCACCCGGATCCCGTCGATCGCCTTCGAGGGCTTCCCGCGCGAGGAGGTGCTGCGCGGCGCCGAGGCGACCGCGGCCCTGCTGCGCGCCGCCGGCGCCCAGGCCGAGCTGGTCGACCCGGGCCAGGGCATCCCCGCGGTGCACGCGTTCGTGCCCGGCCCCGAGGGTGCGCCCACCGTCGTGCTCTACGCCCACTACGACGTGCAGCCCGCGGGCGACCTCGCCGCCTGGACCTCGCCGCCGTTCGAGCCGACCGAGCGCGATGGCCGCCTCTACGGCCGCGGCGCGGCCGACGACAAGTCCGGGGTCGTGCTGCACGCGGCGACCCTGCGCGCGTTCGACGGCGAGCCCCCCGTGGGCCTGCGGATCATCGTCGAGGGCGAGGAGGAGTGGGGCGGCGCCTTCGAGGAGTACGTCACGACGCGCGAGGACTGGTTCGGCTCCGCCGCGGCGATGGTGGTGGCCGACATGGGCAACGTGCGGCTCGGCGAGCCGACGTTCACCACCGGCCTGCGCGGCGCCGTCGAGGCGTACGTGTCGATCCGCACCCTCAAGGCGCCGGCGCACAGCGGGATGTTCGGCGGCCCGGCGCCCGACGCGCTGCTGACGCTGATCCGGCTGCTCGACACCCTGCTCGACGAGGCCGGCGACGTCGCGGTCGAGGGTGCGGGCGGGTACGAGTGGGAGGGCGGCAGTACCCCGACGACGACTACCGCGACCTGGCGGGGATCGTCGACGGCCAGCCGCTGGTCGGCAGCGGGTCGCTGTCGTCGCGGCTGTTCTCCCGGCCGGCGATCGCCGTCGTCGGGCTGGACGCGCCGCCGGTCGCCGGCGCCATCAACGCGGTGCAGCCGACCGCGGGGGCCAAGGTGAGCATGCGCATCCCGCCGGGCGTCGACCCGATCGCCGCGCAGGACGCGCTGATCGCGCACCTGGAGGCCCATGCGCCGTGGGGTGTGCAGGTCGAGGTCACGCCGGGTCGGCCTGCGGCCGGGGTGTCGCTGCCGACCGACAACGCGCCGATGGCCGCCGCCCGCCGCGCCCTGGCCGCGTCGTACGGCCGCGACTGCGTCGACATCGGGGCGGGCGGCTCGGTGCCGCTGGTGGCCAACCTGCACCAGGCCTTTCCCGACCTGCCGATGCTGCTGTTCGGCGCCCAGGACCCGAAGGCGAGCATCCACGCCCCCGACGAGTCCGTGCACCTCGGCGAGCTCGAGGCTGCGCTCGCCGCTCAGGTGCTCTTCCTGGCCGAGCTGGCCGCCTCGTCCTGACCGCCCTCGCCCCGCGATGTGGCGGTCCCCCCGCCGTCTGCCGGTGGGGAGACCGCCACATCGCGGGGCCAGAGGGTGGGGCGACTCGGGTGGGAGGATCTGCCCGTGATCCGCGGGCGGTACGTCTACCGGCTGGACGGCGCCGTCCAGCCGATCGAGGAGACCTTCGAGGCCGCCGAGGGGCGGATCACGTCCCGGCGGCAGGCCGCCGAGGGCGCGATCGTGCTCACCGTCGAGCGTGAGTGCGCGACCGCTTTGATCGCCCTCGACCTGCCGGACGCCTCGGCCCGGGCGGAGTACGCCGGGATCGAGCCCGGTGTCGTCGAGGTGCGGCGCACCGTCAACGGCGAGCGGAGGCCAGACGCGCGGGTGGCCGCGCGGGGCATGGTGCTCTTTCCGCTGCTGCGGGTCTTTGCCGGCGACGTCGTGCGCGCGGTGGCCGCCGGCGGCCCGGGCGGGCGGGTCGTCCTGGTCCCCGACATCCGGCCCGGCTGCGCGCCCGAGGACCTGCTCGCCCCCGTACTCGACGTGCGCACCGCCGAGCCGGTCGGCCCGCCGCGCGAGGACCTCAGCCAGGCGTACGGCTACGTCGGCGGCTCGTACGAGGACGGCGCGGTCTTCCGGGTGCGTCCGGACGGGCTGCTCGCGGCGTACGCCTGGCAGCAGCCGGAGGTCGGGGTGTGGGAGGTCGACCTAGTGCTGGACGAGCGGCCCGAGGCGGACTAGTCTCGCCCCACGCGAATAATGTTCTCAGCAGGTGGGGAGAGTCAGATGGCTGAGCGTCAACCCGTCATCGTCGCCGGGGGCGGGCCCGGTGGGCATGGTCGCGGCGCTGCGGCTGGCGCAGGCCGGGGTTCGACGTGCTCGTGCTCGAGCAGGGCGACGACCTGTCGGTCGACTCGAAGGCCTCGACCTTCCACATCCCCTCGCTCGAGCTGCTCGAGACGCTCGGCGTCGTCGAGGAGATGCACGAGCAGGGGCTCAAGGCGCCGGTGTTCCAGCAGCGCGACCGCAAGGGCGGCCTGCTCGCCGAGCTCGACCTCGGCCTGCTCGCCGACGAGACGGCCTACCCGTGGCGGCTGCAGCTCGAGCAGGACAAGCTCACCCGCATCATCCGTCCGCTACTGCTGGAGGCCACCGGCCACGCGCGAGATCCGGTACGGCGTGCACGTCGACCGCGCCGAGGACCGCGGCGACTACGCCGCGGTCATCCTCGACGGCGGCGAGCGAGCTCGAGTGCGCCTGGCTGATGGGCTGCGACGGCGCCAACTCGATGGTGCGCCAGTCGCTGGGCTTCGGCTTCGAGGGCGTGACGTTCCCCGAGCGGTTCCTCGTGATGAGCACGACGTACGACTTCCGCGACGGCGTACCCCGAGCTCGCCGTAGGGTCGCCTACATCACCGACCCCGACGAGTGGATGGTGCTGCTCAAGACGCCCGACCACTGGCGCGTGCTCATGCCGGTCCCGCCGGACGAGCCCGACGACGTCGGCGGTTCGCCCCGAGCGCATCCAGGAGCGGCTCAACGGCGTGCTCGCCGACGTGCGGCGCTCGGTCCGAGTCGAGTTCCCGGTCCTGCAGCACTCGCTGTACCGGGTGAACCAGCGGGTGGCGTCGCAACTTCGCGCAGAACCGCGTGCATGCTCGCCGGCGACTCCGCGCACATGAACAACCCGCTCGGCGGGATGGGCATGAACAGCGGCATCCACGACGCGTGGTCGGCCGTCGACGCGATCCTCGCCGCGCGCGACGGCGCCGACGCCCGACAAGGCCAGCGACATCGCCGGCGCGTGCGCGCGGCCGAGGCCTGCCACCAGTACGTGCAGGCGATGACGACGCAAGAACTTCCAGCGACATGCAGGAGCAGGACCGCGCCGCCCGCGAGCCGCCCGCAACGCCGCAGCTCATCGCGATGATGGGCGACGTCGAGGCGCAGAAGGCGTACCTGCGCAGGTGTCGATGCTCACCAGCGGCCGCGAGGCGATCGCCCGGCGTCCAGGCCGAGCTCGCCGCGCTCTGAGCGACCCCGCACCGTCTGCGCCGCCCGCCCGCCCGTACGCGCGCTTGCCCGCCGCCGTGGCGCGGGGCAAGCGCGGGCGTGGGCGGGCAGGTAGGGGACGGCCAGTGCGGCGGGTCAGCGCTGGCGAGGGCGGCGCTGATCTGGGCGCGGCATCGCGGGCGGCCGCAGATCCGGGCCCGCGCGACTCGTCGATGCGGTAGATCGGGCGGCGACGCCGTAGGGCGGCATCCGTCGGCGTCGCGCACGGCGGCCGCCAGCCCCAGATGCCGTCGTCGACCTCCTCGTACGACTCGGTCCAGCCGTCTCGCGGCGACCGCGTCGAGGGCGTCGTCGGCGAGCAGGGCCTGCCGGACGCTCGGCAGCGTCGGCGCGCACCTCGTCGAGGTAGGAGTCCCGCGCGGTGCGTCGGCGCGGCGCGCGAGCAGCACGCGGGCCGCGGAGCCGGGGTGGCGCGGGCATCGTCTGGCCGCAGCTCGAACTGCAGCCGCACCGGGCGGGCGACTCCGCGCGGTCGATGCATACCACCGCGTCGCCGGCCGCGGCGCACGAGCACGACGGTCTCGTCGACCGCGTCGCGCAGCGCCTCGAGGTGCGGGCGGGCGAGCGTCCACGAGCGGCGTCGGTGGCCGCGGCGGCGCGGGCCAGAGCGAGCGACGCGGGCGGCGAGGCGGTAGACGCCGTCGCTGCCGGGCGCGACCTCGAGCAGCCCCTCCTCGCGCAGCTGGCGACGTAGCGGTAGGCGCTCGACAGCGGCACGCCGACGTCGGCCGCCAGCTCGGGCACCGAGCGCACCGGACGCGCCTCGTTGAAGGCCATCAGCACGGCGAGCAGCTTGCGGCTGGCCTCCGCCCCGGGGGTGTGCCCAGGCGACCCGCTGACCATGCCTCTCGCCCCCGTCCCCTGAAAGTGGGATACCGCCTCTCAGAAGGCGAGAGTATCGTCACCGCCCGTGGGGGATGACCGGAACGCCGAGGCGCTGGCCGCCAACTACGCGGGGGCCTTCGACGGCCGGCTCGCGCTGGGCCGCCGGCCCGCGCTCGTCGTCATCGACATCGCCCGCGCGTACACCGACCCGGGCTCGCCGCTGTACGCCGGCGACGGCATGCCGGGGGTGGTCGCGTCGACGGCGCGGCTGGTGGCCGACGCCCACGCGCGCGGCGTCCCGGTCTACTGGACCGAGGTGCGCTTCCAGGCCGGCGGCGCCGACGGCGGGGTCTTCTACCGCAAGGTGCCGGCGCTGGCGTGCTTCGACGAGGGCAACCCGCTCGGCGACCTGGCTGACGGCCTCGAGGTCGGGCCCGGCGACGTGCGGGTGGTCGAGCGTTCACGTCGAGCTCTTCGGCACCTCGCTGGCCGCGTCGCTGACCGCGCGCGGCGTGGACTCCCTCGTCATCGCCGGCGTCTCGACGAGCGGGTGCGTGCGCGCGACCGCCGTCGACGCCGTGCAGCACGCGGCTTCATCCCGGTGGTCGTCCGCGAGGCGGTCGGCGACCGGCACCCCGGACCCACGGGGCCAACCTGTTCGACATCCAGGCGAAGTACGGCGAGGTGCTCGGCGAGGCCGACGTGCTCGCGTGGTGGGCGTCGCTGCCGGGCCGTCCGCCACACGCGGGCCGGCCCCCGCGGGACAGGGCTGACGGTCGTGCTGCTGGGGGGCAGGGGAGCGGGGCTGGCCGCGGGGGGCGTCGCCTTCGCGTTGGTCGCCGCCGCGTTGTCGGGCTGCTCGTCGCAGCAGGCCGACGCCTCGCCGCCCACCCCCGGGTGCTCCCTGGAGTCGGCGCCGGCGGAGGGCCAGGACACGCTCACCGTCCGCCAGGGCTCTGAGTCCCGCTCGTTCACCCTCGCGCTGCCGGAGATCGCCGACCCCGCCGAGCGGCTGCCGCTGCTGCTCGCGTTCCACGGCACGTCGGGCCAGGCCGAGTCGTTCCTCACCCCGACCCGGGCTGGGCGAGGCGGCCACCGGCCGCGGCGTCGCGGTGCTCGCGCCGCAGGCCGAGGGGGTCGCCGGCGGCGTCGGCCATCCCCGGCGTGGCCGGCCTCGACGACGTGGAGTTCGTGGAGACCGCGATCGAGCAGGTCGGCCAGTTGCTCTGCGTCGACCCCGACCGGGTGTACGCGACCGGCGTCTCCGGCGGCGCGGCGATGGCGGCGTACTTCGCCTGCGCCACCGAGCGGGTGGCCGCGATCGCGCCGGTCGCGGGTGTCGGGCTGCTGCGGGTCTGCCCGGACGGCCCGCCGGTGTCGGTGCTCGCCTTCCACGGCGACATGGACCCGATCGCGCCGTTCTCGGTCGACGCCGAGTACACCGCGCTGACCGCCGGCTCGTTCTCTCATCGGCGACGTCCGCGAGGTGATGACCGGGTGGGGCGCCCGCGAGTCCGTGCACGGCGCAGCCCGAGGTCGAGGTGCTCGGCGACGAGGCGCTGGACTACCGCTGGCTGGACTGCCGTACGGGCAGCGACGTGCAGCTCGTCGTGCTGGCCGGCGGCGGGCACACCTGGCCGGGGTCGGAGCCGCCGTCGGCTGAGGTCGAGTCGTTCGTCGGCGCCACCAGCGCGGCGGTCGACGCCACCGAGCAGATGCTCGACTTCTTCGACGCCCACCCGCGGGTCGCCGCCTGACCCCCGCCCCGGTTTGCGGTGGCACGCCGTCGAGTTTGAAGTCCTGCCACCGCAAATCGTGATCTTCAGGCGGGGCGAGGGGCGGGGCGTCCGGGGGTGACGAGGACCTCGCCGTCGGCGTACCCGGTGCGGCCCTGATGGGTGAGCACCCACGCGCGCTGGCGGCCGCGGACGGTCCACTCGTGCGGGCCGCCGACGATCGCGGTGTCCTCGTCGACGCCGATGACGGTGGCGCCCTCGGCCTCGGGCACGAGGTAGCGCGCGACGATGTCGGGCATCCAGCCGGCCATCCGGTCGAAGTGCGGGATGACGCGCACGTGCGGCAGCACGCCGAGGCCGTCGACGGCGCCGCTGCGGGGGTGGCGCAGCGACGGCACCCAGCCCGACATCGCCATCGCGCCGGCGCTGCAGCCGGCCAGCGCGGCGCCGGACCGCCAGGCGGCGTGGATCGCGTCCCACACCGGGGTGCCGCGCAGGGTGTCGGCGAGGTGCACCGGGTTGCCGCCGGACAGGTAGACCAGGGCGGCCCCCTCGACCAGCGCGGCCAGCCCCGCGTCGTAGGCGTCCTCGCGCGTCCGCACGTCCACGACGACCTGCTCGGCGCCGAGGCGTACGGCCTGCGCGGCGCCGAGGGCGTGCCAGCGCCGCAGCGAGTCCTCGCCCTCGGGCGCCGCCGCGGTCGCCATCTGGACGTAGCGGGTGTCGAGCATCACCGGCAGGTACTCGCCGGAGCCGATGAGCGCCAGCGGTCCGGGCGCGCTGGCGGGCGGCGGACTCGTGGGGCGGGTCGGCGGGCTGCTCGTCGGACGGGTCGGCGGTCACGGGTGCAGTCTCGCCCACGCGCGTCGCCTCGGCACGGGGTGATCGGGCCGTACGCTCGCGGCCATGGGTTCGCGGGTGGTGCTGATGGGCGTGCTGGCGCTGGTCTGGTTCGCGCTGGCGGTGGTCACGGTGGTGACCGGCTCCGGGCTGCTGCCGGCGATCGCGTTCGCGGCGGCCGGGATCGTCATGGTGCTGCTCGCGGCGCGCGCCCGGTCCGACTCGCGCTGAGGGGGGGGCCGGCCGTGGAGGGGGACGCCGACGCCCGCCCGGGCCGCCGCGGCCGCGCATCCACGTGGTCCTCGGCGACCTCGACCCGCTGCGGGTCGATGCCCGCGTGCGCCCGGTGCGGCCCCGCGTCCTCGGCGTCGGCGTGGCCGCGGTCCGGCCGGGGAGTCCTCCGGTGATCGAGGTGGGCAGCCCTGCGTTCTCCACGCGCGAGGATCGCGAGTACCTGCTGTCCAGGGCCTACCGGGCGGCCCTGGAGGCCGCCGACGCCATCGGCGCCGGCCGCGTCGCGATGCCGACGGTTCTGGCCTGGGGTCCGTGGCCGCTGGACAGCGCGATCCGGGTCGCGCTGGGCGCCCTGGAGTCGACGCCCACCCAGGTGCGCGAGGTGGTCGTCCTGACCGCGACGCCCGCCGGGCTCGAGGCCTGGGCGGAGCGGCTGGCGAGCCGGTGACCGGGCCAGGCGGCTCATCCGCTGCGGCGTGGCGCCGTCACAGCCAGTGGCGGCTGCGGAAGGTCCACCACAGCGCGGCGCCCCCGCCGGCCCAGATCGCCGTGGACACCACGAAGCCGACGCCGGTCCCCACCAGCGGGTACTCGAGGTTCTGGCCGTAGAAGCCGGTGACCGCGGTGGGCACCGCGATGATGGCGGCCCACGCGGCGAGCTTCTTCATCACCGTGTTGAGGGTGTGGTCGGCCATCGCGATGCGCGTCTCGTACAGGCTGGAGACCAGGTCGCGCAGGCCCTCGAGGGTGTCGTTGACGCGCAGCACGTGGTCGTACAGGTCCTGGTAGTACGGCATGAGGACGACGTCGATCGGGGTCTCGTCCTCCTCCTCGCGGCGCATGACGCCGCTGACGAGCTCGCGCATGGGCGTCGCGACGCGGCGCATGCGCACGAGCGACTTGCGGGTGGCGTACGCCTGGCGCTGGTGCACCTGCACGTCCTGGACCGGCCCCTCGAAGAGCAGGTCCTCCATCTGGTCCACGAGGTCGCCGATGTCGTCGACGGCCTGCAGGTGGCTGTCGACCACGAGGTCGAGGACCGCGTGCAGATGCGCCGGAGTGCCGTGGCCCATGAGGTCGGGGTGGGTGTCCCAGCGCTGCGTCAGGTCGTCGGCGGAGATGCCCGAGGGGGTGTCGAGGGTGACGATGTACGAGCGGCTCACGAACACCGGGGCGCCGCTGATCTCCAGCTGCTCGCGGCCGCCGTCGACGCGGGCGAGGTAGAGGTAGAGGAAGGCGTGGCCGGGGTAGCGCTCGAGCTTGGCCCGCTGGGTGATGACCTCGGCGGCGTCGACGCCCTTGAGCGCGTCCTCGACCGCGTGGTGGTTGAGGCGGAGCGCGGCCGCGACGGCAGGCAGCTCGTCGGGGGTCGCGTGCACCCAGGCGATGCGCCCGTCGGCGATGGCCTTCGCGACCGCCTCGAGGTCGACGTCGGCGGCCTCGACCGCCGAGTCGCGGTAGACCCTGGAGCGCATGGACCCACGGTAGGCCCGCCCACCGCCGATGTGGCGGTTCCCCCAGCCGGATGCCGGTGGGGGAACCGCCACATCGCGGGGGCTCGGGGCGCTCGCGGCGGCGCCTTTGCTGGCGGTCTCGGCGCGCGGGTACCCTGTGCGCGCTGATGGATCGGCCCCTCGGGGCGGGTCTGGACGCGGGGAGGCGTCGCCTAGTCCGGTCGATGGCGCCCGCCTGCTAAGCGGGTTGGGGTCTCAAAGCCCCTCGGGGGTTCAAATCCCCCCGCCTCCGCCCCACGCACGACCCGAAGGCCCCGGCTCTCGCGCCGGGGCCTTCGCGCTTTGCCCGCTCTCCGCGCGCCGCCCGGCGCCACACCAACACACAACCGCCGGCCCGGTCGTGGGCGCGCCTCGCTCGTACGCGGGGGCAGGCGCCGCTCGGCGCACGTGGGCGCCCGGTTGTGTGTTGGTGTGGTTGCAGGGGATTCGGCAGGGCCCGGGCGCCGCGGCTACACTCGGCAGGTCCCGTTCGCGGGACGGGCGCCCGTAGCTCAACGGATAGAGCATCTGACTACGGATCAGAAGGTTGGGGGTTCGAATCCCTTCGGGCGCACGCTGTTGAGACGGCATCGAGAGGCCGGTTCCCGCTCCACACGGGGGCCGGCTTCTTGTTCGCAGGCGCCGGTGGGCCTCGCTGCAGACGGCCCGGGGTCCGCTGTTCGCGCTGATCCGTCCGCGTCTACGTGTGCGCTGCAATGGTGACGATGACGTTGCCCCTCTTGTGTCCTGCTTCGACGTAGCGGTGGGCCTCGGCCACCTGCGCCAGCGGGTAGCACCGGTCGATGACCGGGGTGAGCTCGCCGGCCTCGGCCAGCTGCTTGAGCTGGAGCAGGTCGGCCGCGCTGCTGGTCGGTCGCCCCCGGTCCACGGCCAGGTACGCCCCGCCCGCGGTCAGAACGTCGCGACAGTCCCTGCGGGATGGGGGGCCCACCCGGTTCCCGACGGCGACGAAGACGAGGTCGAAGCGCCCGCCGCGACTCCTGACGTCCTCGGAGGTGTAGTCGATCACCGCGTCGGCCCCCAGCGAGCGGACCAGGTCGAGGTTGGTCGGCCCGCACACCCCGGTGACGTGCGCCCCGGCATGCTTGGCGATCTGGACCGCGGCGCAGCCCACCGCTCCCGAGGCGCCGTACACCAGCACCCGCTGCCCCGCACGGACCCTGTCCTTGAGGAAGTACCAGGCCAGCAGGCCGCCGTACGGGATCGCCGCGGCCTGCTCGTAGCTGAGGTTGGCGGGCTTCGGGGCGAGCACCCCGCCGGCCGGCATGCGCTTGTACTCGGCGTAGGTGCCGAACCCGAAGCGGTCGAACCCGAACACCGGCTGACCCACCTCGAAGGAGGTGACGTCGTCGCCGACGGCGTCGATGTCGCCGGCGAGCACCATCCCCAGCACGGGCTTGCGCGGTCGCGTGACGCCCAGGGCCAGGCGCGCCGGCAGCCACATTGACGGCTTGATCCGGAACCCCCGCACGAAGCAGTCACTCGACGTCACCGCCGTCGCCCGGATCCTGACCCGGACGCCGTCCCGCCCCGGCGTCGGCAGGTCGATCTCCGCCAACTGCAGCACCTCCGGCGGCCCGTACCCGGTGCACACGACCGCCCTCATCTGGTCCCTCCTGCGGCCGCCAGGCACCTGGCGCCCAGGTGGACGGTGGACCACCGGGGCACTCGGGCAAGCGCCTGCGTCATCCAGCCGCCTCGGACCCGGGTTTCGGCTCTCCGGGTGGCGCCGGCGTCGACGGGGCGGCGAATCCCTTCCAGATCAACAGGACCGCCAGGACCATCTCCTGCAGGCCGATCGGGGCAGCCAGCAGTTGAAGCGGGAACGGAGGCTCGACGCCGAACATCTCGGCAACGGCATACGCCAGGAGCAGCAGCCCCCCGGCAAGGCCCCACAACGACAACCAGGCGGGGACGAGCCGGGACCGGTACAGCAGGGCGTTGAGGATCAGCGCGCTCACACTGAACACGAGCAGTGTCCCGACCAGGTAGGTCCAATCCCGTGCCGAGAGCAGCGCGCTGCCCACTGTTTCCACCCCGACCGAACCGGAACTGCCCGAGTCCTGGCTCAGCGCCAACACGAGCAGTGCGGTGGTCGAGGCCATCAGGATGAAGATGGCCTCCACCGTGCGCACGGCGACGTAGCCGACCGCCATGCCCTCACCGTGCGGCCTGAGCACCGGCAGCAGCAGGGCGGCGATCCCGATGACCGACAGGGCCAGGACGAACTCCAACAGGACCCCCAGGATGAGCTGGCCCTCGTGCGCACCCACCGCGACGAGGTAGTCCGGATCATCCAGCAGCGCCACGACCAGCGCCCCACCCACGATCGAGGCGGCGGTGGCCACGATGAACAGAACCCCCACGAGGCGGGCGGTCGCCCTCCGCTTCACCACCTCGACTGGAGCGGCGACGGCGACGCTGCGGCTCACGTCCGTCATGACACTCAACTCCCCTTCTGGTCGAAGGTCCCTGCCCATCGGATCGCTGTGCTCGCTTCTCATCAAGAGGACAACGACCTGTGACTGCGCAGCCGCAAGGCGGATCCCTGAGAGCCTTCGGTCAACGTCAGGGCCGCTCCCCTTGTCGGCGGGGCTCTGTTGCGTTGTTCGAGCGCGGAGCATGCCGCGGCCCAACAGCGGCTCGCTGGCTGGCCGCGTGAGCGCCGCGCCGAGCCGCAGCGCGCGGCCAGTCGGATCGCAGTCAGGCTGCCTCGCGTGTCTCGTGTGCCGGTGTCGGGGCGATGATCTCGAGGCAGAAGTCGCACCGATCTGCCCTGGCGCCCAAGGTTCCGGTGCGCGAGCAGCGGATCCGCGGGCAGGTCCCGGCGTATGCCGCGGTGTCGTGGGCGCAGATGGCTGCGACCGCCGCGTAGTCCTTGCCCTTGCGGGTCGCACCGGTCAGGTCGGTGACGATCGCGCCCTTGGCGCTGATGCCGGCATGGATGTCATCGCCCGAGGCGGCGGTGTAGCGCTCGGCGACGAGGTTGTCCTCTGCGGAGGCGAGGTACTCCTCGGCCTTCCTGAGGAAGGCCTTTGCGCGATTGAGCTGCTCGGCACTGGCCGTCAGGCGGAACCGACGGTTGCGCGCGGCATCGAGCCGAGGAGCGGCAGCCCGTCACGGAGGATGTCGCTCACCACGGGCTCGCCCGATCGAGCCAACTGCCGAAACTGGCTCGACGTGAAGACCAGGACGTCGCAGCCGTTGCCCACGCTGATGCGCACGGCGTCCTCGAGGTCGGTGCGTCCGTCCCACCCGGAGCCGGCGATGACGGCCAGGTCGATGTCGCTGCCCTCGCCGCCCTCTCCGCGGGCGATCGACCCGAAGATGATCACCGACTCGACTTCGGAGCCGACCGACTCCGCGATGGCTGCCCTCAGGAGGGCGATCGGATCGGCCAGTACGCGCAGGTGCGCCACCGCCGCATGCCCTTCGTTGATGGTGTGAACCCCCGCCCGGCCGATGCTCTGAGTCTCCACGATGCCGAGCCGGGTCAGAGCCTTGAGAGCCTCCTGAACCGACCACAGGCTGTGCTCGTCGCGGACCAAGCCGTGGACCTGCCGACCAGTCAGCGGCGCGCCGGTACGCAGCAGCACGGAGAGCCGAGGCACTTCCCAGCACCTCGGACGCATCTATGAATGGCGCGAAGTGAAGGTCCAGCTCACCTGGGAGCTGCAGTCCAGGTTGTGCGGCCGGCGTCGGCCTGTGGGTTGAGGTCTGCCGTTCTTATGCGGCTGCAGGGTAGGCGTCTCCAAGTGCCAAGTTACTGTCGCCCGTCCACTGCTCAACGGGTTCTTCTCACGTACGCGCCGTGACGGGGTGATCCTGGGTGGGTCCGGTTCGGCGCGGGGTCCGCGCTCTGGGTGCGACGGGATCGCCTGGGTGGCACGGGCTGGCACCGGATGGCAGGGGGCCCGAATCGCTACGGGTGAGAAGTTGGGGGTTCGAATCCCTTCGGGCGCACGCTGTTGAGGCGGCATCGAGACGCCGGTTCCCGCTCCGCACGGGGGCCGGCTTCTTGCCTGCGACCGTCGCTAGGAATGAAGCTCATGGCCGAGTCAGGCGCTCCGGGGAGCCATGCAAACCACCAGAACAGGGCGTCACCCTAGGTCGCCACGGGCACAACAACGTCAAGGGTGCTTGGACTAAGGCTCCAGGATCGACGGATCGGTCAGGAACGGTTCGATGGCTTTCAGGCCCTGGGCCACGAACGGCGCCGGCGTCGATTCCTTGATGACCCTGACGACGTCCTCTTCGCGAACGTCCCCACCCTCGCCGACGATCTTCGTCAGGCCCTTCGTGAGGCTCTTCTTGGTCACGCTCCTGAACGGCATCGGTGCGGCCTTCAGGCTCTCGTCGAACACCGTCTCGCGAGTTCTCCGTCCAGTTGAAATCGGTCATGCGTCGATCCTCCGTGTGATGGGCCATCCGGCGTCACGACTCTTCGTCATCCACGTCGGCGTGCGCGCGGCTCGTCGAGCCTCATGCCGATGCTGACGGTCTTCGCGATGGCGTAGTTGGGGCATGCCTTCAGGCACTTCCCGCAGTCGTCGCACTCGTCGGTGATCCGGTAGTAGTCCTCGAACTCCACCACGGCGTTCTTCGGGCAGATGTCCCAGCACGTGGCGCAGATGATGCAGTTATCCATGATGTAGGGCGTCATCAGTACCCCTCTCCCGTCGAGACGTTCTTCAGGTTGTCGACGATGAGTGGCAGGAGCTCCCAGTGGATGACGCAGAACATCTCCGAATCGTCCAGCTGCATGAAGGACCGGGAGGGCGGATCGCCGAAGTCGAAGGTGATCGTCTTGTCCTGGAACGACCTGCGGGAAGGACATGCCGCACCAGTTGGTGCCGCCGAGGGCATGCACCAGCTCGCCGGTCTTCCAGGTGTAGGCCTTGCACAGGCGCATCACCCGCTGCGGGTCGGTGATGATCATGACAACCTCGGGATCCGGCATGTCCTCGAGCTTGCCCATGATCAGGTACTTGTGCTTCTCGTCGTAGTGCGGGAGCTGTTGATTGACCCGACGCATGGTCTGCCTTGGTGGAGTAGGCGCGGTTCTCGCCGACGACCATGCCCATGCCCTCGTCGAAGTCGGGCTTGCTCAGCCGCCTGCTCCCGATACCGCAGTACACCGCACCGCCGCACACGACGTTGTTCCTCGTGATGCAGGTCAGCCCGTCCTTGTCCAGCGACGCTGTTGCTTCGTAGCAGAGGAAGGTCACGCCGTCGTAGGACGTGGCACCCTCGGGGACGGTGTTCGTGCGCTTGAGGCCCAGCACCTGTCGCTTGTAGCCCTCGGACTCCTGCAGGAACGTGGCGTACTCAGCGCATTGCGGGTGTCTCCCATGACATCTGCCTCCAGTTTGAACGAGCGCCGCCTGGCAGTACGTGGGCCAGCGTGGCAAGCGGGGGTCCGGCGCGGTTAGGGGCTTCCGACCCCGCCGCGCGCGCATGCGACCCGTCGTCAACCGCACAAAGTCGGCCAAGAGCGTGACGTTCTCGGGCCTCCGCGCCTCTCGGCAGCTGGACGCACAACGAGGTGAGGGTGGCCACCCGGACGCGCGGCGACGGGACCTCGAACGGGGGACAAGGCACGTGGGTCGTCTCCACGGGGGCGGCGATTACGCGCTGGAACGCCTCTGAGGTGATGAGGCCGCGGACCGTGGTCGCCAGCGAGTCGAGCAGCAGGCCGAACGGAGCGAAGGCGATCGCCCACCCCCACAGGGAGGTGCGGTGGAGTCGGCCGCCGATCGCCAACGCGGCCTCGGCAGACCCACACCCGTCGAGTTCGAGCTGGCGTTCGCCCCGAGCACTCCAGCTCAGGCCGCATGATCAGTCACAACCACTGTCAACCAAACCCGCAGCAATCGCACTGATCCCGGCACAGCCGAGAGGGCGTAGTCGCCCACGGTGCGGCATGACGGCGCCTGGGGTATCGCGACAGGCCGCGATCGCCGACAATGGCTGATGCTTACCGGAGGGCTGGACGACAACCGCTCCCTGTCCTACGATGCCGTCGACGTGGAGGGCTCGTGACCACCGGACCTTCGATCGACAAGGCAGCTGCGCTCCTCGCCCTGCACGCCGGTCCCGGCTTCGTGCTCCCCAACGCCTGGGACGCCGGGTCCGCCCGCATCCTCGAGCAGGTCGGCTTCCCGGCCATCGCCACGACCAGCGCGGGCATCGCTTGGTCCTGCGGAGTCCCGGACGGAGGAGCGCTGGACCGCGACACGATGCTCGAGCACGTCGGTCGCATCGTGGCCGCGGTGGGCGTGCCCGTGACCGCGGACCTCGAAGCCGGGTACGGCGACACCGCGGACGACGTCGGTCGCACCGTGGCCCGGGCCGTGGAGCTCGGGGCGGTGGGCGGCAACATCGAGGATGCCGGACCGGGTGGGCTGTTCGGCGTCGATGAGGCCGTCGACCGCCTCGCGGCCGCCCGGGCAGCCGCGCCTAGCGGCACCTTCGTGCTGAACGCCCGAACTGACACCTACTTCGTCGGCACGAGTGGCGACGCATTCGGTGAGACGGTCGAGCGGGCGGTTCGGTATGTCGAAGCGGGGGCCGACTGCGTCTTCGTGCCCGGCGTCGTCGAGGAGGAGACGATCCGCCGGCTCGCCGCGGCCATCCCGGGCCCGCTCAACGTGGTGGCCGGGCTGGCGAACGTCATCGACGCGCCGACGCTCTTCTCGCTCGGCGTCAAGCGGGTCAGCCTGGGCGGCAGCCTGGCCCGAGCCGCGCTCAGCACGTTGGAGCGCGCCGGCCGCGAACTGCTCGACTCCGGAACGCTCGGCTTCCTCGACGGTGCGATCGCGTACGCCGACCTGCAGCGACGCTTCGGCTCGTGACCCCAGTCCACTGCGGCCACTGGGTCGCCCCCACTGGCCGTGCCGCTCACCCTGATGCGCGGCATGGGTGTTCGACGCTCTGCCCTGTGGCTGGCAGAACTGCGCGTTCGTGGTCGAGTCGGGCGATTCGGCGAGGGTGCTCGGGGTAGTCGTTCGTGCGTCCGCGGCCGCATTGCGGCGGCCCTTGGCTCACTGCGATGCCGCTGCCTCTCCGGCTGGGCGGGCGATGGCCACCCGGATGGTGTCGAACCCGGCCGCCTTGAGAAAGAGGCGGCTGTATCGCGGCCCGCCGACCTTGAGCGGGGCGGATCTCGGGGTCGGCGAATCCCGCTCGTGTGAGCTCGTCGCGGGCGCGGGCCTCCGTCCACTGCCAGAACCCGGGGAGGTCGCTTGCCTGGCCTCGCGGCTTGTCGTCGTCGAACAGCGCTCCGACGCTGAGAACCGCTCGGCCTTCGGGCCGCAGCACCCGCCGGATCTCCGTCAGCGCCTGCTGCGGGTCGCCCACCATGACTTCCACCCCCCATAGCCAGACGACCGCGCTGAAGCGGGAGTCGGGCCACGGCAACGCGGTGACGTCGCCGAGGACGATCTCGGCGCTGCCGTCCGCGATCCGCCGTGCGAGACGGCGCCGGCCATGCGCACCTGCACCTCCGATAGGTCGATGCCGGCGATCCGATGGACATGTGCAGCGTGACGCGCCAACAACGCCCCCGACCCGCACGCCACCTCCAGCAGGTCGTCCTCGGGGCGTGGCGGACAGCACCTCACACACCCGCTTGTAGGCGGGCCCGTGCCCGAAGGGCATGCCCACACGCCGCTCGCCCAGCCGGCCACACCTCGAGGCAGCGACGGTTGCGGGATGAACCCCGACGCCCGTCCCCGGCGGTCGGACTCCGCGTGGGCCTCACCACCGGGCTCGTCCCCTTCCGCCGGCCCTCGACAGGTCCCCTGAGCATCGAGCTCCCGATACCTGCACGCTATCGTCGCCAGCCAGCTGCAGGGCAGGGCGTACGGTCCCGCGAGCCGTCTGCCAATGCAGCACGGCGACCGCCAGTCGGCTGCCGACTGACGGTGGCCGTGGCGCCGGCCGGGCTACGCGCCGGTGTGCTGGAGGTGGTCAGCGCTGGCCTCTGCTCGGTCCGCGGATCCCGACGCGGGAACCTTCGGCCAAGTCCAGGCGTAGAAGGCGATGGCCGCGAGCAGCACGACCTCGACTGCGCTGCCGAGCACGTAGTAGTACCACTCGCCGATCGCGAGGGGGACGATGGTCAGCGCGTAGACGATGCTCAGCGCGATGTTGGCGATCCGGCTGATCCGCGGTCGCAGGACGAGGGTGCCGACCACCATCAGGATCGGCAGCAGCACATAGGCGATGGAGAACAGCACAAACGACTGGTTGACGGTGAACCCGCCGATCTCGCCAGCCTCCAGGTCGGCCCGGGTGTCGGGCCGGAGGAGGCTGAAGTGGTCGACGTAGATGAAGACGAACAGCATCGCCGTCCACAGGGCGGAGATCGTGATCCGCACGTTCACCTTGGCCGGCTCGAACTGCGTCTCGGTAGGCATGGGCGCCTTCTCGGCTTGGACTGACATCTGACGTCTCCGATCTGCCTCGTGGGCTTACTTAGTAACCATAGCGCTACTTAGTCAAGCTCGTCTAGGTGATGGCCAGTCAGTCCACCGGACCCCGCCCGCG
>CAWFSE010000009.1:0-423975 GCA_963818455.1 uncultured Actinomycetota bacterium
CGAGGTACTTCTGCAGGCCCTTGGTCGCGCCGTTGACGGTGTCCTTCACGGTCTTCTTGATGATGAAGCCGGGCAGCGGCAGCGACGCGTCGATCGCGAGGGTCAGCGTGACGTCGGTGGTCGAGTCGCCGTTGTCCTTGAGCTGCCAGGACCCCTCCTGGGACCGCTGCATGCTGCTCTTGCTGGCCAGGCTCCATGAGTAGCCGAGGTCGCCGTGGACGTACGCGACGTCGAACTCGTCCTTGGCGACCTTGGCGTCGTTGCCGATGCGGGCCTTCGTCACGCGGCCCTCGGCGTCGGTCTCCAGCGGCTCCGACTTGAACATGCCGGGCCACCACTCACGCTGGTCGGCGATGTTCAGCAGGACGATCAGGACGTCGGCCGCGGGCGCGCCGATGGTCACCGTCTTGGACTCCGTGTAGGGGCTCATGGGGTCAGGCTAGGGCTCCGCGGGCAGGGCGGTAGCGTCGCCTCACGATGGCTGCCGCGCCAGCCGCCCTGGAGGAGTTCTCGATGAGTGACCGCAGACCGATGAGCGTCCAGGACGCCCTGTGGCTGACGATGGACCGGCCCAACAGCCTGATGGTGATCGACTCCATCATGTGGATGGAGGAGCCGGACTGGGACAAGGTGGCCGAGGTGGTCCAGGAGCGGCTGCTGGACAAGTTCCCCGTCTTCGGCTGCCGGCCGGTGGAGACCGAGGAGGGCTGGGCCTGGGAGCCCGACCCCGACTTCGACCTCGAGCGGCACCTGATCCGGGTGGAGTACGACGAGCCGGCCGACCTCGATGAGGTGCGCGCGTACTGCGAGGCGCAGCGAAGCGTCCCGTTCGACAAGTCGCACCCGCTGTGGGTGATGCACCAGCTCGGTCCGGTGCAGTTCCGCAACGGCCAGGTCGGCGCCGTGATGATGACCCGCTTCCACCACGCGATCGCCGACGGCATCCGCCTGACCCAGGTGCTGGTCGGCATGTGCGACCTCACCGACGCGCCGGTGGAGACGGCCGTCACGTCCGGCATCGGCGGCTCGGCGAACCCCGTCGCCCACGTCACCAAGGCGGCCAAGGGCGTCGGCGGGCGGGCGGTCGGCACGGCCACCCAGACGGCGGCCAAGGCGCTGGAGGTCACGGAGGGGACGGTGGTCGCCGCCACCGGCACCGCGGTCGGCGTGGCCAAGGCGCTGCCCGGCACCGTGGCGATGACCGCGGGGATGGCGAAGGGCGCGGCCAAGGAGCTGCCCGCCATGGCCCAGGAGGCCGCGGGCGCGGCCGTCGGCCAGGCGATGCGCGCCGCCGCGGACCCCGAAGGCACCCTCAAGGCCCTGCCCGGCCAGCTGACCTCGACTGCCGCCTCGGCGGCGACCACCGCCGTGAACACGGCGTGGTCGGTGGGCCAGCTCGCGGGCGGAGTCGTCGCCAAGGTGACCGGCAAGGCGACGGGGATCGCCACCACGGTGGCGAGCCCCGCCTTCGACCTGGTGTCCGACCCGTCGCAGTTCGTCGACGCGGTGAAGGCGCTGTCGGAGGTGGACCAGACGGGAGTCAACAACGTCGCGTCGCTGTCCAAGCTGGCCTTCTCCGGGCGCAGCGTCGAGACGGTGTGGACCGGCACCCCCGGCGTCGACAAGACCGCCGCGTGGGCCCGGCCGATGCCGCTCGACCTGATCAAGGCGGCCGGCCAGGCCGAGGGCTGCACGGTCAACGACGTGCTCATCACCGCGGTGGCCGGGGCCCTGCGCGGCTACCTCCAGCATCACGACGCGATGGTCGACGAGGTCGTCTGGATGATCCCGGTCAGCCTGCTGCCGTTCAGCGCCGCCCTGCCCAAGGACCTCGGCAACCACTTCGCGCTGGTGGCGCTGGAGATGCCGCTGCACATCGCCGACCCGAAGGTCCGCCTGCACGAGCTGGCCCGCCGGATGCGCCGGATCAAGAACTCCCACGAGCCCGTCCTGACCTTCGGCATCCAGCGGGCGATCTCGGAGTCGCCGCGCGACCTCGGGGTCTTCCTGACGAACTTCCTGGCCAACAAGGCCGTCGGGGTGCTGACCAACGTGCCCGGCCCGCGCAACCAGATGACCTTCGCGGGGACCCCGGTGGCGGGCGTGCTCGGCTGGGCGCCGTGCTCGGGTGACCAGCCGATGACGATCTGCATCTTCAGCTACAACGGCAAGGTCAACGTGGGCTTCGGCACCGACCGCGAGCTGATCCCGGACTCCGACCTGCTGGCGCAGTGCTTCACCGACGCCGTCGCCGAGATCTACGAGGCGACGGTGGGCCCGTGGCCGCAGGAGGTCGCCGAGGGCCGGCACGGCTCGTTCGAGCGCTGACGGGGGAGCTACGCGGCGCGGATCAGGTCGAGCGCCTCGGCGACCCGCAGCGACTCCTCAAGGGGGAGGACCCACGCCCCCGGCACGCCGCGGATGGCCGCGCTCACATGCTCGACCATGAGCCGGTACGGGTCGACGGGCGCGAAGTGCTCGACCCGCGCCTCGGCCGCCGTCGTCACCGTGAGCGTGCTGGGCGACAGCCACGAGGTGAAGGCCGACCTGCCGTCGAGGACGAGCGTGCCGCGGTCACCCTCGGCGCTCATCCACTGCCCGCCGTCCTCGTCGATCGAGCAGCGCACGAAGGCCTCGGCCGAGCCGAACGAGAGCACCGCCTCGGTCGTGAGGTCGACCCCGGTGGGCGAGAGGCGCCGGGTGGCGCCGACCGCCTGGAGCGCCGTGAACCCGGTGGCCCACAGGGCCGCCGCCGTCGCGTAGCAGCCGACGTCGTAGAGCGCCCCGCCGCCGCGGGCCGGGTCGAGCCGGTAGTTGTCCTCCGCCACGCCGGCGAACGTGAAGCCGGCCTCGACCCGCCGGACGGCGCCGATCGCGCCCGAGCGCAGCAGCGCCTCGGCCCGGCGGGTGCGGGGGTGCCAGCGGTTCCAGGACGCCTCGACGAGCAGCCGGTCCGCGGCCCGCGCGGTCGCGGCCATCGTGCGCACCTCGGCGGCCGTGAGCCCGAGCGGCTTCTCGCAGAGCACGTGCTTGCCGGCCGCCAGCGCCCGCTCGGCCCACGGCAGGTGGTCGTCGTTGGCCAGGGCGATGTAGACGGCCTCGACGCGTGGGTCGGCCAGCACCTCGTCGTACGAGCCGTACGCGGCGCCGTGCGGGCCCAGCGCGGCGGCCCGCGCGACCTCGCGGGCGCCGGCCGCGACGAGCGCGGCGCCGTCGGCGCTGTGAACGGCGGGAGCGAGGGCCGCCCGGGCGATGTAGCCGGCGCCCAGGAAGCCCCAGCCGACGGGCGCGGTCATCGCGGCACCACCGGGCGGCCCTCGTCGAGCGCGGACCGCTCGGCGGCCTCCATCACCGCGACCACCCGGCGGGAGCCCTGCGGCGGTGACGGTCGTCGGCAGGCCGGCGAGCAGGGCGTCGGCGAGCTCGCGGTGGAAGGCGTACGGCGGGGCGGGCGGCACCGCCATCGCGGTGACCGAGCCGTCGGGTGCGTGCAGGAAGAGGTCGGCGGGGGAGTCGGCGGGGGCGAGCACGTCCTCGTCGAGGGTGCCGATCGCGTTGCGCGCCACGACGCGCTCCTGGCGCCACTGGCCGACGACGGCGCCCTCGGTGCCGAGCACGTACCACTTCGGCTTGAGGGCGGCGGCGAGGTCGGAGTAGACGAACTCGGCCTCGACCCCGTCGGCCATCCGCAGGGTCACGCGCGAGTGGTCGGCGTTGGTGACGTCGTGCCAGCGGCGCTTGTGGTTGGCGGCGGTGACGTACTCGACCTGGCCGGGGACCAGGTCGAGGACCTGGTCGAGGACGTGCGAGCCCCAGTCGAAGATCGCTCCGCCCGAGACTCCGGCGTCGGAGTGCCAGTAGTTGCAGGGGTGGCCGTAGCCGCCGACGAACGCCTCGAGGTGGAAGACGTCGCCGATGCGGCCGTCGGCGACGGCCGCGCGCAAGGCGAGGTAGTCGGGGTCCCAGCGGCGGTTCTGGTAGACGAGCAGCGTGCGGCCCTGCGCTGCGGCGAGCGCGAGCAGGTCGTCGCACTCCGCCGCCGACAGCGCCATCGGCTTCTCGAGCACGACGTGCTTGCCGGCCTCCAGCGCCTGCCTCGCCCACCGGTGGTGGCTGTCCGGCGGGGTCGACACGACGATGAGGTCGAGGTCGTCGGCGGCGGCGAGCGCGGCGCCGTCGGCGTACGCGCGGACGTCGGGCGCCAGGCCGCGCGCCGCCGCGACGCGCTCGGGGTTGCTGTCGCACACCCCCGCGAAGACGAGGCCGGGCACGTGCTGCGCGGCCTTGCTGTGCTCGTGGCCGATGGCGCCGTAGCCGAGCATGGCGACCCGCACGGCGGGGCCCTCGGCGCGGCCGAGCACGGTGCGCAGCCAGCGGTGCACGAGGCGCAGGAAGTCGCGATCGCCCCACGGCTGCGGGCCCGAGCCGGTCGGTGAGGGCGCCGACGCCGGTCGCGGCGCGCCAGGTCGCGACGGGGTACGTCGTGAGCGCGAGGTCGCAGGTGACGCCGACCTCGACGTCCCCGGCGGCCTTGTCGACGAGCACCACGCGGTCGCGGACGAGGACGTCGCCCTGGCCGCGCGGATCGACCGGGGCCGCGGCCCGCAGCCGCATCTCGTGCGCCGGGGACAGCCCGGCCGCAAGGAGCCCGGCGGCCTCGGCCAGGGCGCTTCCCGCGGCCAGCCGGTCGAGGGTCGGCCCGGCGAGCACGAGGGGGGTGGTCGCCGCGCGTGCCAGCAGCCGCTGCTCCTCGTCCGGGGTGAGCGCGCGGTCGCTGACCAGCAGGACCACGTCCGGGTCGGCGGCGTCGGGCCTCGCGTCGATGCCGGCGGCGGCCAGCCACGGGGCGCCGAGCACGGCCGCCCGCAGCGCGGGGTCGTCGAGGCGCACGTCGAGGTCGACGGTGAGGGCGGCGCGAGGGGTCAGGGCGGCAGAAGGTGTCACCGCCCCACCCTACGAGCATCGAGCAGGGGGCACCCGCGGGCTGCCGGGAGTAGCCTCCGGCAATGCCTGACTCGCCTGCCTCCGGCCCGGCCGTCGGGGACTTCGGCCGCTACTTCGCGCAGGTGGGAGCCGCGGTCGACGGCTGGATGGCGGGCGACAAGGTCGACGCGCTGGCGAACCCCTCCGGCTGGCAGTCCCGGCTGTCGGGCCCGGTGCCGCGCGAGGGGATCGGCGCCGAGGCGACCATCCAGGAGTACCTCGACGACGTGCTGCCCAACGGCATCCGGTTGGCGTCGCCGGTGTCGTGGGGCTGGATCACCACCGGCCCCACCACGGTGCCCACCGCCGTGTCGGCCGCCACGATGGTCATCGCGCCGCAGCGGCAGACCATGAGCGCGCTCCACCACCTCGAGGAGCTGTCGCTGGAGTGGCTCGCCCAGCTGTGCGGCCTCGGCGCGCACATGAAGGGCGTCTACTCCAGCGGCGGGTCGACGGCGAACCTGGTGGCGCTCGGCGCCGCGCGCCAGTGGGCGTACGAGCAGGCGGGGCTCGATCCCGCCGCGGCCGGGCTCGACGGCCGGCGGCTGGCGGTCTACACCTCGACCCAGGCGCACCACACGATCCACCGCTCGGCCGCCGTCCTCGGCCTGGGCCGGCGCGAACGTCCGGTCGATCCCCACCGATCGGCTGCTGCGGATGGACCTGGGCGCCCTTGAGGACGCCCTGCGCCAGGACCGGGCCGACGGGGTGCTGCCGGTCGCCGTCGTCGCGGCGGCGGGCACGACCAACACCGGCGCCATCGACCCGCTGCGCGGCGCCGGCGAGCTGGCCGGCGAGTACGGCGCGTGGTTCCACGTCGACGGGGCGTACGGGCTGCCGGGCATCCTCGATGAGCGGGTGGCCGCGCTCTACGACGGGCTGGAGCTGGCCGACTCGGCGATCACCGACCCGCACAAGTGGCTCGGGGCGCCGGTGGGCATCGCGGCCACGTTCGTCCGCGATCGCGCCGTGCTGCACCGGGCCTTCACCCAGGAGCCGGCGGACTACCTCGAGGGGGCCTTCGCCGACGACGACGTCCAGGTGTCGCTGGACTCGATGGGCGTGCCGTACTTCGACTTCGGGGTCGAGCTGTCGGCGCCGCCGCGCGGGCGTGATGGTGTGGGCGATCCTGCGCGAGCTGGGCGTCGACGGCATCCGCCGCCGGGTCGTGGCCGACAACGACTTCGCCCGGCATGTCGCGGCGCGGGCGCACGCGGCACCCGCGGCTGGAGGTGCTGGCCGAGCCGGTGCTGTCGATCTGCGGCTTCCGCTACGCGGTCGCGGGCGCGTACGACGTCGACGAGGTCAACCGGCAGATCCTGCGCCGGCTCGCCCGCGAGACGCAGGTCGTGGTCAGCTCGACGCTGGTCGACGGCTCGTTCGTGCTGCGCCCCTGCTTCATCAACGCGCGCACCACGCTCGCCGACGTGGACGCGTTCGTCGACACGGTGGTGCGCTTCGGCGACGAGCTCACGGCCGGCTGAGCGGGCCGCCCCGCCGACGTGTCTGGCGCGACGACGCGCGGGCGCGTCGCCCAGCCAGACAGGTCAGCCAGACAGGTCGGTGACGGCGGCGCGGGCGAGGTGCTTGGCGACCTGCTTGCCGGCGACGGCGCGGATCTGGTCGAGGTCGCCGCAGACGACGAGCAGGTGCCGGGCGCGGCTCATCCCGACGTACAGGATCTCGCGGGCGAGCGCCTCGTCGCGGAAGCCGTCGACGGCGAGCGCCACGACCGGCCGCTCAAGGCCCTTGAAGCCGAGCACGGTCCCGTAGAACGCCTGCTCGTCGTCCCAGAACGACGCCCAGTAGCCGTCGGTGCCGAGCCGCTCGACCTGCTCGATCTGCATCGGGTGCCGGTGGTGGGTGGTGAGCAGCGCGACCTGCTGGGGCTCCCAGCCCTCGGCGAGCAGGGCGTCGACCGCGTCGTCGGCGGTGTGCACGGCCTCGTCCTGCGGGCACGGCACGAAGCGCACCTCCGGCCCCACGCCGCCGAGGCACTCGGCGCGCTCGTCGGCGAAGGGCGCGATGAGCGGCGGCGATCTGGCGGGTGTTGCGCAGGTTGCGGTTGAGGGCGAGCGGCACGAGGTCGACGCTGGGCCGCCCCGTGCGGTCGAAGACCCGCTGGCCGTCGTCGCCGAAGACCGCGATCCGCCCGGTGGCGGGATCGGCGAGGGCGGCGAGCAGCGGCGGCCACCACGGGTCGGCGAAGTCCTGGGCCTCGTCGACGACGAGGGCGTCGAAGCGCTCCTCGTCCGGCAGCCCGCGGGCGAGGTCGAGCATCCGGGCGGGCAGGATGTCCTCCCAGTACGACGGCCCGGCGTCGTCCGGCACCGGCTCGCCCCAGCGGTGGCCGAGCGAGTGGTACGTCATCGCCTCGATCCGCCGGCTCGCCGGCTCGGGCTGGTCGGCGAGCCACCGGTTGGCCCAGGCCGCCAGCCCGTGGGAGTAGCAGACGAACGCGACCCGGGCGCCGCCCTCGGCCCAGCGCCGCGCCTGCTCCAGGGCGAGGTACGTCTTGCCGCTGCCGGGGCCGCCGACCACCTCGTACCTCGGCACCGCGCGGACGAAGTCGAGCAGGGCGTACTGGGTGCGGGTGAGCTCGTCGGCGTGCGCGGCCAGCAGCCGCTCGCCCGCAGCCCGATCGCGGCCCGGGTCGGCGATGCCGCCGAGGATCTGCGCCGCGACCTCGACCGCAGCCTCGCCGGGCGCGCGCTTGGGCTCGTTCGCGAGGGCGCCGCTCAGCACGTCGTACACCCGCCCCGCGGCCTCGGCCAGGTCGCCCTTGGCGATCACGCGGTCGCGCGGCAGCCCGGGGGAGGGGTCTTCGGGGCCGACGTCGGTGTCGGGCAGGGCCGCGAAGTGCGCCATCCGCGGCTTGCCGAACTTCCAGCGATCCCTGAGGTAGCGCTCCACGAGGTAGCGCTCGCTCTTGGACTGCTCGTCGAGGTCGATGACCTTGTCGCCCTCGGGGGTCTGCTGGCGCCACACCCCGTCAGCCGCGGCGCACGTGCCCGCCCTTGACCTCGATCGTGGCGAAGCCGACGTCGGGCATCAGGACGATCAGGTCGACCTCCCAGTTGCCGTCGTTGCCGACGAAGGGGACGCCGGCCAGCAGCACGTCGACTGGGCGCAGCCGCTTGCGCAGCGCCTCCCAGACCCGCCGCTCGGCGCCGCTGCGGAAGAACGGCCGCTCCGGGATGCACGTCGGCGCCACGTCCTCACCCCCTCGCGCACAGTCTGGCGGCCCGAGGTCCGAGACCCGCGGGGGCCCCGGCTGTCGGCGTTGCGCGCTAGGGTTCGAGCAGGTCACGAGCGGACGACGCACCACGCCCCCCGGCGATGTCGTCCCGGCAACCGCGCCACCCGCGCACGGTGCCTCCGAGGGAAGACCCGCCCGGCGCCACCAGGCCTCGGGAAGCGCGGGAACGCCGCTGGCGTCCCCTGGACGAGGAGCCGCCATGAGGCTGTCAGGCGAGGCGCGCGATGGATGAGTGGCTGGGTGGGCTGATCTTCCTGGCCTGGATGGTGTGTCTGGTCGTGGGCGCCCTTCGGTTGCTGCTGGCGGCCTACCGGATCGTGGACGCCGATCGGGTGCGCCAGGGGCGACGACGGCGGCGACGGCGCGCGGTCGGGGCGTCCGCCGAGCTGCCGCTGTGGGCCCGTGAGCACATGGCGCTGGATGACCCAGAGCTCGGCCTCGCCCTGCGGCACCCCAAGGGCGAGTGCGCCTGGTGCGACTCCGCCGCGGAACAGCACCCCATCCCGTTCCCGGTCGGGGCGACCTTCCCGCTTCCGAGCCAGTACGAGCCCACGACCTACCCGCAGGTGGCCCGCGCCCTGGAGCAGGAGTTCGACGAGTTGATGCAGCGCTGGGGCCACGCGCTCTGGCTCACGAGCCACGCCTACGGGCCGGGAGCTGCTCGGCGGCGGCTACATCTCGGGGAACCGGCCGCGGCCCCGATTCAGGGTCATGCCGCCCGACGTGGACGACGGGCCGAAGCCGAATGGGAAGGGAAGCTGAGATGGCAACGACCGAGGCAGTCGGAGACGGCCGAGGAGGAGGGCGCGCTGCTGCTGAGGGTGGCGCTGGAGGGCGAGGTCGCCTATCTCGGGACGGCCGCCCTCGGCGCCGATCCCCTGGGGCAGACGTGGGTGAGCTTCACCCTGCTGACGCCGTCGACCGGGGGGCAGTACTGGCTCACCTGGGTGCACGCTGGGTCGACGAGCTGGGCGAGCGGGTGGTCGCGTGCTACGACGCCCGCGATGACGGCGGCGGCATCGAGGGGCTGAGCAGCGTCGGCTTCGACGACATCGACGAGCGGCGACCTCGACGCGCTGCGCGCCGGCGAGGACCTTGTCGAGGTGCTCGCGGCGGTCGACGCGATCTGCGCGCCCGGGCTCGCGGTGGCGCCGGCGACCGCGGAGTTCGTGGCGGAGGTGGAGGGCGACGTCGGCGAGGTCGGCGGTGGATGGGGGCGGCGGCTCGTGGGGACGCGCGGTGATCGGGCCGGGCGAGGCAGGATGGGCGGCATGGCGGTGACGCATCGGGTGGGGGACCTGTTCGCCCAGGGGCTGCCGGCGCTCGCGCACGGCGTCAACTGCGAGGGCTCGATGGGCGGGATCGCCGGGCAGTTCGCCCGGCGGTGGCCGGCGCTGGCCGCCGACTACCGCGAGCGGTGCGCCGACGGCCAGATCGTGCTCGGCGAGGTCTTCACCTGGACCGCGCCCGGACGGGCTGGTCGTCTACAACCTGGTCACCCAGCCGTACCCCGGGCCGTGCGCGGAGCTCTTCGCGATCCGCTCGTCGCTGGCGGCCGCGGTGGGGCACGCCGAGGAGCACGGCATCGCCCAGATCGGGCTGCCCCGGATCGGCGCCGGCATCGGCGGGCTGGAGTGGGACGACGTGCTCGCGGTGATCGACGAGATCGGCGCCGACACGGATGTCGAGCTGGTGGTCGTCAGCCTTGGCTGAGCGGGTGTCCGGCGCCCGGGAGACCTGGGTGTTGGGGCTGGACGCGTGCAAGGCGGGCTGGGCCGGGATCTGCTGGTCGGGCGGCGCGAGGGTCTGCGGGCGTGTTCGGCGCCGACGTCCGGGCGGCGGTGGCGGCCGCTCAGGAGGTCGCGCCCATCGAGGTGGTCGCGATCGACATCCCGATCGGCCTGCCCGACACCACCGGCCGCGCCGCCGACGACGAGGCACGCCACCGGCTCAGGCCGCACGGGAGCCGCGTCTTCGCCACCCCGCCGCGCCGCGCGCTTGAGGCGGCCTCGTACGCCGAGGCGCGCGAGATCGGCAAGGGGCTGTCGGGCCAGGGGGTCTCCGCCCAGGCGTACGCGCTGCGCCAGAAGGTGCTCGACGTGGACGGCTACGTGCGCGATCGCCCGCCGCTGCGCGTCGTCGAGGTGCACCCGGAGGTGTCCTTCGCGGAGATGGGCGGCGGCCCGGTCGCCTGGTCGAAGCGCACCTGGCGGGGCCAGCACGAGCGCCGCCGCCTGCTCGGCGCGGCGGGGCTGGCCGTGCCCGACGACCTGGGGCCGCTCGGCGAGGTCAGCCCGGCCGACGACGTCCTCGACGCCGCCGCCGCGGCGTGGACGGCGCTGCGGGCGGCCCGCGGCGAGGCGTAAGGCGCGCGAAAGCGCGGGCCAGGGGGTCTCGCCAGGCGTACGCGCTGCGGCAGAAGGTGCTCGACGTCGACGCCTACGTCCGCGACCGCGCGGCGCTGCGCGTCGTCGAGGTGCACCCGGAGGTGTCCTTCGCCGAGATGGGCGGCGGCCCGGTCGCCTGGTCGAAGCGCACCTGGCGGGGCCAGCACGAGCGCCGCCGCCTGCTCGCGGCGCACGGGCTGGCCGTCCCCGACGACCTGGGGCCGCTCGGCGACCTCGCCGCGGCCGACGACATCCTCGACGCGGCCGCGGCGGCTGGACCGCGCTGCGGGTGGCCCGGGGCCAGGCCTTCTCGCTGCCGGCGACTCCCGAGGTCTTCAGCGACGGCTGGCCGGCCGCCATCTGGGTGTGACGGTCCAGAGGCTAGCGGAGTTATGGCGCACTATTGACTCTTGCTATACGAAGTGAATAGATCGCCTACACTCCTCGGATGGACCCGGTCCGCAACCCGTACGCGCCCGGCGCCGGGCGCGCCCCGGCCGCCCTGGTCGGGCGCCAGGAGCAGCTGGACTCCTGGGATGTCGCGCTGCGCCGCATCGAGGCGGGCCGAGACGCGCAGTCGGTCGTCCTGTACGGACTGCGGGGCGTGGGCAAGACCGTGCTGCTCACCCGCTTCGCCGCGACCGCCCGCGACCGCTCCTGGCTGGTGGCGCAGGTCGAGGCCAAGTCGGGCGCGACGATCCGCGACGCGATCGGCGAGGCCTTCCACGACAACCTGGTCGACCTGGCCCGCCCCGGCGTCGGGCATCGGGTGCTGAAGGCGCTCAAGACCGCGCTGAGCTTCAAGGCCTCGTACGACTCGACCGGCAAGTGGAGCTTCGGGCTGGACCTGGACAGCGCCGCGGGCGGCGGCGCCGACACCGGCGGGTTCGAGTCGGATCTCGGCAAGCTGCTGCGCGACCTGAGCGCGGCGGCCGAGGAGAAGGGCGTGGGGGTGGCGGTGCTGGTCGACGAGGCGCAGGACCTCGCCCGCGACGAGCTCATCGCCCTGTGCTCGATCGTCCACGCCGCCAACCAGCGCGGCGACCGGCTGGTCGTGGCGTTGGCCGGCCTGCCGAGCCTGCCGCGCAAGCTGGCCGAGGCCAAGTCGTACGCCGAGCGGCTCTTCGACTTCCACCCGGTCGGCGCCCTCGATGCGGCGGCGGCCGCGGCGGCCCTGGCCGAGCCGGCGCAGGCCGAGCGCGTGACGTGGGCGGAGGACGCCCTGGAGCCACCTGGTGGGCGCGGCCGGCGGCTACCCGTACTTCCTCCAGCAGTACGGGCAGGAGGCGTGGAACGCCGCGGAGTCGACGCCGATCACGCTGGCCGACGCGCGGCTCGGGGTCGCCCGCGGGCAGCTCGACCTGGACAACGGGTTCTTCCGCGCCCGCTGGGACCGCGCGACGCCCTCCGAGCGGGAGTACCTGCGGGCCATGGCCGTCGACGGCGACGGCGGCAGCGCCTCGGGCGAGGTCGCCGTGCGGCTGGGCAAGAAGGTCACGTCGCTGGGCCCCGCGCGGGCCGAGCCTGATCGGCAAGGGGCTCATCTACTCCCCGGATCACGGGGTCGTGGCCTACACCGTCCCCGGGATGGCCGCCTTCGTCCGCCGGCAGCCGGACGAGCCCTGATCCACGCGGCCGTTGTGTCGCACCCTGCCGCTAGCGTCAAGCGAGTGGATGGGTGAGGCGCCGCGGGCCGGGCGCCGACTGAGGGAAACGGGGACTCGACCGGATGCGACTTCTTCCAGACGGCGGCGGCCAGCGGGTCGTGCTGTCGGTCAGCGACCTGACCGCGGCGGCGTCCTGCGAGTTCGGGCTGCTGCGCGCGCTCGATGTGCGGCTGGGGCGGCTGCCGGCGCTGGAGGCGGTGCCCGACCCGCTGATGGAGCGGGCCGCCGACCTCGGTGACGTGCACGAGCAGCGCGTGCTCGACCGGCTCAAGGGCGAGGTCGGCCCCGGGTCGGTCCTCGAGCTGCCGCGCCCCACCTACACCGAGGCGGGCCTCGTCGAGGCGCAGGAGGCCACGCTGGCGGCGCTGCGGGCCGGCACGCCGGTCGTCGCCCAGGGCACCGTCTACGACGGCGGGCTGATGGGGCACCCGGACTTCCTGGTGCGCGTCGCCGACAGCGGCGCGTACGAGGTGTGGGACGCCAAGCTGTCCCGCTCGGCCAAGGTCAGCGCGCTGCTGCAGATCGCCGCGTACGCCGACCTGCTGGCCGCCGCCGGGGTCCCGGTGGCCGACGTGGCCCGCCTCGAGCTCGGCAACGGGCAGTCCACCGAGCACCGGCTCGACGACCTGATCCCCGCCTACCGCGACCTGCGCGCGCGCGCCGACCGCCTGCTGGCCGCCCACCTCGTGGCCGGCCCGGTGCGGTGGGGCGACGACGCGGTCACCGCGTGCGGCCGCTGCGACGCGTGCGAGGCGGAGGTCGAGGCGCACCGCGACCTGCTGCTGGTCGCCGGCCTGCGGATGACCCAGCGGGCCAGGCTGCGGGCCGCCGGGGTGACCACGATCGAGCAGCTCGCCGAGCACACCGGCCCGGTCGCCGGCGTCCCCGCGGCCACCCTCGACAAGCTGCGCGAGCAGGCCGCGCTGCAGGTCGCCCAGGACGAGCGCACCGCCCGCGGCGAGGTGCAGGCCAACGGCTGGCCGGTCGTCGACTACCGCGTCGTCGACCCCGCGCCGCTGCGGCGGCTGCCCGCGCCGTCGGAGGGCGACCTCTTCTTCGACTTCGAGGGCGACCCGCTGTGGACCCCCGACGGCGTCGAGTGGGGCCTGGAGTACCTCTTCGGCGTCCTGCCCGCAGACGGCGACTTCACGGCCTTCTGGGCCTTCGACCGGGCCTCCGAGCGCGAGGCGCTGGCCGACTTCCTCGCGTACGTGGCCGAGCGCCGCGCCGCGTACCCCGAGATGCGCATCTACCACTACGCGCCGTACGAGACGTCGGCGCTCAAGCGGCTCGTCGGCCAGCACGGGGTCGGCGAGGAGCAGCTCGACGACCTGCTGCGCGGCGGGGTCTTCGTCGACCTGTACGCCGTGGTGCGCCAGGCGCTGCGGGTGTCGCAGCCGTCGTACTCGCTGAAGAAGCTCGAGCCGCTCTACATGGCCGAGCACCGGGCGAGCCTCGACGACTGCCGGCGACTCGGTGGCGATGTTCGCCCAGGCGATGGCGGCGCGCGAGGCGGGGCAGGACGCCGAGGCCGACGCCCTGCTCGACGGAGATCCGGCAGTACAACGAGTACGACGTGGAGTCGACCCGCGGGCTGCGCGACTGGCTGCTCGCGCCTGCGCGATGAGGGCGGCGGCGACGGCCGCGGCGCCGGGGGCGCGGGGGACGGCGACCCGCTAGGCGACGGCGGCGCCGACCCGGCCGAGCCGCCCGAGGCCGAGGCCGTGGAGCGGCTGACCGAGTTGGCCGACGCGTTGGCCGACTCAGACGGCCGCAGCGTCGACGAGCAGGCCCTGCGGATGGTGGCCGCCAGCCTCGGCTACCACCGCCGCGAGGACAAGGCGTTCTGGTGGGAGCACTTCCACCGGTTGTCGGCCCCGCTCGAGGACTGGAGCGACGACCGCGCGGCCTTCATCCCGGACGAGGTCGAGGCCGGCCCGTGGAGCGAGAAGAAGGGCAACACCCTGCCGCGGCGCACGCTGCGGCTGGTCGGCTCGCTGCCCGCCGGCACCGAGATCGTGGCGGGCTGGGACGGCAAGACGGTGTACGCGCGAGCCGCTGCCCGCTCACGTGGTGCTCGACGGGGACCTGGTCCGCGCGGTCGGCGGCGCGCGGCAAGGTCGTGGCGGTCGGGGTCGACCGGGACGGGCTCGACGAGGTGACCGTGGAGGAGCGGCTGCCGAGGGGGGCCGACGCCGCACGACCACCTCCCGGTCGCCCTCGTGCCCGGCGGTCCGGTCGGCCACCAAGGACTTGCAGGTCCGCGCTGGCCGAGCTCGCCGAGCAGGTCATCGCCGAGGGCTCCGCGGACCTCCCGCAGGCCGCGCTCGACGTGCTGCGGCGCCGCCCGCCCTCGCACGGCGTCGGCGCTGCCGGCCCTGGGCGCGGCCGGGCCGCAGGCCGCGATCACGGCCGCCCTGCGCGACCTCGACCGCTCGTACCTCGCGGTGCAGGGGCCGCCCGGCACCGGCAAGACGCACACCGCGGCGCAGGTGATCGACGCGCTGGTGCGCGACGGCTGGAAGGTCGGGGTGGTGGCGCAGTCCCACGCCGTCGTGGAGAACCTGCTGCGCAAGGCCCTCGAGATGGGGGTGCCCGCCGCCAGCGTCGCGAAGAAGGCGAAGCAGGGCGCGGAGCCGGCGGCGACGGCGCCGCCGTGGCGGGGCGGGGCCGACGACATCGAGGCGCTGCTGGGGGCCCCGGCGGGTGCCTGATCGGCGGCACCGCCTGGACGTTCGCCAACGCCAACACCGTGCCCCGGGGCGCGCTGGACCTGCTGGTGATCGACGAGGCCGGGCAGTTCAGCCTGGCCAACACCCTGGCCGTCTCGCTGGCGGCCCGGCGGCTGCTGCTGCTCGGCGACCCCCAGCAGCTGCCGCAGGTCTCCCAGGGCACCCACCCCGAGCCGGTCGACGCCTCCGCCCTCGGCTGGCTGATGCAGGGCCACGCGACGCTGCCCGACGGCTTCGGCTACTTCCTCGCCGACACCTACCGGATGCACCCGGTGCTCACCGAGTCGGTGTCGCGGCTGTCGTACGAGCGGCGGCTGCGCTCGGTGGAGGCCGTCACCACCGCCCGGCGGCTGGAGGGCGTCGAGCCGGGGCTGCACGTCGTCGAGGTCGACCACCAGGGGCGCGCGGTGGCGGCCCCGGAGGAGGCCGACGCGGTGGCGGCGCTGGCGGAGTCCCTGCTCGGCAAGCCGTGGGTGGAGGGCGCGGGCCAGGAGCCGCGGCCGCTCGGGCTCGAGGACGTCCTCGTGGTCGCCCCGTACAACGCGCAGGGGGCCGAGATCAGGCGGCGGCTGGCCGCGGCCGGCTGCTCGGCGATCCGGGTGGGCACGGTCGACAAGTTCCAGGGCCAGGAGGCCCCGGTCGTGATCGTGTCGATGACCGCGTCCTCGCCCGAGGACGTGCCGCGCGGCATGGACTTCCTGCTCAACCGCAACCGGGTCAACGTCGCCGTCAGCCGGGCGCAGTGGGCGACGTACGTGGTGCGGTCGCCGCGGCTCACCGAGTACCTCCCGGCCGCGCCCGCCGGGCTGGCCGAGCTGGGGGCGTTCCTCGGCCTGCAGGACCCCTCGCTGCGCCGGTAGCGCGCCCTCCTTGGCCCTGCCTCAAGGAGCGAAGTGACGTTTCCGCAGCGGCCCGAGAGCCCGCCGAGGGCGCTCCTGGAGGGCCGATTCTGTCGGACCCCCTCCCTACTCTGGGTCTGTGACCAGGGGAGCGCAGGCAGACGGCTGGCGGCGAGACAACGCCGCTCAGGCCATGGCCGGCAATGATTCTGCCGCTCGTCAGGTTGTCGCACCCATGCGCTAAACTGCGTAGTGCAGATAGAGAGACGGCGCGCTAACCAGGCGCCGGGGCCGAGGAGAGGGCCGGATCGCCGGCCGATCGAGGGGAAGGGGACGAGCTCATGAACCAACACCAAGAGACCGCGGGGGAGCGGCAGATGCCGCACCTCCTCACGTCGCACGTGGAGCGCTGCCTCCAGGACATCTGGGAGCAGCACGAGCTGCACACCGACGACGACGGCGACTGGCCGTACCGCTGGGGCACGGCGGCGTGCTGGGTGCGCCTGGTGCTCGACCGGGCCCAGTCCTGCGTGCGGGTCTTCGCCCACGCCGCCCACGGCGTCAAGGGCAACGCCGCGGTCCTGCGCGAGCTCAACGACCTCAACGCCCGCGCCCGCTGGGTGCGCTTCGCGCACTACGGCGACTCGATCGGCGTCGAGGGCGAGCTGCACTGGACCCAGGTCGACCGCGCCTCGCTCGACCGGCTGATGCGCAACGTGGCGATGGCGGCCGACGACGTCGGGATGCTCTTCGCCACCGTGCACGGCGGCCAGACGCCGTTCCCGCCCGAGGGGGCGAGGCCGACGCCGAGGACGAGCTGGCCCTCGGCGACGACGATGAGGAGGCCGCGTGACCACGACCCAGACCAAGGCCCTGTCGAGCGGGCAGCTCGACCGGGCCGCCGGCGTCCTGCTCGCCACGGCGTGCGGCGACGCGCTCGGCGCCGGGTACGAGTTCGGCCCGGCGATGGCCGCCGGGGACGCCGGTCGCGATGATCGGCGGCGGGCTGGGCGGGTTCGCCCCCGGCGAGTGGACCGACGACACCTCGATGGCGGTCGCCGTCGCCGAGGCCGCGGCGGCCGGGCTCGACCTGCGCTTCGCCGAGGGCCTCGACGCGGTGGCCGCCGGCTTCGCCCGGTGGTACGCCGAGGGGCCCAAGGACGTGGGGGTGCTGACGTCCGCGGTGCTGTCCGTGCCGGGGCCCGCAGCGGCACCCCGGCCGCGGCCGACCTGGTCGCCGCGGCGACCGAGGAGTACGCGCGGATCGGCCGGGCCGGCCGGCAACGGCGGCCTCATGCGCACGGCGGCGGTCGCGCTGGGCCACCTGGCCGACGCCGACGCCGCGGCCGACGCGGCCCGGGCCGTCTCCGACCTCACCCACGCCGAGCAGACCAGCGCCGAGGCGTGCGTGATCTGGACGCTGGCGATCCGGCACGCGGTGCTGCACGGCACCTTCGACGGGGTGCGCGGGGCGCTGGCCCAGCTGCCCGCCGACCGGCGGCGTACTGGGCCGAGCGGCTCGACGAGGCCGAGGCCCGCGACCCGCGGACGTTCAGCAAGAACGGCTGGGTCGTCGGGGCCCTGCAGGCGGCGTGGTCGGCGATCACCCGCACCCCGGTGCCCGAGGACGACCCCGGCCGGGGCTCGTTCGCCGCCGACCACCTGCGCCTGGCGCTGGAGGCCGCGGTGCGGGTCGGCCACGACACCGACACGGTGGCCGCGATCGCCGGCGGCCTGCTCGGCGCCCGGTGGGGCGCCTCGGCGGTGCCGCTGCAGTGGCGGCGCGAGGTGCACGGCTGGCCCGGCTACCGCGCCCGCGACCTGGTCCGAATCGGCGTGCAGGCCGCGGCGCGCTCGGTGAGCGGCGGCGCAGGCGACGAGGACGGCTGGCCGGTGGGCGCGCGCGTCTCGTACTCGCAGTGGGACCGCACGGATGCCGCGGGGGTGCACCCGCTCGATCCCCAGGTGCTGCTCGGCGGGGTCGAGCGGCTCTACGCCCTGCCCGAGGGCGTCGACGCGGTGGTCAGCCTGTGCCGGCTCGGCGCCGACGAGGCGCCCGCGCCGGGGGTCGAGGCCCGCGACCACGTCGAGGTGTGGTTCAAGGACGCCGGCCGCCACGGCAACCCGCACCTGGAGTACGTCATCGACCAGGCCGCCCGCGCGGTCGCCGCGCTGCGCGCCGAGGGCCGCACCGTGCTGCTGCACTGCGTGGCCGGCGCCAGCCGCACCCCGACGGTGGCGGCGCGCTACTCGACCGTCGCCTTCGGCGCCGACCCCGAGACCGCGATGGACGAGGTGCTGGCGGCCCTGCCGCACGCCCACCCCAAGTGGGAGCTGCAGGAGGCGCGGATCGCCTTGGGCGGACGCGCGGCCGATCTGGTTGGGTGAGCGGCCAGGTCTAGGCACGAGCCCCCACGACAAGCCGATTCGGGCATGATCGCTCCGTGGACGCTGTTCCGTTCGGCAGCCTGGCGACAACGGACTTGTCCGTTGACCGGATCTACGAGGCAGGCCCGTTCAGCGACGTGCGCGCGGATCCGCTCCACGTGATGCTCCCGGTCGGGAACCAGGGAGGATTCAGATTCCAGGGGTCTGCGCCTAATCCGAAGCTCGTCGTCATGTACACGACGGGTGGCGTCCCCGAGTGGCCGGACGAACTCGATGAGACCACCGGCACAGTCACTTACTACGGCGACAACCGGCACCCGGGTCGCGCCCTTCATGACACTCAGCGACGAGGCAACCAGATCCTTCGCGAGGCCTTTCTCCGGATGCATGGTGGAGACGTCCGACAGGGAGTCCCTGCCCGTCTTCCTTCTCTTCGAATCGGTTGGGGGCACCAGGCATGTGCGATTCCGAGGGCTCGTGGTCCCAGGCTCTCCTCATCTGGACCGCGATGAGCAGCTGAGCGCCATCTGGCGGATGGAGGGGGGTGAGCGTTTCCAGAACTACCGTGCGAAGTTCACGGTGCTCGACGTTCCGGTCGTCACGCGCGTGTGGATAGAAGAGATCCTTGCGGGCGACCCACACACGGCTCACGCGCCCGAGGCGTGGCGCGATTGGGTCCGTCACTTCCGCTACAGGGCGCTCGTCGCCCCGGCGGTGAGTCCCATCAGGTCCAAGGATGAGCAGCTGCCGGCCGCCGGTGACACCGAGGGGTGGGCGCTCTTGCGTTCCATCTACGCGGAGTTCAGCGTGCAGCCCGTGTTGTTCGAGAAGACGGCCGTTGCCCTGGCGCAGTTCGCGGTGCCGTTGCCAACCGCCATGGACGTCACCCGGCCCTCCGCCGATGGCGGTCGCGACGCCAGTTGGGGCGATGCGCATTGGCCACACTCGCGATCCGGTATGGATCACGCTGGCGCTGGAGGCCAAGTGCTATCAGCCTGGACAGACGGCGGTGGGCGTCAAGGACATGTCCCGTCTCGATCTCAAGGCTGCGCTACCGCGACCTGGGGTTCATGGTCACGACGTCGTACGTCGGTCGTCAGGCCTACGAAGAGATCCGCGAGGACCGTCACCCGGTCGTGGTGCTCAGCGGCGGGGACATCGTGACGGACCTTCGACGGCAAGGCATTCGAACGCCGCGTTGAGTTCGCGCTCTGGGCTCGCGCAAATCGCCTGATGCAAGGGCTCGCCCTGCCCAGCGACGGACCCCAGCGCCGCTCACGCCGCGCGGCTGCCGGCCTCGCCCACCGGCCACACCGGGTCGACGCCGGAGGCGTCGCCGCCCACTGAGGCGAACCACTCCGCGAAGTGCGTCGCCCACTCGCGGTGCCACGCGGCCTGGCGGCGCATGGCCTCGTCGGGCGTCCACGCCGACCAGCCCACGAGCGCGTCGAGCGCGCGCGGTCACCTCGACCGCGGCCTGCGCGTCGGCCAGGGCCGAGTGCGCGTCGGTGAGCGTGATGCCGAAGCGCTCGACCGCGTCGCCCAGCGTCTTCTTGCCGCGGCGGTAGCGCTCGGCATGCCGCCACAGCACCAGCGGGTCGAGCACCGGCCCGAGCGGCAGCGGGGGAAGCCCGTGCCGGCGCAGCTCCGCCGGCGAGCAGCGTGAGGTCGTACGAGGCGTTGTACGCGACCACGACGCCGCCCTCGGCCCACAGCCGCTCCAGCGCCCAGCGGACCTCCCACGCGACGTCGCGGGCGGGCGCCCCCTCGGCGCGGGCCCGCTGCGTGGTGATGCCGTGGATGGCGGCCGCCTCGGCGGGGATCGGCACGCCCGGGTCGGCCAGCCAGGTCAGCGCCTGGCCGCCCGCCGGCACGACCGCCGCCGTCACGATCCGCGCGGTGCGCGGGTCGGCCGACGTGGTCTCGAGATCGAAGCCGACCAGCTGGCGGTCGGCCAGCGTCTGGGTGGCCATGGCACTCCCCGTCCTTCGCGCCCGGGCCCCCGTGGCCCGGACACCATCAACGTAGGCCGGGGGTCTGACCAATCACCGGATGCCGCGCGGGCGCGCGGCCGATGATGGGCTGCACGAGGCCACGAGAGCGGGGGAGCGCCATGGGTGACCGGATCGAGTACGCGTGCGAGCACTGCGGCTACCGCGGCCGTGCACCGGAGAGGCCGATGTCGACCGCATCCAGTGCCCGATGTGCGGCGAGCCGGTGGTCCCGGTCTAGCCGGTAGCCCCCACGGCCTCGCGCGCCGCGACGAACGCCGCCACCGCCGCGTCGATGTCGGCGTCGGTGTGCGCCGCCGACAGCTGCACGCGGATGCGCGCCTGCCCGACCGGCACCACCGGGAAGGAGAACGCCACCACGTAGACGCCCCGCTCGAGCAGCGCCGCCGCCATCCGCCCGGCCAGCGCCGCGTCGCCGAGCATGACCGGCACGATCGGGTGCGTCGCCCGGCAGGATGTCGAAGCCGGCCGCGGTCATCCGCGCGCGGAAGCGCGCCGTGTTGGCGCAGCAGCCTGCTCGCGCAGCTCGCCGCGAGCGTCTCGAGCAGGTCGAGCACCGTCAGCGACGCGGCCGACGATCGGCGGGGCGAGCGTGTTGGAGAACAGGTACGGCCGCGACGCGCTGGCGCAGCAGGTCGACGATCTCGCGCCGGCCGCTGACGTAGCCGCCGCTCGCGCCGCCGAGCGCCTTGCCGAGCGTGCCGGTGATGATGTCGACCCGGTCGACGACGCCGGCAGCTCGGGCGTGCCGCGGCCGGTCGGGCCGACGAAGCCGACCGCGTGCGAGTCGTCGACCATGCACCAGCGCGTCGTACCGCTCGGCGAGGTCGCAGATCTCGGCCAGCGGCGCGACGTAGCCGTCCATCGAGAAGACGCCGTCGGTGGCGATCAGCCGGCAGCGCGCGCCGGCCGCACTCGCTCAGCCGCTGCCTCGAGCTCGGCCATGTCGCGGTTGGCGTAGCGCAGCCGCTGCGCCTTGCACAGCCGGATGCCGTCGATGATCGAGGCGTGGTTGAGCGCGTCGGAGATGACCGCGTCCTCGCTCGCCGAGCAGCGTCTCGAACAGGCCGCCGTTGGCGTCGAAGCAGGAGGCGAAGAGGATCGTGTCCTCGGTGCCGAGGAACGCGCGAGAGCCGCTCCTCGAGCTCGCTTGTGCAGCGTCCTGCGTGCCGCAGATGAAGCGCACGGACGCCATCCCGAAGCCCCACTCGTCGAGCGCCTCCTGCGCGGCCGCGACGACGTCGGGGTGGTCGGCGAGGCCGAGGTAGTTGTTGGCGCAGAAGTTCAGGACCTCCCGGCCGTCGGCGACGCTCGACGTGCGCGCCCTGCGGCGACGGCGATCACCCGCTCGGCCTTGCAGACGCCGGCCTCGCGCGATCTCGTCGAGCCGGCCGTCGCAGCTCCGCGCGCAGGCGGTCGAGCACCTCGGGCATCTCAGGCCTCCGTCCAGTCGAGGATGACCTTGCCGCACTGCCCCGCGGCGGCGGTGTCGAACGCCTCGTCGAAGTCGCGCGTACGGGAAGCGGTGCGTGATCACCGGGGAGATGTCGAGCCCGGCCTGCGATCAGCACGCGTCATCGCGTACCAGGTCTCGAACATCTCGCGGCCGTAGATGCCCTTGATGGTGAGCATGAGGTGAACACCACGGTGCCCCAGTCGATGGCGATCTCGCTCGGCGGGCAGCCCGAGCATCGCGATCCGGCCGCCGTGCGCCATGCGCGCCGATCATCTCGCGCAGCGCCGGCGGGTGCCCCGGACATCTCCAGCCCGACGTCGAAGCCCTCGCGCATCCCGAGCTCGCGCTGGTCACCTCGGCGAGGTCGGCCTTGCGCGACGTTGACCGCGCGCGTGACGCCCATCGTGCGCGCCAGCTCGAGCCGGTCGTCGCTGACGTCGGTGATGACCACGTGCCGCGCGCCGGCGTGCCGCGACCACCGCCGCGGCCATGATGCCGATCGGCCCGGCGCCGGTGACGAGCACGTCCTCGCCGAGCACGGGGAACGTCAGCGCGGTGTGCACCGCGTTGCCGAACGGGTCGAAGATCGCCGCCACGTCGGGGTCGAGGTCCGGCCGGGTGCCGCCACACGTTGGTCGCCGGGCAGCACGACGTACTCGGCGAAGCGCGCCGTCGCGGTTGACGCCGACGCCGATCGTGTTGGGGCACAGCTGGCGGCGGCCGGCCGGCAGTTGCGGCACTGCCGCAGACGATGTGGCCCTCGCCGCTCACCAGGTCGCCGACGGCGACGCTCGTCGACGCCCGGGCCGACCTCGACGATCTCGCCCGGCGAACTCGTGGCCGACGATCAGCGGCGGCTTGAGCGTCGCGGCCGCCCACGCGTCCCACGAGCGGATGTGCAGGTCGGTGCCGCAGATGCCGGTGCGCAGCACGCGGATCAGCACCTCGCCGGCCCTGGGCACCGGCTCGGGGACGTCGCGCAGCTCGAGCCCGGGGCCGGCCTGCGCCTTGACGAGAGCCTTCACCGTCGGCCTCCGATCCCGGCGCCGCTTGACCGCCGCGTCGACCATTTCTGCTTGATCAACACCCTAGGGGGGCGGGGGCGGGGCGGGGGCGGGCTTGCTGGGACCGGGCCGCGATCGGCCGAGGTCTTGACAGGGGCGGCATGCGGCGCCGGGACCATGCGCCATGAGCGAGCCGCCGGACCCCCGCCAGGGGGTGGCCCGCGTCTTCGACGCCGCCGCCGCGACGTACGACGCGACCGGCGTCGCCTTCTTCGGCCCCATCGCCGACACCCTCGTGGCGCTGCTCGACCCGCAAGAGGGCGAGCGCGTGCTGGACATCGGCTGCGGACGCGGGGCGTTCCTGCTGCCCGCGGCCGCCGCGGTCGGCCCGGCGGGCGCGGGCGACCGGGATCGACCTGTCGCCGGCCATGGTCGCGGCGACCGCCGAGGGCGCGCGCGCCGCTCGGGCTAGTCGCAGATCGAGGTCGCCGTCGGGGACGCGCAGGAGCCCGACCTGCCCGCGGCCTCGTACGACCTCATCGGCTCGTCGCTGGTGCTCTTCTTCCTGCCGGACCCGGCCGCCGCGCTGGCGGCGTGGCGCCGGCTGCTCGCCCCGGGCGGGCGGCTCGGGGTGACCACCTTCGGCCCGCAGGACGAGGTCTGGAAGTCCATCGACGCGCTGTTCACCCCGTACCTGCCGCCGCAGATGCTGGACGCGCGCGACCTCCGGGCGGCGGGCGCCGTTCGCCTCAGACGCCGGGGTCGAGCGGCTGCTCGGCGATGCGGGGTTCGAGCGAGGTCCGCACGGTCACCCGCGAGCTCGACGTCCGGTTCGCCGACGCCGACCAGTGGCACGCGTTCTCCTGGTCCACCGGCCAGCGGGCGGTGTGGGAGCGGATCCCGCCGGACGAGCGGGCCGAGGTGCGCCGACGGGCCGAGGCGCTGCTCGAGCAGGCCCGCGCCGAGGGCGGCCATGTGCTGCGCCAGCAGGTCCGCTACACCCTGGGGGTGCGCGGCCCGTGAGGCTCTGGGGCGCCATGACCGACCGCGCCGGCAGCCGCACCCCGCGTACGGGCGAGCGGCGGCTGCCGATGGCGCTGGCCGTGCTGGTCGCGGGCGGGCTCTTCCTGCTCATCCCCGAGGACTTCCGGGTCTCCAACGCCTCCGTCGTCGCCTACCCCGCCTTCCTCCTCGTGCTGCTGGGGATCCTGATCGTGGGCGACCCCGGGCGGATCGACCGCGAGAAGCGCTGGCTGCGCGTCACCACCGGCGTGATGATCGCGGTGATCACCGCTGGCGGCCGCGATCTCCGCCTTCCGGCTCGTCGTCGGGATCCTCGACAAGGCCGACTTCGCCACGCCCGGGCAGCTGCTGGCCGTGGGCGCCGTCGTCTGGATCACGCAACGTCATCGCCTTCGCGCTGTGGTACTGGCACCTGGACTGCGGCGGCCCGGCGGCGCGGGCGAACGGCACGGGCACCGGCCTGCCGGCCTTCCGCTTCCCCGAGCAGGACATCGAGTCGCTGGCGAGCGCCGGCTGGTACCCGCAGTTCGTCGACTACCTCGCGCTGTCGTTCAACACCAGCACGGCGTTCAGCCCGACCGACGTGTCGGCCGTCCGGCACTGGTCCAAGCTGTGGCTGATCGCCGAGTCGATGATCTCGATCACGCTGCTGGCGCTGGTCATCGCCCGCGCGGTCAACGTCCTGTGACCCGGGGAGAGGTGCGCGAGGTGCGTCGGGCGGATGCTGCCTGGACGTAGGCCGCCCCCGCCCTTTCAGCGCAACGGTTACAGCAGGCCTCGCCTAGGTGGCGGAACGGGGTAGCGGAAGTACCGTGGACCACCAATCCGCTGTCTCCGCACGTCAACCCCGGGAGGGGCCATCAGCATCCAGCCCCGCGCCGGGATCGCCGCCACTTTGGTGGCGTTGTTCGTGGTGGCCGGGTTCGTGGTGGGCACGGGCATGCCCGGGGGCGGGGCCTCCTCGGCGGCCCCGGAGCCGGCGGGCTCCGCGTCCGTCGAGCCGTCGCCCTCGACGTCGCCCGAGCCGTCCACGTCGCCCTCGCCTTCGCCCTCGCCTCCCCGTCCCAGCCGCCGGCGTTCCAGCCGGTGCGGCTGGCGCCCGGGCAGCGGCCGCCGCAGTTCGTCGTGCTGTCCTTCGACGGGGCGGGCAACCACGACCTGTTCCAGCACTACCTGAGCGTCGCCGAGCGCAACACGGCGCGGTTCACGTTCTTCCTGACCGGCACGTACCTGCTGCCCGAGGACCTGCGCACCCAGTACCTGCCGCCCGGCAAGCCACCGGGGTCGTCGGCGGTGGGCTTCGCCTCCCGCGCGGCGTTCCCCAACCGGATCGCCGACCTGACCCAGGCGTGGTCGGCCGGCCACGAGATCGGCACCCACTTCAACGGCCACTTCTGCGACGCCGCCGGCGTGGGCGCCTGGGACGCCGCGGCCTGGCGCTCGGAGATCACCCAGTTCAACGACTTCGTCGACAACTGGCAGCCGCGGCTCGGGACGCCCGTGCTCGACGCGCTGCCGTTCGACCACACCGAGGTGGTCGGCGGGCGCACCCCGTGCCTGGCCGGCAACCGCGACCAGATGCAGCCCGTCTTCAAGGAGTTCGGCTACCGCTACGACGCCTCCGACCCGGGCAAGCTGCGCTGGCCGGTGCTGCTGCCCACCGGGCTGTGGCAGTTCCCGCTGCAGGCCATCAACCGGGCGGGCACCGACAGGCAGAACCTGTCGATGGACTACAACTTCTACGTCAACCAGTCCGGCGGCAAGGACGTCACCGGCGACGCCGCCCGCGCCGTGGAGCAGCAGACGTACGACTCCCTGCTCAACGCCTACAACGCCGTGTACGCGGGCAACCGCGCGCCGTTCTTCGTCGGCAGCCACTTCAACCTGTGGTCCGAGGGCGCCTACAAGAACGCGCTGACCCGATTCGCCGACGCCGTCTGCACCCAGCCCGACACCCAATGCATCTCCAACCGCGACCTCGCCGACTGGCTCGAGGCCCAGGACCCGGCCGTCCTGGCCGCCCTGCAGGCCCAACCCATCCAGGCCCAGTAGCAGAGCGGCCCGCCATGCTGCGGGGCCGACTAGCCACCGCGTGATCGCCCGCCACGCGCGTTCCCCGAGTCCCGTCCCATTCGCACCCCCTGGAGAGACCACCCATGGCAGAGCAGGCCCCAGCCGATGTCGACGCACGGCCGCGCCTCGACCCGCCGAGCGGCTCACGCAGCGCGTTGGCCGCGGTGCTCGGGATCGCCGGCGCCCTGCTCTGGCCGCTGGCGCTGTGGGGCCAGTACGACGCCCGCGAGTACGTAGGGGTCTTCCTCGGCAGTGCGATCGTCATCGTCCTCGGCGTGGTCCTCGTCATCGCCCGTGGGACACGCACCTTGGGCACGGCGATGCTGGCGGGTGGGTTGCCCGTGGCCTCGGCGCAGGTCTGGTGGCTGTTCACCGACTCGTTCGCCGGCGACTGGGCGGTCGTGGCCTCCTCGGCGATGCTGACGGCGGGCGGCCTGGTCGCCGCGTCGGCGCGCCGCGACCCGGCCATGGACCGCGTCGCCCAAGCCCACCGCGTCGCCCAAGCCCTCGGTGCCCGCGAGCGCAGGTGCGCTCCCGTCGTACAACGGGCAGGCCGCCCGCTCAGCCGCTGACGCGGGTCTGGACGCGCGATGCAGGACGACCGCGGCTCGGACCATCTGCGTCGACAAGGACCAGCGCAAGCTCCACTTCCTGGCCGGCGACCAGGTCGTGCTCACGCTGGACGCGCGCTTCGGCGGCGCCGCCAACCCCACCCGCGAGGGGTCGTTCTCGATCTACCGCAAGGACGCCAACCACACCAGCACCCTCTTCGGCTCGAGCATGCCGTACGCGATGTTCTTCTCCGGGGGAGAGGCCGTGCACTACTCCAGCGACTTCGCCGCCCGCGGGTACAACGGCCACTCCCACGGCTGCGTGAACATCCGCGACAAGGCCGCGCTGACCTGGCTGTTCGACCAGGTGCCCGTCGGCACCCCCGTCTACATCTACTCCTGAGCCTCGACGACGCGATGGCAGGCACGGGTATGACCTCGACGAGCGGGTGCCCTCGACTGGTGGGCGCCCTGGCCCTGCCCTACGTTCGGGGGCTCAAGAACTACTGGCTGTCGCTGTCCGGATTGCCGCCCGCCTCCGTCGAGGCGGTGCCGCTGAGAGCAGGGGTTCGCAATGTCTGACCTGGTTCCTGAGGCTAGTCCGCACCTTCCGATCGGCCTCTTCAATGCCGATCGCCTTGACGACGCCGCGCTGCGGCGGGCGGGGCTAGGGGCCTCGTCCGCCGTCGCCTTCCGGCAGAAGGGCGAAGGGGACGTCAGCGCCCGCTGGGCGGCCGTGAACCCCGAAGTCCCGATCGAGGACGCAGGCGAGGTCGGCGACGTGCGCGACGCCATCCTCGGCTGCGCCCAGCGCAAGATCGTGGTGCTGGCCTCCTCCACCCCCGACAAGCCGGAGCGGTTCGTCGGCCGCTGTCTGCAGGGTGCCGCGGCCTCACGGAGTTCGACCTCCCGATGGTCGCCGTGCACGTGCTGCGCAACGGCGCGCGTTCGGGCCGGGTCGCCTGGTTGACCGACACCGGCGAGATGTCGGGCTACGGGCTGCTCTACGCGGTCTCGTTCGCCCAGCTGCTCGGCTCGGACGTGCTGCTGGTCGAGCCCACCGAGGGGAACGAAGGAGCCGCGCACCCCCGAGGCCTGAGGCCCGCGCCCGCGACGTCGCGCCGTCGGCCGGCGTCGCCATGGCGGCGATCTCCGACGCGTCGCCCTGGATCGCGTGCTGCGAGGCGGCGACGACCTCGCCGTCGTCGTGCACCCCGTGCTCGACGCCCCTGGCGGCCGCCAGCTGCTGCACCCCGAGGAGCTTCCCGGGCTCCTCGGTCGCCACGGGCAACCCCGCGGCGGTGGTCCGGCTCATCAACGAGTTCGACGGCGACGTCACGGCGGTGTACGACGGCGTCCATCTGGTCTACGGGCACGTCTCCGGAGCGAAGGCCGCCGCGGCGGTCACCCTCGGGCTCGTCACCGTCACGGGGGTCGGCATGCTGGCCCCCGCCGCCGCCTCGCGCGTCCACCACGGGGGCGACCGGCAACACCGCGGTGGTCATGGTGAACGGTTCGTGGCAGACAGCGGCGACCGACGCCGTCACCGGTCTGCACTTCGTGGCCCACGCGCACAGCGGAAGCGGCACCGATCTGGAGATCCAGAACACCTCGCAGCACGCCGTGACCCTCACCGTCAGCGGCTACCACGGCCACGGCGGCAGCGTCTCCACGACGCAGACGGTGACCCTGCAGCCCGGCCAGACGCAGACCCTGCACGCAGGGGCGGGGTGAAGTACTGGGGCGGCGCGACGCTGACCTCGGTCGACGGCCACGTGTTCACCCACGGCATCGTGATGATGAATGGCGAGAACCCCGATCCACTTCACGCCGCAGTTGGTCGCGCAGGTCGTCGCGCAGGCCATCCCCACCCCCGGCCACTGGGCAGGTCCCGCAGCAGACCCCGACGAACGTCCCGCAGGCCGTGCCGCAGGCGGTGCCGCAGACGCGCAGACGCCGACGCCGAGCGTGCCGACGGTGCAGCCGCAGACCGGCCGACGCAGGTGCCGCAGGTCGGTGCCGCAGGGGGTCCCGCAGCAGACCGCGACGCCGATGCTGGTGCCGACGGTGCAGCCGCAGACCCCGCAGCAGGTGCCGCAGGCGGTGCCGCAGGGGGTCCCGCAGCAGACCGCGACGCCGATGCTGGTGCCGACGGTGTCCAGCCGCAGACCCCGCAGCAGGTGCCGCAGGGGGTCCCGCAGCAGACCCCGACGCCGATGCTGGTGCCGACGGTGTCAGCCGCAGACCCCGCAGCAGGTGCCGCAGGCGGTGCCGCAGGGGGTCCCGCAGCAGACCGCGACGCCGGTCCCGACGGACACGCCTAGCCGTCGACCGCGACGACCGCAACCGATGCCACGACCACGGGGGTCGACCAGCTCGCCCACACCGGGGCCGGCAGCACCGCCCTGCTGGCCGGTCTGGCAGCCGCCCTCGTTGCGGGAAGGGGCCGGCCTGATCGCGGCCGCGAAGAAACTCGGAGACGACGAGGCGGACACCCGGGCAGAGGCGTGACGGCGCGCGGTGCCTGCGCTGAGTTCCACGGGGCCGCCTCCCTGCTCCGGCGTCCCGAGCAGGCACCGGCCCCTGGTGATGTGACCTCCCTACCCGATCGACCTGGTTCTCAAGGTGGGTGACGAGCGCGGCCTGCCGCATGCCACCATCCCGTCAAGGTGGCTACGAGCGAGGCGGCCGCGCGAGCGGCGGACGGCAGCCGACGCCGGCGGCATGAGGCGCCGACCGGGGTCCGGGCTCGGCTGCGCGTCTTCCTGTCGGCCGACGCCACCGAGCTGCCCGAGGAGCTGGCCGCCGCGGTGGACGCCGCGCAGACGCTGCGGCTGGAGGTGGTGGCGCCGCCGCCCGGCGCGTTGGGGGAAGTCGACGGGGCGGATGTGTTCGTCGGGGTCTACGCCGGCAGGTACGGCCCACGAGACCCCGCGACCGGCCTGGGAGTGCTGGAGCAGCAGTACCTCAGGGCGGGGGAGCGGCCGCGCCTCATCTACGTGCGCTCGTCGGCGGGGCCCCGCGAGCCGCATCTGGACGTCTTGCTGTCCCGCATCCAAGCCGACGACCTGGCGTCCTACCGTCGCTTCCGCGATGCGCAGGAGCTGGCGCGGCTGCTCACCGAGGACCTCGCGCTGCTCGCTCACCGAGGCGTTCTTCCCGGCCACCCCGGCAAGCGGCACGCTCGTGCCCGGGCAGCGGGAGCCGCCCGGTGTCGAGTCGGTTGGCGGGGAGTACGCCGAGGCGGCCTCCATCGGGGCACGGCCGGCCTGGCGTCCGGCGACCTTCGGTCGAGCGGCGGCGGCCCCGGCTGCCGTCGTACCCCACCGCCCTCGTGGGTCGCGAGCGGGAGCTCGACGAGGTCGTGGGACCTTCTCGGGGCGGGTCACCGCATCGTCACGCTGACCGGGGCCGGAGGGATCGGCAAGACCCGGCTTGCCCTGGCCGCCGCCCACCGGCTCCACGACGCCTACCCCGACGGCGCCTGGTACGTCGACTTCGCCGGGGTGCGCGACCCGGCCCTGGTCGCCCCCACGCTCGCCCAGGCGCTCGACGTGCGCGAGAGCCCCGGGGCGACGCCGGTCCAGAGCCTGGCCGCCTACCTCGGCCCTCGGCGGCTGCTCCTGGTGCTCGACAGCTTCGAGGCCGTCGCCTCGGCCGGTCCGCTGCTCGCGCAGCTGATCGGCGTCGCCCCCGGGCTCCAGCTCCTGGTGACCAGCCGCTCCCTGCTTCGGGTCCGGGGTGAGCACGAGTACGTGGTCGCGCCGCTGCGCGTGCCGGCCGCCGGGGCCGAGGCCGACGACGACGCGCTGCTCGCGTACGGCGCCGTGCGGCTCTTCATGGAACGCGCCCAGGCCGCCCGGCCGGACCTGCCCGCCGAGGGCGAGGCCTTGCGGGCGGCGGTCGAGATCTGCCGGCGGCTGGACGGGGTTCCGCTGGCGCTCGAGCTCGCCGCGGCCCGCGTCCGCGTGCTCACCGTGGAGGCCCTGCTGGCGCGCCTTGAGCGCGGGCTCGACGCCCTGGGCGGGGGGGTCATCGACCTGCCGGAGCGCCAGCGGACCCTTCGGGCGACCCTCGACTGGGACCACGACCTCCTCAGCCTCGAAGAGCAGGTCCTGCTCCGCAGGCTGGCCGTGTTCGTGCGCTCGTTCACCGTCGAGGCGGCCGAGGACGTCGCCCGGGTGCATGGCCTCGGTCCCGACGACGAGGACCGGATGCAGCCGGACATCGTCGATGGGATCGACGCCCTCTTGGGCAAGAGCCTGCTGCGCCAGCTCGAGCCGGGACCGGGGGGCGAGGTCCGCTTCGGGATGCTCCAGACGATCCGCGAGTACGCGATGCAGCGACTCGTCGACAGCGGCGAGGCAGCCGAGGCGAGGGCGCGCCACCTCGACTACTGCGTGCGTCTGGCCGAGCGCGGCCGCGCCGCCGTCGGCGGGCCGCAGCAGGGGGAGTGGCTGCAGCGGCTCGAGGACGCCCACGAGGAGCTGCGAGCAGCCCTGCACCACGCCGACGACTTGGTCGACGTGGGTCGGCTGGTGCGGCTGTGCGCGGCGCTCGGCGCCTTCTGGCGCGTGCACGGGCACTTCACCGAAGGGCCGGCGCTGGCTGGATCGCGCCCTGGCGCTGTCCGTGGGGTGGCGTACGGGCGAGCGCGCCGAGCTGCTGAACAGCGCCGCCTTCATCGCGCGGGCCAGGGGCGCGTTCGACCTGGCGGAGGACTGGTATCTCGAGGCGCTGTCGATCCGCCAGGAGGTCGGCGATGTGGCCGGGCAGGCCGCCTCGATGCGCTACCTGGGCAATGTCGCCTTCGAGCGAGGTGACCTGCAGGGCGCCCGCACCCAGTGGCTGCACAGCCTGGACTTCCTCACCGGGGCCCAGGACCTGAACAACCGGCGGGGCGTGCTCAACAACCTGGGGGTGGCGGCGACGCTGCTGGGGCGCCTCGACGAGGCCGAGGAGCACCTCACGCGGGCGCTGGGCTTGGCCCAGCGTCTCGGCGACGCGGAGAACATCGCCCGCGGGCACGAGAACCTCGGCTTGGTCGCCATCCTCCGCGGACAGGGCGAACGCGGCTCCGCCTTGGCGCGCGAGGGCGTGCACGGCTTCGCCAGCCTGGGCAACACGTGGGATCTCGTCGACGCCGTGGAGATCCTGGCGCGAGCGGTCGGCGCCGAGGGACGAGCCGGGGACTCCGGCTGGCTCTACGGAGCCGCCGAGGGCCTGCGCGAGGCGATCGGCGCACCGCGGGCGGCCAGCGAGGAGGGGCAGTACCAGCAGGCCCGGGCCGGGAGCGGGCCCGGGACCCCCAGGCCTTCGACGCGGGCGTCCGCGCCGGGCGGACGGCCTCGCTGGAGGAGATGGTGGCGCGCGCGTTGGACGGCCGACGAGAGCAGGTGCGGGTATGAGCGGGTCGACCATCCTCACCCCCGACCAGCGCCTGCGGGTGTTCGTCAGCTCCACGCTCGGCGAGCTGGCCCCGGAGCGCTCGGCCGTCCGCGCCGCGGTGGAGTCCCTGCGGCTCGCCCCGGTGATGTTCGAGCTCGGCGCCCGGCCGCATCCGCCGCGGGCGCTCTACCGGTCGTACCTGGAGCAGTCCCATGTGTTCGTGGGCGTCTACTGGGAGCGGTACGGGTGGGTGGCCCCCGGCATGGACTTCAGCGGGCTGGAGGACGAGTACCGGTTGAGCGGCGGCCATCCGCGCCTGATGTACGTCAAGGAGCCCGCCTCGGGGCGCGAGGACCGGCTGGCGGGCATGCTCGAGCAGATGCGCCGGGCCGGCGACCGGCTGCGGGTCTTCTCAGACGCCGACGACCTGGGGACCCAGGTCGCCACCGATCTCGCCGAGCTCCTGGCCGAACGGTTCCAGGGTCACGTCGCGGAGGCGGTCGGGGCGTGGAACGCGGGGGACCTGCAGCCGGAGGCAGGCCCGGTCCGCCTGCCGGCTGCGGCGACCGACCTGATCGGGCGGGAGCGCGAGCTCGCCGAGGTCATCGCCATGATCCGGCGCCCCGGGATGCGGTTGATCACGCTCACCGGCATGGGGGGCATCGGCAAGTCGCGGCTCGCCATGGCCGCGGCCGAGGCCATGGCCGACGACTTCCCCGGCGGCAGGGTCTTCGTCCCCCTCGCCGAGGTGCCCGAGGCCTCCTTCGTGATGCGCGCCATCGCCGACACCCTCGGCGTCAAGCTCGAGGGCAGCCGGTCCGCCGTCGACTCGGTGGCCGAGGTCATCTCCGGTCCGCGGCGCTTCCTGCTGGTCCTCGACAACGCCGAGCACGTGATCGACGCCGCCCGGGACATCTCGGCCCTGCTGCGCGCCTGCGCCAACCTGGTCGTGGTCGTCACCAGCAGGCGCCGCCTGCTGCTCAGCGGCGAGCTCGACTTCGCGGTCCCGACGCTGCGCCTGGCGTCAGCCGAGGGCGAGGTGCCCCCCGCGCTGGCCCTGTTCCTCGACCGGGCCGCGGCCGCGAACACCGCCATCGACCCGACCGATCCGGTGGAAGGACCGGCCGTTCGCGAGCTCGTCGAGCGCCTTGAGGGCCTGCCGCTGGCGCTCGAGCTCGCGGCCGCGCGGGTGCGGGTGCTGGGGTCGACCGGGCTGCTCGCCCGGCTGTCCAATCCGCTTGAGCTGCCGGCGGCCCGCCTGGCCGACCTGCCGGAGCGGCAACGCACCCTGCGGGCCACGCTCGACTGGAGCTACTCGATGCTCCCCGCGCCGGCCAGCGACTTGCTGAACCAGCTGTCCACGTTCGTCGGCAGCGCCTCGCTGTCGGCCGTCGAGCGGGTGTGCGTGCTCTGCGAGGACAAGCCCGCAGCCGGGCTCGACGACGCCGACACCCTGGAGGCCCTGGCCACCCTGGTCGACCACAGCCTGCTGACGGTGGACGGGGCGGCCCCGGACGCGCCCCGCTTCCGGATGCTGGAGACCGTGCGCGAGTACGCGCGTGAGCGGCTGGAGGCGGAGGGCGGCCGGGAGCGGCTCGACCGCAGACACCGCGAGTGGATCCTCGACTGGCCGCGGAGGCCTCGATCGGCCTGGCCGGGCCGAGCCAGGTGGAGTGGCTGGAGCGCCTCGAGGCCGAGGCGGCGAACCTGCGGGCGGCGGTGGCCCGGGCGCAAGCCGACGGCGACGCAGCGGCTCTGGCGCTCATCGCCAGCCGACTCTGGGTCTTCTACTGGCTCAGCCATCGGGCGCAGGAGTCCCGCGCATGGGCGGAACCGGCCCTGGCGGACGCGACCGACCTCGACCCCGAGCTGCGCGGCCTCGGCTGGTGGACCCTGTGCGCGGGGGCCTTCGAGGAGGGCGACGACGAACAGGCCGCGGCGTGGCTGGAGCGGTCGGCGCCGCTCCTCAAGGGGTCGTTAGAGGGCCGCACCCTCACGGCTTTCATGAGCGCATGCCTGGCGCCGGCCCGCGATGACCTGGAGGGCGGCGAGGTCGAGTTCGCGGTCGCCGCCGAGGGCTTCGCCGCCATGGACCAGCCCTTCCTCCAGGCGGTGTGCCTTGTCACGCGCTCGATGCAGCTCGCCGGCATGGGCAGGACCGAGGAGTCCGCCGAGAGCATGGCCAACGGGCTCGTGATCGCTGAGCGGATCGACAACCCGTACCTGGCGGCCTTGATGGCCGACTTCAGGGGCTTCCAACGCCTGCTGGTCGGAGACGTGGCCCAGGCCCGCGACGCGCTCGCGGAGGCCGTCGCCTACGCGAGCGCTGCGCGCAACGCCGAGGTTCTGGCGTACTCGGCCGAGGGAGTGGCCGCCTGTGCCCTGCTTGGCGGTGATGCGCTTCGGGCGGCCCGCCTGCTCGGCGGCGCCTCGGGGCTGCGGGAGCGGTCGGGGTTCTCGGCGTGGCCGCTGATGCGTTCCTACTCGGCCCTCATGGTCGAGGGAGTGCGCGGGGCGCTCGGCGAGGACTTCGACACGGCGTGGGAGTCGGGACGGGACTGGGACTTCGGCACGCTGGCCCGCGAGTTGAGCCAGGCGCTGGCTGCGGATCCGGAGGGGGCCGCCGGCCAGACAGGTCCGGCAGGTCGCGCTCGGAGCGGTGTCAAGCGGCCCATCGGACTGAGGGCGGCGATGGGCCCCGGTTGGCGGCGCCGGCGCTAGTCGCGCTCGACCCAGCGGTCGACCGCCCACAGGACCGCCAGGGCGAGGCCGGGGTCCACCCCGTCGGCGACGTCCAGGGTGTAGGAGTCGCGGATCGTCACCCACTTCTGGGTGATGTTGACGATCGGCGCCCCGCCCGAGGTGATCGAGTAGTTCTTCTCGATGAAGCTCCCCTCCAGCGCCCACGGCTCACCCGACGCGACCTCGAGGTTCATCTTGGTCTTGATGGGGGAGAAGGTCTTGGCCTTGAGCCACGCGACCTCCTCCCCGTCGGCGTTGGTGATGGTCATGTGCTTGGGGATCCCCAGCAGGGAGCCGCGGATGGAGTAGATGTCCTTGCCGGCGGCGTCCTGCACCTCCGCCTTGGGGCGGGTCCCCATGTGCCCGTCGACGTAGTACCGCTGCTCCTCGGTCTCCGGGTCCAGGACGATGAAGTCGCGACCCGCGCCGAACTTGCTCTTCAGCTGCAGGCGGGTCCAGCCAGCGGGAGGCGGGGGCATCGCCATGTCGTCATCTCCGGGGATTGGGGGGCCACAGACGGTACGCGGACGGCGGAATCATCCCAGCGAGATGGTTGCGGCGCGAGCCGGCAGGGACTGGGCACTGGGGTCGGGTGGCCTGCTCACGGCGCGGTGGCCCGCTCGGCTGCGCCGGCGCTCTGGCGCACCAGGCGAACGCCTGGCCAGGGCGAACAACCCCTGCGACGTCGTGTTGACCGCCTGCTCCAACCACAGGGCCAGGGTGGGCGACCCCGGATCCGCCGATGCCAGCACGGGCAGCGCGAGGGTGCCGAGCGCAGTAGGCGGCGAAGAGCGCGGCCCCCAACCGGTCGCCCTGCCGGAGGGCCAACGTCGCCGCCTCGAGGCCCAGGGCCACGGCGAGCAGCCCGCCGACGCCGAGTAGGACCGTCGTCTTGCCGGTCGCCGCGAAACCTGCCCAGGCCGCGAGAACAGCCACGGCGTACGGCCACGCGGCCACGTCGCGTTGGAGCCGCACCTGCCGGACCAGCCAGGCGAGCACCGCGAAGCCCAGGGGCAGCGCGCAGAAGAACGGCAGCCGCAGCCAGGCGATGTCGCCGCAATCCGCGCCGCCGGCGATCAAGCGCCTTGCGCAGCGGGCCGGCGACGGCCGAGCCGGCGACAAGAACGCCTGCCGCCGCGTACCCCAGCCACGCCCGCCGCGGCAGGTCGGCGGCGGTCCTCCGCGCCAGCGCGAGGAAGCCGACCGCGCCAAGGACGATCGGAAGCACGTCCTCGGCGGCCAGCAGGAACGAGTACCCGTCGCACACCTCCGCAGCCACGGCCCCGCAACCTAGCGTGCGACGGCTGGGGAGGCGCGCGGGCTCAGCGGCCGACCTACCGCCCGTACGAACGGCGCGGGCGGCAAGGCCCGGGCGACTCACGAGGAGTGAGCCGTGCAACCCCGGAGGTAGCCGCATGCCCCGCCAGCCGCGGGATGCGGCCCGGCCGGGAGGGCTGGATCAACGACCGACTGACTGCTGGGTTCCGAGGGCGCGAAGCGGTCGCAGCCCCAACGTCGACACCCGCACTGTGGTGGGCGGCCAGGTGTGCGCCATCCCTTGCGCTCTCTGCTCGCGCGGCCCCGCACCGAATCGCCCCGGCGGCCCTTGCGGCGGTGGGCTGCGAGGTCGACAGTAGCTCCCACCCCGAGGAGGAGCCCATGGACGCGAGATGACCTGCAGGCCCTGCAGGCGCCGGTGAGAGCGGGACCGGTCACCGCGCCGATCGAAGGCGGCCATCAGTCACGGCTTCGGGCCAGCGGCGGGCGGGATCGCCGAGTCGGCCTCGTGCTCGGTCAGGACGTGGTAGCCGGCACTCGTGGAGGCGGGCCTCCGTCCGGCCGCGTGGGCGGCGATGGCGAGCCTGGCCTGCTCGGCGGACATGCAATTCTGCAGCGCCCTGGTCGCTGGGCTCGCCAGGGGTCCAGGGCGGCCGCTCGGTCGCCGATCAACCGCGGTGCTAGGACATCGACCGGCACGGCGACGGCCGGAAGGTGTTCGGACTCAGGGGCACGCCGGGGTCGACCGGCGAGCGCGTCCAGCACGGGGTTAGTCACGATCAACCATGCAGCTTCAGCTCGAGCGCCGACGAGCACCGAGAGGCAACCAGGGCGTTGCTGGACTTGACGAGCGCTATGCGTGCGCGTCTTCAAACGTCCGGCGCCGGCTCCGCGGTGCAGGGCGACGACATCAACGGCCCGATGCCAGGGGCTGACGCCGTGCTCGCGCGCTGGCCGCAGCGCGCTTGAGCGGACTCCGTCCAGAGCGAACTAGGATCAACGAGCCGAACGACGCTGGGGGCCGTCGCAGGGGGCTCGAGGGTCAGCTCCAGGGTACGCGACCACCCTGCGACTTCACGCTGCTCGCACGGCCGCGGGCACCGGCGTCCTGCCAGAGGCGCGGCTGCCCCGCGAATCGGAAGACGGCCGTTGATTCCGCTGCGTCCGCGGGGCGGCACGGTCCCGGGGCGGCTGAGGGCGACGACCGACTGACTCCTGGGTAGCGCGCCCGCGGACGTGGCGGCGACCAGGCCAAGCCCAGGCCCTGCGACCGCCGGACTCGAGGAGGACTTCTCGGGGTTCCGCGCTTGTCAAGCCCCCGAGTTGCGGGTGCCTCTGCCCGCCTCTAGTTTCTCTTACTCGCGAAGATTTGTTTGGCGTTGTCCGCTGCGGTCGGGTCGCCTCGGCTGGGGCTATCGCCGCTGACAGCAGGGGGTCAGGATGTCTGTCCAGGGTTCTGAGGCCGTCCCGCACCTTCCGATCGGGCTGTTCAACGCCGATCGGCTCGACGACGCCGCGCTGCGGCGGGCAGCCCTGGGGGCCTCGTCGGCGGTCGCCTTCCGGCAGAAGGGCGAGGGCGACGTCAGCGCCCGCTGGGCGGCGGTCAACCCTGAAGTCCCGATCGAGGACGGCGGCGAGATCGGTGATGTGCGCGACGCGATCCTGGGCTGCGCGCAGCGAAAGATCGTGGTGCTCGCCTCGTCCACCCCGGACAAGCCGGAGCGGTTCGTCGGCCGCTGCCTGCAGGGCGCGGCGGCGTCGACGGAGTTCGACATCCCGCTGGTGGCCGTGCACGTGCTGCGCAACGGCGAGCGGTCGGGCCGGGTCGCCTGGCTGACCGACACCGGCGAGATGTCGGGCTACGGCCTGCTCTACGCGGTCTCGTTCGCCCAGCTGCTCGGCTCGGACGTGCTGCTCGTCGAGCCCACCGAGGGCACGAAGGAGCCGCGCACCCCCGAGGCTGAGGTCCGCGCCCGCGAGGTCGCAGCGTCCGCCGGCGTCGCCATGAGGGCGATCTCCGACGCCTCGCCTCTCGATCGCGTGCTGCGCGGCGGCGACGACCTCGCCCTCGTCGTGCACCCCGTGCTCGACGCCCCCGGCGGCCGCCAGCTGCTGCACCCCAAGGAGCTCCCGGGCTCGTCCGTCGCCACGGGCAACCCCGCGGCGGTGGTCCGGCTCATCAACGAGTTCGACGGCGACGTCGCGGCCGTCTACGACGGCGTCCACCTGGTCTACGGGCACCTCTCCGGAGCCAAGGCCGCCGCGGCGGTCACCCTCGGGCTCGTCACCGTCACGGGGGTCGGCATGCTGGCCCCCACCGCGGCCTCGGCCTCCACCACCGGGGCGACCGGCAACACCGCGGTGGTGCTGGTGGACGGGTCCTGGCAGACGGCGGCGACCGACGCCGTGACCGGCCTGCGCTTCGTGGCCCACCCGCACGGCGGCAGCGGCACGGACCTGGAGATCCAGAACACCTCGCACCACGCCGTGACCCTCACCGTCAGCGGCTACCACGGCCACGGGGGCAGCGTGGCCACGACGCAGACGGTGACGCTTGCAGCCCGGTCAGACGCAGACCGTGCACGCAGGGGGCGGGGTGAAGCACTGGGGCGGCGCGACGCTGGACGTCGGTCGACCGCTGGGTCCTCACCCAGGGGATCGTCCTGATGAACGGCGAGAACCCGATCCACTTCACCCCGCAGCTCGTCGCGCAGGTCGTGGCGCAGGCCGGGCCAGACTCGGTCGTCGTCACCGCGCAGCCGCCGCAGACGATCGAGACGCTGCGCAGACGACCACGCCGACCGAGTTCCGCAGGCCGACCGTCGTGGTCCCGTCCCAGGTCCCGCAGCAGACGCCACCCGCGTGACCCAGCAGACTCCGACCCCGACGCGAGGTCCCGCCGCTCAGCCGCAGGAGCACGTCGTCGTCACCGCGCAGCCCGCCGCAGACGCAGCGGCGCCGACCCCGCAGCGGACCCACGGCAACGCCTGCCTCGCCGCCACGACCCCGGTGCCACGGCGCGGGGGTCGACCAGCTCGCCCACACGGGCAGGCAGCACGGCGATGCCGGCCGGTCGCCGCGGCCCTGACGCGGGGGACGCCGGCCTGATCGCCGCCGCGAAGCAGGGCGAGGACGCGGAGGCGGACGCCCACGCGGAGGCGTGACAGCGTCTGAACCCACACCTGGGGCGGCACGGTCCGCCGACGACCTGGGCCATGGCTAGGGTCGCGCCGTGGCGACTGACTCGCTGGAGCCGGCCCAGCGGACCCTGGTGTCTCCTCGGGCGTCTGGGCCTAGACCTGCTCGCAGAGCATCAGCGAGTCGCCTCGGGCCGGACCTCGCCTCCAACGCCAGCGTCGTGACGCTGTTCTGGCTGGACCTTGAGGGGCCGCAGCGCCCCGGCGCGATCCAGGAGCTGACCGGGCTGTCCAGCGGCGGGGTGAGGCAAGCTGCTCGACCGGTTGGAGGCCGCGCGGGCTGGTCAGCCGCACTCAGGCGCAGCAGATGGCGACCGGCGGGGCGTGCAGGTCGCGGCTCACGAGGAAGGGCAGGCAGACGTCCCGGCGCATCGCCCTGATCGTGAACGGCCGCCTGGTCTGAGCTTCGGGTCCTGGTCAAGGAGATCGACACGTTGCTGGGGCGCTAGCCGGGTATGCGGCGGCAGCCGCGGCCAGACCTCGGCAACGCTCACCCGACGCTCGATCGCGCGGGCGCTCAGCTCTGGATCAACGAGCCCGGGTGCCTCGGGCCGATGGCCTCTGGCGCCGTACCCTCTCGCTCGCCACCGTGGAGGTGAGAAGAGGGAGGCGAGCCACATGGCGATGACCCTTCAGACGCAGCACGTTCGCTCATCCAGCCGCGCCGCTCCGCCGCACGCTGCGGTATGTGAGCGCGGCGATCTGCGCCAGTCGCGGCGGTGCTCTACCTGATCCTGTTCTTCACAGTGCGGGCCGACGAGATGGCCTCGGGCGTCGAGACGACGTACGGCGCCTACCTGTTCCTCTTCGTCCCGTACGCCGTGGGGGCGGTGCTCCTGGCCCGGGTCGACCGGCGGCGGCTCTGGGGCGTGGGCGCCGTCATCCAGCTCGCGGTGGTGGGCCTGTACGCTGGCGTACGGCACGGCGGCCGACCTGTCCCTGGCGTGGGGCGCCGTCCTCACCGGCCTCCAGGTCGCGCTGCTGGCCCTGCTCGGGTACCTGGCGCTGACACCCGGCGCCCGGAGGCGAGGTTCGCAGCCCGGGTCCGGGCTGAGCGCTCCGGCTCCGCGATACGCTCCGCGCCCGGATGAGGCACTCGGCGATCGCGGAGCCAGGACGTGAGTGAAGCGAACGAAGGTCAGGATGAGGCGGCCCGGATCCCCCCGCAGGTGATCGCCCGCGCCGTCGTGCGCGTCACCGTGGCGCTCGCCGCGATGGTGGCGCTCTACGCGGTCCCTCCCACTCAGCCGGAACTCGACGGCGTCCAGCGCTCTGCTGGCCGCGGCGTTCGCCGCCCTGCTCGGCTTCGCCGTGGTGTTCCTGCGCCAGGTCCGCCGGATCATGCGCAGCCCGTATCCCTTGGTCGCCGGCGCCGAGGCCCTGGTCTTCATCCTCGCGGTCTTCGTGGTCGGCTTCGCGCTGATCTACGTGACGCTCGCGACCGCGGACCCCGAGGCCTTCAGCGAGCCGCTCAACCGGGTGGCCGCGATCTACTTCGCGATCACCGTGCTCACCACGGTGGGGTTCGGCGACATCGCCCCGGTCGACGACGTGGCGCGGATCGTCGTCTCGGTGCAGATGCTGGCCGACCTGGTCCTCATCGCGGTGGCCCTGCGGCTGGTGATCGTGCTGGCGCAGCGCACCGACGCGCCGCCAGCGCGGGCGGGCGCCGGGCTGACGGGCGGGCCACGGCACCGGTCACGGGCGGCCGCGCAGGAGCGGCACGAAGCGCACGCCGCCGAGGTCGGCGACGACCGCCAGGGCCCCCTCGCGCTTTTCGTAGACCAGGCACCGCTCGTCCCACGCGCGCCCGACGGGGGCGACCAGCCGGCCGCCCTCGGCGAGCTGGTCGACCAGCGCGGGCGGCACCGCGTCGCAGCGGGCGGCGACGATGACCGCGTCGAACGGGCGCCTCCTCGGGCCAGCCGAGCGAGCCGTCGCCGGCGCGCACGTGGACGTCGTCGACGCCGAGCGCGGCCGAGGTTCGCGGCGGCGGCCGCGGCGAGCGCGGGGAAGACGTCGATCGTCCACACCTCGGCGCCGGTGGCCGCGAGCACGGCGGCCTCGTACCCGTACCCGGTCCCGATCTCCAGCACGCGCAGGCCCTCGCGGGGGTGCAGCGCCTCGACCATCAAGGCGATCAGGCTCGGCTGGCTGGTGGTCTGCCCCTCGGGGATCGGCAGCGGGCGGTCGGCGGCCGCGTCGGCTCCGAACTCAGGCGGGCAGGAACGCCTCGCGGGGCACCGACTCGATCGCCGCGAGCACCCGCGGATCTCGCACGCCGGCGCGCTCGGCCGAGGCGCGCAGGTCGGGGCCGCTGCCCTGGCGCCTGGCCACCGCTCACTCCCAGTCGGCGAACGTGCGGGACGCGCGGTCGAACAGGCTGCGGACCGCGCCGCGCCCGCGCTCGAGGAATGCGGCCATGAGCAGCGCGGCCAACCCGGCGAGGGCGACCAGGGCCCACAGCAGCGGGCCGGTCCAGGTGCGCAGCAGGCCGACGAGCGGCGCGGCGATGATGACGACCAGCGTGACGAGGACGGTCAGCGCGCCGAAGGCGAGGCGGCGGCGCACCTTGGTGACCATCCCCCAGCGCGGCGAGCCCGACGCCGAGGCGCCAGCGCCAGGCCGGCGCTGGCCGGGTCGTCCGCCGCGTTCACGACCGGGGCGCTGACCAGCACCAGCATGCCGACGAGCTCGAGGACGACCACCTCGCCGCCGCGGTCGCCAGCGCCCTGCGCCCGCAGGTGCCAGCGGATCGCGCCGACGACGCCGAGCAGGGCCAGGCCGGCGGGGATCGAGTACCAGGGGGCCTCCGCGTCGGTCAGGTGGGTCGCGACGATGAGCACCCAGGCCGCGTACGCGGGCGCGGCGGCGGCGCCCACGACCAGCGGCGCGCGCCCGACCAGGCCGGCGACCGCGATCAGCACGGCGGCGATCGCGAGCGCCAGCGCCCACAGGTCGGGGTCGCCCTCGGCGAGGAGCGCGCCCACGCACCAGAGGCCGGCGGCGAGGGTCAGGACCGGGCCGACCCACTGGGCGGCGGGCCTGCGGGCCCAGCCAAAGGCGACGGCCAAGCCGGCGGCGGCCGCGGCGACCAGCGTCGTCCCTGCGGCCACGGCGGCGGCTGACGTCGGCGCCCAGCCAGACGTACGGGATGGCGGCGACCAGCAGCAGGGCGGCTGCATGCCACAGGCCGAGCCCCGGCAGGCGGACCGCGGCCACGGCCAGACCGGCGGCGGCCAGCGCCAGCCCGCCTGCGGCGGCGAACGCCACGGAGTCGGGAACGCCGTACGAGGGCTCGCTGCCCACCCACACGGCCGTGATCAGGACCCCGACGAGGCCGAGGACCGCCCACGGCCCGGTGATGGCGAGCCGCTCGCGCGGCAGCAGCCACTGGGCGGCGGCCGCGGCGACCACGAGGGCGCCGCAGGCCAGGGCCGCGGTGGTCGCGGACTCCGCGGCGCTCGGCTCGAGGATGGCGGCGGCGGCGACCGAGGCGGCGAGGCCGTGGGCGGCGCCGATGGCCGACGCGGCGAGGTCGGCCGGCCAGCGCAGCAGGAACGCGCCCGCGGTGGCCAGGACGGCGCCGGCGGCCAGCGCCCCCACCGTCCACCAGGCGCCGATCGCGGCGACGCCGTTGAGCAGCACGACCGCGCCGACGACGAGGTACGCCCAGCCGAGCCCCGTGCGCACGCGGGCTGGCAGTGCGGCGTCCGCCGGTCCGGGCGGGGTCGGCCTGGCCAGCGTGAAGGCGCCCACGGCGACGAAGAGCGCCCCGACCGGGATCCAGGTCTCCGGCATGGCGTCGGCGTCCACCCCGAGCACCAGGGCGACGAGGGCGACGGCGCTGCCCGCCAGCCCAGCGTGCGTGAGCAGCCCGCGCCGCGGCAGGGCGGCGGCGGCGACGGTCACGCGCGCACCCGGCCGCCGCCAGCCAGCCCGCGGTGGCGACGCTCGACTGGGTCTCCGCGATCAGCAGGCCCGCCGCCGTGAGCACGCCGGTGACCGCCGGCCAGGCGCGGGCCGCGGCAGGCAGCGGCCTGCAGCACGCCGAGGGCGACGGCGCCCGCGGCCAGCCCGCCCGCGCGCCACCAGACCCCGTCGGCCGCAGGAGCCAGCAGGGCGGCCGCCATGGACGCCGCGGCGTACCCGGCGGCGACCGCAGTCCAGAGGCGTTCGGGGCTGCCGGTTGGCGACGGCGACGGCGACGGCGAGCGCGGCCGACCCCGGCGGCGGTGGCGGCGACGGCGAGCCGAGGTCTCGGCGGCGAGCCCGGCCAGCGCACCGAGCGGCGCGAGCCCGACGACGCACGCGGCGGTCGGCGGCGGCAGCCACTCCGTCGGGCCTGAGGTGGCGGAGCACCGCCCAGGCCGTCAGCGCGGCGAAGGCGCCGACGGCGTACCAGCCCGGAGGGGCCAGCAGGGCGAGCGACGGCGACCCCGCCGAGGGCGAGCGCGCTCAGCGCTGCGGCCGGTTCGCGGGCGGCGCGAGCCGATCCACTCGGCGAGCACGACTCCGGCGACAAGCCCGACGAGCCCCCATGGCGCCGCGGCCAGGACCGGGGCCAGCGCGAGCACCGCGCCGGCCACGGCGCCGACCTGGACCGCGTTGACCACGCGATCGTCGGCGCGGGCGGCGAGCAGCTCGGCGGTGACGGCGACCAGCGCGAGGGTCGCGGCGAGCGGCCAGCCGACCGCGTCCTCGGAGATCGAGGCGAGGGCGCCGAGCAGGACGAGCACCACGGAGCCGACCACCGCGGAGACCTCGGTGGGCACCCGCAGCGGGCGCAGCGCCGGCAGTCGGACGAGCAGCAGCGTCAGCGGGACCGCGGCCATCGCCACGGCCATCTGGGCCGGGTGCGGGGTCGCGACCGCGAAGCCCCCGAGCACGGGTCCGGCGATCGGCAGCGCGGCCATCGCGGCGGCGAGCCAGAGCGCGGGCCCGGCGAGGAACCGCAGCGGGCTCGACGGCCGCTTGAGTCCGATCAGCCCGTACGCGATGCCGGTCAGCAGCGGCAGGGCGACCAGGGTCGCGTACCGGGCGGCCTCGGTCTCGGGGTCGGGAGGGAAGGGCGCGCCGTCGAGGACGGACGCGATGAGCACGAGCGGCAGCAGCAGGCCGCCAGCCAGGGTGAGCGCCGAGGCGACGTACGGGGCGCCCGCGCGGTTCAGGACGAAGCCTGCCCCCAGCAGGACGAGCGGGACGCCGAGCTCGACCCAGCGCGCGCTGCTGCGGGGTGAACGACCGGAAGCCCCACACCAGCGTTCCGAAGATGCCGGCGAAGACGAGGAGCACGCCGAGGTACGCCAGGCCGTGCACGGACAGGTCGGCGGCGATCGCCTCGCGGGTGCGGTCCCACCACGTCTGTCCGGGCGCGGGACCGGGGCGGGGTGGGGCAGCGGCGCGACGGGTCGGCGCCGGCTGCTGCGTACGGCCTGGCCGCGGCGCTTGCGGCGACCTGCTCGGCCGAGGTGGTCGAGCCGCGCCTCGGCGGCGGTCTCGAGGGCGACGCGCGGCCTCGGCGCTGATCAGCCTGCTCGGTCGACGGCGTCGGCGACGAACCGGCGGACGTAGGCGAGGTGGTCGACGCTCGGCCCGAGGCCTGCGGCGGCGGAAAGGGCCGGCGGGCTGGGCGTCGGCGAGCCCGGGCCCGCGATGCGGCCTCGGTCCAGCCGGTCCAGGCGCGGCCGTCCCACCAGCGCCACCTGGCTGTCCCATACGGGTCGGGGAACCACCCGGCCGGGCGCGGAACCACCGAGGTGGCCATGCCCTCAGCATGCACCGCGGCTGGCGGCTCAGGGAACGGTCGTTGGGCCCGGCGCCTCAGGGGTCGGGCCGGCGGCGGTCGCGCGGTGACGTGCGCGGTGACGCCGCCCATCTCCTTGGCCGCCTCCAGCAGGTCGTGGGCGCTGAGCGGCTCGCCGGCGGCGCGGCCTGCCGGCGGCTGCCGCCTGCGGCACGGCGTCGCCGTCCTCGGCGAGGTAGATCCAGTAGCAGCTGCCGTCTCGGACGGGCGTGGTGAGGAAGGTCGAGTCGCCGACGCGCAGCATCTGCCCGTCGGCGAGGGCGACCAGGTCGGCCAGCCGGAGCGGGTCGTGGTTCCACCAGCGCAGCACCTGGCCGCCGTCGAGGACGGTGCACCAGCCGTCGGGGGTGAGGTCCTCGACGCGGACGGGTCGGCGCGGGGCGTCGACGTACACGCGAAGCGGGGGGATCCAGTGCACCTGGTGGCCGGGGGTGTACAGGTCGCAGGTGCGGATCGGGAGACGTGGCATGGCGGGCCCCTCGGGTCGGGCCGGCCGCGGGTCAGCGCGGCCGCCGGTCTTGCCGGGCGCGGAGGGCGCTCGGCCCGCTCTTCCCCTGGGGCACCCCGCACCGACGGTTCGGGGGTTGCCGGGCGGCCGGCCAGGTACCGACAGCCGCCTCTCTGGAGCGTGCTTTCAGGCTAGCGCGGGGGTCCGACAGCGCGCGCGTCAGCGCGCGCTCAGCGCGTCCGGCCGGTGCCGGTAGAGCAGCGCGGGCTTGCCGACGACGCCCTCCTGGTGGCGGCCGGTCTCCTTGAGCAGCGGCTGCATGTGGCGGCGGAAGGTGTCCTTGTAGAGCGGCTCGCCCGCCACCGCCTCGTGCAGCCGGCGCAGGGTCAGCAAGGTGAACGGGGGCTTGAGCAGGCGGTCCGGGTCGGGGGCCTCGGCGTACCGCGCCCGGACGTCGGCGACGGCGAGGTCGAGGATCTGCTGGTGGTCGAACGGCAGCCGCGGCACCTCGTCCACCGGCACCGCCCGGACGCCGGGCTGCGACTCGACCGCGTCCGCAATCCGCGACCAGGCCACGACGTCGGCGTGGGCGACCGAGACCACCCAGCCGCGCGAGTCGCGCCCGGGCGCGTCGAAGACGTGCAGCTGGCGGGGGGCGAGGCCCTCGACGCCGGCCTTCTCCCGCAGCGCGCGCAGCACTGCGTCGGCGAGCGTCTCGCCCGGGTGCAGGAACGTCCCGGGCAGCGCCCAGGCGCCCTTGCGGTGCGACCCCTCGCGGCGGACGAGCAGGACGTGCAGCGACTCCGCATCCGGGGGGACGGTCAGGACGGCGGCGTCGACGGCGACCGAGGGCCGGGGGTAGTCCTCGAACGTCTTCCCGCCGGAGTCGCGGTACGGGGTGGCGGTCGGACGTGGCACGGCGGGGGCGGGCTGCGGGCATGGCCCCAGTCAACCAGAGATTGACGTAGAGCCGCGCTAATCAGAACCGGCCGACCACACCAACACACAATCGGCGTCGATGAGCCCGCGCCGAGAGCGCATCTCCCCGCGTGCGGGGCCAGCGGCAGCGCCCTGGCGCGCGGTCGATTGTGTGTTGGTGTGGTGCGGGCGGTCGGCGAGCGAATCAGGCCGGTGCGGCCGGTGCGGTCTCTCGCGGCAGGTCGGCGGGGACCTCGGCGGCCAGCCGGCGGCCGACCGACGAACAGCCCGACGGCCATCAGCACGCCGAGCGCGGCGATGCCGGTCGCCGCCGCGGCGGGGTACTCCCCGTAGCTGTCGAGCGGGCCGAGCTGGAGCAGGTCCACGAGCAGCCAGAGGCCGAGGGAGACCGGCCACGCGGCCAACAAGGCCCAGTCCAGCGGACGGGTCGGCACGCCGGCCGCCCGCATGCGGCCCAGCGCGATGGCGCAGGCCAGCCAGATCAGCAGGGCCCACACGACGATGCCCCAGGTCACCAGCGGCCGCGGCGACCAGGGAGAGGCAGGACAGGGCCACGGCCGCGAACATCCACGGGCCGAACCGCTCGCCGGCCCGGACCAGCATGCCGACCAGGGCGATCGCGGTCGCGGCCACGGTCACCGTCGCGACGACGGATGACCAGTTGTACGTCGAGTCGGAGTACGGGCGTGATCGCCCCCGTGGCGTAGGCGCCGACCACGGCCAGCGCGAGCCAGCCGAGCGCCGCGACCACGGCGACCTTGCCGGCCGCGCGGGTGAACGGTGTGGGCATGACGACTCCTCCGTGGGGGCGGTGGCGAAGGCGCGGGCCACGACGGCGGGGTCGCCGAAGCGGGTGAGCGTGATGCGCTGCGCCTGGAGGGGGTCGCCGCACTCGCGGGCGATCCGCTCCGCGCTCAGGCGCAGGTGGTCTTCGGCCTCGTCGATCAGGTCGGCGGCGTCGGGGCGCCAGCGCAGGCACTGCCGCAGCGAGCGCAGGTAGTCGGCGATCAGGTCGGGTTCGGCCACGGCGCACCTCTCAGGACCTGTCCCACGGCGGCGGAGAAGGCCTCCCAGGCCGACCGCTCCTCGACGAGCGCGGCGCGCCCCTGCTCGGTCAGCCGGTACGAGCGGCGCCGCCGGCCGCCGACCTCCTGCCACTGGCTGGCGAGCAGGCCGGATTCCTCCAGCCTCCGCAGCACCGGGTAGACGGTCCCCTCGGGGAGGTCGAACGCGTCACCGCTGCGGGCGCGGAGCTGCTCGATCACGGCGTACCCGTGCAGCGGGCCGGCCGCGAGGGTCGCGAGCACGAGCAGGTCGAGGTGTCCCTTGAGCGTCTGGCCCTTCATGCCGAGGGACGCTATGCCTAGCAATGCTAGGTGTCAAGACCCCGACCCGATCGGGTCTACTCGAAGCGGGGCTCGGCCGGGGCCGGGGGATCGACGACCGCCCCATCGCCCGGGTCGGCGATCGACGTGTCGGTGGCCGGCCGGCGGTCGGGCTTCTCGCCGGCCTCGCGCGCCGCGAGCTCCGGCACCAGCTCGTACCGATGGGTGTAGGTCTGGATCACCGTGATGGCCGCGGCCATCAGCGGGATGCCGATCAGGGCGCCGATCGGGCCGAGCAGCGCGGCGCCCGACGAACACCGAGGCGAGCGCCAGCGCCGGATGCAGGTCCATCGTGCGGCGGGTGACGTGCGGGGTCCACACGTAGTTCTCGACCTGCTGGTACGCCGTGGCGAACAGCACGACCCACAGCGCGTCGAGGGGGCTCTGCGCCAGCGCCACCAGGGCGGGCAGCAGCACCCCGAGGTACGTGCCGACGGTGGGGATGAGCTGGCTGACCAGGCCGGTGAAGATGCCCAACGGCAGCCAGAACGGCAGGTCGATGAAGTAGAAGAACAGCGAGTGGAAGACACGCCGACAGCCCCGACAGCACGACCTTGGACACGACGAAGCCGCCGGTCTTCAGCACCGCGATCTCCCAGACGGCGACGAAGGAGCGCTGCCGGTCGGGGGGCAGCCAGCCGCCGATGGTGCGGCGCAGCTGGGGGCTGTCGGCGGAGATGTAGAAGGCGAAGAACAGGATCGTGAGCAGGTCGAAGAGCAGCGTGGCGATCGAGCCGAGGATGCCGACGATGCCGCCGGCGACGTCGGTGGCGATGCCGGTGAGGTTGCTGGCGTCGAGGTTGAGCTGGTCGAGGATGGTGTCGGGGTCGAGCTCGAGGTTGAACCACTCATTGACCTGCGCGACGGTGTCCTCGACGAGCGCGGGCAGGTTGGTGATGAACTCCGACGCCTGGCTGAACAGCAGGCTGCCGAACAGCCCGAGGAACGCCGCCCCGGCGACGCACGAAGGCCAGCATGACGACCCCGGTCGCCGCCCCGCGCCGCCAGCCGCGGCGGGCGAGCGCGACCACGGCGGGCTCCATCGCGATCGCGAACAGCCAGGAGAGCAGGACCAGCAGCAGGAAGCCGCCCAGCGCGCTCAACGCCCACCGCGCCAGCAGGAAGCCGCCGAACAGGACCAGCGTGAGGATGACCGCCTGGCGCAGGCGGCGCGGCTCGATCCGGACGTACGTCACCGGGCGGCGCTCGGGGGCGGGCCGGCCGGACTCCGTGGCGGCGTCCGCGGGCGGGCGGTCGCTCATGGCCCCACTCTCCCGCCAGGGGCGCCGTGCCGCGCGGGGGCCGCCGTGCCCGCGGGACCGGGCCGACCGACCCGCCGAGCCGGCCGCGCCAGAGGGTGGCGCGCTCGTCGTGGGACTCCAGCAGCTCGAAGGCGTTGCCCCAGGGATCCCACAGGTAGCCGACCGAGGCGAGGCCGCCGGGCATCGGCGCCGGGGCCTGCCCGTACGTCGCGCCGCGCGCGACCAGCGCGGCGAACACCGCGTCGATGCCGACGACGTCGAGGCAGACGTGGTTGCCGCCGAGGTCGCACATCCGGCGCGGCGGCGCGCCAGGCGCCGCCGCGTCCGGATCGAGCGGCGCCACCCCCACCTCGTCGGTCACGTCGGCCCACCACGTCGCCACCGCGTCGGCGTCGGCGGCCGGCCACCGGACGGAGCGCAGCCACGGCCCGGCGGCGGTGTCGGCCCAGTCGGCCTGGACGCCGGACGCGGCGCCGTCGCGCGGCGGCGGCGAGGAGTAGGCGAAGACCTCGAGGTAGGCGTTGGCCCCCTGGAGCACGGCGACCTCGGCGGCCGACCCCTCGAGGCCCAGCGCGGCGTCGACGTCGGCGGCTCCGCTGGTCCAGGCGAACCCGGCGATGTGGGAGAATCGGTGGGCCGTCAGCGTTTGGACGGCGGCCTCCAGGTCAGAAACCGAGAGGCCGACATGGTTGACGCCGATGATGCGCCCCGGACCGAGCCGGGGGAGCTGCCGCGGGTGTGGCCTCGGTCACATCCCGACCGTACCGGGCACATCCGACTCGCCACGTGACGCACGTCACAGCGTGAAGAGGCATCCCACCGGGCATTCCAGCGTCAGACCAGCATGCGCCCCAGCCCGGCGCATTCACCCGCACCATCCAGCAAGGAGCACCCCCCGTGACCGCTCTGCGTGGCGTCAGCCTGAGCACCCACTCGTTTGAGACCGACCACCACGTCGGCCCGGCCCCGGCCGCGCCGCAGACGTACCACTGCCCGATGGGCCACTCGACGACGCTGACCTTCGCGGTCGAGCTGCTCGACGAGGAGATCCCGGCGATGTGGGACTGCCCCAAGTGCGGCCGGCACGCGCACCGCGACGAGACCGCCGCCCGCCGGGTCGGCGGCACCGCCGAGGGCCGCGCGCTGACCTCCCCGCGCACCGAGTCGGCCAACAAGAACCACTTCGACATGCTCCGCGAGCGGCGCACCGACGCCGAGCTGGAGCAGCTGCTCGCGGAGCGGCTCGACGTGCTGCGGGGCCGCGCCTAAGCGGCCCAGCGCACTCAGCACCGACGAACCGACGGCCGCGCACGGGGGGCGGCCGTCTTTCGTTTGCGCGGGCCCCGGCGGCTACCCGGCGTCGCGCAGGCGGCACCCGGACCAGGCCCAGCGACGCGCAGCCGTCGGCGATCCCCTCGACCCCGAAGGCCTCAGCCGGGCCCAGGGCCCCGGGCCCGGACACCCGCCCGCCCGCCAGCTCGCCGGCCGCCCACGCCATCAGCTCGCCGGTGAGGTCGTACGGGCTGGGGCCCTCGACCTCGACGCGCGCGACCGGCTCGCCTCGTCCGCGCGAGACCCGCTCGGCCCACACCTCGGCGACCGCCCAGGTGCGCGCGGGCGCGCGCTCCTCGGCCGTCGGGCCGCCGGTCGAGCCCGGCGCCACCCGCCCCGCCACCGCCTGGATGCCCCGCGAGACGGCCGTGCCCAGCAGCGGCACCGCGCGGGCGGCGGCGACCACCGCCGGTGGTCGACCTGCAGCGGCCGCGACATCGGCCCCGACCAGCCCAGGTAGACCCCGACGTCGCGCAGCGCCGGCCACTGCCGCGGCAGCGCCAGGTGCTCGCTGCCGCCGATCGAGATGCCCGGCCGCTCGTGCCCGCCGACCTCGAACGAGCGCACCGACGCCGCGCCGCGCTCGCCCCGCAGCCGCCCGCCGCGCCACACGTGCGACGACTCCAGCAGGAAGCCGGCCGACGAGGCGCGGGTGCCGCCGCTCATCCCACCGCGCTGCCGCCACCGGGCCCGCCCCCGCGCAGCCCGCGCACGAAGTAGCCGACCTCGACCGAGGTGGGCTCGTGCCCGGCCGCGACCGCGTCGGACAGCGCCAGCGCCGCCGCGAGGTTGCCGGGCACGAAGTCGTACCCGAAGGCCGTCAGCAGGACCGAGCCGCAGACCTCGGCGAGCGGGCCGTACTCCTCGAAGACCCGCCGGATGAAGGCCGGCTCGCCGGTCGAGTCGATGTAGTGGGCGCCCTGGCCGACGGCCGCGCGCAGGGCCGGCAGCCCGTACTTCAAGAACGGCCCGACGGTGGTGACCAGCACGTCGCCGTGGCCGACCAGCGCCTCGACCGAGGCGGGGTCGGCGGAGTCCGCGGCGAGGACGCCGGACACCTCGCCCAGCGGCTCGAGCTCGCGCGCCAGCGACTGCAGCGCGCCGCGGTTGCGGCCGGCGAGCACCGGGCTGAGCTCGCGGCGGACGAGGGCCTCGGCCACGAGCCGGCCGGTGAACCCGGTCGCCCCGAACAGCACGACCCGGCCCGGAGGCGGCCACGCGCGGCGCGGTCATGCCGGCACCGGCTCGAAGCGGGCGGTGAAGTGCCGCAGCGAGGGCGGCTCGTCGACGATCCGGTAGCCGGGCAGGTCCGCCGCCTGCGAGGCCACCCCGAGGACCACCTCGATGACGTAGTCGATGTGCGACTGGGTGTACGTCCGGCGCGGGATCGCCAGCCGCACCAGGTCCATGGCGGCGGCCTGCTCCGTGCCGTCGGGCTGGCGGCCGAACATCACCGTGCCGATCTCGCAGCCGCGGATGCCGCCGGCCTCGTACAGCGCCACGGCCAGCGACTGGCCCGGGTAGTGCAGCGGGTCGAGGTGCGGCAGCAGCGCGCGGGCGTCGAGGTAGACCGCGTGGCCGCCGATCGGCTGCACGCACGGCACGCCGCCGGCGATCAGCGCCTCGCCGAGGTACGCCGTCGAGCGGGTGCGGTAGCGCAGGTAGTCGTGGTCGACGGCCTCGGTGCAGCCCCTGGGCCAGCGCCTCGAGGTCGCGGCCGGCCAGCCCGCCGTACGTCGGGAAGCCCTCGGTGAGGATGAGCAGCTCGCGGCACCGCGCGGCCAGCGCCTCGTCGCGCACGGCGAGCCAGCCGCCGATGTTGCCGAGCGGGTCCTTCTTCGCCGACATCGTCATGCCGTCGGCCAGCGAGGCGCACTCGCGGACGATGTCGACCACGTCGCGGTCGCCCTGGCCCTCCTCGCGCTCGCGGATGAACCACGCGTTCTCGGCGAAGCGGCAGGCGTCGAGGAACAGCGGCTTGCCGTACCGGTCGCAGACCTCGCGCACCGCGCGCAGGTTGGCCAGCGACACCGGCTGGCCGCCGCCGCTGTTGTTCGTGATGGTGACCATGACCAGCGGCACCGCGTCGCCGCGCTCGGCCAGCAGCGCGTCCAGCGCGGCGATGTCGATGTTGCCCTTGAACGGGTGCAGCGACGACGGGTCGCGGCCCTCGGCGATCACCAGGTCGACGGCCTCGGCGCCGGTGTACTCGACGTTGGCGCGGGTGGTGTCGAAGTGGGTGTTGTTCGGGACGACCTTGCCCGGGCCCGCCGACCACGGTGAAGAGGATCTTCTCGGCCGCGCGCCCCTGGTGGGTCGGGATCACGTGCGGGAAGTCGAACAGGTTCTGCACGGCGGCCTGGAAGCGGAACCACGACGGCGACCCCGCGTACGACTCGTCGCCGTGCTGGATCGCCGCCCACTGGTCGCGGCTCATCGCGCCGGTGCCGGAGTCGGTGAGCAGGTCGATGATCACGTCCTGCGGCGCGCAGCGCGAACAGGTTGTAGCCCGGCCTCGCGCAGCGCCGCCCGCCGCTCGTCCTCGGTGGTCAGCCGCAGCGGCTCGACGGAGTGGATCCGGAACGGCTCGATGATCGTGCGGTACTCGGCGGGAGGCATCTGCCCATCCTGGCCCCTCCGGCTACCGTCGTGCCATGAGCGAGCAGGACGACCGTCCGCTGCTGCCGGACACCACCTCCGACGAGCGCGATCCGGCCGACCCGTACGACCGCGACCCGGACGACCTGGAGCGCCTCCGCCGCGAGGTCCCTCCCCACCACGGCGGCTGACGCCAGGGTCTAGGCGACGTCGCCGGTGCCGACGGCGACGCCGCGCGCCGCGCGCCAGCGGGTGACCAGGCCGCGGGTCACCCACAGCGCCGCGCAGCCGGCGGCCCCGATCGCGACCGCCTCCCCCGACCGGGGGTCGGCGCCGAGGTCGAGGGCGTAGAAGTCCGAGAGCCAGGGCACGAAGAGCACGACGAGGAATCCCGCGGCCATCACCGCGACGATCAGCCACCGCAGGGGGTCCATCGGCCGCGCCACGAGGTAGAGCACGAAGAGCGTCATGATCGCCAGGGTGACCGTCGCCGAGACCCGGGCCTCGGTGACGTCGCTGTCGGTGGTGGCCAGCGCCGCGAAGTACGACGTGAAGGCCCCGGCCGCGCAGATCACGCCCGAGGGGATCGCGAAGGAGAGCACCCGGGCGAAGAAGCCCGGGCGGAAGCGCGCCTTGTTCGGCATCAGCGCGATGAAGAACGCGGGCACGCCGATGGTGAGCGCCGAGATCACCGTGAGGTGCCGGGGCAGGAACGGAAAGGGCAGCGTGGCGATGCCCGTCAGGACCGCGAGCACCAACGCGTAGAACGACTTGGTCAGGAACAGGTCGCTGACCCGCTCGATGTTGCCGAGCACCCGGCGGCCCTCGGCGACGACCGACGGCATGACCGCGAACCGGTTGTCCAGCAGCACGATCTGCGCGACCGCGCGGGTCGCCCCCGCGCCGGAGCCCATCGCGATGCCGAGGTCGGCGTCCTTGAGCGCCAGCACGTCGTTGACGCCGTCGCCGGTCATCGCGACCGTGTGCCCCCGGCTCTGCAGCGCCCCGACCATCGCCCGCTTCTGCGCGGGGGTGACCCGGCCGAAGACCGAGTGGGTGTCGAGCACCTCGGCCATCGCCTCGCGGTCCTCGGGCAGCCCGCGGGCGTCGTACGGGGTCCTCGGCGCCGGGGATGCCGGCCTGCCGGGCGATCGCCCCCACGGTGGCGGGGCTGTCGCCGGAGATGACCTTGAGGTGGACCTGCTGGTCGAGGAAGTAGGCGACCGTGTCGCGCACATCGCCGCGCAGCCGCTGGTTGATGACCAGCAGGGCGGCCGGGGCGAGGTCGCCGGCGCCGGCGTCGGCGATCCGGGGCGCACCCGGCCGGCCGACCGGGCCAGCAGCAGGACGCGGGCCCCGGAGCCGGCGAGCGCGTCGGCCTTGGCGCGGTCGGGGTCGCCGTCGGCGAGCAGCATCTCGGGCGCGCCGAGGACCCACCAGCCGTGCGCGCCGAAGCGCGCGGCCGACCACTTGCGCGCACTGGAGAACGGCACGATCGCGTCGCAGTGCCAGCCCGCGCCGGGCGAGGCGTACGCCGCGGCCACGGCGGCCTGCGTCGGGTTGGGGTTGTCGTCGGCGGCGCCGAGCGCCCCGAGCGCCGCGTCCACGGGAGCCCCGGGGTCGAGGACGACCACGTCCTGCAGGTGCATCCCGGGCTCGGTCAGCGTCCCGGTCTTGTCGACGCAGACGACGTCGACCCGGGCCAGCACCTCGACCGCGGGCATCTCCTGGACGAGGGCCTGCTGCCGGCCGAGCCGCACCACCGCCACGGCCATCGCGACGCTGGTGAGCAGCACGAGCCCCTCGGGGATCATCGTGACGACCCCGGCGACCGTGCCGGTGAGGGCGGTCTGCCAGTCCGGGGTGGCCTGCCACTGCGACCAGAACAGCAGCGCGCCGACCGGGATCAGGATGTACGACATCACCCGGACGAACCGCATGATCGAGCCCATCAGCTCCGAGCGGGTGACGGTGAACTTGCGCGCCTCGCTGGCGAGCCGGGTCGCGTACGAGTCGACGCCGACCCGGGTGGCCTGCATGAGGCCGCTGCCGGACACCACGAACGAGCCGGAGAGCGCCTCGTCGCCGGCGTCCTTGGCGACCGGGTCGGCCTCGCCGGTGAGCAGCGACTCGTCGATCTCGAGGCCCTGCTCCTCGAGGATCGCGCCGTCGACCACGAGCTGGTCGCCCGTCCGCAGCACGATGACGTCATCGAGGACGACGGCCGCGGGGCGCACCTCGACGTCGGCGCCGTCGCGGCGCACCACGGGCTTGGCCTCGCCCACCAGGGACAGCCGCTCCAGGGTCCGCTTGGCGCGGTACTCCTGGACGATCCCGATCCCCGAGTTGATGACGATGATGAAGCCGAACAGGGCGTCCTGGATCGGCGCCTGGGCGATGAACATCAAGCGCCCAGAGGACGCCGATGACGACGTTGAAGCTCGTGACGATGTTGGCGCGCGCGATGTCCTGCAGGCTGCGGCTGCGCGGGTCGGGGGCGTCGTTCGCGCGGCCGCTGGCCAGCCGCTCGGCGACCTCGGCCGCGGTCAGCCCGCGGTCGGGGTCGGTGCGGACGAGCGCGACCGGCGCGCGTGCGCTCACTCGGTCTTGGACAGGGAGTCCCGGATCTGCTTGAGCAGGTCGATCTCGGTCTCCGCGGGCTCCTCCTCGGCCGGCTTCGCGTAGCGGGCCTTGGCCTTGTTCACCGGGACCACGACGACGAAGTAGATGACCGCGGCCGTGATCACGAACGTGATCAGGGCGTTGATGAGGAGCCCGAGGTCGAAGACCTGGCCGTTGACGGTGTACTTGCCGCCGTCGACGCCGCCGCCGAGCACCAGGTTGATCAGCGGCTCGATGACCGCCTTGGTCATGGCCGCGACGACGGCGGTGAAGGCCACGCCGATGGCGACGGCGACCGCGAGGTCGACGATGTTGCCGCGCATGATGAAGTCCTTGAAGCCCTTGAGCATGTGGTGCGTCCTCTCGTCGCTTCGTCGCAGGGGCTCCCACCGTAGCGAGCGGCGCCGAGACGGGCCCGTGGCTAGCCGACGAGCGCGGCCGACAGGACGCCCGCCGCCGCGGCCCCGGCCAGGGCGCGGGCGGTGTCTCGGTCGACCTCGAGGACGACGAGCGCGCCCCCCGCCGCGCCGTCGCCCGCCAGGAACCCGCCGCCCTCGGGTGGCCGCGGCACGGACAGCACGCGGACGGCCTCGGCGATGACGTCGGCCGAGCCCTCGGGGGTGGCGCCGAGGACGTCGACCAGGTCGCCGGCGCGGAGCAGGCGCGCGGCCTCGGCGTCGGCGAGGCGTACGGGGGCCGCGGCCAGGCCGCTCGCGGCGTCGGTCGGCCCGCCCCCGGCCGCGGTGGCCGCCCCGCCGACGAGGCGGACGTCGGTGAGCACCTCGCCGGGTCGGACCGCGCCGCCCACCGGGCGCCCGATCGCGGCGTCGGGGTCGGTGAGGGCGCCTGCGGGGGCGAGCGCCTCGGGCACCTCGGAGCGGATCAGGTCGGCGGCCTGCAGCACCGATCCGGCGGGGATCTCGCGGGCGGCCACGACGGCCGAGACGGTGGCCGGCGCCGGAGGGGACAGCGCCGAGATCGCCGGTGAAGACCGCGACGCCGGCGGCCGCGGCCCCCAGGGCGCGGCGGCGGCGGCGCAGCCAGCGGCGGACGGGTCGCAGGCCGGCCCAGGCCGAGTCCAGCGCCGGGCCGAGACGCCGGCGCGCGCGGCCGACGGATCGGAGCAGCTCGCTCACGGCAGGTCGAACGGCAGCGGCAGGCCCTCGGTGGCCGAGCCGCACGCGCAGGTCCGCTCCGTCGGCAGCCGCGGGATCACCTCGAGCAGCAGGTCGCGCAGCCGGCTGACGTTGCGGGCGAAGACCTCGAGCACCTCGGCGTGCGTGACGCCCGCGCCGGCCTCGACGCCGGCGTCGAGGTCCGTGACGAGGGACAGGTTGGTGTAGCAGAGGTCGAGCTCGCGGGCCAGGGCCGCCTCGGGGTGCCCGGTCATCCCGACCACGGACCAGCCGGCGGAGGCGAACCACCGCGACTCGGCGCGGGTGGAGAAGCGCGGCCCCTCGATCACGACCAGGGTGCCGCCGTCGGCGACCTGCCAGCCGGCGGACCGCGCGACCTCGACGGACGTCGCCCGACCGGCCGGGCAGTACGGGTCGGCCAGGGACACGTGGACCGCCCCGGGCCCGTCGTAGTACGTGCCGGCGCGGGTGGTGGTGCGGTCGACCAGCTGGTCGGGGATCACGAGCGCCCCAGGCCCGAGCTCGTGGCGCAGCCCGCCGACCGCCGTGGGGGCGAGCACCTGCCGCACGCCGAGGGCGCGCAAGGCCCACAGGTTGGCGCGGTAGGGGATGCGGTGCGGGGGGAACTCGTGGTGGCGGCCATGCCGGGGCAGGAACGCCACCCGCCGCCCGCCGATCGTGCCCAGCACCGGCGGCGCGCTCGGCGGGCCGTACGGGGTGTCGATCTCGACCTCGTCGACGGTGTCGAGGAAGGCGTAGAAGCCGGAGCCGCCGAGCACGCCGATCTCGGCGCGGGCGTCGGGGCGTGGCGATGGCTCGGTCACGGGCCAACGCTAGCCGCGCGGGCAGGCCGCTCCGTGGTTGTCCACAGCCGGAATGCCGGCCGCGGTCAGGCGGACTTGGCCGCGGGCTTGGCGGGAGCCGAGACGACGGCGATCGAAGACGACGACGACGAGGACGACGGCGTGCTGGCCGCCTTCGACTCGCCCTTGGCCGCCGGCGCCGAGTCGGCCTTCGCGGGGGCCGGCTTGGCGTCCCCGCCGTGTCGCCCGCCGCGGCTGCGCCGACTCGCCGCCCGCCCGGTTGTCGGTGCGGTAGAAGCCGGAGCCCTTGAAGACCACCCCGACCGCCGAGAAGACCTTGCGCAGCTTGCCGCCGTCGCAGGCCGGGCACTCGGTGAGCGAGGGGTCGCTGAAGGACTGCACGACCTCGAGCGGGGCCTCGCAGCTGGTGCACACGTACTGGTAGGTCGGCACGATGCGCCCTCCCTGCTTCGGTAGCCTGGCCGGTCGAGCCTCGACGGTGGTTGGCACTCTCCGGTGCCGAGTGCCAATCGTACGACCGAGCGCGCACCGCGCCAATTCCGGCGCCGTGCCCTGGCTAGGGTTCCCGCCATGGTTCCCGCCCCGCTGGGCCGCGCCTCGCCGAGCTCGAGTGGGAGGTCGCCGCGGGCGGGGCGATCGGCGCGGTCGCGCGCCACCTGATCTCCGAGCAGGCGCCGTGGGCGGGCCCACCGGCCTGGCCGTGGGCCATCTTCGCGGTGAACGTGCTCGGCTGCCTGCTGATGGGGCTGCTGGTCGGCTTCATCGCCCGTGATCGCCGCCATGACCGGTGGCGGCCCTTCGTGGGCATCGGCGTGCTGGGCGGCTTCACCACGATGTCGGCCTTCGCCGCCGAGGTGCGCGACTTCCTGACGGCGGGCGAGCCCGCCCTCGGGCTCGCGTACGCCGTGGCCTCGGTGCTCGCCGGGCTGGCCGCGGTCATGCTCGGCACCTGGCTCGTCAGCGGGCGCGCGTGAACGGCGTCGCGGCGCGTGGCGCTGGTCGCCGCAGGCGGGGCCGTCGGGGCGCTCGGCCGGGCCTGGCTGGCGCCCCGGGTCGCCCGGATGGCCGCCGAGCGCAACTACGGCACCTTGGCCGTGAACCTCGTCGGCTCGTTCCTGCTGGGACTCGTCCTGAGGATCGGCGGTGAGGCGGCCGTCCTGCTGCTCGGGCGCCGGGCTCGCCGGGCGCGCTGACCACGTTCTCGGCCTTCGCCGCCGACCTCGACGTGATGCGCGGCGAGCGGCGCTGGGCGGGCCTCGGGGTCTACGCCGCGCTCACGGTCGTGGCCAGCCTCGCCGCGGTCGCCGCCGGGGCGTGGGTCGGCGCAACGATCGCCGGCTGACCCATTAGCGTCGGCGCCATGAAGCGCCGCCGCTGGCCCAAGGTCCTCGCCTGGATCGCCGCCGCCCTCTGCCTGCTGCTCATCGTGGGCACCGGCGCGGCCGTGTTCTTGACCCGCGCCTCCTGGCCGCAGACCGACGGCTCGCTCGCCGTCCCGGGCCTCGACCGGCAGGTGAAGGTGGTGCGCGACGGCTACGGCATCCCGCAGGTCTACGCCGTCCAGCAGCGACGACCTGTTCTTCGCCCAGGGCTTCGTGCACGCCCAGGACCGGTTCTGGGAGATGGACGTCCGCCGGCACGTGACCGCCGGGCGAGCCGCCGAGATGCTCGGCGAGCCGGCGGCCTCGACCGACGCGTTCCTGCGCACCCTGGGCTGGCGGCGGGTCGCCGAGCAGGAGCTGCCGCTGCTGTCGGCCGAGACGCGCGCCGCGCTCGACTCGTACGCCCAGGGCGTCAACGCCTATCTCAAGGACAAGTCGCCCCGCGAGCTGTCCTTCGAGTACGTGATCCTCGGCCTGACCAACAGCGGGTACGAGGTCGAGCCGTGGACCCCGGCCGACTCGGTCGCGTGGCTCAAGGCGATGTCGTGGGACCTGCGCGGCAACATGCAGGAGGAGATCCAGCGCAGCCTGATCTCCGCCGAGGTCGGGGTCGACCGGACCGAGAGCCTCTACCCGGACTTCCCGTTCGCCGACCACGAGCCGATCGTCACGCAGGGCGCGGTCGTCGGCGGAGCCTTCGACCAGGACGCCGAGCCGGTGGCCCAGCCCACCCCGGCGCCTCCGATCGCCGCCATGCCCGCGCTGCGCCGGGTGCTGCAGGCCCTCGACGCGGTGCCGCCGATGATCGGGCCGAGCGGCTCGGGCATCGGGTCCAACTCGTGGGTCGTCTCCGGCGACCGCACCTCGACGGGCGAGCCGCTGCTGGCCAACGACCCGCACCTCGGCGCCTCGCTGCCGGGCATCTGGTACCAGATGGGCCTGCACTGCGCGCCGGTGTCGGCGGCCTGCCCGTACGACGTGGCGGGCTACACCTTCAGCGGGCACCCGGGCGTCGTGATCGGCCACAACGCCGACGTCGCCTGGGGCTTCACCAACCTCGGCCCGGACGTCAGCGACCTCTACCTGGAGAAGGTCGAGGGCGACACCTACCGGGTCGGCGCCGAGGACAAGCCGCTGACGTCGCGGCGCGAGGTCATCAAGGTCGCCGGCGGCGAGGACCTGACGATCACGGTGCGCTCCACCGAGCACGGCCCGCTGCTGTCCGACGTCGCCGACCTCGACGAGGACTTCGAGCGGTACGGGCAGGTCGGCGTCGGACGCGCCGGCACCGGAGCAGTCGCCCGCCCGCGGCGACGGCTACGCGGTCGCGCTGCGGTGGACCGCGCTCGACCCGGGCCGCACCGCCGACGCGGTGCTGCTGCTCAACCAGGCGGAGGACTGGGCGGACTTCCAGGCGGCCGCCCGGCTGTTCGAGTCCCCCTCGCAGAACATGATCTACGCCGACACCAAGGGCACGATCGGCTACCAGGCCCCGGGCCGGATCCCGGTGCGCGCCACCGGCGACGGCCGCTGGCCGGCGCCCGGCTGGGACCCCGCGTACACCTGGGAGTCGTACATCCCGTTCGAGGCGCTGCCCAGCGTCACCGACCCCGACGACGGCTACATCGTGACCGCCAACGCCGCGGTGATCGACACCCGCACGTACCCGTACTTCCTCACCGATGACTGGTCGTACGGCGCGCGGCAGCAGCGGATCAAGGACCTCGTCGGCGCCGAGTCGACGATGACCCCGCAGCGGATGGCCGAGATCCAGATGGACAACTGGAACGAGAACGCGTCGTTCCTGGTGCCCGTCGCTGCTCGACGTGTCGGTCGGGCGCGACACCGCCGAGGCCCAGCGGCTGCTGGACGGCTGGGACTTCCAGCAGGGCCGTGACTCGGCGCCGGCGGCCTTCTTCAACGCGACCTGGCGCAACCTGCTGCAGACGGTCTTCGACGACGAGCTGCCCGAGGACGCCCGCGCCGACGGCGGCGACCGCTGGTTCCAGGTCGTGCGCGGGCTGCTCGACGAGCCGGACGACCCGTGGTGGGACGACCGGCAGACGCCGCAGCGCGAGGGCCGCGACGAGGCGCTCGCCAACGCGATGCGCGCGGCCGACGACGAGCTGACCGAGCGGTTCGGCGACGACCCGGCGGCGTGGCGCTGGGGCGCGATGCACACCCTGACGCTGGAGAACGCGCACGTTCGGCCAGTCCGGGATCGCGCCGATCGAGTGGATCTTCAACCGCGGGCCGATCGAGACCTCCGGCGGCGACTCGGTCGTCAACGCGACCGGGTGGACGGCGTACGACGGGTACGAGGTGGACTGGGTGCCCTCGATGCGCCAGGTGATCGACCTGTCCGACCTCGACAAGTCGCGCTGGGTGCAGCTCACCGGCAACAGCGGCCACGTCTACCACCCGAACTACTGGGACCAGGCCGAGCTGTGGCGCGACGGCGACACCACCCCGTGGCCGTTCAGCGAGGCCGCCGTCCTGCTCAACGCCGAGGACACGCTCACCCTGAAGCCCTAGAGGCGGGTGGTCGCGGTCGGGCGTGACCACGGCGTCGACGGGGCGGTCGTGCGGCTCGACGGGCAGGTCGCCGGCGTCGTGCAGCTCGCCGTCCCAGAGCAGCGCCACCACCAGGGCGCCCGCGCGCGCCCGGGCGAGCGCGCGGTCGTACGAGCCGCCGCCCTTGCCGAGGCGGACCCCGTCGCGGGCGACGGCGAGCGCGGGCACGAGGACGACGTCGGCGGCGCGCGATCGCGTCGACGCCCAGCCGCGGGCCGACCGGCTCGGCCATGCCGCGCAGCGTGAAGCCGAGCGACTGCGGGCCGTCGTACTCGGCCCAGTCCAGGTCGAGGTCGTCGAGCACCACCGGCAGCAGCACCCGCTTGCCGGCGCGCGCGCAGCGCCTCGAGCAGCGCCTCGGTGGGCGGCTCGGTGCCGAAGGAGGAGTACGCCGCCACGCATCCGGCGGCGGCCACCTCGGGAAGGGCCAGCAACCGCTCGGCCAGCGCCGGCCCGGCGTCGGCGCCGAGCACCGCCGAGCGCCGCCGCTGCCGGGCGAGGGCGCGGCGGACCGCCTTGTCCCGGCTTCCGTCCAGCGTGCTCACCCCGGCAGTGTGGCCTGTCCTCGTTAGGGTTCGGGACATGACCGTCGATCGCGCCCTCACCAAGGCCGTCATCCCGGCCGCCGGACTGGGCACGCGGTTCCTCCCCGCCACCAAGGCGACGCCGAAGGAGATGCTGCCGGTCGTCGACAAGCCGGCCATCCAGTACGTCGTGGAGGAGGCCGCCGCGGCGGGCCTCACCGACCTGCTCGTCGTGACCGGGCGCACCAAGCGGGCCATCGAGGACCACTTCGACGAGGCCGTGGAGCTGGAGCTCACCCTGGCCGAGCGCGGTGACGCCGAGACGCTGGCGCTCGTGCGCGCCCCCACCGAGCTGGCGCGCATCCACTACGTCCGGCAGGGCGACGCGCTCGGGCTCGGCCACGCCGTCGGCTGCGCCGAGCAGCACGTCGGCGACGAGCCGTTCGCGGTGCTGCTCGGCGACGACCTCGTCGCCGACGGCGGGGCGCTGCTTCGCCGGTTGGCCGCGGTGCGCTCCGCGTACGGCGGCAGCGTGGTCGCCCTGATGCGGGTGCCCGGCCGACGAGATCCACCGCTACGGGTGCGCGGCGGTCGAGGCGACCGACGAGCCGGACGTGGTGCGCGTCGTCGACCTCGTCGAGAAGCCCGCCCCGGGCACGGCCCCCAGCAACCTCGCCGTGATCGGCCGCTACGTGCTCGACGCCTGCGATCTTCGGGGTGCTGGCCAAGGGGGTCGCCGACGAGCGCGGCGAGATCCAGCTCACCGACGCGCTGCGCGTCCTGGCGCACGAGGGGCTCGCCAGCAAGGGCCGCGAGCGCCGCGGCGGCGGGGTGCACGGGGTCATCTACGACGGCCGGCGCTTCGACACCGGCAACAAGCTGTCGTACCTCCAGGCCGTGGTCGAGCTGGCCGTCGAACGCGACGACCTCGGGCCGCCGTTCCGCGCGTGGCTGCGGGAGTTCTGCGCGCGCTCGCTGCCGCAACCGGCCCAGCGCGCTGACGAGCACACCGACCCACAGGGGGAGACCGCGTGAAGTCCGTCGACCAGCACCTCGCCGACGTCCTGGAGGGGGTGGAGCCGCTGCAGCCGCTGGAGCTGCAGCTGCTCGACGCCGACGGCTGCGTGCTCGCCGAGGACGTGGTGGCGCCCTGGGACCTGCCGATGTTCGACAACTCCGCGATGGACGGCTACGCGGTGCGGGTCGCCGACGTCGAGGGCGCCCACGAGGGCGCGCCCGCGGTGCTCCCGGTGGTCGGCGACGTCCCGGCGGGCACGCCGCCGCAGTTCACGGTTCAGCCGGGGATGTCGGCCCGGGTGATGACCGGCGCCGAGGTGCCGCTCGGCACCGAGGCGGTCGTCCCGCTGGAGTGGACCGACGGCGGCATCACCGGCGTCTCGATCACGCGGCAGCCCGAGCCCGGCGCGCACATCCGCCGCCGCGGCGAGGACGTGCAGGCCGGGCAGACCGTGCTGGAGGCGGGCAACCGCCTGGGCCCGGCGCAGCTGGGCATGCTGGCCGCGGTCGGCCGCGCCCGCGCCCTCGTGCGGCCCGAAGCCGCGGGTGGTGATCCTCAGCACCGGCAGCGAGCTGGTCGAGCCGGGGACGACCCCCGGGCCCGGCCAGATCAGCGAGTCGAACTCGTACATGCTCTCCGCGGCGGCGCACCAGGCCGGCGCGCTGGCGTACCGGATCGGCATCGTCCCCGACGACCCGCGCACCCTGCTCGACACGATCGAGGACCAGCTGATCCGCGCCGACCTGGTGGTCACCACGGGCGGGGTCAGCGTCGGGGCCTACGACGTGGTCAAGGAGGTGCTCACGCGGCTGGGCACCGTCGAGTTCAGCACGGTGGCCATGCAGCCCGGCAAGCCCCAGGGCCACGGGCACGTCGGCCCCGACGAGACCCCGATCTTCACGCTGCCCGGCAACCCGGTGTCGGCGTACGTGTCGTTCGAGGTCTTCGTCCGCCCGGTGATCCGGCGGATGCTCGGCGCCGAGCCGCTGCACCGGCCGATGGTGCGGGCGATCTGCCTGGAGGGCTTCGACTCCCCGGTCGGCAAGCGGCAGTACGTCCGCGGCCGGCTCGAGGTGCGCGACGGGCGCTACGTCGCGACCCCCGTCGGCGGCCAGGGCTCGCACCTGATGGGCGGGCTGGCCCAGTCGAACGCGCTGCTCGTCGTGCCCGATGACGTCGGCCGGGTCAACGAGGGCGAGCCGGTGGCCGTGATGGTGCTCGAACGGCGGCTGGTGTGACCGAGGGGCCGCTCACCCACCTCGACGCGCGCGGGCACGCGCGCATGGTCGACGTGTCTGCCAAGGACGTGACCGCGCGCGCCGCCCGGGCCTCCGGCCACGTGCGGGTGTCCGCCGACGTGGTCGCCCTGCTCCGCGGAGCCGGGGTGCCGAAGGGCGACGCCTTGGCGGTGGCCCGGATCGCCGGGATCCAGGCCGCCAAGCGCACCCCCGACCTGGTGCCGCTGTGCCACCCCATCGCGATCCACGGGGTGGACGTCGACCTCGCCGTGCGAGGACGACCGCGTCTCGATCTCGGCCACCGTGCGCACCGCCGACCGCACCGGCGTCGAGATGGAGGCGCTGACCTGCGTCGCCGTCGCCGGGCTCGCCCTCATCGACATGGTCAAGGCCGTCGACCCGGGCGCCGTCCTCACCGACGTGCGGGTGGAGGAGAAGTCCGGCGGCGCAAGCGGCCGCTGGCAGCGGGAGGCTCGATGACCGGGCGGGCGCTGGTCGTGACCGTCTCGACGCGCGCCGCAGCCGGGGTCTACCCCGACCGCAGCGGCCCGGCGGTCGTCGAGGAGCTGGCCGCGGCCGGCTGGCACGTCGACCGGCCGATCGTCGTGCCGGACGGCGACGCGGTCGAGGCCGCGCTGCGCGAGGCCGTCGCCGACGGGTACGACCTGGTGCTGACCACCGGCGGCACCGGGCTCGGCCCGGACGACGGGACGCCTGAGGCGACCGCCCGGGTGGCCGACCGGCTGGCGCCCGGGCTCGCCGAGGCGGTGCGGGCGAGCGGCGTCGAGGCGGGGGTCGCGACCGCCGTGCTGTCGCGGGGGATCGCGGGGGTCGCGGGCCGCACCCTGATCGTCAACCTGCCCGGTTCCGTCGGTGGAGCCCGTGACGGCGTCGCAGACGCTGCTGCCGGTCCTCGGGCACGCCGTCGACCAGCTCCGCGGCGGCGACCACCGGTGAGCGGATCGGCGCGCAGCGCGTGAGCCGCAACTCCTGGAAGGTCCGGCTGTCGTCGGGGCCGGTGTCGATCCGGCCGGTCGAACGCGGTGACGAGCGGGCCTGGTTCCAGGTGCGCGCCCGCAACGCGGCCTGGCTGGCGCCGTGGGAGGCCACCTCGCCGGCGCCGAGCGACACGCCGCCGACCTTCGCGACGATGGTGCGGCGGCTGCACGTCGAGGCGCGCGAGGGGCGCACTCTGCCGTTCGTCGTCGAGTACGAGGGACGGCTGGCCGGGCAGCTCACCTGCGGCGGGATCGCGTGGGGGTCGCTGCGCTCGGCCTACCTCGGCTACTGGGTGGACGAGTCCGTCGCCGGCCGCGGCGTCATGCCGACGGCCGCTGCGATGGCCTTCGACCACCTCGTCGGCGCCGTCGGACTGCACCGCGTCGAGGTGAACATCCGACCGGAGAACACCGCCAGCCGCCGGGTCGTCGAGAAGCTCGGCTTCCGCGAGGAGGGGCTTCGGCCGCGCTACCTGCACATCGACGGGGACTGGCGCGACCACGTCGTCGTACGCGCTGACCGCCGAGGAGGTCCCCGGCGGACTGCTGGCCCGCTACCTCGCGCGGTGAGTCTCGCACGGCGCGACACGCGGGCGCGGTGCGGGACCGGCGGCCGTTCGGCGCATAGCCTTGCGCCCCGTGGGAGCAGGCGTCATCTACGCGGTCATCATCGCGTTGTGGGCGGTCGTGCTCGTGCCGATGTGGGTGCGGCGCCACGACGAGGCCAACGAATCCCGGTCGGTCGACCGCTTCCACCACGCCATGCGCATCCTGTCTCGCCGGGGGACCGACATGCCCGATCAGCGCCAGGTCCTGCAGCCCCGCCGCCAGCCCGTGGTGGACGTCGTCGTGACGGGGGGGCATCGCTCGTCGGCGACCCGGTCCCGGGCCGAGGCCCGTGCGTCCCAGGCGCAGCGCCGCCGCCGCACCCTCGCCGTCCTGGCGGGGGTTTTCCTCGTGGTGGCGGGACTCGCCCTGCTCGGCGTGGTCTCCCCGTGGCTCGCCGTGCTGCCCGCGTTGCTCACCGCCGCTTTCGTCGTGCACCTGCGCCAGGAGGCCCGCCGGGCGTCCGCCCGCGAGGCCCGGCTGCGGAGGCTGCGCCGCGAGTCGGCCAGCCGGGCCGCGGTGTCCGGCGCCGTCGCCGGGGCGGTCGCCGGCTCCGAGCAGCGGCGGGCGGCCCGCGCCGTGTTCGCCTCGACCGCGGCAGCCGACCTCGAGTCCTCGCAGCCCGCCGAGTTCTACGACGCCGTCGCCGACCGGGTGTGGGAGCCGGTGCCCGTGCCGGTGCCCACGTACGTCAACGCGCCCAAGGCTCCGCGCTCGGTGCGGACCATGGACCTCACCGAGCCGGGCACGTACTCCGCAGGCCGCCGGGTCGAGGACGAGCTGTTCGACCAGACCCGCGTCGACGAGGACTTCGAGACCGCGTTGGCCGCCGAGGTCGACCACACGGCTGCGGCCGACGAGCGCGGGTACGACCAGCGCCGCCGCGCCGCCGGCCAGTAGTACCGCCCCTGTCGGCGATTCGGCCCTGATCGGGCTGGTTGCTATCCTCCCTGGCGTACCAAGGGGCTGTGGCGCAGACCGGTAGCGCACCTCGTTCGCATCGAGGGGGTCAGGGGTTCAAATCCCCTCAGCTCCACCCATTCTCACCGGCGCTGTCGCTGGTCTTGCGCTTCCGCAGGCCGAGGGCGGCCGCCGCCGCAGCAGCCAACAGCGCAGCGGCGCCGAGCCACCAGGCCGCGCCGGATCCCTGCGAGCCGGTGTCCTGAGCCGCCCGGTTCGCCTCGGGTGCGGCGTCCACCGGAGCGGCGGTCGATCCCTCGACCGACGGGGCTGCCACGGCGGCGGGGCTTTCGGTCGGCGTTGGTGCCGCCACCGGGGTCGACGCGGTCGCGGGAGCCGAGGGCGACGCTGCGCGGGGAGCCGTCGTCGCGGGGGCCGGCGCCGGCGCGGGTGGCGGCGGGAGTCGCGGCTGGGGGCGGGGTCGCCACCAGCGCGGGGGCGTCCATCACCGCCGTGCCCGCCCAGCCCTCCGGGAAGGTCAACCCCCATCCGCCGGGGGCATCGGGGGCGGCGACCACGGTGGGCAGCTCGTCGGCCGTGGGGGAGACGCCTCCGCCCAGGACGACGCCTTGGGCGTCCTCGATGCAGAACGAGACCTGGGCGGGGTCCACCGAGGTGAAGTCGTCGCAGAAGACCACCCGGGGCAGCCCGTCGGCGGCGGCGGGGGCTGCGAGCCAGAGGACCGCGGCGGTCGTCAGCGCCGCACCGGTGACGGCCCGCTTCGTGATCACGGAAGCGACGCTAGCGAGGCCGCGGGAGCGCGGGGAGGCCGTTCACCCGGCTGGGGCCGGATTCGGCACGCGCTGTCCGGGGCCGCTCACCGTGCGTGCGCATCGGGCGCCGTCAGTACCCGGTGGCCCCGTCGAGGCGCTCGCGCAGCAGGTCGGCGTGGCCGTTGTGCCGGGCGTACTCGGCGATCAGGTGCAGCAGGATCCAGCGCAGCGACACCGGCTCGCCGGTCGAGCGCCGGGTGCCGGTGTCGTCGAGCGACGAGCGCTCGACGATGGCGCGGGCCGCCTCGCACTCCGCGGCCCACACGGCCAGGTCTGCTGGCGAAGTCGCCGGACAGGTCGTTGAAGTCCTCGTCCTCGTCCTCGTCATAGGAGTAGAGCGGCGCGATCCCGCGCTCGGCGAACTGCTCGCGGAACCACCAGCGCTCGACCCCGGCCAGGTGCCGCACCAGCCCGTGCAGGCTCATGGTCGACGGCGGGATCGCGCGCTCGCGCAGCTGCTCGGCGGTGAGCCCGGCGCACTTGGCGGCCAGCGTCGCCCGGTGCCAGTCGAGCAGCGCGGTGAGCATGGTGCGCTCGTCGCCCTGCCCGGGCATCGGCTCGCGATCGGCCCCGGGGAACTGCGGGGAGTACGCGGTGGGCTGCTCGGATGCCGGCGCCGTCCTCGCTGCCGCCGGCGATCGACGGCAGCACCTGGACGGTCGAGCCCGGCGCCGACCGCGGTGGCCAGGCCCTCGCCCGCACGGACGTCGGCGCCGTCGACGTACACGTTGACGTGGCGGCGCAGCGCGCCCGTCTCGTCGCGGATCCGGCGCTCCAGCGGCGGGTGCTCGCGGGCCAGCGCGTCGAGGAGGTCGCCCGAGCGTCCCCCCGGGAGCCTCGACGGCGAGCGACGCGCGCGGCCGCCGGCGAGCTCGGCGCAGGCTGCCCGGGCAGCAGCAGCTCGACCTCGGGCGGCTCACGCGACCTCGACCGCGCGCACGACCAGCACGTCGGGCAGGTGGGCCGCGACGACCGAGAAGGTCTCGCCGCCGTCGGCGCTGGCGTAGACGCAGCCGTCGCGGGTGCCGACGTAGACCCCGGTCGGGTCGGCCGGCGTCGACGCACGCCGCGTCGCGCAGCACCACCGTCCAGCTGTCGTCGGGCAGCCCGGAGCGCGACTCGTGCCAGGTGGCGCCGGCGTCGTCCGTGCGGTGCACCCGCAGCCGCCCGCCCGGCGGGACGCGCTCGCCGTCGGCGACCAGCGGCACGACCCACGCGGTGCCCGGGTCGCGCGGCGAGGCGAGGATCGGGAAGCCGAAGTCGGCCGGCAGCCCCTCGGCGATCGACGTCCACTGGCCGCCGCCGTCGTCGGAGCGGTAGACGCCGTGGTGGTTCTGCGCGTAGAGGCGCTGCGGGTCGCCGGCGTCGCGCGGCGACCTTGTGCACGCACTGGCCGTACTCCGGATCCGGGTCGGGCATGAAGTACGCCGAGATGCCGCGGTTGCGCGGCTCCCAGCCGGTCGCCCCGTCGTCGCTGGCGTAGACGCCGCCGGCGCTCATCGCCACGAGCACCCGGTCCGACGGCCGGATCGGGCAGCACGGTGTGCACCGCGGCGCCGCCGTAGCCGGGCGTGCCAGTCCGGCCGGTGCGGGTGGTCCCACAGCCCGCGGACGAGGGCGAACGACTCGCCGCCGTCGTCGCTGCGCCACAGCGAGGTCGGCTCGCAGCCGGCCCACACCACGTCGGGCCGGCCGGCCGGTGTCCGGCTGCAGCTGCCAGACCCGGGCCAGCGCCGCGCCGGTGTCCTCGGGGAAGCGGATCGCGCCCTGCTCGGTCTCCTGCCAGGTGGCGCCCAGGTCGTCGGAGCGCATGACGGTCGGGCCCCAGTGCTCGCTGTGGGTCGCGGCGAGCAGCCGGACCGGGTCGCGCCGGGTGTCGACGGCGACGGCGGCGACCTCGCGGGCGAGGAAGTGCGGCCCCTCGACCGTCCAGGTGCGCCGGCCGTCCTCGCTGCGGGCCAGCCACAGGCCCTTGCGGGTGCCGATCGCGAGCAGCGTGACCGGTGACATAGGTCCTCCTCGGGGCGCAGGCGGTTGCCGCGCAATCTAGACCCGGGTGCCGACGGGCCGCGGGCGGCTTCGCTCAGCGGGCGTCGAGGCGGGCCCGCACCTCGGGCCGCCGCAGCGGAGGCAGGGTGGCCGGCGGCTGCTTGCGCGGCGGAAGCGTGTCGAGCAGGTCGGCGGTGACCGCGGCCACCTCGGGCGACGGCCGCCTCGAACGCCGCCTCAGCCGCGGCGCCCGGCTGCCTGAGCCCGCTCACCTTGCGGACGTACTGGCGGGCCGCCGCCTCGATCTCCTCGGCGGTCGCGGCCGGCTCGAGGCCGCGCAGTTCGGTGATGTTCCGGCACATGCGGCGACGGTACGCCGACCGGGGGCTCAGATCCAGGAGGAGAACCACATCCGCGCCCGCCAGGCGTCGTACGAGATGACGTCGCCGGTCCAGATCGGCTCGAACCAGGCGAACATCGCGAGCACCACGAGCAGGTACGCCCCGACCGCGATGGCGGCCCACATCCGGCGCGGCCCTGGCTCGTTCGGGCCGAGCACCCGGGCGATGGCCAAGGTGATCGCCAGGCAGACGAACGGCGCGGCGACCACGACGTACCAGGAGAACACGGTCCGATCACCCGACAGCGCCCACGGCAGCCAGCCGGCGGCGACCCCGAGCAGCGCGGCGCCCGCGCGCCAGTCGCGCTGCGCGCCCCACCACCACACGCAGGCCGCGAGGGCCGCGAGGCCAGCCCACCAGATGGCCGGGTTGCCCAGCGCCAGCACCTCAGAGACGCAGCGGTCGGCCCCGCAGCCGGTCGCCTCGCCGTCGTAGTGCATGGACACCGGGCGGACGAGGATGAGCCAGCCGATCGGCTCCGACTCGTACGGGTGGTCCGACGTGATGGCGCGGGCCGAGCTGAGCATCCCGCCGTGGTAGTGCCACAGCGAGCGGAACGCGTCCACGACCGCGTTGCCGGAGGGGTTGTTGTTCGCCGCCCACTGGCGGTCCCAGCCGCCCGAGGTGAGCAGCCACCCCGACCAGGTGACGACGTACGTCACGATCGCGGTGGGGACGATCGCGAGGAAGGCGGGCAGCGCGTCGCGGCGCAGCGCGGCCCAGGTGGGGCTCGGCTCGCCGGCCCGCTGGCGCGCGCCGCGGTCCCACAGCACGGTCATCAGCCCGAACGCCGCGAGGTAGAAGACGCCCGACCACTTGGTGCCGCAGGCCAGGCCGAGGCAGACGCCCGCGGCCACCCGCCACGGCCGCCACCGCGGGCCGGTGCCCGCGCGCCGGTGGTCGCGGTCGATGACCAGGCAGCCGAACGCGGCCAGCACGAAGAAGGCCAGCGGCCCGTCGAGCATCGCCGTGCGCGACAGCACGATCGACAGCCCCTCAAGGGCGAGCAGCAGCCCGGCGACGCAGCCCAGCAGGGTCGAGCCGGTCATCCGGCGGACGATGCGCGCCAGCAGCAGGATCGCCAGGGTGCCCAGCACCGCCGAGCCGAACCGCCACGCCGCCGGCGAGACCTCAAACAGCCACTGCCCGGAGCCGGCCACCCACTTGCCGAGCGGCGGGTGGATCACGTACCCGGGGGAGTCGGTGAAGATGTCGGTGCGGCCCTGCAGCAGCAGCTCGTCGGCGCCCTCGACGGCCTTGCGCTCGTACCCGAACAGGGTGAGGGACAGCCCGTCCTTGGCGTAGTACGTCTCGTCGAAGATGACGGCATCCGGCCGGCCGAGCGCGCTGAACCGGATCCAGCCGCCGATCGCCATCACGCCGAGCGGCCCGGCCCAGCCGAGCAGCCGGGCGCGGCGCGCGTCCCGGTCGGTCGGGGCGGGCGGATCGGGTTCGGGTGTGGACGGGTCGGCGCCTCCCGCGGGCGCCGCCTCGACCGTCGTCACACGCGCCATCGTAAGAGGGGGTGCGAGGATCTCGGTATGACGCAGGCCCCCGGCGTGCTGGTCCTGGCCGGCGCCCCGATCGGCGACCCGTCGGACGCCTCGCCCCGGCTGGCCCGCGAGCTCGCCGCGGCCGACGTGGTCGCCGCCGAGGACACCCGCCGGCTGCGGCGGCTCGCGGCCGACCTGGGGGTCGCCGTCGACGGGGCGCGTCGTGTCGTACCACGAGTCCAACGAGGCCGAGCGGACCCCGGGCCTCGTCGACGACCTGCTGGCCGGCGCCCGGGTGCTGCTCGTCACCGACGCGGGGATGCCGAGCGTGAGCGACCCGGGCTACCGGCTGGTGGCCGCGGCGGTGGCCGCGGGCGTGCGGGTGACCTCGGCGCCTGGCCCCAGCGCCGTGCTGACCGCGCTCGCCGTCAGCGGGCTGCCGGTCGACCGGTTCTGCTTCGAGGGGTTCCTGCCGCGCAAGGCGGGGGAGCGCGCGGCCCGGCTGCGCGACCTGGCCGGCGAGACCCGCACGCTGGTGTTCTTCGAGGCGCCGCACCGGCTGGCCGCCGCACTCGAGGCGCTCGCCGACGCGTTCGGCCCGGAGCGCCCGGCCGCGATCTGCCGCGAGCTCACCAAGACGTACGAGGAGGTCGTGCGCGGGGGCCTGGGCGAGTTGGCCCGCTGGGCCCAGGGCGAGGTGCGCGGCGAGATCACCCTGGTCGTCGGCGGAGCCCCGGCGCGCGCCGCCGAGCCCACCCCGCCTGAGCTGGCCGCCCTGGTCGCCGAGCGGATGGCGGGCGGGGAGTCGAGGCGCGATGCGGTGGCGGCCGTCGCCGCGATCACCGGCGCCCCCCGCCGCGCGGTCTACGACGCCTCGCTGGCCTGAGCCGGGCGGACCCCGCTGGAGGGGCCGGAAGGCGGGGGTATGGGGTCCGAAAGTCCCTGTCCGAGGCGTGCCGGCAGGGGCACCCTGGCGGTATCGGCGGGCGGGCGCCGGTGGACCCGGGGAGGTGGCCCCAATGCGTGACACCGAGGTCTCCTACGAGGCGTTCCGGCTGGGGTGCCGGGCGTGCGGCGCGCAGTGGCGGGCCGTCTACCGGGTCCAACGCTGGTCCGACGACTCCGGTTCCGAGCACACCGCGTGGTACCGCGAGGGCGCCGGCTCGGTCTCCCCGTACGGCGGCGAGTGCTGCGATTCCTGCGGCGCGACGGCCGAGGTGGCCGCCCCGCCGTGGGACATCGCGCACGGCCGGCGGGTGGGCGGCGAGGCGCCCGAGGCGCTCGCCGGGTCCGCGGTGTCGCCGGTTCCGCGCCCCCGGCAGGCGCCCGCGCAGCGGGCCCCTCGGCTCCGCGAGGCGTAACCCACACGGGGACGCCAAGCCGCACAAGATCGGCCCGGCCCTAAGATCCGGGCCATGCCCCGCAATGTGTTGACGGCGGTCGCCTGGCCGTACGCCAACGGCCCGCGCCATATCGGCCATGTCTCCGGCTTCGGCGTGCCCAGCGACGTGTTCTCCCGCTACATGCGGATGTCCGGCCACAACGTGCTGATGGTGAGCGGCACCGACGAGCACGGCACGCCGATCCAGGTGCAGGCCGACGCCGAGGGGCTGAGCCCGCGCGAGCTCGCCGACCGCTACAACCGGGTCATCGTCGAGGACCTGCAGGGGCTCGGTCTCACGTACGACCTGTTCACCCGCACCACGACGCGCAACCACTACGCCGTGACCCAGGAGATCTTCCGCACGCTGCACCGCAACGGCTACGTCGTGCCGCGCACCACGCTCGGCGCGATCTCGCCGTCGACCGGCCGCACGCTGCCGGACCGCTACATCGAGGGCACCTGCCCGATCTGCGGGTACGACGGCGCCCGCGGCGACCAGTGCGACAACTGCGGCAACCAGCTCGACCCGGTCGACCTCGTCAACCCCCGCAGCAAGATCAACGGCGAGACCCCGGAGTTCGTCGAGAGCGAGCACTTCTTCCTCGACCTGCCGGCCTTCGCCGAGGCGCTCGGCGGCTGGCTGCAGACCCGCAACGACTGGCGGCCCAACGTCCTGAAGTTCAGCCAGAACCTGCTCGACGACCTGCAGCCGCGGGCGATCACCCGCGACCTCGACTGGGGCGTCCCGATCCCGCTGGACGGGTGGGAGTCCCGCACCGACAAGCGGATCTACGTCTGGTTCGACGCGGTGATCGGCTACCTGTCGGCGTCGATCGAGTGGGCCCGGCGCACCGGCGACCCCGAGGCCTGGCGGCAGTGGTGGCGCGACCCGGAGGCCCGGTCGTACTACTTCATGGGCAAGGACAACATCGTCTTCCACTCGGTGATCTGGCCGTCGATCCTGCTCGGGTACGACGGGCTCGGCGACCGCGGCGGCGCGCCCGGCCCGCTCGGCGAGCTGCAGCTGCCGACCGAGGTGGTCACCAGCGAGTACCTCACGATGGAGGGCCGCAAGTTCTCCTCGTCGCGCTCGGTGGTCATCTACGTGCGCGACTTCCTGGCCCGCTACGACCCCGACGCGCTGCGCTACTTCATCGCCGTCGCCGGGCCGGAGGCGCAGGACACCGACTTCACCTGGGCGGAGTTCCGTCCGCCGCAACAACGACGAGCTCGTGGCCGGCTGGGGCAACCTGGTCAACCGCTCGGTCTCGATGGCGGCCAAGAACTTCGGCTCGATCCCCGAGCTGTCCGGGCTGACCGAGGCCGACCACGCAGCTGCTCGCCACGACCCGCGAGGCGTTCGGCACCGTCGGCTCGCTGCTCGGAGCGGTCGCGGCAGAAGGCCGCCATCGCCGAGGCGATGCGGGTGGTCGGCGAGGCGAACAAGTACGTCTCCGACCAGGCGCCCTGGAAGCTCAAGGACGACCGACGACCGAGCGCATGCGCACGGTGCTGCCACCACGCTGCAGGCGGTCAGCGACTGCAACACCCTGCTGACCCCGTTCCTGCCGCACGCCTCGCAGCAGGTGCACGAGCTGCTCGGCGGCACCGGCGTCTGGGCCGCGATGCCGGAGATCCGCGAGGTCTCCGAGGAGGGCAACGCCGACTACCCGGTGCTCATGGGCGACTACCAGACCCAGGCGACGCTGGGAGTCGAAGCCGCTGCCGGCCGGGACGCCGCTGCAGCCGCCGACCCCGGTGTTCCGCAAGCTGGACCAGTCGATCGTCGACGAGGAGCTGGCCCGCCTCGAGGCGGAGGGGCAGTAGGCCGATGCCGCAGGGCGCCTACCCCGACCCGCCCGAGCCGCTGGCCGTCGACGCGGTCGACAGCCACTGCCACCTCGACCTCGGCGACGGCGCGCGCGGCGACGCCGGCGCGGAGGGGCTCGCGGTCGACGACGCCGTGGCCGCGGCGGCGCGGGTCGGGGTCACCCGCATCGTGCAGGTCGGCTGCGACGTGCCGGGCGCGCACTGGGCGGTCGCGGTCGCGCACCGGCTGCCCTCCGTGGTCGCCGCCATCGCGCTGCACCCCAACGAGGCCCCGCGCATCGAGGCGGCCGGCGGGCGGCCTGCCCTGGAGGCCGCGTGGGACGCGATCGACCGGCTGGCCGGCGATGAGCGGGTGCGCGCGATCGGCGAGACCGGGCTCGACTTCTTCCGGACCGGAGACGACGGCCGGGCCGCGCAGGAGGAGTCCTTCCGCCGGCACATCGCCCTGGCCAAGGCGCACGGCAAGGCCTTGGTCATCCACGACCGGGACGCCCACGACGACGTGCTGCGGGTGCTCGAGGACGAGGGCGCGCCCGAGCACGTCGTCTTCCACTGCTTCAGCGGCGACCTCGCCATGGCACGGCACTGCGCCGAGCGCGGCTACGTGCTGTCCTTCGCCGGGCCCGGTGACCTTCAAGAACGCCGCCGGGCTGCGCGAGGCGCTGGCGGCCACCCCGATCGGCCAGCTGCTGGTCGAGACCGACGCCCCGTACCTCACCCCGATGCCCTACCGGGGGCGGCCGAACGCCTCGTACCTGGTCCCGCTCACCCTGCGGGCGATGGCCGAGGTGATGGCCGTCGACGCCGACGTGCTTGGCGGCGGCGACGACGGCCACCGCGCTGCGGGTCTTCGGCCCGTGGGAGCCGGCCCCGCGGGGCTGACCGGCGTTCCAGACTGGCGGAACACGTGTCCACGATGTGGTCGGCTGGGTTTGGCGCGCCCCTCGGGGCGCCGATACCGTCGGTGAGTCCAACCGGGGCGGGCCGCAGACGCGGCCCCCGTGTCCGACGCGTCCGCCGCGCCGATCGCCGCCCGCTGCCGGGACCGTCCACGTCTGGAGCCGTGTGTCCGGCAGCCGTCTGGCCCTCCTGCTCAAGGGTCTGCTCCTCGTCGGCCTCGTGGGCGGCCTCACCGCCTTCGTCGTCGCCGACAAGACCGTGACGCTGGAGATCGACGGCGAGGCCGCCTCGGTCCGCACGTACGCCGCCACCGTGGGCGACCTGCTCGCCGACCAGGGCGTGGCCCTGAGCGGGCACGACGTGGTCGCCCCCGCCCTGGACACCCCGCTCGGCGAGGGCCAGCTGGTCGCCGTCGCGTACGGCCGGCCCATCACGCTGTGGGTGGACGGCGAGAAGACCCAGGCCTGGACCACCGCGCGCACCGTCGGCGACGCCGTCATGGCGATCGGCCTGCGGGCCGAAGGGGCCTGGTTCTCGGTCTCCCGCTCGGCCCGGCTGCCGCGCGAGGGCTTCGACGTGGCCCTGCGGATGCCCAAGCCGGTGGCGGTGGTTGCCGACGGCGCCAGGCGCGACCTCGTGACGACCGCCCCGTCCGTGGCCGATGTCCTCGCGGAGGCCGGGGTCGCCGTCGGCGCCTCCGACGAGGTCTCCGCCGACCTGCGCTCGGCGCCCACCGCGGGCCTGGTCGTCACCGTCACCCGGGTCGCCGCCGGGCAAGACGTCATCCAGGTGCCGGTGCCCTTCGCGGAGGTCCGCCAGGACGACGCCACCCTGCTCGTCGGCTCCACGAAGGTCGCCCGCGAGGGCGTGGCCGGCGTCGCCACCGAGACCTACGCCACGGCGCTGCGCGACGGGGCCGTCGTGTCCCGGACCCTCGTCAGCCGGGTGGTCTCCACGGCGCCGGTCGACCGGCTCGTGCTGGTCGGCACGAAGCCCGAAGCCGGCCGCCCGCGCCCAAGCCCGCGGCCCCGGCGCCCACCAACGTCGGGGGAGGCATCCCGGCCTCGGTGCAGGCGCTCAACTGGGCGGCGCTCGCGCGCTGCGAGTCCGGGGGCAACCCGCAGGCCATCGGCGGCGGCGGCAAGTACTTCGGCCTCTACCAGTTCACCCTCGGCGCGTGGGCGAGCGTGGGCGGCTCCGGCAACCCGATCGACGCCTCCGCGTCGGAGCAGACCTACCGCGCGCAACTGCTGTACATGGCGCGCGGCGCCTCGCCGTGGGGCACCTGCGGCTCCCGCCTGTTCAGTTGATCTGACGTGGCCCGCCTGCTGGGGGCCGCCGACGTGCGCGCCCTCGCCGCGCGGCTGTCGGTGCGGCCCACCAAGACGCTCGGCCAGAACTTCGTCGTCGACGGCAACACCGTGCGCAAGATCGTGCGCACCGCGGGGGTCGGCGCCGACGACGTCGTGATCGAGGTCGGCCCGGGGCTGGGCTCGCTGACCCTCGCGCTGCTGCCCGAGGTGCGCCGGGTGGTGGCCGTCGAGATCGACCCGGTCCTGGCCGCCGAGCTGCCGGCCACCGTCGCCGCGTTCGCCCCGGAGTACGCCGACCGGCTCGAGGTGGTGGCCGCCGACGCGCTGCGGATCGAGGCGCTGCCCGGCCCGCCGCCGACCGCGCTGGTCGCCAACCTCCCGTACAACGTCTCGGTCCCGGTGCTGCTGCACCTGCTCGAGCGCTTCCCCTCGCTGCAGCGGGTGCTCGTCATGGTGCAGGCCGAGGTCGCCGACCGGCTGGCCGCCGAGCCGGGCTCGCGCACGTACGGCGTGCCGAGCGTCAAGGCGCGGTGGTACGCCGAGGTCCGCCGGGCCGGCTCGGTGGGGCGCACGGTGTTCTGGCCGGCGCCCCGGGTCGACTCCGGCCTGGTCTCGCTGGTGCGCCGCGACCCGCCGCAGACCACCGCCTCGCGCGACGGAGGTCTTCGCCGTCGTCGACGCGGCCTTCGCCCAGCGGCGCAAGACCCTGCGCGCGGCCCTGGCGGGCTGGGCCGGCTCGCCGCCGGCGGCCGAGGCGGTCCTGCGTGGCGGCCGAGGTCGACCCCGGGGCGCGCGGCGAGCAGCTGGATGTGGCCGCGTTCGCCCGAATCGCGGAGGCCGGCGCCCGCGCCCGCCGTTAGGGTCGCTCTCGTGAGCAGGCAGGCCGTGACCGCGCGGGTCCCGGCCAAGGTGAACCTCCAGCTCTCCGTCGGCGCCGCTGCGGCCGGACGGCTACCACGACCTCGTCACGGTCTTCCAGGCCGTGGGCCTCTACGACGACGTCGTGGCCCGGCCGGGTTCGGGCCTCACCCTCACCGCCGAGGGCGAGGGCGTCGACGCCGTCCCGCTCGACGAGACCAACCTCGCGGCGCGGGCGGCCCGCCTGCTGGCGGCGGAGGGCGGGGTCGCGGCCGATGTCGCGCTGCACCTGCGCAAGGGCATCCCGGTGGCGGGCGGCATGGCCGGCGGCAGCGCGGACGCGGCCGGGGCGCTGCTGGCCTGTGCGGCCCTGTGGGGTCTGCGCTCCGACCGCTCCGATCTGCTGGCCCTGGCCGGCCGGCTGGGCGCGGACGTGCCGTTCGCCCTGATGGGCGGCACGGCGGTGGGGGTCGGGCGCGGCGACCGGCTCACGCCGGCGCTGGCCCGCGGCGGCTTCCACTGGGTCTTCGCCCTGGCCGACGGCGGGCTGTCGACCCCGGCGGTGTTCGGCGAGCTCGACCGGCTGCGCGCCGACCAGGTGCTGCCGGAGCCCCGGGTCGCCGACGCGCTCATGCAGGCGCTGCGCGCCGGCGACGCGGTCGCCCTCGGCCGGGCGCTGTCCAACGACCTGCAGCGCGCCGCGCTGGCGTTGAAGCCCCGGTTGGCGATGACGCTGGAGCTCGGCGCCGAGTGCGGGGCCCTCGGCGCGCTGGTCTCGGGCTCCGGGCCGACCTGCGCCTTCCTCGCGCGCGACGAGGAGCACTCCCTCGATCTCGCGGTCGCGCTGACCGCCGGCGGCGTGTGCCGCACGGTCAAGCGCGCCCAGGGGCCGGTCCACGGCGCCCGCCTCGTGCCGGACGACGGCCCGGGGGGCCGGGCGTGACGCTGCTCGCCGCGGAGGGCGTGGGCATCGCGTACGGCACCCGCACCGTGCTCGACGGCGTCACCCTCGGCGTCGCGGCCGGGGACCGGATCGGGGTCGTCGGCCTCAACGGCGGCGGCAAGTCCACGCTGCTTCGGGTGCTGGCGGGCGACGAGCAGCCCGATGCCGGCCGGGTGATCCGGGTCGGCGGGCTGCGGGTCGGCCGGCTCGCCCAGCACGACGCCCTCGATCCGGCCTGGACCGTCCGGCACGCCGTGGTCGGCGACGCGCCGGACCATGTGTGGCGCGGCGACCCGCGGGCGCGCGCCTTGATCGAGGGCTTCGTCGGCGACCTCGACCTCGATGCCGCGGTGGGCCCGCTCTCCGGCGGGGAGCGGCGCCGGGTCGCGCTCGCGGCCCTGCTGGCCGACGAGTACGACGTGCTGCTGCTCGATGAGCCGACCAACCACCTCGATGTCGAGTCGGTCGCGCTGCTCGCCCGGGTGGTGGCCGAGTCGAAGGCCGCGACCGTGGTGGTCACGCACGACCGCTGGTTCCTCGACGAGGTCTGCACGCGCACGTGGGAGGTCGCCGACGGCCGGGTGCACGGGTACGACGGCGGGTACGCCGCGTGGGTGCTCGCGCGGGCGGAGCGCGGCCGGGTCGCGGCCGAGTCCGAGGCCCGCCGGCAGAACCTGCTGCGCAAGGAGCTGGCCTGGCTGCGCCGCGGCCCCCCGGCGCGCACCTCCAAGCCGCGCTACCGGATCGACGCGGCCAACGCGCTGATCGCCGACGAGCCGCCGCCGCGCGACCAGGCCGAGCTGGTGTCGTTCGCCTCCTCCCGGCTCGGGCGCACGGTGCTGGAGCTGGAGGGCGTGACGCTGTCGGCCGGCCCGGTGGAGGTGCTGCGCGACGTCACCTGGCAGCTCGGCCCCGGCGACCGGGTCGGCGTGCTCGGCCCCAACGGCTCGGGCAAGACCACCCTGCTGCGCGCGCTCGCCGGGGTGCTCCCGCCGACCGACGGGCGGGTCGTCCGGGGGCGCACCGTGCGCAGCGCCCTGCTCTCCCAGGAGCTCGATGACCTGCCGGCGGGACAGCGGGTGCTGGAGTCGGTCGAGGAGGTGCGGCGATTCGTCACGCTCGGGAAGGGCCGCGAGCTGACCGCCCAGCAGGTGGTCGAGCGGCTCGGCTTCCGCGGCGACCGGATGCAGACGCCCGTCGCCGACCTCTCCGGCGGCGAGCGCCGCCGGCTGCAGCTGGCGCGGCTGCTCATGGACGAGCCGAACGTGCTGCTGCTGGACGAGCCCACCAACGACCTCGACGTCGACACCCTCGCCCAGCTCGAGGACCTCCTCGACGGCTTCGGCGGCAGCGTCGTGCTGGTGTCGCACGACCGCTACACCCTGGAGCGGGTCTGCGACCGGGTGGTGGCGCTGCCGGGCGACGGCACGCTGCGCGACCTGCCCGGCGGGGTGGACGCCTACCTGGCGCTGCGCGCCGAGGCCCATGAGCGCGAGCGCGCCGCGCGCCGCGCCGCGCCGGCGCCCGCCGCCGATCCTGCCGACGCCGCCGCCCAGCGGGCGGCCCGCAAGGACCTGCAGCGGATCGAGCGGCGGCTGGCCCGGCTGGCCGAGCAGGAGGAGCGGCTGCACGCCGACCTCGCGGCGCACGCCACCGACCACGAGCGGGTGCAGGCCCTGGATGAGCAGCTCCGGGCGCTCGGCCGAGGAGCGGGCCGCGCTGGAGGACGAGTGGCTCGACTCGGCCGAGCGGGCCGGCTGAGCTCGCGCCAGCTCAGCGTCAAGCGGCTGGGCTACTCGGCGGCCTCGGCCGCGTCGAACGGCCCGGTCAGCGCCCGGAGCAGGGCGGCCAGCCGCATCTGGTCGGCTGGCTCCAGCGCGGCGAGGATCGCGTGCTCGTGCCGCAGCAGGTCGGTCAGGGCCGCGTCGACGGCGGCCAGCCCGGCCGGAGTGAGCCGGACCAGCACACCTCGCCGGTCGTCGGGGTCGGGCCGCCGCTCGACCAGGCCGTCGGAGGCCAGCCGGTCGACCCGGTTGGTCATCGTCCCGGAGGTCACCAGCGTGCTGGTGAGCAGCTGGCCGGGGGAGAGCTCGTACGGGGCGCCGGCCCTGCGCAGCGCGGCCAGCACGTCGAAGGCCCACCCCTCCAGGTCGTGCGCCTCGAAGGCGGCCCGGCGGGCGCGGTCGAGGTGGCGGGCCAACCGGGTCACCCGGGAGAGCACCTCGAGCGGGCTGACGTCCAGGTCGGGGCGCTCGCGTCGCCAGGCCTCGACCAGGCGGTCGACCTCGTCGGCCTCCGCCGCGGGGTGCGCAGCCGGGGGATGGGACTCGCGAGCCTCCGCCACGTCGTCAGCATAGTCTCTTGACGTCGAGATAAATCGGTCCGGCGGGCCGCCGACCGGGGTGGCCCGCGTCCCCCGTTACCGAATCGGGACCAGGAATCCGCGTCCTCGCCGGACCGCTCCCGCGGGTCGCGGCCTACGGTGCCAGCAGCGGCCGATCGCGGCCGCGCACTCGTGACCGAGGGAGACGACGTGGAACGACGGATGGCTCGCCGGGGCCTGGTGGCCCTGGGCATGGCAGGGGCACTCGCCCTGTCGCTGGCGGCCTGCGGCGGCGACAGCGGCAGCGACGACTCCGGTGGGGGCGACACCTTGGTGTTCGGCTCCTCCGCCGACCCGGTCATCCTGGATGGCGCCTACGTCAGCGACGGCGAGTCGCTGCGCGCGATCCGGCAGATCTTCGAGGGGCTGGTCGACACGGCCCCCGGCTCCACCGACATCGTGCCGAAGCTCGCCGAGTCCTACGACGCCAGCGACGACGGCAAGGTCTGGACCTTCAAGCTCCGCGAGGGCGTGAAGTTCCAGGACGGCACCGACTTCAACGCCGAGGCGGTCTGCGCCAACTTCGAGCGCTGGTACAACTTCACCGGCCTCCAGCAGGCCGACACGGTCTCGTACTACTACCTGACCGTCTTCGGCGGCTTCAAGAACAACGAGTCCGACTCCCTCGGCGAGAGCCTCTACTCCTCCTGCAAGGCCGTCGACGACGCCACCGCCGAGGTCACGCTGACCCGGGCCTCCTCGACCGTTCCTCAGCGCGCTGTCGCTGCCGTCGTTTGCGATGGCCAGCCCGGAGGCGCTTGAGAAGTACGGCGCGAACGACGTGGGCGGCACCGCCGACTCGCCGACCTTCACCGGCACCTTCGGCACCGAGAACCCGATCGGCACCGGCCCGTACAAGCTCGACGAGTGGATCAAGGGCGACAAGCTCGTCCTGGTCCGCAACGACGACTACTGGGGCGAGAAGGCGCAGATCGAGACCGTCATCCTCAAGCCGATCGCGGACGGCCCGGCCCGCCGCCAGGCGCTGGAGGCCGGCGACATCGACGGCTACGACCTCGTCGACCCGTCCGACATCGACGCCCTGAAGGAGGCCGGCTACCAGCTGCTGAACCGCCCGGCCTTCAACGTCGCCTACGTCGGCTTCAACCAGGCGGTCAAGCCGCTGGAGGACATCCGCGTCCGCCAGGCCATCGCCCACGCGATCAACCGCGAGAACGTCATCACGACGAAGTACCCCGAGGGCTCGAACGTGGCCACGCAGTTCCAGCCGCCGGAGGTCTTCGGCTACGCCGACGACGTCACCGAGTACGACTACGACCCGGAGAAGGCCAAGAGCCTGCTGGCCGACGCCGGGCAGAGCAACCTGACCCTGGAGTTCTGGTACCCGTCCGGCGTCAGCCGCCCGTACATGCCAGACCCCGCGGCCAACTTCCAGCTGATGAAGGCCGACCTCGAGGCCGTCGGCATCACGGTCGTGCCGAAGACGGCGCCGTGGAACCCCGACTACCTCGACGCCGTCGACGGCGGCTCGGCCGCGATCTACCTGCTCGGCTGGACGGGCGACTTCGGTGACCCGGACAACTTCATCGGCACCTTCTTCCAGGCGCCGCTCAAGCAGTGGGGCTTCGACAACCCCGAGCTGTTCGCGGCCCTGGACGCGGCGGAGGCCGAGCCCGACCAGGCCAAGCGCGAGACCCAGTACCAGGACATCAACCGGCAGATCATGGACTTCCTGCCGGGCCTGCCCTACGCGCACACCGAGCCGACGCTGGCCTTCGAGGACAACGTCGAGGGCTTCGTGCCCAGCCCGGTCACCAACGAGGACTTCTCCACCGTCTCGTTCAGCTGATCCAGACGGCTCGCTGATTCCTCGATGATCCGGTTCATCGCCCGACGGCTGGTGCTGCTGGTCCCGATCCTGTTGGGACTGTCGCTCCTGCTCTTCATCTGGCTGCGTGCGCTCCCGGGAGGGCCTGCTGAGGCCCTCCTGGGGGAGCGCGCGACGCCGGAGTCGATCGCCCGGATCGAGAAGCTCTACGGGCTCGACCGCCCGCTGCCGCAGCAGTACCTGTCCTTCCTGCAGCGGGCGGTCGTGCTCGACTTCGGCTCGTCGGTGCGCACCAACGAGCCGGTGGTCGACGAGCTCAAGCGGCGCTTCCCGGCCACGATCGAGCTGGCGGTCGGCGCGATGATCTTCGCCACCGGGCTGGGGATCCCGCTGGGCTACTACGCGGCCCGAAGACACGGCACCTGGGTCGACACCACGAGCGTGGTCGGCTCGCTGCTCGGCATCGCGATCCCGGTGTTCTTCCTGGCCTTCCTGCTCAAGTACGTCTTCGCGGTGCAGTTGGGGTGGTTGCCGACCTCCGGCCGGCAGGATCCGCGCCTCGACACCGAGTACCCCACCGGCTTCTACGTCCTCGACGGGATCCTCACCGGCAACCTGCCGGCCGCCTGGGACGCGACCCAGCACCTGATCCTGCCGGCGATCGCGCTGGGGACGATCCCGCTGGCGATCATCGTCCGGATCACCCGCGCCTCGGTGCTCGATGTGGTCAACGAGGACTACGTGCGCACCGGCGAGGCCAAGGGCCTGCTCAAGCGCACCGTCGACCGGCGCTACGTGCTGCGCAACGCGATGCTCCCGGTCACCACGATCATCGGCCTGCAGCTGGGGCTGCTGCTCTCGGGCGCCGTGCTGACCGAGACGGTGTTCGCGTTCCCCGGCGTCGGCGGCTTCCTCTACTCGTCGATCTTCGTGCGCGACTACTCGGTGATCGTCGGGTTCACGCTCGTCATCGCGATCATCTTCTCGATCGTCAACCTGATCGTCGACATCGCCTACGGCTTCATCGACCCGCGGGTGCGTGTGCAATGAGCATGCCGGAGCCCAACCGCCGCGACAGCCCGGGCCGCGGCCAGCCCAGCGACCTCTACACGGTCGACAGCATGAAGACCGAGTTCGGCGACCTCGCGGTGCGCGAGACGACCGGCACCAGCCTGGGCCGCGACGCGTGGATCCGGCTGCGCCGCAACCCCGTCGCCATCATCGGCTTCGTCCTGGTCGCGCTCTTCCTCGTGGTCGCCGTCTTCGCGCCGCTCATCGCCCCGTACGGGCCGTCCGACACCCCCGGCAAGGGGATCGTCACGCCGACCAACATCCCGGGGCCCTCGGCCGACCACTGGTTCGGCCTGGACGACCTCGGCCGCGACGAGTTCAGCCGGGTCATCTACGGGGCCCGCCAGTCGCTCATCATCGGCGTCGTCTCACTGCTCATCGGGATGACCGTCGGCGTCATCATGGGCGTGCTCGCCGGGGCGTTCGGCGGCTGGGTCGACGGCCTGGTCATGCGGATCACCGACATCATGCTGTCGGTCCCGGGCCTGCTGTTCGCCATCGCCGTGGCGGCCGTGCTCGGGCAGAGCCTGAGCTCGGTGATGATCGCCATCGCCGTCGTGAACGTCCCCGTCTTCGCCCGGCTGCTGCGCGGGTCGATGCTGGCGCAGCGCGACGCCGACTACGTCGTGGCCGCCCACTCGCTCGGCCTGCGCCGACGCAACACGGTGGCGTCGCACATCCTGCCCAACTCGATCTCGCCGGTCATCGTGCAGAGCACCCTGGTCCTGGCGACCGCGATCATCGACGCGGCCGGCCTGGCCTTCCTGGGCCTCGGCAGCGCCGACCCGGCGATCCCGGAGTGGGGGCGGATGCTCGCCGACACCCAGCGCTACCTGTCGGTCGCGCCGCACCTCGCGTTCTTCCCCGGTATCGCCATCGTCATCGCCGCGCTCGGCTTCACCCTGCTCGGTGAGTCGCTGCGCGAGGCCCTCGACCCGAAGTACCGGCGGTAGCCATGGCCCTGCTCGAGGTGGAGGACCTGCGGGTCACGTTCGGCGGCCGCGACCGCTCGGACGTCCGCGCCGTGGACGGGGTCTCGTTCACCGTCGACGCCGGGTCAGACGATCGGCCTGGTGGGGGAGTCCGGCTGCGGCAAGTCGGTGACGTCGCTGGCGATCATGGGGCTGCTGCCGTCGACCGGCGTGCGGGTGGCCGGCTCGGTGTCCTTCGACGGCCGGCAGCTGCTCACGATGACCACCGACCAGATGCGCGACATCCGCGGCCGCGACATCACGATGGTCTTCCAGGACCCGATGACCTCGCTCAACCCGGTCATCACGATCGGCCTGCAGGTGACCGAGGTGCTCAGCCGGCACCGCGGGATGAACAAGGCCGACGCGCGCGCCGAGGCCGCCTCGCTGCTCAGGCGGGTCGGCATCCCCGACCCGGACCGCCGGCTGAAGGACTACCCCCACCAGCTGTCCGGGGGCATGCGGCAGCGCGCGCTGATCGCGATGGCGCTGGCCTGCCAGCCGCGGGTGATGATCGCCGACGAGCCGACGACGGCCCTCGATGTGACCATCCAGGCGCAGATCCTGGACCTGCTCAAGCAGCTCACCGAGGAGACCGGGGCCGCGCTCATCATGATCACGCACGACCTGGGCGTGGTGGCCGGGCTGTGCGACACGGTCAACGTCATGTACTCCGGGCGGATCGTCGAGTCGGCGCCCCGACGCGAGCTGTTCGCCGACCCCCGCCACCCGTACACCCACGGCCTGCTCGCGTCGATCCCGCGCCTCGACCACCCGCGCGGCACCCCGCTGACTCCGATCCCCGGCTCGCCGCGCGATGTCCTGCCGTGGGCGCAGGGCTGCGCGTTCTCCCCGCGGTGCTCGCAGCCGGTGGATGCCTGCGTCCAGCAGGCGCCCGGGCTCGGCCCGATCGGGACGTCCGGCGTCCACGACCTGCGCTGCCACCACCCGGTGGCCGAGCGGGTCCTCGAGGAGCAGCGATGACCGAGCAGGGGACCGGCGCCGACGTCCTGCTCGAGGTCCGCGGGCTGGAGGTCCACTTCCCGATCCGCGACGGCATCCTCTTCGACCGGCAGGTCGGCGCGGTCAAGGCCGTCGACGGGGTCGACCTCGACGTCGTGCGCGGGACGACGTTCGGGCTGGTGGGGGAGTCCGGCTGCGGCAAGAGCACGCTGGGCCGGGCCATCCTGCGGCTCGTCGAGCCGACCGCGGGCGTGGTCAAGCTCGACGGGGTCGACATCGCGTCGCTGAAGGGCGAGGCGCTGCGCTCGGCCCGCCGGCGGATGCAGATGGTCTTCCAGGACCCGATGTCCAGCCTCGACCCCCGCCAGAGCATCCAGTCGATCATCAGCGAGCCGCTGCGGGCGCACGGCCTGGGCGGCGACAAGGCCGCCCTGCAGGCGCGGGTCCGCGAGCTGCTCGACATCGTCGGGCTGCCGACCAACGCCGGGTCGCGCTACCCGCATGAGTTCTCCGGCGGCCAGCGCCAGCGGATCGGGATCGCCCGGGCGATCGCGGTCAACCCCGAGCTCGTCATCGCCGACGAGCCGGTCTCCGCCCTGGATGTCTCGATCCAGGCCCAGGTGCTGAACCTGCTGGAGGAGCTGCAGGACCGAGCTGGGGCTCACCTACCTGGTGATCGCCCACGACCTCGCCGTGGTGCGGCACATCGCCGACAAGGTCGGGGTGATGTACCTCGGCGTGCTCGTCGAGACCGCCTCCTCAGACGAGCTCTACGCCCGGCCGCTGCACCCGTACACGATCTCGCTGATGTCGGCGGTGCCGATCCCGGACCCGGTCATCGAGGACAGCCGCCAGCGCATCCTGCTCACCGGGGACCTGCCGTCGCCGGCGAACCCGCCCGCCGGGTGCCGGTTCCACACCCGGTGCCCGTTCCGGCAGGAGACCCGCTGCGACGACGAGCGGCCCGCGCTGCGCGAGATCCTGCCGGGCCACCAGGTGGCCTGCCACTACGCCGAGGACGTCCTGGCCGGGCGGATCGGGCCGAATGCCCCCGCGGCGGCCGCGACGTGAACGCCCTCCCCGCTAGTCGCGGCTGACGAGGCGGGGCTTCGGCTCCAGCCCGGACAGGCCGTTCCAGGCCAGGTTGACCAGGTGCGCGGCGACCTCGGCCTTCTTGGGCTTGCGGGCGTCGAGCCACCACTGGCCGGTGAGGGCGACCATGCCGACGAGCATCTGCGAGTAGAGCGCGGCGATCTTGGCGTCGAACCCGCGGGACTTGAACTCGACGCCCAGCAGGTGCTCGACCTGGCCGGCGACGTCGCTGACAGCAGGCTGGAGAAGGTGCCGGTGGACGACGCCGACGGAGGAGTCGCGGACCAGGATCCGGAAGCCGTCGGTGTCGGTCTCGATGTAGTCGAGCAGGGCGAGGGCGGCCTGCTCGAGCAGCATCCGCGCGGATGCCCCGCGGTCAGCGCCGCGGTGATCCCGTCGAGCAGGCGCTGCACCTCGCGGTCGACGACGACCGCGTACAGGCCCTCCTTGCCGCCGAAGTGCTCGTAGACGACCGGCTTGGAGACCCCGGCGCCGGCGGCGATCTCCTCGACCGAGGTGCCGTCGAAGCCCTTCTCGGCGAACAGCTTGCGGCCGATCTCGATCAGCTGCTCGCGCCGCTCCTTGCCGGTCATCCGCCCGCGCGGCGCGGCTCTCGGCCTCGGTCATCGGCCCATCATGCCTCGCCGCTCGCTCAACGGTCGAGGCGCTGGTCGCACGTTGACCGCGTGACGCCGTCGGCGACGGTCGAGTTCAGGCGGCCGGGGCTCGGCGGGCGGCGAGGCGCTCGGGCTTGGGCCAGCGCACGTCGGTGGCCCAGCCGGCGCTCTCGAACCAGCGGATCACCCGGGCGCTGATGTCGATCTGGCCGCGGCTCGACGCCGTGCCGGGCGCAGGTGGGGTCGGCGTGGTGCAGGTTGTGCCAGGACTCGCCGCAGCGAGAGGATCGCCAGCCACCACACGTTGCCGGAGCGGTCGCGGGACAGGAACGGGTGGCTGCCCCACACGTGGCAGATCGAGTTGATCGACCAGGTGACGTGGTGCAGCAGCGCGACGCGCACCAGCCCGGCCCAGAAGAAGCGCGGTCAGCGCGCCCCACCACGACCAGGTGAGCAGCCCGCCGATCGACGGCGGGGATCAGCAGCGAGCCGGCGACGAACCACGGGAACAGCCGCGAGATGCGGACGATGTCGCGGTCCTTGAGCAGGTCGGGGGCGTACTTGCGCCTGCGAGGTCTGCTCGACGTCGAACAGCCAGCCCATGTGGGCGTAGCAGCAGGCCCTTGGTCAGCGCCCAGGTGGCGGTGCCGAAGCGCCACGGGGAGTGCGGGTCGCCCTCGCGGTCGGAGAACGCGTGGTGCTTGCGGTGGTCGGCGACCCAGCGGATGAGCGGGCCCTCGATGGCCAGCGAGCCGGCGACGGCCAGCGCGATCCGCAGCGGCCGGTTGGCCTTGAACGAGCCGTGGGTGAAGTGCCGGTGGAAGCCGACGGTGATGCCGCCGGCCGCGATGACGTACGATGATCGCGAGCAGCGCGAGGTCGAGCCAGCCCACGCCCCAGCCCCAGGCGATCGGGATCGCGGCGACCACCGCCAGGAGCGGGATCGCGATGAAGAGGAAGAGGATCACCCGCTCGGTCAGGCTCTGGCGGTCCTCCGAGAGGGTGCCGCGCGGGGCGGGGGCCTCGAGGTCGAGCGGGGAGGCCTCGATGTGGGCTGGTCTCGGGCGTCGCGGTCATCGGGCGGCTCCAAGCGGGGTCGTCGGGTGATCGGCGGTGCGGCGCTGGCTACGCCTCCGTAACCTACGCAACCGTAAGGTACGGCGCCGTAACCTCGGAGTCCAGCCCACGCGGCCGAGGGCCGCCGTGCGGCGCGGGAAGTAGCCTGTGGCCGCTATCCCGGGTCGTCTAACGGCAGGACAGCGGCCTTTGGAGCCGTGAATCGGGGTTCGAGTCCCTGCCCGGGAGCCCAGCCGTCCGCTGGACTGCCCCCGCGGGCCCCGGCCCGGTGGGTATCCTCGGCACGCCGACCAGCGGACGAGCCGCCCGCACGCCCGTCGCGTCCGACCCGAGGAGCCGCGTGACCGCCGCCCGCACCGCTCCGGTGGCCGCCGTCATCGTGCTCGCCGCCGGCGAGGGCACCCGGATGCGGTCGGCCACCCCGAAGGTCCTGCACGCGATCGGCGGCCGCACCCTGCTCGGCCACGTCCTCGCGGCGGCCGGGACGCTCGACCCCGAGCACCTCGTCGTCGTGATCGGCCACGGCCGCGAGCCGGTCGCCGCGCACCTCGCCGAGGTGGCCCCGCAGGCCCAGCCGGTGGTCCAGGAGGAGCAGCACGGCACCGGGCACGCCGTCCGGGTCGCCCTGGAGGCGCTGCCGCCGCTCAGCGGGCACCGTCGTCGTGGTCGCCGGCGACACCCCGCTGCTCACCGCCGAGACGCTGTCCGGCGCTCGTCGCCGCGCACGCCGCCGCCGGGCGCCGCCGCCACCGTGCTGACCGGCCGTGCTGGACGACCCGACCGGCTACGGCCGGATCCTGCGCGACGCCGACGGCTCGGTGGCGGGCATCGTCGAGCAGAAGGACGCCGACGCCGAGCCAGCGCGCGATCCGCGAGATCAACACCGGGATGTACGCCTTCGACGCCGAGCCGTCCTCGCGCGCGGCCCTGGCCGAGCTGACCACGCGACAACGCCCAGGGCGAGGAGTACCTCACCGACGTGGTCGGCATCCTGCGCGCGCAGGGCCGGCCGGTCGCGGCGCGTCGCCGCGGCGGACCCGCACGAGATCCTCGGCGTCAACGACCGCGCGCAGCTCGCCGAGGCCGCGCCGGCTGCTGCGCGACCGGGTCGTCGCGGCGCTGGATGCGCGACGGCGTCACCGTCGTCGACCCCGCGACCACCTGGATCGACGTCGACGTGTCAGCTCGGCCGCGACGCCGTCGTCCAGCCGCAGCACCCAGCTGCTCGGGCACGACCGTGGTCGCCGCCGGCGCCGAGGTCGGCCCCGACACCACGCTGCGCGACTGCCGAGGTCGGCGAGGGCGCCCACGTCCGGCGCGCGACGCCGAGCCGCGCGGTGATCGGCCCGCGGGCGAGCGTCGGCCCGTTCGCCTACCTGCGCCCCGGCACCGGTGCTCGGCCCGGGGCCAAGAGCGGGCACCTTCGTCGAGACTCAAGAACGCCGTCGTCGGCGAGGGCGCCAAGGTGCCGCACCTGTCGTACGTCGGCGACGCCGAGATCGGCGAGGGCACCAACATCGGCGCGGCCACCATCTTCGTCAACTACGACGGCGTGAACAAGCACCGCACGACCATCGGCGACCACGTCCGCACCGGCAGCGACAACATGTTCGTCGCCCCCGTGGACGGTCGGCGACGGCGCCTACACCGCGGCCGGCTCGGTGATCACCGAGGACGTGCCCCCGGGGGCGCTGGCCGTCGGCCGGGCGCGGCAGCGCAACGATCGAGGGCTGGGTCGAGCGCAAGCGCGGCGGGCACGGCCTCGGCCGAGGCCGCCCGCAGCGCGCCCGGGAGGCCGCAGGCCAGGATGGGACCCGCAGCGCAGGCGACTCAGGGGACGGCAGGGGAGTAGCCATGTCCGGCATCAAGGCCACCGGCGAGAAGAACCTGATGCTCTTCGCGGGCCGGCGCCTACCCCGAGCTGGCCGAGGAGGTCGCCGCCGAGCTCGGCGCCGAGCTCACGCCCGACGACGCGCGTACGACTTCGCCAACGGCGAGATCTACGTGCGCTTCGAGGAGTCGGTGCGCGGCTGCGACGCGTTCGTGATCCAGAGCCACACCGCGCCGATCAACGAGTGGATCATGGAGCAGCTGATCATGGTCGACGCGCTCAAGCGCGCGTCGGCCAAGCGGATCACCGTGGTCATGCCGTTCTACGGCTACGCCCGCCAGGACAAGAAGCACCGCGGCCGCGAGCCGATCTCCGCCCGGCTGATGGCCGACCTGTTCAAGACCGCCGGCGCCGACCGGCTGATGGCCGTCGACCTGCACACCGCGCAGATCCAGGGCTTCTTCGACGGCCCGGTCGACCACCTGTTCGCGCTGCCGCTGCTCGCCGAGTACGTCGGCAGACCGGATCGACCGCTCGAAGCATCACCGTCGTCTCGCCGGACGCCGGCCGGGTCCGGGTCGCCGAGCGCTGGACCGACACGCCTCGGCGGCGCCGCTGGCGTTCATCCACAAGCGCCGCGACCCGATCGGTCGCCAACGAGGTCAAGGTGCACGAGGTCGTCGGTGACGTCAGGGGCCGCATCTGCGTCCTCGTCGACGACATGATCGACACCGGCGGCACGATCGTGAAGGCCGCCGAGGCGCTCTTCGACGACGGCGCCGCCGACGTCATCGTCGCCGCCACCCACGGCGATCTTCTCCGGCCCGGCCGTCGACCGGCTGAAGAACAGCCGGATCACCGAGGTCGTGGTCACCAACACGCTGCCGATCGCCGACGGAGCAGCGCTTCGACAAGCTCACCGTGCTGTCGATCGCCCCGCTGATCGCCCGGGCGATCCGCGAGGTCTTCGACGACGGCTCGGTCACCAGCCTGTTCGACGGCCACGCCTGAGCCGACGGCCGACGCCCGCGTTTGGGGGCGCGCGGGCCCGGCGCGTAGTCTGTGCGGGTTGCCCGGCGAGGGCCTCCGCTCAGCGGACGCCGTGATCGACGTGCCGATCGGACCGCTTCGATCGCACTGCGCGATCGCGTCGTGCTGCGAGCGCCTCCTCGCCAGGCCCCACGCGACAAGCGCACCACCCGTACCCGCGCCGCAGGCGCCTGCTGAGCCGACGAGAAGGAGCACCACCGTGTCCGAGGTCCGCATCAAGGCCGAGACCCGCACCGAGTTCGGCAAGGGCGCCGCCCGCCGCACCCGCCGCGCCGACCAGATCCCCGCGGTGGTCTACGGCCACGGCAGCGAGACCCGCCACGTCTCGCTGCCCAGCCACGACCTGACCCAGGCGCTGCGGCGCTCCGGCGTGCTGCTCGAGCTCGACCTCGACGTCCGGCCTCGAGCTGGCCCTGCCCAAGTCGGTGCAGCGCGACCCGATCCGCCAGGTCATCGAGCACGTCGACCTGGTCATCGTCAAGCGCGGCGAGAAGGTCACCGTCGAGGTCCCGGTCCAGACCGAGGGCGCCGCGATCGGCGGCGGCATCGTCGAGACCGTGCTGACCACCGTGGCCCTCGAGGTCGAGGCGACCCACATCCCCGCAGGCGATCCAGGTCGACGTCGACAGGACCGAGGCCGGCCACTCGGTCTACGCCGGCGACCTGGTGCTGCCGGAGGGCGCGGTGCTCGTCACCGACCCCGACGCCCTCGTCATCCACGTGCGTCGGCCCGCAGTCGGAGTCGGCCGGCTCCGGCCTCGACGCCGACGAGGTGGCCGAGGCCGCGGCGGCCGCCGAGTCCGCCGCCGCCGAGGCGGCCGCCGCCGCCGAGGGCGTCGAGGCCTGATCCGCCTGTTGCGGGCGCGGCGCCCAGCGGGAGCGGAGGACGTGTCCGGCGACGCCGGCGAGGCCTGGCTGGTCGTCGGCCTGGGCAACCCCGGCCCGGAGTACGCCGGCAACCGCCACAACGTCGGCTTCCTCGTCGTCGACCTGCTGGCCGCGCGGATGCGCGGCCGCTTCAAGGCCGCCAAGGGCCGCCGCGCCGAGGTCCTCGAGGGCCGGCTCGCCGGCCACCGCGTCGTGCTCGCCAAGCCGCTGTCGTACATGAACGACAGCGGCGGCCCGGTGGCCGGGCCTGCGCGACTTCTACAAGGTGCCGGTCGACCGCATCGTCGCCGTGCACGACGAGCTCGACCTGCCGTACGGCGTCGCTGCGGCTCAAGCTCGGCGGCGGCGACAACGGCCACAACGGCCTGCGGTCGATGCGCCGCTCGCTCGGCACCGGCGACTTCGCCCGGGTGCGCTTCGGGGTCGGCCGCCCGCCCGGCCGGCAGGACCCGGCCGACTTCGTGCTGCGCGACTTCTCCGCCGCCGAGCGCAAGGAGCTCGCGTTCCACGTCGACCGCGCGGCCGACGCCGTGGAGGCGCTGCTCGCCGACGGCCTCGAGCGCGCCCAGAACACCTTCAACGACTGACGGGAGCCCGTCCGCTGTGAGCCTGACCGGCCTGCTCGAGGTGCTGCGCGGCGACCCCGCGCTCGCCGAGGCCGTGCGCGCCGCCGGGGCCGGCGACCGGCCCGCCCTCGACCTCGAGGCGCCGCCCGGCGCCCGGGCGGCCGTGCTGGCGGCGCTCGCCTCGGACGGCGCCGCGCCGCTCGTGCTCGCGGTGACCGCGACCGCGCGCGAGGCCGAGGACCTCGCCGCCGCCCTGCGCTCGATGCTGCCGGGCGAGTCGGTGCTCGAGTTCCCGGCCTGGGAGACGCTGCCGCACGAGCGGCTGTCCCCCCGCTCCGACACCGTCGGCCGCCGGCTGGCGACCCTGCGCCGGCTGGCGCATCCCGAGGACGACCCCGCCGCGCCGCGCCCCCGCGTCGTCGTGGCGCCGGCCCGCTCGCTGCTGCAGCCGCTGGTCTCCGGCCTCGGCGACCTGCGGCCGGTCGCCCTGCACGCCGGCGAGGACGCCGGGCTGGACGACGTGGTCGAGCGGCTCGCCGCGGCGGCGTACACCCGGGTGGACCTGGTCGAGCGCCGCGGCGAGTTCGCCGTGCGCGGCGGGATCGTCGACGTCTTCCCGCCCACCGAGGAGCACCCGCTGCGGGTGGAGTTCTGGGGCGACACCGTCGAGGAGATCCGCTGGTTCAAGGTCGCCGACCAGCGCAGCCTCGAGGTGGCCGAGGGCGGGCTGTACGCGCCGCCGTGCCGCGAGCTGCTGCTCGACGACGGCGGTACGGGCCCGGGCCGCGGCGCTCGCCGACGAGCAGACGGCGTACCCCGAGCTGCGCGAGGTCTTCGCCAAGCTCGCCGAGGGCATCGCGGTCGAGGGCATGGAGTCGCTGGCCCCCGTGCTGGTCCCGCACGCGATGGAGCTGCTCGTCGACCAGCTGCCCCCGCGATCGGTGGTCGTGGTGTGCGACCCGGAGCGGGTGCGCACCCGCTCGCACGACCTGGTCGCGACCTCGGCGGAGTTCCTCGCGGCGTCCTGGGGGGCCGCCGCGGTGGGCGGCGCCGCGCCGCTCGACCTCGGCGCCGCGACGTACCGCTCGCTGGCCGAGATCCGCACGCACACGGTCGGCGGCGGGCGCGCGTGGTGGACGCTGACGCCGTTCGGGTCGGACGCCGAGCTCGCCGACCTCGACCCCGAGGCCTTCGGCGGCGCCGAGGTGCTGGCGCTGGACGCCCGCGCCGCCGAGGAGTACCGCGGCGACACCGACCGCGCGCTCGCCGACGTGGGCGGCCTGCTCCGCGACGGCTGGCGGGTCGTCCTCGTCACCGAGGGCCACGGCCCCGCGCAGCGGCTGGTCGAGCGGCTGGGGGAGGCCGGGGTGCCCGCGCGCCTCGAGGCCGACCTCGCGGCCGCGCCGGACCCGCTGGTCGTGCACGTGGCCACCGGGCAGCCTCGAGCACGGCTTCGCCGCGCCCGGGCTGCGCCTGCTCGTGCTCACCGAGTCCGACCTGGTCGGGCAGAAGTCCTCGACCAAGGACATGCGCCGGCTGCCGTCGCGGCGGCGCAACGTCGTCGACCCGCTGCAGCTCAAGCCCGGCGACCACGTCGTCCACGAGCAGCACGGGGTCGGCCGCTACGTCGAGATGGTGCAGCGCACGGTCGCCGGCGCCACCCGCGAGTACCTCGTCGTCGAGTACGCCCCCAGCAAGCGCGGCCACCCCGGCGACCTGCTCTACGTGCCGATGGACCAGCTCGAGCTGGTCACCCGCTACGTCGGCGGCGACGCGCCGAGCCTGCACAAGATGGGCGGCTCGGACTGGGGCAAGACCAAGTCGCGCGCCCGCAAGGCGGTCAAGGAGATCGCCGCCGAGCTGATCAAGCTCTACTCGGCGCGGATGGCCTCGCCCGGCCACGCCTTCGGGCCGGACACGCCGTGGCAGCGCGAGCTCGAGGACGCCTTCGCGTACGTCGAGACGCCCGACCAGCTGGCCTGCATCGACGAGGTCAAGGCCGACATGGAGCGCTCGGTCCCGATGGACCGGCTGATCTGCGGCGACGTCGGCTACGGCAAGACCGAGATCGCGGTGCGCGCGGTCTTCAAGGCCGTGCAGGAGGGCAAGCAGGTCGCGGTGCTCGTGCCGACGACCCTGCTGGTGCAGCAGCACTTCTCGACGTTCTCCGAGCGCTACGCGCAGTTCCCGGTCGTGGTGCGCGCGCTGTCGCGCTTCCAGTCCGACCGCGAGGCCCGCCAGGTGCTCGACGGCCTCGCCGACGGCACGATCGACGTGGTGATCGGCACCCACCGGCTGCTCGGCAAGGAGGTCCGCTTCAAGGACCTCGGCCTGGTGGTCGTCGACGAGGAGCAGCGCTTCGGGGTCGAGCACAAGGAGGCGCTGAAGGCGCTGCGCATCCACGTCGACGTGCTCGCGATGTCGGCGACCCCGATCCCGCGCACGCTGGAGATGGCGGTGACCGGCATCCGCGAGATGTCCGTGATCGCCACGCCGCCCGAGGAGCGGCACCCGATCCTCACGTACGTCGGCTCGTACGACCCCAAGCAGATCTCCGCGGCGATCCGGCGCGAGCTGCTGCGCGACGGGCAGGTCTTCTTCGTGCACAACCGGGTCGAGACGATCGAGAAGGCCGCCTCGCGGATCCGCGAGCTGGTGCCCGAGGCGCGGGTGCGCACCGCCCACGGGCAGATGGACCAGGACGGCCTCGAGCACATCATCGTGGACTTCTGGGAGAAGGAGTTCGACGTCCTGGTCTCCACCACGATCGTCGAGACCGGGCTCGACATCCCCAACGCCAACACGCTGATCGTCGAGCGCGCCGACCTGATGGGGCTGTCGCAGCTGCACCAGCTGCGCGGCCGGGTCGGCCGGGCCCGCGAGCGGGCGTACGCGTACTTCCTCTACCCGCCGGAGAAGCCGCTCACCGAGACCGCCCACGACCGGCTGGCCACGATCGCCCAGCACAACGAGCTCGGCGCGGGCATGCAGGTGGCGATGAAGGACCTGGAGATCCGCGGGGCGGGCAACCTGCTCGGCGGCGAGCAGTCCGGGCACATCGCCGACGTCGGCTTCGACCTGTACGTCCGGCTGGTCGGCGAGGCGGTGGCCGAGTACCGCGGCGAGGCGGTCGAGGAGCTCGCCGAGATGCGGGTGGAGCTGCCCGCCGACGCGCACCTGCCGCACGACTACGTGCCGCACGAGCGGCTGCGGCTGGAGATGTACCGCCGGCTGTCGGAGGCCGCGAGCGACCCGGAGATCGAGTCGGTCCGCGACGAGCTGCTGGACCGGTACGGCCTGCTGCCGCCCCCGGTCGAGACGCTGCTCGAGGTCGCGCGGCTGCGCGTGCTGGCCCGCGCCGCCGGGCTGACCGAGCTCGTCGCGCAGGGCGACCGGCTCAAGGTCGGCCCGGTGGACCTGCCGGAGTCGCGCCAGCTGCGGGTGCAGCGGCTCTACCCGGGCACCCTGGTGAAGGCCCAGAACCGTACGATGCTGGTGCCGCGCCCGCGGACCGCCGTGGTCGGCGGGCAGCCCGTGGTCGGCGCCGAGCTGATCGCCTGGTGCCGGGAGCTCGTCGAGTCCGTGCTCCTGGCGGACGCCGGGTCCGCGCCCCCGCGGGCCGAGTGAGAGGACGCCGTGAACGCCACCACCTTCCGTACCCCGAGCCGGGGCCGCCGCGCGGCCCTCGCCGCCGCGGCGATGCTGGGGGCGCTCGCACTGACGGCGTGCGACCCGCTGCAGCCGGGCTCCGCGGCCGTGGTGGGCACCGAGCGGATCACCGAGACCGAGGTCAACACCGCGGCGCTTGAGGCCGCGCAGGCGCAGCAGGCGGCGGGCGTGACGCCCGACGTCCGCGAGCTCATGCGCCGCCAGCTGGATGTGCGGGTGGCCTCCGCGCTGCTCGACGAGCTGGCCGCCACGTACGACGTCGAGGTGACGCAAGGGGAGATCCAGGCGTTCATCCGGGAGCGCGGGGGCGCCGAGGCATGGGAGGCGTCGCTGGTCGAGCGCGGCCTGTCGCCCGAGCAGGCCAGCGATTTCGCGCGCATCCAGGTGCAGATCGACAAGGTCGCCGAGGCCATCGACCCGGAGAACGGCCTGCAGCAGATCGGCGCCGAGGCCGCCGCCCTGAGCGAGGAGATCGGGGTCGAGATCAGCCCCCGGTACGGCCAGTGGGACAGCCAGCAGGTCACCGTGGTGGCCGCCGCCGACGACCTGTCGCAGCCGGTGGGCGGGCCGGGGGCCTGATGCCGGCGGGGCCGGACCCGGCGGCGGCCGCGACCGGGTCGCGGCTGCTTGAGCTCGTCGCGGTGATGGACCGGCTGCGCTCCCCGGGCGGCTGCCCGTGGGACGCCGAGCAGACGCATGAGTCGCTGCTGCCGTACCTGCTCGAGGAGGCGCACGAGACCGTCGAGGCGGTCGAGTCGGGCGACCGGGCCGGGCTGCGCGAGGAGCTCGGCGACCTGCTGCTGCAGGTGGTCTTCCACGCCCGGGTGGCCCAGGAGGACGCCGACGACCCCTGGGGCATCGAGGAGGTCGCCGGCGGGATCGTCGACAAGCTCGTCCGCCGGCACCCGCACGTGTTCGGCGGGGCCCAGGCGGCGACGGCCGACGAGGTCGAGGCCAACTGGGAGACCCTCAAGCGCGACGAGAAGCAGCGCGAGTCGGTCGTCGACGGCGTGCCGATGGGGATGCCGGCGCTGTCGCTGGCCGCCCGGCTGATGGACCGCGCCGCCAAGGGCGGGATCCACGTCGAGCCCGAGCCGCTGGCCGGGCTCGGCGAGCAGGCGACCGCCGAGGAGGTCGGGCAGGTGCTGCTGGCCGCGGCCGTCGCCGCGCGGCGGGCCGGGATCGACGCCGAGGCCGCGCTGCGCGAGGCGGCCCGCGGGTACGCCGGGCAGGTGCGGGCGGCGGAGCGCGCGGCCGCCCCTCGCCCGCGCGGCGAGGCCGCCCGATAGCCTGGGGTCTCACGGACCACCCGAGCAAGGAGCCTTCTGTGGCCAGCATCGACGCCGTCTACGCCCGCGAGATCCTCGACTCCCGAGGCAACCCCACCGTCGAGGTCGAGGTGCTCCTCGACGACGGCACCCAGGCCCGCGCGGCGGTCCCGAGCGGGGCGTCCACCGGCGCGTACGAGGCCGTGGAGCTGCGCGACGGCGACGCCGGGCCGCTACGGCGGCAAGGGCGTCGAGCGCGCGGTGCTCGCGGTGATCGACGAGATCGGCCCGGAGGTCATCGGCTACGAGGCCAGCGAGCAGCGGCTCATCGACCACGCCCTGATCGACCTCGACGGCACCCCGGACAAGAGCCGGCTCGGCGCCAACGCGATCCTCGGCGTCTCGCTCGCGGTGGCGCGCGCCGCCTCGGACTCCGCCGAGCTGCCGCTCTTCCGCTACGTCGGCGGGCCCAACGCGCACACGCTGCCGGTGCCGATGATGAACATCCTCAACGGCGGCTCCCACGCCGACACCGGCGTCGACATCCAGGAGTTCATGGTCGCGCCGATCGGGGCGGCGACGTTCGCCGAGGCGCTGCGCTGGGGCGCCGACGTCTACCACTCGCTGAAGTCGGTGCTCAAGGCCAAGGGCTTCGCGACCGGCCTGGGCGACGAGGGCGGCTTCGCCCCCGACCTGCCGAGCAACCGCGCCGCGCTCGACCTGATCGCCGAGGCGGTCGACAAGGCCGGCTACCGGCTGGGCGACGACATCGCGCTGGCCCTGGATGTCGCGGCGAGCGAGTTCTGCACCGACGGCTCCTACACCTTCGAGGGCCAGGCGCGGACGGCCGAGCAGATGACGGCCTACTACGCCGAGCTCGTCGGCGCGTACCCGTTCGTGTCGATCGAGGACCCGCTGGACGAGAGCGACTGGGACGGCTGGAAGGCGCTGACCGAGGCGCTGGGCTCGCGGGTGCAGATCGTCGGCGACGACCTGTTCGTCACCAACCCCGAGCGGCTGCAGCGCGGCATCGACACGGCCACGGCCAACGCGCTGCTGGTCAAGGTCAACCAGATCGGCACGCTGACCGAGACCCTCGACGCGGTCTCGCTGGCGCACCGCAGCGGCTACCGCTGCATGATGAGCCACCGCTCCGGCGAGACCGAGGACACCACGATCGCCGACCTCGCGGTGGCCACCGACTGCGGCCAGATCAAGACCGGCGCCCCGGCCCGCTCCGAGCGGGTGGCCAAGTACAACCAGCTGCTGCGCATCGAGGAGGAGCTCGACGACGCCGCCCGCTACGCCGGCCGCGCCGCCTTCCCCCGCTTCACCCCGTAACCAAGACCCAACGGTTGAGGCGCTCCTCACACGTTCTAACGTGTGAGGAGCGCCTCAACCGTTGGGTTTGCGGTGGGGGTGCGGCGTGTCGCGGGGGTGTGTCGTCACGGAGAGTGGCGCCGGGTCGTGGCGGGCCTCCCACGTCACACCCGTCCCATCAGGCACACTCGTCGCCGTGACGGCCACCTCGTCGGGCAGCGCTGCCCGCCCGCGCCGCGGGACCACCCGCGATCCGGGCCGGCGCGGGGCGACCCCGCGAGGGCGACGCCCGGGCGCGCGCCCGGTGCGCGGCACCGCCGCCGTCGGCCCGCGGACGGGCTCGGTGGCGCGCCGGTCCACGTTCACCCCCCGCGCCGCGATCCTCGCCCTCGTCCTGGTCGCCGTGGCCGTCTCGCTGCTCGTCCCGATCCGCCAGTACCTCGCCCAGCGCGCCGAGATCGCGGCCCTGCGGGCGGGGGTCGCCGACGAGCGGGACCGGGTGTCCGCGCTGCAGGCCGAGCGCGAGCGCTGGAAGGACCCGGCGTACGTCCAGCAGCAGGCCCGCGAGCGGCTGTTCTTCGTGATGCCGGGCGAGACCGCGTACCTCGTGCTGGGCGAGCCGAAGGCGCCGGAGTCCTCGGCGGCCGTCTCGGGGGCCGCGCGAGCCCGGCCGAGCGGCCCTGGTACGCGGGGCTGTGGGACAGCGTGCGGGCCGCCGACGCGGGCACCCTGTCGCCGTGAGCGGGCCGCCCGAATCCTTCTCGGCGGCCGACCGCGCCGCCGTGGCCGCGCAGCTGGGCCGCGAGCCGCGGGGGGTACGCGGCGTGGCGCACCGGTGCCCGTGCGGCGCCCCCGATGTCGTCGAGACCGAGCCGCGGCTGCCGGACGGCACGCCGTTCCCGACGACCTATTACCTGACGTGCCCGCGCGCCACCGGCGCGGTGAGCACGCTGGAGTCGTCCGGGCTGATGCGCTCGATGCAGGACCGGCTCGCCGACGACCCGGCGCTGGCGGCGGCGTACCGCGCGGCGCACGAGGACTACCTGGCCCGGCGGGCCGCGCTCGGCCCCGAGGTGCCCGAGATCGACGGCATCTCGGCCGGCGGCATGCCCGACCGGGTCAAGTGCCTGCACGTGCTGGTCGGCCACGCGCTGGCCGCCGGGCCGGGGGTGAACCCGTTCGGCGACGAGGCGCTCGCGCTGCTGCCGGACTGGTGGGCGGGCGGGTCGTGCGTCCCCGCGCGCCGGATGCGCGCAGGGCGGCGCGCCGTGATCCGCCGCGTCGCCGCGATCGACTGCGGCACCAACTCGATCCGCCTGCTCGTCGCCGACCTCGACCCCTCGACCGGCGCCGCCGCCGACCTCGACCGGCGGATGGAGATCGTCCGGCTGGGGGAGGGGGTCGACCGCACCGGGCGGCTGTCCGAGGCCGCGCTGGCGCGGACGTTCGCGGCGTGCGAGGTGTACGCGGCGCGGATCGCCGAGCTGGGGGCCGACCGACGTGCGCTTCGTCGCGACGTCGGCGTCGCGCGACGCCGAGAACCGTGCCGACTTCGTGCGCGGCGTGCTGGAGCGGATCGGCGTCGAGCCGGAGGTCGTGTCGGGCGAGGAGGAGGCCGCGCTGTCGTTCCGCGGCCCGACCGGCGCGCTGAAGGCCGCCGGGATCGCCGGGCCGTACCTCGTCGTCGACATCGGCGGCGGGTCGACGGAGTTCGTCCTCGGCGACACGTCGGTGCGGGCGTCGCGGTCGGTGGACATGGGCTGCGTGCGGCTGACCGAGCGGCACCTGCACGACGACCCGCCGACGGCCGCCCAGGTCGCCGCGGCGCGCGCCGACATCGAGGCGCTGCTCGACGAGGCCGCGGCCGCCGTGCCGCTGGACACCGGCGCGACGCTGGTCGGGCTCGCCGGCACGGTGACGACGCTGGCCGGGATCGCGCTCGGCCTGCCCGCGTACGACCCCGCGGCGATCCACCTGTCGCGGCTGCCGGCCGACGACGTGCACGCGATCACCGAGCGGCTGCTGGCGTCGTCGCACGACGAGCGGGCGGCGATCCCGGTGATGCACCCGGGCCGCGTCGACGTCATCGCCGGCGGCGCGCTGGTGCTCGACGCGATCGTGCGGCGCACCGGCGCGGCCGAGGTCGTGGTGAGCGAGCACGACATCCTCGACGGGATCGCGTGGTCGCTCGTCCGGTAGGCCTGCCGCGGCTAGGTTGCGGCCATGGGACAGATCGTCGAGTTCGCGAGCAATGGCGGCACCTGCGAGGGCTACCTCGCCCTCCCGGAGGGGGCCGAGCCGGACACGGCGCCGGGCGTCGTCGTCATCCAGGAGTGGTGGGGGATGGTGCCCCACATCAGGCACATGGCCGACCGGTTCGCCGCCGAGGGCTTCGTGGCGCTGGTGCCCGACTTCTACCGCGGGGTCCGCACCACCGAGCCGGACGAGGCGGCCAAGCTGATGATGGGCCTCGACGTCGGCAAGGCCGCCCTCGACATCGCCGGCGCCGCCGAGTACCTCCACGCCCTGCCGCTGACCACGTCGGGCCACGTCGGCGCGGTCGGCTTCTGCATGGGCGGCGGGCTGGCCCTGCTGGCCCCCACGGTCTCCGACCGGATCACCGCGACCAGCGGCTTCTACCCCGCCACCCCCTGGCCGGACTACCACCCCGACTGGTCGCGCTACCACGGCCGCAGCGCGCAGATCCACTGCAGCGAGGACGACGGCACGTCGGCCGCCGAGGGCATCCAGAAGATGGTCGACGCGATCGCCACCGCCGGCGGGCAGGTCGAGACCTTCGACTACCCCGGCAGCCACCACGCCTTCGCCAACGACGACCGGCCCGAGGTCTACAACGCCGCGCACGCCGACGCCGCGCTCGCCCGCACCTGGGAGTTCCTGCGCCGGAGCCTGGCCTGACCGAGCGCCGGGAGCCGTACGCGGCCCCCGGCACGGGCTGGCCGGGCGACCCGGCGACCGCGCGCACCCCGGTCGCGCGCGACGCCGAGGACGTCCGACGGCTCGCGGCCTCGCGCCCGGTCGCTGGCAGCCCTCGAGGCCCGCCAGTCGGTCTGCCGCGCCTGCCCCCGGCTCGTCGAGTGGCGCGAGGCGGTCGCGCTCGAGCGCCGCCGCGCGTACGCCGACGAGCCGTACTGGGGGCGGCCGATCCCCGGCTGGGGCGACCCGGCGCCGCGCGTCGTCATCATCGGGCTGGCGCCGGCCGCCCACGGCGGCAACCGCACCGGCCGCGTCTTCACCGGCGACCGCAGCGGCGACGTGCTCTTCGCCTCGCTGCACCGCGTCGGCCTGGCCGCCCTGCCGACCTCGACCCACGCGGGCGACGGGCAGCGGCTGATCGGGGCGCGGCTGCTCGCCGCCGTGCGGTGCGCCCCGCCCGCCAACCGCCCCGAGCCGGCCGAGCGCGACGCCTGCGCGCCCTGGCTCGACCGCGAGCTCGCCCTGTGCCAGCCGACCACCCGGGTCGTACGTCGCGCTGGGCGCCTTCGCCTGGGACGCCGCGCTGGCGGCGCTCACGCGGCTCGGCGACCGGCCCGCCCGGCCGCAAGCCGCGCTTCGGCCACGGCGCCGAGGTCGCGCTGCCGTCCGGCCGCACCCTGCTCGGCTGCTTCCACCCCAGCCAGCAGAACACCTTCACCGGCCGGCTCACCCCCGCCATGCTCGACGACGTCCTCGCCCGCGCCGCCTCGCTCTGAGCGGCCCCCGACCAGATCAACACACAACCAGCGTCCGCCAGGACCGGCGAGGTCGCGCGCGCCCGCGTGAGTGGGATGCGAGCGAGCGGCCGAGGCGGTGATCGTGTGTTGGTGTGGTGGTGGCGAACGGGGGACCCTACGCGGGGCAGGCCGCCGCCCGTACGCTGCGGGGATGCCGCAGCTCGCCGTCACCGTCTTGGGCCACGACCGCCCCGGGATCATCGCCGCCGTCACCGGCGCGCTCGCCGGGCTCGGGGGCAACCTCGAGGACTCCTCGATGACCCGCCTGCGCGGGCACTTCGCGATGACGCTGATCGTGGCGGGCAGCGGCACCGCCGCCGAGGTCGAGGCGGCCCTCGCCCCCGCCGTGCCCGACCTGCTGGTCTCGGTCCGCGAGGTCCCCGAGGAGTGCGAGCCGGAGGCCGTCGGCAGCCCGTACCTGCTCACCGTCCACGGCGCCGACCGGCCCGGCATCGTCTCGGCGGTCACGTCGGTGCTGGCCGACGCGGGCGGCAACGTCACCGACCTGACCACCCGGCTCGCCGGCCGGCTCTACCTGCTGGTCGTCGAGGTCGAGCTGCCCGCCTCCTGCGACGTCGAGGCCCTCACCGGCCGGCTGGCCGCCACCGCGCGCGAGCTGGGCGTCGAGGCGTCGCTGCGCCCGGCGGAGGCCGACGTCCTGTGACCGGACCGCTCCTCGCGGTCGACCTGCCGGCCGGCCGCGTGCTGCCCGTCGTGGCGGCGCCCGACCCGGTGCTGTCCACGCCCTGCGCCGACGTCGACCCGCGCGACCCGGCCGTCGCGCAGCTGGCCGCCGACCTGCTCGCCACCCAGCGCGTCTCGCCCGGGCTGCGTCGGCCTGGCCGCCAACCAGGTGGGGGTCGGCTGGCGGATGTTCTCGGTGGACGTCTCCGCCCACCCCAAGGCGCGCACCCACCACGGCGCGTACGTGCTGGTGAACCCGCAGCTGCAGGAGGCCTCGCGCAACGAGCGCGGCCGGGAGGGCTGCATGTCGGTGCCCGACTTCACCGGCGACGTGAAGCGGGCCACCCGGCTGGTCGTCCGCGGCCTCGAGCCGGTGACCGGCCGCGAGCTGATCGTGGCCACCGACGCCTTCGAGGCGCGCTGCCTGCAGCACGAGCTCGACCACCTGTCCGGGCTGCTCTTCCTCGACCGGGTCGCCGGGGCGCACGCGATCTACCCGCGCCAGACGTACCAGGAGGGCGGCCCGGGCTCCGTAGGCTGAGCCGCGCGCCCCCGTGGCCCAACTGGCAGAGGCAGGCCCCTTAAAAGGGCTCCGGTGTGGGTTCGACTCCCACCGGGGGCACCGCGCCTTACGGATGCGCGTCCAGCGCGAGCCGCGCCACCACCTCGTCGTCGTCGGTCTCCCCGGTCTCGGCGAACCCGAGGCTCGCGTACAGCGCCGCGGCCGCCGTGTTGGCCGGCTGGTAGCTGAGCGCGGCGGACGGGTGGCCGCCGGCGCGGGCCCGGTCGAGCAGGGCCTGGACGACCGCCCGCCCGTACCCCTTGCGCTGCTCGGCGGCGTCGACCACGAGGCCGCCGATCCAGTAGGACTGGTCGTCGGGGTCGACCGCCCAGATCGCGAAGCCGACGACGCGCCCGCCGGCCTCCACCGCCAGCGGGCGCCACGGCGTGTCCCCGTACGCGCACATGGCGAGGTAGCGCGTGACCGGGGCGACGAAGGCCCGCTGGTCCTCGGTGACCTCCAGGGCGGCGCAGTCGCGCCAGTTGCCCGCGTCGACCTCGCTCAGGCTGACCACGGCGGGCTCCGGCGGCATGCCGGGGACGCTACGCCAGGCGGCGCCCGCGCGGGCCGCGCGCCGCCGCGTCCCACGTGGCCTTTGGCCGCCGATCGCTTACGGTTGTCACACGAAACCCGAAACCGGGTTCCAGGGAGGACAGCATGCAGAGCAGGAATCCGATCTTCTCGCGCGACGACGCGTTCGTGCCGGCGGGCACCGCCGCGTTCGGCACCGCGCCGCCGCCGGCGGACATGACGCCCGCAGCAGCTGCAGGAGATGTACGCGCGCCCGGCCGGCGGCCCCGCCGGCCTGGCGATGACGATCGACGACGTGGTCATCAAGACCGCCGGGCTGTTCGTCATCCTGCTGGCCACCGCGGTGCCGTCGTTCCTCTACCTCGCCGAGAACACCCTGGTCGTCTTCGGCGCGGCCATCGCGGCCTTCGTCCTCGGCATGGTCATCGCGGTCAAGCGGTCGACCAACCCCGGCCTGATCATGGTCTACGCGGCCATCGAGGGCGTCTTCGTCGGCGGCATCTCGGCCTGGTACCAGGCCTTCGCCGACGGGGTGAACATCGTCGGCCAGGCCGTGCTCGGCACCCTCGTCGCCTTCTCGGTGATGCTCGCGCTCTACAAGAGCGGCCGGCTGCGGGCCACCCCGCAGTTCAAGAAGATGATGATGATCGCGATGGTCTCGTACCTGATCATCGCCGTCGCCAGCCTCTTCTCGTCGTTCTTCGGCGTCGGCGAGGGCTGGGGCTTCTACGGGGTCAGCGGGATCGGCCTGCTGCTGTGCGGCGTCGGCGTCGCGCTCGCGTCGTTCTCGCTGGTGCTCGACTTCGACGCCATCGAGAAGGGCGTCCAGATGGGCGTCCCCGCCAAGGAGGCCTGGCGCGCCGGCTTCGGCCTGATGGTCACCCTGGTCTGGCTCTACCTCGAGCTGCTGCGGATGCTGGCCATCCTGCAGGGCCGCGACTGACCTCGCAGCCCCACGCAGACGCGAAGGGCCGCCCCCTGAGGGGGCGGCCCTTCGGCGTCTGCGGGTGGTCAGCCGACGCGGCGTGCGGCGCGCGTCTTGTCGTACTCGTGCACGATGGCGGTGGCGTAGCCGTGGGAGAGCTCGTGCTCGTCCTGCAGCCAGTGGACCCGCTCCTCGAACCGCGTGAACGAAGGCCCGGCCTCCATCACCGCGTACCACTCCTTGAGTTCGCGCCCGGTTGCCGACGGCACCCGGGCCACGAGATTCGCGTGGGTCTCCTCGGAGTGGTGCAAGGTCATGGGGTCCTCCTCCACGACGGGGCCAGTGCGCCGGCGGCGCCTGTCCCACCCTGTCACCCGCGGGGGGCGGGCGACAACCCGGGTCCTGGGTCGGCAGGTCCAGGGCATGCGGCTACCCTCCCCGAATGGCCGACGCCGCCCCAGGGTCCGAAGACCTAGGCCGATCGGTCGAACGGCTGGCCGACCGGCTGCGCACCCTGGCCGACACCCGGCTGGCGCGACCGATGGGCGGCGGCGCCACGGCCGCCGACCGCGCCCACGCGCTGGCCCAGGCGCTCGCCGACGCCGAGCAGGGGATCGCCGAGCGAGCCGCCGGAGCGAGCCCCCGGCGTGGCGCGCGCTGCCACGGCTGGGCGATCTCGTTGTGGGTGACCAGGTCGCGGTCACCGGCGCGGATCTGGTGGCCGCGTGCGAGGGCTCGGACCGGACGAGCCGGTCTGGACGCGGGCGGGCCGTTCGGCGGCCTCAGCCGTCCTGGCGCAGGCCGTCGCCGACGTCCGCGAGCTCGCCGCCCTGCTCTGAGTCGCCGTCCTGCTCTGAGTCGCCTCCCCAGCCGGTCGCGGATCACGGCGGCCGGGCGCCGCAGCACCTCGACCCAGCGGCCGCGCGCGCCCCGGTCCTGCCCGGCGACGCTGGTGCCCGACACCTCGGTGCCGGCGGCGTCGGCGGCGGCCGCGGCGGCCTCGGCCACCGGCAGCACCCGGCCCCGGCGGTACGCGGGCGGCACGACTCGGCGGGCGGCGGCCTCCGGCTCGGCGCCGTACTCAGGCAGGGCGGCGCCCATCGCCGCCGCGACGCTCGGCAGCAGCACCGCGGCGAGGCGCGCGTAGCCCGCGCTCGACGGGTGGAAGCGGTCGGCGCTGAACAGCGCCTCGGCCTTGGTGTCGAACTCCGGGCCGAGCAGGTCGCCCAGGCTGACCGTGCGCCCGCCGGCCTCCACGACCGCCACCGTCTGCGCGGCGGCCAGCTGGCGCGACCACGTGCGCCCCACCCAGCGCAGCGGGTGGGGGACCGGGCGGATCGTGCCGAGGTCGGGAGCCGTGCCGACCACGACCTGGCAGCCGAGCCCGTGCAGCCGGCGCACGGCCTGGTCGAGGTGGCGGACGGCCACCGCGGGCAGGACGACGTGGGTCACGTCGTTGGCGCCGATCATGATCGTGGCGACCTCGGGGGCCCACTCCGAGAGCCCCTCGACCTGGGCGTCGAGGTCGCTGGAGACGGCGCCCACCACGGCGGCGCTGCGCAGCTCGACGGGCCGCCCCGTCAGCGCGGCCAGCCCCTGCGCGATGAGCGACCCCGGGGTGTGCAGCGGGTGGTCGGCGCCGAGGCCGGCGGCGCTCGAGTCGCCCAGCATCGCGTACCTGATCGGGGGGCCGGCCGGCGCGGAGCCCGCCTCGGGGGCGTAGACGCCGTCGGCCTCGTGCGGGTCGGTGGTGGGCAGCCCGATCGCCCGCCGTGCCCATTGCGCCTCGGCGACGAGCACCCCCACGAAACCCGCGGTGGCCGCGCCCAGGCCGCCCCCGCCGTACGCGGCGGCGGTCGCCAGCTTGCGTGCCCGCGAGGCCCTGCCCATGACTCGACTGTAAGTCCTGCCTGTCGTCGCCCACGCCCGGGCGGCCCTACGGTGGGGGGATGCAGGTCCACGATTCGGTGGTCGACCTCGTCGGCCACACGCCCCTGGTCCGCCTCCACGCCCTCACCGAGGGGATCGAGGGGCAGGTGCTCGCCAAGGTCGAGTACCTCAACCCCGGCGGCTCGGTGAAGGACCGGATCGCGCTCAAGATGGTCGAGGCCGCCGAGCGCGAGGGCCTGCTCAAGCCGGGCGGCACGATCGTCGAGCCGACCTCCGGCAACACCGGCGTCGGACTCGCGCTGGTCGCCCAGAAGCGCGGCTACTCGTGCGTCTTCGTCTGCCCCGACAAGGTCAGCCAGGACAAGATCAACGTGCTGCGCGCGTACGGGGCGCGGGTCGAGGTGTGCCCCACGGCGGTCGACCCGGAGGACCCGCGCTCGTACTACCAGGTGTCGGACCGGCTGGCCCGCGAGATCCCGGGGGCGTGGAAGCCCGACCAGTACTCCAACCCGAACAACCCGCTGTCGCACTACGAGACGACCGGGCCGGAGCTGTGGGAGCAGACCGAGGGCCGGATCACGCACTTCGTCGCGGGCGTCGGCACCGGCGGCACGATCACCGGCGCCGGGCGCTACCTCAAGGAGGTCTCCGGCGGCGCGGTGCAGGTCATCGGCGCGGACCCGGTCGGGTCCGTCTACAGCGGCGGGACGGGCCGGCCGTACCTCGTCGAGGGGGTGGGCGAGGACTTCTGGCCGGAGACGTACGACCGCGACGTCTGCGACCAGATCATCGCGGTGAGCGACCGCGACTCGTTCCTCACCACCCGGCGGCTCGCCCGCGAGGAGGGCCTGCTGGTCGGCGGCTCCTGCGGCATGGCGACCTGGGCGGCGCTCGAGGTGGCTCGGGCGGCCGGGCCGGACGCGGTCGTCGTCGTGCTGCTGCCGGACGGCGGGCGCGGCTACCTGTCGAAGGTGTTCAGCGACGAGTGGATGGCCGACTACGGGTTCCTGCGCACCGACGAGGGGCGCACGGTGGGCGACGTGCTGCGCGGCAAGTCCGGCACCGACCTGCCCGCGCTCGTGCACACCCACCCGCACGAGACGGTGCGCGAGGCCATCGACATCCTGCGGGCGTACGGCGTCTCGCAGCTGCCGGTGGTCAAGGCCGAGCCGCCGGTGATGGCCGCCGAGGTCGTCGGCTCCGTCGTCGAGCGCGACCTGCTCGACGCGCTCTTCGCCGGCCGGGCCGAGCTGGCCGACCCGATCGAGCGGCACATGTCCCCGATGCTGCCGATGATCGGCGCCGGCGAGCCCGTCTCGGCCGCCGTGGCGGCCCTCGAGTCGGCCGACGCCGCGATCGTCGTCGACGACGGCCGGCCGACCGGGGTCATCACGCGCCAGGACGTGCTGGCGCACCTCGCGCGCTGACGCCCCCGCGCTCAGCCCTTGGTGATCACGTAGCCGGTGTAGGCGTACTCCTCCGCGCAGCGGCGGCGCACCTCGATCTCGTGGAGCTCGGCCGCGGCCGCCGCCCGCTCCTCGTCGCTGGCCGGGGTGAAGGCGCGGATCCGCTCCTCCAGGGGCGTGTAGTACTCGTCCCACCAGTCGGAGTCCGGCAGCTGGTACGTCGCGCGCAGGGTCACGCCGCGGGACTCGATGGCCCGGACGTTCTCGGCCGTGGTGCGCATGCCCGGGTACTCGGCCCAGAAGGCCCGCGCCTCCATCGACGGCGACTCGGTCACCCACTCGCACTCGGTGAGGACGAGTGAGCCGCCGTCGCGCAGCAGCGGCAGCCAGCCGCGCAGCGCGGCGTCGAAGCCCATCAGGTACACCGCCCCCTCGGACCAGATCAGGTCGACGCTTCCGGGGGCGACGTCCAGCGCGTCCATCGACACCTGGCGGGCTGTGATCCGGTCTGCGAGCCCCTGCGCGGCCGCATCCCGCTCGAGCTCGGCGAGGAGCTCGGGGCTGGTGTCGACGGCCGTGATGTGGAGCCCGGTCTCCCTCGCGAGCACCAGGCTGGCGCGGCCTGGCCCACAGCCGAGGTCGAGCGCCTCTCCGTCGGCGGGCAGCGGGTCGGCGAGCGAGAGCAGGCGGCGGGTCGTCGCGTCCGAGCCAGGACCCTGGCGGGGCAGCCCCCGGTGCAGGTGCCAGAAGGTCTCGATGGCGTCCATCACGGCACTCCTTGGGGTCAGAAGGCAGGCGGGCGGCGTTCAAGGAAGGCCGCCGTCCCCTCGCGGTGGTCGGCGGACTGCAGGGACTCGCGGACCAGGGCCGTCGCCGCCGAGGTGACGAGGGGCTCGTCGGGCCGCCGGCCCGCCGCGGCCCACCGGATCGTCGAGCGCATCCCGCGGACGGCGACGGGGGAGGCGGCGGCGAGCTCGGCCACCAGGGTGTCGGTGGCGGCCGCGAGGTCTGACCGCGGCACGCAGAGCGTCGACCAGGCCCACCCGCAACGCCCACGCGGCGTCGAAGCGCGCCCCGGTGAGCAGCATCCGCCGGGCGGCCGAAGGGCCGACGAGTTGGACGAGCGCGAGGGTGTCGGCGTACGGGTAGACGAGCCCGAGCCGCGCCGGGGTGATCGCGAACACCGAGTCGTCCGAGCAGACCCGCAGGTCGCAGGCGACCGCCAGGCCCGCCCCGCCGCCGACGCACGCGCCGGCGATCACGGCGACGGTGGGCAGCGCGCTGTCGCGTACGGCGTCGAGGGCGCGGGTCACGCGGTCGTGGTTGCCCAGGCCCCACTCGGCGTCGTCGGCGTGGGCGCGGTACTCCTCAAGGTCGGCGCCGGCCGAGAACGCCCGCTCGGCGGCGGAGCGGACCACGAGCACGCGCGCGCCGTCTGCGGCCATCGCCCCGGCCTGCTCGACCAGGGCCGGCAGCCCGTCCCACATCTCCTCGGTGAAGGCGTTGGCGCGCTCGGCCCGGTTGAGGATGAGCGAGACGACATGGTCGTCGCGCTCCAGGCGCAGCGGCGGGTGGGTCGTGGTGTCCAGGGGGCCGTCGGTCACGCGTTCGAGCGTACGGGCTGGCCTGTCCACAGGAGGGGTCACACGCAAGCGGGCGCGGTCGCACGGTCGAACGTGTGACCCCCGCCTCAACCGTTGGTCAGAGGGGGCAGGTGACGCCGGTGCCGCCGAGGCCGCAGTAGCCGTTGGGGACCTTGTAGAGGTACTGCTGGTGGTAGTCCTCGGCGTAGTAGAAGACCCGGCCCTCGGCCGCCGCCACCTCGGTCGTCACCGAGCCGTACCCGCGGGCGTCGAGCGCCGGCTGGTAGGCGCGCAGCAGCTCCTCGGCGGCGGCCTGCTGCTCGGCCGACGTCCAGTACAGCGCGGAGCGGTACTGCGTGCCGGTGTCGTTGCCCTGGCGGTAGCCCTGGGTCGGGTCGTGCGCCTCCAGGAAGCGCGCGACGAGGGCGCGGTACGAGACCACGGCCGGGTCGTACACGACCTGGACCGCCTCGGTGTGGCCCGTCATCCCCGTGCAGACCTCGTCGTACGTGGGGTGCGGGGTGGCGCCGCCCTGGTAGCCGACGGCGGTGGAGTAGACGCCGGGCGTCTGCCAGAAGACGCGCTCGGCCCCCCAGAAGCAGCCCAGGGCGAAGTAGGCGACCTCGAGCCCCGCGGGCCAGGGGCCCTCCAGCGGCGTGCCGAGGACGGCGTGCGTGGCCGGGACGGCGTACGGCCGGGTGGCGCGGCCCGGCAGCGCCTCCTCGGGCGTCACCAGGCGGGTCTTCGCGAACCGGCTGAACAGCACGGGGTCCTCCGGGGCTGGGGATCGAGCGAGCCAAAGCTGCTTGATCAACGGCGGGTGTTGGGTGGTGGGTGCCTTGGCATCAACGATGCGGCACGGCCCGGTGTTCCGCCACCGGTCACCCGGTTGGCTCAACCCGGCGCCGCCCTGTGCCGATGGCAGGGCTAGGACTCGGGCCGCAGCGCCCGCATGCGCAGGGGAGGGCGGCAGGTGCCCAGCAGGCGGTTGGTGGCGGCGGTGGTGGGTGGAGCGCTGCTGGCCGGCTCCGGCGCGCTCGCCGCCCGGTCCGCCGCGCAGGCCGACTCGGCGGCCGTCGAGCTCCAGGTCCGGCTGGCCGCGGCATCCCGCGACGGCGCGAACCGGGTGTCCCAGGCGATGGACCAGGCGCGGCTGGCGGCCTCGGTCGTCAGCCGGGTGCCCTCCTTCGCCCTGTATGCCGCACCGGGAGCCGAGGCCGGGGGCAAGTCCGAGCAGGCGGCCCGTGCCGCCGCGCTCGCCGGGGCGACGTACGCCCTGACCGATCTCCAGCGCGTCCTGCCTGGCCTGGTCGACACCGCGTCGTACCGCGCGACCACGGGGCCGGAGTACGTGCGCGTCGTGGAAGGCGCCCCCGTCGACCCCGGCGCCCTGGCCGTGGATGCCTCGGACGCGCCCTGGCTGGAGGCGGCTGCCCGGCTGGAGCCCGGCTCGGTCTACCAGTCCGTGCCGCTGGTCTCCCGGGCGAACGGACGCTCGGTGGTCACCACCGCCGTCGTGATCGGTGCGCCCACGCCGACCGGCGGCTCCCCGGCGGTCGGTGGGGGCACGTCGGTCGTTGCGGTGGACACCCCGCTCACCCAGCTTCTCCAGCAGCTGGACGGCGCCGGAGACCGGGTGGAGCTGCGGGTCGTCGACGCCTACTCCGGCCGGGAGCTGATCGGCCCCGACGGCGTGTACGCCCTCGCCGACGCCCCGCCGGCCGCGCCCGAGCTGGTGTCGGCCCTGCGCCGGGGCGTGGACTCGGGCGCGCTCAGCCTGGACGGTCGGTGGTCGTCGTTCGCCCGGCTCACCGAGGAGTCCACCTTCCGCGGCTCCGACGACAACGACTGGTTCGTGGTCGGCTCGGCGCCGGAGCTCCCGGTCGGCTGGCAGGCGCAGCCGGCGGCACTGTGGGCGATGCTGGCGGCGTCCGTGCTGCTCCTGGGCTACGCGCTGCTCGGCTGGCTTCGCCGGCTGCGCCGCGATGCCGTCGCCCACGTGGAGGCGGCCGCCGAGCGCGACGCGCTGCAGGAGCGGATCGAGGCGATCTCCGGCGCGCTCGGCGAGGCCGCCCAGGGCAACCTCGCCGTGCGGGTGCCCGTCGACGGGCTGGCCGACGAGACGCTGCTGACCCTGGCCGGCGGGTTCGACGACACCCTGACGAGGCTGCGCGACCTGGTCGCCGAGGCCCAGCAGAACGGCGCCCTGCTGTCGCAGGCCTCCACCGAGCTTCGGGTCACCGCCACCCAGCAGGCCGCGGCCGCCCAGCAGCAGTCGTCCGCGGTCGCCGAGACCTCGGCGACGATCGAGGAGCTGGCCGCGACGGCCGCCCAGATCGCGCAGACCTCCGAAGCCGTCGCCCGGGCGGCCGACCAGACCCTGCGGCTCACCGAGGACGGCCGGGATGCGGTGTCGGCGTCGGTGGCGGCGATGGACGCGATCGCCTCGCGGGTGGACTCGATCGCGGCGCGCGCGCTGTCGCTGGGGGAGAAGTCGCAGCAGATCGGGCGGATCCTGGAGGTGATCGACGACCTGGCGGACCAGACGAACCTGCTGGCGTTGAACGCGGCGATCGAGGCGGCCCGGGCGGGGGAGCACGGGCGGGGGTTCGCGGTGGTGGCCAGCGAGGTGCGCAAGCTGGCGGAGCGCTCGCAGGAGTCGGCGGGGCGGATCCAGACGATCGTGGCGGAGATCCAGACGGAGACGAACGCGACGATCCTGGCCAGCGAGGACGGCGCCCGCGAGGTGCACGAGGGGACCCGGCTGGCCCGGGGCGCGGCGGACTCCTTGGACCGGATCGCCGAGATGGTGGACGAGACGACCGTCGCCTCGCGCGAGATCTCGATCGCCACCCAGCAGCAGCGCTCGGCCTCCGAGCAGGTGGTGACGGCGATGGCCCAGGTCTCCGACGTGTCGCGGCAGTACGCCGCGGGGTCGCAGCAGGCGGCCGACTCGGCCGACGAGCTGGCCGGGCTGGCCGGGCGGATGACCCGGTCGGTCAGCGCGTTCTCCACCCGCTGAGCCGGCCACCGCCGCACGGGCCCGTCCGCCCGTACGCTGCGGGGATGACCGGATTCGAGACGCTCGCCATCCACGCAGGGCAGGAGCCGGACCCGACCACGGGCGCCGTGGTCCCGCCGATCTACCAGGTGTCGACGTACAAGCAGGACGGCGTGGGCGGGCTGCGCGGCGGGTACGAGTACTCGCGCTCCGGCAACCCCACCCGCACGGCCCTGGAGGAGTGCCTGGCCGCGCTCGAGGGCGGGGTGCGCGGCCTCGCGTTCGCCTCGGGGCTGGCCGCCGAGGACACCCTGCTGCGCACCGTGTGCGGCCCTGGCGACCACGTGGTGATCCCCGACGACGCCTACGGGGGCACGTACCGGCTGTTCGCCCAGGTCCTGCAGCGGTGGGGCCTCGAGCACACCCCCGCCCGGCTCTCCGACCCCGCGGCGGTGGCGGCGGCGGTCCGCCCGGGCCAGACCAAGGTCGTGTGGGTCGAGACGCCCACCAACCCGCTGCTGGGGATCGCCGACATCGCCGCGCTCGCCGAGGTCGCGCATGCCGCGGGCGCGCTGCTGGTCGTCGACAACACCTTCGCCTCGCCCTATCTGCAGCAGCCGCTGGCGCTCGGCGCCGACGTCGTCGTGCACTCGACCACGAAGTACCTCGGCGGGCACAGCGATGTGATCGGCGGGGGGCTGGTCGCGGCCGACCCCGAGGTGGCCGAGCGGCTGGCCTACCACCAGAACGCGATGGGCTCGGTCGCCGGGCCGTTCGACTCGTGGCTGGTGCTGCGCGGGATCAAGACCCTCGCGGTCCGAATGGATCGCCATTGCGCTAACGCCGAGAGGGTGGTGGAGCACCTGCTCGGGCACCCGGCGGTCGAGGAGGTGCTCTACCCGGGGCTGCACGGCCACCCCGGCCATGCCGTCGCGGCGCGCCAGATGCGGGCCTTCGGCGGGATGGTGTCGTTTCGGGTGCGCGGCGGCGAGGAGGCCGCGTTGGCGGTGTGCGGCCGCGCGGAGGTCTTCACGTTGGGCGAGTCGCTCGGCGGGGTCGAGTCGCTGATCGAGCACCCCGGCCGGATGACCCACGCCAGCGTCGCGGGCAGCCCGCTGGAGGTGCCGGCCGACCTGGTCCGGCTCTCGGTGGGGCTGGAGTCCGTCGAGGACCTGCTGGGCGACCTGGACCGGGCGCTCGGCTGAGCGTGGACCGCGCGATGCGCAGCGACTCCCGGCGTCGGGCCGGCCGGCATGCCTGCGTCGACGTCGGGTCGACCTGGACCAAGGCCGCCCTGGTCGGCCCCGAGGGCGACCTGCTCGGCACGGGGGCGCACCCGACCACGTTGGCCGACGACGTGATGCGCGGGGTACGGGCCGCCGTGGCCGAGGCCGGGGGGGACGGCCGCGACGCGCTGCGGATCTGCTCCAGCGCCGGGGGCGGGCTGCGTTTGGCGGTGGTCGGGTACGAGCGCGCGGTGACCGCGGAGGCCGGTCGGCGGGTCGGGTTGTCGGCGGGCGCCCGCGTGCACCACGTCGCCTCCGGGCGGCTGGACGACGACGGCGCTGGACGACCTGCTGGCCGCCGGCCCCGACGTGGTGCTCCTGGCCGGCGGGACGGATGGCGGCGACGCCGAGGTGCTGCTCGCCAACGCGGCCGCCCTCGCCGGCCGGCGGTGCCCGCTGGCCCGTGGTGCTCGCGGGCAACGCCGAGGCGAGGGGCGAGGCCGAGGCCCTGCTGCGGTCGGGGGGCGTCGACGTCCAGGCCACCGCCAACGTGCTGCCCGCGATCGGCCACCTCGACCCGCGCCCCGCGCGGGAGGCGATCCGCTCGGTGTTCCTGCGGCACGTGATCGGCGGCAAGCACCTGTCGGCCGAGCCGGCCTTCGCCCGCGCGGTCCGCTGCGCCACGCCGGACGCCGTCCTGGCCGGCGTCGAGCTGCTCGCCGACGGCGCGGGCGCCGTGGCCGGCCTCGGCCAGGTCCTCGTCGTGGACGTCGGCGGGGCGACCACGGATGTGTACTCCGTCGTCGAGCCCGACGCCGAGGAGGGCGCCCTGCACCGCGAGGTCGTGGAGCCGATGTGGCGCGAGCGCACCGTGGAGGGCGACCTCGGCGTGCGGTGGGGCGCACCGGGGGTCGCCGAGGCCGCTGAGTCCGAGCGCCTGCTGCAGCCCGGCGAGGCCGGCCCGCTGGCCGAGGCCGCGCGACACCGGGCGGACCAGCCCGACTGGGTGCCCGCGGCCGACGACGACGCGGGCCGGGACGCCGACCGGCGGCTGGGCCTCCTGGCCGGGCTCACCGCGCTGCGCCGCCACGGCCGGGCCAGCCTGGACGGCGACGTGCGCCGCCCGGCGAAGGACCTGTCGGGCGTACGGCTCGTGGTCGCGTCCGGCGGGGTGTTCCGGCACCTGCCCGAGGCCGCGCACGCCGACGTGCTCGCGGCGCTGCTGGACGACGCGGGCGGCGGCTGGCGGCCGCCGGAGCGGGCCCGGGCGGTGGTCGACCGCCGTTACGTCCTGGCGGCCGCCGGGCTGCTCGCCGAGGAGTCGCCCGAGGCCGCGGCCCGCCTGCTGGCCGAGCAGCTCGGCGCTGCCACGCCCTAGGGTCGGGGTATGACCACCCCGCACACCGAGTCAGCACTGGCCGCCCGCTCCACCGCCGCCGGGATCGCCCGCCTCGTTCGCTCCGGCGAGCTGTCACCGGCCGATTCGGTCGCCGCCTCGCTCGGCCGGATCACGGCGCACGACGACCGGATCGGCGCCTTCCAGGTCGTCCGCGCCGAGCGCGCCCTGGCCGAGGCGACCGCGCTGGCCAACGATCCGAGGCTGCCCGACCTGCCGCTGGCCGGGGTGCCGATCGCCATCAAGGACAACGTCCCGGTGCGCGGCGAGCCGATGCGGGTGGGCTCGGCCGCGACCTCGGACCGCCCGTCGCCGGCGGACCACCCGGTGGTCGATCGGCTGCGGGCCGCCGGCGCCGTCGTGGTCGGGATCACCCGCGTCCCGGAGCTGTGCATCTTCGGCACCACCGACTCGGTGTACGGCGTCACCCGCAACCCGTGGTCGCTCGACCGCACGTCCGGCGGCTCGTCCGGCGGGGCCGCCGCCGCCGTCGCGGCCGGCATGGTCCCGGTGGCGCACGCCGCCGACGGGGCCGGCTCGATCCGGATCCCGTCCGCCTGCTGCGGGCTCTTCGGCATCAAGCCGGGCCGCGGGGTGGTGCCCGCCATGCTCGGGCCGACCGACTGGTACGGCATGAGCGAGAACGGCCCGATCGCCACCACCGTCGAGGACGCCGCGCTGCTGCTGTCGGTGATGGCCGACCGGCCGGAGCTGGCGGAGGTCCGCGAGCCGGAGGGCCCGCTGCGGATCGCCGTCTCGATCCAGGCGCCGCTTCCGGGCGTCACGGTGGACCGCGAGCACGCCAAGGCGGTCATCCGCACGGCCAAGATCCTCGAGGCGGCCGGCCACCAGATCGAGGCCGGCCGAGCTCGACGGTGCCCACCTCGGCGGTGTGGCACACGATGAAGCGCTGGTACGCCGGCGCCCACGACGACGCCGAGCTGCTGCCGCAGGCGGACCTCGAGCGGCGCACCCGGGTGCACGCCGCGCTGGGCGGCCGGGTCAAGCGGCACGCCCCGCCGCTGCCGGAGGAGGCCGACGCCTGGCGCATGCTCGCGCTGCAGTTCTTCGCCCGCTACGACGTGCTGCTCGCGCCCGCCCTGGCCAATCCGCCGATCGCGGCCGATCGCTGGGGCGAGCGGGGCTGGCTGCGCAACGTCGTCGCCAACCTGCGGTACGCGCCGTTCGGCGCCGCCTGGAACCTCGCCGGCTGGCCCGCGGCGTCGGTCCCCGCCGGGGTGCACCCCGAGGCGGGCACGCCGCTGTCGGTCCAGCTGGTCACGCCCGAGGGCGGGGAGGGCCTGCTGCTCGGCCTGGCCGCGCAGCTCGAGCGGCTGCGCCCCTGGCGGCGGACGGCTCCGGGGTACTAGGCCGGGTTGTTGGACTGGCCGCCGCCCCGGGGCGGTACGACCCGACGCTCCACAGGTGGCCGCCCGGGTCGCGCAGGGTGAAGTCGCGAGCCGCCGTACTCCTGCTGGGTGAGCGGCTGCACGACCTCGGCCTTCATCTCGACGGCGCGCTCGAAGGCGGCGGCGACGGAGGGGTCGTCATCGGTCGCGAGGTACGTCCAGGACGGGCCGGTCTCGACGACGAGGCGGCCCGGTTCGCCTGCGGCGGGCTCGTCGCCCAGCATCAGCACGCCGTTGCCCCACTGCAGCTCGGCGTGCATGACCCCGCCCGCGGCGTTGCGGAAGGCCGTGCGCGGCTCGGCGCCGAGCACGTGCACCAGCCACTCGATCGCGGCGTCGCAGTCGGCGTAGCGAAGCGTCGGGATCACATTCGGTCGCGGCATCGGGAAGCTGTTGTCATCTGCGTCGTCGCCAAGGGCCATGGCGCAACTCTGTGCGGGGAGCGGGCTGCCGCGCAAGGCGGCAGACGGTCGGGACTGGCTCAGCCGCCCGCGGCTCGCGCCTGCCGGGCCTGGCGCCTCGGCAGCGTCTCGGGCATCACCGCCACGGCGCCGACCGCGACCGCCGGCGATCGCCGCGGTCGCGCCGAACGCCACCGCGAACGAGTAGTCGTCGGCCAGCAGCCCGCCGACCAGCGGGCCGATGAAGGTGCCGGCGTCGCTGGCCATCTGGAAGGCCGCCACCGGCTTGCCGCCGCGGCCGTGGATGACGTCGCCGACCACGCCGCTGCCGGCCGTGCCGATGAAGGCCGACCCGGCCCCGAAGAGCGCCATCGACAGCAGGTACGTCGCCGGCGTCTCGACGGCGGCGAGCAGCAGCATCGACGCCAGGCTCAGGCTCGCGCCGAGCAGCAGGAAGGGCTTGCGGCCCCGGCTGTCGGCCAGCCGGCCGGCGGGGAGCGAGGAACAGCGCCTGCACCGCGGCCGAGACGAGCAGCCCCCAGCCGGTCCACTGCGCGCCGAGCTTGAGGCCCTCGACGACGTACACCGGGATCAGCGAGACGCGCAGCCCGAAGAGCGCCCAGCCGTTGAAGAAGTTGTTCGCGATCGCCGCCTGGTACGCGCGGGACCGGAACGCCGTCTTGAGCGGCATCGGCTCGGCCTCGGTGCGCTCCTGCTCCAGCGCGCGCAGCGAGGTGTGGCGCAGGGCGACCAGCGCCAGGGTCCCGGCCAGGGTCAGCGTGAAGGCGTAGACGAAGAACGGCGCCCGCAGCGACCACGCGGCCAGCGGCCCGCCGAAGGCCGGGCCGGTGATGCCGCCGATCAGGAACCCGGCGGTCGCCGCGCCGGCGGCCCGCGCGCGCTGGTCCGGGGCCACCACGCGCAGCAGCAGCGCGACGCTCGACACCGTGAACATCGCCGATCCGACGCCGCCCGCCCCGCGCAGGACGACCAGCTGGCCGTACGACTGGGCCAGGCCGGCCAGCAGCGAGCTGACCGCGACGATGCCGATCCCGATGCCGAGCACGAGGCGCTCGCCGATCCGGTCGGCCAGCCGCCCGGCGCCCAGCGCGGAGACGAAGCGCATCAGGGCGAAGACGGAGATCACCGCGCCGGCGGCGAGGTTGCCGACGCCGAACTCCTTGGCGAACAGCGGCAGCGCCGGGGCCACGATCCCGAAGCCCACCGCGACGAGGAAGTTGACCCCGACCAGGATCGGGACCTCGCGCGGCAGGTCCGACAGCGGCCACCGCGAGCGGCGCGGTCGGCTCGCGGGGCTGGTCGGGGTGCTCATGGCCGCGCCGATCCTGTCACGCCCCCCGGCGGGCGACGCGCGCGCGGGCGCGCAGGAAGTCGCGGACGACGAACTCGCCGAGCCGCTCGGCCGACGGCGCGAAGACCCGGCCGCCGTTGCGGCGGGCCACCTCGTCCACGAAGCGCCGCAGCCGCGGCTCGTCGCCGAGCATGAAGAGGTTGAGGGTGGCGCGGCGCCGCGTCATCCGGTCCACCTCGGCCAGGGTGAGCTCGAGCGTCTCGGGGTCCGGCGGCCAGGAGAACCACGGCGTGCCGTCGCGCAGCAGGTGCGCCGTGGGCTCGCCGTCGGTGACGACGAGGACGACCGGCTCGGCGTCGGGGTGCGACTCGAGGAACCGCCCGGCCAGCATCAGCGCGTGCTGCAGGTTGGTGCCCTGCACCTCGTCGAACTCCAGGCCGGCCAACCTCGGCCCGGGGATCACCCGGGCCAGCCGGTCGAAGCCGATCACCTGCAGCGCGTCCTGCGGGTAGCGCGTCTCGACCAGGGTCTGCAGCGCGAGGGCCGTGGTCTTCATCGGGGCCCAGCGGTCGTTCTGCACCATCGAGAACGACAGGTCGACCAGCAGCGCGACGGCCGCGCGCGACCGCCGCTCGGTCTCGACGACGGCGAAGTCCTCGACCGACAGGGCGACCGCGCCCGACCGCGGCCCGCCCCGCAGCACGGCGTTGGAGACGGTGCGCACGACGTCGAGCGGCTGCTCGTCGCCGAACTCCCACGGCCGCGACGCCCCGGTCGCGTCCCCGCCGGCGCCCGCGTCGCGCTGGTCGTGGTCGCCGCCGCGGCGCGCGGAGTCGAGGTCGCCGAAGATGCGGCGCAGCGCGGCCAGGCCCGAGCCGGCGCAGCGCCTTGGGCGACAGCTCCAGCCGGCCGCCGTCGCGGACGAGGTAGCCCTGCCGCTCCAGCTCGCGCTCGATCTCGCGCAGCCGGCGGACGTCGTCGACGGCCTGCCGGCCGAGCGCCCGGCGCACGGCCTCCTCGTCGATGTCGGCCAGGTCGGAGCCGTCGGCCCCCTGCCCGAAGGCCTCCTCAAGCGCCTCGAGGTCGGCCAGCTCGGCGAGCGCCTCGGTCGCGTCGGCGTAGCCGAGGGGCTGGTCGCCGCCCATCGGGGACCGACCGGACCGGCCGGGGCGGAACAGGTCCGGCCGGGTGGCCCGCAGCCGGTCCTGCAGCCCGGCCATCTCCGCTCCCAGGTCGAGGTCGGCGAAGGCCTGCTCGGCGAGCTGGCCGAGCTCCGCGCGCTGCTCGGGTGACAGCGAGTCGAGCAGCCGCTGCTGGGCCGCGGCCCGCCGGGCGAGCGACTCGACCAGCTCGTCCAGGGTCTCCGGCCGGTCGGGGAAGAGGTCGCCGTGCTCGGCCATGAAGGCGTCGAAGTCGTCCTGGGTGTGCTCGCCGCGCGCGTCGGCGTCGAGCATCGCGTTGAGGTCGGCGAGCATCTGCTTGATCCGCGCCATCGCCTCGGGGTCGTTGCGGCGCCTGCTGCAGCGCGTCGCGCATCCCCTTGAACTGCGCGTCGAGCACCTCGCGCTGCAGCAGCTCGCGGATCTGCTGGTAGGCCTGCGCCGCGGCCGGGTTGCGCCACGTCGTACGACGCGAGGTCGCGGACCTGCGCGGCGGTCTCCTCGGGCAGCGAGGCGAGCTCGGCCTCGGCCAGCCGGGCGTCGTCGGAGGGGTCGTACTCCAGCGTGGTCCGCTCGGCGTCGAGGGCCTCGGCCAGCAGCCGGCGCACCTCCTCGAGGGTGCCGTCGAGCCGGCCGGACCGGCGCAGCTCGCGCTGCCGGCGCCGCGCCAGGGCGCGCAGGTCGTCCAGCCCCCGCCGGCCCTCGGTGCCGCGCCGCAGCATGGAGCGCAGCGCCTCCAGCGGCGAGGCCCCGGCCAGGACGTCCTCGCCGAGGGCGTCGACGGCCGCGGCCACGTCGGCCGGCGGTCCGAGCGGGTCCGGGCCGCCGTCGTAGCGGCCGTAGCGGTAGCCGCGCGCCACGGCCGGGTCAGCCCGCCGTGTAGCGGACTCGGCCCCCGACGTCGTCCTTGCCGATCCGGCGGGTCAGCCACAGCCCCTCGAGGGCGAACTCCAGGGCCGCTGCGGCGAACCCCGGGACCTCGACGGACGGCTCCAGGCCGAGCGCGGCCATGATCCGGCCGAGCCCCTCGACCGGGCCGGCCTCGCTCAGCAGCACGGCGGCGGGGACCAGCTCGCCGGAGACCACGCTGCCGGCATCGTCGAACCGGGCCACCAGCGCGTCGAGGTCGGCGCCGCCCAGCCGCTCGCGGAACTCCTCGGCGACCGCCCGGCGGAGCAGGTGCTCCAGCACCTCGTACTCGCGGCCCTCCTCGCCGACCTCGAACTCGACCTTGCCGCGCAGGGCCGGCGCCACCGCCATCAGGTCGCACACCCGGGCCACCGCCGGATCGTCCCCGGTGATGGCGGCCCGCCGAAGCGCGGACGCCGCGGCGGTCTCCGCGCCGGCGACCGCGAACCGCGCGGACACGCCGCTGCGCTGGTCGACCGCCGGCGACTCGCGGACCATCCGGGTGAAGCGGGCCAGCACCTCCAGCAGATGCCGCGGGACGACGGCCGCCAGTCGCGCCTCCTGCTCGACCAGCGCGACCTCGTCGGCCAGCTCAAGCGGGTAGTGGGTGCGGATCTCGGCGCCGAACCGGTCCTTGAGCGGGGTGATGATCCGGCCGCGGTTGGTGTAGTCCTCGGGGTTGGCGCTGGCCACGAGCAGCAGGTCGAGCGGCAGCCGCAGCTGGTAGCCGCGCACCTGCACGTCGCGCTCCTCCAGCACGTTGAGCAGCGACACCTGGATCCGCTCGGCCAGGTCGGGCAGCTCGTTGACCGCGAAGATGCCGCGGTTGGTGCGGGGCACCAGCCCGTAGTGGACCGTCTCGGGGTCGCCCAGCGAGCGGCCCTCGGCCACCTTGATCGGGTCCACGTCGCCGATCAGGTCGCCGACGCTGGTGTCCGGGGTCGCGAGCTTCTCGCCGTAGCGCAGCGAGCGGTGCAGCCAGCCGATCGGCGTCTCGGCGCCGTGCTCGGCGACCTGGCGCCGACCCCACGGCGTGATCGGCGAGTACGGGTGCTCGTTGATCTCGGTCCCGGCGAGGACGGGCACCCACTCGTCGAGCAGCCCGACGAGCGTGCGGATCAGCCGGGTCTTGCCCTGGCCGCGTTCGCCCAGCAGCACGAAGTCGTGCCCGGCCAGCAGCGCCCGCTCGACCTCGGGACGGACCGTGTCGTCGAAGCCGACGATGCCGGGCAGCGGGTCGAGCCCCTCGCGCAGCCGGGCCACCAGGTTGTCGCGCAGCTCGTCCTTCACCGAGCGGAGCTGGTGGCCGGACGCGCGCAGCGCGCCCAGCGTGGCGGGGAGGTCGGCGGGCGGGTTGGGCGGGAGCGCGGCGGTCGTGCTGTGGGTGTCCACCCCAGGACCGTACGACGAGGGTGGCCCGGACGCACCCCGCCGCCGCAGCCGCGGTGCTGTCGGCGAAGTTCGCCCGAAGGGGGGGCGCGGCGGGGCGGCCTCCTCAGGCAAGATCAATGCCATGGCGCGCGCTGGATCCGGTTTCGCGGCCGGCCCCGATCTGACGCGGGCGGCCGAGGAGGCCGCGCGGGAGGCGCTGGTCGGACTCGGCGGGGCCGGAGCCGACCTGGTGGTCGCCTTCGCCTCCGGCCCGGATCCCGACCTCGCCGGCGCGGCCCTCGCCCGTGCGGCCGAGGCGGTGGGGGCTCCGATGAGCATCGGGTGCACGGCCGCGGGCGTCTTCGCGTCGGGCCGCAGCGTCGAGCAGGGCCCCGGGGTGGCGGTCTGGGCCGCCGAGCTGCCCGGGGTGCGGCTGCGCTCGTACCACCTGGAGACGCTGCGGACGGGCGAGTCGCTCGCCGTGCTGGGGATGCCGGTCCTGGACGACTCCGACAGCGTCGGGCTGCTGCTCGCCGACCCGTACTCGTTCCCGATCGATGGCTTCGTGGAGCGCTCGACGGTGTCGCTGCGGGGGCTGCCGCTGGTGGGCGGGCTGGCCTCCGGCGGTGAGCGGGCCGGCGACACCCGGCTGCTGCTCGACGGCCGGATCGTGGCCCGGGGCGCGGTGGGGGTGGTCCTGGGCGGCCGGGCCGGCGGAGGCCCGCTCGCCGGGGTCCGCGCGCTGGTCTCGCAGGGGTGCCGGCCGGTCGGACCGCCGATGACCGTCACCGCGGCCGAGGGCAACCAGATCCTCGGCCTGGCGGGGCGGCCGGCGCTGGCCAAGCTGCGCACGGTCATCGACGGGCTGGAGCCCGAGGACCAGGCGCTCGCCTCCGGCGGCGGGCTCCACGTCGGCCTCGCGATGGACGAGTACACCGACACGCACAGCATGGGCGACTTCCTGGTGCGGGGGATCGTCGGAGTGGACCAGGAGACGCAGTCGATCGCGGTGGGCGACGTGGTGACGGTGGGCCGCACGGTGCAGTTCCAGGTCCGCGACGCCGACGTGGCCGACGCCGACCTGGCCAGCCTGCTGTGGGACTTCCGCCGCCGGGGCGGCATCGACCCGCTCGCCGGCGCGCTCGTCTTCTCCTGCGACGGCCGCGGGCCGCAGTTCTTCTCCGACCCGGGCCACGACGCCCGGGTGGTGCGCGAGCAGCTCGGCGTCGAGGGGGTGGCCGGCTTCTACGGCGCCGGCGAGATCGGCCCCGTCGGCGGACGCAACCACCTGCACGGGTGGACCGCGTCGGTGCTCGTCGTCGGCGAGCCGGCCGTCGTGCCCGCGTCCGGGGGCTAGCCGCCGGTGGACGCGGTGCTCGCCCTCGACATCGGGGGGACCAAGATGGCGGCGGCCGTGGTGCGGGGCGATGGGTCGCTGGCCGGGCCGCGCGTCGTGCGGCCGACCCCTCCGCAGGGCGGCGCCGAGGAGCTCTGGGCCACCGTCGAGGCGGTGCTGGACGACGCGGTGCGGGCCGCCCCGGACGCCGGCCCGATCGCCGGCGTGGGCGCGGGGTGCGGCGGCCCGATGACCTGGCCGGCCGGCGCGGTCTCGCCGCTCAACATCCCCGGGTGGCGCGGCTTCCCGCTGCGGGCCCGGTTGCAGGCACGGCTACCCCGGGCTGCCCGTTCGGCTGCACAACGACGCGATCTGCCTGGCGGTGGCCGAGCACTGGCGGGGCCGCGGGCGCGGCCACGGCTCGCTGCTCGGGCTGGTCGTCTCGACCGGGGTCGGCGGCGGGCTCGTGCTCGGCGGCCGGCTGATCGACGGCGCGACGGGCAACGCCGGCCACATCGGGCACGTCGTGGTGGACCCGGTCGGGCCGGACTGCGCGTGCGGCGGGCGCGGCTGCCTCGAGGCGATCGCCGCCGGCCCCCGGCTGGCGCAGTGGGCCCAGGACCAGGGCTGGCGCCGCCTCGGCGCCGGCGCCGGACGCCCGCGCGCTGGCCGACGACGCGCGGGCGGGTGACCCGATCGCCGTGGCGGCGTACGCCCGGGCCGGCTGGGCCCTCGGCGTCGCGATCGCGTCCGCGGTCTCGCTGCTCGACGTGGACGCCGTCGTGGTGGGCGGCGGCCTGTCGCAGGCCGGCCCGCTGCTGTTCGAGCCGCTGCGCGCCGCGTACGCCGACCACGCCGGGCTCGACTTCGCCCGCGACGTCCCGATCGACGCGCCGCTGCTCGGCCAGGAGGCCGGGGTCGTCGGCGCCGCGGCCCTGCTGCTGGCGGGGACTGCCTACTGGTCGGCGGGCTGAGGCGCGCGGGCCATCTCCGCCAGGACGTCGTCGGCGCTGCGCAGCGGGCGCTCCGGCAGGAACCACGCCAGCACGAAGGCGATCAGGCAGACGGGCACGGCCCACAGGAAGACCTGGTCGAGGGACGCGACGAACGCCTCGCGGACCGCGTCGCGGATCTCCGGCGGCAGCGCGGCGATCTTCTCGGGCGAGCCGGTCAGCGAGCCGGCCGGGATCTGGTCGCGGAGGGCCGGCGGGATGGCCTCCAGGAGCCGCGTGGCCAGCGAGGCCGACAGGATCGCGCCGAAGACGGCCACGCCGAAGGAGCCGCCGACCTGGCGGAAGAAGGTGGAGCCCGAGGTCGCCACGCCGATGTCGCGCGGCTGCGAGGAGTTCTGCACCGCCAGCACGAGCACCTGGATCACGTTGCCGAGGCCCAGGCCCAGGAGCAGCATCCCGAGCGCGACCTGCGAGTACGGGGTGTCGACCTCGGACTTGGACAGCACGAACATGCCGAGGGCGGCCAGCCCGGTGCCGATGATCGGGAACATCCGGTAGCGGCCGATCCGGCTGATGATCCGGCCGCTGGTGATCGAGGCCACCAGCAGGCCGAGCATCAGCGGCAGCATCTGCAGGCCCGCCTCGGTGGGGGTCGCGCCGCGGGCGATCTGCAGGTAGACCGGCAGGTAGACGATCCCGCCGAACATCGCGAAGCCCATGACGAAGCCGACCGCCGCGGCGACCCGGAAGACCGGGTTGGCGAACAGCCGCATCGGCACGATCGGCTCGGGCGCGCGGCGCTCCCAGAGCACGAACCAGACGAGCAGCGCCACCCCTGCGAACACCAGCCCGATGATCTGCGGGGAGATGCCAGTCGTAGCGCCGGCCGCCCCACTCGGCGACGAGCAGCAGCGAGCACACGCCCAGGACCATGAGCACGGCGCCGCGGTAGTCGATGATCGGGTTGGCGTCCCGCTTGGGGATCTTGAGCACCGCCCCGAGCACGAAGAGGACGGCCACGCCGAGCGGCAGGTTGATGTAGAAGATCCAGCGCCAGGACAGCTGCTCGACGAAGAAGCCGCCGATCAGCGGCCCGAGCACGGACGCGACCGCCGAAGACCGCGCCGAAGAGGCCCTGGTACTTGCCGCGCGATGGCCGGCGGGATGATGTCGGCGATCACCGCCATCGACAGCACCATCAGGCCGCCGCCGCCGAGGCCCTGGATGCCGCGGAAGAGGATCAGCTGCCACATCTCCTGGGCCGCGCCGGAGAGCATCGAGCCGACCAGGAAGATGACGACGGCCGACTGCAGCACCGGCTTGCGGCCGTACAGGTCGGAGATCTTGCCCCACAGCGGGGTGGTCGCGGTCGCGGCGAGCAGGTACGCGGTGACGACCCAGGAGATCTGCTCGAGCCCGCCGAGCTCGCCGACGATCGTCGGCAGCGCGGTCGACACGATCGTCTGGTCGAGCGCCGACAGCAGGGTCGTCATCATCAGGGCGCCGATGACGATGTACAGCGGGCGGCCGGTGAGGAACAGCGACTCCGGCGCCTCGCTCTCGGGGGCGGGCTCGGCGCTCATGCGGGGTCTCCAGGGGCGGGGCGGGCGCCGCAGTGCTCGGCGGCCAGGTCGTCGGCCAGCCGGCGCAGCAGCCGGGCCAGGGTGTCGCGGTCTGCGGGGGACCAGCGGTCCAGCACCGGGCTGAGCGCCGCGATTCGGTTGTCGAGCACCTCGCCGACGGCGGACTCGCCCTCGGCGGTCATCTCGAAGCGCGCCGCGCGCCCGTCGTCAGGGTCGGCGGAGCGGCGGACCAGCCCGCGCTCCTCAAGCTCGCGCAGATGGCGGCTGACCGTCGACAGGTCGAGCCGGGCGGCCGTGGCGACCGCAGACGGCCGGGCCGGGCCCATGGCCTGGACGAGGTAGAGCAGGCGCACGGCGCCGGTGTCGACCGGGTCGCGCTCCTGGAAGCGGCGGGCGTGGGTCGCCACGTCGTACAGCGAGGACACCAGGTCGCGCTGCTGCGCCGAAGTCGAGGCCCGCGAGGTCGTTGCTTGCATCAGGCAACTATAAGTGCCCGCGGCGCTCAGCGCAAGCGGAGCGTCGCGGGCAGCCCGCCGCGCGGGCGCAGGGTGACCCCGGCGTCCTCGTCCTCCGGCCAGTCCGGGTCGACGGCGGGGGCCCAGCGCCGGGCCAGCGTCGCGAGCACGAGGACCGCCTCGGTCCAGGCGAAGTCCTCGCCGATGCAGACCCGCGAGCCGAGCCCGAACGGGAACCAGGCCCCGCGGGGCTGCCCGGGCGCCTGCTCGGAGAAGGCCCCGTCGGCGTCCAGCCAGCGGGTGGGGGTGAAGGAGGCCGCGTCGGCCCAGTAGCGCGGATCGCGGTGCAGGACCCACTGGCTGGCCAGGCAGATCGACCCGGCCGGCAGCAGCCAGCCGCCGGCCTCGGGGCCGACCTGCACGTCGGCGAGCAGCCGGCGGCCGATCGTCCAGGCGGGCGGGTGCAGCCGCAGCGACTCGGCGATGACGGCGCGGGTGCGCGGCAGGGCCGGCAGGTCGCCGAAGGCGAGGCGCCGGTCGGGGAGGGCGTCCACCTCGTCGTGCAGCCAGGCGGCCTGGTCGGGGTGCTGGGACAGGTGGCAGAACGCCCAGGCCAGCGCGTTCGCCGTGGTCTCGTGCCCGGCGAGCACGAGCGTCATCACCTCGTCGCGGATCTGCCGGTCGCTCATCCCGGCGCCCTCGTCGCGGGCCGCGAGCAGCATCGACAGCACATCGCCGGTGTCGCCGGCGGCGCGGTGCTCGTCGATGAGCCGCCAGACGATCGCGTCGAGCCGCTCGATCGCCGCGCGGGTGCGCCGCCGGCTCGGCAGCGGCAGCCGGTCCAGCAGCGCCGCCCCGGGAAGCAGCTGCTGGCGGAAGCCGCCGATCACCGCGGTCAGGGCGTCGCCCACCTCGCCGGCGTCGCCCTTGAGGTCGGCGCCGAAGAGGGTGCGCCCGACGATGTCGAGGGTGAGCGCCGACAGGTCCTCGGCCAGGTCGAGGTGCTGGCCGTCCACCCATCCCTGGCCGTGCTCCTCGGCGGCCGCGGCCATCTGCTCGGCGTAGTGGGCGATCCGGGTGTGGTGGAAGGCCGGCTGGACCAGCAGGCGCTGCCGCCGGTGCAGCTCGCCCTCGCTGGTCAGCAGCCCCTCGCCGAGCAGCGGCTTGGCCCGTTGCAGCGCCCGGCCCTTCATGGTGTCTCTGCCGTGGGTCACGAAGATCAGCCGGACCAGGTCGGCGTCGCCGACGATGTACGCGTGCTCGCCGGCCACCCGGATGTGGGCGAGGCCGCCGTACGCGCGCACGGTCTCCTCCAGGAAGCGGTGCGGCGGCCGGCGCTGGGCGAGCAGCGCGCCGAAGGCCTGCCGGGCGGGCGGGCCGGGCGGCCGCGCCGGGGAGCCGCGGCGGGGGGAGCGGGAGACTGCCCCGAGAGCCATACCCCCAGCGTCGCACGGCGCCACACTCGCGTCATGCCGACGCTGCAGGACGTCCAGGCCGCCCGCGAGCTGCTGCGCGGGGTGGCGCGGGTGACCCCGCTGGAGGGCTCGCGCCCGCTCTCGGAGCGGGTCGGCGGCCCGGTCCACCTCAAGTGCGAGAACCTCCAGCGCGCCGGGTCGTTCAAGATCCGCGGTGCGTACACGCGCATCGCCGGGCTGTCGGCCGAGGAGCGGGCCCGCGGCGTGGTCGCGGCGAGCGCCGGCAACCACGCGCAGGGCGTCGCGCTGGCCGCCTCGCTGCTGGGCTGCACCGCCACCGTCTTCATGCCCGAGGAGGCGCCGATCCCCAAGGTCGCCGCGACCCGGGCGTACGGCGCCGAGGTCCGCTTCAGCGGGCACACGATCGACGTGGCGCTCGACGCGGCGCGCGCGTACGCCGAGCAGACCGGCGCGGTGCTGATCCACCCGTTCGACCACGCCGGATGTCGTCGCGGGCCAGGGCACGGTCGGCCTGGAGATCCTCGAGCAGTGCCCCGACGTGCGGACGATCGTCGTGTGCACCGGCGGCGGCGGGCTGGTCGCCGGGGTCGCGCTGGCGGTCAAGGCGCTGCGCCCCGATGTCGTCGTGGTGGGGGCGCAGGCGGAGGGCGCGGCCTCGTACGCCCCGTCCCTCGCGGCGGGGCATCCGATCCGGCTCGAGAAGATGGCGACGATGGCCGACGGGATCGCGGTCGGGCAGCCCGGCGAGGTGCCGTTCGCCTTGGTCCGCGAGCACGTCGACCGCATCGTCACGGTCTCCGAGGCGTCGCTGTCCCGGGCCCTGCTGCTCGCGCTCGAGCGGGCCAAGCTGGTGGTGGAGCCGGCCGGGGTCGCGGCGATGGCCGCGGTGCTGGACGACCCGGCGGCCTTCGAGCCGCCGGTGGTCGTGGTGCTGTCCGGCGGCAACATCGACCCGCTGCTGCTGCTGCGGGTGCTGAGGTACGGCATGACCGCGGCCGGGCGCTACCTGTCGCTGCGGGTGCGGATCCCGGACAAGCCCGGCAACCTCGCGGTGCTGCTGGCGGCGGTGGGCGGCTCCGGCGCGAACGTGGTCGAGGTCGAGCACATGCGCACCGAGCCGGGGATCGCCGTCGACGAGGTCGAGGTGGCGCTGCAGCTCGAGACCCAGGGCCCGCAGCACACCGCCGACGTGGTCGTCCACCTGCAGGCGCTTGGGTTACGCGCTCCGGACTGCCTGAAACGGCAAACTGAGGTTGACAATCCAGTAACTTGCGTTTCACACTTCAAGCATGACTGATGACCTGCGTGAATTGCTGACCAAGGTGGCCGCCGGCGAGGTCGACCCCGCCGAGGCCGCCCGCCTCATCGATGGCGAGGCGATCCCGACCAGCTCCTGGGGCGGGGCCCCCGCCGCCGCAGCCGAGGAGGCCGGCGAGCCGGCCGCGGCCGCCACCGCCGTCGAGGCCGCGGTGACCGCCGTCGAGATCCGCGCCGAGGGCGTCCAGCTGCGGGTGATCGCCGACCACGGCATCACCGGGGCGGTCGCCGAGGGCCCGCACACCGCCGAGCTGGTCGGCGGGGTGCTGCGGGTGCGGGTGCCCGGACGCCGACGGGCTGGGCTTCTACTTCGGCCGGATCAAGCAGGGCTGGATCCGGCCGACCCGGGTCGACGTCCGGGTGCGCCCCGACCTGCCCGTCTCGGTCGACGCGATCGCCTGCGACGTGCAGGTGTCCGGGCTCACCGGCCCCCTCGACCTGCGCGCGTCGGCCTCGTCGGCCAAGGTGCGCGACCAGCGCGGCGCCTTCGCCGCGGCGGTGACCACGTCCAAGCTGGACGTCGAGGCGAGTGCTGGTCGCGGGCGACTCCACGGTCCGCGCCGAGCTGTCGTCGGCCCTGGTGCGGCTGCTGCCCGGGATCCGATGTCGCCGTCACGGCCTCGGGTGAGATGTCGTCCGCCCAGGTCACCGGGGCGGGCTGCCACGCCGAAGTCGCAGCAGGGCACCGGGGAGCGCCAGACCGGTGTCGTGGGCCAGGGCGCCGCGTCGCTGGACGTCACCGGGCGCGGGTCGGCGCTCAAGGTCGAGCTGCCGTGACCCCGCCGGCCGGCGCCGCTCGCCGCGCGCCGCAGACCTGCCCGGTGTGCGCCGACGCGCTGGTGATCACCGGCCTGGGCTGCCAGTCGTGCGGCACGGGCATCACCGGCGAGTTCGCCACCTGCTCGTACTGCGGGCTGTCCGACCAGGACCAGGAGGCGCTGCGGGCCTTCCTCGTCTCGCGCGGCAACATGCGCGAGCTCGCCGCGCACCTCGGCGTCTCGTACCCGACGGCCCGCCAGCGGTACGCCGACCTGCTGGCCCGGCTCGGCCTGGCCGCGCCCGCCGAGCCGGCGCCGGATCGCGCGCAGGTGCTGGCCGACCTGGCGGCCGGGACGATCTCGGTCGACGACGCCGAGGCCGCGCTGCGCGGGTGAGCCCGCTCAGCCGCCGGTGTAGGTCACGGCGTCGAGCACCTTGACGGTGAGCTCGCGGCCGTTGGGCAGCGAGTACGTCACCTCGCTGCCGATCGCCTGGCCCATCACGGCGCCGCCGAGCGGGGACTGCGGGGAGTAGACCGACAGCTCCGTGGTGCCGGCCGCCTCGCGGGAGCCGAGCAGGAACGTCTCCTCCTCGCCGTCCAGCGGCCCGCCGAGGAAGCGCACCGAGATGACCATGCCGGCCTGGGCGGTGCCGTCGGCGGCGGGCGCGTCGCCCACCTGGGCGGTCTCCAGCAGCTGCTTGAGCTGGCGCACCCGGGCCTCGTTCTTGCCCTGCTCCTCGCGCGCGGCGTGGTAGCCGCCGTTCTCCTTGAGGTCGCCCTCCTCGCGGGCCGCCTCGATCCGCACCTTGATCTCGTGGCGCCACGGGCCGGTGCGGTGGTCGTACTCGGCCTTGAGCTTGTCGTACGCGTCCTGGGACAGCCAGGTCGTCACGGCGGACTCCTTACGATGCGGGGTGCGGCAGGGAGCGAGGTGCGAAAGCGTCGAGGCTAGTCGAGCAGCCGGCAGGACTCGACCTTGCCCAGGATGGCCAGCCTGGTGGTCTCCAGGACGGTGTCGACGTAGGCCCGGGCCCCGCCGGCCGGCACGCGTGATGGTGCCGCTGCCGACGATGCGCGCGTCGAGGTCCTGGGCGACGACGGTGCACTCGGCCGCCTGCCCGTCCGGCTTGGTCACCTCGACCCGCACGGTCACCTCGCGGTCGGAGCGGACGTCGTAGGAGACCGTGAGCGCCCTCGACGCCGGGCTGCGCGCGGACGAAGGCGGCCCACACGAGCAGCGTGGCGGCGGTCAGCACGGCGAGTCCGGCGACGACGAGGACGGCCTTGCTCAGGGTGGAGCGGGGCGCGCGGCGGCCGTAGCGGGCGTCGAGGGCCTGCTCGACGGGCTCCTCCGGCTGGGCCATCCGCTCGCCTCCATCCGTGGGTGGTCGGGGTGAGACGATGGTGCCCGATCCCCAGCACACCGCCGAACACGAGGTCCCCCGCGTGCCCGAAACGCCGCTGCGCCTGCTCCATGTGCACGCGCACCCCGACGACGAGTCGAGCAAGGGCGCGGCCTCGACCGCCCGCTACGTCGCCGAGGGCGTCGAGGTGCTCGTGGTCTCCTGCACCGGAGGCGAGCGGGGCGATGTGCTCAACCCGGCGCTGGTCGACGACCCCGCGGTGCTGGCCGATATCGCCGACGTCCGCCGCCATGAGATGGCCCGCGCGGCCGAGATCCTCGGCGTGCGGCACGCGTGGCTCGGGCTTCGTCGACTCCGGCTACCCGGAGGGCGACCCGCGCCCGCCCCTGCCGGAGGGCTGCTTCGCCGACCTGCCGCTCGAGGAGGTCACCGCGCCGCTCGTCGAGATCGTGCGCGCCTTCCGCCCGCACGTGATGACGACGTACGACGAGCACGGCGGCTACCCGCATCCCGACCACGTGCGCTGCCACGAGGTCGCGGTGGCGGCCTTCGACGCGGCCGGCGACCCCGACGCGTACCCCTCCGCCGGCGACCCCTGGCAGCCGCTCAAGCTCTACTACCACCTCACGTTCCACAAGCAGCGCCTGCAGGCCATGCACGAGGCGGTCCTGGCGGCCGGCCTCGAGTCGCCGTACGCCGACTGGCTGGCCGACTGGGTGGACAAGCCCGGCGACGCGGAGCGGCTGACCACGCGGGTCGAGTGCGCCGAGTACTTCCCGGTCCGCGACGCCGCGCTGCTCGCGCACGCGACGCAGATCGACCCGGCGGGCCGCTGGTTCGCGATCCCGATGGAGGTCCAGCAGGCCGCGTGGCCCAGCGAGGACTACCAGCGGGCGCGCTCGCTGGTCGACACGCCGCTGCCGGAGGACGATCTGTTCGCGGGCGTCCGCGAGCACCTCGCCAGCACGATCCCGATGTCATCTGGAGGACCGATGACCGCCCTGCTCTCGACCCTGTCCGCCGCCGAGCCGGTCGACCCCGATCGGGTCGGCGCCGGCACCCTGGGCTTCATCGTCTTCGCGTTCCTGGCGGTCGCGACCGTGCTCATCTTGTGGTTCATGACCCGTTCGATCCGCAAGGTGCCCAAGGACCTCGACGTGCCGACCCACTCCAAGCGCCCGGCGCCGCTGCCGCTGGACCCCTCGCCGACCCGGCCGACGGCAAGGACGCGTAGCGCGGAGCGCGGGCCACCGGTCCGATGGGGCGGCGACGCGCCGGGCGGACCACGCAGGAGGCGGGGCCTGGGGAGTCATCCCGGGCCCCGCCTTTGCGTGCGGCGGCGTCAGCCAGATCCGCTAGCTACTCGGCGGCCTTGGCGAGCCGACCCGGGAGGGCGACGAGGGCGGCGCCCGCGGTGAGCAAGCAGCAGCGCGTAGCCGAGCAGGGCAGGGGTGCCGCTGGAGCCGGTCGCCGGCAGGGTGGCGGGCGAGGTCGGCCGGCGGCGGGGTGACCGGGGTGTCGAGCACCTCGGTCTTCGGCGGATCGGCGCACGGCCGAGGTGGCCGGCGGGTAGGACACCGTGACGGTGGTCTCGGGGTTCACCTGGAACCGCACCTGGACGGTCGGGCGGACCCAGTCGTACTCGTCACCCGGGACCCACGTCCCGCCTTCGACAGCCGCCAGCCAGGCCAGTCGGTGGCCTTGCCGTCGGAGCCGACCGCGGCGCCGGGCCAGAGCAGCTCGCCCTCAAGCGGCTGGTCGGCGAAGACGACGTCGGCGCCACCGGCGTTGGGGTTCAAGAAGGTGATCGTCGAGGTCGTGTTCGGGGTCCCGGTGACCTTGATGCGCGTACTTCAGGTACGGCGCGTCTTGGACGGCAGACCGGCATCCTTGAACGCGACCTCGATCGCCGGCGGCTGCTCGTTGCAGTCCTCTTCGGCGGCCGCGAAGGTGTGCTCGAACGTGGTGGTGGCGCCCTCGGCGAGGACGAGGTCGTCGTCGAGGGTGGCGGTGACGGTGACGGTCTGGCCGGGGCCGACCTCGCCGTCGGTGAGCGCGTAGGTGACGCCGTCGATCTGCCTCGCCGGTCCAGGAGGCGGTGTTGTCGTTGTCGCAGGTCGGGTCGGTGAAGGTGACCTGCGGGGTGACCTCGGTGGGCTCGGTCGCAGTAGGCGTCGGCGGCCGCGAAGGTGTGCTCGAACGTGGTCGTGGCGCCCTCGGCGAGGACGAGGCCGTAGTCGAGGGTGGCGGTGACGGTGACGGTCTGGCCGGGGCCGACCTCGCCGTCGGTGACCGCGTAGGTGACGCCGTCGATCGGCCTCGCCGGTCCAGGAGGCGGTGTTGTCGTTGTCGCAGGTCGGGTCGGTGAAGGTGACCTGCGGGGTGACCTCGGTGGGCTCGGCGCAGTGGCGTCGGCGGCGGCGAACGTGTGCTGCCACACGCTCTGGCCTGGGGCCAGCACGTAGCCGGCCTCGGCGGTGGCGGTCACCGTGACCGTCTCGCCCGGGGCGACGGTTCCGACGGTGGTGAACTTCACGCCGGTCACCGGGGTCGTCACGACGGCTGCGGTGTTGTCGTTGTCGCAGGTCGGGTCGGTGAAGGTCGGGGCTGCGGCGACGACCACGCTGGGGCGCGGGCTTCTTGCACACGATCACGTGGCTGATGTTCTTGCCCGAGACGGTGCCGTAGAGCGCTCCAGGCGTCGGGTCGTAGAAGACGTCGTTCATCGTCGCCGACTTCAGGACGAGCAGCGAGAACACCTTGCCGGTCGGCGGGGTGCCCATCTGCCACACCGACTTGTCGCTGGCGAGCACCTTCCCGTGGCTGCCCCCGTCGATGGGGTCGCCGCTCTCGTGCTTCCAGCACTCGGTGGAGCCGTTCTCGCCCACCCAGAACGCGGGATTGTTCTCGGGTGCGTTCTGGCTCTGCTCGACCTGGCGGTCCGGCGTGCGGTCGACCGCGACGGCGGCGGAGGCCGGAGCGGCGAGGGCCATCGGCAGCACCAAGAAGGCCGTCGCGGCGCCGGCCATCCAGCGGCCGGTGCGGCCGCCGAGGGAGACGTTCATGATCGAACCCTTCGGTTGCGGGTCGGTCTCACCACTGGCTCCCTGCAGACGCGCCACCTGTGGTGGCGGGTGACCGAACGGGGTCTGCAGATCCTTGCCTCCCTGGGCCTGCACGCTAAGTGGGGCCCTGGTGGAGACAACCGCTGCGACCGGGGTTCACCCGGATGCCAACGCAGACTGTCCGTTCGGCCGACCCCCGAGGCGGTCGGGTGGATGACGCGCGAGGATGGGCCTATGCCCAATCGGCTCGGGGCGTCGACCAGCCCGTACCTGCTGCAGCACAAGGACAACCCGGTCGACTGGTGGGAGTGGTCGCCGGAGGCCTTCGCCGAGGCCCGCGCGCGCGATGTGCCGGTGCTGCTCAGCGTGGGCTACTCCGCGTGCCACTGGTGCCATGTGATGGCGCACGAGTCCTTCGAGGACCCGGCGACGGCCGAGGTGATGAACGCGGGCTTCGTCAACGTCAAGGTCGACCGCGAGGAGCGCCCCGACGTCGACGCCGTCTACATGGCCGCGGTGCAGCAGCTGAACGGCCACGGCGGGTGGCCGATGACGGTGTTCCTCACGCCCGACGCCGAGCCGTTCTACGCCGGCACGTACTTCCCGCCCCGGCCGCACCACGGCTCGCCGTCCTTCACCGAGGTCCTGCAGGCCGTCGACCGGACCTGGCGGGAGCGGCGCGCGGACGTGCTGATGGCCGGCCAGCGGCTGGTCGCCCACCTCGCGGCCGCGCAGACCGTGCCCGCGGAGCTGGCCGAGGCCGGCCCCCCGGACGAGGCCGAGCTCGCCGAGTCGGTGCGGGCGCTGGCCGCGACGTACGACCCGGCCCGCGGCGGGTTCGGGGGCGCGCCGAAGTTCCCGCCGTCGATGACGCTGGAGCACCTGCTGCGCCACCACGCGCGCACCGGGGACGCCGACGCCCTCGCGATGGCCGAGCGGACCTTCGAGGCGATGGCGCGCGGCGGGATCTACGACCAGCTGGCCGGCGGCTTCGCCCGCTACTCCGTCGACGCCGACTGGGTCGTCCCGCACTTCGAGAAGATGTTGTACGACAACGCGTTGCTCGCCCGGGCGTACCTCCATTGGTGGCGGGCCACCGGCCATCCGCTCGGGCCGGCGGATCGCGGAGGAGACCTGCGACTTCATGGTCGCCGACCTGCGCACCGCGGAGGGCGGCTTCGCCTCGGCGCTCGACGCGGACAGCGAGGGCGAGGAGGGGCGCCACGCGGTGTGGACCCCGGCGCAGCTGGCCGAGGTGCTCGGCCCGGAGGACGGCACGTGGGCGGCGGCGCTGCTCGGGGTCACGGCGGCCGGCACGTTCGAGCACGGCACGTCGACCCTTCGGCTCCGCAGCGACCCCGACGACCCGCAGCGCTGGCACGCGGTACGCGCCAGGCTGCTCGCGGCGCGCTCGCTCCGCGTCCAGCCGGGCCGCGACGACAAGGTGGTCGCGGCCTGGAACGGCCTGGCGATCGCGGCGCTGGCCGAGACCGGCACGCTGCTCGGGCGCACCGACCTCGTGGAGGCGGCCGAGGCCGCGGCCGACCTGCTGGTGTCGGTGCACCTCGGGGCGGGCGAGCACGGCGACCGGCTGGTCCGGGTGTCGCTCGCAGGGGCCGCAGGCGTCCACGCGGGCGTGCTGGAGGACCACGCTGACGTGGCCGAGGGCCTGCTGGCGCTCTACCAGTGCACCGGCGAGGAGGAGTGGCTGGCCTTCGCCGGGGTGCTGCTGGACGTCGTGCTCGCGCACTTCGCCGACGGCCAGGGCGGATTCCACGACACCGCCGACGACGCCGAGGCGCTGGTGGCCCGCCCGCAGGACCCCACGGACAACGCGACCCCCTCGGGCTGGACCGCCGCGGCGCAGGCGCTGCTCACGTACGCGGCGCTGACCGGCAGCGAGCCGCACCGGGCGGCCGCCGAGCGGGCGCTCGGCGTCGTCCGGGCGATCGGGCCGCCGGCACCCGCGGGCGATCGGCTGGGGGCTGGCGGCGGCCGAGGCCGCGCTCGACGGGCCCGCGTGAGGTGGCCGTGGTGGGCGTCGCGGGGCGATGCCGCCGCCTCGGCCCTGCTGCGGACCGCGCTGATGGGCGCCGCTCCCGGGCTGGTCGTCGCGGTGGGCGACCCGGCCGAGGCCCCTGGCGTCGCGCTGCTCCGCGATCGGCCGCTGGTCGGGGGGCGCGCGGCGGCGTACGTGTGCCGGCGGTTCGTGTGCGCCGCGCCCGTGACCACCCCCGCGGAGCTCGCCGCGCTCGTAGGCTCAGGGCCATGAGCGAGCCGGAGGACCCGTACGACGGGCTGACCAGCGGCGTGGTGGTCGGCCACGACCGGTCCGCCTCGGCCGACCGGGCGCTGGCGTTCGGGGCCGAGGAGGCCCGGCTGCGCGGCTGGCCGCTGCACGTCGTGCGCGCCTGGTCGCTCACGCACGCGCCGCGGCCCGAGGGCGTCGAGGCGGGGATCGTGCCGCCGCTCGAGGAGTACGGCGAGGCGGTCCGCCGCGAGCTGGTCGCCGACGTCGAGCGGGTGCTCGGGCCGGAGCCAGGGGTCGAGGTGGACTGCCGGGCCATCCACGGCTCGGCCCACCACGTGCTGGTGGCGGCCTCGGCCGCGGGTCGGCCTGCTGGTCGTCTCGTCGCGCGGGCACGGCCGCGTCGTCGGAGCCCTGCTCGGCTCGACCTCGACGCATGTGGTGCAGCACGCGGACTGCCCGGTGGTCGTGCTCAGGGGTTGACTATCTGAGTAATGGTGTAATCATCATTACATGACGCATTCCTTGAGTTCCCCCGATGAGGTGCGCGGCTGGCTCGCGGGCCGGCTGCCGTCCGACTGGTTCGCTGGACGCGCCCGAGGTGGTGATCGACCGCGAGGAGATCACCGTCGTCGGCCGGCTGGCGCCGCCCGAGACCGCTGGGTCCTCCGACGCCGAGGTCGCCGCGGCGGCCGCGGGGCGCATCCGCGAGTTTCGCGAGCGGACCCGCGAGCAGCGGATGGCCATCGCCCGCGAGCTGCAGGCGCTGAGCGGCCGGTCGGTGGCGTGGGGCGCCCAGGTGGGGGAGCGCACCGAGCGCTTCACGCACCTGGCCGTCCCGGTGATGACCCGGCTGCGGCAGCCCGAGCGCCAGGTGCTCGACACGCTGGTGGAGGCCGGGGTGGCGCGGTCGCGCGCCGACGCGCTCGCCTGGTGCGTGCGGCTCGTGGGCCGCAACACCGAGACGTGGCTCGCCGACCTCCGCGAGGCGATGACCCATGTCGAGCGGGTGCGCGCCGAGGGCCCGCCGACCGGCTGAGCCGCCCCCTCAGGGGTGGGTGTAGACGGCGAGCGAGATGGCGATGTAGTGGCAGGTCCACGCCAGCAGGGTCAGCGTGTGGAAGACCTCGTGGAAGCCGAACCACCGGGGCGACGGGTCGGGCCGCTTGGTGGCGTAGACGATGCCGCCCAGGGTGTAGAGGACCCCGCCGACGGCGATCAGCGTGAAGACCGCCACCCCGCCGGCGCTGAGGAAGTCCCCGAGGTAGAACACCGCGGCCCAGCCGAGTCCGGCGTACGCCGGCACGATCAGCCAGCGCGGGGCGTGCGGCCACGTGACCCGGAAGATCACGCCGGCGAAGGCCGCGACCCAGACGACCCAGAGCAGCGTGGTCTGGCTCGACCCGGTGAGCAGCACGACGGTGAGCGGCGTGTAGGTGCCGGCGATGATCAAGAAGATGTTGGCGTGGTCGAAGCGCTTGAGCAGATCCTTGGTGCGGGGCGACCAGTTGCCGCGGTGGTACAGCGCCGAGATCCCGAAGAGCAGCGCCGAGGTGGCCGCGTAGATCGCCGTCGACACCCGCTCCGAGCCGGGGTCGGACAGCACCACGAGGATGATCCCCAGGACCAACGAGACCGGGAACGCGCCGAGGTGGAGCCAGCCGCGCAGGTGCGGCTTGGCGTTCGGGGGCAGGTGCTCGACGGCCTCTTCGACCCGGGCGCCGACGCGGTCGGCGAATGAGTCGTACGCGTTCTCAAGCCGCGCCTCGACGTGGTCGGCCACCTCGCGCAAGGCGTCCGCCCGCTCGCGCAGGGTCTCGAGCGGCTCGCGGTCCATGGGGAGACGGTACCTACGGAACCGTAGGTTTGCGCAATCTGGACTGAAGTGATCCTGCTTCCACCGGGGCGCCGCCCCGCCGGACGGCCCGTCCCGCAGAGCAGGGCGACGAGGGCGTCGGCGCGGCACTGGTCCAGCGTCGGCAGCGGCGCCGGGATCCCCCGCGCGGCGAGCTGGGCGCCGTGGATCGACGGGCTGGAGCGGGGATCTCCGCGCTCGGCGTCCGCGCGGGGTAGCCTCACGAGCGTCAATGGCGAGACCTCAATGCATGAGCGGCGACGAGCGGCGGGAGGTGCGATGGGGGCGCGAGACCTCGTCTACCGCGCCTACGAGCGCCGGCTGGCGGCCAGCCTGGATCGCGAGCGGATTCCCCGCCACGTCGGCGTCATCCTCGACGGCAACCGCCGCTGGGCCAGGGACACCGGCGCCAGCACAGCGCACGGGCACCAGGCCGGCGCGGACAAGATCGAGGAGCTCCTCGGCTGGTGCGACGAGCTCGGCGTCGAGGTGGTCACCCTGTGGCTGCTCTCGAACGACAACCTGGCGCGGCCGGACTCGGAGCTGCTCCCGCTGCTGCGCATCATCGAGTCCACGGTGGGCGCCTTGGTCGAGAGCGCGGCGGCGGCCAATCGCAGGATCAACCCGGTGGGGGCGCTCGACCTGCTTCCGGAGTCGACGGCGCTGGCGCTGAAGGCCGCCGCCGAGGCCACCGCGGCCAACACCGGCCTGATGGTCAACGTCGCGGTGGGCTACGGCGGCCGCCGGGAGATCGCCGACGCCGTGCGGTCCCTGCTCACCGAGCACTCCGACGCGCGGCACGTCGCTCGACGACCTGGCGCAGGCCATCACCGTCGAGCACATCGCCGAGCACCTCTACACCCGAGGGCAGCCCGACCCCGACCTGGTCATCCGCACCTCGGGCGAGCAGCGGCTGAGCGGCTTCCTGCTCTGGCAGAGCGCGCACTCGGAGTTCTACTTCTGCGAGGCCTACTGGCCGGACTTCCGCCGGGTGGACTTCCTGCGGGCGATCCGGGCGTACGCCGCCCGAGCCCGCCGCTTCGGGTCCTGAGCCGCGGGGCCCCGCCCGAATCGCCGCCCTCGTCGGCGTGGCGCGGCGATCCACGGCGCCACGCGCCGTACCTTCGGCCGCAGCGCACAGCACCTTCCGACCGAATCAGGAAGAGGCGAGAGAGTGGCGGTCTCCTCGACGAGCACGAAGCCGCGCAACGCGAGCGGCGACGCCCCCGACGGCCGCCGGACGTACGTCCTCGACACCAGCGTCCTGCTCGCCGACCCGCTGGCGCTGATCCGCTTCGCCGAGCACGAGGTCGTGCTGCCGGTCGTGGTCATCACCGAGCTCGAGGGCAAGCGCCACCATCCCGAGCTCGGCTACTTCGCCCGCAGCGCGCTGCGCCTGCTGGACGACCTGCGCATCGAGCACGGCCGCCTCGACGAGCCGCTGGTGCTGGGCCGCCACGGCGGCACTCTGCGCGTGGAGCTGAACCACACCGACCCCACCGTGCTGCCCGCGGGCTTCCGGCTCGGGGACAACGACACCCGCATCCTGGCGGTGGCCAGCAACCTGGCCGCCGACGGGTACGACGTCACCCTGGTCAGCAAGGACCTGCCGATGCGGGTCAAGGCCAGCGCCGTCGGGCTGGTCGCCGAGGAGTACCGCGCCGAGCTCGCCGTCGAGTCGGGCTGGACCGGGATGACCGAGCTCGAGGTCGCCACCGACGAGCTCGACCTGCTGTACCGCGAGGAGCGGCTTGACCTCGCCGCCGCCCGCAGCCTGCCCTGCCACACCGGCCTGGTGCTGCTCTCCGACCGGGGGAGCGCGCTCGGCCGGGTGATGCCGGACAAGTCGGTGCGCCTGGTGCGCGGCGACCGCGACGCGTTCGGGCTGCACGGCCGCAGCGCCGAGCAGCGGGTCGCGCTCGACCTGCTGCTGGACCCGGACGTCGGCATCATCTCGCTGGGCGGGCGGGCCGGCACGGGCAAGTCGGCGCTGGCGCTGTGCGCCGGGCTGGAGGCCGTGCTTGAGCGCCGGCAGCATCGCAAGGTCGTGGTGTTCCGGCCGATCTACGCGGTCGGGCGGCCAGGAGCTCGGCTACCTCCCCGGCAGCGAGGCCGAGAAGATGAGCCCTTGGGGCCAGGCGGTGTTCGACACCCTCGGGCGCGCTCACCACGACCGAGGTGGTCGAGGAGATCGTCGACCGCGGGATGCTCGAGGTGCTCCCGCTCACGCACATCCGCGGGCCGGTCCCTGCACGACGCGTTCGTCATCGTGGACGAGGCCCAGTCGCTCGAGCGCAACGTGCTGCTCACCGTGCTTGTCCCGGATCGGCCAGGGCTCGCGGGTCGTCCTCACCCACGACGTGGCCCAGCGCGACAACCTGCGGGTCGGCCGGCACGACGGCGTGGTCGCGGTGGTCGAGAAGCTCAAGGGCCACCCGCTGTTCGCCCATGTCACGCTGACCCGCTCCGAGCGCTCGCCGATCGCCGCGCTGGTCACCGAGATGCTGGAGGAGCTGCCGCTCTGAGCGGGTCTGCCGGATTGGGCGAAATCGTGATCCGCTCCGTCACTCTGGGTGAGCGAAATTGCCCTCGATCGAGCGGTAACGGGACGCACTGTGACGATCATCACGCCGCTTCGATTGGACATCGCTCCTCCGGCGCCCGTCACCCTCGAACTCGTAAGACCCCGCGCGCGGCGGCCGGTGCAGTCCGGCGCCGTCGGCCTCATCCCTTGAGTCCGCGGTTCGCGCGCCGCCTCCTGGGCGCCCTCATCGCGGCGCCCCGCTCACTGGCCGCGGCCCCATGGCGCCGCGGACCGAGCCGGCCCCATGTCGCCGGCGGCGAGAGGTCAGAGTCCCCCCGATTGCGTGCGGGGACCCGTGGTCGGGGTGACACAGCGCGTGCGCCTTGCGTGATCGGCGCGCGCCGCCAATGGAAGGAATTCCATGACCCGCATCAAGAACCGAAGCCTGCTCAGGACCGGCGCCGCCCTCGGCGTCGCCTCGGCCCTCGTGCTCACGGTCACGGCCCAGGCCGCGACCCCGCGCATCGAGACCGACTCTGGGTTGGCCTACACCGACCTCACCGCCCTCAAGGGCTACCAGTTGTCAGCGCACCAGCTCGCGGTCTGGACCGCCGAGCAGGAGCGCATCGCCGCCGAGCAGGCCGCCGCCGCCGAGGCGGCCCGGGTGGCCGCCGAGCAGGCCGCCGCCGAGGCGGCGCGGATCGCCGCCGAGAAGGCGGCCGCTGACAAGGCCGCCGCCGAGGCCGCCCGCAAGGCCGCCGCGGCACGTGCCTCGCGCGCCGCGGCGTCGCGACCCGCGGTCGCGCCGGGCAGCGCCCGTGCGATCGGCCAGCAGCTGGCCGCCGCCCGCGGGTGGACCGGCGAGCAGTGGGGCTGCCTGGACATGCTGTGGAGCCGCGAGAGCGGATGGCGCACCAACGCCGGCAACGCCAGCGGCGCCTACGGCATCCCGCAGGCCCTCCCGGGCAGCAAGATGGCCTCGGCCGGCGCCGATTGGCGCGACAGCGCCGCCACCCAGATCACCTGGGGGCTGAACTACATCGGCGGCCGCTACGGCTCGCCGTGCGGCGCCTGGCAGCACTTCCAGGCCAGGCACTGGTACTGAGCCAGCCCGCTCAGCGAACGCCCGCCCCGTGATTCGGGGCGGGCGTTCGCGCGTCCGCCCCGGTCGTCCGGCAGGCTGGGGCCGTGCTTCCGGCCATCACCTTCCTCGGCCACGCGACCGTGCTCGTCGACCTCGGCGGCTTCCGCGTGCTCACCGACCCCGTGCTGCTGCCCCGCGTGGTCTTCCTGCGACGGGTGGCCGAGCGGCACGACCCAGCCGACCACGACCGCGTCGACCTCGTGCTGATCAGCCACCTGCACCACGACCACTGCGACCTGCCCTCGCTGCGCCACCTGGGCCCGGCGCCGACGTACGTCGTGCCCGCCGGCGCTGGGGAGTGGTTGCGCGCCAAGGGTTTTCCGCGGGTGGTGGAGCTGGGCGCGGGCGCCTCGCATCGCGAGGATGCAGGCGGCGACCCGGTCACCGTGACCGCGGTGACCGCCATCCACGACGGCCGCCGCCCGGGCAGCAAGCTGCGGGCGGAGGCCGTCGGCTACCTGATCGAGCGCGGCCCCGCGAGCGTCTACTTCGCCGGGGACACCGGGCTCTTCGACGGGATGGGCGACCTCCCGTCGCTGGCGGCCACCGGCGAGATCGACGTCGCGCTGCTCCCGGTGTGGGGCTGGGGGCCGAATCTCGGCCCGGGCCACCTGCACCCGCACGACGCGGCCGAGGCCGTGCGGCGGATCCGACCCCGGTACGCGGTGCCCGTCCATTGGGGCACGCTCTACCCGGTCGGGCATGGGGCGGTTCCGGCCCCACCTGATGCACCGGCCGCCGCACGACTTCGCCGAGGCCGTGGCGAGGTCCGCGGTCCGACACCCAGGTGCTCGTGGTTCAGCCCGGCCAGCGCGTGCCGTTCGAGCCGTAGGCCGAGGCCGGCCGGGGCTCCTCAGGCGCGGATGACGCTGAGCCCGGGCACCTCGTCAAGTCGCCGTCCTGGGTCACCAAGGGGATGCCCAAGGCGATCGCGGTGGCCGCGATCCAGGAGTCGTTCGAACGCAAGGTGCGTCCGAGGTCCTGCGGCGCAGCCCCACGATCGGCCTGGCTCGTCCTGAGGAGCTCCGCCACGCCCGTGACGCGGTGTCCACGCAAGGTCGCGGGACCGGGGTCAATCGAGCGACGGGGCGGCCCGATACGGACACTGGTACGTGCCGGCTACGGGGTGCGGCGGGCCGACCGGGATGCGGGAGCCGAGCGGGGTCGCCGTCTCGGCGAAGAAGTCGTTGCCCTTGTCGTCGACGACGATGAAGGCGGGGAAGTCCTCGACCTCGATCCGCCAGACCGCCTCCATGCCGAGCTCGGCGTACTCCAGGACGTCGACCCGCTTGATGCAGTCCTGCGCGAGCCGGGCGGCCGGGCCGCCGATCGAGCCGAGGTAGAAGCCGCCGTGCTTGGCGCACGCGTCGGTGACCGCCTTGCTGCGGTTGCCCTTGGCGAGCATCACCAGCGACCCGCCGGCGGCCTGGAACTGGTCGACGTAGGAGTCCATCCGGCCGGCCGTCGTCGGGCCGAAGGAGCCCGAGACGTAGCCCTCGGGCGTCTTGGCCGGGCCGGCGTAGTAGACGGCGTGGTCGCGCAGGTAGGCCGGCATCGGCTCGCCCGGCGTCCAGCCGCTCCTTGATCTTGGCGTGGGCGATGTCGCGGGCGACGACGAGCGGGCCGGTGAGCGACAGCCGGGTCTTCACCGGGTAGCGCGGTCAGCTCGGCGCGGATCTCGGCCATCGGCCGGTTGAGGTCGATCTGGACGACGTCGTCGTCGAGGTGCTCGTCGGTGACGTCGGGCAGGAAGTGCGCCGGGCTCGCGTTCCAGCTCCTCGAGGAAGACCCCCTCCGGGGTGATCTTCGCCAGCGCCTGCCGGTCGGCGGAGCAGGAGACCGCGATCGCCACCGGCAGCGAGGCGCCGTGCCGGGGCAGCCGGATCACCCGCACGTCGTGGCAGAAGTACTTGCCGCCGAACTGCGCGCCGATGCCGAACTCCTGGGTCAGCCGCAGCACCTCGGCCTCGAGCTCGACGTCGCGGAAGCCGTGCCCGCTCGTCGGACCCGCTGGTCGGCAGGGTGTCGAGGTACTTCGCGCAGGCGTACTTCGCGGTCTTCAGCGCGTACTCGGCGCTGGTGCCGCCGACCACGATCGCCAGGTGGTACGGCGGGCAGGCGGCCGTGCCGAGCGAGCGCAGCTTCTCGTCGAGGAAGCGCACCATCGACGCGGGGTTCAGCACCGCCTTGGTCTCCTGGTAGAGGTAGGACTTGTTCGCCGAGCCGCCGCCCTTGGCCATGAAGAGGAACTTGTACGCCAGCTCGTGCCCCGGCGCGGTGTCGGCGTACAGCTCGATCTGGGCGGGCAGGTTGGTGCCGGTGTTGCGCTCCTCCCACATGGTCAGCGGCGCCATCTGCGAGTAGCGCAGGTTGAGCCGGGTGTACGCGTCGTAGATCCCGCGGGACAGCGCCTCCTCGTCGGGGCCCTGCGTCAGGACGTGCTGGCCGCGCTTGCCCATGACGATCGCGGTGCCGGTGTCCTGGCACATCGGCAGCACGCCGCCGGCGGCGATGTTGGCGTTCTTGAGCAGGTCGAGGGCGACGAAGCGGTCGTTGGGGCTGGCCTCCGGGTCGTCGAGGATGCGCCGCAGCTGCGCGAGGTGCGCGGGGCGCAGCAGGTGCGCGATGTCGTGCATCGCCTCGTACGCGAGCAGGCGCAGCGCCTCGGGCTCGACCTGCAGGAAGGTGCGCCCGCCCGCCTCGACGGTGGACACGCCCTCGGCGGTGAGCAGCCGGTACTCGGTCTCGTCGGGGCCGGTCGGCAGCAGGTCGGTGTAGGCGAACTCGGGCATGGCCCCAGCGTACGGCGGCCGACGCGCGACCCCGCGCGACGGCTCAGCCGATCAACCGCTTGCGCAGGGTGCGGACCGCCAGCCACCCGCAGAGCCCGGCGAATCCGGTCAGGTAGAGCAGGTGGAACAGGTCGGCGAGCGGCTCCCAGCCGAAGACGGCGTTTCGGACCAGCTCGACGCAGTGGTAGAGCGGGTTGAGCTGGGCCAGGGTCTGCGCCCACTGCGGCAGCCCGGTGATCGGGAAGAACGTGCCCGCGACCAGGAACAGCGGGGTGATCACGGCCGAGGTGATGTAGCTGAACGAGTTGATGCTGGACACGATGCCGCTCATCCACTGGCCCATGAACGCGAAGCCGAGCCCGCTGAGGAAGGCGATGAACGGCACGGCGAGCATCCCCCACGACGGGGGCAGGCCGAAGGCCATCGCGACGAGCAGCGGGAAGCACCCGTACACGCCGGTCTTGGCGGCGATCCAGAGCGCCTCGGCCACCACCAGCTCGGGCACGTCGACCGGCGCGGCGAGCATCGCGTCGTACGACTTCTGGAAGACCCGGCGGACGAAGGTGGTGAACATCCCGGCGAACACCGACGAGAAGATCACGGCCGTCGCCACCGAGCCGGTGCCGATGAACTCGAGGTACGAGTAGCCGCCGACCGTGCTGATCAGGGCCCCGATGCCGAAGCCGAAGGCCAGCAGGTAGATCGTCGGCTCGACGACGGCCGAGAAGGTCGACGAGATCCACAGCCGGCGGAAGATCGCGACCTCGCGGGTCCAGACGCCGATGAAGGCGGCCGGCTCGAAGCGGGCCGGGCGGCGTGCGGCAGGGGCGGCGGCGGTGACGGCGGCCATCAGTCCAGGACCTCTCCGGTGAGCAGCACGAACACGTCCTCCAGGTTGGCCGCGCGCTCCACGTGGTCGCCGAGCGCGGCGGCGACGTCGGCGGGCATCTGCTCGGCGCGCAGGACGGACACGCTGGGGCCGGTCCGGCGGGTCGGCAGGCCCGCGGCCTGCGCGATGGCCTCGTACTCGGCGAGCCGGGCCGGGGTGCCGTAGTACTCGCGGGCCTGGCGGCCGGCGTGCTGGGTGAGCAGCGCCTCGGGGGAGCCCTGGGCGATCACCCGGCCCCGGCTCACCACGGCCACGTCGTCGGCCAGCCGCTCGGCCTCCTCGATGTAGTGCGTCGACATCAGCACGGTGACCCCGTCGGCACGCAGTCCGTCGATGAGGGCCCACAGGTCGCCGCGCACCTGCGGGTCCAGCCCCACCGTGGGCTCGTCCAGCAGCACCAGGCTGGGGGAGTGCACGAGCCCGCGGGCGATCAGCAGCCGCCGCCGCATGCCGCCCGACAGCGCGGTCACCTGCGCGTCGGCGCGGTCCTGCAGCTGGGCCAGGGCCAGGGCCCGGTCCACCGCGGCCCGACGCCCCCGCCGGGGGACCCGGTAGAGGGTGGCGAAGACCTCGAGGTTCTCCCGCGCGGTGAGCTCCTCGTCGAGGTTGTCCTGCTGCGGCACGACGCCCATCAGGGCGCGGGCCTGCTTGCTGCGCTCCGGGATCGGCAGCCCGAGCACCTCGATCCGCCCGCTGTCGGCGAGCGCCTGGCCGGTGATCATCCGCATCGTGGTGGACTTGCCGGCGCCGTTGGGCCCGAGCAGGCCCAGGCAGATCCCGGCGGGGACCTCCAGGTCGAGGCCGTCGACCGCGGTCAGCGCGCCGAACCGCTTGACGACGCCCTCAAGCAGCAGGGCGGGTCCGCCGGGCGCCGGCATCGCGGGATCAGGCATCCCGCCACCGTACGTCCGAAGGCGTCAGACCGCGTGCTCGAAGTCGATCGCCGAGTAGACGCCCAGCTTGGTGAGCTGGTGCTCGCTGGCGATGAGGCGCATGGTGCCCGAGCGGGACCGCATCACGAGGGAGTGGGTCGTGGCGCCGCCGCCCTTGTAGCGGACGCCTCGGAGCATCTCGCCGTCGGTGATCCCCGTCGCGACGAAGAAGACGTCGTCGCCGCTGACGAGCTCGTCGGTGCTGAGCACCCGGTCGAGGTCGTGCCCGGCGTCGATGGCCTTGGCCCGCTCGGCGTCGTCCGTGGGCCACAGCTTGGCCTGGATGACGCCGCCCATCGTCTTGATCGCGCAGGCGGTGATGATGCCCTCGGGGGTGCCGCCGATGCCGAGCAGCAGGTCGATGCCGGTGCCCTCGCGGGCCGCCATGATCGCGCCGGCGACGTCGCCGTCGGAGATGAACTTGATCCGGGCGCCCGCCTCGCGGATCTCGCGGACGATCCCCTCGTGGCGGGGGCGGTCGAGGATGCAGACGGTGACGTCCTCGGCGTCCTCGCTCTTGGCCTTGGCCACCCGGCGGATGTTCTCCGCGACGGGGGCGGTGATGTCGACGACGTCGGCGGCCTCCGGCCCGGTGACGAGCTTCTCCATGTAGAAGACAGCCGAGGGGTCGAACATCGAGCCGCGGGGGGCGACCGCCATGACGGCCAGCGCGTTGCTCATCCCCTTGGCGCACAGCGTGGTGCCGTCGATCGGGTCGACGGCGACGTCGACCTCCGGGCCGTTGCCCGAGCCGACGCGCTCGCCGTTGTAGAGCATCGGGGCGTCGTCCTTCTCGCCCTCGCCGATGACGACGATCCCGTTCATGTCGACGGTGCCGATCAGGGCGCGCATGGCGTTGACCGCGGCGCCGTCGGCGCCGTTCTTGTCCCCGCGGCCCACCCAGCGGCCGGCCGCCATCGCGGCGGCCTCGGTCAGCCGGACGAGCTCCATGGCCAGGTTGCGGTCGGGGGTGCCGACTTCGGGCGCGGTGGAGGACACGATCGGCCACCCTCTCGTCGTGTGATGTTGTGCGGATCGTATCGAGGGGCGCGCCAGGCCCGACGTGGCACCCTGGCCCGATGACCGAGACCGGACCCCACGGCGACCTGCTCGCCAGGCGCGATGAGTTCCCGATCCTCGCGACCTCGACCTACCTGGTGAACAACTCCCTGGGCGCCATGCACCGCGACAGCGCGACCGAGCTGGCCCGGTACGCGGCCGAGTGGGCCGAGCACGGCGTCGTCGCCTGGGGCCACTGGATCGCGGAGATGGCCCGGATCGGCGACCAGGTGGCCGCGATCATCGGGGCCCCCGCCGGCTCGGTGCTGCTCAAGCAGAACGTCACCGACCTGGTCTCGGCGATCGCGTCCGCTCTGGACTTCGGCGGGTCCCGCAACCGGGTGGTGATGAGCGACCTGGAGTGGCCGTCCTCGGGCTACCTGTGGCACGAGCACCAGCGCTTCGGCGCCGAGCTCGTCGTGGTGCCGAGCGCTGGCGACGGCGTGCACCTCGACGTGCAGCGGATCGTCGAGGCCATCGACGAGCGGACGCTGATCGTGCCGATCAGCCTCGTGATGTTCCGCTCGTCGACCCTGGTCGACGTGCGGCCGGTGATCGAGCGCGCGCACGAGGTGGGCGCGCTGGTGCTGCTGGACGCGTACCAGGCCGCGGGCGCGCTCCCGGTGGACGTGGAGGCGCTGGGCGCCGACATCTGCGTGGGCGGATCGGTGAAGTACCTCTGCGGCGGCCCGGGCGCCGGCTGGCTGTACATGCGGCCGGAGGTGGCCGAGCGCCTGCGCCCGGCGGCCGTGGGGTGGTTCGGGCACGCGCGGCCGTTCGGCTTCGAGTTCGGCCCCATCGAGTACGCCGAGGGGATCGCCCGGTTCACCGGCGGCACCCACAACGTGCCGTCCGCGTACGCGGCCTCGGCCGGCTACCAGGCGGTGCTCGACGCCGGCGTGGAGCGGATCAGGGAGCGGTCGCAGTGGCTGACCCAGCGGCTGCTGGAGTCCGCGCTGCAGCGGGGGTGGGCGGTGCGGTCGCCGCTCGATCCGGCGCAGCGCGGCGGGCACGTGACGATCGACCCTGGACGGTCGAGCGAGGTCCACGACGCCCTGGTCGCCCGCCGGATCGTGGTGGACCACCGGCCGGGGGCGGGCATCCGGGTGGGGCCGCACTTCTTCACGACCGCCGAGGAGATCGACCGGGTCGTCGACGCGATCGCGGAGGCTCGCGCGGCGCTGGGCTAGCTCCCCTGGGAGGATGCGGGGGTGGCGAAGCGACTGCGCGGGTTCGAGACCCTCGGGGACATGGTCCGCTCACTCGGACTGGTCCTGGTCGTCGTCGCAGTCATCCTGCTTCTCATCTGGCGGCCGAAGCCGGACGAGGTGAAGCCGGTCGACCCAGGCCCGTCCTTGGCGCAGGCGCGGCAGTCTGCGCCGTACGAGGTGTACGCCCCCGAGCCGGCGCCTCGCGGCTGGGTGCCGACGGTGGCGCGCTACGACCCGGCGCCGCCTGCCAACACGTGGACGCTGGGCTTCGTGACCACCAGCGACGAGTACGCCGCGGTGGCCCAGACCGACGCCGACCCGGAGGCGCTGCTCGACGAGGTGGCGCCGGACGCCGCCCAGGCGGGCGAGTCCACGGTCAACGGCCAGACGTACCAGCGCTGGGAGGCCCCCGGGCAGTCCCGCCGGGCGCTGGCCGCGGCGGTCACCGGCTCGACGTTGGTGGTCGGCGGCACCGCCGACTGGGCCGAGCTCGAGCGGCTGGCCGCGTCACTGCGGGCCGGCTGAGCCCTCCGCGGGCGACTCCGCGGCGCCCTCCGACTGGCGGGCGGCCCGCGCGGCCTCAAGGCGGGCCTTGGCGCCGTCCAGCCACTCCTCGCAGACCGAGGCGAGGTGCTCGCCGCGCTCCCACAGCCGCAGCGACTCCTCCAGCGTCACCCCGCCGGCCTCCAGCTGGCGGACGACCTCGGTGAGCTCGTCGCGGGCCTGCTCGTAGCCGGGGGTCTCGTCGGGCGGCGTCTTCGGCACGCGGGCAGCCTATGCGCGGCCGCCGGGAGCGGCCGCGTCGCCGGCCCCGCCGACTGCCCCGCCGATTGCCCCGCCGATTGCCCCGCCGATTGCCATGGCCGCCAACTCGCCGCCGGCCAGCCGCACCCGGAGGGCCTCGCCCGGCGGGGCCTCGGCCGGGTCGCGCACCACGGCGCCGTCGGAGCGGCGCTGCACCACGGCGTACCCGCGGTCGAGGGTGGCCTGCGGCGACAGCGAGCGGACCCGCGCACGGGTGTGCCCCACGTCGGCGATCGCGTGCGCCACCTGCCCGGCGGCGGCCCGCCAGGACCGCTCGGCCAGCGCGCGAACGAAGTCGCGACGCTCGGCGAGCCCGGCCTCCGGGTCGGCGAGGGAGGGCCGCGACCGCATCGACCGCAGCCAGGCGTGCTCGGCGGCCAGCCGGCCGTCGACCGCGGCATGCAGCCGCCGCCGGGCGTGGGTGATCCGGTCGCGCTCCTCGCGCTCGTCGGGGACGAGCCGGCGGGCGGCGTCCGTCGGGGTGGACGCGCGCACGTCGGCGACCAGGTCCAGCAGCGGGGAGTCCTGCTCGTGGCCGATGGCGCTCACCAGCGGCGTACGGCAGGCGGCTGCCGCCCGGACCAGCCCCTCATCGGAGAACGGGAGCAGGTCTTCGACCGAGCCGCCGCCTCGCGCCACCACGATCACGTCGACCTGGGGGTCGGCATCCAGCCGGCCGATCGCGTCCGTGACCTCGGTGACGGCGTACGCGCCCTGCGTGGCGACGCTCTCGACGCGGAACTCCACGGCCGGCCAGCGCCGCCGGGCGTTCTCCAGGACGTCCCGCTCGGCGGCCGAGCCGCGCCCGGAGATGAGCCCGATCACGCGTGGCAGGAACGGCAACGGGCGCTTGCGCTCGGCCGCGAAGAGGCCCTCGGCGGCCAGCACGGCCTTGACCCGCTCGATGCGGGCGAGCAGCTCCCCGACCCCGAGGTGGCGGATCTCGCCGGCGGCCAGCGCCAGGGAGGTGCGCCCGACGTACACCTCCGGCTTGGCGCGTACGACGACGCGGGCGCCCTCGACGAGCGGCGGCTGCACGGCGTCCAGCACCCGGCGCGGGCAGGTGACCGAGACGCTGACGTTCGCCGAGGGGTCCCTCAGGGTGAGGAAGGACAAGCCCTGGCCGGGGCGGCGGGTCAGCTCGGCGACCTGGCCCTCGACCCACACCTCGCCCAGCCGCGCGACCCAGCCTGCGATGAGCTGCGAGGCCTGGCGGACCGGGATCGGCTGCTCGGCCGAGGTCTGCAGCGCCATGGGGCGCAGCCTAGGCCGCCCGCTTAGCATGGTGGGGTGAGCGACCTCCCGACCGACCCGACCGACGTGACCGCCCCCCGCTCGACGGCTGCCGAAGCGCCGGAGACCGTCAAGCGCGTGCTGCTGGCGGCTCCACGCGGCTACTGCGCAGGCGTGGACCGCGCGGTGGTGACCGTCGAGAAGGCGTTGGAGCTCTATGGCGCCCCCGTCTACGTGCGCAAGCAGATCGTGCACAACAAGCATGTGGTCGAGACCCTTGAGGCGAGGGGTGCGGTCTTCGTCGAGGAGACCGAGGAGGTGCCGGAGGGCAGCATCGTGGTGTTCTCGGCCCACGGGGTGGCGCCCTCGGTGCACGAGGAGGCCGCGGCCCGCCGGCTGAAGACGATCGACGCCACCTGCCCGCTGGTGACCAAGGTCCACCAAGAGGCCAAGCGGTTCGCCGCCGAGGGCTACGACATCCTGCTCATCGGGCACGAGGGGCACGAGGAGGTCGTCGGCACGACGGGGGAGGCCCCCGGCGCGATCCAGGTCGTCGACGGCGAGGAGGACGTCGCCCGCGTCGAGGTCCGCGACCCGGCCAAGGTGGCCTGGCTGTCGCAGACCACGCTGTCGGTGGACGAGACCCTGCACGACCATCGGCCACATCAAGGAGCGCTTCCCGCTGCTCATCGATCCGCCGAGCGATGACATCTGCTACGCGACCCAGAACCGCCAGGTCGCGGTCAAGGAGATCGCGCTGCAGTGCGACCTGGTCATCGTGGTGGGCTCGCGCAACTCGTCGAACTCCGTGCGCCTGGTCGAGGTGGCCCTCGAGTCGGGGGCCCGGGCGGCCCACCTGGTCGACGCCGCCAGCGAGATCGACGAGTCCTGGCTGGAGGGCGTCCAGACCGTGGGGCTGACGAGCGGCGCATCCGTGCCCGAGGTGCTGGTCGACGGCGTGCTCGGCTGGCTCGCCGAGCGGGGCTACGACACGGTCTCCGAGGTGCAGTCCGCGGAGGAGAGCCTGCTGTTCGCGCTGCCGCCAGAGCTGCGTCGCGACCTCAAGGCCGCCCGCGTCTGAGGGCTGCCGGCCAGGCTCCGGTCAGCGGTGGCGGATCTGCCGCAGGACGACGATGAGCAGGGCGGCGCCGGTGCCGACCCACAGCAGCGGGGCCTTCTCGGCGAGCGCCGTGCCGACGTCGAGGGCCTTGCCGGTCAACGACCCCTCACTGGGGCCGACCAGGCTGGTGATGAGCAACGTGGCGACGAAGACCAACGGCGCGTTGATCACGGCGACCCAGCGGTCGGCGTAGCGGGCCTGGGCGGCGGTGTACATCGACACCAGGATGAAGACCACGCCGAAGATCCAGGAGACCCCGTCGCCGAGGAAGGTGTCGATCAGCCCGGCCACCAGGCAGGCCCCGAGGGACACCACGACGATGCCGCCCGCGGTGAGCCCCACCGGCCCAGAGGCGGCTCGGGCGACCCGCGCAGACGGCGGGGGGGCGGGCTCGGTCACCCGCGAATCGTACGCAGATGGCCCCCAGCCCGTTCGCCTACCCGCTGGCCGCGGGCGCCGGGTGGTCGTGCCCCCCGGCGGGGAGGGCTCGCACCGACCGGGCGTCGGCCGCGTGCGCGACCAGGTCGGGGTGCGACAGCACCCGGACGGCGTCGTGCAGGGCGGCGGGCTCGATGAGATCCTCCTCGGCGACCTTGAGGTCCTTGAGCTTGCGGGCGCTGACGAGGACGCGCGTCTCCAACGAGCCGATCGCGGTGTTGTAGTCCCTCACGACCGCGTTGACCGAGCGGCCCAGCTTGTCCAGGTGCCCGCCCAGGGTGCCCAGCCGCTCGTAGAGCTCGCGGCCAAGCTCGAAGACCAGCCGGGCGTTGTCGGCGAGGGCGTCCTGGCGCCAGGCGAAGGCCACCGTTCGAAGGGTGGCGAGCAGCGTCGTGGGGGTGGCCACGATGACCTGCTTGCGCATCGCGTACTCAAGCAGCCCGGGCTCGTGCTCGAGGGCGTAGACGAGGAACGACTCGCCGGGCACGAACATCACGACGAACTCGGGGCTCTGCGAGAACTGCCGCCAGTACGCCTTGCCGGCGAGCTGGTCGACGTGGGTGCGCAAATGCCGTGCGTGCGCCTGCATGCGGGCGCGGGCGGTCTCGTCGTCGTCACGAGGCACTGGCCTCCAGGAAGGCCGACAGCGAGACCTTGGCGTCGACGACGATCTGCTTGCCGCCGGCGAGGCGCACGACGAGGTCGGGGCGCTGGACGCCGTCGTCGCCGGCCTGGGTGGCCTGGGTGTCGAAGTCGCAGTGCTCGACCATGCCGGCGAGCTCGACGATGCGGGCCAGCTGCAGCTCGCCCCAGGCTCCCCGGGCCTGGGGCGCGCGCAGCGCCTGGACCAGGCCGCGGGTCTCGGCCTGCAGGGCCTCGGCGGTGCGCCGGGAGAGCTGGACCTGCTCCAGCAGGGACGCGTGGGAGGTGGCGCGCTCGCGGTCGGTGCGCTCGATCTGCTGCTCGACCTTGCCCAGGGTCTCCTTGATCGGGGTGAGCAGGGTCTGCACCTCGACCGTGCGCTTGTCGAGCTCGGCGGTCTGGGCCTGGTGGGACTGGGCCAGCCGCTCCTGGGCCAGGTCGATGAACGCGGTGTTGTTGCGCTGCAGGGCGTCGGAGGCCAGCGCCTGGAACTGCTCGGCCAGGCGCTGCTGGTCGTCGCGCAGGGCGGCGTGCCGCTCGGCCGCGTGCGTGCGCTCGGACTCGAGCTCGGCGCGGGTGGCCGCGAGCTCGGCCTCGGCCGAGCCGGCCCGGTTGCGCGCGAGGGTCCAGCCGACGGCGAACCCGAGGGCCGCACCGATGGCGATGCCGAGGGCGAGGAGGAGCAGGGCGGAGAGGTCCATGCCGCCATGGTCTCGGGGGGCACCGACAGAATGCGGGCCCATCGCGCCGCCCCGCCTAGACTCGCCGCCCGTGAGCCTCCAGATCGGAATCGTCGGCCTCCCCAACGTCGGCAAGTCCACCCTGTTCAACGCGCTGACCAAGAACGACGTGCTGGCGGCCAACTACCCGTTCGCGACGATCGAGCCCAACGTCGGCGTGGTCGGCGGTCCCGGATCCGCGGCTGGCGGTCTCGGCGGAGATCTTCGGCTCGGCCCGCATCCTCCCGGCCACGGTCGAGTTCGTCGACATCGCCGGGCATCGTGCGCGGCGCGTCGGAGGGCCAGGGCCTCGGCAACAAGTTCCTGGCCCACATCCGCGAGGCCGACGCGATCTGCCAGGTGATCCGGGTGTTCGACCGACCCGGACGTGGTCCACGTCGACGGCGAGGTGTCGCCGGCGGCCGACATCGAGACCATCAACACCGAGCTGATCCTGGCCGACCTGCAGACCCTGGAGAAGGCCGTCCCGCGCCTGCAGAAGGAGGCGCAGATTCACAAGGACCGCGCCGAACGCGCTGGCCGCCGCCGCGCAGGCGCAGGAGGTCCTGAACGGCGGGACCACGGTCTTCGCCGCCGGGCTCGACCGCGAGGCCTGCTGCGCGAGCTGTCGCTGCTCACCGCCAAGCCGTTCCTGTACGTCTTCAACATGGACGACGCCGAGCTCGGCGACGACGAGCTCAAGGACCGGATGCGGGCGCTCGTGGTCGCCCCGCCGAGGCGGTCTTCCTGGACGCCAAGATCGAGTCCGAGCTCGCCGACCTGGACGACGGACGAGGCGCCGAGCTGCTGCAGTCCGATCGGGCCAGGAGCAGCCAGGGCTCGAGCTGCTGGCGCGGGTCGGCTTCGACACCCTCGGCCTGCAGACGTACCTCACCGCCGGGCCCAAGGAGGCCCGCGCCTGGACGATCCAGAAGGGCGACACCGCGCCCGGAGGCCGCCGGGGTGATCCACACGGACTTCGAGCGCGGCTTCATCAAGGCCGAGGTGGTCGTCTTCGACGACCTGGTCGCGGCTGGCTCGATGCACGAGGCGAAGGCCGCGGGGCAAGGTGCGGATCGAGGGCAAGGACTACGTGATGGCCGACGGCGACGTCGTGGAGTTCAGGTTCAACGTCTAGCGTCTGGGGGCTTGAGCCTTGCTGATCTACTCGATGGGCGTCTCAGCGGACGGCTTCATCGCCGACCGCGACGGCGGGTTCGACTGGTCCGAACCCGACGAGGAGCTATTTCGGTTCCATCTCCAGCAGGTCGTCTCGCTCGGTGGATTCCTGTTGGGCCGCAAGCTCTACGAGACCATGGTCGTGTGGGAGACGGATGCGTCGCTTGCGCGACACCCCGCTCGGCGCGGCGTTCGCCGATGCCTGGTGCGCGATCCCGAAGGTCGTGTTCAGCCGAACGCTCGACGGCGTTCAGGGTCATGCCCGCCTGGCTGAGGCGCCGCTGGCCGAAGAGATCGCCGGTGCGCTCGGCCTCGACCGACAAGGACATCGGGATCGGCGGCGCCGGTCTGGCCGCGACAGCGATCGAGCTCGGCCTCGTCGACGAGTTGAGCATGTTCCGTCACCCGATCGTGGTCGGCGGTGGCACGTCCTTCTTCCCGCCCGTCGCCGAAGGCCTCCGGCTGGAACTGGTCGAGACAGCGGAGTTCGGCTCGCGCGTGATCTACGAGCGCTACCGGCGTGCGCCGCTCTCGTGATGCCCTGACGCCGCCGAACCCGGTGGAGTTCCGCGACCACGTGTAGTGGGCGGCGGATGGGCTGCAGCTGCGCGGCCGCTGTTCCCCACGTTCGGACTCACCGCCGGATCGTCTTGCCGAGCGCGCGCTCGTCCGCGGTGCTACGCCAGGACTCGCGGCGAGCACCGGTCGACTCGATCCCGCGGCTCGCGTGGCCGGTGACCTTGTCTCCGCTGCCCATGAAGCGGGCCGACCGAGGCGTGCGACCTCACGGCGGCTGGCGGACGCGGTGAGCACCTGGGGCGCGGAGCGTGCCCAGCGGCTCGCCCAGACCCGGCCAGGGGTGCGCGGCGCGCTGCTCTGCGAGGCCGGCCTGCGATCGCCGGTGAGTGGGCGTTCGGGCCTTGGCCCGACGGGGTGCCCGTGCAGATCCACGGCATGGACCGCGACCCGTTCTTCGCGCTCGAGGGCGACATCGACGCCGCCCGCGACCTCGTCCGGGCGGTCGGCCCCGACGGGGACGAGGTGTTCGTCTACGCAGTGCCTGGAGGACCGGGACTGTTCGCTGACAGCTCGCTGGCGTCGTACGAGCGCCTCGACGCCGGCCTTGAGCTCGCGGACACCGGGCATCAGATGCCCGTCGGACACGCAGGCGGCCACGATCACCTCACCCGCGAGGGCCGTGACCTTGCCCCACTCCTCGTCGCTGAACAGCTCACGCGTGGTCATCGAAGCCTCACCCTGCTCCTGGCGCCAGGCCGGTCAGCAGCATCAGCACGCCCTGCTCGTCGTCCTCTCCGCGGCGGAAGCCGCACGCAGCGTAGAACGCCTCGGCGTCGGGGTTGTCGGCCAGGACCCAGACGTCCGAAAGCCGAGCCCCCTCGGCCCACCCGCGCATCTCGGCGATCAGCGCCCGGCCGACCCCTTGTCTGCGGTACGCCTCGCGCACGCCGATCGCGTAGAGCAGCAGCTCACGGCCCACCCCCGAGGGCATCGGCAGCAGGTGGCAGAGCAGCTCACCGACGACGTGCCCCTCGCGCTCGGCCACCCAATGCAGCACGGATGGGTTGGCGAGGTAGGCCTCGGCATCGGCGGGGGCAAGCGGCGGCTCGGGATCGCCGTGATGGGCAAGGTCGAAGTCGGCCGCCTCCCGAGCGATCAGCGCAAGGGTCTCTGGGTCGCCTGGCCCGAGCCGGCGGACGGCGATCTCCATCCGCCGAGGGTAGTGAGTCTCGGTGTCCGCGCTGATGGCCTGTGGATGAGTCTTCCGCGGAAGAGTCATCCACAACCGCGCGGGCACCTCGTCCAGTTCGCGGTCGTCCGCGTGCAGCAGATGCGGCGAGCAGGTGCCCTGCAGCCAGGCCGTCTTGGTGGGCTCCAGCCCAAGGGCGGCGCGGTGTCGCGTACGACTCGACCCGCAACCAGGTGTCGCGCTCGGGGGAGTGCCGCGCGACGTGGAAGTCCTACCGGCCTTCGGGCGCCAGCTCGCCGGCGAAGGCGGAGAGGAATCGATCGATCGGAGCCCGGCCATCGGTCAGCCTGGGCATGGCCGCGCACGAGGGCCGGACGGCCCCGGTCGAGCCGCTTGACCCCCCGACGGGGGCCGTTCGACTCTCCGCCGGGCTTGACGGCTTCGGCAGACTCGGGGGCATCCCGGTTGCCCGGACCTCGGTCCGGGGGCTTATCGCTACGCGCCCGAAAGGCCCGCGCCCTATGTCAGTCGCTCCTGTAGTCGGTCTCGACCGCGAGACCCTCGACTTCACCCTTGAGGCCATTCGGGAGTTCGCGGCGCGGCACCTGCCCGACGAGCGCCTGCTCGAGCTGGATCACCTCGACGAGTGCCCGGTCGACACCGTCCGGCTCATGTGCGGCGAGGAGCTGGGGATCCAGCTGGTCTTCGTCCCCGAGGAGTACGGCGGCATGGGCGGCAGCGCCTTCGACGTCTACCGGGTCTGCGAGGTGATGGCCGGCATCGACCTGGGGGTGGCGACGAGCGTGCTCGCGACGTTCCTCGGCACCGACCCGATCACGGTCGGGGCCACCGAGGAGCAGAAGGCGCGCTGGCTCGGAGAGGTCGCCGAGGACGGCGCGCTCTTCGCGTACGGCGCGACCGAGCCGGAGGCCGGCAGCGACCTCGGCTCGCTGCGGACGAAGGCGACGCCGATCATGGACGGCGAGGTGGTGACCGGCTACCGGATCACCGGCCGCAAGCAGTGGATCAGCAACGGCGGGGTGGCCGACGGCTACACGATCCTGGCCAACGCCCCGGGCGGCCCGACCTGGTTCGTGGTCGAGCGGGGCGCGGAGGGCTTCACCCAGGCCAAGCCCGAGGACAAGCACGGGATCCGGCTGTCGAACACCGCGGCGCTCGTGCTCGAGGACGTCGAGGTCGGCGCCGACGCCCTCGTGGGCGAGGTCGAGGGCCAGGGGCTGTGGCAGGCCCAGCAGGTCTTCGGCTACACCCGCCTCATGGTGGCGACCTTCGGCCTCGGCGCCGGGTGGGCCGCGCTCGACCGCGCGATCACGTACTCCACGACCCGGATCCAGGCGGGCGGGCCGCTGTCGGAGAAGCAGGGCTACACCCACAAGCTGATCGTGCCCCACGCCGTGCGGCTGGAGGCGTCCCGCGCCTACATCGAGGAGACCGCCGAGCGCATCGACGCGGGGGAGGGCAGCCTCAACACCGAGGGCGCGATCGCCAAGTACCTCGCGACCGAGAGCGGCAACGCCGCCGCCGACGCCAGCATCCAGGCGCTCGGCGGCTACGGCTACACCCGCGAGTACCTGGTCGAGAAGATCAAGCGCGACGTCCGCATCACGACGATCTACGAGGGCACCTCCGAGATCATGGAGATGACGATCGGCCGCGACCGCTGGCAGCAGCACCTCAAGACGCAAGGGGCGTACTACCACGACGCGGCGCGCGCCCTCGAGCGGCTGCACGGCTCCGCGCCGGCGGTCGGCGCCGACGTCGCCGCGCTCGGCCTGCACGCGCTGGGCGGGCTGCTTGAGCGGGCGCGGGTCGGCCGGCTGACCCGCCACCAGCACGTCCTGTTCCGCCTGGGCGAGCTGATCGCGTACGCGGAGCCGGCGGCCTCCTTCGCCCGCCGCGCCGCGCGGGCCGCGACCGGGACGCTGTCGGACAAGGCCGAGCGCGGCTTCGACGCCGAGGGGCTCGCGACGCTGTCGCGGATCTTCGCGCGCGAGGCCGCCGAGCGGGTCTCCACCGAGGGGATGCGCCTCGTGGTGGGCGCGGGCGGCGCCGACCCCGCGCACCTGCCCCAGCTGGCGCAGGCGCTTCGGGTGAGCGAGATCCAGGCCGCCCAGGTCGGCCTGATCCCCGACATGGATGCCGCGGTCGCCGCGGTCTACCGCCGAGCCGAGCACGGCCACCACGCGTGACCGACCCGACCCCTCCCGCCCCGCACCGAACCGCCCCCCACCCGCAGGAGAGCACGCCATGACCGTCGGAGCTGTTGAGGACTACGCCCACCGGGCCGTCGCGATCGTCGGGGTGGGCGCGGTGCTGCCGGACGCCCTCGACGCGGGCGCGTTCTGGGCGAACATCACCGGCGGCCGCTACAGCATCACCGACGTGCCGGACGGGCGCTGGGACCCGGCGCTCTACTACGACGCCGACCCGAACGCGCCGGAGAAGACGTACTCGAAGATCGGCGGCTGGGTCCGCGAGTTCGACTGGAACCCGCTGGGCTGGAAGCTGCCGATCCCGCCGCTGGTCTCCGCGGCGATGGACGAGGGGCAGAAGTGGGCGGTCGCCTGCACGCGCGCCGCCCTCATCGACTCCGGCTGGCCCGAGCGGCCGCTCGACCACGAGCGCACCGCGGTCATCTTCGGCAACGCCATCGCCGGCGAGAAGCACTACCTCACCGCGCTGCGGATCAGCTTCCCCGAGTTCGCGCAGAGCCTTGAGCAGTCGCCCAGCTTCGCCGCGCTGCCCGCAGACGTCCGGGCGGCGCTGATCGCCGAGTCCCACGACCGGATGATGGCCGCGACGCCGCCGATCACCGAGGACACGATGCCCGGCGAGCTCGGCAACGTGCTCGCCGGTCGGATCGCGAACCTCTTCGACTTCCGCGGCCCCAACTTCGTCACCGACGCCGCGTGCGCCTCGGCGATGGCCGCGATCAGCGCCGGCGTCGACGGGCTGCTCGACCACGACTTCGACGCCGTGGTCACCGGCGGCATCGACCGCAACATGAGCGCCGCGACCTTCGTGAAGTTCTGCAAGATCGGCGCGCTGTCGGCGACCGGCACCCGGCCCTACGCCGACGGCGCCGACGGCTTCGTGATGGGCGAGGGCGCGGCGGTCTTCGTGCTCAAGCGGCTCGCCGACGCCGAGCGCGCCGGCGACCGGATCTACGCGGTGCTGCGCGGCATCGGCGGCTCCAGCGACGGCAAGGGCAAGGGGATCACCGCGCCCAACCCGATCGGGCAGCGGCTCGCGGTCGAGCGCGCCTGGCGGCAGGCGGGACTCAGCCCGGCGACCGCGACGCTGGTCGAGGGGCACGGCACCTCGACGCGGGTCGGCGACGTGGTCGAGGTCGAGGGGCTCATGTCGGTCTTCGGGGCGGCCGGGGCGGCTCAGGGGTCGATCGCGCTCGGCTCGGTGAAGTCGAACATCGGGCATCTCAAGGCCGCCGCCGGCGCGGCCGGGCTGCTCAAGGCGGCCCTCGCGCTGCACCACAAGGTGCTGCCGCCGAGCCTGAACTTCGCCGCGCCCAACCCCAACATCGACTTCGCCGCAGGCCCGTTCCGGGTCAACACCGAGCTGCGCGCGTGGCCGACGCCCCCGAGCGGCGTGCGGCGCGCCGGCGTCAGCGCGTTCGGCTTCGGCGGCACCAACTTCCACGTCGTGCTCGAGGAGTACGTCCCCGGCCGCCTCCGCGCGGGCACGACGAGGACCTTCGCCGCCTCGGCGCCCGCGCCGGCCGCGGTCAGCGCCGCCGCGGACCCCGGGCCCGCCAAGGCCCCGCTCCGCGGCGCTGGTCGTCCTCGGCGCGGCCGACGAGGCCTCGCTCGCCGACCGACTCGGGCGCGTCGCCGACGCCGCTGGCCGGGCGACGCCCCAGCGCCGGCCGCGCCGGCCGCCGCCGACCTGGCCGCACCCGATCCGGCTCGCCATCGATTTCGCCGACGCCGCGGAGCTGGCCGACAAGGCGGGCAAGGCCAAGGCGGCGCTCGCCGCAGGCCAGCCGGCCATCTGGCGGGCGCTGCGCGCCCGCGGCATCTTCCTCGGCCGCGGCGCCGCCCCGAAGGTCGCGTTCCTCTACACCGGCCAGGGCTCGCAGTACGTCAACATGCTCAAGCAGCTGCGCGCCACCGAGCCGATCGTCGCCGCGACCTTCGCCGAGGCGGACCGGGTGATGACGCCGCTGCTCGGCCGGCCGCTGACCGACTACATCTTCGTCGACGCCGAGGACCCGGCCGCGGTCAAGCAGCTGGAGGAGGAGCTGCTGCAGACCGAGATCACCCAGCCGGCGGTGCTCGCCACCGACATCGCGCTCTACCGGCTGCTGCGGCCTACGGCGTCGACCCGGACATGGTGATGGGCCACAGCCTCGGCGAGTACGCCGCGCTGGTCGCGGCGGGGTCGCTGTCCTTCGCCTCGGCGCTCGAGGCGGTCAGCGCGCGCGGGCACGAGATGGCGACGCTGTCCGTCGGCGACAACGGCGCCATGGCGGCGGTCTTCGCGCCGCTCGCCGAGATCGAGCGCATCGTCGACGCGGCCGAGGGCTACGTCGTGGTCGCCAACGTCAACAGCACCAGCCAGGCGGTGATCGGCGGCGCCACGGCGGCCGTCGAGGGCGCGATGGGCGCCTTCGCCGAGGCGGGCTTCACCGCGGTGCGCATCCCGGTGAGCCACGCGTTCCACACCTCGATCGTGGCCCCGGCGAGCGAGCCCTTGAAGGTGGCGCTGGCCCGCATGGAGCTGCGGGCCCCGGTGCGCCCGATCGTCGCCAACGTCGACGGCGCGTTCTACCCGACGGGGCCCGGGGCCGACGAGCAGATGCTCGACATCCTCGGCCGCCAGGTCGCCGCGCCGGTGCAGTTCGTCCACGGGCTGGAGACCCTGTACGACGCGGGCGCCCGCGTGTTCGTCGAGGTCGGCCCGAAGCGCGCGCTGCACGGCTTCGCCGAGGACGTCCTCGGCGCCGACCCACGACGACGCCCAGGCGCTGTTCACCAACCACCCCAAGGCCGGCGACGTGCCGTCGTTCAACCAGGCGCTGTCCGGGCTGTACGCGGCCGGCCTCGGCACCCCCGCACCCGCCGCCGCATCGCCGCGCCTGCCCCGCCCCCCGCCGCGGTCCCCCCGCCCCCCGCCGCGACCCCCCCGACCGCGTCGACCCCCGCCCGTTCTGGAGCCGCCATGACCACCGACCGCTACGTCGAGCTCGGCCACCTGTTCGCCGACTTCCTCGAGCACGGTCGCGAGATCATGGAGGGCACCGCCCCCGCGGCGCGCGGCGGGTCGGGAACCGGGCCGATGGAGCCCGTCGTCATCACCGGCGCCGCGCTCGGGCTGCCCGGGACCGACCGGGTGTTCGACGACCACAACGTGGCGCGGCTGCTCGGCGGCGAGCAGCTGATCGACCTCATCCCCACCCGGTTCCGGCACAAGATCCTGGACAAGCACATCACCCGGCTGGTCAAGGGCGACGGGGGCGGGCGGTTCGAGTCCATCGACGACCCAGCCGACGTGCTCAAGCTGGCCGGCCGCGCCGGGCAGCTCGACCTCGTCGAGGAGTTCGGCGTCGACCCCGAGCGCGACCGCGCGCTCGACACCGTCACCCGGCTCGCGATCGGCGCCGGCTTCGACGCGCTGCGCGACGCGGGGATCCCGCTCGTCCAGCACTACCGGCTCACCTCGCTGGGCACCCAGCTGCCCTCGCGCTGGGGCCTGCCGGACTCGATGCGCGACGACACCGGGGTGATCTTCGCCTCCGCGTTCCCCGGGTTTGACGCCTTCGCCGACGAGCTCGAGCGCCACTACACCGACCAGGGCCGCCGCCATGAGCTTGAGGGGCTGCGGTCGCTGCGGGCCCGGGTGACGGACGCCGAGCCGGTCGCCGCCGAGCTCGACCACCGCACCCGCGAGCTCGAGGCGCTGCTCGCCGAGGAGGGCTACGAGTTCGACCGCCGCTTCCTGTTCCGCGTGCTGTCGATGGGGCACTCGCAGTTCGCCGAGATCATCGGCGCCCGCGGGCCGAACACCCAGGTGAACTCCGCCTGCGCGAGCACCACGCAGGCCATCGCCCTGGCCGAGGACTGGATCCGCGCCGGCCGCTGCCGCCGGGTCGTCATCGTCGCCGGTGACGACGTCACCGCCGACCACCTCGTCGACTGGGTCGGCGCCGGCTTCCTCGCGTCCGGCGCCGCGGCCACCGACGACGTCGTCGAGAACGCGGCGCTGCCGTTCGACAACCGACGGCACGGGATGATCATGGGCATGGGGGCCGCCGGCCTCGTGGTCGAGTCGGCGGAGGCGGCCCGCGAGCGCGGGATCCAGCCGATCTGCGAGGTGCTGTCGTCCGTCACGGCCAACAGCGCCTTCCACGGCACCCGGCTCGACGTCGAGCACATCGGCCAGGTGATGGAGAGCCTGGTCGCCCAGGCCGAGGCGCGCGGCGTACGCCGGCACGAGATCGCGCCGGAGACGGTCTTCGTCTCGCACGAGACGTACACCCCGGCACGCGGCGGCAGCGCCGCGGCCGAGATCAACGCGCTGCGGCAGGTCTTCGGCGCCGACGCCGACCGGATCGTCATCGCCAACACCAAGGGGTTCACCGGCCACCCGATGGGCGTGGGCATCGAGGACGTCGTCGCGGTCAAGGCGCTGGAGACCGGCCTCGTGCCGCCGATCCCCAACTTCCGCGAGATCGACCCCGAGCTCGGCCAGCTCAACCTGTCGACCGGCGGCGCGTACCCGGTGCGCTATGCGCTGCGGCTGGCCGCCGGATTCGGCTCGCAGATCAGCATGACGCTGCTGCGCTGGACCCCGGTGCCCGACGGCGCCCACCGCGAGCCGACCGAGTTGGGCTACGGCTACCGCGTCGTCGACCCGGCGGCATGGGGGGCGTGGCTGCGCGGCCTGAGCGGGCAGGACGACCCGCAGCTCGAGGTCGTCCAGCGGCGCCTGCGCGTGGTGGACCGCGGTTGGTCCGCGCCGAGGACGGCTCCCGCGGCGCCGGCCGTGCCGGTGGCGGTCGCCAGCAGCGCCTCCGGTCGCGCCCGGTCGCGCCGGTCGCGCCCGGTCGTGCCGGTCGCTCGCGGCCGCGGCGCCGCCGGCGCTGCCGGCGGCGCCGGCGGGGGTGGACCCGGTGGTGGCCGAGGTGCTGTCGGTGGTGTCGGAGAAGACCGGCTACCCGCAGGAGATGCTGGATCTGGACCTGGATCTGGAGGCGGACCTGGGCGTCGACACGGTGAAGCAGGCGGAGGTGTTCGCCGCGATCCGGGAGACGTTCGCGATCGAGCGGGACGACTCGCTGCAGCTGCGGGACTACCCGACGCTGACGCATGTGGTCGGGTTCGTCCGGGACCGGGGGCACGAACCTGCCGGCGGCCGCGCCCGCCGCTGCCGCCGCCGCGGCCGGCCGCTCCGGCGGCTGCCGGCGGCGCCGGCGGGGGTGGACCCGGTGGTGGCCGAGGTGCTGTCGGTGGTGTCGGAGAAGACCGGCTACCCGCAGGAGATGCTGGATCTGGACCTGGATCTGGAGGCGGACCTGGGCGTCGACACGGTGAAGCAGGCGGAGGTGTTCGCCGCGATCCGGGAGACGTTCGCGATCGAGCGGGACGACTCGCTGCAGCTGCGGGACTACCCGACGCTGACGCATGTGGTCGGGTTCGTCCGGGACCGGGGGACGAACCTGCCGGCGGCCGCGCCGGCCGGCGCGCCGGTCGTGCCGGCCGCGCCGGCCGCTGCTGGCGGCGCCGGCGGGGGTGGACCCGGTGGTGGCCGAGGTGCTGTCGGTGGTGTCGGAGAAGACCGGCTACCCGCAGGAGATGCTGGATCTGGACCTGGATCTGGAGGCGGACCTGGGCGTCGACACGGTGAAGCAGGCGGAGGTGTTCGCCGCGATCCGGGAGACGTTCGCGATCGAGCGGGACGACTCGCTGCAGCTGCGGGACTACCCGACGCTGACGCATGTGGTCGGGTTCGTCCGGGACCGGGGGACGAACCTGCCGGCGGCCGCGCCCGCCGGCGTGCCGTCGCCGCCGGCCGCTGCCGCGGCTGCTGGCGGCGCCGGCGGGGGTGGACCCGGTGGTGGCCGAGGTGCTGTCGGTGGTGTCGGAGAAGACCGGCTACCCGCAGGAGATGCTGGATCTGGACCTGGATCTGGAGGCGGACCTGGGCGTCGACACGGTGAAGCAGGCGGAGGTGTTCGCCGCGATCCGGGAGACGTTCGCGATCGAGCGGGACGACTCGCTGCAGCTGCGGGACTACCCGACGCTGACGCATGTGGTCGGGTTCGTCCGGGACCGGGCGACCACCCTCCCGGCTGGTGGCGTCGGACGCCGCGGCGTCGTCGCCCGCGGCCGCCCTGCCGGAGGTCCCGGTGCTGTCCGGCAGCCTGGAGGCCGCCGAGCAGATCCCGCGGCGGGTGCCCGTTCCGGTGCTCCGCCCGGCCCTCGACCGGTGCCGCCCCACCGGGGTGCGGCTGGACGAGGCCGCCCGCGTCGTGGTCATGGCCGACCAGGGCGGCGTGGGCGACGCGCTGGTCAGCCAGCTCGGCAAGCTCGGCGTCGCCGTGCTCGCAGTCACCGACGCGCCCGACGCCGAGACGCTGGGCCAGCGGTTGGCCGACTTCAGCGCGGACGGTCCGGTCACGGGCGTGTACTGGCTGCCGGCCCTCGACGCCGAGGGCCCGGTCGGCGGAGCTGGACCTCGACGCCTGGCACGAGGCCCTGCGGATCCGGGTCGGGCTGCTGTACACGACGATGCGTGCCGTCGCCGACGGCTCGCCGTTCCTGGTCGCGGCGACTCGGCTGGGCGGGCAGCACGGCTACGACCCGGCCGGGGCGGTCAACCCGCTCGGCGGCGCGGTCACCGGGTTCGCCAAGGCGTACGCGCCGGGAGGCCGCCGACGCGCTCGTCAAGGCGGTCGACCTGGCGCCGAGCCGCAAGACCGCGGCGTTGGCCGAGCTGCTGATCGGCGAGACCCTGCGTGATCCCGGCTGCGTCGAGGTCGGCTACGCCGACGAGCGAGCGCTGGACGATCGGGCTGGAGGAGCGGCCGGCCGACGACGGCCGGCCGGGCTCACCCTCGACGGGTCGACGGTCTACGTGGTCACCGGCGCGGCCGGCAGCATCGTCTCGGCGATCGTGGCCGACCTCGCCAAGGCCGGCGGGGGCGGCGTCTTCCACCTGCTGGACCTCACGCCGGAGCCGGACCCGTCCGACCCCGACCTGGTGCGGTACGCGACCGACCGCGAGGGCCTCAAGCAGGACCTGATCGCCCGCCACAAGGCGGCGGGGGAGAAGGTCACCCCGGTGGCCGTGGAGCGCGAGCTCGCCGCCCTGGAGCGGCGCAGCGCGGCGCTGGCCGCCATCGAGGCCGTCGCCGCGGCGGGCGGCCAGGCGATCTACCACAGCGTCGACCTGGGCGATGTCGCCGCCGTGGGCGCCGTCATGGACGAGGCGCTGCAGCACTCCGGCCGGGTCGATGTGCTGGTGCACGCCGCCGGCATCGAGATCAGCCGACGGCTGGCCAACAAGGAGCCGGACGAGTTCAACCGGGTGTTCGCCGTGAAGAGCGACGGCTGGTTCGCGCTGATGTCCGCCCTGCGCGGGCGCCCGCTCGGCGCGGTGGTGGCCTTCAGCTCGGTGGCCGGACGGTTCGGCAACCTGGGCCAGACCGACTACGCCGCAGGCAACGACCTGCTGTGCAAGCTCGCCGTCGAACCTGCGCACGTCGCAGCCGGACACCCGCGGGATCGCCATCGACTGGACCGCCTGGGGCGGTATCGGCATGGCCACCCGCGGCTCGATCCCGGTGATGATGGAGGCGGCCGGCATCGACATGCTGCCGCCCGAGGCCGGGATCGCCACCGTGCGGCGCGAGCTGATCTCCGGCGGCACGAGCGACGAGATCGTCGTCGCCCAGCGGCTGGGGATCATGACCGCCGAGTACGCCGAGGCCGGCGGGCTCGACGTCGACGCGATCGACGTGTCCGCCGCAGGCCCCATGATCGGCCAGGTGGTCGAGATGGGCGTGCACAGCGGGCTGGTCGTGGAGACCACGTTGGATCCGACGGCTCAGCCGTTCCTGGACCACCACCGGATCTCGGGGACCCCTGTCCTGCCAGGCGTCATGGGGATGGAGGCCTTCGCCGAGTTGGCCCGGCTCGCCTTCCCGGACCGCCACGTCGTGGCGATCGAGGACGTCGACTTCCTGCGGCCGCTGAAGTTCTACCGCGATGAGCCGCGCACGCTGCGGATCAGCGCCACCTTCGTACGGGATGGCGACGACGTCGTCGCGCGGTGCCGGCTCGAGGCCAGCCGCACGCTGCCCGGACGCGACGAGCCCGAGGTGACGACGCACTTCACCGGTCGGGTCCGGTTGGCAGGCGCACGCCGCCTGCCGAGGCGACCGGCCAGGCGCCGGGCGACCCGTCCGGGCCCAGCGTGGGCCAGGGACCCGTGTACGAGGTCCTCTTCCATGGCCCGGCCTACCAGGTGGTCGACGACGTGTGGCGTGACGGCTCGGCGATCCTCGGCCGCTACGCAGAAGGGCTGGTCCCCGGCCACCAGCCCGGACTCGCAGCCGACGGTCACCGATCCGCGGCTCGTCGAGCTGTGCTTCCAGACGGCGGCCGTGGCCGCCCTGGCCGAGCACGGGCTGCTGGCGCTGCCCGCGCACGTCGACCGCGTGGTCGTGCTCGCGCATCCGGCCGAGCCGGCTGGCCGCCTCGTGGCGGCGACGGCCGAGGGCGCCGGCGGAGGGGTCGACGCCGAGGTGCGTCGACGGCGAGGGGCGGGTGTTCGTGCGGTTGGAGGGCTACCGCACGATCGAGCTGCCGCAGGCGGTCGATGAGGCGCTGCTGGCGCCGCTGCGCGCCGTGGCCTCGGCGGGTTGAGCGCCATGTCGAGTGCCATGGCCCAGACTGCGGATCGACCGCCCCTGCCGTTCCGGCGGCTGGCCCTGCTCGGCCGCGGCCCGGCCGCGGTCCGGCTGCTCGACGCCATCGCCGAGCTCGGGCCTCAGCGGCCGGCGACCCTGGCCCTGCACGTCGACGCCGATCGGCAGTCCCGGTACGTGCGGGACGCCGACGAGGCCTACGGGATCGGTCCGAGCGTGGGCGATCTGGCCCTGGTCGAGGCGGCCCTGCGCGAGTCGGGAGCCGACTCCGTGTGGCTCGGGCGGGGCCTCGGCCCCGCCCTGCGCGGCATCTGCGAGGTGAGCCAGCGGCTCGGCCTCGTCGTGGTCGGGCCGTCGCTGGAGGTGCTGGACCGCCTCGGCGACCCGATCGGGGTGAAGCTGCTGGCCGAGGAGCTGGGGATCACCTCCGTACCGTGGTCCGAGGGCCAGGTCGAGGACGTCGAGAGCGCGTTGGGCTGGGCGGCCCGGCTGGGCTACCCGCTCTTCGTCAAGGCCGCCGCAGCCGGCCGGGACGGGCTTGGCGTCCGCCGGGTCTCCTCGGCGGCTGACCTGCCGGGGGCCTTCGAGGCGGTCCGCTCCGAGGCCGGCCTGCTGTTCGGCGACGCCCGGGTGTTCCTTGAGCAGAAGGTCCCCGAGGCGCGGCACCTCGGGGTCCAGGTGATCTCCGACGGCCAGGGCACGGTGTGGGCCGCGGGTCTGTGCGAGTGCACCCTGCAGCGCCGCAACCGGACCATCGTGGAGGAGTCGGCTTCCCCCGGCCTGCCCGGCCCCGCGGGTCGCCGAGCTCTGCGACGCCGCGTCCCGCCTCGCGGCGGCCACCGGCTTCACCGGGGTCGGGACCGTGGAGTTCCTGGTCGGCCCGGACGACGCGCCAGCCCTGCTGCTCGGCGTGGACACGCAACTGGGCGCCGAGCACGGCGTGACCGAGGTCGTCACCGGCCTCGACCTGGTCAAGTGCGGGCTGGAGGTCGCGGCCGGCCGGCGCCTCCCGGGCGATCACCCCGAGCCGTCGGGGCACGCGGTGTCCGTGCGGCTGCGCGCGGAGGACCCCGAGCGCGGGTTCGTCCCCACCCCGGGCCGGATCCGCCAGCTGAGGCTCCCGTCCGGACCAGGGCTGCGGGTCGACGCGGGCGTCGCCGAGGGCGACGTCGTGCCCACCGGTCTGGACCCGATCCTCGCCACCCTCGTCGCCTGGGGGCAGGACCGCGCGGAGGCGATCGCCAGGCTGGTACGCGGGCTTCGCCAGACCACGGTCGTCATCGACGGCGGCGGCACGAACAAGGCGTTCCTGCTCGCGGTGCTCAACCATCCGGACTTCGCGCTCGGCCGGCTGGACACCGGCTGGCTGGACCGCGGGATCGCCGACCGCACGCTCTTCCCCATGGAGCACGCCGAGGTCGCCCTGCTGCAGGCCGCGATCGACGCCTACGCGACCGACCACGAGCTGGCGCGCAAGGCCTTCTTCGCGACGGCCGCCCGCGGCCGGCCCGAGGCCCGCCGCGACCAGGGGCACCGGATCAGGTTCCGCTACCGGGGCCAAGAGGTGCCGCTGCGCGTGCTGCGGCTCGGTCCGCACGACTACCGGATCGACACCGGTGCGCGCCGGCTCGATCTGACGGTCACCCCGCGCGGACCCCTGGAGAGCCTGCTCACGGTCGGCGGCCGCCAGGTGCGCACGCTGTCGGTGGTGGACGGGCCGGTGCACTCGGTCGAGGTCGAGGGGGTCACCCACACCTTCACCCGTGACGACGGCGGCACCGTGCGCGCCCCCGCCCCGGGCGTCGTGTTGGCGCTGCCGGTCCGCCCCGGCGACCGCGTCGCGGTGGGCGACACCATCGCGGTGCTCGAGGCGATGAAGATGGAGACCGCGGTCGCCGCGCCGTTCGCCGGCCGGGTCCGCTCGGTGGCGGCGCTGGTCAACTCCCAGGTCGACTCCGGGCAGGCGCTGCTCGAGCTCGAGCTCGGCGAGGACCAGACCGCCCCCGACCCCGGCGACGCGCCCACGGCGCAGCAGCTCGACCTCGCCCTGCCTGAGCTGGCCGAGGGCGACCCGGAGCCGACGAGCCCCGGCCTGGTGCTCGAGACCCTGCATGCGTACCTGCTCGGCTACGACACCGACCCCAAGGACATCCAGCGCCTCGTCACCCGCGCGGGCGGCCCGCTGGCCGACCTGCCGGTCGATGACCCGCAGGTCATGGACCGGGAGGGCGAGATCCTTCGGCTCTTCGCCGACCTCTGCGCCCTCTCGCGCCGCCAGCACGAGGGCGACGACGACGACGAGCAGGCCCTGGCCCGGAGCCCGCAGGAGTACTTCGCGTCGTACCTGCGCGCGCCCGGTCGCTCGCGCGACACGCTGCCCGCCCCCTTCCTGGACCGGCTGCGGCGGGTGCTCGCCCGGTACGGCGTCCCGGGCCTGGAGCCGTCACCGGCCCTCGACGAGGCTCTGCTGCGCATCTTCCGGGCCCAGCAGCGGCTCGGTGAGGCGGTGCCCGTGATCGCGTCCCTGCTGGAGCGGGGGATCGCCAACCGCGACCGGATGATGCGTCGGGTGGGCGACCTGGACGCCGTCCGCAGGCTGCTCGACCGGCTCGTGGCCGCCACCGACGGCCGCTACCCGACGATCGCCGACCTCGCCCAAGAGGCGCAGTTCCGGTGGTTCGCCGAGCCGGAGGTCGAGCGGGTCCAGGCCCTGGGGTACGCCACGGCCGAGACCTCCTACGCGGCGCTGCGTCGCGACCCGGACGGACCGGAGCGGGCGGACCTCATCGCCAGCCTGGTCTCCTGCCCGCAGCCCCTGCGCCCGCTGCTGCAGCGGTGGTACCGAGGCTGCCGGACCGGAGCTCCAGGGCGCGCTGCTGGAGACGGCCGTCCGCCGCTACTACCGGATCCGGGCGATCGAGAACGTCGCGACCGCAGACCGTGAACGGCGTGCCGATCTGCACGGCCGACTACGCGCACGAGGGCCACCAGGTGCACCTGGTGATGGCGTACGTCCCGCTGGAGGGGCTGGCCGCGCTCGCCAACGGGCTCCGCGGGCACCTCGCCGACGTCCCCGCCGAGGCCGACGTCGTCCTGGACGTCCAGACCTGGCGGTCCGGGTCCCCCCTGAGCGCCGACCAGACCGCGGCCTTGGCCCATGAGGTGCTGGACGGCGTGGACGCCGGGCGCCCGCTGCACCGCGTCGACGTCGCGATCACCACGGACGGGGTGGGCGCGCGCGGACCGGTGACGCATCACGTCACCTTCCGCACCGATGCCGAGGGCCGGCTGCAGCGAGGAGCTGCTGCACCGCGACATGCACCCGATGATCGCCAAGCGCCTCGAGCTCTGGCGGCTGCAGAACTTCCGCCTCGAGCGGCTGGAGTCGGTCGAGGACGTCTACCTGTTCCACGGGGTCGCGCACGACAACCCCAAGGACGAGCGGCTGTTCGCCCTCGCCGAGGTCCGCGACCTCACCCCGGCGCGCCACCCCTCGGGGCGGATCATCGGGCTGCCGCTGATGGAGCGGATCCTGGCGCAGGCGCTGTCGGCCATGCGGCTCTTCCAGTCGCACCGCCCGGCCGCCCAGCGGCTCCTGCAGAACCGGGTGATCGTGTTCGTCCGGCCGCCGCTCGACCTGCCCCCGGGGGTCTGGCGCGACGTGGCGCACCGGCTCGCTCCCACCGCGCGCGGACTCGGCCTGGAGGAGGTCCTGGTCCGGGCCCGGATCGCCGACCCCGCCACCGGCGAGTTGGTCGAGCAGGTCCTGCATGTGTCGGACCCCGGCTCCCGCGAGGTGTCGGTGCGGCGGACCGACCCGGCCCCCGAGCCGGTGCAGCCGCTGTCGGAGTACCGCCGCCGGGTGCTGCAGGCGACCCGGCGCGGGGCGACCTACCCGTACGAGATCGTCCGGCTGCATCACGCCGCCGGGCGACGGCGACTCCGACCTGCCGCCGGGGGAGTTCATCGAGCACGACCTCGACGACGACGGCGCGCCTGGTGCCCGTCCAGCGCGAGTACGGCGAGAACACCGCCAACCTGGTGGTCGGCGTCGTGCGCAACTGGACGTCGACCTACCCCGAGGGGATGGCCCGGGTCATCCTGCTCGGCGACCCGAGCCGCAGCCTGGGTGCGCTGGCGGAGCCGGAGTGCCGGCGGATCAACGCGGCGCATCGACCTCGCCGAGCAGATGCGGGTCCCGCTCGAGTGGTTCGCCATCTCGTCGGGGGCGCGCATCTCGATGACCAGCGGCACCGAGAACATGGACTGGATCGGCGCCGTGCTGCGCCGGCTGATCGAGTTCACGCAAGGCGGCGGCGAGGTCAACGTCGTGGTCACCGGCATCAACGTCGGCGCGCAGCCGTACTGGAACGCCGAGGCGACGATGCTCATGCACACCCGGGGCATCCTGGTGATGACGCCGGAGAGCGCCATGGTGCTGACCGGCAAGCAGGCGCTCGACTTCTCCGGCGGGGTCTCGGCCGAGGACAACCTCGGCATCGGCGGCTACGAGCGGGTGATGGGCCCCAACGGCCAGGGCCAGTACTGGGCGCCCGGATCTGGCCGGCGCCTGCGACCTGCTGTTCCGGCACTACGACGTCACGTACGTCGCGCCGGGCGAGCGGTTCCCGCGACGGACCCCGACGTCCGACCCGGTCGACCGAGATGTCCGCACCGCGCCGCACCCCCGGCTGGCCGGCAGCGACTTCACCAGCGTCGGCGACGTCTTCTCGGCCGAGCGCAACCCCGACCGCAAGAAGCCCTTCGAGATCAGGGCCATCATGCGGGCCACGCTGGACGCCGACTGCGAGCCGCTGGAGCGGTGGGCCCGCTGGGGCGAGACCGCGATCGTGTGGGACGGCCGAATCGGCGGCATCCCGGTCTGCCTGCTGGGCCTGGAGTCGACGGCGGTGCCGCGGTCCGGGTTCGTCCCCGCCGACGGCCCGTCCAGCTACACCTCGGGGACGCTGTTCCCGCAGGCGTCCCGCAAGGTCGCGCGCGCGGTCAACGCCGCCAGCGGCAACCGCCCGATGGTGGTGCTGGCCAACCTGTCCGGATTCGACGGCTCACCGGAGTCGATGCGGCAGTGGCAGCTGGAGTACGGCGCCGAGATCGGGCGCGCCGTCACCAACTTCCGCGGGCCGATCGTCTTCGTCGTGGTGTCGCGCTACCACGGTGGGGCGTTCGTGGTCTTCTCCAAGACCCTCAACGCCTCGCTGGAGATCGCCGCCGTCGAGGGCTCCTTCGCCTCGGTGATCGGCGGAGCCCCGGCAGCGGCCGTCGTGTTCGCCCACGAGGTCGACAAGCGGGCCCGCGCCGACCAGCGGGTGCTGGAGCTGACCGAGCGGGTGGCCGCGGCGGGTGGCGACGGCCGGCTGCGGCTTGAGCTGCAGCGGGTGATGCAGCAGGTGCGCTCGGAGAAGCTCGGCGAGGTGGCCGCGGAGTTCGACGGCATCCACAGCATCGAGCGGGCGCTGGCCATGGGCTCGGTCGACCGGATCATCGCCGGCGCCGACCTGCGGCCGTACGTCATCGACGCCCTCGAGCGCGGGCTGGCCCGCGAGCTGGGCGAAGGGGTCAGCTGAGCTCGTCCATCCAGGAGTGCGTCGGAACGGCGTCCCGCAGGGGCTCGGGGCTCAGCAGCGATGCCGGTGGCGGCCAGCGGCGCGTCGGCGGCGACGGTGAGCAGGAAGTCGCCGTGCCGGCACCACCAGCCGGGGAAGACCGCGCCCTCGACGGCCTCGACGGTCAGGGCGCGCCACTCGCCGACTTGCTCGTCGTGCAGCGTGACCTCGACGGTTCGGGTGTCGCGCCGCAAGCCGGTCTGCAGCACCTTGAGGGCGCTCTCCTTCGCCGACCAGATCAGGTTCGCCAGCAGGTCGTGGTCGGTCTCGTGGGCGGCCACCACCGCTCGCTCCGCCGGGGTGAACCAGTCGGCGACGAAGGCCGCCGAGCGCTCCTCGACGAGTTCGAGGTCGCAGCCCACCAGCCGGTCCGACGGGCCGATCAGGCAGACAGCCCACCCGGCGCGGTCGGTGAGCGAGATCGAGCAGGGGGCGGGGTCGCCGGCGACGAAGGCCACAGGAGCGCCGGTGGGCGCGGGCCGCACCTCGACGTGGTGCGGGTCGGCCGCCGCGGGGTGCAGGGCGTAGGCAAGCGCCTGCTTGGCGGTCCACCGGCTGACCAGGAAGTCGTTGCGGCGCTTGGCGAACCGCATACCTGCCGCGCGGTCGGCCTCGAGGGGGCTCAGCCACCCCCGGCCGGGGGGGACGTGCTGCTCGCCCAGCGCCAGCCAGCGCAGCGGCGTCGAGTCGTCCATGCGGTGAGTGTGTCGGCTCGATCGGCTCAGGAGTACGTCTCGGCGGCGATCGCCTCGACGACGCGGGCGGTGTCCCAGTCCTCGGAGCCCGGGATGGTCGGCACGAAGCCGACGAGGACCCCGTTGCTCATGACCTGGGCCTCCAGCCCGGCGGCCCCGTCGCTGTCCCAGATCGCCTCGCGGCCCTCGGGCAGGACGACCCGCACGGCGGCCCGGTACATCCCCTGGCCGCGGACGTGGGCGAACATGCCCCGCCCCCGCAGCGCCGCCACGACCGCCTCTGCCTGCTCTCGTTGCACGGCGGCCACTGTGCCACAGCCTCCGTGCGGCGACCTGTCGCGCGACTTCGCTGCGCCATGCCTCTCGCGCCTCTAGATTGGCGAGCCGGTGCGAGGTCCGCCCCCCGGTTGACAGGAAGGCATCGATGCCGACCACGACAAGCCACGAGGAAGTGGCGGCAGGTCCGCAGCCGCTTGTCGTCCAGGCAGGGCGCGTCACCGACCGCACCGTGCTGCTGGTCGCCTCGCTCGGGGCCTTCCTCGCCTTCCTCGACGCGACGATCGTCAACGTCGCGTTCCCCAGCATCCGGGAGTCCTTCCCGGAGACCTCGATCAGCGAGCTGTCCTGGGTCCTGAACTCATACAACATCGTGTTCGCTGCGTTCCTCGTGCCGGCCGGGCGGATGGCGGACCTGATCGGGCGGCGCCGGGCCTTCGCCTGGGGCGTCCTGGTCTTCACGGTGTTCTCAGTGATTTGCGCGGTGGCCCCGACCGTTGAGTGGCTGATCGCGGCCCGGGCCTTTCAGGCCCTGGGCGCGGCGCTGCTCGTACCGGCCTCGCTGGGCCTGGTCGTCCAGGCCTTCGACCCCGAGCACCGCACCCACGCCGTCGGGCTGTGGGGGGCGTCGGCGGCGGTGGCGGCCGGCCTGGGGCCGCCTGTCGGCGGACTGCTCATCGAGATCGGGGACTGGCGCTGGGCCTTCCTGATCAACCTGCCGGTCGGGCTGCTGGCGCTGCTGGCCGCCCGCCGCCAGCTCGTCGAGAGCCGCGCGCCGGGGCGGCGGACGGTCCCGGACCTGCGCGGAGCGTCGCTGTTCGCGCTCGCGCTGGCGCTGCTCACCACGGCGATCGTCCAGGGCAACGACTGGGGCTGGACCAGTGTCGGGGTCCTGGCGTGCGTGATCGGCGCGGCGCTCGCGCTGGCCGCCTTCGGATGGAGCTCACGCCACCACCGATCCCCCCTGCTGGACCCGGCGTTGCTGCGCATCCGGCCGTTCACCGTCGCCAACGTGGCCACCGCGTTCGCCGGCGTGGGCTTCTACGCGTACCTACTGGTGAACATCCTGTGGCTGCAATACGTCTGGGGCTACAACGTCCTGCAGGCCGGCCTCGCGCTCGTGCCCGGCGCCCTGGTCGCGGCCGTCGTGGCCGCCGTGCTGGGACCGAGGGCAGCCGCTGGCGGCTACCGGCGGTTCATCGTCCCGGGCGCGCTGGTGTGGGTGGGGGCGTACGCCTGGTACTACAACCAGACGGGGCTGGAGCCGGACTTCCTCGGGGTCTGGCTGCCCGGCCAGGTGCTCAGTGGGATCGGCGCGGGGGCCGTCCTGCCGCTATTGGGCAGCGCCGCGCTCGCCTCCGTTCCAGGGGGCAGATATGCGACCGCCTCAGCGGTGGTCTCCAGCTCTCGGCAGATCGGCGGGGTGCTCGGGATCGCGCTGCTCGTCGTCATCATCGGCACCCCCGCGCCGGCCACCGCGGCCGACGACCTGAGGCCGGGGTGGCTGTTCGCCGCGGCTTGCTTCGCCTTGTGCGCGGCGGCGGCGGCCGCCATCGGCCGGATCTCCGAGCCCCGGGTTGAGGCCGCCGACGAGGGTGACGCGGCGCGAGCGGTGATCCTGCTCCCGCGGCGGGGCGAGCCGAGCGATGGCGGTGGGACTGCGGCGCTGCCGCTGCTGGGCCGCCTCCCGGCGCAGGTCCGATCCGCGCTGGAGGAATCGGCCCGGCAGATCACCCTGCCCGCGGGCGGCTGGCTCATGCGCGCGGGGGACGCGGCGGATTCGCTGTACCTCGTCCGCAGCGGACGGCTGGAGGTCGTCGTCGACGACGCGGTGGTGCGGGAGTTGGGGCCGGGATCGGCCATCGGCGAGCTCGCGCTGCTCACCGGGGGGACGCGATCGGCATCCATCCGGGCCCGGCGCGACAGCACCCTGGCTGAGATCTCGCGGTCGGTCTTCGACTCGGTGGTCCGCGCGGATCCGGAGGCGCTCTCGGTGCTCACGCGCGTGCTCGCCGAGCAGCTCCAGTCGCCCCAGGCCCCGCCGCTCGCCGTGGGCTCCCGGCCGTCCGTGGTGGCGGTGCTGGGACTGCACGAGGGCGCCCCGGCCGCGGCGGTCGCGGAGGCGCTCGTCGGTGAGCTTCGGCGCGATGTGACGGTGGCGACCCCCGGCCGGCTGGATGCCGAGGGGGTGCTGCGCGCTGAACGCGACCACGATCGGGTGGTGCTCGTCGCGGATCTGGCCGACGGCGACGGCTGGCGGTTCGCGCTGCGTCAGGCCGACCACGTGGTCCTGGTGTCCGGCGACATCGACCCGGCAACCGCCGCCGAGGTGGACCTGCACGGGGCCGACCTGGTCCTCGTTGGGCCCCGCCCGGTGCGCGAGCGGGTGCGCGTGTGGTCTGAGCTGCTGCAGCCCTGGCAGATCACGTACGCGCTCGGCGAGCCGCTCAGCGGGGCGCTGCGGCCAGTCGCAGCACGCATCGCCGGCACCTCGGTGGGCCTGGTGCTGGCGGGCGGCGGGGCCCGGGCCTTCGCGCACATCGGGGTGCTGCAGGTATTGGCCGAGGCCGGGGTGCGCGTCGACCGCGTGGCCGGGTGCAGCCTCGGTTCGATCGTCGCCGGCCTCCACGCCGCGGGACACAGCCCCGAGGAGATCGAGGCGGTCTGCTACCAGGGGTTCGTCCGCCGTTCCCCGTTCAGTGACTACACCCTCCCGACGGTCTCCCTGGCCAAGGGGCGACGGGCCGGGCGCGAAATCGAGCGGCAGTTCGGCGAGGTGCTGATCGAGGAGCTGCCGCACCAGTTCAGCTGCGTGAGCACCGATCTGCTTGCCCGCCGCCAGCACATCCACCGAACCGGACGGCTCTCCGACGCCATCCAGGCCTCGCTCGCGCTTCCGGTGCTCTTCCCGCCGCGCCGGCTGGGCGACCAGCTGCTGGTCGACGGGGGCATCCTCGACAACCTCCCGGTGGGGCTGCTCACCGAGCGCGACGAGGGGCCGGTGCTGGCGGTCAACATCGCTATGGGCGGGGGAGGGGGCGGACCGCGCCGCGCGGGGCCGCCGCGGACGCCCCCACTGGGCGACACGATGCTGCGCACGATGATGATCGGCAGCGGCGGCGCGGTGGAGACGGCGCTCGCCCAGGGCGCCGCCGTGATCACGCCGCCGGCGATGGGCGTGGGGCTGCTGGAGTTCCACCAGCTGGATCTCATCGTGGAGACCGGCCGGATGGCCGCCCGCCAGCTGCTGGAGGAGACGGGCGGGTCCTTCCCGGGGACCGCCTGGGGCTGAGCGAGCCTCAGCCCTTGCGGCCGAACAGCCGCCTGAGGCGGCCGGTCGAGCCACCCCCGTCGACGCCGCCCACCCCGGCGGCGGCCATCTGCTCGCGCACGACGGCCTCGGTCACCCGGTCGTACCCGTTCTGCTGCGCGTAGTCCTCGAGGTTGCCGACCGCGAAGCGCCGGACGAAGCGGGGGGCCTTGGCCACCATGGCGACCGCCTCGTCGTCCCACTCCATGCTGGTCTTCAACCCGGCCTTCGCGGCGGCGTCGGTGATGGAGCCCGCGGCCGCGGCGGCGGCGCGGGCTGCGGCCTTCGCCTCGCGGTCCCGCTTGCGGGCCCAGTACTCCGACTCGGGGGTGCGGGTGGCCTCGTACAGCCCCTTCACGTCCGGCGCCGCGGTCAGGATCGGCACCAGGTTGTTGGCCCAGCGCGCCGGCACGATGACGAACATCTCGTTGGGCCGCAGCTTGTTGGCCATCCGCCCGCCGAAGTCACCGGTGGTGAGGATCACGTTGTCATCGAAGAACGGCGTGACGAAGGCATCCGTGCAGAACGACGAGCCGGCCGCCGCGCTCGGCTGCACGCCGTCCTCGACGGCCCGCGCGGCGGCGATCTGCGAGGCCCACACCGGCTCGCAGACGACCACGATCCACTCGACCTCGGCGCCCTCGGGGACCGCGTCGAGCGGCGCCGCGCCCAACCCCTTCACGGCGCCGAGCGGCAGCTTGAAGCGGCCGCTGTTGACGGCCTTGCCGGCCTCGTCGGTGTAGGCCGAGATGTAGAGCGGCAGCAGCCGGCCGCTGGCGATGACCTCGGTGCCCTCGTCGAAGCCGGTGAGGAAGGAGCCGTGCGAGCAGTCGTGCATCGCGCCGTTCATGTGGACGGCGCGATCCTCGTCGCGGGCGATGCGCAGGATGCCGCAGGCGTCGACCCGCGGGCTGGTGGCGTACGCGGGGTGGATCTCGTCACGGAAGAGCGTGACCGCCACCGGCTTGCCGCGGATCTTGCCCTGCAGGCCGGCGCAGATCCCCGCGATGTCGAGCGGGGCGGCCGCTCGCGCACTCTCGGCGGTCTCGGTCATCGTCTGCCCCCTCGGCCGGCCGGTGCGGCCGTTGGCGGGCAGCGTACGGCCGCGCGGCGAAGCCTGCCGAGGGGGCCGAGCGGCGGTCGAGCCGAGTCTCGCCGCCCCGGCGTGGGATGCCGGTGTGGCCGAACGGATGGCTGGCGACGCGGGGCGGTGCGGGCAAGATCAGCGAGGTGGACGCCTGTCAGCCCCAGCGGGCCGCGCGATGAGCGCGGCCGGCGTGCTCGCGCTCAGCGCGGCTTGGGCGGTGGCGGTCCTTGCCCCCGGGTACGGATTGACCCGGCTGCTGGCCCCGAGCGCTGGGCGACTCCGCGCGGTCACCGTGGGGCCGGCGGTGACCCTGGCCCTCGCGGGCGTCACGATCACCGCGGCCGCGGCGGCCGGCAGCCAGATCCCAGCGGCGACGGCGTGGGCGCTGCCCGCGGTCGGTATCGGCCTGAGCGCCTGGGGCGAATGGCGCGCGGGGCACGGCCCGCCGTCCCCGTCGCGGTGGCGGCGGGTCGAGATCTGGGCTGCGGGGGGTGGCATCGTTGCGTTGCTCACCGCCTGGGCCGCGGGGGTGCAATCGATCCGGCCGCCCAACGACGATTCGATGAACCACGCCTGGTTCGTGACGCGGATCCTGGAGACCTCGTCGGTCGACGCCTCTGGGGTGCTGGTGTCCGACCTCATCCTCGGCTCGCCGGCCGCCACCTACTACCCGCTCAGCTGGCACGCCCTGGTGGCCGCAATGGCTGAGTTGAGCGGCGCGTCAGTGGCAGCGGCGATGACCGCCTGCTTCGTGCTCACGAGTGCGGTGTGCCTGCCGCTGGGGATGCTCGCGATCACCCGCAGGCTCTACCCCGGCCATCCGACCGCGGCGGTGCTCGCCCCGTTGGTCGCCGCATGCGTCGCGACCTTCCCGTACGGCCCGATCTCCTGGGGCGGCCTGGTGCTGCTCACCGTGCTCTGCCTGGTCGCAGGAGTGCTGGAGCTGGCCTTGTGGAGCGCGGAGGCCTCGACGACGAGGTGGGGGGCCGCCATCTCGGTCGGGCTCGCGGTCGCGGGGCTCGGGTACGGCCACCCAAGCGTGCTGGCGTTCGCGGTGCTCCTTGCCGCCCTCCTGATCGTCGTCCCGTTGGATTCGCGCGGGTCCCGCAGCGCCTTGCTGGCGGCTGCCGCCCGACCCGCCGCCGTCGCGGTCGTGGTCCTCGTGCCGATGGCCACCGGGCTGGCCGGGGGCGCGGGCGAGCGGTTCCTGGCCGAGTCCGGCTCGACGATCGGGTGGGGGACAGCCCTGAGGTCGACCCTCACCATGGCGTACTCGATGGCACCGCCCTGGCCGATCTGGCTGCTGGTCCTCTGGGTAGGCGTGGCCGCCGCGGCGGTCAACCGGCTCGCCGTCGGCTGGCTGGCGGCTTTCGGCCTGATGCTGGCGGCCGAGTGCGCGCTGCTGGCCTCGAACGCGCCCGCCCTGGAGGCCCTCACCTCCCCGTGGTACTCGCAGGCGTACCGGTTCGTCTACCAGGCCCATCTCCTGGCGATCCCCTTGGCGGCCCTGGGCCTGACGGTCGCCGTCGCCGGGCTGGTGCGCCTCGTGCCGCCGCTGGCAGCATCCGCGCCTCGTGCCGCGGCAACGGCGCTGGCGGCCGCTGTGGCGCTCGTTCCGGCTTGGGCGATCTCTGCGTCGGCTGTGCGGGGCGCCTATCAGGATGCGAGCGTCGTCTCGGCCGACGACGTGGCGGCCTACCGCTGGATGGCCGAGCGGCTCGGGGCGGCCGAGCGGGTGCTCGGCGATCCGGCGCAGGGCACCGGGTGGATGTACCCCGAGGCGGGGGCGGTTCCGGTCTTCGGGGAGAAGGGCTTGGACTGGACCTCGTCGAGGTGGGCCGGCAGGTGGCGGCTTCTGGAGGAGGCGCACCTGATCGGATCCGACCCCGACGTGACGAGGCTCGCCGACGCCTGGGACGTGCGCTTCGTGATCGCGGGCTCGGGCTGGCTGGTCAACCACGAGCGGACGGTGGACCTCGAGGAGTTGAAGGACGCCCCGGGGCTGAGAGAGGCCTATAGGTCGGGGCCGGTCGTCGTGTACGAGCGGGTGTCAGCGGGCTGAAGGACCCCACGCCGGTCAGCCCTCGACGTAGAGGCAGACCTCGTTGCCCTCGGGGTCGGCGAGCACCCAGAAGGACTCGTGCTCGGCCAGCAGGCGCCCGCCCAGCGCGACCAGCAGGTCGCGGCGGGCGGCCGCCTCGTGCCGGGGCAGGTAGAGGTCGAGGTGCAGGCGGTTCTTGCCGGCCTTCGGCTCGGCCACCTGCTGGAACCACACCCGCGGGCCGGCGCCGTCGGGGTCGGCGAGCTCCTCGTCGCCGACCGGCACGTAGCGGAGCGCGGCCGCCCACCAGGGAACGAGGCGAGCCGGCTCGGCGCAGTCGACGCAGATCTCCAGCCGGGGCTTGCGGTCCACCGCGTCGTCGGTGTGCACCCCGTGGTCGGCGGCGACCGCCGAGATGCGGTGCGCCAGCTCCACATCGAGCTGGGTCACCCCGCCGGCGGAGTGCGTCGACACCGCCACGTGCAGGGTGCGCCAGCGCAGGTCGACGTCGGGGTGGTGGTCCATCTCCTCGGCCAGCTCGGCGACCTCGTCGAGGATGGCGATCGCCCCCGGGAACGTCGCGGCGGTGATGGAGCGCCGCAGCGCCCCGTCGGCGAGCCGCCAGCCCGGCAGGTCGAGCAGCTGGCGGGCGATCTCGGGCTCGGTGAGCAGTCGGCTCATGGGGATCACCCTGCCACGGGCGCGTGCCAGGCTGCTGCCATGAGCGCCCAGTCGTACGACGCGGCCGTGGTCGGCGGCGGCATCGCCGGGGTCTCCGCGGCGTACGAGCTCGCCCGCGCCGGCGCGAGCGTGATCGTGCTGGAGCGCGAAGCGGCCCTCGCCCACCACACCACCGGGCGGTCGGCGGCGCAGTACCTCGAGAACTACGGCGAGGAGGCCGTGCGCCGGCTCACGCTGGCCAGCCGCCCGTTCTTCGAGGCCCCTCCGGCGGGTTCGCCGACGCCCCGCTGCTGGCGCCGCGGCCGATGCTGGAGGTGGGCGGCCCGGACCGGCGCGACGCCGTGGCCGACCTCGCGCGGCGGGGAGCGGCCATGGTGCCCAGCATCCGGCTGGTCGACCGGGCCGAGATCGCCGTGCTGTGCCCGGTCTTGCGTCCCGACCGCGGCCGCGTGGGGCGCGTACGAGCCGGAGGCGCTCGATCTCGACGTGATGGCGCTGCACCAGGGCTACGTGCGCGGGCTGCGCGCGGCGGGCGGGGAGATCGCGCGCTCTGCGGAGGTGGGGTCTATCGCGCGGGACGGCGCCGCGTGGGCGCTGGATGCCGACCGGCCGCACGGTGCGGGCCGGGCTCCTCGTCAACGCCGCGGGCGCCTGGGCCGACGAGCTGGCGGTCAGCGCGGGGGTGGCCCGCGTGGGCCTGCGGCCGTTGCGGCGCACGGCGTTCACGGTCGGCCTGCCCGCAGGCATCGACGCCCGGGCCTGGCCGCTGGTCCACGACATCGACGAGGGCTGGTACTTCAAGCCGGAGGGCGACGGCCTGCTGGTGTCGCCGGCGGATGAGACCCCCAGCGATCCCTGCGACGCCCGGGCCGACCCGGCCGACGTGGCCCTGGCGCTCGATCGGCTCCGCGAGGCGACGACCCTGGACGTGCGCCATGTCCGCTCCGCGTGGGCCGGGTTGCGCACGTTCGCGCCGGACCGGGTGCTCGTCCTCGGCCCCGATCCCGACCTGCCGTCGTTCATCTGGTGCGCGGGCCAGGGCGGGTTCGGCATCCAGACGGCGCCGGCGGCGGCCCAGCTGGTGGCGGCCGAGGCGACCGGGTCGCCGCTCCCGCCGGGGTTGGCGCAGGCGGGGGTGTCTGCGGCCGCGCTGGCCGCTTCGCGGCTGAGGGGGTGACCGCCGGCGGGTACCCTGGTGCGACCGCCCCCCACAGGATCGAGCGCTCCCGCATGCCCGAGCAGGCCCACACCCAGCACGACCCCGCGACCGTCCGCCGTCGCGAGGGCCTGCGCAACGTGGCCATCGTGGCCCACGTCGACCACGGCAAGACCACCCTCGTCGACGCGATGCTGTGGCAGAGCGGGGCCTTCCGCGCCAACCAGGACGTCGACGACCGCGTCATGGACTCGATGGACCTCGAGCGCGAGAAGGGCATCACGATCCTGGCCAAGAACACCGCGGTGCTGCACCGGATGCCCGACGGCTCCGACGTGCTCGTCAACATCATCGACACCCCCGGCCACGCCGACTTCGGCGGCGAGGTGGAGCGCGGCCTGGAGATGGTCGACGGCGTGCTGCTGCTGGTGGACGCGAGCGAGGGCCCGCTGCCGCAGACCCGCTTCGTGCTGCGCAAGGCGCTGCAGAAGCGGCTCCCCGTCGTCCTGGTCGTCAACAAGGTGGACCGCCCGGACGCCCGCATCGGCGAGGTCGTCGACGAGGCGTACGAGCTGTTCCTCGACCTCGACGCCGACGAGGGCCAGATCGACTTCCCGATCGTCTACGCCGCGGCCAAGGCCGGCCGCGCGTCCCTCACCCGGCCCGGCGACGGCACGATGCCGGACTCGGAGAACCTGCAGCCGCTGTTCGAGACGATCGTGCGGTCCATCCCGGCGCCGACGTACCACGAGGGCGCGCCGCTGCAGGCGCACGTGACCAACCTGGACGCCTCCCCGTACCTCGGCCGGCTGGCGCTGTGCCGGGTGCACGAGGGCACGCTGCGCAAGGGGCAGAGCGTCGCGTGGTTCCGCCACGACGGCAGCCAGGAGCGGGTCAAGCTGACCGAGCTGCTGGTCACCAAGGCGCTCGAGCGGGTGCCGGCCGAGGAGGCCGGGCCCGGCGACATCGTCGCGATCGCCGGGATCCCCGAGATCACCATCGGCGACACCCTCGCCGACCCCGACGACCCGCGGCCGCTGCCGGTGATCACCGTCGACGAGCCGTCGATCTCGATGACGATCGGCATCAACACCTCGCCGCTGGCGGGGGAGAGCGGCAAGAAGCTCACCGCCCGCCTCGTCAAGAACCGCCTCGACGCCGAGCTCGTCGGCAACGTGTCGATCCGCGTGCTGCCCACCGAGCGCCCCGACACCTGGGAGGTCCAGGGCCGCGGCGAGCTGCAGCTGGCGATCCTGGTCGAGCTGATGCGCCGCGAGGGCTTCGAGCTGACCGTCGGCAAGCCCCAGGTGGTCACCCGCATCGTCGACGGCAGCGTGCACGAGCCGATGGAGCGGCTCACCGTCGACATCCCCGAGGACTACCTCGGCGTGGTGACCCAGCTGATGGCGCTGCGCAAGGGCCGCATGGAGCAGATGGTCAACCACGGCACCGGCTGGGTCCGGATGGAGTACCTCGTGCCGGCGCGCGGGCTGATCGGCTTCCGCACCGAGTTCCTCACCGAGACGCGCGGCACCGGCCTGCTGCACCACGTCTTCGAGCGGTACGAGCCGTGGCACGGCGAGCTGCGCACGCGGCCCACCGGGTCGCTCGTCGCCGACCGCCGCGGCCCGACGACCGGCTTCGCGCTGGCGAACCTGCAGGAGCGCGGGACGATGTTCGTCGGCCCCGGCACCGAGGTGTACGAGGGCATGGTCGTGGGCGAGAACGCCCGCTCCGACGACATGGACGTCAACGCCACCAAGGAGAAGAAGCTGACGAACATGCGTCAGTCCTCCAGCGACGTGCTCGTGCCGCTGATCCCGTACAAGCAGATGGGCATGGAGCAGGCGCTGGAGTTCTGCCGCGAGGACGAGTGCGTCGAGGTGACGCCGGCGACCGTGCGCATCCGCAAGGTCGTCCTGAACGCCAACGACCGGGAGAAGACGCGCTCCCGCGCGAAGAAGAACTAGCGGGCCAGCGCCCGGCTGAGCCAGTCGGCCTGCAGGCGCAAGAGGTTCTCGGCGACGTCGACCTGCGGGGTCATGTGCGTGACGCCGGTCAGCGGCAGCACGTCGTGGGGCTTGCCGGCGGCCAGCAGCGCGGTCGACAGGCGCAGCGTGTGCGCCGCCACCACGTTGTCGTCGGCGAGGCCGTGGATGAGCAGCAGCGGCCGGGACAGGCCGCTGGCCAGCGGCAGCAGGGACGAGCGCTCGTACGCGTCCGGGTGCTCGTCGGGGAGCCCGAGGTAGCGCTCGGTGTAGGCGGTGTCGTAGAGCGCCCAGTCAACGCCGGGCGCCCCGGCGATGGCGGCGTGGAAGAGGTCGGGCCGCCTCAAGACGGCCAGCGCCGCGAGGTAGCCGCCGAACGACCAGCCTCGGATCGCCACCCGCGAGAGGTCCAGCGCCTCGTGCCCGGCGGCGACGGCCAGCAGGGCCTCGGCCTGGTCCTCGAGCACCGGGTCGGCGATGTCGAACCGCACCGCCCGTTCCCACGAGGGCTCCCGCGGGGTGCCGCGGCCGTCGACGACGAGGACGGCGTACCCCTGCTCGGCGAACCACTGCGACACGGTGTGCGCGGACATCGCGGCGAGCACGCGCGGGCCGTGGGGACCGCCGTACGGGTCCATGAGCACCGGCAGCGGGGGGTCGCCGGGCCGCCACCACGAGGGCAGCAGCAGCGCGGCGCGGATGCCGCGCGCCGCCGCCGTGAGCAGCGCCGGGCGGGGCTGGACCTCGGGCTCCTCGGCGAGCGAGGCGATCCGCGCGACCTCGGCCCCGTCGCGGAGCACCCGGACGACGGCCCCCGGCGCCGCCGAGCGTGGAGGACGACAGCACCAGCGGTGCCGCCGCCCCGGCGGGCGGTGTGCAGGCCCGGGCTCGGCGGTCAGCGGGGTGACGCCGTCGGCGGAGACGAGCACCACGTGCCGCTCGGTCGGCTCGGCCGAGCCGATGACGAGGAGATCGCCCTCCTCGGCGCCGACCACCCCACGCACCTGGAAACCGGCTGGTGTCAGCGGCTCGCCGTCGGCGAGCAGCGTGTACGTGTCGTCGACCACCTCGACGGTGACGAGGCGCCCGGCGCCGTCCCAGCAGGGGACGCCGGGCACCACGTCGACCCAGCAGGGGTCGGCCTGCTCGCGAACGACGCGGGCGCCCCCGTCCTCAACCGCAAGCACCTGGGCCCGCTCCTGGCGACGCGAGAGCACCTGGACCAGCGCCGGGCCATCCGACGTCCAGGACACCCCGGCGACGTACGGGAACGCCTCGCGGTCCCAGGCCACCTCGGCGCGGACGCCGTCCAATCCGATCCGCCACATCGACACGTCGGCGTTGGCCGTCCCGGCGACGGGGTACCGGTGCTCGCGCGGCCGTGCCGACGGGTGCGCCGGGTCGCTGATCCACCACACGGCCACCGGCGACTCGTCGACCCGCTCGACGAGCAGCGCGTCAGAGTCCGGCGACCACCAGAACCCGCGGAAGCGGTCGAGCTCCTCGCTGGCGATGAAGTCGGCCAGCCCCCAGGTCGACGTGCTCGCCGTCGGGCTCGGCGAGGGTCCGCGCCTGCGTGCCGTCCCAGCAAACGGAATGCAGCCCGCCGCCGGACGCGTAGGCGATCCAGGCGCCGTCAGGGGAGGGCCGCGGGTCGACCACCGCCCCTGCCGCGGGAAGCTCGCGCACCTCGCCGGAGGCAAGGTCCGCGGCGAACAGCCGCGACGACAGGGCGAAGGCCACCCGTGTCCCGGACCGGTCGGCGGCGAACCCGGTGATCCCGGCGCCGCCCTCGCGCATCCGCTCGCGCCGGGCCCGTTCCGCGGCCGACAGCGACTCATGGTCGCCGGCCAGCAGGACGCGGCGGATCGGCGACCAGCCGCTCGGCGCCGGAGGCCACGTCCAGGACGTGCAGCGCGCAGGCTGCGTCCTCCGGTCCGCTCGAGCGCAGGAACGCCACCAGCGACCCGTCGGCGGAGACGTGGAAGGCCCGCGGCGACCCGTGGGTGAACCGCCCGGTCAGCGCGTGACGGCGGGGGAAGGCGACGACTGCGGGGTCTGGCGAGGACATGGCGCCGATCCTCCCGGACAATGGCCCCCATGAGCGACTCAGGACCCGCGGCCGGGCGCCGCATGCTGCTGGTGCACGCCCACCCCGACGACGAGACGATCGGCACCGGCGTGACGATGGCCCGGTACGCGGCCGAGGGGGCGCAGGTGACCTTGGTGACGTGCACCCGCGGCGAAGAGGGCGAGGTGCTCGTCCCCGAGCTGGAGACGCTCGCCGCCCACCACGACGACGAGCTGGGCGAGCACCGGCAGCAGGAGCTGGCCGAGGCCATGCGCCGGCTCGGCGTCACCGACCACCGCTTCCTCGGCGGGCCTGGGCGATGGCGGGACTCCGGCATGGTCGGCACCGAGCCCAACGAGCGCCCCGACTCGTTCTGGCGCGCCGACCTGCGCGAGGCGGCCACCGAGTTGGCCGCGGTGATCCGCGAGGTCCGGCCGCAGGTGCTCGTGACGTACGACGACTTCGGCGGCTACGGCCACCCCGACCACATCCAGGCCCACCGGGTCGCGATGTACGGCGCCCAGCTGGCCGCGGCCCCCTCGTACCGCCCCGACCTGGGTGAGGCGTGGGCGATCGCGAAGATCTACTGGACGGCGATCCCCCGGTCGTTCATCCAGCAGGGGATCGACGCGCTGGTCGCGGCGGGCGAGTCGGGGTTCTTCGGGGTGACCAGCGCCGATGAGTTCCCGTTCGCGGTCGACGACGGCCTGGTGACGACGGTGGTCGACGGCGTCTCGTACGAGCCGCGCAAGATGGACGCGCTGCGCGCCCACGAGACCCAGGTGGTGGCCGAGGGCCCGTTCTTCGCGGTCGCCGAGCGGATCGGCCCGGAGGCCATGGGACTTGAGTTCTTCCGGCTCGTCCAGGGCGAGCCCGCCGGCCCGTACGACGGGGAGGGCCGGGAGACGGACCTGTTCGCCGGGGTGGCGTAGCGAGCCGGGTCGCCATGCGGTCGCGGTCACCGAGAGTGACCGCCGCTGGCTCAGTGCGAGCGAGCGTCGCCGAGGGTGACCCGCCCGGGTGACGGCGGGTGACGGGTCGGCGCGCCGCGGGGAGGATCGCCCCAGGAGGCCGCCCAACCGGGCGGACGCCGGCGAGAGGACCCACCGTGGCCGCACAGCAGGACGCCAGCAGCCCGACCGACGGCTCGGTGCCGACCCTGCTGGACTCCCGGCGGGCCGACGTCGGCGTGTCGCGCGAGCGGCTGCGGCGCAAGCGGCTGGGCACGATGGCGATCGTGCTGGGGATCCCGGCGGCGTTCCTGTGGTGGCGGATCCTGATCGGCGACCCGGTCGACTCGCTGCCCATTCCGGACATCGACCCCCTGGTCCTCGTGCCGCTGCTGTTCTTCGCGGCGCTGCTGGTGCTGTTGGTCGGGACCACGATCGGGGCCGGGCGGTCGCCGCACGTCCTCTATCGGCCCGAGCAGATCGACATCACCCTCGACGACGTGATCGGGATCGACCCGGTCAAGGAGGACGTGGTCCGCTCGCTCAACCTGTTCCTCGCCCACAAGGCGTTCGCCGACGACATGGGCGGCACCCCGCGCCGCGGCCTGCTCTTCGAAGGGGCGCCCGGAACGGGCAAGACCCACCTGGCCAAGGCGATGGCCCGCGAGGCCGGGGTGCCGTTCCTCTTCGTCTCGGCCACCAGCTTCCAGTCGATGTACTACGGCGCGACCGCGCGCAAGATCCGCTCGTACTTCAAGGAGCTGCGCAAGGCGGCCCGGCGCGAGGGCGGCGCCATCGGCTTCATCGAGGAGATCGACGCGATCGCCACCTCCCGAGGCGGCCTGTCGGCCAGCGTGATGCCGGAGTCCGCCCGCTCGACCGAGCTGTGCTGCGGCGGGCTGGAGGGCCTGCCGGCCGGGTACGCGGTGGCGGCGGCCGGACCGGTGGTGAACCGGTCGATCACGTCCGAGGGCGTCGGCGGCGTCGTCAACGAGCTGCTGGTCCAGATGCAGTCGTTCGACGAGGTGACCGGGATGCAGAAGATCCAGGCCAAGTTCGTCGACTGGATCAACCTCTACCTGGCGCCGAACCGGCAGCTCAAGCGGCCGGTGCCCCCCTCGACCAACGTGCTCGTGATCGCCGCGACCAACCGCGCCGACGCGCTCGACCCCGCCTTGCTGCGACCGGGCCGCTTCGACCGCCGGCTCACCTTCGAGCTGCCGAGCAAGGCCGCCCGCCGCGAGCTGATCGACCACTTCCTGGCCCGCAAGTCCCATGAGGCCGAACTGGAGCTCGACGAGCAGCGCGACACCCTGGCGGCGGCCACCCAGGGCTACACGCCGGTGATGATCGAGCACCTGCTCGACGAGGCGCTGATCAACGCGATGCGCCGCGGGGCCCCCGCGATGAACCGCCAGGACATCGAGCGGGCGCGGATGGTGGAGCAGGTCGGGATGGGCCAGCCGGTCGCCTACACCGTGCACGAGAAGCGGCTGATCGCCACCCACGAGGCGGGGCACGCGACCGCGGCGTACCTGGTGGCGCCCGCCCGGCGGATGGAGATCCTCACCATCATCAAGCGCCGCGGAGCCCTCGGCATGCTCGCCCACGGTGACGTCGACGACGTCTACACCCGCTCGCGCACGGAGATGCTTGGCCTGATCCAGATCGCCCTGGGCGGCCAGTGCGCCGAGGAGATCTTCTTCGGCGACGTCTCGACCGGACCCGGGGGAGACCTGCTGTACGCGACCAACGTGGCCGCGGAGATGGTCGGCTCGGTCGGCATGATGGGGACGCTGGTCTCGTACGCGGCGGTGCAGAACTCGGCCTTCAGCGACACCAACATGGTGGGCCGGGTGCTCGCCGACCCCAACGGGCGCGGCCGCGTCGAGGAGCTGCTGCAGGACCAGAAGGTCCGGGTCAAGGGGCTGCTCGAGGAGAACGCCCACCTGGTCGAGGCGCTCCGCGACGCGCTGATGGAGCGGCACGAGCTGATCGGCCGCGAGATCACCGATGTGCTGGAGGCCGCCCGCGCCGCCGGCCCGCCGCCGCGCGTGCTTGACCTGCGGGCCACCGTCCAGGCGCCGTAGCGCTTCAGCGCCGCCCTCCGCGGGCCGATGACCGGCACGTGGAGTCCGTCGCAGCGCCCGAACCTGCCGTCCTCGCAGACGCCCGACCGGATGTCTGGGCCGGCAGCGGCGTCGTGCTCCGGCTGGGGTCCGCCCGGTACGTGGTGCCGATGGCGCATGTCGCCGAGGTCGTCCACGTGCCCAGGACGACCCGGGTGCCCGCGTCGCCGGGCTGGCTGGTCGGGCTCGCCAACTGGCGCGGCCGGGTGCTGCCCGTCCTCGACCTGCGCACCTTGCTCGGCGCCGAGGCGGTGCCGCTGGCGACCAGCGCGCGGTTGGTGATCCTGACCCTCGACGATGTGGAGGCAGGGCTGGTGGCCGACCAGGTGCCCGGGCCGCTGCCCCAGGGCGAGTGGGCGGTGTCCCCGCCGCCGCCCACCGCCGCCTCCGCGGCGGCGGAGCCTGTTGGCCGGGGTCCTGGAGGACGACGGGGGCCCGGTGTCGCTGCTCGATGCGGCGGCGGTGCTGTCACTCGGCGCCGAGGCCGCGAACCGGTGAGGCCGCAGGCCGAGGGCCTCACCTGTTCGGGCTACAGCCCGGCGGCGCGGCCGCCGATGCCATGAGCATGCAGGTCTCCAAGCGGCTGGTCGCCATCAACTCGGTCGCCATGTGGGGCGGCCTCGCCATGGCGATCGGCGCCGCGTACATCACCGACCGGTTCGTGCCGGCGGCCTCCGTGGAGTGGGCGGCCTTCTGGGTGTGGGCCGCAGTCAGCGCCCTCGGGGCGGCCCTCGCCACCGCCTTCTCGGTCCGCGCCCTCGGCCGGACCCCGACACCGCGCCAGGTTCGACGGTTCACCCAGGGGCTCCTGGTCGCCGAGGTCCTGCTGATCACCGCCCTGGCCTGCACGAGCGGCGGCCTGCTCGGCGCCGGCTCGGTGCTCCTCGCCCTGGTCGTGCTCTTCGCCTCGATGGTCTTCGGCGGCTGGCGGCTGGCGGTCTTCGCCGGGTCGCTGGCCGGCTCGGTCGCCTTCACCGGGTGGTTCACCGACACCTGGACCGGCAACGCCCTGCCCATCGGCCTGGTCGCCCTTGTGGCGCTGCCGGGCATGGTGCTCATCGACGGCGAGATCAGCGTCTCCGCGGTCGAGCTCGAGCAGCAGGCCAAGGCCGAGCGTGCCGCGCTCGAGGCCCAGGTGCAGCAGCTCTCGGCGGCCTTGGACCGGGCGGCCCACGGCGATCTCGGCATCACGTCTCCGATTCCCGCCGGCGAGGCGCACGAGGCGATCGCCTCGCTGTCGATGTCGTTCACGAGCACGCTGCACAACCTCAGGCAGCTGGTCGACCAGGTCAGGACGGGCGGCGACCAGATCGCCTCCTCGGCCGGCGAGCTGCTGGCGACCGCGGAGGAGCACGCCGCCAGCGCGACGCAGCAGTCGTCGGCGGTGGCCGAGACGACCTCGACGATCGAGGAGCTGGCCGCGACGGCCGCGCAGATCGCGGACACCTCTGAGGCGGTGGCCCGCTACGCGGCCGACACGCTGCGGTACGCCGAGGACGGCCGGGAGGCGGTGTCGGCGTCGGTGGCGGCGATGGACGCGATCGCCTCGCGGGTGGACTCGATCGCGGCGCGGGCGCTGTCGCTGGGGGAGAAGTCGCAGCAGATCGGGCGGATCCTGGAGGTGATCGACGACCTGGCGGACCAGACGAACCTGCTGGCGTTGAACGCGGCGATCGAGGCGGCCCGGGCGGGGGAGCACGGGCGGGGGTTCGCGGTGGTGGCCAGCGAGGTGCGCAAGCTGGCGGAGCGCTCGCAGGAGTCGGCGGGGCGGATCCAGACGATCGTGGCGGAGATCCAGACGGAGACGAACGCGACGATCCTGGCCAGCGAGGACGGCGCCCGCGAGGTGCACGAGGGCTCGCGGCTGGCCCGTGACGTCGTCGAGGCCCTGGAGCGGATCTCCGGCATGGTCGACGAGACGACCACAGCCGCCCGTGAGATCTCGATCGCCACCCAGCAGCAGCGCTCGGCCTCCGAGCAGGTGGTGACGGCGATGACCCAGGTGTCCGATGTGTCGCGGCAGTACGCCGTCGGCTCCAACCAGTCGGCCGCCGCGGCCTCCCAGCTGAACGTCCTCGCAGGCGAGCTGCGGGCATCGATCGCGCAGTTCCGGACGTCATGAACTGGGCCGACGACCCAGAACTCGTCGCCGGCTTCCGCCAAGAGGTCGAGGAGCGGCTGCGGTCGCTGTCGGACGGGCTGCTCGCCCTTGAGGGCCACGGCTCCCCGCGGCAGGCGGTGGCCGCCCTGTTCCGCGACGCCCACACCGTCAAGGGGAGCGCCCGCATGCTCGGCCTTGACGCGGTCGTCGGCGTCGCGCACCGAGCCGAGGACCTGCTGGGGGCCATCCGCGACGGCAGGCTGACGGTGCGCCGTGACCTGGTGGATGTGCTGCTCGCCGCCACCGAGGGGATCGGGCGGGCCCTGCCCGGGGTGGCTCGCCCGGTGGCCGAGGGCGACCTGGCGGCGTTGGTCGCCGCGCTGGACGCCGCCCTGGCAGGGGAGGACCCGGTGGTGGTGCCCCGGCTCGGTCCGGGTCCGGCCGACCTGGAGGGCGAGGCCGAGGGCGGAGCCGCCGCCCACGGCCCGGCCGGCCGCCGCGGCGAGTCCGTCCGCGTGCCGACCCGGCGGGTGCACGCGCTGCTCGATGTCGTGGGAGAGGCCGAGCTCGACGCCCGCCGGATGGAGGGCCGGATCGGCGACTTGTCCACGTGGGGGGCGGAGCACCGCGAGGTGGTCGACTGGCTGCGCGGAGCCGTGCTGAACGGCGCGGTGTGGGCCGACCTGGCGGACGCGGTGCACACCCTGGTGTCGCTCGACGACCGGCTCAACGCCGCCACCCGCGAGCTGCGCAGCGCCAGTGAGGACGCGGGCTCCCGCCTCGCGCGGGTGCGCGAGGGCGCGATGGGGCTCGCCATGGTGCCGGTCCGCCGGGTCGCGGCGGCCTTCCCGCAGCTGGTCCGGGAGATCGCCGGGGCGACCGGGAAGGACGTCGCCTTCGTCGTCGACGGTGACGACGTCGAGCTCGACGCCCGGGTGCTCGACGGGGTCGCCGACGCGCTGCGCCACCTGGTCGCCAACGCCGTGGATCACGGGTGCGAGTCGCCCGAGGTCCGTCGCGCGGCGGGCAAGCCCGCGCAGGCGGTGGTCCGCCTCAGCGCCCGCGCATCGGGGGCGGTGGTGGTCATCGAGGTGTCCGACGACGGCGAGGGCATCGACGAATCGGCCGTCCGGTCGGCGGCGGTCGCCCGCGGGCTGCTCGCCGAGGACTCCACGCTGTCCGGCCAGCCGCTGCTCCAGCTGCTCTTCGCCGCCGGGTTCACCACCCGAGACGAGGTCACCGCCACGTCCGGCCGCGGCGTCGGGCTCGACGTCGTCCGTACCGCGGTCGAGGACCTCGGCGGCTCGGTGGCGGTCCACACCGCCGCGGGCGAGGGGACCGCCTTCGTGATGACGCTGCCGGTCACCCTCGGCGTGATGCGCTGCCTGGTGGCCCGCGTGGGCGAGGAGCGGTACGCGCTGCCGACGGCGCATGTCGTCGAGACGTTCGACCTGGCCAGCGTCACCGCGCACTCCGTCGCGGGGGCCACGGTCGTCGTGCGCCACGGCCTCCAGATCCCGTTGACCGACCTCGGACAGGCGGTGGGGGCGCCGGGGGAGCGGTCGCCGCGCGCCGCTGTCGTGGTGCGCTACGGAGCGGCCGACGAGCAGCTGGCCTGGGCGGTGGACGCGCTGGAGTCCGAGCTGGAGCTCGTGGTCAAGGACCTCGGCGGGTTCCTGGGCCGGCTGCGCCACATCACCGGCGCCACCCTGGATGGCGAGGGCGGGGTGGTGCTGCTCCTTGATGTGCGCGAGCTCGCGCTGTCCGCCCTGGGTCGAGGGGCCGCCCACCTGCCCGCCGTTCCCGCCGTGGCGGGCGGATCCGGGGCCACGGCCTCGGCGGCCCCCTCGGGCGCGCGTCCGCGGGTCCTCGTGGTCGAGGACTCGATCGGCGTGCGCGAGCTGCAGCGGGTGATCCTGGAGGGAGCGGGCTATGACGTGCAGACCGCGGTCGACGGAGCCGACGGCGCGAGCCGCCTCGCGGGGGCGCCGGTCGACCTCGTGCTGTCCGATGTCGAGATGCCCGGGATGGACGGCTTCACGCTGACGCGGACGATTCGCCGCACCCGCGGGTGGGAGGACGTGCCCGTCGTGATCATGACCTCGCGCGGCGGGGACGCCGACAAGCGGGCCGGGTTGGACGCGGGCGCCAGCGCGTACCTGCTCAAGAGCGACTTCGATCAAGCCGAACTCATCAGCACGGTGCGCAGGCTCGTCGGCCGATGACCGAAGCCCCGTGACCCCGCCAGGAGGAGCCATGCCCACAGTCGTCATCGCCGACGACAGCCCCACGCTGCGGCGCATCGTGTCGACGGTGCTGGAGCGCGATGGCTTCACCGTCGTGCAGGCCGAGGACGGCATCCAGGCCGTGCAGGCCGTCTTCGCGCACCAACCCGACGCGGTGGTCCTCGACGTGCAGATGCCCCGGGTGTCGGGGTACGTGGCGGCCCGGGTGCTCAAGGACGACTGGCAGACCGCCGACCTCCCGGTCCTGCTGCTCACGTCCCTCGATGCCGCGAGCGACCGCTACTGGGGCAGCCAGGCCGGCGCCGACCGCTTCCTCACCAAGGACTTCGAGGCCCCCGAGCTGGTGGAGGCCGTCCGCGCGGCGATCGCCTCCGCAGACGCCTCCCGCGGGGGCCGCGGCCGGCTCGCCCCGGATCCGCTCGAGCTGACCGACGACGACGTGTTCGGCCGGGTCTGCGACCTGCTGGACCGCAAGCTCTTCGAGACGGCGATCGCCGCGGAGGTCACCTCGATCGCCGCGGAGGCGAACGGCTTCGAGGAGTCGGTGGCCGCCGTGCTCGGGGTGCTCACCCGGGTGGTCGACTACGACCTGGCCGCGGTGTGCATGCTCGACGACCTGACGGCCTATCTCACCGTCGGGCGGGAGTGCTCGCACCAGCAGTACGGCGAGTTCCTCACCGCGGTGGCAGGCGCGGCGACCCAGGTCGGCGGCGGCGCGGTGGGGGTCGCCGACCTCACCCCGCGGATCGCCGACCCGGAGGGCCGCCTCGGGGCCGACGACGAGGGCTCGATGGCCACGTTCCTCTCGATGCCGATGCGGGTGCGCGGCCGCGTGGTGGGGGTGCTCGCCCTGTCCAGTGCGACGAAGAGCGCCTTCGGGGAGGCCTCGCTGAACACCCTGCGTCTCGTCGAGGGCCCGGCCGCGATCGTCGTCGACAACGCGCGGCTGTCCTCGCGCGCCTCGGCTCCGACCGGCTGACCCACGCGGGCCGGGCGCCCGGTTCGGCCCGAAAACCGCGCGAATCGCCCGGGCCTGCGACGCGGAACCGCGGGGAGTCCGGCCGCGTCGCTTACTATTGAGAGCCCGCGCGAGCGCGGGGACCCCTTTGCCGCTGGTTGGCCGACCCCTGCTCGGCCGTGTGCCGGTGAGCCCGCACCGAGAGCAGTTGTCTTGAGCGACGAGATCACCCAGGCGCCGCCGATGGGCGGCAGCCAGCCGAGCCCGATCCGCGGCCACGCGTTCCCCACCCGCGTGCTGCTGATCGCCGCGGGGCTGCTGGGGGTCGCCTACCTCGGTCTGATCCTGCTCAACGGCGGCGACGTCGCGCGCGGCACGACCGTCCTCGGGGTGCCGATCGGCGGCCTCGACCGCGCGGCCGCGGTCGAGAAGCTGCAGGCGGAGCTCGCCGCGAGCGCGGCGGCCCCGATCCCGGTGCTGGTCGACGGCGCCCCGCAGTCCGTCGACCCGGCCGCGGCCGGCCTGTCGTTCGACGCGGAGGCCACCGTCGACTCGGTGGACGGCCGCACCTTCAACCCGGTCACCCTGGTGACCCGCATCTTCGGGTCGAGCGAGGCTGCGCCGGTGGTGGCGGCGGACGAGGCCAAGCTCGCCGCGGCGGTGGCCGCGCTCGCGGCGACCACCGACCGCCCGCTGACCGAGGGCGGCGTGGTGTTCAAGGGGGCCAAGGCCACCCCGGTCGCACCCGTGACCGGCCTGGCCCTCGACCAGTCGGGGTCTGCCCAGGCGCTCAAGGCGGGCTACCTCCTGGAGACCGAGCCGATCGCCCTGCCGGCCGCCACCCAGCAGCCGAGCATCACCGAGGCCGAGGTGCAGCGGGCGCTGGCCGAGTTCGCCGTTCCCGCGGTTTCCGCCGAGGTGGTGGTCGCCGTGGGCGGCCAGCAGATCCCGGCGGCCCCCTCCAAGATCACGCCGGCCCTGACCCTCGTCCCGGTCGATGGCAGGCTGACCCCGGCGATCGACGCGGCCGTGCTCAAGGAGTCGCTCGCCGCTGTCCTCGCGCCGGTCGAGACCGCGCCCAAGGACGCCTCCTTCGCCCTCCAGGGCGGCACGCCCACGGTGATCCCCTCGGTGGCCGGGGCGTCGGTCCCGCCGCAGGGCCTCGCCGACGCGGTGCTGGCCGTGCTGCCGAACCCCGAGGGCAGCCGGGTGGCAGTCGTGACGCTTGAGGAGCAGCAGCCGAAGCTCACCACGGAGAAGGCGAACGCCCTCGGGGTGAAGGAGGTCGTGTCGACGTTCACCACGAAGTACCCCTTCGCCCCTTACCGCCTGCAGAACATCCACCGCGCCGCGGACCTCATCGACGGCACCGTCGTGCTGCCCGGCGAGACGTTCTCGATGAACAAGATCGTGGGCGAGCGCACGGAGGCCAACGGGTTCGCCGAGGGCATCATCATCAACAACGGCAAGTTCGAGAAGGACTTCGGCGGCGGCGTCTCGCAGGTGGCGACGACGACGTACAACGCGGCGTACTTCGCCGGCCTCAAGGACGTGCAGCACAAGGCCCACTCGTTCTACATCAGCCGCTACCCGGCCGGCCGCGAGGCGACCGTCGCCTGGCCGAGCGTCGACCTCAAGTTCCAGAACGACACGCCGTACGGCCTGCTGGTCGACACGTCGTACACGAACTCGACGGTGACCGTCTCGATCTGGGGCACCAAGGTCTACGACATCGAGGCGATCGCGGGCCCGCGCACGGACCCGAGGCCCTTCCAGACCGAGTACTCCACGCGTGAGGGCTGCGTCCCGCAGGACGGCGTGGAGGGCTTCAAGATCGTGGTCACCCGGGTCTTCAAGCAGGGCGGCGCCGAGGTCAAGCGCGAGGACGTCAAGACGTCGTACAACGCCGCCAACAAGATCTACTGCCGAGCCGCCCCGGCGCCCGCGCCCGCCCCGCGCCGCCCCGGCGCCCGTGGCCCCTCCGGCGACGACGCCGCCGGCGGCCCCGGCTCCCGCGTAGCCGACCGCTACACCGCAGGCGACCAGGTCTGGCCGTCCTTGGTGTCGCGCACGACGACCCCGAGGGCGGCCAGCTCGTCGCGCAGCCGGTCGGCGGCCGGCCAGTCCCGCGCCGAGCGCGCGCCCTGCCGCTCCTCGAGCAGGGCCGCTGCCCCCGGGGGGAGGACCGGCTCGTCGCGGGGGCGGCCGACGTCGCGGACGAGGTCGAGCCCGAGCAGCCGGTCGACGTGGGCGAAGGCCTCGAACCGCGCACCGGCCGGGACCGCCGCGATCGCGCTCGATCGCCCGGAGGGCCTGCAAGGCGCGGGGGGTGTCGAGGTCGTCGGCGAACGCGTCGACGACCGCCGCCACCCCCGCGGGCAGGGCCGCCGAGGGTGACTCCGCCCACTCCGCGACCGCGCGCCGCCACAGCGCCAGCTGGCGATCTGCGGCCTCAAGGCGCGGCCCAGGTCAGGTCGAGCTGGGTGCGGTAGCGCGCCGAGAGGAAGGCCAACCGCACCGCCAACGGGTCGAGCCCGCGCGCGACCACGTCCTCGAGCAGCACCACGTTGCCGGTGGACTTCGCCATCTTGCGGCCCTCGAACAGCAGGTGCTCGCCGTGCACCCAGTGGCGGACGACCTCCTGCCCCTCGTCCCCGCTCGGGGCGCCCGCGTTGGACTGGGCCCGCTCGTCCTCGTGGTGCGGGAAGCGCAGGTCGATCCCCCCGGTGTGCACGTCGATCCGCTCGCCGAGCAGGTCGAGGCTCATCGCCGAGCACTCGATGTGCCAGCCCGGGAAGCCCGGCCCCCACGGCGAGTCCCAGACCATCTGCCTGCGCTCGCCCGCCCGCTTCCACAGCGCCCAGTCGGCGTGGAAGCGCTTGGCCTCGTCGACGCCGCCCTCGAACCGGTGGCCCGGCCGCAGCGCGTCGAGGCGGTTGCCGCTGAGGGCTCCGTACGAGGGGAACGAGCGGGCGTCGAAGAACACCGAGCCGTCCCCGCCGACGTAGGCGTGGCCGCGCTCCACCAGTCGGGCGATCAGGTCGATCATCAGGTCGATGCAGTCGCTGGCCCGCGGGTAGGCGTCGGCCGGGCGGATGTTGAGCCGGGCGAGATCCTGGTGGAAGCGGCCCTCGTAGTGCCGGGCCACCGCGAACGGATCGCGCCCCTCGCGTTCGGCCTGGGCGAGCAGCTTGTCCTCGCCGCCGGTGTCGAGGTCGTCGTCGGCGGCCATGTGGCCGACGTCGGTGATGTTCTGGATGAGCCGCACCTGCAGGCCCTGGATCTCCGCGGTGCGCCGGATCAGGTCGCCGAGCAGGAAGGTGCGCAGGTTGCCGACGTGGGCGTCGCGGTAGACCGTCGGCCCGCAGCAGTACACCCGCAGCAGGCCCGGCGTCGCGGGCTCGATCGGGCGGACCGCCTTCGCGCGCGTCTCGTACAGCCGCATCACCATGGGGCCCAGCCTAGGCGCCGCCGGTCAGGCGGGCCACCGCGATGAATCGCACGCGCACGTAGTCGGCGGTCCACGCGCCGTCCGGCCCGCGCAGCCCGGCCGCGGCGGCGTGGGCATCGACGGCCGCGTCGAACTCCGCGCGCCGCGCCTCGGGGACCTGGTCGAGGAGCGCCGATCCGAACATGCGGGCCCAGTCGGCCGCGGTGTCCCCGGTCGCGAGCGGGGTCGGCCGCTCGTAGCGCTCGATCATCCGCACGGTGAAACCGGCGGCCTCCAGGCGTCCGGCGTGCTCGGCCGGGCTGGGGAAGTACCAGCCGGTGGTCGGCCGGGGCCGAGCCCGAGGTCGGCGCGCGCGGCCTGGATCGACCGCGGTCAGCGCGGCGACGTTGCCCTGGCCCCCAAGCTCGGCGACGAACAGGCCGCCGGAGACCAACACGGCGTGCACGTGGCGGCACACCGCGTCGGCGTCGGGCATCCAGTGCAGGGCGGCGTTCGACAGCACCCGGTCGTACGGCCCGCCGGGCAGCGACACCTGGGCGTCGCCGAGCAGGAAGGCGACCTCGGGGTGGGCGCCGCGGGCGGCGGCGACCATCGCGGGGTCGGCGTCGACGCCGGTCACCGAGCAGCCCGGGCGGCCAGCTCGGCGGCCTGGTGGCCAGTGCCGCACCGAGGTCCAGCACGCGGTCGCCGGGGCGGGCGTCCAGCAGGTCGAGCAGGGGCGCGCCGAGGGAGGTGACGAACGAGAAGCGGGAGTCGTACGCCGCGGCGTCCCACCCGCGGTCACCGGGGGTCCAGCCGGCGGTAGTGGTAGCGGTGGTGCTCGACGAAGCCGGCCCGGCCGTACGCAGATCGCGCGGCGGCGTTCTCCTCGGCGACCTGCAGGTACGCCCAGCGGCCCGCGCGCTCCCGTGCCCAGGCCGCGAGCGCCAGGACCACGAGGGTGCCGAGTCCCTGCCGGCGTGCGCCGGGAGCCACCTCGACGGCGGTGACCCCCAGCCAGCTCTCGTCCAGCGAGCCGCGCGCGATGGCCAGCACGCCCCCGGCGACGTCGCGCACCGACGCGAAAGCGAGGACGTCGCCGCGCGTCAGCACCGATCGGGCGCCGTCGGGGAGCGTGCCACCGCGGTAGTGGTACGGCGCCGACCCACGCGTCATCGGGGGCGGCGTCGATGCGCACGCGATCGACTGCGTCGCCGGTCCGGGCAAGCGCCGCGAGGTCGGCTGCCAGGACGAGCACCGGGTCGTACCCGGTCCACCCGCGCGCGTCGAGCTCGCCCGCGAGCGGCTCGGTCCCGGTGGGCAGCTGGAAGCGCGGCACCAGCCCGCGCTCGGTGTAGAACGCGACGACCTCGGCGAGCGCGTCGTCGAGGGGGAGCGGGGGACCGCCCACGGGCAGCACGCTGTTGGCGCGCCCGGTGAACCCGCCGGCTGCCCGCAGCAGCCAGCCGCCGCGCCCGCCCCCGACCCACCGCTCCTCGGCGGCGCGCCAACCGAGCGCCGCGACCTGCTCGAGTTCCGCCGGTGGCCACTGGGCGGCCGTGCGCCCGCGGCGGCCGGCCGTCGGGGGGACGATGCGGAAGGCGACCACCGCGGCCGCCGGGACCTCCGCCAGTGAGCCGTCCCGCCGGCGCACGGCCAGCACGTCGCCCGCCTGCTCGAGGGTGCCCACGACGTCGGTCAGCCGGGCACGGTCGCCGCCGCCGGGGTCGGGCACCCGGTGGCGCACGCTGATCCGCCGGCCGACGGCATCGGCGACCGCTGCAGGCGACACGGGTTCGGGCACGGCACCCCCGGCGAGACGCGGGCTGGGTCTTTCGCGATACTAGGCGTCGGTGGTCGTCCGCCCCCGCGTCGGCGAGGGGCCGAGGAGGAGGAACCGTGACCTACGTCATCGCGCAGCCCTGCGTGGATCTGCTCGACAAGGCCTGCGTCGAGGAGTGCCCGGTCGACTGCATCTACGAGGGCGACCGGATGCTCTACATCCACCCCGACGAGTGCGTCGACTGCGGTGCCTGCGAGCCGGTCTGCCCGGTCGAGGCGATCTTCTACGAGGACGACGTCCCGGAGCAGTGGAAGGACTACTACAAGGCCAACGTGCGAGTTCTTCGAGGACCTCGGCTCGCCCGGCGGCGCCTCCAAGCTCGGCAAGATCGACAAGGACCACCCGTTCGTGGCCGCGCTGCCGCCGCAGGCCGTCGAGCACTGAGCCGTCCCGCGTTGACCCGGTCGGCGGCCACCTCGCCGTGACACCGCCCCCCGACGCGCCGCCCGCCTCCTGGTGGGCGGCGCGTGCCAGGTCCGGGCGGCTGCCGGACTTCCCCTGGGACACCCTCGCCGACGAGGCGGCGCTCGCGCGCGCCCACCCGGACGGCGTCGTCGACCTGTCGGTCGGCACGCCGGTCGACCCGGTGCCGGAGGTGGTCCAGCGCGCCCTGGCCGAGGCGGCCGACGCGCCCGGCTACCCGCACGACCGCTCGGCACGCCCGCGCTGCGCGAGGCCGCGGCGCGCTGGCTGGCCCGCCGGCTGGGCGCCGACGCGGACCCGGCCACCGAGGTGCTGCCGACGATCGGCTCCAAGGAGCTGGTGGCCTGGCTGCCCACGCTGCTCGGCCTCGGCCCGGGCGACGTGGTCGTCGTGCCCGAGCTCGCCTACCCGACGTACGAGGTCGGCGCCCGGCTGGCCGGCGCCGAGCCGCGTGCGCTCCGACTCGCTGACCGCGCTCGGCCCGCGCCGGGTCGCGCTGGTCTGGGTGAACTCGCCGTCCAACCCGACCGGGCGGGTGCTGCCCGCCGAGCACCTGCGCAAGGTGGTCGACTGGGCGCCGCGAGCGGGGCGCGCTCGTCGTGTCAGCGACGAGTGCTACCTCGAGCTGGGCTGGAGCCGAGCGCCGGTCTCGGTGCTGCACCCGGACGTCTGCGGCGGGTCGCACGAGGGGCTGCTCGCGGTGCACTCGCTGTCCAAGCGCTCCAACCTGGCCGGCTACCGGGCCGGGTTCGTGGCCGGTGACGCCTCGCGTCGTGGCGCGAGCTGCTCGCGGTCCGCAAGCACGCCGGGCTGATCGTGCCCGCGCCGGTGCAGGCGGCGATGGCGGCCGCGCTGGACGACGACGCGCACGTCGACGCGAGCAGCGGGCGCGCTACGCAGCGCGCCGCGACCTGCTGCTGGCGGCCCTGCGCGAGGCGGGCTTCCGGGTCGATCACTCCGAGGCCGGGCTCTACCTGTGGGCCACCCGGGACGAGCCCTGCTGGGAGACCGTGCGCTGGCTGGCCGAGCGGGGGATCCTGGTCGCGCCCGGCGAGTTCTACGGCCCGGCCGGCGCCCGCCACGTGCGGGTCGCCCTCACCGCCACCGACGAGCGCGTCGAGGCCGGCTGCGCCCGGCTCACCGCTGCCCGCTGATCCCTCCCGCGCTGCCGCGCACGACATCGACGTGCACGTGGTCGCGGTGCTGCAGGACGGCGTTGTCGGTGTCGCCGCTGGGGTGCGCGTACGGCCGCCAGCCCTCGGTGGAGCGGCGCGCGGTCCAGATCCGGTCGTCGTAGATCACGGTGGCGACCGAGTACGTCGAGGCGTGCGCGACGAGCCAGTGGGCCAGGGCCCAGCCCTTGGCGTTCTGGTCCGGGTCGCCGACCGGGCGGAAGAACAGGTCCACGGCCCGGCCGTCGTAGTGCGCGGAGCCGGCGATGTGCCCGCTGGTGACCCCGCCCGGCTGGTAGCCGCCGGTCGGCAGCGGGCCGAACACCTCGGTGGCCGCGTCGCGGACCGCCCGGGCTCGGTCGGTGAGCCCGTCGGCCCCCTCGGGCTGGAGAAGGGCCTCTGCGGGCCGCACCGTGCAGGACAGCGCCGCCTGCTGCGACCCGCCGACCGCGGGCGCCAGCTCGGGTGGCGGAGCGCCCCAGGCGGCGCGCACCTCCTCCGGGGTGTAGGCGACCGCCTGACCCGGCGACGACGCAGCGCTCGCTCAGCACGATCGGCCCCAGCGCCGTCGGCCACTCCACGGCGGCGGCCGCCCCGATGGTCAGCAGCCCCGCTCCGGCGATCGCCAGCGCCCCCAGGGCTGGACGGAGCGGCAGGTCGGCGCACGGTTGCGGTGGCTCAGTCGTTGGCGTGCAGGTCGGCGTTCAGCCCGCCCCAGGAGCCGCTGCGGGCGACCACCTCGAGCGCGCCGGTCTGCGAGTTGCGGCGGAACAGCAGGCCGGAGCGGCCGGACAGCTCGCGGGCCTTGACCACGCCGCCGTCGGGGAGGGCGATCTTGGAGCCGGCGGTGAGGTAGCAGCCCGCCTCGACCACGCAGTCGTCGCCGAGGCTGATCCCGATGCCCGCGTTGGCGCCGAGCAGGCAGCGCTCGCCCACCGAGACCACCTCGCTGCCGCCGCCGGACAGGGTGCCCATGATCGAGGCGCCGCCGCCGATGTCGGAGTCGTTGCCGACGACGACCCCGGCGCTGATCCGGCCCTCCACCATGGAGGCGCCGAGGGTGCCGGCGTTGAAGTTCACGAAGCCCTCGTGCATGACCGTGGTGCCGGCCGCCAGATGGGCGCCGAGCCGCACCCGGTCGGCGTCGGCGATCCGCACGCCGGTCGGCACGACGTAGTCGGTCATCCGCGGGAACTTGTCCACGCCGTAGACCGCCACCGATCCGCGGCGCCGCAGCCTCGCCCGGGTCGCCTCGAACCCGTCGACGGCGCACGGCCCGTGGCTGGTCCAGACGACGTTGGCGAGCAGGCCGAAGACGCCGGCCAGCGAGAGCCCGTGCGGGCGGACCAGCCGGTGGGAGAGCAGGTGCAGGCGCAGGTAGACGTCGGCGGCGTCGGCGGGCGGCGCGTCCAGATCGATCGATCGGCTGAGCACGTGGGACCTCGTGCCGCGGTCCTCGTCGGCGCCCTCGAGCGCGAGCAGCTCGGGAGTGGCTCCGGCCGGTTGCTCGCCCAGCGCGGGGGAGGGGTACCAGACGTCGAGCAGCTGGCCGGTGGCGGCGTCCTCCGTCGCCAGGCCGATGCCGTACGCGGTGCGCTGGTCGCTCATGGCCAGCCAGCCTAGGCCGCCCCGGCCTAGGCTCAGCGCGTGGACCTCACCCCGCGCCTCGACCTCGGGCTCCCCGCTGGCCCGCTCACCTTGGCCCTCGTCGACGTCTTCTCGGAGTCCGGCCACGAGAAGCCCCTCGCCGACGCGGTCGAGGCCGCGCTGCGCGGCTTCGGGCACCTCGCGGTGGCCCGCGACGGCGACACGGTGGTGGCCCGCACGGAGCTGGGCCGCGCCGAGCGCGTGGTGATCGCCGGACACCTCGACACGGTGCCCGCCGCCGGCAACCACCCGGGCCGGATCGAGGGCGGAAGCGTGGACGGCCTCGTGCACGGGCTGGGGTCGTGCGACATGAAGGGCGGCGTCGCGGTGGCGCTGCGCCTGGCCGCGCACGTCGCCGAGCCGGTCCGCGATGTGACGTACGTGTTCTACGACAACGAGGAGGTCGAGGAGGTCCGCAACGGGCTCAAGCGGGTCGCCGAACGGCACCCGGACTGGCTGGCGGCCGACTTCGCCGTCTTGATGGAGCCGAGCAACGCCGGGGTCGAGGGCGGCTGCCAGGGCACCCTGCGCGTCGAGGTGCGCACGGCCGGACGACGGGCGCACTCGGCCCGTTCGTGGTTGGGGGACAACGCCATCCACGGCGCCGCGGACGTGCTCGACCGCCTGCGCGCCTACGCGCCGCGGCGGCCGGTGGTCGAGGGCCTGGAGTACCGCGAGGGGCTGAACGCGGTGTGGATCGCCGGGGGGGTGGCCGGCAACGTGATCCCGGATGAGTGCGTGGTGACGGTCAACTACCGCTTCGCGCCGGACCGCTCGGTGGCCGAGGCCGAGGCCCACCTCGCCGAGGTGTTCGACGGGTACGACGTGCGCACGGTGGACTCCGGCGAGGGCGCCCGGCCAGGGCTGGACCGGCCGGCCGCCCAGGCGTTCGTGGCCGCGGTGGGCGGCCAGCCGCTGCCGAAGTACGGCTGGACCGACGTGGCCCGCTTCTCGGCGCTGGGGATCCCCGCCGTCAACTTCGGACCGGGGGATCCCGCGCTCGCCCACACCCGCGAGGAGCACGTGCCGATCGCCCAGATCGAGTCCTGCGAGCGCCGGATGCGGGCCTGGCTGCTCGGGTGACGCCGCTGCTCGGGTGCCGCCGGCAGCGCCACCCGAGCCGCCGGGCTCAGGCCTGCCGGGCGGCCTGCACGTCGAGCACGATCTTGATGGTGTCGCTCACCAGCACGCCGCCGGCCTCGAGCGCGACGTTCCAGGTGAGTCCGAAGTCCTTGCGCGACAGCGACGCCAGCCCCTCGAAGCCGATCTTGGTGTTGCCCCACGGGTCGTCGACGACGCCCTCGAGGTCGGCGGTGATCTGCACCGGACGGGTGGTGCCGCGGATGGTCAGCTCCCCGACCATCACGAAGTCGTCGCCGTCCTGGCGGACGGACGTCGAGGTGAAGGTGAGGGTGGGGAACTCCTCGACGTTGAGGAAGTCGCCCGAGCGCAGGTGCGCGTCGCGGTCGGCGCTGCCGGTGCTGATGCTCGACGCGTCGATGACGACGGTCGCCCGGGAGTTGGCCGGGTTCTCGCCGTCCAGGACGAGGGTGCCCTCGAAGATCCCGAAGCTGCCGCGGACCTTGCTCACCATCGCGTGGCGGGCCTCGAAGCCCAGGCGGGTGTGGGCGGGGTCCAGGACCCAGGTGCCGGTGGTCGGGGAGAGGGCGGTGGTGGCGGTCATGAGGGGCTCCTAAGTGGTTGAGGGTTCAACTAGATGTAGTTGAACACACAACTAACTGTCGCGCAACCCCAACGCTGGGGGGCTGGACCAGGGCGCGCGCCTACCCTGGCGGGCATGAACGGCTTCGTCCGCCGCCCCGACGGCGACATCCCCGAGCGCCAGCGCGGCCCGGTGACGCTGCGCCGCGATCAGGTCCCCGCCTCCACGACCGACCAGCGGCTGCTGGAGAGCCGCGGCCCGAGCGACTGGGTGCACCTCGACCCATGGCGCGTGCTGCGCATCCAGGCCGAGTTCGTCGAGGGCTTCGGCATGCTGGCCGAGCTCGGCCCCGCGGTCTCGGTGTTCGGCTCGGCGCGCACCGGCCGCGACCACGCCGAGTACGCCCTGGCCGAGCGGCTGGGCGCGGGGCTGGTCGAGGCCGGCTACGCGGTCATCACCGGCGGCGGGCCCGGGGTCGATGGAGGCCGCCAACAAGGGCGCCTGCGAGGCGGGCGGGGTGTCGGTGGGCCTCGGCATCGAGCTGCCCTTCGAGCAGTCGATGAACGAGTGGGTCGACCTGGGCATCAACTTCCGGTACTTCTTCGTCCGCAAGACGATGTTCGTGAAGTACGCCCAGGGATTCGTCGTCCTTCCCGGCGGCTTCGGCACCTTCGACGAGCTGTTCGAGGCGCTGACCCTGGTGCAGACCCGCAAGGTGACCGCGTTCCCGTTGGTGCTGATGGGCTCCGCCTACTGGGGCGGCCTGCTCGACTGGATGCGGTCCACGGTCCTGCCGGGAGGGAAGATCGCGGCCGCCGACCTCGACCTCGTGCTCGTCACCGACGACCCCGACGAGGCGGTGGCGCACATCGTCGCGAGCGACCTCGACCGCGAGGGGCAGCGGGGCCGTGAGGAGGCCTCGATCTCGGCGCTCATCGAGGCCGAGCAGAAGGCCGCCGGCGACTGACGCGGCGACCCGCGGCGGGCGCCCGCCAGGGCGGGTACGGTGCGCGCGTGCCCGCCGTCTGCGTCTACTGCGCCAGCAGCGACGCCATCGACCCCCGCTACCTCGCGCTCGCCGATGAGGTCGGGCGCGCCCTGGCCGCCGCCGGCCTGGACCTGGTCAGCGGGGGCGGCTCGGTCGGGATGATGGGGGCGGTGGCCCACGCGGTCCGCGAGGCGGGCGGGCCACACCACGGGCGTGATCCCGCGGGCCTTGGCCGATCGCGAGGTCGCCGACCTCGCCGCCGACGTCCTGGTCGTCACCGAGGACATGCGCGAGCGCAAGGGCGTCATGGACAACCGAGCCGACGCGTTCCTCGCCCTCCCCGGCGGCATCGGCACGCTCGAGGAGCTGCTGGAGGTGTGGACGTCGCGGGCCCTCGGGATGCACGCCAAGCCGGTGGTCGTCCTGGACCCGTACGGCGACCTCGCGCCGTTGCGGGCGCTCGTCGACGGGCTCGCGGCCGCGGCGTTCGTGCTGCCCGAGGCCCGGGACGCGGTGGCGTGGACGACCTCCGTCGAGGAGGCCGTCCACGCCCTGGCCGCTTCCGGCTAGCCCGCCGGCGCCGCCTGCGGGCCGGCGCCGATCAGCACGATCTTGGCGGCGCCCTTCTTCTCCGCGACCCGGTCTCCGGTGGCCCGGACCCGGTCGCCGACGGAGATGTCGGACGACGGCCGCCTTCGTGCGGCCCTCGCGGACCTTGGTCTCGTCCGTCGTCGTCCAGGTCGCCGTCCAGCCGTCCTTGCTCTTCACGGTCAGGGTGGCGCCGTCCACGGCGGTCACCTCGCCGGACTGCACGAGCATCGTCCGGGTGGCCCCCTCGCGGTCGGCGACCACGAACTCCCCGTGCAGCACCCGTGCCGGCGCGTCGCATCAGGTCGCGGGGGCCCGACTCGACGCCGGCGGTCGCGCTGGCCACGGACGACCCGGCCACGGACGCGGGCCGATCGGCGGCGACCGCGATCCCGGTGAGCATGCTGGCGCCGACGGCGCCGACGGCCACCCAGGCGGCCGCGCGGGCGGTCCGGGCCGGGCGGGACGGGGCGGGGAGCGGGTTGCTGTTCACGGTGGTCCTCCTGGGCTGGGGTACGTCGGTCGGGTGATGCGTGCTCCTAGAGCACCAGGCGCAGGTCAGGACGGGGGTGGCTGCCGCGTACGGGGTGTGTAAGGGACGCTGTGCAAGCGACGCAGGCGCGCAGCGTGGCACGATCGGGGCATGCCCGTGCTTGAGCTCGTCATCGGCCTGGCCATCCTCGCGGGGGTGGCGGTCGTCGCCTCCGGACGTGCCGGCGCGGCGGCGCCCGCCTCGCCGGACCGCCCGCCGCTGGCGTTGCCGGCGGATCGCCCGCTGGCGGCCGAGGACCTCGCCCAGGTGCGCTTCAGCGTCGGCTTCCGCGGGTACCGGATGGATCAGGTGGACGCCCTGCTCGACCGGATCGAGCGCGAGTGGCCGACGCGCGAGACGTCCGCCGCTGAGCTCCGCCGGGCCCGTCGAATGACGGCCCTCGCGCCCGGCCGCCGCCGGATCCAGGTCGATGTCGTCGTCGACGCCCCGCCGGAGGCCGTCTGGGCGGCCGTCACCGACTGGGAGCGGCAGTCCGAGTGGATGCTCGGCACGACCGTCCGCGCGACCGATCAAGGCGGGGTCGGGGTGGGCGGCGGCATCGAGGCGTTCACCGGGGCCGGCCGGCTGGGCTTCCTGGACACCATGGTGATCACCGACTGGGATCCCGCCGCGGCTCTGCGTCGTCGAGCACACCGGGCGCGTGGTCCGCGGCCAGGGCATCTTCGAGGTCGTCCCGCTGCCGGGGGGCCGCAGCCGGTTCGTCTGGATCGAGGATCTCGACCTGCCCCTCGGGGCGGTGGGCCGAGCCGGGTGGCCGCTCGTCCGGCCGGCCTTCGCCGCCGGGGTGCGCTCGTCGCTGCGGGCCCTGGGGCGGGCGGTCGAGGCCGAGCACGCCGCCGGGCCGTGAGCGAGTGGCCGTCGCTCGGCTCGCCGACCGGGGCAGTGACCGGGGCGGACGGGCTGGCGCGCTGCCCATGGGGGTCCGGCTCGGACGACTACCGGGCCTACCACGACGCGGAGTGGGGGCGCCCGCTCCGGGGCGATGACGCGCTGTTCGAGCGGCTCACCCTGGAGGCGTTCCAGTCCGGGTTGTCGTGGTTGACCATCCTGCGCAAGCGGCCCGCCTTCCGGGCGGCCTTCGCGGGCTTCTCGATCCCCGCCGTCGCGGCGTTCGGCGAGGCCGACCGGGCCAGGCTGCTGGCGGATGCCGGGCATCGTCCGCAACCGGGCCAAGGTCGACGCGGCGATGGCCAACGCGCGGGCGGCGTTGCGGCTGCTCGACGCCGAGGGGGAGGGCGCGCTCGACCGGCTGCTCTGGTCGTTCGCGCCGCCGGCTGGCCCGCCTCCGCTCGTGATGGGCGACCTGCCGGCGCAGACGTCGGAATCGGCCGCGCTGGCCAAGGCGCTCAAGCGCCACGGCTTCGTCTTCGTCGGACCGACCACGATGTACGCCCTGCAGCAGGCCGTCGGCATGGTGGACGACCACCTGGCCGGCTGCTGGCGGCGCGGTCAGTCCGGGTAGCGCTGCCGCAGCACGCGGGCCGCCGCCTCCATGGCGCTGATCTTGGCCAGCGCGGTCGGACGGGGGAGGAACCACATGCCGCAGTCGGGGGCGAGCCGCACGCCCTCGGGCCCGAGCACGCCGACGGCGCCCTCGGCCCGCGCCACGATCTCGTCGGCCGACTCGACCGGCGCCTCGGTGTCGAGGGACAGGACCCCGAGCGCGACGGTCTTGCCGACGGCGCCGGCGAGCAGCTCCGGTCCGTGCCCGGGCTGGGCGTACTCCAGCGAGATCTCGTCGGCGGATGTGGCGGCCAGCAGGGCGACGGCCTGGGCGTACACCGGCGTCGCGCGCTTCTCGGCGATGTTCCTGCTGTAGCCGTAGCACATGTGGACCGCGGTGCGGCAGCGCAGCCCGGCCAGGGCGCGGTCGATGGCCTCGACGGCGAAGTCGGCCACCTGCGAGTAGCGGAAGTGCGCCTCGGGCTCATCGAGCTGGATCAGGTCGACGCCCATGGCCTCAAGCGCCCGGACCTCCTGGTTGAGCACCTCGGCCAGCGCGAAGGCCAGGTCGCGCAGCGAGCCGTAGTGCTCGTCGACGAGGCGCAGCGCCAAGGTCACCGGGCCGATCACGGTGACCTTGGTGAGCCGGTCGGTCGAGGCGCGCAGGAACGCGACGTCGCCGCCGAGGATCGGCGCCTCCCAGGTGAGCGGACCGGTCACCCGGGGCAGCTCGAACTTCGGCGGGGCGGCGGGCTTGCCGTCGGCGTCGGAGGTCGCCGCCCGCTTCTTCATGGTGAGGTACTCGTTGACGTCGTTGCTGAAGTTGGTGACGGCGCCCTGCTGCGTCGGAGTCGATCCCGCCGAAGCCCGAGTAGAAGTGGCCGGAGAAGGTCTGCCGCCGCTGCTCGCCGTCGGTGACGTACGTGAGGCCGGCCCGCTCCTGGTCGTACACCGCAAGGCGGACGGCGTCGTCGAGGGCGTCGGCGCGCTGCTGGCCGTCCAGCCGCCACCAGGTGCCCTCGTGCCCGTAGACGCGGTCGTGGTCGGCCAGCCAGGTCGGCTTGCACCAGGAGCCGACCAACTCGGTCGCGAATCGCGGGGCTGCGGCCGTGGTCATGGCGGCACCTTAGGGAGTCCGATCAGGCGCGGTGGGGGGTGGGTGGCGCGAGCGGGCGCCGGGATCGGGGATAATGGCGTGTCCGCCCATCCTCTCCGGGGGCGCGGGCGCACCGAACAGGAAGGGGACCGCAGATGGCGGCGATGAAGCCGCGGACGGGCGACGGCCCGCTCGAGGTGACCAAGGAGGGACGCGGCATCGTGATGCGCGTTCCGCTGGAGGGCGGCGGCCGTCTCGTCGTCGAACTGAATGCCGAGGAGGCCGGCGACCTGGGCGACAAGCTCAAGGCCGTGGTCAGTTAGTCCCCTCTTCACCTCCCGGTCCGGCCCCCGACTCCGCTGCGCGGAACCGGGGGCCGCGGCCTTCCCGCCGAGCGAGAGGACCAGCGCCGTGGCCCGCACGTCCCCGCACCTCCGCCCCCCGAACCGCGGGCGGGTGGATCCGCCGGCTGCCGCCGCCGGCTCGGCTTGCGGAGGCCCCGGCGGGTGCACCTGTCCTGGCGGTGCTGGTCGGCTCGGACGGATCAGGCCGGCCCACGCTCACGCGGGCGGCCGCGCAGGCCCTCGTCGCCGCGGAGCTCGATCCCGACCGGGTGCTCGCCCGCTCCCGAGCGAAGGCCGCCTCTGGCGAGGCCGTCGCGATCCCGCTTCTGCAGGACGGGCCGCGCGAGGCGCTGGTCCTGGTCGGCTGCGCGGGCGACACCCCGACGGAGTGGCGCCGCGCCGGCGCGGCGCTGGCCCGACGGTCGCCGGCCGGAGCGGTCGAGCTGGTCCTCGGCCGGCTCAGCGGCCCGCGGCCGGCGGCGCGCGTGCAGGCGTTGATCGAGGGCTGGCTGCTCGCCTCGTACTCGCCCCCGCGCCGGCCGGCTCGCGCCTCCGAACCGCGCGAGCTCATCGTGGTCGCCCGGGCCGCCGCCGACCTGGCGCGCCGCCGTGCGCGCCGCGCAGACCGCCGCCGAGGCCACCTGGCTGGCCCGCGACCTGGCGGCCACCCCCTCGGATCTGAAGACGCCCGAGTGGCTGGCCGACCGCGCCCTGGAGGTGGCCGCCGAGCGCGGGCTGTCGACGCGGCTCTGGGACGTCCCGGCGCTGGCCGCCGACGGCTTCGGCGGCATCCTCGGCGTGGGCCAGGGCTCGGCGCGTCCGCCGCGGCTCGTCCAACTCGGCTACCGGCCGCCCGGCTCGGCGCAGTGGCCCCACGTGGTGCTGGTCGGCAAGGGCATCACGTTCGACACCGGCGGCCTGTCGATCAAGCCGGCCGACGCGATGATCCCGATGAAGACCGACATGGCGGGGGCCGGCGCGGTGCTCGCCGCCATGGCGGCGCTCCCCGAGGTGGACGCCCCGGTGCGGGTGACCGCACTGCTCGCCTGCGCCGAGAACATGCCCAGCGGAACGGCTCAGCGCCCCGGCGACGTGCTCGACGTCGTACGGCGGCCGCACGGTCGAGGTGCTCAACACCGACGCCGAGGGCCGGCTCGTGCTGGCCGACGCCCTGGCCTACGCCGACGCGCGGCTGGCCCCCGATGCCATGGTCGACGTGGCCACCCTGACCGGCGCGGCGACGTTCGGGCTGGGTCGGCGGCACGCGGCGCTCTACGCGACCAGCGACCCGCTGGCCGGCGGCCTGGAGTCCGCGGCCGACGTGACCGGCGAGCGGGTGTGGCGGATGCCGATGCCCGACGCGTACGTCCCCGCGCTGGCCTCTCCGGTGGCCGACCTCGCGCACGTCCCGCACCGGCCCGCGGCCTGGGGCGGCGGGTCGATCACGGCGGCGCTGTTCCTGCGGGCCTTCACCGGGGACCGCCCCTGGGCCCACCTGGACATCGCGGGCACGGGGCGCGCCGACGCCGACGAGCACGAGGTGGTCAAGGGCGCGACCGGATTCGGCGCCCGCCTGCTGATCGCGTGGCTGGCGGGCGGGGCCGCCGGGGTCAGGCGCGGACCGCGACCAGCAGGCCGCGGCCGACGGTGAGCAGCGCGGGCACCCAGCGCACGTCGTCGTGCAGGGCCTTGCCCGCCTCGCGGGCGGCCACGGTGTCCGGATCGCGCTGGGCGGGGTCGGCCACCTGCCCGCCGGCCAGCGCGTCGTCGATCACCAGCAGCCCGCCAGGGCGCAGCAGCCGGGACGCCTCGGCGATGTGCTCGGCCCAGGCGACCGGCTCGGCGTCCAGGAAGACCAGGTCGTACGAGGCGTCGGCGAGGCGGGGCAGGACCTCGGCGGCGCGGCCCGCGATCAGCCGGGCGCGCCGAGGGGCGAAGCCGGCCTCGATGAAGGTCTCCCGGGCGAGCCGGTGGTGCTCGGCCTCGACATCGACGGTGGTGAGGACGCCCTCGGGGTCCATGCCGCGCAGCAGCCACACGCCCGACACGCCGGCGCCGGTGCCGACCTCGACGACGGAGCGGGCCTCGACCAGGCGGGCGAGCAGGCGCAGGGCCGCGCCGGTGCTGGGGGTGACGGCCCGGACGCCCACCTCGGCGCCACGTGCGCGGGCCGCGGTGAGCACGTCGTCCTCGGTGGCGAGCGTGTCGGCATAGGCCTCGCTGGCGGCTGCGGATGCGTGCTCGGTCACGTGATCAAGCCTACCGGGGGCGGGCGTCCAGGGTGCTCACAGGCAGATCCCAGGATCGTGGGGAACAATCACACCCATCAGCAGTGTGCGCGGGACAGCCCAGTGAGGACAGCCCCGATGACCGACACCCCCTGGTGGTCGCAGCCGGCGACCGGCGGCCCGGACGAGCCCACGCCCCCCTGGACCCGCCGGCCGAGAGCCCGGGCCCGCCGTCGAGCCGCCCACCGCCGAGGCGCCCGGCGAGGACGCCGCCGCCGCCGCCATGCCGGCCGCCGACCCCTGGTCGACCACCGCTGCGGCCACGGCCACCGCCACCCTGCCGACCGAGCAGCTGCCGCCGGCCGGCGACCCCGCGTGGCAGACGCCGTACCGTCCGGCCGCCCCCGAGGCGCCGTTCCAGCCCTACCAGCCGTACGAGCCGTACGGAGTGCCGCAGACCGACACCCTCGGCCGGCCGCCGAAGGCCAAGTCCCGGACCGGGCGGATCGTGGCCGGCGCCCTCGCGCTCACCCTGCTGGCCGGCGTGGTCGGCGGAGCCGCCGGGTGGTACCTCGCCGAGCGCTCCGACCAGCAGCTCACCGACTCGAACGCCAGCCTGGGCGGGGTCCCCGCCGGCGATCTGGCGCGCGACCCGGAGAGCGTCGCCGGGATCGCGGCCGCGGTGCTGCCGACCGTGGTGTCGATCGCGGTCCGCAACGGGACCTCCGGGAGCACCGGGTCCGGCTTCGTCATCCGCGCCGACGGCTACCTGCTGACCAACAACCACGTCGTCGAGTCCGCCGCGGACGGCGCCGGCGAGATCAGCGTGACCTTCCAGGACGGCTCGCGCGAGAGGGCCGAGATCGTCGGCCGCTCGACCTCGTACGACCTCGCGGTGCTCAAGGTCGACCGCGGCGGGCTGGCCACCTCGACGCTCGGCAACTCCGACGGGGTGGTCCAGGGCGACTCGGCGATCGCGATCGGCTCCCCGCTGGGCCTGTCCGGGCACGGTGACCTCCGGCATCATCAGCGCCCTCAACCGCCCGGTCACCGCCGGGGGGGACACCGGCAGCGACCGCTCGTTCATCGCCGCCCTGCAGACCGACGCGGCCATCAACCCCGGCAACTCCGGCGGCCCGCTGGTGGACGCCAACGGCGCGGTCATCGGCGTGAACTCCGCGATCGCCACCCTGGGCGCCGGGCAGGGGACGCAGAGCGGCAGCATCGGGCTCGGCTTCGCGATCCCGATCAACCAGGCCCGCCGGGTCGCCGAGCAGCTCATCGCGACCGGCTCGGCGTCGTACCCGATCGTCGGGGCCACCCTGGACTCCACCTACCAGGGCCAGGGCGCCCGGATCGCCGCCCAGGACAGCCGCGGCAACCCGGGGATCACCCCGGGCGGCCCGGCCGACCAGGCCGGCCTCGAGCCGGGCGACGTCATCACCGAGGTCGACGGGGTGGCCATCCAGGGCGCCGACGAGCTGATCGTCGCCATCCGGGCCAAGGCCCCCGGGGACACGATCGGCGTCACCTACCTGCGCGGCGACGAGGAGCGCACGGCGACGATCACGCTCGGCGAGGCCAGCGACTAGCCCGGCGCCGCGGCGTACCCTGGCCGCGTACCCCAGGCGCGGAGGGAGGCGGACGTGTTCGACATCGGGTTCTGGGAGTTCGCCGCCCTGGCCGTGATCGCGCTGTTCGTCTTCGGCCCCGACCGGCTGCCCAAGGCGGCCGCCGAGGGGGCCAGGTGGCTGCGCGAGATCCGGCGCGCTCGCCGTGCAGGCCCGATCGCAGGTGACCGAGACGCTCGGGCCCGAGGTGGCCGAGGTCGCCTTCGACCCGAAGGGCGCCGTGCGGCGGGCGGTGGTCGACCCGGTGCGCGAGCCGTTCGACGCGGCCGCCCGGGACGTGCGCGCGACCAGCGACGCGCGGCCCGCGGGTGACCCCGCCCCGCGCCCGGTGATCGACCCCGACGCGACCTAGCCCGCGGGCGAGATCGACAGGCTGAGCCCGGCCAGGCCCCGCTGCCGGCGGCCCAGGGCGGTGGCCACGGCGGTCAGCGCCTGCGCGGCGGGAGCGGCCGGATCGGACAGCACCAGCGGCTGCCCGTCGTCGCCGCCCTCGCGGACGCGCGGGTCCAGCGGCACCTGGGCGAGCAGGGGCACCTCGGCGCCGACCGAGCGGGAGAGCGCGTCGGCCACCGTGCGCCCGCCGCCGCTGCCGAACACGTCGACCACCTCGCCGCAGTGCGGGCACGGGAAGCCGGACATGTTCTCGACGACGCCGGCGATCCGCTGGTGGGTCTGCAGGGCGATCGTCCCGGCCCGCTCGGCGACCTCCGCGGCGGCGGCCTGGGGGGTGGTCACCACCAGGATCTCGGCCGACGGCACCAACTGCGCCACCGAGATGGCGATGTCGCCGGTGCCGGGCGGCAGATCCATCAGGAGCACGTCGAGGTCGCCCCAGTAGACGTCCGACAGGAACTGCTGCAGGGCGCGGTGCAGCATCGGCCCGCGCCACACCACCGGGGTGTTGCCGGCGGTGAACATCCCGATCGAGATGACCTTCACGCCGTGCGCCGCCGGCGGCATGATCATGTTCTCGACCTGGGTCGGCCGGGCGTGCGCGCCGAGCATCCGCGGGATCGAGTGGCCGTAGATGTCGGCGTCGAGCACGCCGACGCGCAGACCCTGGGCGGCCATCGCCACCGCCACGTTGACCGTCACCGAGGACTTGCCGACGCCGCCCTTGCCGCTGGCCACCGCGTACACGCGGGTGAGCGAACCGGGCTGGGCGAACGGGATCTCGCGCTCGGCCTGGCCGCCCCGGAGCCGGGTGGCGAGGTCGCGGCGCTGCTCGTCGCCCATCACGCCGAGCTCCAGGTCGACGTCGGTCACGCCCGCGACGGCGCCGACGGCGGCGGTGACATCGCGGGTGATGGTGTCGCGCAGCGGGCAGCCGGCGACGGTCAGCAGGACGACGACCCGCACCCGTCCGCTGGCGTCGACCTCGACGGTCTCGACCATGCCGAGGTCGGTGATCGGCTGGTGGATCTCGGGGTCCTGGACGGCCGACAGCGCGGCGTGGACCTGCTCGACGGTGGGCGTGGGCATGCGGTCCAGGCTACGGCCGCCCGCCGCGGACACCAATCGGGCGCTCAGCCGCGGGTGGCCCGCAGCACCTCCTCGTACGTCGTCTCGCCGCGCGCGGCCACGGCCAGGGCGTGCTCGCGCAGCCGCTCGAGGCCGGTCGCCGCGGCTGCCTCGGCGAGCGCCTCCTCGCCCCCGCCGATGGCGTGGCGCACGACGGGCGTGACCTCCAGCACCTCGAACACCCCGCGCCGCCCCCGGTAGCCCGAGCTGGCGCAGGCGGGGCACCCGTCACCGCGCCGGGGGGTGGCGCCGGCGAGCGACTCCCGGGTCGAGCCCGAGCCCGGCGAGGACCGCGTCGGGCGGCTCGTACGGGCCGGCGCACGCGGGGCACGGCTGCCGGACCAGGCGCTGGGCCACGACGAGCGACAGCGAGGAGGCCACGAGGTAGGGCTCGACGCCCATGTCGACCAGGCGGGTCAGCGCCCCGGGCGCGTCGTTGGTGTGCAGCGTGGTGAGCACGAGGTGGCCGGTCAGCGCGGCCTGCAGGGCGAGCTCGGCGGTCTCGCTGTCGCGGACCTCGCCGACCATGACGACGTCGGGGTCCTGCCGCAGCACCGCGCGCAGCCCGCGCGCGAAGGTCATCCCGCTTCGGGGGTGGACGGCGACCTGGGTGATCCCCGGCAGCTGCAGCTCGATCGGATCCTCGAGCGTCACGACGTTGACCTCGGGGGTGAGCACGCGGGCCAGGGCCGCGTACAGCGTGCGGGTCTTGCCCGAGCCGGTCGGGCCCGGTGATGAGCACCAGGCCCTGGGGCGCGGCGAGGATGCGCTCGACGACGTCCAACTGCGCGGCGGCCAGCCCCAGGGTGGCGAGCGGCTGCACGGCGGCATCGGTCGCGAACAGCCGCAGGACGACCTTCTCGCCGTGCAGCCCGGGCAGGGTGCTGACGCGGGCGTCGACCGCGGTTCCGTCGACGGCGATCCGGGCTCGGCCGTCCTGCGGGATCCGCCGCTCGGCGATGTCCAGCCCGGACAGGATCTTGAGCCGGCTGACCACGGCGGCCGAGGCGCCCTTGGGCAGCAGCATCACGTCGCGCAGCACCCCGTCGACCCGGTGCCGGATCCGCAGCCCGTCGCGCTGCGGCTCGACGTGGAGGTCGCTGGCCCCCTCGCGCACGGCCTCGGCCAGCATCGCGCTGACCAGGCGGACCGTCGGGGCGTCGTCGACGGCGGAGCGCAGCGCCCGCTCGTCCAGCGGCGGCTCCTCGGGCTCATCGGCCATCGCGGTGATGTCGAGGGACTCGTCGGTCAGGGTCCACAGCCGACGCAGGTGGTCGCGCACCTGGGTCTCGGTCGCCACCACCACGTCGACGTCGTGCGCCCCGGTGTGCAGCCGCACGTCGTCGAGGGCGACCACGTTGGTGGGGTCGGCGGCGGCGACCCGGACGGCGCGTCCCACCAGGGCGAGCACCACGATCTGAGCGCGCTCGGCCACGGCCCGCGGCAGCAGCCGGGCCACGTCCGGTTCGACGGTCTCCCGGCTCAGGTCCACCACGGGCAGCCCGAGCAGGTCGCCCAAGGCCACCGCCAGGGTGTGCTCGTCGAGGACGCCCTCGTCGATGAGGATCCGCCCGAGCCGGCGGCGCGGGGAGCCGTCCTCGACCTGCTCGGCGAGCGCCTCGTCGAGGCGCTCGGGGGTCAGGTGCCCGCGGGCGACCAGCACCTCGCCCAGGCGCCTGCGCAGCGCCGAGTCACGCCGCCTCAGGGCAGGCCGGTCCGGCGCGACTGCGGTCACGGAATGGTTGTCGGCCGGTCCGGGCCGCCGGGTGAAGCGCCGAGCGCGTCGGAGCAGATCAGCCGGCAGGGGGCTCGGCGGCCTTGGCCGCCTTGGCGGCGGCCTTGGCCGCCTCCTCCTGCGCTCGCGCGGCGGCCTTCTCGGCCCTGGCCCGCGCGGCGTCGCGGCGGCGCTTGCGCTCCTTCTTGCGCTTGCGCTCGGCCTCGGCCTGCTCCTGGAGCAGCTCGTCGAGCAGGTCGCGGAACTCGGCCCGGACGAAGTCGCGGGTGGCGACCTCGCCGAGGCCCTGGCGCAGGCCGGCGAGCTCGCGGGTGAGGTAGTCGGCGTCGGCGATCAGCCGGTCGGTGCGGCTGCGGTCCTCGGCGAAGGTGACCCGGTCGCGGTCGGTCTGCCGGTTCTGCGCGAGCAGGATCAGCGGTGCGGCGTAGGAGGCCTGCAGGGACAGCATCAGGGTCAGGCCGATGAACGGCCACGGGTCGAACTTCCAGTCGTCCGGCGCGAAGACGTTCCAGAGCACCCACGACGCGACGAACGCCGTCATGTAGCCGATGAACCGCCACGAGCCGATGAACCGGGCGATCCGCTCGGACGCGGCGTTGAACCGCTCAGGGTCGACGGTCGGCCGCGTCATCCGGCGCGGCTCGTACGGCTGGTCGAGGCGGGGGCCGCTCGCGCGGCGGCGGTCACGCGCCATCGTCGGCCGCCTGTCGGGCGGCCTCGGCCGCTTCGTCGGCGAGCTCGGTCTCGCGCCAGTCCTCGGGCAGCATGTGGTCGATCACGTCGTCGACGGTGACGGCGCCCAGGAGGTGCCCGCCCGGGTCCACGACGGGCAGCGCGACCAGGTTGTACGTGGCGAAGTAGCGCGTGACGGCGCCGAGCGGGGCCTCCGGGCCGACCGCCTCCAGGTCGGTGTCGATGACGGCCGACACCAGCGTCGACGGCGGCTCGCGGAGCAGCCGCTGGAAGTGGGCCACGCCGAGGAAGCGCCCGGTGGGCGTCTCCAGCGGGGGCCGCACGACGTAGACCTGCGAGGCGAGCGCGGGGGAGAGGTCGGAGTTGCGGATCCGCGCGAGGGCATCGGCGACCGTGGCGTCGGGCGACAGCACCACCGGCTCGGTGGTCATCAGGCCGCCGGCGGAGTAGTCGTCGTAGCCGATCAGGCGGCGGACGTCCTCGGCCTCCTCGGGCTCCATCAGGTCGAGCAGCTCCTGGGCCTGCTCCGGGGGCAGCTCGCGCAGCAGGTCGGCGGCGTCGTCGGGCCCCATCGCCTCGAGCACGTCGGCGGCGCGCTCCTCCTGCCAGGGCGGCCAGGATCTCGACCTGCTCGTCCTCGGGCAGCTCCTCGAGCACGTCGGCGAGCTTCTCGTCGTCGAGCGCCGCGGCGACCTCGGCCCGCCGCTTGGCGGGCAGGTCCTGCAGGGCGCTGGCGATATCGGCGGGTCGCAGCTTCTCGAAGGACGCCACCAGGCTGTCGGCCGCCTGGTCCTGCTCGTCGTCGGAGAGCCCGACAAGGCCGTCCCACGCGACGGTGAGGGTCTCGCCCCGACGGCGGAAGCCGCTGCCGCCGCGGCGCACGAAGACCTTCGACGAGCAGCCAGTCGCGCGCCTTGTCCTGCTCCATCGCGGTGTCGACGACGGTGACCGGGCTGCCGGAGGGGTCGCCTGCGAGGTGGGCCTTGCGGTCGACGATCTCGCCGATCACCAGCCGTTCGTTGCCCCGCTGCTCGAAGCGGCGCATGTTGACCACGCCGGTGGTCACGATCTGGCCGGGGTCGATCGAGGTGACCCGCAGGATCGGGACGAAGATGCGCCGCCGCATCGGCACCTCGACCACCAGGCCGAGCACCCGCGGGGGCAGCCCCGGGCCCCGCAGCGCGACGACGACATCGCGCAGCCGCCCGACCTGGTCGCCGTTCGGGTCGAACACCGAGGCGCCGGCCAGGCGCGCGATGAAGACCCGGGGGGCCGCGCCGGACATGGCCGCAGGGTATCGGGGTGTCGGTATCGTGGGGTGGCGTGACGCAGCACCGCCGCAGATCTCGCCGAGTCGCTTGAGTACCACGTGGTCGACGTCTTCACCGACCGGGCCTTCGCGGGCAACCCGCTTGCGGTCGTCCTCGGGGCCGACGCGCTCGCCGACCACCAGCTCCAGGCGCTGGCCCGGGAGTTCCACCTCTCGGAGACCGCCTTCCCGGTAGACCCAGGAGGGGAGGGGGCCGATTACCGGCTGCGCATCTTCACCCCGTCGGTGGAGCTGCCGTTCGCCGGCCACCCCTCGGTGGGCACGGCGTGGCTGATGGTCCACCTCGGGCGGCTCGCGCCCGGCCGCGTCGTTCAGCGGTGCGGCGCTGGTGATCTGCCGCTTGAGGTGGCGGTCGACGGCCGTCGGTGGAGCTGACGGCGGACGCGCCCAGCGCATCGGATCCGGTCGACCCGGGACCCCTGCTGTCGGCGGTGGGGCTAGACCCGGCCGACCTCGACCCGGCCGCCCCTCCGCGCGTCTGCGGCACCGGCATCGGGTTCGCGATCCTGCCGGTCCGACCGGGGGCGCTCGGCCGCTGCTCGCCCAACCTGTCGGCGCTGGCCGGCTTCGCGCACCCGGTGGCGGAGGCGACCGGCGTGCTACGTGGTCGCGTGGGACCCCGCGACGGCATCGGCGCGGGCCCGGATGTTCGCTGGCGACGTCGGGGTCGCCGAGGATGCGGCGACCGGCTCGGCGGCGCTCGGACTCGGGGTGTGGCTCGCCGCGAGCGGCCTGGTGGCCGCGGACGGTGAGACGGCCTATCGGGTGGCGCAGGGGGTGGAGATGGGCGCCCGTCCCGGTTGGCGTGCCGGGTGGAGTCCAGCGGATCGCGGGCTTTCCGGGTCCGGGTGGCCGGCGCCGTCGTCCCCGTGGCGTCCGGGCGGGTCGCGATCCCCTCGGCCTAGCCGGTGAACGGGTGCGCGGAGACTGCGCGGCCGCCCTGCCACCATGGGCGCCGTGCCGTCAGCAGCCCCGCCTCCCTCGGGCGGAGCCCTGCAGCGGCCGCCGACCGCGGACCTGGTGCTGCTCGGCGTCGGGGTCCTGGCGGTCTCGGTGTCCGCTCCGCTGATCGCTGCCACCGCGGCCCCGGCGCTGGCCATCGCCTTCTGGCGCAACGCGTTCGGCACCGCGGCGATCGCCCCGTTCGCGCTCGCCACCCGCCGCGCGGAGCTGGCCGGGCTCAGCCGCCGCGAGCTGAGGCTGGCGGCGCTGGCCGGCCTGCTGCTCGCCCTGCACTTCGGCACCTGGATCCCGTCGCTGGACTACACCACCGTCGCGGCCTCGACCGCGCTGGTCGCGACCCAGCCGATCTGGGCGGCCCTCATCGCCCAGGCCACCGGGCAGCGGATTCCGCGCCAGGCCTGGACCGGGATCGGGGTGGCCCTGATCGGGGTGCTCGTCCTCACCGGCGTCGACGTGTCGCTCGACCCCTCGGCGCTCGTGGGCGACGCCTTGGCGCTGATCGGCGCGGTGTTCGCCGCGGCCTATGTGAGCGTCGGATCGCGGGTGCGCCAAACGGTGAGCACCACCTCGTACACGCTGCTGTGCTACGGGGTCTGCGCGGCCGTCCTGCTGGTCGCCTGCCTGGTGGGCGGGCAGCAGCTGGGCGGGTACGACGCCGACACCTGGGTCAAGCTGCTGGCCCTCACCGCCACCGCGCAGCTGCTCGGCCACTCCGTGCTCAACCGGGTGCTCAAGCGCACCTCGCCGACCATCGTGTCGCTCGGGATCCTGTTCGAGATGCCGGGGGCGACGCTCGTGGCGGCGGTGTGGCTCGGCCAGGTGCCGCCGTGGGGCATCCTGCCGGCCGCGGGCCTCATCCTGGCCGGCCTCGTGATCGTGGTGCGGTCGGCCGGACGGGTCGCCCCCGTGGGCGCCCCGGACGGGCCGGACCCGGCGGCGGCCGCGGGCTGACCCCCGGTTAGCGTGGACCTGTCTCGCCGTTCCCCTGCGCCGACGCACGCCGCGTGCCGTCCGGCGCCGCTTGAGGAGGCCTCACGTGACCGACCGCCAGCTGCGTCCCCGCCGTTCGAACCTCGCGGTCCCCGGGTCCAGCCAGAAGATGATCGACAAGGCCCGGGGGCTGCCCGCCGACCAGGTCTTCCTCGACCTGGAGGACGCCGTCGCGCCGCTGGCCAAGCCGGACGCCCGCAAGACCATCGTGGCCGCGCTCAACGAGGGCGACTGGGGCGACAAGATCCGCGTGGTCCGGGTCAACGACCTGACGACGCACGTGGACCTACCGCGACGTCATCGAGGTCGTCGAGGGCGCCGGCGCCGAACCTCGACTGCGATCATGCTGCCCAAGGTGCAGACCGCCGAGCAGGTCGTCTGGCTCGACCTGCTGCTCACCCAGATCGAGAAGACGCATGGGCCTCGAGGTCGGGCCGGATCGGCATCGAGGCGCAGATCGAGAACGCCCGCGGGCCTGGTCAACGTCGACGCGATCGCGGCGGCCTCGCCGCGCGTGGAGACGCATCGTCTTCGGCCCGGCCGACTTCATGGCTCGATCAACATGAAGTCGCTGGTGGTCGGCGAGCAGCCGCCCGGCTACACCGACGGCGACGCCTACCACTACATCCTGATGCGGATCCTGATGGCCGCCCGGGCCCACGACCAGCAGGCCATCGACGGCCCGTACCTGCAGATCCGCGACGTCGACGGCTTCCGCCGGGTGGCCGAGCGCAGCGCCGCGCTCGGCTTCGACGGCAAGTGGGTGCTGCACCCGGCCCAGATCGACGCGGCCAACGAGGTCTACTCCCCGTCGCAGGAGGACTACGACCACGCCGAGCTGATCCTCGACGCGTACGAGCACGTTCACCTCGGCCGCCGGCGGCGCCGCGGCGCGGCCATGCTGGGCGACGAGATGATCGACGAGGCCTCCCGCAAGATGGCGCTGGTCATCGCGGCGAAGGGCCGGGCCGCCGGCATGCCGCGCACCCAGGCGTTCACCCCGCCGGAGGCGTGAGCGCGGCATGACCGCTCCGGCCGAGCCGTCCGCGCAGGCGCGCGAGGCGGCCCGGCAGTGGGGGCTTGAGCTCGTCGAGAAGTGCTCCGGGCCGTACCACGAGGTCTGGTACGCGCTCGCGCGGCGACGAGCACGTCGTGCTGAAGCTCGGCGGCGACGAGAGCCGCCGGCAGGAGGCCGCGGCCCTTCGCGCGTACGAGCAGGGAGCGCCGACCGGCCGAGCCCCGTCTGCCGGCTGCTGGCGGAGGCGCCGGGAGCCCTGCTGCTTGAGCGGATCCTGCTGGGCGACGACCTGCGGCCGTTGGCGGCGGCGGACGACGACGCGGCCACCGCGCTGGCCGCGGGGCTGCTGGCCCGGCTGCACGCGGCGGCCCGTCGGTCGGCGGCCGAGGCCGGGCGGACCGAGGGCAGCCCGGCGCTGGGCGTCGTCGCCGAGGCCTTCGACCGGTACCGCGCCTCCGGGGCTGACCGGATCCCGCCCGACCTGCTCGACCGGGCCGAGCGGACCACCCGCGAGCTGTCTGCCCCCGGCCCCGGGGATCTGCTGCTGCACGGCGACCTGCATCACCAGAACGTGCTGCGCCACGGCCTGGGCGGCGTGGACGACGTGTGGCGGGCGATCGACCCGCGGGGCTGGTGGGGCGACCCGGCCTTCGACACCGCGGCCTTCATGGTCAACCCCCACGAGGGCGGCCTGGTCCGCGACCAGCCCGAGCGGCAGGCCCGCCGGCGCGCCGCGATCCTCGCCGAGGTCACCGGCCTTGACCGCGAGCGGATCCTCGACTGGGCCCTGGCCGGGGCGGTGATCGCCGAGCTGTGGTGCCTGGAGGACCACGGCTTCGTGCAGGGCGGCCCGCTGCGGCTGGCGTCGGCGCTGCTTGGATGAGCGGGTCCTCACGAGGGGGAGATGCCTGTGCCGCCTCACGAGCTCCCGCTGGCCCGCCGCACGGCCCTGGTCACCGGGGCAGGTTCGGCCGACGGGATCGGCCACGCGTGCGCCCGGGCGCTGGCGGAGCTGGGCGCGGCCGTCGTGGTCACCTCGACGACCGACCGCATCCACGCCCGCGCCCGTGAGCTGGCCGACCTCGGCGCCGATGCGCTCGGCGTGGTGGCCGACCTGACCGACCCGCGCAGGCCGGTCGGGGTGGTCGCGGCGGCCGGCCGGGTGGACGTCCTGGTCAACAACGCCGGCATGTCGATGGTGGGCGCCCCGGAGGTGTGGGCGCCGCTGCACGAGCTGCCGCTGGGCGCCTGGCTCGCCGGGATCGACCGCAACCTCAGCACCGGCGATGCACGTCACCCGCGCGGTGCTGCCGGGTATGTACTCACGCGGCTGGGGGCGCATCGTCACGGTCGCGTCGACCTCGGGGTACGTCAACGCGATGCCCGACGAGGCCGTCTACACCACGGCCAAGGCCGCGCTCGTGGGCCTGACGAAGGCCGTCGCCGTCGAGGCGGCCGGGCACGGCGTCACCTGCAACGCGGTGGCGCCCGGGTGGATCGCCACGGCCAGCTCGACCGAGGCGGAGGCGGCCTGGGGGCTGCGCACCCCGATGGGCCGCAGCGGCACGCCGGCGGAGGTGGCCGCCGCGGTCGCCTTCCTGGCCGGCCCCGCGGCGTCGTACATCACCGGCCAGTGCCTGGTGATCGACGGCGGCAACAGCGTCCTCGAGGCGCGCTGAGCAAATCCCCCCCGGTGGTGCCCGCCCCGGCGGACCGGGGAATACTCAGACGTATCCGCCGCGCACCCCTGCCCGCGCGGCGCCGGCTGAAAGGTGCCCGAGAGCCATGGGACGACTGGCGCAGACCGAAGGCCTCACCGAGGACCAGCGCGACATCCTGCAGGCTGTCCACGACTTCGTGGAAGCCGAGATCATCCCGAACGCCCAGGAGCTCGAGCACTCCGACACGTACCCGGAGGAGATCGTCGAGGGCATGAAGGCGATGGGGATCTTCGGCCTGATGATCCCCGAGGAGTACGGCGGCCTCGGCGAGTCGCTGCTCACCTACGCGCTGTGCGTCGAGGAGATCGCCCGCGGCTGGATGAGCGTCAGCGGCATCGTCAACACGCACTTCATCGTCGCGTACATGCTCAAGCAGCACGGGACCGAGGAGCAGAAGGCGTACTTCCTGCCGAAGATGGCCGCCGGCGAGACGCGGGGCGCGTTCTCGATGTCCGAGCCGCACTGCGGGTCGGACGTGGCGGCGATCAAGTCCAAGGCCGTCCGCGACGGCGACGACTACGTCCTCGACGGCCAGAAGATGTGGCTCACCAACGGCGGCACGTCCTCGCTGGTGGCCACCCTGGTGCGCACCGACGACGAGGCCCCCGCTGGCGCCAACGTCTACAAGCGGATGACCACCTTCCTGATCGAGAAGCCGGCCGGCTTCGGCGAGGTGCTGCCCGGTCTGACCATCCCCGGCAAGATCGACAAGATGGGCTACAAGGGCGTCGACACCACCGAGATGGTGATGGACGGCCTGCGCCTGCCAGCCGACCGCATCCTCGGCGGCGAGCCCGGCAAGGGCTTCTACCAGATGATGGACGGCGTCGAGGTGGGCCGCGTCAACGTCGCCGCCCGCGCCTGCGGCGTCTCGATCCGCGCCTTCGAGCTGGGGGTCGCGTACGCCCAGCAGCGCGAGACCTTCGGCAAGCCGATCGCCGAGCACCAGGCCGTGAACTTCCGGCTCGCCGACATGGCGGTCAAGGTCGAGGCCGCCCACCAGATGATGGTCCGGGCCGCCCGCACCAAGGACTCCGGCGCCCGCAACGACCTCGAGGCGGGCATGGCCAAGTACCTCGCCAGCGAGTACTGCAAGGAGGTCGTCGAGGACTCCTTCCGGATCCACGGCGGCTACGGCTACGCCAAGGAGTACGAGATCGAGCGGCTCTACCGCGAGGCGCCGATGCTGATGATCGGCGAGGGCACCGCGGATATCCAGCGCATGATCATCGGCCGCCGGCTGCTGGAGGACTACAAGCTGCGCGCCTGATCCGGCCGCGTCGCCGGGTGCGGCAGGATGGCGGCGCACCCGCGCCCCGTCCGCCCCACCTCCTGAGGAGCACCCATGGGCAGCAAGGCGAGCAACCCGGTCGTCGCCACCTTCGGCGACTACGCCGGCGCCCAGCGCGCCGTCGACTTCCTCTCCGACCAGAAGTTCCCGGTCGAGGCGGTCGCCATCGTCGGCAACGGCCTGCGCATGGTCGAGAACGTCGTCGGCCGGCTGTCCTGGGGGCGGGCGATGCTGTCGGGGTTCGCAGGGGGCGCCTGGGTGGGCCTGCTGGTCGGGCTGCTCATCGCGCTGTTCGCCGAGCGGCCGTTCAACGTGATGCTCTGGGCGGCGCTCTACGGCGGTGTGTTCGGCTTGGTCTTCGGGGTGATCGGCTACGCCTTCTCCGGGGGCCGGCGCGACTTCGTCTCCACCCAGTCGCTGGTCGCCACCTCCTACGACATCACCTGCGAGCCGGCCCAGGCCGACGAGGCCCGGCGGCTGCTGGCGCAGACCCCCGTGTTGGACGGACCTGCCGGGCCGCCCCCGGCCGCTGCCGTCTGACGAGCGCGATGGCGGCCGGACTGGCCGGCGCCTTCCATGAGCAGGCGGTCGAGTGCGCCCGGCACGGCTCTCCGCTCTACGCCTCCCTGTGCGAGCACCTCGGCGTCGACCTGGAGCGGGGCGGGCCGACGGCGGCCCTGCTGGCCGGCCACGCAGAGGCGCCGCCGCCACTGCTGCCGCTGCGACTGCTCGGCGGGATCCATGCAGCCGTGCTGTGCCGCGAGGCGCCCGAGCTCGCCTTGCACTTCCCTTCGGTGGGCGGCGAGGCCGGGCCCGAGGGCGCCTGGCCGGCCCTGCGGCGGCTGATCGCCGAGCGGCCCCAGGTCCTCACCCCCTGGCTGTCCCGGACGCCGCAGACCAACGAGGTCGGCCGGTGCGCGGTGCTGGCCGGCGGTCTGGCGTACGCCACCGCGCTGTCCGGCGTGGCCGACGTCGACCTGCGCGAGCTGGGCGCCAGCGCTGGGCTCAACCTGCGGGTCGACGCGTACCGGATCGCCGGGCGCGGCCCCGCCGACAGCCCGGTGGACCTCGGCGCCGCCTGGCGGGGGGTCGAGCCGCCGCAAGCGCCCTGGCGGATCGCCGATCGCCGGGGCTGCGACGCCGACCCCATCGACCCGGCCAGCCCGGGAGGCAGGCTCGCACTCACGGCGTACGTCTGGCCGGACGACCGGCCGCGCTTCGAGCGGCTGCGGGCCGCCCTCGACGTCGCCGCGCGGATCCCTGCCCAGGTCGAGCGCGCGGACGCCGTCGACTGGCTGCGCGGCCTTGCGCCGACCGCCGGCCGGCTCACGGTCGTGTGGCACTCCGTGGTGGCGCTCTACCTGCCCCGCGGCCGGCGCGCCGAGCTGGCGGCGTCCGTGGCGGCTCTGGGCGCGCGGGCCGACGCGGGGTCGCCGGTGGCCTGGCTGCGGCTCGAGCCGGAGGGGCGGGGCGAGACGTTCCCGGTCCGGCTGACGCTGTGGGGCGTCGGATCTGCGAGCGGCCGGGACATCCTGCTGGGCGCTGCGCGGCCGCATGGGATTCCGGTTGACTGGGTAGGGGCAGGAGAGGAGCCGACGTGACGGAGCCAGTGGAGTCAGCCGAGCCGGCAGGACGGCCGCAGCCCGTGGTGGCCGGGTTCCCCGACCACTTCCTCTGGGGCACGGCGACGTGCGCGTACCAGATCGAGGGCGGCAACAGCCACAGCGACTGGTGGGAGTTCGAGCAGCAGCCGGGGCGCATCGTCAACGGCGAGCGCAGCGGGGACGCCGCCGATCACTGGAATCGGGTCGACGAGGACATCGCGCTGATGACCCGGCTCGGGGCCAACTCCTACCGGATGGGGATCGAGTGGGCCCGATTGGAGCCGGAGGACGGGGGGACGGGGGCTCCGCTCTGGGACGAGGGGGCCTGGGACCACTACCGGCGTGAGATCGACGGGCTGCTCGCCGCCGGCATCGAGCCGATGGTCACCCTGCTGCACTTCACCTTGCCGCTGTGGCTGGCGCGGCGCGGAGGCGTCTGCGCGCTGGACTTCCCCGCCCGGTTCGGCCGGTTCGCCGCCGAGGCCGCGCGCCGGCTGCCGGACGTCCGCCTGTGGTGCACGATCAACGAGCCCAATGTGGTGATGTTCTTCGGCTACGTCGACGGCGTCTTCCCGCCCGGCGTCAAGGACCCCAAGCGAGCCGTCCAGGCCTTTGTCGGCCAGCTGCGCGGGCATGCGGCGGCCGCGCAGGCGCTGCGCGCGGTGGCCCCGTACGCGATGGTCGGTGTGGCGAATCACCTGGCACATCTCGAGCCGCTGCGTCCGCGCAACCCGCTGGACCGCATCGCCACCCGCCAGGCGGACAAGGCGTTCAACTGGGCCTTCCAAGACTCCATCCACGAGGGCCGCGCGCGGATGAAGGCGCTCGGCTTCCCGTCGCTGGACGAGCCGATCGACGGGCTGAAGGGCTCGACGGACTTCTTCGGTTTGCAGTACTACACGCGCAACCTGCTGGGATTCGCGGTGGGCGCCCCGGGCATGGTGCGGCGCGAGGTGGCGCCTGGCGCGGTCTCCGACCTGGGCTGGGAGATCCACCCGCAGGGTTTCGAGCGGGTGATTCGCGAGGCGTGGGCGCGCTACCGGCTGCCGGTCATCGTGACGGAGAACGGCATCGCCGACGCGGCGGGCGACACGCGTCCGTCGTACCTGTCCTCCCATGTCGCGGCGATGCGCCGCGCGATGGCCGACGGTGTGCCGGTGCTCGGCTACTACCACTGGTCGCTGCTCGACAACTTCGAGTGGGCGGAGGGGTTCGCCCCCCGATTCGGGCTCTACCGGGTCGACTACGCCACCCAGGAACGGCATGAGACCCCCGCGTGCGCGGTGTTTCGCGAGTTGGCCACCGGAGGGCCGCCGACCGGCCCTTGACCCGCGGGCCTGCCGGGAGCACCGTTTTGGCATGCGCGCCGAGCCCACCTGCCCGCGGTGCGGCTCCGCGCTTGCCGCTCCCGGCCTGCGGTCGAGCGTGTGGGCGTGTCCGTTGCACGGCGCCGTGGCCCCGCTGCAGCCGATCCCGCCGCTGACACCGCAGGCCGTGGTCACCGCGGCGCGGGCCAGCGGGGTCCCGGTGTGGGTGCCGTGGCCGCTCCCGCCTGCCTGGCTGATCACCGGGGTCCGACTCGCGGGCGATGAGCGGGGCCCGGCTCGAGCGGTCGCGGTCGCGGTGAGCGGCCCGGCCCCGCTCGGCGGGGTCGCCGACCTGGTGCTGGTGGCAGAGGAGCCCGGGGTCGGGTTGGGGGCCTGGTTCGCGGGCCTTGACGGCGCCGATCCGGGACACGGGTTCGATGCCGGACCGCCGGCGGCGAAGGTGGAGGTCTCCGGCCGCCCCTGCGCGTTGTGGGAGGTGGCAGGGGCGCCGGACCGCTCGACGTTCGTCGGCGAGGCCTCGGCCTGCTGGCTGTGGGCGGTGGTCTGGCCGGAGACCGCCGGCCTCGTGGTGCACGACCAGCTGGCGCTGCTCGACCTGCGGGACCCGGGGCACTCGCTTGATCTTCCCTTCGGGGCCCCCAGCCCTCGCCTCGGCTGAGCGCTGCGCCCGTACGCTGACGGGCGATGAAGTCCGACCTGCACTCACACACCCGGGCCTCCGACGGCACCGACTCACCGGCCGAGCTGGTGATCGCCGCGTGCGCCGCCGGTCTCGACCTGCTCGCCCTCACCGACCACGACACCTTCCGGGCGATCGCCGAGACGGGCGCCCTGGCCGAGGCGGCCGGCCTCGCCCTGTTGCCCGGGGCCGAGCTGACCTGCGTCACGGCGTCCGGGGTGACGCTCCACCTGCTCGCGTACGCGCCCTCACCGGACGACCGCGTCCTCGCCGAGCAGATGGCCATGGTCCGCGACGACCGGCTGCCGCGGGCCAGGCGGATCATCCGCCGGCTGCGCGAGGAGGGCGGCTACCCGGTCACCGACGAGCAGGTGCTGGCCGTCGCCGGGGGGGCCGCATCGGTCGGGCGGCCGCACATCGCCCAGGCCCTGGTGGACAGCGGGGGGCGAGCAGCGTCCAGGACGCGTTCGACCGGCTGCTGGCCAACGGCCGGCCCTACTACGAGCCGCACCACGCGATGCCCGTGCTCGAGGCGATCCGCTGGGTGCGCGCGGCGGGCGGGGCCCCGGTCTTCGCGCACGCGCTGGCCCGCAAGCGCGGCCCGGTGGTGTCGGAGCAGGACTTCGAGCAGATGGCCGAGGCCGGGCTGGCCGGGGTCGAGGTGGACCACGTGGACCACGACGACGCCGACCGCGCCTGGCTGGGGTCCTTCGCCGCCGCGCACGATCTGCTGCAGACCGGGTCCAGCGACTACCACGGCGCGCGCAAGGAGGGGCTGGCCCTCGGGGCGAACACCACCGCCGACGATCAGGTCGAGCGGCTGCTCGCGGAGGTCGGCCTCACCCTTGAGTCCCTCCCTGCCGCAGCCCGTCGGTACGCGGGTGCGCGATGAGCGCTGCCGAGGGCCAGCTCGGGCTGGCGGGCATGCCCCGGCGGCTGGTGACCACCTCGCCGTCCAAGCTCGGCGCGTGGGTGGACTGCCCGCGGAAGTACCGCTTCGCCTACGTCGACCGGCCCACCCCGCCCAAGGGCGCCCCATGGGCCCACAGCAGCCTCGGCGCGAGCATCCACAACGCGCTGGCCGCCTGGTGGGGCCTGCCCGTCGAGCGGCGCGACCCGGACGAGGCCGGGCGGCTCCTGCAGTCCGGCTGGCTGGAGGACGGGTACCGCGACGACGCGCAGTCGGCGCAGTGGCTGGCCCGCGCGCGGGTGATGGTCGAGGGGTACGTCGCCACGCTCGACCCGGACGACGAGCCGCGCGGGGTCGAGCGCTCGGTGGGCTACCGCACCGAGGCGATCTCGGTGACCGGCCGGATCGACCGGATCGACGAGCGGGCCGAGCGAGGACGGCGGCCGCGAGCTCGTCATCGTCGACTACAAGACGGGGCGGTCGGCTCTCACGGTCGACGATGCCCGCGGCTCCATGCAGCTGGCGCTGTACGCCCTCGCCGCGGCGCGCGTGCTGCGGCAGCGGTGCCGCCGGGTCGAGCTGCACCACCTGCCGACGGCGCGGTGCTCGCCTGGGAGCACACGCCGCAGTCCCTGGACCGCCAGCTCCGGCGGGCCGAGGCCATCGCGCTGGAGGCGCGCGACGCCACCGAGGCCGCGGCGGGCGGCCAACCGGTCGACGAGGTCTTCCCGGCGCGGACCGGGCCGCTGTGCCAGTACTGCGACTGGCGGGCGCGCTGCCCGGAGGGCCAGGCGGCCTCCCGGGCCCTGCAGCCCTGGGACGGTCTGGCGCGCGAGGACGCCGCCCCCGACGAGCCGCCCGAGGAGTAGCCCGGCGGGTCCGCCCTCAGCGCTCGGCCGACCGCCAGAACGCGTCCAGCACGGCGGCGGTCTCCGCGGGGCGCTCCGCGGCAGGGGAGTGCACCGGCGCCGGGGATGCAGACCGCGGGCACCCCCAACCGCTCCGCCATCCGCTGTTGGTCCCCGGCCGGCCAGCCGTCGTCGTGCTCGCCGAAGACGACCTGGGCGGGCGGGCCCCCGGGGGCTGCGATCACCCGGGCCAGGGCCGCCACCTCGTCCGGCGCGGTCCGCAGCTGCCGCGCCTTGGCGGCCAGCCCGGTGGGCGAGTTGGCGAGGAACCGCCGCTCCAGGAACTCGGCCGTCTCGGGGTTGTCGGGGGGCCACCAGCCGGTGGCCCGGTCCAGCTCGCACTTGGCCCGCCAGACCGCCTCGATCCCGAGCACCGGCAGGGCCTCCTCGAGCTGGAGCAGGGTCTGCCTCTGCTGCGCGCCGGGCATCGCCCCCGGGCCGCTGGCCAGCAGGGTGAGGGAGGCGAAGCGGTCGGGGGCGCTCAGCACGGCGGCCCGCGCCACCAGCCCGCCGAAGGAGTGGCCGACCAGGTGCGGCCGACCGCCGAGCGCGTCGACGACGGCCAGCACGTCCTGGCCGAGCGCGCCGATCGCGTACGCCTCGGCGGGGTCATCGCGCCCCGTCGCAGTGCTGGGCGCTCTCGTACTGCCCGCGCTGGTCGTACGTCACGACCCGCCAACCGGCGGCGGCCAGCGGCTGCAGCACGGCGATGAAGTCCTCCTTGCTGCCCGTGAAGCCCGGGACCAGCAGGGCCAGCCCGCGCTCGGCCCCGGCCGCGGGCAGATCCAGCGCGGCGAACGAGCCGCGCGTCGTCGTGATCGGTGGTGCGGCGGGTGCCCGGTGGAGGGTCGAGGAACGGCGGGTTGCTCATTACGGGCACAATAGGCCTCGCCTCGAACCCCCTGCCGTCGGGAGCGCTGTGACCCGCATCATCGCCGTCGCCAACCAGAAGGGCGGCGTCGCCAAGACGACCTCGGTCGCCTCGCTCGGAGCCGCGCTGGTCGAGCAGGGCCACCGGGTCCTGCTCGTCGACCTCGATCCGCAGGCCTGCCTGACCTTCTCGCTCGGGGTCGACCCCGACGCCCTCGACCTGAGCATCCACGATGTGCTGCTCGGGCGGGTCGGCGCGAGCATGGCCCTGCTGGAGACCGAGGACGGCCCGGATCTGCTGCCGGCGACGATCGACCTGGCCGGGTCCGAGGCGGCCCTGCTCACCCGGGCGGGCCGCGAGTACGTCCTGCGCGAGGCGCTCGAGGAGGTCGCCGCGGGCTACGACGTTCGTGCTCATCGACTGCTCCCCGTCGCTGGGCGTGCTGACCCTGAACGCGCTGACCGCGGCCGACGAGGTCATCGTGCCGCTGCAGTGCGAGACGCTGTCGCACCGGGGCGTGGGCCAGCTGCTCGACACGGTCCACGACGTGCAGCGGATCCTCAACAAGCGCCTCGTGGTGCGCGGCGTGCTGCCGACCCTCTACGACGGCCGCACCAACCATGCGCGGGCCGTGCTGGCCGACGTCTCCGAGCGCTACGGCTTGACCGTGCTGGAGCCGCCGATCCCGAAGTCGGTGCGCTTCGCCGAGGCGCCGCTGGCCGGGCGCACGGTGTTGTCGACCGCGCGCCGGGGCAAGGGCGCTGAGGCCTATCGCGAGCACGCCCGCGCGCTGGCGGCCGGGGGGCCCCAGTGAGCGGCCGCCAGGAGCCAGGCTTCGACCGGCTCAAGCCCCGCGCACCACGCGCGGACGCCGCCCCCGTCGGCTCGGAGTCGATCCCCGACCAGGACGGCAAGCGGGCGCTCTTCTCCAGCCAGGTCGAGCCGGCGACCTCGGCCCCGGGCTCGGTGACGATCACCTGCTCGGAGTGCCAGGCGAGCACCTCGGTCTCGCTGCGCCAGGCCGCCCTGCTCGCCGCGCCGTCGATGCACCTGCCCTTCCTGCGCCGCGGCCACGGCTCGTACATGCGCTGCCCGGCCTGCGGTGAGCGCACCTGGGTGGCGCTGAGCCTGCACCTGTAGGGCACCTTCCACCTCAAGTACAACGTGAGGGTGCACCGGCGCGCCTCCTTGATCGCGCGGGTGCGCGCGGACACGCTGGGCGGGCTCCTTGGGCCGTGCTTCGGACAGCGGCCCTCCTTCCCCAGGAGGCTCCGGCGTGACAGCCGTGCCGTTTGACGTCTCGTTCCAGGCCATGGCCTCGGGCGAGCGGCCCTTCGCCCCGCGCAGCCATGGCCTCGTCGTCGTGGCCGCCGCGCTGGCGGTCGTCTTCGTGCTCGGGTTCGCCGTGGGAGGCACCGCCCGGACCGCGGCCCTCGCCGACCCCGGCGCCACCCGGCTGTCCGCCCTCGCGGTCAGCCCGGTCTCGGCCGTCGAGTCGGCGGTCGACACCTCCGCGGCGACCCGCGAGTCCGACCTCGCGCTCGCCGCGGCTCCAGCGCTCCGCGGCCGCCGTGGTCCCCGCGGCCTCGGCCGGGTCGGCCGTCGTGGAGGGGGGCACCCCCGGCCCCCTCGAAAGCGGGACCGAGTCGACGGCGATGGCCGTGCCGCCGCCGGGCTCAGGGGAGGGGCGGCGGATCGTCTACAGCCAGTCGACGATGCACGTGTGGCTCGTCGAGGCCGACGGGACCGTCGCCCGCGAGTACCCGATCATCGGGCGGCGCGGTCTGCCGAAGCCCGGCGCCTACGCCGTCTACTCGAAGTCCGAGCAGTCGGTGAGCCCGAAGTACGGCCTCACCTTCAACTGGATGGTCCGCTTCGCGTACGGCAAGGAGCTGCGGATCGGCTTCCACGACATCCCGGTGAAGGATGGCGTGCCGATCAGCGACGAGACGCAGATGGGCCTGCCGCTCGGGATGGGCGGCTGCGTGCGGCAGACCACCGAGAACGCGAAGTTCCTCTACGGCTGGGCGTCCGTGGGCACGCCGGTCGTCGTGCTGGCCTGACCCTCGCCGCCACTGCCTGAACCGCGTCCGCGCCCGCCGCGTCGGCGCCGGCGCTTGGTCGGCTCGCCGCCGTCCGCGGCACCCGGTGCGGCGGGTTGCGGGCTCGGCCGGCTGGGAGGCCTCGGCCGGGCGGGACGCAGCCTCCTCGCCGCCGCGCGTGCGGGTCCGGGTGCGCTCACGTGGGGCGCGGGCGGCTCGCGTGCCGCCACCCTCGCCGGCCGCGTGGCCCCCGCCCCGGCCGCCGCGCGACTCGTGGTGGCGCTTGGGGGGCGCGGACTTCGGGGTGTGCTTGCCGGTCTCGCCGAGGTCCTCGACCTCTTCGCCCTCAAGGCCCTCGCGGACCCGCTTGTCGCGCGGCAGGACGCCCTTGGCGCCGGCCGGGATGCCGAGGTCGGAGTACAGCCACGGCGACGCCGAGTACGTCTCGCGGGCCTGGCCGATCCCGAGCTCGAGCGCGGTGTCGATCATCTCCCAGCGGTGCAGCTCATCCCAGTCGACGAAGGTGATCGCGGTGCCCGACCGGCCGGCGCGCGCCGTGCGGCCGATGCGGTGCACGTAGGTGGAGTGGTCGTCGGGGCACTGGTAGTTGACGACGTGGGTGATGTCGTCGACGTCGATGCCGCGGGCCGCCACATCGGTGGCGACGAGGACGTCGATCTTGCCCTTGCGGAAGGCGCGCATGGCCCGCTCGCGGGCGCCCTGGCCGAGGTCTCCGTGCAGGCTGCCGACGGCGAACCCCCGGTCGGTCAGCTCCTCCTCGACGCGCTGGGCGGTGCGCTTGGTGCGGCAGAAGACCAGGGTCAGCCCGCGGCCCTCGGCCTGCAGCACGCGGGCGAGCATCTCGACCTTGTCGAGGTTGTGCGCGCGGTAGGCGAACTGCTTGACGAGCTTGACCGTCGCGCCCTGGTCCTCGGGGTCGTGCGCCCGGATGTGGATCGGCTGGTTCATGTAGCGGCGCGCGAGGTTGAGCACCGGGCCGGCCATCGTCGCCGAGAACAGCAGGGTCTGGCGGTCGGTGGGCAGCATGGCCACGATCCGCTCGACATCGGGGAGGAAGCCGAGGTCGAGCATCTCGTCGGCCTCGTCGAGCACGGCGGTGCGCACCTGCGACAGGTCGATCTTGCGCTGGTTGGCCAGGTCGATCAGCCGGCCGGGGGTCGCCGACGACGACCTCGACGCCCTTCTGCAGCGCCTCGACCTGCGGCTCGTACGCGCGGCCGCCGACGATCGCGAGGACGCGCACGCCCCGGCGCGCTCCGGCCAGCTTGATGTCCTCGGCGACCTGCTGGCAGAGCTCGCGGGTGGGGACGACGACGAGGGCCTGCGGTCGGCCGAGCTCGGCGGGCGGGATCGCGGTCTCAGCGGGGGCCTCGTCACCGGGCGCCACGAGGCGCTGCAGCAGCGGCACGCCGAACGCCAGCGTCTTGCCGGTGCCGGTCTTGGCCTGGCCGATCAGGTCGGCCCCGCCGAGCGCGAGCGGGATCGTCTGCTCTTGGATCGGGAACGGGTGGATGATGCCGGCGGCCTCGAGTGCGTCGGCCGTCTCGGCGAGCACGCCGAGGTCGCGGAACGTGGGCTTGCTGATGGCGTCCTGCCTTCGTCGGTGCGCGGGACGCGTCGCCGGAAGGCGTGGAACCCGCGCGCGGGTTCGTGGGCGCGCCGCGCGACGGTGCGGTCCGAAACGGGCACGGACAGGCAGCCGCCGGCCGCGGGCGCGCGCCGGGTGATGCCGGAGGAGTCTACGCGGACGGACGGCCGTGGGGGCTGGTGGAGGCTGGTTAGTCTCGCGGTCATGACCGAGGCCACCTCAGCCCCCGCGGACCCCTTCGACGCCCCCGCGTACCGGGTGGGCGTGGTGGAGCTGCTGGGCGTGCTCGCCTACGGCGAGCTGTCGGCCTTCGAGCGGCTGGCCGCCGACGCGGCGCTGGCCCCCACGCTGGCCGACAAGGCGGCACTCGCCGACATGGCCAGCGCGGAGTACCACCACTACGAGCGGCTGGCCGGGCGGCTGGTCGACCTGGGCGCGGACCCGTACGAGGCGATGGCCCCCTTCGTCGCCTCCATCGACGGCTTCCACGAGTCCACCCACCCGGCCGATTGGCTGGAGGGCCTGATCAAGGCGTACGTCGGCGACGGCATCGGCGCAGACTTCTACCGGGAGGTGTCGACCCACCTGGACCCCGACACCCGCGACCTCGTGCTCGCCGTCTGCGGCGACACCGGGCACGCGGAGTTCGCCATCGACCGGGTGCGGGCCGCGATCGCCGAGGACCCGCGGGTGGCCGGCCGGCTCGCGCTGTGGGGTCGCCGGCTGGTGGGGGAGATGCTGTCGCAGGCCCAGCGGGTGGCGGCCGAGCGCGACAACCTGGCCAACCTGCTGGTGGGCGGGATCACCGGTGAGGACGGCTACGCGGGGCTGGCCGGTTTCGACCTGGCGGAGGTCGGCCGGATCTTCGCCCAGCTCACCGAGGCGCACACGCGCAGGATGCAGGCGCTCGGCCTGGCGGCCTGAGCCGGAGGCGAGGGCCGCTGTTGCCGCGGGGCTCGCTGGCGGCTGAGCCGGAGGCGAAGGCCCGTTGGCCGCGGGGCTCGCTGGCGGCCTGAGCCGGAGGCGAGGGCCGCTGTTGGCCGCGGCTCGGCGGGGCGGTTTAGCGCAATTGGCAGCTTTGGCTGATCCCCAGGGTGCGGTAAATCCTTGACGCTGCAGCGGCTTTCGATAGACTAGAACACATGTTCGAATCAGTCACGGGGCCAGACCTGGGCCCGGCGCTGGCCGGGTTCGACGTCCGCGCCGCATCGGGACCGGAGTTGGTGGAGGCGCTGGCGGCGTCGCAGCGGCTGGTGTCGTGGGCGATGGCGCGGCAGGCGGAGCTGGTCGCCGAGGTGGTGGCCCGGGAGCCGGCGGTGTCGGCGTCGTTCGCCGGGGACGCCTTCGATGTCGCGGTGCATGAGGTGGCCGCGGCGTGGACGTGGTCGGTGCGGGCCGCGCAGGCGCGGGTGGACGGCTGCCTGGAGGTCGCCGGGCGCCCGGCGGTGCTGGCGGCGCTGCGCGAGGGCCGTATCGACTGGGCCCGGGCGGAGGCGGTCGCCTCCGCGGTGGGGGGCCTAGCCACGCGGCCGGTGGTCGGCCGACGTGGTGGAGGCGGAGGCGCTGGAGCGGGCGGCGGGGCAGACCGCGCCGCAGCTGCGGGCCCGCCTGGCGCGGCTGGTGCAGGCAGGCCGATCCGGCCGCGGCAGACGCCCGGCACCAGGCGGCCCGCCGGGAGCGGCGGGTGTGGGTCGACCCCCGCGAGGACGGGATGGCCGAGCTGCGGGCGCTGCTGACGGCGCCGGACGCGCTGCGCGTGTACGCCGCGCTCGGGGAGGCGGGGTGGGCGGCGCGCTGCGCTGAGCGCGAGGCGCGCCGCGGCGCGGCCACGCGGGCGGCGGAGCTCGGGGAGCCGCCGGTCGACCACGGGCCGCTGCCGACCCTGGACCAGTGCCGCGCCGACGCCCTCGTCGACCTGCTCTGCGGGACGGGCGGGCTGCCGGAGGCGGTCGAGGGGGCGGCAGGCGGTCGGGGGGCGGGTCCCGCCGGGGCTGGGGTGGCCTTTCGCCCCGGAGGGGCGCGCCCCCCGACCGCCCCCAGCAGGACCGGCCGGCGGCCCCGCGGGCAGCGCCCGCAGATCCTGGTCACGGTCCCGGCCGGGACCCTGCTGGGCCTGGGCGGGGAGCCCGCCCACCTGGCCGGGTACGGCCCGATCCCCGACAGCCTGGCCCGCGAGCTCGCCCAGGACGGGGTGTGGCGGCGGGTCCTCACCGACCCCGCCTCGGGCGCGGTCCTCGACGTCGGCCGCAGCCAGCACGACCCGCCCGCCGACCTGGAGCGGTTCGTCCGGGTCCGCGACGCGATGTGCCGGTTCCCCGGCTGCCGAAGGCAGGCGTCCGGCTGCGACCTGGACCACATCGTCCCGTACCCGGAGGGGGAGACGTCCGCGGCGAACCTGCATGCGCTGTGCCGCCGCCATCACCGCCTCAAGCACGAGGCCGGCTGGCAGGTTCGCGCGCTGCCCGGCAACCGGCTGGAGTGGACCAGCCCGCTGGGCGCCGCCTACACCACCCAACCGCCGCCACCCGGCGGGGAGTCCGCCACCCTCCGGGGCCCGGGCGCCGGGCGACGGCACGAAGCGGGCCCGCGCCGCGGTCATCGACATCCAGCGCCGCTCACCCGTCGAGATCGCCCTCGAACTCGCCGGCTGAGCCCGCCTGGCCTTTACAGCGCGCCGAAACCGACCTTGCGGGTCTCGGACTCGCCGAGCTCGACGTAGGCCACCTTCTCGGCCGGGACCATCACCTGGCGGCCCTTGTCATCGCTGACAGGACGAGCAGGCCGGCAGTCGTCGGTGAGCGCGGCGCGTACGGCGGCGGCCACCTCGTCGGCGCTCGCGGCCGTCTCGACGACGAGCTCGCGGTTGGCGCCCTTGACGCCGATCTTGACCTCCACGGTGGTCCTCCCAAGGCTGCGTGCATGTGCGTGCGGGGTGTCTGGTTCGCCAGGCTAGTGCGCCCGCGGCCGTCGGGCCGTGCGGGTACGCGCAGCGCGAACAGCGATCGGGCCGAACGGAGCAGGGTTGATCAGGTCTGGCGGGGGAACCCGCCGATGCCGCGCCAGGACAGCGCGGCCAGCAGTCGGGTGGCCTGGTCGCGTGGGATGGTGCCTGACGAGGACAGCCAGTACCGGGCCGAGACCTGGGCCATCCCGGTGAGCCCCACCGCCAGTAGGTGCGCCTCGGGGGCGGACAGGCCGGCGTCCTCGGCGATCGTCTGGGACACGGCGTCGGCGCACAGGTGGGTCAGCCGGTCCACCCGGTCGCGCACGGCAGGCTCGCCGGTGCAGGTCGGACTCGAAGACGAGCCGGAACGCCCCGCCGGGGTCGGCGACGTAGTCGAAGTAGGTCTGGATGGTCGCGGCCACCCGCTGCTTGTTGTCCTGGGTGGAGTCCAGGGCCTCCTGGATCGCGGCGACCAGCGCGTCGGCGCTCGAGTCGAGCAGCGCGAGGTAGAGGTCGAGCTTGCCAGGGAAGTGCTGGTAGAGCACCGGCTTGCTGACCCCGGCCCGGTCGGCGATCTCGTCCATCGCGGCGGCGTGGTAGCCCTGGGCGACGAACACCTCCTGTGCGGCGGCCAGCAGCTGCAGCCTGCGCTCTCCGCGCGGCAGCCGGGCCCCGCGCGCGACGCGGGTCGGCGACGGTGTTCGCGGTCACGCGCGGAGCGTACCCGCGGGTAGGCCGCCCGGGGCGGTCTTCGCCGCGTCAGCGCTCGTCGTCGTCGACGGCGACCTCGCGCCGCTGGTCGGCGAGGTCGGCCGCCGGCGACCTCGGCGCCCTCGGCGAGGGCGTGCTCGACCTCGTCCTCCACCGCCGCGGGCTCGTCGAGGAGATCGTCCGCAGGGTTGGCGGGCACGTCGTGCAGGTCCATCTCGGACATGGCAACTCCTCCCGGTGCGGCGGGCGGTCGGCCCACCCGGCACTTCGACGGTACGCCGCCGCCCGAGGCCCGCGGGCCGGGTCCGAAGTCACCGGCCGCGACGTGTCGGCAGGCCTGCGGCCGACGGGTTCGCCCGTCTGGGTGACATGCCCCGCCTGTCCCTGCTGTCACACTCGTCCCGTGACCGCCGTGGCTGATGAGGTGGCCGCGGCGCTCCGGGCGATCCCGGGCGTCGCGGACGCGCGCCTGCACGCCGACGGCCGCGCCGAAGGGCGCCGGCACCGTGCGGCTCACCCTCGATCCGCACGCCGACGAGGTCGCGGTCGCCCACGCGGTCAACGCCGTGCTCCGCAGCGGCTTCGGGCTGGCGGTCGACGCCGACCGCGTCCAGGTCGTCGAGGACTCGGTGCCGCTGCGGCGCGCCGTCGGTCTCGTACGGGCAGGCCCGGGCGACCAGCGTGCCGGCCGCGCCGGCGACGCCGGCGACGCCGGCCGCGGCCGCGTCGGCTGCCGTCTGTGGGCGGCCCCACCGCCACCACGAGGCTGTCGATCGAGCGGCTGTCGCTCACCTCGGCCGGCCTCGGCGTGACGCGTGGAGGTGGGCCTCGCCGGCCGGTCCGGCCAGGCGGTCGGCTCCGCGGAGGCCCCTGCGAGCGGGCCGAGCGTGCACCGAGCCGTGGCCGAGGCCACCGCACGGGCGATCGAGCAGGCCCTCGGCGGCGGCGCCCGGCTGGCGATCGAGGGGGTCGAGGCCACCGCGTTGGCAGGCGAGCAGGCCATCGTGGTCTCGGTGGCCCTGGTCACCGGCCACGGCGCCGAGCGGCTCACCGGGGCGAGCCGAGTGCGCGAGGATGCCCGCCATGCCGTGGTCCGCGCCGTGCTCGATGCCGTCAACCGCCGACTTGAGGCCCTGCTCGTCTGACGCGAGGCCACGGGCGGCCCGCGGCGCCGGGGTGCGTCCATGACCGGCCGCAGGCGACCACTCCGCGGGCGGCTTCTCGGACTGGCTGGTCGAGATCGAGGGCGCGATCCGGGGCGCCGGCGGCTCCGAGGTGCCGTGCGGCGACGTGCACCGCCTGCTGCACGTCGTCGCAGTTCATCCACATCGGGCCCGACGAGGCCGACACGCTGGCCCACATCCCGGCCGAGCTGCTGTTCCCGGCGCCGGGCCTGCCGCGCGGGCCACGTGCTGCTCGGCTACGACGAGCGGGGGCACTGCCCGATGCTGGTCGACGGCGCGTGCTCGATCTACGCGCACCGGCCCCGGACCTGCCGCACGTACGACTGCCGGGTGTTCGCGGCCGCCGGGTGTCGATCCGGGCGAGGACAAGCCCCTGATCGCCGAGCGGGTCCGGACGTGGCGGTTCGACTACCCGGCGCCCGCGGACCGGGACCGGCATGAGGCCGTCCGCGCTGCGGCGAGGCACCTGGCCGAGCATGCTGAGTCGCTTCCGGACGGAGCGCGGGAGCCCACGCCCATCCAGCTCGCCGTGCGGGCGATCGAGATCCATGAGGGCTTCCTGGCGGAGCGCCCGGACCAGCAGGGCAGGATGTGAGCCATGGTTGCGCCGCAGAAACCGCCGACCGCCTTTGAGCCGTGGCCAAGCGATGAGGTGGCCTTGCCGGGGTGGACGCTGTCGGTGCGCACGTCGGAGCCTGCGCTGCCCGGCGCCGAGCCGGCGGTGCTCGTGCACGGTCTCGGTGGCTCTTCCCTCAACTGGACCGACCTGATGGGACTGCTCCGCGACCGGTTGGACTCCCGGGCGCCCGACCTGCCCGGGTTCGGCTACTCGCCCCCGCCCGACGACGGCGACTACACGCTCGACGGCCATGCGCGGGCCGTGATCGCGTTGATCGAGCACGAGGCCCGCGGCCCGGTGCACCTGTTCGGCAACTCCCTCGGCGGCGCCGTGTCCACGACCGTCGCGAGCCGCCGCCCCGACCTGGTCCGCAGCCTGACCCTGATCTCTCCCGCCCTGCCCGACCTCGTGCCCGGCCTGGCGCGCTTGCAGGTCGGGTTGACCGGGCTGCCCGGGGTGGGCGGCCTGCTGACCCGCCAGCTCGCCAAGATGTCGGCGGAGCAGCGCGCCGAGGGGCTGATCCGCCTGGTTTACGGCGACCCGGATTCGGTTCCGGCCGACCGCCGCCGCGAGGCGGAGGAGGAGATCGAGCGGCGGCTCGGCCTCCCGTACGCCCAAGACGCCCTGACCCGCTCGGCCCAGAGCCTGCCCCGGGCGTACCTCGACCGCGGCCCGGATTCGCTGTGGCGGCTAGCCGAGCGGATCGAGTGCCCGGTGCTCGTGGTCTACGGCCGGCGCGACCAGCTCGTGCACCCGAGGGCGGCGTACAGGGCGACCCGGCACTTCCGCGACTGCGCGGTCGTGGTGCTGCCGCAGAGCGGCCACGTCGCCCAGATGGAGCACCCCGAGCAGGTGGCCGCCGCCTGGCGCGACCACCTCGGGGGACCGACTCACTAGGGTCCAACCCGTGGACCGCGGGCAGGACGAGGTGCTGACCCCGCTGCTTGCCCAGATCGAGGTCCTGCAGGGGCGGACGCTGCAGGTCGCCGAGCTCGGCGGTGGGCTCACCAACCACAACTACCGGGTGCGCACCGATGACGGCGGCGACTACGTCGTCCGGGTGAGCGACAACGAGTCCGGCGGCCTGCTGGCGATCGACCGCGCCCGGGAGCGCGTCAACACCGAGCGCGCGTGGCGGGCCGGTGTGGGCGCCCCGGTGATCCAGGCGCTGCCCGAGGTGGACGTCCTCGTGGTCGGCTTCCTGCAGGGGCGCACGCTGGAGGCGGCCGATCTCCGCGACCCCGCGCTGATCCCCCGGGTGGCCGCCGCTGTGCGCACGCTGCACGCAGGCCCGGCGTTCGAGGGGTCGTTCGACATGCGCGACCTCCGCCGCCGCTACCTGCGGATCGTCCGCGAGCGCGGCTTCCGCCTGCCCGACGACTACCTGGCGCTGGAGCCCCTCGTGGAGCGGCTGGAAGACGCGATGCGGCCGGGAGACGAGCCGCTCGTGCCCTGCAACAACGACCTGCTGGCCGCCAACTTCATCGACGACGGCGAGCGGATCTGGCTGATCGACTACGAGTACAGCGGCATGAACGAGGCCTCCTTTGAGCTGGGCAACATCGCCTCGGAGTCCGGCCTGGACGACGAGCAGACCGAGGCGCTCGTCACGGCGTACTGGGGGCGTCCGTCTCCAGTGAAGCTGGCCAGGGCGCAGGCCTGGTCGCTGCTGGCCCGCTACGGCTGGACGCTGTGGGCCTCGATCCAGGACGGCGCCTCGACCATCGACTTCGACTTCTGGGGATGGGGCATGGAGAAGTACGGCAGCGCGCGCGCCGAGCTCACCGGGCCGCGCCTGGAGACCCTGCTGGACACGCTGCTGGACGGCACGGCCGAGGAGGACTGAGCCATGGCGGACCTGCCGGGGCGCGCCCGGATCGCGGTGATCGGCGGCGGCGTCGGCGGCGCGAGCATCGCCTACCACCTCGCCGAGGCGGGCGAGACCGACGTCGTGGTGCTGGAGCGGGCGGAGCTGACGAGCGGCTCGACGTTTCACTCGGCGGGGCTCGTCGGCCAGCTGCGCGGCTCGGTCACGCTGACCGCGCTGATGATGGACTCCGCCGCGCTCTACCGCCGGCTGGCCGAGGATCCCGACACCGACCCCGGCTGGGTGGAGTGCGGGGGGATCCGGCTGGCGTCCAGCCCGCAGCGGCTTGAGGAGCTCGAGCGCCAGGTCGGCTGGGCCGAGACGTTCGGGCTGCCGTTGCACCGGATCTCCGCCGACGAGGCGCGCGAGCTGTTCCCGCTGATGAGCACCGACGGCGTCCTCGGCGCGACCTTCCTGCCCACCGACGGCTACCTCGACCCCTCGCAGCTGTGCTACGCGCTCGCCAAGGGCGCCCGCCGGGCCGGGGTCGCCATCGCCGAGCGCACCCGCGTGCTGTCCATCGAGGTGCTCGGCGGCGAGCGCCAGGGCCAGCGCGGGGGGCGCGGCTTCGTCGTGCGCACCGACCGCGGCGACCTCGAGTGCGAGGTCGTCGTCGACGCCGCGGGGATGTACGCCGCCGAGGTCGCCCGCATGGTCGGCGTGCGGGTGCCGATCATCCCGATGAGCCACCAGTACGTCGTGACCCAGAAGGTCCGCGACGTCGCGGCCGGCGACCCGCGGCTGCCGACGCTGCGCGACCCCGACCTGCTCGTCTACTACCGCGAGGACGGCGAGCGGCTGGTGATGGGCGGGTACGAGCGGGAGTCGCGGCCCTTCGCCCTCGGCCCGGACGGCCTGGACGCGATTCCCGCGGACTTCAACGGCCGGCTGCTGCCCGAGGAGCTGGGCCGGCTGGAGGAGATCTTCGCCAACGCCGCGCGGCGGGTGCCGGCGATGGCCGACGCCGAGATCCGCACGTTCATCAACGGGCCCGAGGGCTTCACCCCGGACAACGAGTTCTGCCTCGGGGAGACCGAGGTGCGCGGCTTCTTCGTGGCGGCGGGGTTCTGCGCCCACGGCATCGCCGGCGCCGGCGGCATGGGCGGGGCGATGGCGCGCTGGGTGCTGGACGGCGACCCCGGCCTGGACCTGTGGGAGATGGACGTGCGGCGGTTCGGCCGCCAGTACCGGTCGCCGTCGTACACCCTCAAGCGGGTCATCGAGAACTACGAGTCCTACTACGACATCAAGTACCCCGGCCATGAGCGGCAGTCCGGCCGGCCGCTGCGGCTCACCCCGGCCAACGCGTGGCACGCGGCGCACGGCGCCGTCTTCGGCGAGAAGAGCGGCTGGGAGCGGGTCAACTGGTACGAGTCCAACGCGGAGGCCGGCGACCCGGCCAAGCGCCCGCACGGCTGGGCCGGCCACCACTGGTCGCCGGCGATCGAGGCCGAGCACCGGGCGACCCGCGAGGCGGCGGGGCTCTTCGACGAGTCCTCCTTCGCGAAGCTCGAGGTCTCCGGTCCCGGCGCCGCCGAGTTGATGGAGCGGCTCTGCGACAACCGGGTGGCCCGCGGGGTGGGGCGCATCACGTACACGCAGATGCTCAACGCCCGCGGCGGCGTCGAGTGCGACTTCACGGTGACCCAGCTGGCCGAGGACGCGTTCGGCATCGTGACCGGCACCGCCTTCGGCCAGCACGACCTCTCGTGGATCCGGCGGCACCTGCCCGACGACGGGTCGGTCGAGGTGCGCGACGTCACCAGCGCGCAGGCCTGCTTCGGCCTCTGGGGGCCGCGGGCGCGCGACATCCTGGCCCCGCTCACGCCCCAGCCGCTGGACAGCGCGGCCTTCCCGTACCTCACGATGCGCGAGACGACGGTCGCCGACGTGCCGGTGCGGCTGCTGCGGGTCACCTTCGTGGGGGAGCTGGGCTGGGAGCTCTACTGCCCGGCCGAGTACGGCGCCGGGCTGTGGGCCGCGCTGTGGGAGGCCGGCCAGCCGCACGGGCTGACCGCCTGCGGATACAAGGCGATCGACTCGCTGCGCGCCGAGAAGGGCTACCGCTACTGGGGCTCCGACGTGACGCCGGACGAGACGCCGTACGAGGCGGGGCTGGGCTTCTGCGTGCGGATGGACAAGGAGTTCATCGGCCGCGAGGCGCTGGCGGCGCACGCCGAGGGCGGCCCGTCGAGGCGGCTGGCCTGCCTGGTCATCGACGACCCCCGCCGGGTGGTCCTCGGCAACGAGCCGGTCCGGGTCGGCGGCCGCACCGTGGGCCGCGTGACCACCGGCGCCGCGGGCCACACGGTCGGCCGGTCCATCGCCTTCGCCTACCTGCCCGCCGAGCATGTGGTCCCGGGCACGGCCGCCGAGGTGCTCGTCTTCGGCGACTGGGTGCCGGCCGAAGTCTCCGCCGAGCCCCTGTACGACCCCAAGGGCGCCAAGATCCGGTCATGACCCAAACCAGAGCGCGAGGGGATGCTGACCCTCGAGGAGCTGCGCGCGCACGTGGAGACCGGGCGCGTCGACACCGTCCTGGTGGCGCTCACCGACATGCAGGGCCGGCTCCAGGGCAAGCGGCTGCACGCGCGCTACTTCCTCGACGAGGTGGTCGGCCACGGGACCGAGGGCTGCAACTACCTGCTCGCCGTCGACGTGGACATGAACACCGTCGACGGCTACGCGATGTCGTCGTGGGACGCGGCTACGGCGACTTCGTGATGGACCCCGACTTCGACACGCTGCGCATCGTGCCGTGGCTGCCGGGCACCGCCCTGGTGCTCGCCGACGTGCGCTGGCTCGACGGCGCCGACGTGGTGGCCTCGCCGCGCCAGATCCTGCGCAGGCAGGTCGACCGGCTGGCCGAGCGCGGGCTGGTCGCCCTCGCGGGCACCGAGCTGGAGTTCATCGTCTTCCGCGACACCTACGAGGACGCCTGGGCCTCGGGCTACCGCGACCTCGACGCCGGCCAACCAGTACAACGTCGACTACTCGATGCTCGGCACGTCGAGGGTCGAGCCGCTGCTGCGCCGGATCCGCAACGACATGGCGGGCGCCGGCCTGGTGTGCGAGTCCGCCAAGGGCGAGTGCAACCTCGGCCAGCACGAGATCGCCTTCCGGTACGCCGACGCGCTGACCACCTGCGACAACCACTCGATCTACAAGACCGGGGCGAAGGAGATCGCCGCGCAGGAGGGCTGCTCGCTCACCTTCATGGCCAAGTTCGACGAGCGCGAGGGCAACTCCTGCCACATCCACCTCTCGCTGCGGGGGACCGACGGGTCGCTGGTCCTGGCCGACCGAACGGCCGCGAGGGGATGTCGGCGATGGGCGAGGCCTTCGTCGCCGGCCAGCTCGCGCGGATGCGGGAGCTGACGCTGCTGTTCGCGCCCGAACATCAACTCGTACAAGCGCTACGTCACCGGCTCGTTCGCCCCGACCGCGATCAAGTGGGGCCGCGACAACCGGACCTGCGCCTTCCGGCTGGTCGGGCACGGGCCGTCGCTGCGGCTGGAGAACCGGGTGCCGGGCGGCGACGTCAACCCGTACCTCGCCGTCGCGGGCATCATCGCCGCCGGGCTCGACGGCATCGACCAGGAGCTGACCCTGGAGGACGCCTTCGAGGGCAACGCCTACCAGACCGACGCGACCCGCGTGCCGGAGTACCTCCACGACGCGATGCGGCTCTGGGACGGCTCGCAGTTCGCCCGGGAGGCCTTCGGCGACGAGGTCGTCGCCCACTACTCCAACATGGCCCGCGTCGAGCTCGAGCAGTTCGGCCGGGCGGTCACCGACTGGGAGCGGTTCCGGTGCTTCGAGCGACTGTGACGGTCCTTGATGGCCCTGCATGACGTGGTCAACCCGGCGACCGAGGAGGTCGTCGCCCCGGTGCCGCAGGCCGTCGGCCGAGGAGGCCGACGCCGCGATCGAGCGCGCCGCCGCGGCGTACGAGCCGTGGCGGCGGGTGTCGCCCGGCTGACCGGGCCGGCTGCTGCGCCGGTTCGCCGAGGTCGTGGACGACCACCTCGAGGAGCTCGCCCGGCTCGAGGTCGCCAACGCCGGGCACACCATCGGCAACGCCCGCTGGGAGGCCGGCAACGTCCGCGACGTGCTCGCCTACTACGCGCGGCGCCCGAGCGGCTGTTCGGCCGGCAGATCCCGGTCGCCGGCGGCCTCGACGTCACCTTCCAGCGAGCCGCTCGGCGTCGTCGGCGTGATCGTGCCGTGGAACTTCCCGATGCCGATCGCCGGCTGGGGGCTCGCGCCGGCGCTCGCGGCCGGCAACACGGTCGTGCTCAAGCCCGCCGAGCTGACGCCGCTGACCGCGCTGCGGCTCGGCGAGCTGGCCCTCGAGGCCGGGCTCCCGGAGGGCGTGCTCACACGTGCTCGTCGGGCAAGGGCTCGGTGGTCGGCGAGCGGCTCGTCGAGCACCCCGACGGTCGCGCAAGATCGTGCTTCACCGGCTCGACCGAGGTCGGCCAGCGGATCATGCGCGGCTGCGCCGACGCAGGTGAAGCGGGTGACCCTCGAGCTCGGCGGCAAGAGCGCCAACATCGTCTTCGCCGACGCCGACCTCGAGCGCGCCGCGGCCACCGCGCCGTACGCCGTCTTCGACAACGCCGGCCAGGACTGCTGCGCGCGGTCGCGCATCCTGGTCCAGCGCTCGGTGTACGACCGGTTCCTGGAGCTGCTCGAGCCGGCGGTACGGGGCGTCCGGGTCGGCGACCCGTCGCTGGACGACGCACGCGAGATGGGCCCGCTGATCTCGGCCGGCGCAGCGCGACGTCGTCGCGTCGTTCGTGCCGGACGGCGCGCCGGTCGCGTTCCGCGGCGCCGCCCCCGACGGCCCCGGCTTCTGGTTCCCGCCCACGGTGCTCGAGGCCGGCGGGCCGACCGACCGCGCGTGCGACGCGAGGAGGTCTTCGGCCCGGTCGTCGTCGGTGCTGCCCGTTCGAGGACGAGGCCGACGCGATCCGGCTCGCCAACGACACCGACTACGGGCTGTCCGGCTCGATCTGGACGCGGACGTCGGCCGCGCGCTGCGGGTCGCGCGCGGCGTCGAGACCGGCAACCTCTCGGTCAACTCGCCACTCGTCGGTGCGCGTACTCGACGCCGTTCGGCGGCTTCAAGCAGTCCGGGCTCGGCCGCGAGCTCGGCCCGGACGCGCTCGACGCCTTCACCGAGGTCAAGAACGTCTTCATCCCCACGGAGGTCTGACCCATGACCGACCCAGTCGCGCGCCGCCTCGAGGGCCGGTGTCGCCGTCATCACCGGGGCCGGCAGCGGCATCGGCCTGGCCACCGCGCGCCGGCTTCGCGTCCGAGGGCGCGACCGTCGTGTCGCCGACCTACGACGAGGCGGGCGCCGCGGCGGCCGCCGAGCTCGGCGGGCTCTTCGTGCGCGTCGACGTCACCGTCGCCGAGAGGACGACGAGCGCATGTACGCCGACGGCGTTCGAGACGTACGGCCGGCGTCGACATCGCCTTCAACAACGCGGGCATCTCGCCGCCCGACGACGACTCGATCCTCGACACCGGCCTCGACGCCTGGCAGCGGGTGCAGGAGGTCAACCTGACGTCGCGTCTACCTGTGCTGCAAGCACGGCCATCCCGTACATGCGGCGCAGGGCAAGGGCTCGATCATCAACACCGCCTCGTTCGTCGCGATGATGGGCGCGGCGACGTCGCAGATCTCCTACACCGCGTCGAAGGGCGGCGTGCTCGCGATGTCGCGCGAGCTCGGCGTGCAGTTCGCCCGCGAGGGCGATCCGGGTCAACGCGCTGTGCCCCGGGCCCGGTCAACACCCCGCTGCTGCAGGAGCTGTTCGCCAAGGACCCCGAGCGCGCCGCGCGCCGGCTGGTGCACATCCCGATGGGCCGCTTCGCCGAGGCCGAGGAGATCGCCGCCGCCGTCGCCTTCCTCGCCAGCGACGACTCGTCGTTCGTCACCGCGGCCAACTTCCTCGTCGACGGCGGGATCTCCGGCGCCTACGTCACGCCGCTGTGACCGAGGGGTCTTCCGGATGCGGCCGCTGATCGGGATCACCACGTACGTCGAGCAGGCGCGCTGGGGGGTCTGGGACGTCGCCGGCGGCGCTCGTGCCGCACGCGTACGTCCGGCAGGTCGAGGAGGCGGGCGGCCGTCCGCTCCTGCTGCCCCCGTCGACGGCCGACGCCGCCGAGGTGCTGGACGTGCTCGATGGGCTGCTGCTCGCCGGCGGGGCCGACGTCGACCCCGCGCGGTACGGCCAGGCGACGCACCCGGAGACCGCCGGGCTCCGGCCCGAGCGCGACGGCGCCGAGCTCGAGCTGCTCGACCTGGCGCCTGGCGCGCGACCTGCCCGTGCTCGGGATCTGCCGGGGGATGCAGCTGATGGCCGTGCACGCCGGCGGTCGCCTGCGTCCAGCACCTGCCCGAAGTCGTCGGCCACGAGCGGCACCGCCCGGCCCTCGGCGTCTACGGCGACCACGCCGGTGCGGCTGGCCCGCGGCTCGCGCGCGCGGCTGGTGCTGGGCGACCGGGTGACCGTCCGCTCGTACCACCACCAGGGCGTCGCGGACGCCGGCTCGCTGGCGGTGACCGGGTGGGCCGACGACGAGACCGTCGAGGTGGTGGAGCGACACCGACCGGCGGTTCGCCCTGGGCGTGCTGTGGCACCCCGAGGTCGGCGACGACCCCCGGCTCTTCGACGCGCTGGTGGCGGCCACCCGGGGCTGAGCCCTCCTGCGACCCGCCAGCCGTCTCACCGGCCGGACCCGGTCGGGGGGAATGGCACTGCGTCTGGGATCGTTGAGGGCGCAAGGAAGTTGAACGCGCAAGCACCCCACTCGCCTCAGGAGCACACCGTGTCGTTGCCACCGCTGGTCGAGCCGGCCGCCGAGCTCACCGTCGACGAGGTCCGCCGCTACTCCCGCCACCTGATCATCCCGGACGTCGGCGATGGCCGGGCAGAAGCGGCTGAAGAACGCCAAGGTGCTGTGCGTCGGCGCCGGCGGCCTGGGTCGCCCGGCGCTGATGTACCTCGCCGCGGCCGGTGTCGGCACGCTCGGCATCGTCGAGTTCGACATCGTCGACGAGTCGAACCTGCAGCGCCAGATCATCCACGGCCAGACCGACGTCGGCCGCTCCAAGGCGCGAGTCGGCGCGCGACTCGGTCCGCGAGATCAACCCGCTCGTCAACGTGGTCCTCCACGAGGAGCGGCTCGACTCCGACAACGTGATGGAGATCTTCAGCCAGTACGACCTGATCGTCGACGGCACGGACAACTTCGCCACCCGCTACCTGGTCAACGACGCCGCGCGTGCTGCTCGGCAAGCCGTACGTCTGGGGCTCGATCTACCGCTTCGACGGCCAGGCGACCGTGTTCTGGGCCGAGCACGGCCCCTGCTACCGCTGCCTCTACCCGGAGCCGCCGCCGCCCGGCATGGTGCCGTCCTGCGCCGAGGGCGGCGTGCTCGGCGTGCTGTGCGCGTCGATCGGCTCGATCCAGGTCACCGAGGCGATCAAGCTGCTCACCGGCATCGGCGAGCCGCTGGTCGGGCCGGCTGATGGTCTACGACGCCCTGGAGATGAAGTACCGCACGATCAAGGTCCGCAAGGACCCGGACTGCGCGCTCTGCGGCGACGAACCCGACGGTCACCGAGCTGATCGACTACGAGGCCTTCTGCGGCGCGGTCTCGGACGAGGCCGCGGAGGCGGCCAAGGGCTCGACGATCAACGCGGTGGAGCTCAAGGACCTCATCGACGCGCGCGACGCCGGCGAGGACGACTTCCTGCTGGTCGACGTCCGCGAGCCGGACGAGTACGAGATCGTGAGCATCCCCGGCGCCGTGCTGATCCCCAAGGGCGAGTTCCTCACCGGCGCGGCGCTGGCGACGCTGCCGCAGGACAAGCGGATCGTGCTGCACTGCAAGTCCGGCGTGCGCTCCGCGGAGGTGCTGGCGGTGCTCAAGGCCGCCGGCTTCGCCGACGCCGTGCACGTGGGCGGCGGCGTGCTCGGCCTGGGTCAACCAGATCGAGCCGCACAAGCCGTCGTACTGATCCCTGGCCGGTCCTGGCTCGGGTCGCCTGCTCAGATCATCTGCTTGCGCTGCATGTACCCGAACGCGAAGTAGCCGGGGAGCACGGGCAGCCAGAAGGTGACCGTCCGAAACAGCAGCGTCGCCGACACCGCGGTGGCCCCGTCGAGTCCCGCGGCGGTCAGTCCGGCGACCAGGGCTGCCTCGACGGCCCCCAGGCCTCCGGGCGTGGGTGACGCGCTGCCGAGGGTGGCCCCGGCGAGGTAGACGAGCGCCACCGCGGCGATCGGCAGCTCGGCCCCGAACGCCCTGATCGACGCGGCCAGCGCCGCGATGTACGACAGGTTGAGCAGCAGGTTGCCGCCCATGCCGACGGCCAGCTTCGACGGCGTCTGGAGGACCTCGAACAGCCGCGGCAGGATGCGGGCGAAGACCGGTCGCACCCGCTCCATCGCCGCCTTGCGGACGGCCGGGATCAGGAACGTCGACGCTGCCAGCGCCAGGATCAGGCCCACCACGAGGAGCAGCGTCGTGGAGGGGATCAGCTCCACGCCGGCCGACGTTCCGGTCACGATGCCGACGACGATCAGCAGTGTGGTGTGGACGATGAACGCGCTCACCTGGGCCAGCCCGACCGACGCCACCGCCAGGGCCGGCTCGACTCCCTGGCGCTGGACGAAGCGCGCATTCAGGGCGACCGAGCCAAAAGCTGGTGGTGCGACGAGCGAGACGAAGTCGCCGGCGACCTGGGCGAGCAGGTTGCGGGCCTTGCTCAGCGCCTCGGGCACAAAGCCGGCCAGCGCCATGGCCGCCCCGACATAGGTGGTCGCCGAGAAGGCGAGGGCGAGCGCCGCCCAGTCCCACTCGGCCTCGGTGACGATGCTCACCAGGTCGACGGAGCCCAGCTGCGACAGCAGGAAGTAGCCGCCGAGTGCACCGGCGATCACCGTCACAAGCGTGCGGGGGCGCAGCCGCTCGATCGCCGTGGGCTCCATGGCGGCCTGCGGGGAGAGCCTCTCGACGAGGTCGCGCAGGGCCGGCAGCACATCGTGGCCCCGCAACGCCGTCCGGGTGCCCGAGGAGAAGGCGATCGGCTGGAGGACGGGGAAGGCCCGGGCCACGGCCTGCGGGCCGAGCGCGGACACGGCCGAGGCGACGGCGCGCTCCGCGCCCACCAAGAGGGCGAGATTGGCCAGCACCTCGGCCATGTCGATCCGGCGCCTCAGATCGCTCGCGGCGATCTCTCCGGTCGACAGGTCCTGGACGCCGATGCCGTTGGGCCCGACGACCAGCGACTGGCCGTTGAGGCCGCCGTGGGAGACGTGGGCTGCGTGCATCCGCTTCACCGTGGCCCAGACATCGGCCAGCCGCGCGTCATCGATCGGCTCTAGCGACTCCAGGGGCGCGCCGTCGACCGGATCCAGCACCAGGACCGCGGCGTCCGGTCCGACCTCGCCTACCGCGAGCAGCCGGGGGGCGGCGATCCCCAGCCGTTCGAACGTCATCGCCATCAGGGCGGCGTGGTCGACGGCCCCCCGCAGCGAAAGCGGGCGCCGGCGCTGGACCGCGTCTTGGACGCGCAGTGAGTGCCAGGTGCGGCTGATCAGCCCGCTGCCCTGCTGGTCGCGATCGAGCACCAACGCGTCGTACGAGCGCTGCGGGGTCGTCACCTGGTAGTGCCGCCCCCCATCGGAGCCCACCAGCTCAAGGCGGCGGACGTCGATCCCCAGGCCCCGCAGCTCGGCGCCCACCCGGTGGCCGCCGGGTCGGAGGTTGGGGGTGCCGAAGGCCCACCGGGTCAAGAGCCCGACGCCCCGGCCGATCAGCAGGGCGAGCAAGACCGCCAGGGGCGCGGCTCCCGACACGATCTCCACGATGACGGCGAATCCGATCGTGCCCCACAAGGCCAGGCGCAGCAGGGTGCGGCCGTCCAGGGTGACCACCGCGAACATCGCGACCAGCCCGGCCAGCAGCCCCGGCAGCCCGGACCGCCCCGATCCGAGCAGCGCCGACGCCGGGTTCTCCGGGTCCAGGGTGCGCAGCCACGCGTCCATGCCCGTGGACGCGGCGACGGCGAGCACGGCGGCCACGACGCTGTGGAGGTACTCGCGGCGCAGGTGGCGGAGCCATTGGTCGATCCCCAGCCAGAACGGGAGGGCGAGGGCCCCGAGGAACACGGAGATGGCCGCGCTGCCGATGAGCAGGGCCGGCAGCCGCTCGGTGGCGGTGTCGAGGTCCTCGCCGATCCCGGCGCTGGTCTGGGCGGCGTAGCGCGCCAGCGCCAGCACGGCGGCGGCCGCGAGCAGGGTCAGCAGGGCTCGGACCAGGTCTGCGGGTCGACGCACCCAGATCGGCGCCGGCGGCTCGACCACCTCGAGCGGCGCTGGACCTGGTGCGGACACGACCGCATCGTGCCAGACGCTCGCCGCCACGCCCTGTCCCATGCTGGCCGTGTGCGGGCGCGGGGTGTCGGCGCCATCCTGGGCGGGTGGCCCGACCCTCGCTGCCCTCCCCGTACGCGGAGCGCGTGCTCGACGTGGTGGCGCGCATCCCGCCGGGAAGCGCCCTGGCGTACGGCGATGTTGCGGAGCTGCTCGGCGGACGTGGGGCCCGCGCGGTCGGCGGGGTGCTGGCCCGGCATGGCTCGGGGGTCCCGTGGTGGCGGGTGGTGCGGGCCGACGGCTCGCTGCCGGCCGGCCATGAGTTGGACGCCGCCCAGCGGCTGCGGGCCGAGGGGGTGCCGCTGCGCGCGGGGCGGGTGGAGTTGTCGCGCTGCCGTTGGGATGGCTCGGGTCTGTCGGACCCGGCTGGTGGGATGGGGGCCTAGCGCAGGTCGGGAACGACCCGTCGCACGCGAACGAAGGGGGATCGGATGGCCGTCGCATGGCCGCAGTTCCGTCCGGTGCCGCGGCCCCGGGTCGAGTCGGCCGGGCCAGCCCTCGACGCCAGCCAGCAGGCGGTGGTCGACCATGTGCGGGCCGCCGGCTGCGGTCCGGCCCTGGTGCTCGCCGGCCCGGGCACCGGCAAGACCACCACCCTGGTCGAGGCCGTCGCGGCGCGGGTCGAGGCTGGGGGCGACCCGCAGCGCATCCTGGTGCTGACCTTCAGCCGCAAGGCCGCCGCCGAGCTGCGCTCGCGGATCGCCGCCCGCCTCGGAGGCGTCGCGCCGGGCCAGCTGGCCTGGACGTTCCACGCCTACGCGTACGCGTTGATGGGCGCCCTGCCCGTCGAGCCCGGGGCGCCGTCGGGCCGCCTGCGACTGCTCTCCGGCCCCGAGCAGGATGTCGTGGTCCGCGAGCTGCTGGCCGGCGACATCGCGGGGGACGGCGTTGTGCGCTGGCCCGCCGATCTGCGCGCGGCCCTGGGCACGCGGGGCTTCGCCGATGAGGTCCGGGGCCTGCTGGCCCGGGTGCGCGCCCTGGGCTGGGGGTCCGATCGTTTGCGCGCCGAGGCCGCCGCCTCCACCAGCCGGCCGGAGTGGGAGGCCGCCGCCGACTTCCTCGACGAGTACTCCGACAACCTCGCCGCGCAAGGCTGCCTGGACTACGCCGAGTTGGTGGCCGCCGCGGTGGCCTGGGCCGAATCACCCGCGGGCGCCGGGCTCGCCGACCGCTACGACCTGGTGGTCGTCGACGAGTACCAGGACACCGACCCCGGCCAGGAGCGGCTGCTGCGCGCCCTCGCCGGCGGCGGGCGCGACCTGCTCGTGGTCGGCGACCCCGACCAGTCGATCTACGCCTTCCGCGGCGCCGAGGTCCGGGGCCTGCTCGACTTCCCCGGCCGCTTCCCCCGGCGCTCCGGGTCCGCCATCGCCGCCGAGCCGGCGCCCGTCTTCGCGTTGCGGGTGTGCCGTCGAAGCGGCCCGGCGCTGGTGGCCGCAAGCCGCTCGATCGCCCGCCGGCTGCCGGCCCCGGGCGGGTTGGAGCACGATCCCGCGAGCGGGCTGCCGGCCTTTCGGTCCCTCGCCGCCGTCGAGGGCGAGGCCCCCGGGGCGGTCGAGGTGGCCACCTACCCCACGGCGGGCGCCCAGTACGACGCGATCGCCGATCGGCTGCGCCGGGCGCACCTGGAGCAGGGTGTGCCGTGGTCGCAGATGGCCGTGCTGGTCCGCAGCGGCGCCCGCTCGGTCGCGGCCGCTCGTCGGGCGCTCGGCGCCCACGGGGTGCCCGTGGTGGCCGCGGGCGACGACCTGCCGATGGCGCGCGAGCCCGCCGTCCAGCCGCTGCTCACCGCCCTTGCGGTGCGTGGCCGACCCGGAGGCGCTCACCGACGAGACCGCGCGCGCCCTGCTGCTCTCGCCGCTGGTCGGCGCCGACCCACCCGCCGTGCGGCGGCTGGCCCGCGCCTTGCGCGACGAGGAGCGCGCCGCCTATCCGGACCGACCGCCCCGCTTCTCGGACGCGCTCGTGCGCGAGGCGGTGGAGCAGCCCGAGCGGCTCGTGGCCCACGCCGATGAGGTCGCCGGGCCAGCTCGGCGGCTGGCGGCCCTCCTCGGCGAGGCTCGGGCCCTCGCCGCGGCGGGCGCCTCCGCGTACGCCGTGCTGTGGAGCCTGTGGCACGGCACCGACTGGGCGGCCCGGCTCGAGCGCCAGGCGTTGGCCGGCGGGCCGGCCGGGCGGTGCGGCCGACCGCGACCTCGACGCCGTCGTCGCCCTGTTCGACGCGGCGGCCCGCGACGAGGAGCGCGTCGAGCGCCGCGGCCTCGGGGCGTTCCTGGCCGAGCTGGCGGCCCAGCAGATCCCGGGTGACACCCTCGACGAGGGCGGGGTGCGCGGCGGCGCGGTCCGGCTGCTGACGGCGCATCGGGCCAAGGGATTGGAGTGGGACGTCGTCTGCGTCGTCGACGTCCAAGAGGACCTCTGGCCGGATGCCCGGGCCCGCGGCAGCCTGCTGCAGCCCGACCGGCTGGGCCCCGACGGCCTGCGTGACCCGCTGCCGGCCTCAGCCTTGCTGGCCGAGGAGCGACGGTTGTTCTACGTCGCGGTGACGCGCGCCCGCCGGCGGCTGGTGGTCACGGCCGTGGACAGCCCCGAGGATGACGGCGTCCGCGCCTCGCGCTTCTTGGCCGAGTTGGGAGTCGAGGTGCGCCCCGACCGATCCCGGCAGGTCCGGCCGCTCACGCTGCGCGCATTGATCGCCGAGCTGCGGTCGGTCGCCGCCGACCCGGCGGCCGAAGAAGCGCTCCGCAGTGGCCGCCGCCGAGCGGCTGGCCCGATTGGCGGCGGCCCGCGAGGGCGACCACGCGCTGGCGCCGGCGGCCGATCCGCAGCGCTGGTGGGGCGTGCGGGAGCTCTCCGACCCCGGGACCGCGATGTACCCCGACGACCGCCCGCTGCGGCTGTCCGGGTCGTCGCTGGCGCGGATGCAGGACTGCGCCCTGCGGTGGTTCTTCGAGCATGAGGCCAAGGCCGAGTCGGCTCGCACGACGGCCCTGGGCTTCGGCTCCATCGTGCACGCGCTCGCCGCAGAGGTCGCGACCGGCCGGCTCGAGGCGGACCCCGACGTCATCGCCGGCCACCTGTCCCGGGTCTGGCGGGCGCTGGCGTTCGAGGCGCGCTGGCAGAGCCCGCACCAGTACGCCGAGGCCCAGGACTGCGTTCGCCGCTTCCTCGCGTGGCACGCCGCCAACCCCCGGAACCTGCTCGCCGCCGAGCACGCCTTCGAGCTGGAGGTCCCGGTCGGCGACCGCCGGGTCGTCTTGCGCGGCAGCTTCGACCGGGTCGAGGTCGACGACGGCGGCCGGGTGGTCGTCGTCGATCTCAAGACCGGCGCCAAGGCGGTGAGCGGCGCCGACCTGGCCCGGCATGTGCAGCTCGGCGTCTACCAGCTGGCCGTGCGATCCGGCGCCGTCGAGGGCCTGCTGGCTGCCCGCCCGGACGAGCCGCCGCCGGACACCGCGGCCGAGCTCGTTCAGCTGCGCATCGACGACGCCGGCGCACCCGAAGGTCCAGCCGCAGGGGGGGCTGGCCACCGATGCCGAGCCGGGGTGGGTCGAGGAGATCCTCGTCGCGGCCGTCGATGTGATGTCCGGCGAGCGGTTCGCCGCGACCCCCGGCGCCTGGTGCGCCTTCTGCGCCTTCACCGCCTCCTGCCCGGCTGTGGACCACGGCCGCCAGGTGATCGAATGAACGCCACCCACCCGGGGCCGGCCGCCCCGCTGCGGGATCCCGCCGACCTGCGCCGGCTGTACGAGGCCCCGCGCGACGGCTGGCAGCCCTTCACGCTCACCGACGAGCAGCTCGCCGCGGCCACCGCCCCGTTGGCCCCCGGGGTGATCGTGGCCGGGGCCGGGTCCGGGAAGACGACCGTGATGCAGGCCCGGGTGGTCTGGCTGGCGGGCAGCGGCCAGGTCCGCCCCGACCAGGTGCTGGGGCTGACCTTCACCAACAAGGCCGCGGGGGAGCTCGCGCAGCGGATGCGTGCCGCCTTTGGAGGGGCCACCGAGGCGATGTCGGTGCTGGCGAGCCGACGGTCTCGACGTACCACTCCTACGCCGGGCGGCTGCTGCGCGACCACGGACTGCGCATCGGAGTCGAGCCGGCCGCGCGGCTGCTCGCCGACGCCACCCGCTACCAGCTGGCCGGGCGGGTGCTGCGCCGGGCCGAAGGCCCGTTCGCCGAGCTCACGACCACGGTCGGCCACCTGATCGGCGAGCTGGTGGCCCTCGACGGAGAGCTGTCCGAGCACCTCGTCGACCTGGCCGACCTGGCGGCCGAGGACGCCGCGCTGATCGCCGAGATCGCGGCGCTCCCCAAGCCGGTGCAGTTCGCGCGCGACGCCGCGCAGACCGCCCGCAAGCGCAGCGAGCTGGCGTCGCTGGTCGCGGCCCTGCGCACCGAGAAGCGGCGGCTCGACAGCCTGGACTTCGGCGACCAGCTGGCCTTCTCCGCGCGGTTGGCCCTGGAGCATCCCGCGGTCGGCCAGGCCGAGCGCGACCGCTACCGCGTGGTCCTGCTCGACGAGTACCAGGACACCTCGCATGCGCAGAAGGTGCTGCTCAGGGCGCTGTTCGGCGGCGGCCATCCGGTCACCGCGGTCGGCGACCCGTGCCAGGCGATCTACGGCTGGCGCGGAGCCTCGGTGGCGAACATCGACGGCTTCCCGGAGGAGTTCCCGGACACCGCCGGGCGTGCCGGCCACGCCGGTATCCCCTGTCGGTCAACAACCGCAGCGGCGGGCGGCTGCTGGACGCCGCCAACGACCTGTCCGCCCCGCTGCGCGCCGTCCACCAGGGCGTGGAGCCGCTGCGCCCGCGAGAGCGGCCGCGAGGGGGATGGCTCGATCACCGTCTCCCTGCACCGCACCTCCGACGACGAGCTGGCCTGGGTGGTCGACCAGGTCGAGGCCTGCCTCGCCGTCGGTGTCCCGGCCCGCGAGATCGCCGTGCTCACCCGAATCCGCTCCCGGTTCGGCGACTACCACTCGGCCTTTCTCCGTCGCGGGATCCCGCTGGAGGTGGTGGGCCTCGGCGGGCTGCTGCACCTTCCGGAGGTCGCCGACCTGGTCGCCACGCTGGAGGTGCTCGACGACCCCACCGCCAACCCCGCCCTGCTGCGGCTGCTGAACGGTCCGCGCTGGCGGATCGGCCCGCGTGACCTCGTGCTGCTGGGTCGCCAGGCCCAGCAGCTGGTGCGCCCCTCGGCATCCGGCAGGCGCGCCCGGGCACCGCTCGGGCCAGGACGCAGCCGACCTGACCGCGCTGCTCGACGAGGCGGTGGCGGGCGTCGACCCCGCCGAGGTCGTGTCGCTGTCCGATGCCCTGGCCAATCCAGGGGGCGGCCCCTTCTCGGCCGAGGCGCGCGAGCGCTTCCGCCTGCTGGCCGACGAGCTGGCCGCGCTGCGCCGCCACGTGGGAGACCCGCTGCCCGACCTCCTGGGCCGGATCGCCGCCGTCACCGGACTCGAGGTCGAGGTCGAGGCCGCCCCGGCGGGGGAGCGCGGCGGGCGCGGTGAGGCGCTGGCAGCGTTCATGTCCCATGCCGCGGCGTTCACCGACCTGGACGGCGAGGCCGGCCTGCGGGCGTTCCTCGCCTACCTGCGGGCGGCGCAGACGTACGACCGGGGCCTGGACTCGGCGGGCCCCTCCGACGCCGACTCGGTCAAGCTGATGACGGTCCACAAGGCCAAGGGCCTTGAGTGGGACGTCGTGCTGCTGCCCGATCTGACCGCCAAGGTGTTCCCCAGCGCCCGGTCGCGCGCGCACTGGCTCGGCTCGGCCAGCACGCTGCCCGCGACCCTGCGTGGTGATCGCCAGGACTTCCCGCCCAACCCGGCGGTGTGGAACACCGCCGGGGCCAAGGCGTTCAACGCCGACCTCAGGGCCCTGGCCGACCTGGAGGAGCGCCGGCTCGGCTACGTCGCGGTCACGCGCCCGCGTCGGATGCTGTTTGCCTCCTCCCACTGGTGGGGCCCGACCCAGAAGGAGCCGCGCGGCCCGTCGGCGTACCTCCAGACCCTGCGGGACCACGCCGAGGGAGGATCGGGTCGGGTCGACCGGTGGGAGCCGGCGCCCCAGGGCGGCGAGTCCAACCCCGCCCTGGCGGCGGCCCGGGTGCACCCCTGGCCGGTCCCGCTGGCTGAGGGCCCGCTCGCCGCGCGGCGCCAGGCGGCCGCCTGGGTGGCTGAGGCGGGGGCTCGCGGTGGCCGCGCAGCCGACGACGCCCTTTCGCCCGCCGACCGGCAGCGGGTGGCCCGGTGGGACCGCGACGCCGAGTTGCTGCTCGACGAGGCCCGGCAGTCCCACCGCGTGGACCTCGACGTGCCCCTGCCCGAGTCGCTCTCGGCGTCGGCCGTGGTCAGGCTGGCCAAGGACCCGGCGGGTCTGGCCCGTGCCCTGGTCCGGCCGATGCCCCGGCCGCCGGCGCCGGCGGCCGCGCTCGGCACCCGCTTCCACGCCTGGGTCGAGGAGCAGTTCGGCCAGCAGGTGCTGCTCGATCCGATCGACCTCGAGGGCGCCGCCGACGACGCGTTCGCCGTCCACGACGCGTCCCTGGCGGCCCTGCAGGAGGCCTTCCGCGCCGGACCGTACGCAGGCCGCACGCCGGTGGCGATCGAGGCGCCGTTCCAGGTCGTGCTGGGCGGCCATGTGGTCCGCGGGCGGATCGATGCGGTCTACCGCGGCGACGACGGCCGCGACGAGGTCGTGGACTGGAAGACCGGCGCGTCGGCGGCCGACGCCCTCCAACTGGCCGTCTACCGGGTGGCCTGGGCCCGGCTCACCGGGGTGCCGGAGGACCAGGTGGGCGCCGCCTTCGTCTACGTCGGGCAGGGCCGGGTCGAACGCCCCGCCGACCTACCGGGGTCGGCGAAGCTGGCAAGCCTGCTCACCCCCAGCAGCGGGGCGCTTGCCTTGGGGTCGGCCTAGAGCTCGACGTCGACCGCGAGCCCGCAGTGATCGGAGACCGCCAGGGTCCGCACGGAGACCCGCCGCACGCGGTCGGGGCCGAGCCCGTCGGCGAGCACATGGTCGAGCTGGATCTTCGGCTTCCACGAGGGGTACGTCGGGGTGACCGCCAACGGCGTGTAGCCGGTCAGCCGGGCGGGCAGCCGGCCCGGCAGGTTGAAGTCCCCGAGCAGGAACAGCGGGCGCGGCAGATCCGCGGCCCAGCGGGCGATCCGCCGCAGTTGGCGGCCGTTGTAGCCGGGGACGAACGACAGGTGCGCCGTGACCACGGAGAAGGGCCCGGAAGGGCCGTCCACGACGGCGGCGAGCGCGATCCGAGGCTCGTCCGGGATCCACATCACCCGCGGGCGCGGCTGGGCCGGGATCAGCAGCGGCAGCCGGTGGGGAGCGGCCTCGAATCGGCGGACCCGCCAGTGCGCGACCGGCAGCCGAGAGAGGAGCCCGACACCGTACGTCGGGCCCTCGGTGTCCTGGCCGTCGTCGGCCGCCGACGGCTGCCAGCCCGCCTGCGGGCCGGGCGTGCCGTGGACCGCGGGCACGAACCGGAAGTGCGTCGCGCCCGTCGCCTCGGCGATGAGGGCGGTTTGGTCGACCAGGCCGGAGCGCTCTTGCCCCCGGTCGACCTCCTGCAGCCCGAGCACGTCTGCGGACAGCTCCTCGGCGGCAGCGCGCAGCCTGGCCGGGTCCACCTGCTGGTCGTCAACGGACATCCCGTGCAGCAGGTTGAACGTGCCCAGCCGGAGGATCGCCACCCGATCGACCGTACGGGAGCGGCCGGACGGTCGCGACCGTAGGCTCCGCCCGTGCTCACCGGAGGCCTGGACCACCTGGCGCTCAACCGCGCCGCGGCGGACCGGGCGGGTGAGCTGCGCGCTCACCCCGAGGCGCTGGCCGCGCTGTGGGGCTCGCCGCTGGCCCGCGCGGTCTGGGTCGGGGACGGCCGCACGCTGGTGCACCCGGTGACCGGCACGGACGGACCCCGGCTGGCGTGGCAGCCCGCCTCCGCGATGGCCGCCTCGACGGGCGAGCGGTTCTTCCTCGGCCGGGAGGCCGACGGGACGTCGTACTGGGCGGTGCACGAGCCGCCTCCCCCCGTCGCGGGACTTGAGGAGGCGGGGCTGCGCGAGGTCGGCACCCTGCTCGACGACCGCGACGCCGGACTCCTCGTGCACGCGGTGGCGCTGGCCAACTGGCACGAGACGCACGGCCGCTGCCCGCGGTGCGGCGCGCCCACCCGGGTCTCGCACGGTGGCCACGTCCGGGTCTGCCCGCAGGACGGCTCGGAGCACTACCCGCGGACCGACCCCGCCGTGATCGTGGTGGTGGTCGGCCCGGACGGCCGGGCGCTGCTCGGCCGGCAGGCCGCCTGGCCGCCGGCGTGGTTCTCGACGCTCGCCGGCTTCGTGGAGCCGGGGGAGTCCGCCGAGGCCGCGGTGGTGCGCGAGATCGGCGAGGAGGCGGGGATCCGGGTGCGGGCCGTGGAGTACCTCGGCAGCCAGCCGTGGCCGTTCCCGTCTTCGCTGATGCTGGGCTACACGGCGCACACCGAGGACACCGAGATCCGCGTCGACGGAGTGGAGATCGCCGAGGCCCGCTGGTTCACCCCCGCATCGCTGCGGGCGGAGGTGGAGGCGGGGACGGTGCGGCTGCCGCCGCCGGTCTCGATCGCCCGCCGGCTGATCGAGCGCTGGAACGGCGCGCCGCTTCCGGGCGCCTGGCGGGCTTGACCGCCGTCAGGCATGGCGGGCTTGACCGCGCTCAGGCGGACAGCCGCGCCTTGACCTCGCGGAGGCTGGGGTTGGTCGCCGCGGTGCCGTCCGGGAAGACCAGCGTGGGCACCGTCTGGTTGCCGCCGTTGACCGCCATGACGTGCGCTGCGGCGGCCTCGTCCTGCTCGATGTCCACCTCGATGAAGGCGATTCCCTCGCGGGTCAGCTGCGACTTGAGCCGCGAGCAGTAGCCGCACCAGGGGGTGCTGTACATCGTGAGCGTGCCGGGCACGAGCGCTCCTTCATCGGTTCGTACGGTCGGGCGCTGGCTGATCGCGGCGCCACCTGGCCTAACGGCCACGGTAGGGGCGGGATTCCCGCTCCGCCCGTCGGGGAAACGGCCAGACGCCGTGATCTGCGCCACCCGGGTTCGTCGTCGGAGGGGCGTGGTGGGATGGCCGCATGCCCGCCGACCCCGTGCCCAGCGTCGACCGAGCGGATCGCGGCGGTGCTCGAGGCGCTGGACCCCGAGCAGCGGGCGGTCGCCGAGGCCCTGCGCGGCCCGGTGTGCGTGCTGGCCGGCGCGGGCACCGGCAAGACCCGGGCGCTGACCCACCGGATCGCCCACGGGGTGCTGCGCGGGCGAGTACGCCGCCCGGCCAGGTGCTGCCGGTGACCTTCTCGGTGCGCGCGGCGGGCGAGCTGCGCGAGCGGCTGCGCGCCCTGGGGGTCGCGGGGGTGCGTGCCCGCACGTTCCACTCCGCCGCGCTGGCCCAGTTGCGCTACTTCTGGCCGCGCCACATCGGCGGCGAGCCGCCGCGCGTCGAGCCCAGCAAGGCCGCGCAGGTGGTCACCGCGCTGGCGCGGCGGCGGGTCGGCTCCGACCCGTCGCTGGTCCGCGACATCTCCGGCGAGATCGAGTGGGCCAAGGTCAGCCAGATCACGCCGGACGCCTACGCCGAGCAGGTCGCGGCCCTCGGGCGGGTCCCCGCGCCGAGCCTTGCCCCGGCCGAGATCGCGCGGGTCTACGCCGCGTACGAGGAGGTCAAGCGCGACCGCGGGGTCCTCGACTTCGAGGACTGCCTGCTGCTCGCGGTCGGGATCCTCGACGAGCAGCCCGACGCCGCCCGCCAGGTCCGCGCCCAGTACCGCCACTTCGTGGTCGACGAGTTCCAGGACGTCAGCCCGCTGCAGCAGCGGCTGCTCGACCTCTGGCTCGGCGACCGCGACGACGTGTGCGTCGTCGGAGACGCCAGCCAGACGATCTACTCCTTCGCCGGCGCCACGCCCCGCTTCCTGCTCGACTTCGAGTCCCGCTACCCGACCGCGACCGTGGTGCGACTGCACCGCGACTACCGATCGACCCCGCAGGTCGTCGGGCTCGCCAACGCGGTGCTGGCCCCGGCCACCGGGGCGGCCGCGCGCGCGCGGGTCACCTTGGTCGGGCAGCGGCCGCCCGGACCGGAGCCGGCGCTGGCCGGCCACGCCGACGAGGCGGCCGAGGCGGCCTGGGTCGCGCAGCGGGCCAAGGCCCTGGCGGCCCAGGGCGTCGCGCTGCGCGAGATCGCCGTGCTGTACCGGCTCAACGCCCAGTCCGAGGTGTACGAGGAGGCGCTCGCCGAGGCGGGGGTGCCCTACGTGGTGCGGGGAGGCCAGCGCTTCTTCGACCGGCCCGAGGTGCGCCAGGCGGTGACGCTGCTGCGCGGATCGGCCCGGGCGGGTGAGGGCGCGGGGTCATCGCTGCCCGAGCAGGCCCGGGAGGTGCTGACCGTCGCGGGCTGGACCGCGCAGCCCCCGGCCGGCTCGGGCGCCGCGCGCGAGCGCTGGGAGTCGCTCGCCGCGCTCGCCGCGCTCGCCGAGGCGGTCGCCGCCCGCGACCCGCAGGCCGGCCTCTCCGAGCTCGTCGCCGAGCTCGACGAGCGGGCCTCCGCCCAGCACGCCCCCACGGCCGACGGGGTGACGCTGTCCACGATCCACGCGGCCAAGGGCCTGGAGTGGGACGCCGTCTTCGTGGTCGGCCTCATCGACGGGACGCTGCCGCTCGTCTTCGCCACCACCCCCGAGCAGATCGAGGAGGAGCGTCGGCTGCTCTACGTCGCCGTCACCCGGGCCCGCGAGCACCTGGCCGTCTCCTGGGGCCGCCGGCGCACAGCGGGGGGGCGCGAACGGACCCCCTCGCGGTTCCTCGAACCGCTCGGCCGCGGGGTGGCCGAGTCGACCGGCGGGCGCGGACGCACCGCCAAGGGGCCGCGCGCCGCCACCGTCGTCCCGCGCTGCCGAGGGTGCGGGGCCGGGCTGACCGGCGGCGCCCAGCGCAAGCGGGGACGCTGCGACCGCTGCCCGGCGACGTACGACGAGGCCCTGCTCGCGGGCCTGAAGGCGTGGCGGCTGGAGACCTCGAAGGCCGCCGCGGTCCCCGCCTACGTCGTGTTCACCGACGCCACCTTGGAGGCCATCGCCGAGCTGCGGCCGAAGACCCGGTCCGAGCTGGCCGGCATCGGCGGCGTCGGCGCGGCCAAGCTGGAGCGCTACGCCGAGGACGTCCTGCGGCTGGTGTCCGGCGGTTAGCAGGCGGGAGGTCGGCGCCCGGGGGACCGCGGATAATGCTGTTGCGCGCCCCGGCGGGCAGGCCGTACCTTCGTGCGCAGCCGCCCGACGAGGGGGCCCGACGTCCACACGGACGTCCACTGAGGGACCGGAGGTGAGCACGGTGAAGAACCTGACGCAGGCCGTCCAGCGGACCGCCGCGCCCACGGGCCCGGCTGCCGCGATCGGCGGCGCCTCGCGCGCCTGGGGCTCCCGGCTGAGCTAGCGCTCACCGTCGACCTCCAGGCCGCGGCCCCCTTGGGGACCGCGGCCTTTGCGCGTCCCCGTCCCCCGTTTCCCCCGCCCTCTTGGGAGGTGCCTGTCATGTCCGTTGTCGCCGATGCCCTCGACTTGCCCGACACCGTCCACGCGCCCTGTCGCAGCGCCGATCCGGAGGTCTTCTTCCCGGCGACCCCCGCCGGCGTGCAGTACGCCAAGTCGCTCTGCGGCGGCTGCCCGATCCGGGTCCCCTGCCTGGCGGGGGCGGTGGAGCGCCGGGAGCCGTGGGGGGTCTGGGGCGGGGAGTGGTTCGAGCGGGGCGAGATCGTGGCGGCCAAGCGGCCCCGCGGCAGGCCCCGCAAGGAGGCGTCCGCCCGCTGGGGGCTCGCGGAGGCTAGCGTCGGCGCGTGACCCCTGCGGGCGCCGACGCGCCTTCCGCCGCCGACCTGTCCCGCGCCGTCGATGTGCTGCGGGCCGAGTCGCTCGCGTCGATCGTGGACCTGGTGGCCTGGCCCGAGCGCGACGGCTCGGGCCGGGTCGAGGCCGTGGTCGTCGCCAACCACGCCGGCAGCAGCCGGCTGCGCGTCGGCGCGCCTCACGAGGTGCTCGACGGGCGGGACCCGGTGGCCGACACCGATCCCTTGCGGTTTGCCACCTACGCCGAGGTGGTCGCCGACCCCTCGCCGCCCAACGAGCGCAACGCCTACCCGCTGCCTGCCGAGCGGCTGTCGTCGCTGTTCTCCGATGCCCGGGCCCCCGACCTCGCGGTCGTGCACTCCCCGCGTCACTACTTCCCCGACCGCGGCGGACACCTGGGCGAGCACGGCTCGCTCGACGTGGTCCAGTCGCGGGCTCCGCTGCTGCTGTCCGGGTACGGGGTGGACCGGCGCGGCATCCTGGCGGCGCACGCCCGCACCGTCGACGTCGGGCCCACCCTGGCCGCCTGCAGCGGGGTGCCGGCCGAGGCCCTGGCGGGCTCGACGGCCGGGTGCTGTCGGAGTACGTGGCCGCCGGGGCACGCCACGTCGTGGGCATCCTGTGGGACGGCGCGCCCGAGCGCCGACCTGCTGCACCACGCGGGGACCGGCCTGCTGCCCAACGTCGCGCGGCTGCTGGAGCGCGGGCTGGCCCTGCAGGGCGGGGCGGTCGCGGAGTTCCCCAGCATCACGCTGTGCAACCACACCTCGCTGCTGACCGGCCTCGGCCCGGGCCGGCACGGGGTGATCGGCAACGTGTTCTACGACCGGGCGGCCGGGGCGGTCGTCGTCCCGAATGACGCCAGCACCTGGCACCGCAGCGCCGACTGGTTCCGCGACGAGGTGGTCACGGTCTTCGAGCAGGTGGCCCGCCACCGCCCTGGCGCGATCACCGCGAGCATCGACGAGCCGGTCGACCGCGGGGCCACCCACTCCACGATGGGGCTCATCCGGGCCGGCGAGCAGACCGCCGGCCGGGCCGTCGGCGGGGCCAAGGCGTTGGCCGCCCAGCTGCCGAGCCCGCTGGACTCCGCGTACGCCACCCGCGAGTTCGTGGTGGCTGACGCCGACTACGCCTGGAACAGCCAGATCGACGACGCCGGGCTGGCCCAGGTGCTGGGCCTCTGGGAGCGCGCGGACTCCGCGCCCGCGCTCACCTGGTGGAGCCACATCGTCACCGACGCGGGCCACCACGCGGGCGGGCCGCGCTCGCCGATCGCGACCGCCTCGCTCATCGACGCCGACCGCCGGCTCGGGGACCTTCCTCGACCACCTCGAGGCGACCGGCCTGCTGGAGGAGACGACCATCCTGCTCACGGCCGACCACGGCTTCGAGGGCGCCGACCCCGGCTGCACCGGCGACTGGCTGCCGGCCCTGGCTGCTGCGGGGGTCGCCGTGCAGGACCACGGTCCGGGCTTCCTCTACCTGGGTGCCTCATGACGGCCTGCGCCTGGTGCGGCGCCGCAGCGCCCGAGGGGCGGCCGCCGCTCACCTGGACCTACTCGGTCGAGTCGGGCCAGCCCCGGTGGTACTGCGACCGGTGCGCCCGCGACCACCTGCGCGCCATCGAGGGCAAGCTCGACTCGGAGTACTTCTGACCGGCTGGGTACTTCTGACCGGCTGGCTACCCCTCGGCGAAGCCGGGCAACCAGCGCTCCATCTCCGGGCGCGTCGACACCTGCGCCTCGAGCTGGCAGAGCACCCCGATCCCGCCCATCCAGACCCGGTGGATGAGCACGTACGACGGCGGCAGGTTGAGCTTCAGCGCCAGCGAGAAGCCCTCCCGGCGCGGATCGCTGATCCGGGCGGCCTCGGCGCGCAGCCAGGCCCGGCTGAACGCGAACGAGTCGTGGCGGGCGGGCTCCACGAAGGGGTCGAGGTAGTCCAGCAGCTCTTGGGCGTCGAGGCGCATCGTCGGCTTGACGAAGCCCTCGTCCCGCAGCCCGTCGAGCACGGAGTCGGCCCGGCCGTCGAGGGCGATCGCGAGCAGCCGCCCGATCGAGTGCGGCAGCCCATCCGGAAGCCGGTTGACGGCGCCGTAGTCGAGCACGCCGAGCCGTCCGTCCGGGGTGATCCGGAAGTTGCCGGGGTGGGGGTCGGCGTGCAGCAGCGAGGCCTCGGCGGGCCCGGCGAACATGAAGCGCAGGTAGAGCTGGCCGGCGTGGTCGCGCTCCTGCTGGGTGCCCTCGGCGATCACCCCGGACAGCGGCCGGCCCTCCAGCCACTCCGAGACCAGCACCATGGGGGCGCCGAACACCGGCTCGGGGATGGCGAAGTCCGGGCTGCCGCGGAAGGCGTCGGCGAACGCCTGCTGCGCCTCGGCCTCCAGGGAGTAGTCCAGCTCCTCGACGATTCGCTCGCGCAGCTCGGCCGTGATCGCCCGCACATCGAGGCCGGGGACCATGCCCCCGAAGACGCGGGCCAGCCGGCCGACCTGGGCGAGGTCGGACATCAGGGCCTCGCCGGCGCCGGGGTACTGGATCTTGACGGCCACCGGACGACCGTCCGCCCACACGGCGCGATGCACCTGGCCGATCGAGGCGGCGGCGGCCGGGGTGTCGTCGAAGGACTCGAACCTCGACCGCCAGCGCCGCCCGAGCTGCTCGGCCAGGACGGCGTGCACCTCGCGGGCAGGGAGCGGCGGGGCGGCCTCCTGCAGGCGGGTCAGCGTGACGCGGTACGGCTCGGCCATCTCCTCCGGCATGGCCGCCTCCAGGATCGACATCGCCTGGCCGACCTTCATCGCCCCGCCCTTGAGCTCGCCGAGGACGGCGAACAACTGCTCGGCGGTGCGCTGCTGCAGCTCGGCGGCGACCGCCTCGGCGGGCTTGCCGCCGATCCGCTTGCCCAGGCCCAACGCGGTGCGCCCGGCGTACCCCAACGGCAGGGTCGCCAGCTTGGCGGAGCGCGCCACGGCCTTGCGGGGCAGGTCGGTCATGGCCGGCCGGCAGATCGCGGCGGTAGGGGGGTCACCCGGCCATTGTCAGGGCGCCGCGGTCCCATTGGCACCCGCAGGCGCCGTGGGGTGTGCCAGGAGAGCTGCTGGGGGAGGCCCCCGGGCAGCCGCAGGACGAGCCCGCGGCCGGCGAGTTCGGCACGGCCGCCCAGCGCGGTGGCGTCGAGGTGGTCGAGCGCCGCGAGCGCGGCATGGGCCGCGGCCGTGGCGGCCAGGGCGCCGTCCACGCCGGGATCCCCGCCGGGCGGCGGCGCCGAGAGCTGGGCGGCGACGGACGGCCAGGCCGGGTCGCGGTCGCGGCGGTGGGCGTCGACGCAGCGCAGGCAGGCGGTCACGCCCGGGCAGCACGAGCGGCCCGACCCAGGCCGTCGCATCGAGCACCTGCAGCGGGAGGTGCGGGATCCCGGCCCGCACCAGCTCATCGGCGGCGTCTGATGTGCCGCGATCGGTCAGCAGCACGAGGTCCGGGTCGCCGGCGAGATCGCGCCGGGTGCGCGGCGCGTGCCGGCGGTAGGACGCGATCGCGGCCTCGGCTCGGGGCTGGCCCACCTGGTCGGGGGAGAGGCCGCCGGCGCCGACGTCGACGCCCCGGGTCTCGCGGCCGTCGCAGACCTGCACCGTCCCCACACCTGCGGCGGCCAGCAGACCGGCCAGCGCCGCCCCGGCCCGCCCGGCCCCCCTCACCTCGACGCGGGCCGCCGACCGCGCGGCGGCGACGGCGACGGCGACCCCGCGACCGGGCCGGACGAAGGCGGCGGCGGCGAGGTCGGGCGCGAGCCGGTCGCGGTCGGCCCGGGCGATCGCCCGCAGCGCCGCGGCGTCGACCGCGGCGTCATCGAGCACCCCCGCCTGGTCGAGGACGTCCAGGAGCCGCTCGGCGTCGGCGCTCGACCAGCCGCGCTGGCGGGCGGCCGCGACGAACCCGCCTCGGTCGGTCGATCCGTCGAGCAGCCCGAGCAGCGCCGCGGCAGCAGGGGACAGGCCGGCCAGGATGCGTGCGCGGTCGGGGTCGGCCCCGATCTGCAGGGTGGCGGGGTCGCGCCACGCGCGGCGCAGCGCCTTGAGGACCGGGCGGCGGATGGCCGGATGGGCGCGGGCGGCAGGCATGCGGGCACTGTGCCCGGCTGCCCTTGTGGATCGCTCGCGCGATCCCCAGCCCGCACCTGCTAGAGGCCGCGCCGCACCAGTCCGCGGCCAGCAGGGCGAGGGCCCGGGCGCAGTGCGCGACGTCGGCCAGGGCCACCGACTCGTCGGGTGCGTGGGCGTCGGCCGCGTCGCCCGGACCGTACTGGACCGTCGGGATGCCGCCCAGGCCCGTGAGCAGCCGCAGATCCGAGCCGTACGGCGCACCCATCGTCGCTGGCGCCGCTCCGCCCGCGATCCTGGTGCGCCGAGGCGAGCGCCGCGAGCAAGGGGTGCTGCGGATCGGTGCGGCCCGACGGCGAACTGCCCGCCCCACCACTCGACCTCAACCGGGTGGGCGGACAGCCACGGATCCCGCTGCGCACGCCGCGGCGACGGCCTGCTCGAAGGCCGCCCGGGCCTGGTCCACCGGCTCGCCGAGCGCGACCCCGTACCGGCCCTCGGCGACCAGCAGGTCCGGGCACGCTGCTGGCCCAGTCGCCGGCCGACACCCGCCCGATCGACAGGGGGTAGGCCAGCGGCCAGCCGGCCAGCAACGGGTCGACCGAGGTGTTGCGGCGCTCCTCGAGGGCACGCAGGGCCTGCAGCACGGTCGGGAGGTGGTCGAGGACGCTCACCCCCTCGGTGCGGCGCGACGCATGGGTGCTGCGGCCACGCAGGGTCAACCGAAACGTGAGGGCGCCGGCGTTGGCCGCCACGAGGTCGAGCGCGGTGGGCTCGGGGATCACGCAGCCGTCGGCCCGCCATCCGCGCCGCAGCACCGCGTACGTGCCGAGGCCGCCGTCCTCCTCGCCGACCACGGGCGCCAGCAGGACGTCTCCGGCCAGCCGGGCCCCCGACCGGGCCGCGGCGGTGAGGGCGGCCACCGCGAGGCAGGCGGCGACCAGCCCGCCCTTCATGTCGCAGGCGCCTCGGCCCACCAGCCGGCGCCGGTCGCCGGTCCCGCGGAAGCGTCGGTGTGAACGGCGGAGAGGTCCAGGCGTCGGGATCGCCGACGGGGACCACGTCGGTGTGCGCATTGAGCAGCAGGGAGCGACCGCCTCCCGACCCGGGCAGCCGCGCGACCACGCCCCAGGCCTCGGTGCGGGCGACCTCGCTGCCGGGGAACTCGGGTTCGCCGGCGAGGCCGGCTAGGTCGAGCGGCCAGCGGTCCACCTCGAGGCCGAGGCCGTCGAGGTGCTCGGCGAGCACGTGCTGGATGTCGGATTCCGCTGGCGTGCCGCCCACGCTGGGGATCGCCACCAGCGAGGCGAGCAGGTCGTCAAGGCCGGGCAGCAGCCGCGCAAGGGCCGCCTCGACCGCGGCGCGGGGGTCGGTCACCCGGCGATCCTGCCGCAGCACGCGGCCCGATGGGCCGGTTCTTGAGGGCACCCGGACGTGGGTGAGGGCGGCACCCCGGTGGGGTGCCGCCCTCGTCGTCCCTGCGGGTCGAAACAGCCGGGGCTGGTTCAGGCCTTGCCGAGGATGCGGTTGACGGTGGTGCCGCAGACCGGGCAGGTGCCCTTGGCCATCCGGCGCCCAGAGTCGCTCACCTTGACCTCGCCGGTGAACTCCCGCTTCTCCTTGCACTTCACGCAGTACGCCTCGCCGGTGTAGCTCTCAGCCATCGAGGGCCTCCCCTGTCGAACGGTCATCTGATCGTGCTGCCGCCGGAGGTGCTCTGGCTGCGGGGCGAACCATACGCGAGTCGCGGCGGCAATGGCGGGAGGTGGTCTCGATCAGGCGGGTCGGGCCGCTGGGGCGAGCCGCCGCCCCGGGACAGAACGAGGCCCCCAGGGCGCACGCCCGGGTCGTCCGACTTCCCCTTTCGGACGACCCCGGCGAGTTCTCCCGGGGGCCTCGGTGCGGACGTGAACCTAGGCGGCCGCTCGGGGGGCGCGTCAACCCAACTGGCCAAACCCGCCGCCCGGACTGTGGATAAGCCTGGGGACAGGCTGGGGACCGCGCCGGGGGAGGCTGTGGACCCGAGCCCCGAAATCTGGGGAGTGCACTGTGGACAACTCGGTGCGTAACGCTCTGACCTGCGGCTTTGCCCTGCTCAGGCTGTGGACAAAAATACTTCGCGGCGGGTGAACGGCCGGCGGCCAGTCGGGGGAGCCGCCGGTGACCGGCCGGGTTGTCGGGACCCGGCGGTACCGTCCGCGCATGGCCCACCCGATCCCCGACCCCGCCGCCGCGGGCGCTGCCCCCGAGGTGGAGGTGCGGCGCTCGGCGCGCCGCCGCAAGACCGTGTCGGCCTACCGCTCCGGCGACCGGGTGGTGGTGCTCATCCCGGCGCGGATGAGCCGTGCCGAGGAGGCCCACTGGGTCGAGACCATGGTGGCGCGGCTGGCCGCCAAGGCCACCCGCAGTGCCCCCAGCGACGCCCGGCTGCTGGCGCGGGCGCGGCTGCTGGCCCGCACCCACCTCGCCGTGGACGGCCGGGTCGCGGAGCCCGGCTCGGTGCGGTGGGCGACCAACCAGGCGCAGCGCTGGGGCTCGTGCACCCCCGCCGACCGCGCCATCCGGGTCTCCTCGCGGCTGCAGGCGATGCCGGACTACGTGCTGGACTACGTCCTCGTGCACGAGCTCGCGCACCTGCAGGAGGCCAACCACGGCCCCGCCTTCTGGGCTCTCGTGGCGCGCTTCCCCGGCACTGAGCGCGCCCGCGGCTTCCTCGACGGATACGCCCTCGCCGAGGGCCGGCGGTCGGCCGCTGCCATCGGCGCCTCCCGGCGGCCCACCGGACGCCACCCCCGAGGCTCCGGCAGAAGACCTCGACGACGGCGAGGACTGGCTCTTCTAGCCGGCCTCTGCTCGGCGACGCAGCGCGGCGGACACGAGCAGCCGCACCGAGTCGTCGCAGTCGGCAGGCAGCGCGTCGGCGGCGTACCACGCCAACGCGATCGACTCCTCGGACAACCGCTCGACGGCCCCGCGCGGGGCGATGACCACGTACTGCACGTCGAGGTGGATGCGCTCGGGAGCGTCCGGCCCGGCGCAGCGCACGGGGTGCGCGTCGAGGCGCACCGGCCCGCCGGCGAGGAGCGCGCAGGCCCTCCACGCCGGACTCCTCCCGGGCCTCGCGCAGCGCCGCCCCCGATAGCGACGGGTCGGCGGCCTCAAGGTGGCCGCCCATCTGCAGCCAGCGCCCGATCTTCCGGTGCAGGCCGAGCAGCACCCGGTCGCCCTCGTGCGACAGCACGAGCGCCGACGCGGTCAGGTGCTCCGGGCGCCCGGAGCGGTCGACCGCGTCCGGCCGGGCGCGCAGCACGTCGCAGTAGCGCTCCCGCAGCGCGTCCTGCGCCTCATCGGGCGCCGCCCACGAGGAGAGGACGGCGAGGGCGTCTCGGTGGGCGGCGGTCGGCGACGGGTCGATCACAGATCGTCGAGGCCGGAGAGGTCGTCGGGGATCTCCAGGCCGGCGACCTCGTCGTCCACCGAGGCACGTCGCGCGACGTACGCATCGGGCTCGGCGAGATCGGCGGGACCCGGTAGCCCCAACGGGTTGTCCCAGACCGCGTCGCGGCCGTCCGGCCCCAGCGCGTCGGTGAGCCGGCGCCAGATCTCGGCGGCCTCGCGCATCCGACGCGGACGCAGCTGCAGGCCGACCAGCGCCGCGAAGGCCGCCTCGGCGGGACCGCCCGCGGCCCGTCGCCGACGTGCGGTCTCGGCCAGCGCGACGGCGTGGGGGAGCGCGGGGGTGGCGGCGGCCTCGACGACGACGTCGACCCAGCCCTCGACCAGGGCCAGCAGCGTCTCCAGCCGCTCGAGGGCCGCCGACTGCGCGGGCGTGTCGGCGGGCTCGAACAGCCCCGACTCGAGGGCCCCTTGGATCGAGGCGGGGTCGTTGGGGTCGATCGAGCCCATCCGCTCGCGCAGGGTGTCGGCATCGAAGGTGATCCCGGCGGCGTAGGCGCCCACGGCGTCGAGCAGCGCGCCGCGCAGCCAGGGCACGTGCGCGAACAACCGGTGATGGGCGCACTCGCGCAGGGCGAGGTGCAGACGCACCTCGTCTTCGGGAACGCCCAGACCCTGCGGAGTACGAACGGATGTTGACCGGGACGAGCACCGCCTTGCCCTCGGGCCCGAGGGGCAGGCCGATGTCGCTGGAGCCGACCACCTCGCCGGCGAGCTGGCCGAGCGCCTGCCCGGCCTGCGCGCCCACCATGGCGCCGCCGAGCTGCTGGAACATCCCGAGCATCGGGCCGGCCATGGCCTGCGCCTCGGCCGGCAGGGCGCTCGTCGAGGCCTCGGCCATCCGCGCGGCGAGCGGCTCGATCAGGCCCTTCCACACCGGGAGGGTTCCCTCCACCCACTCGGCCCGGCTCCAGGCCAGGGCCGCGGAGGTCCCCGCCGGGAGGGCGGTCACCGGGTCCAGCCAGACCTCTGCCAGCCGGACGGCCTCGTCGACCGCCTCACGCTCGGTGCGCAGCACCGAGGCGTCGCCGCGCGCGGCCACGGTCTGCCGCGCCGTGTCGTGGGCCAGCTGCCAGTTGACCGGCCCCTCGCCTCCCGACTGCAGCATCCGGCCGACCTGCTCCAGCATCGCGCCCAGGTTGGCGGCGTTCAGGTCGCCGGGGCCGAAGCCGAAGGCGGCGAACGGGTTGCCGGCGCCCGCGCCGCCGCCGTCGGGGTCGTCGGGGTCGTCGGAGGGCATTCCGAAGCCGAACGGCTGATCGCTCACGTGGGGGCTCCTGGGGCCAAGATGGGCCCGTGCGCATCACGGGCCTGTCCGTACGGGTGTCGCGTCCCCACCGTAACGATGGCGCGCCCCCGGGCTGTTCCGCGTTCGGGTGGCCGCCGTGGCTGAGCCGGCCAAACGCATCCGCCGCGCGCCGGCCGGGCGCGGTGACGGCCGCCCCGTGGTGGCCGTGGTCGGCGCCGCGAGCGGTCCGGGCGCGGTGCTGGCCCAGCGGCTCGCGGCGGGCCAGGACTACCGCTCCGTCGTGGCGGTCGACGCGGCCCGGCCGAAGGGGGCGACGGCCGAGACAGACCGGCTGACCTGGCGGACGGCCAGGATCGACCACCCGGACGTGGCCCAGACCCTGAGCGGGGTCGATGTGGTCGTCCACCTGCCCGGCTGGGCGCCTCCCTTCGCGCCCCGCGCGGACGGCAGGTCGGCGGGGGCCGCCGCGCGGGCCGTGCTGACTGCGGCGGCCGCGCAGGGAGTCGGCCGGGCGGTGGTGGTGACGAGCGCGGTCGTCTTCGGCGCGCGCGCCGACAACCCGCTGCCGCTCGTGGACGACAGCCCCTTGCGGGCGACCCGTGAGGCGCCCGACGTCGCCGATCTCCTCGATGTCGAGGACGTCGCGGCGCAGGCCGCCGTCACGCTGCCCGGGCTGCGGGTGCACGTGCTGCGCCCGGCGCTGCTCGCCGGCCCGGGGCTCGATGACCCCCTCCAGCGCTACCTCGCGGCGCCGCGGCTGCTTGCCGTACGCGACGGGCGCACGGCGTGGCAGTGGTGCCACCTCGACGACCTGCTCGCCGCGGTCGAGCTCGCCGCCTCCGGCGGCTTGGACGCCCCTGCCGCAGCCGTCGCCTGCGACGGCTGGCTGGACCGCCCCGCGCTTGAGGTGGCGATCGGCCGACGCTTCTTGGAGGTGCCCGCGGCGGCCGCCTTCGGCGCGGCTGAGCGCCTGGAGCGGCTTGGCCTGACGGCGGCGCCCGCCAGCCAGCTGCAGTACGCGCTCTACCCCTGGGCGTGCGCCTGCGACCGGCTGCACGCCTCGGGCTGGCAGCCCACGCACACCAACGACGCGGTGCTGGCCGAGGTGCTGGCCGGCCACCGAGCGGGCGGGCTCGACGGCCGCTCGGCCGCCCTCGGCGCGGCCGGCGCCGCCGGCGCCACGGCCGCGGTGCTCGGCGCCGCGGTCGCCGTTCGCCGTGCGCGCCGCCGACGGCTGGGCTGACCGGCGGGCTGACCGGCTGGCTGACCGCGCCTAGGCTGACCACCGTGGATGCGCTCGTCTGGCTGCTGATCCCGGTCGCGGCCTTTGTGCTCGCGCTGCTGTGGCTGAAGGTCGCCCACCGCACCCGCCCGCCCGCCGGCACCGACGAGACCGTTGACGCCCACGACCGGTTCCGGCAGGCGATGGAGCGCGAATCCGGTGTCGAGCCGCCCTCGCCCAGCGCCCTGCCGACCCCGCCGACCCCGCCGACCCCCCTCACCCGGACTCGGAGCGCTGAGCACCGTCGTGTCGCGCCGGGTCGCGGTCCAGGTGACCGCTGGGATCGTCGCTCGTGGTCCTGGTGGCGGTCGGGGCCCTGCTGCCGATGCCGTACGTGTCGCTGTCGCCGGGCCCGGTGTTCGACACCCTCGGCGAGCAGGACGGCCAGCCGCTCATCGTGATCGAGGGCACCACGACCTACCCCACCGACGGCCGGCTGGACCTCACGACGGTCTCCGAGAGCGGAGGTCCGCGCAGCCGGCTGGGGCTGCTCGAGGCGGTCAAGGACTGGGTGGACCCCGATGCGGTGGTGGTGCCCGAGCGGACGCTCTACACGGGCCAGGAGACCGCCGAGGAGGTCGAGCAGCGCAACGCCGAGGACATGGAGCTGTCGCAGGAGAACGCGGTCACCGCGGCGATGAACCAGCTCGGGATCGCCATGACCACCGAGGTCGTCGTCCGCTCGATCGCGCAGGAGGCCCCGGCTCTCGGCAAGCTCCAGGCGGGTGACGTGATCCTCGCCGTGGACGGCGCCCCGGCCACCTCCGCGATCCAGTCGCGTGACCTGGTCCGCGCCAGGGCCCCGGGGGAGGACGTCGAGATTCGGGTGCGGCGCGACACCGCGGACGGCGCGGAGGAGCGCGACGAGGTGGTCACGACCGAGCCCTCGCCGGCCGACCCGGCCATCGCCTACATCGGGATCGTCCCCGGCGAGGTCCAGGTGCCGCCGTTCGAGGTGGAGCTGAGCCTGGACCGCGTCGGAGGCCCCAGCGCCGGGCTCATGTTCTCGCTCGGCATCGTCGACAAGCTGACCCCCGAGCAGGAGAACGGCGGCCGGCATGTCGCCGGCACGGGCACCATCGACGCCGACGGCACGGTCGGCCCGATCGGCGGCATCCAGCAGAAGCTGCGCGGCGCCCGCGACGCTGGGGCGACCGTGTTCCTGGTCCCGACGGAGAACTGCGCGGACGCCGCAGGGGCCGGAGTCGACGGGCTGCGGCTCGTCCGGGTGACCACGCTGTCCGACGCGCTGGCCGGCCTCGGCGCGGTGGTCTCCGGCGGCGAGGCGCCGACCTGCGGCTGACCCGTGACCTCCCGCGTGCGGCGTCCAGCGGCGGTCCGGGTTAGGTTGAAGCGGTGAGCTTCGCAAACCCCCCCGAAGGCGGACCCACCGGACCGCGCCCCGTGGCCACCAAGCCGGGGCGCGGACGCGCCCTGCTGCCGACGCTCGTCGTGCTCGGTGCGCTCGCGATCGCCTTCCTGCTGTTCACCGGGTTCTACACCGAGTGGCGCTGGTTCCAGTCGATCGACTTCGAGGGCGTCTACACCACGACCCTGCTGGTGCGGGCCGGCCTGTTCGCCGCCTTCGGGCTGCTGATGGCGCTCGCGGTCGCGGCGAACATGGTGGTCGCCTACCGGGTGCGCCCGCCGTTTCGGGCGGCCTCCGCCGAGCAGGCCAGCCTTGAGCGCTACCGCATCGCGCTGGAGCCGTCCAAGCGCGCGGCCGTCATCGTCTCCTCCGGCCTGCTCGGGCTCTTCGCGGCCGGCTCGGCCGCCGCCGAGTGGCGCACCTTCCTGCTGTGGCGCAACCGCACGGAGTTCGGCGAGAGCGACGAGCAGTTCGGCCTCGACCTCGGGTTCTTCGTGTTCCAGCTCCCGTGGCTGCGGTTCCTGGTCTCCTTCGGCTTCGCCGTCATCATCCTGTCGCTGATCGCCGCGGTGGTCACCCACTACCTGTACGGCGGGATCCGGCTGCAGACGCCGGGCCATCGCACCACCCCCGCGGCGACCGCGCACATCAGCCTGCTGCTGGGCATCTTCATGCTGCTGAAGGCCGCGGCGCTACTGGCTCGACCGCTACGAGCTCGCGGTGCAGGACGGCCGGCTGATCACCGGACTGCAGTACACCGACGCGCAGGCGCTGCTGCCGGCCAAGAACATCCTGGTCGTCATCGCCCTCGTGTGCGCCGCGCTGTTCTTCGTCAACGTCTTTCGCCGCACGTGGTCGCTGCCCATCATCGGCGCCGGCCTGCTGCTGCTGTCGTCGTTCGCCATCGGCATCGTCTACCCGGCGATCGTCCAGCAGTTCCAGGTGCGCCCGGCCGAGCCGGCCCGCGAGTCGCCGTACATCCAGCGCAACATCGAGGCCACCCGCTCGGCGTACGGCCTCGACGACGTGCGAGGTCACCGACTACAACGCCAAGCCGGCGCCCGCGGAGTCCGACCTGCAGGCCGCGCTGGGGACCACCGGCAACATCCGGCTGCTCGACCCGGCCCTGGTCAGCCCGACCTACCGCCAGCTGCAGCAGATCCGCGGCTTCTACGGCTTCCCCGACGCCCTCGACATCGACCGGTACGAGATCGACGGCCGAGTCCGCGACTCGGTGGTCGCGGTCCGCGAGCTCGACGAGGTCCCGGAGGGCCAGCAGAACTGGACCAACCTGCACCTCGTCTACACCCACGGCTTCGGGTTCGTCGGCGCGTACGGCAACACGGCGCGGCCCGACGGGAGCCCGGACTTCTTCGAGGCGGACATCCCGCCGGAGGGGCCGCTGGGCATCGAGCAGCCGCGGATCTACTTCGGCGAGAAGTCGCCGTTCTACTCGATCGTCGGCTCGCAGCAGCCTCGAGCTCGACTTCCCCGACGACACCAGCCCGACCGGCCAGCGCGACTACAGCTACACCGGCAAGGGCGGGGTGCAGATCGGCAACCTCTTCGACCGGCTCGTCTTCGCGACCAAGTTCCAGGAGGGCAACATCCTGCTGTCCGACCTGATCGACTCGGACTCGCGGATCATGTGGGACCGGCAGCCGCGCGAGCGCGTCGAGAAGGCCGCGCCGTGGCTGACGGTCGACGGCGACCCCTACCCGAGCGTCGTCGGGGGCCGGGTCGTCTGGATCGTCGACGGCTACACGACCAGCAACCAGTACCCGTACTCGCAGCGCACGACCCTGGGCGAGGTCACCGCCGACGCGCTCACCGTGACGAGCCAGAACGTGCTGGCCCAGCGGCCGGACCCGGTCAACTACATCCGCAACTCGGTCAAGGCGACCGTCGACGCCTACGACGGCACCGTGACGCTCTACGAGTGGGACCGCAACGACCCGGTGCTGAAGGCCTGGCGCGGCGCGTTCCCCGACGCGGTCAAGTCCTACGACGAGATCTCGCCCGAGCTGCTGCAGCACCTGCGCTACCCCGAGGACCTGTTCAAGGTGCAGCGCGAGATCCTGTCGAAGTACCACGTGCAGGACCCGGCGGCGTTCTACGGCGGCCAGGACTTCTGGAAGGTCCCCGACGACCCGACGAACCGGGCCGCCCGCGCGGCGCAGCCGCCGTACTACCTGACGCTGGCGATGCCCGGCCAGAGCCAGGCCTCCTTCTCGCTGACCACGACGTTCGCGCCTGCCAAGCGCGAGACGCTGGCGGCCTTCATGGCGGTCAACGCCCAGCCCGGTGAGGACTACGGCACGATCCGGGTGCTGCAGCTGCCGCGCTCGACGACGATCCCGGGGCCGGGGCAGGTCCAGAACAACTTCGAGTCCGACCCCGACGTCTCCAGCCAGCTGTCGCTGCTGCGGCGGGGCGGCTCGGATGTCGAGCTCGGCAACCTGCTGACGCTGCCGGTGGCCGGGGGCCTGCTCTACGTCGAGCCGGTCTACGTGCGCGCGGCGCAGGGCGAGTCGTTCCCGCTGCTGCGCAAGGTGCTGGCGTCGTACGGCAACGAGATCGCCTTCGAGGACACCATCGAGGAGGCGCTCAGCGCGCTGTTCCGAGGTGACGGGACGATGACTCCGCCGCCCACCGATCCGGACACGCCGACCGAGCCGCCGACCGGCGGGGACACGCTCGCCGAGGCATTGGCCGAGGCCCAGCAAGCCTTGGTGGACTCCGAGGCAGCCCTCAAGGCGGGCGACTTCGCCGCCTACGGCGAGGCGCAGCAGCGGTTGGCCGACGCGATCGCCCGAGCCGCCGCGGCGGCCGGCGCCGAGGTCGAACCCTCGCCGACCCCGACGGCCTCGGCCCCGAGCGCCTAGCGAACCGGCTGAGCGAAGGAGGCGCCGCGAGGGGCCGCGTCCGGTAGTTTCCGGCCATGGCCTTCTCGCTGGTGCCTGCCTCGCTGCGTGGGTACGACAAGACCTGGCTGGCCCGGGACGTGGTGGCCGGGCTGACCTTGTCGGCGGTCGCGATCCCCGAGGTCATGGGCTACACCTCGATCGCCCAGACCCCGATCGTCACCGGCCTGTACACGGTGATCTTCCCGACGGCCGTCTTCGCACTGCTGTGCTCCTCGCGGTTGCTCGTCGTCGGGGCAGACTCGGCCACCGCGGCTGTGATGGCGGCCGGCCTGACCGGGCTCGGGGTCTCCGGCCTGTCGCCGAACACCCCGGAGTGGGTGGCGTACGCCAGCCTGGTCGCGCTGGTGACGGCGGCGCTCCTCGTGGTGGCGCGGGTGCTCAACCTCGGTTTCATCGGCGACTTCCTGAGCGCGTCGGTGCTCATCGGCTTCCTCACCGGGGTGGGCGTCCAGGTGCTCACGGGGCAGCTGCCGGACATGCTCGGCATCCCCAAGGGCCAGGGGAACTGGCTGGAGCAGCAGTGGGAGCTGCTGACGTCCCTCGGCCAGCTCAGCTGGCCGACGTTTTCCTACGCGCTGGCGGCGCTGGTCATTATCAAAGGCTTGGAGAAGGTCGCCCCCAAGGTGCCTGCCGCGCTGGTCGCCGTCGCCCTGCTGACCGCGATCTCGGCCGCCCTCGACTCATCGACCAAGGGGGTCGCCGTCGTGGGCTCGGTCCCCAAGGGCTTCCCCCCGATCGGCCTGCCGGACGGGCTGACCTGGTCGGCGGCCGTGTCGGTGATCCCGATCTCCTTCGCCTGCCTGGTGCTCATCCTCGCCCAGAGCGCGGCGACCTCGCGGTCCTTCGCGATGAAGATGGGTGGCCGGGTCGACGTCAATCAGGACATCGTCGGCCTGGCCGGGGCCAATCTCGCCGCGGGGCTCTCCGGCACGTTCGTGGTCAACGGCAGCCCGACTAAGACGAAGATCCTCTACGACCTCAAGGGCCGCACCCAGGTCGCCAACCTCACCATGGCCGGGGTCGTGCTGGTCTTCACGGTGTTCGCCACCGGCCTGCTTGCCGACATGCCCAAGGCCGTGCTGGGCGCGATCGTGTTCCTGATCGGCGTCGGGCTGGTCGACCTGGTGGGGATGCGGTACCTGCTCCGGCACAGCCGACTGGAGTTCACCGTCGCGCTCGTGACCGCAGTCACGGTGTGCGTGGTCGGGGTGACGCAGGGCATCGTGCTGGCGATCGTGCTGTCGCTGCTCAACCTGATCCGCCGGCAGTACAAGCCCCGCGACTTCGTCCTGGCGCGCGACGAGGCGGGCGAGCCCGTCTACCAGAAGGCGGTGCCCGGGATGCAGAGCCTGCCGGGGATCGTCGTCTACCGCTTCGACGCGGAGTTGTTCTACGCCAACGTGAGCCGGTTCGTCGATGACGTGGAGGCGGTGGTGGCGGGGCTCCCGATCCGGTCCGTTGGCTGGCGTTGGACTGCGCGCCCGTCACCGACCTGGACTACTCGGCGGGCATGTCGCTGCGGGGGCTGCTCGACTTCGCCCGGGCGCGCGAGGTCGAGGTGCACCTGGTCCGTCCGGACACCGAGCTGGTGCGGTGCCTGAACGCGTTCGACCTGATGGCGGAGTTCCCGCCTGAGCGGGTCCACGCCACCCTCGAGGAGGCCTTCGACGCCTTCCGGTCGGCCTCGGTCTCCCGCAGGCCTAGGCGACCTGGATCGACCGCTTGGACAGGCCGAGGAAGTAGCCGTCGACCGTCGTCGTCGGCGCCGCCTCCGGATCGGTGGCCGCCCCGAGCGTGACGAACAGCGGGACCAAGTGCTCGACGGTGGGGTGCGCGTACGGCATCCCGGGCGCCCGGTCGCGGTAGGACGCCAGCTCGTCGACGTCGCCTCGGGCGAGGGCCTCGGCGGCCCAGGCGTCGAAGTCCCTCGACCAGCCCGGCGGCGGCGCGTCGGTGCGGAAGTCGCGCAGGAAGGGCAGGCCGTGGGTGAGGAACCCGCTGCCGATGACCAGCACCCCCTCGTCGCGCAGCGGCCGCAGCCGCCGGCCGAGTTCCATCAGCCGACCCGGGTCCTGGGTCGGCAGGGAGAGCTGCAGCACCGGGATGTCCGCCTCGGGCCACATGACCATGAGCGGGATGTACGCGCCGTGGTCCAGGCCGCGGGTCGCGTGCTGGTGCACGGGCTCGCTATCCGGCATCAGGGCGGCGACGCGCCGCGAGAGGGCGGTGGCGTCCGGGGTGTCGTAGCGCAGCCGGTAGTACTTCGCGTCGAACCCGGAGAAGTCGTACACGAGGCCGCGCAGGCAGGGCGGCGCTGAGCGCCAGGGGCGCGGTCTCCCAGTGGGCGCTGACGATGAGGATGGCCCTCGGCCGGGGGAGGGCCGCCGACCACGCGCGCAGCTCGGCGGTCCACAGCGCGTCGTCCAGCAGGATCGGCGCACCGTGGCCGAGGAAGAGCGCGGGCATCCGGGCGGGCGGCGACGTTTCGTGGCTCACGTCCCGAGTCTAGCTGATAAGATTGAATCGTCAACTAAATGAGAGCTGGATTTGGAGACCGTGCCGGGGGTGACGTACCCTTAGGGCAACCGACGCGGGGTGGAGCAGCTCGGTAGCTCGCTGGGCTCATAACCCAGAGGTCGCAGGTTCAAATCCTGCCCCCGCTACCAACGTCAGTGCAGGTCAGGGCCATGATCACCGATCATGGCCCTGACTCTATGTAGGCAGAATGTCGGCAAGCTTGCCGACATTGGCGACCGCGAAGGTGGCGCCGTCGCCGGTTTGCTCGACGCTGGTGGACGCGCGGAGACACTCGTGGACGACACATCTGCGCCGGCAATGCGTCAGGCCGTTTGACCTCTGGGTCGAAAACCCGGTGGTCGGGAAGTCAGTCCGGATCAGCGGGGACGTGTCACCTCTCAGTCCGTCAGAAGCGCTTCGGCCCACCAGGCCGGTGGCTCGGGCACGGGCGACATGGGCGGTCCGGTCACGTTCGTCGGACCGAGGACGGGCCAGGCGGCGGGGTCGATGGTCGACTGTCGCGTGATGATGGCATCGGCGCTGATGTCGAACGTGGTGAGGTCCTGGGCGATGGTGACTGGTCCCTCGTACTGCGTGCGCATGTCGGCGTAGGCCGGACCGACGACCTGATGGTCAACGGCGAGGTGCCACATCGCCGACATCCGCGCACCAGCACGGGCGAACACCTTGCCCGCCATCGTGGGACTGGTGTGGGCGCCGTTGACGACCTGTTCCGCGAACCCCACAGGGACGCCAGCCTTCTGGGCGAACACCGGTGCGGACGGGAAGGTCTCGTGGATGAGCAGGTCGGCGCCGTCGCAGGCGTCCACGAGTGGGTGGCATGGTCGGGTGTCGCCGGAGAAGACGACACTGCGACCGTTGTAGTCGAGGCGGTATCCGACGGAGCCGTTCAGGATGTGGATCACCGGGAACGACGAGACGCGGACGCCGTTGCGGTCGTACACCATCGCGGTCCGATCCCAAGGCACCTCGGTGACCTCGGTGTGGGCACCGGACTGGCCGGGGTGGCCGCGCAAGGACTGCATGTCCCAGGCGTGCGCAGCCTGCAGGTGCTCGGCGTAGGAGCGGGTTCCCAGATCCGGGGTCTCCCCGGCGGGTCCCCAGACCTCGACCGGGTCGCGGCGACCGGCCTTGGCCAGGCTCCAGACCAGAGTGGGCATGTCGCCGACGTGGTCGGCGTGCAGGTGGGTCAGGAACACCTTCGTCGTCGCCGTCACCGGCAGACCCAGCCCGTTGTAGTTGGCCAACGCACCGGACCCGAGGTCGAAGAAGAACAGGTCCCGTTCGGGGTTGCCGACCTCGATGAGCAGCGAGGCAGACGCCTGGCTCTTCTTGACGAAGGGGTCACCCGACCCGAGAACCGTCACCCGGATCTCGCCATCTCGCACCGGCTCCGCAGATGGCGTCAGGACTGGCGTGAAGGATCGGGTCGACGTCCCCACCAGCGGGGTCGTGGTCAACGGCGCCCCACCCTCGAACGCCAACTCCGTCAGTTCACTGATCTCCATGGTCACGGCCACGCTCCTTGTGTCAGGCCTGCATCCCGATCTTTGCACCCGCGGCAGTCGTGGTTCCCACCGGCGCGGGCGAGGCCAGATCAGCGGTGGAAGTCCCTTGGCGGCAAGGTCGACGCCGAAGACCAGGAGCAGCACCGCCGTTACCGCGTTGTTGTGGACAGCCAACCAGTGCTTGAGTTCGCCGAGGTGGCTCCTGGCCCGCACGCCGGCGGCGCTCCAGCAAGCCGTGGACACCGGTCGGGCACAGGCCCAGACCGGAGTACGAGCGCTGTTCGACGAGCGCGCTGAGTGGCCGGCGCGGTCAACATCACATGTCGGCAGAATGTCGGCATCACGTGCCCGGACATCGGTGGACTCGAGGCGACCTTAACCGCCGCGGATGGGCCTGTGACCTGCGACGACAACTTTCCACAGCTGTCCTGCGCCGTCCACGACTGCTCGTTGGCGTTGGATGCTTCGGCGGCTCATAACCCAGAGGTCGCAGGTTCGAAATCCTGCCCCCGCTACCAACTGTGAAGTCCCGGGACATCGTTAATGGATGTCCCGGGACTTCGTTTATGTCTGGGGTCTTCGGCCGCCGCGTTGGGGGCTGCCTTTGGGTGGTCCGGGTTTGACGCCGCGGGGTTGGTAGTCGCGGGTGGGGTCGAGGACCAGGTCGCGCAGGATCTCGCCGGTGTGGGTGGCGATGACGGTGACGTGCTGGTCGTGGATGAGCATGCGCACGGGTGTGCCGGCGTGGTGGGCGCCGATGCCGATGTGGTGCAGGCGGGATGCGTGGCGCAGGGTGACGGCTCCGGTGGTGTCGATCTTGTCGTGGCGGATGCGCCAGTGGCCGTCGCGGCCGGTGGGGGTGGCCTTGGCGCGGGCGGCGTAGGCCTCGGCGGGGGTGCGCTGGCCCAGGGAGCGGTGCGGTCGGGTGTTGTTGTAGTCGTCGACGAAGTGGTCGAGCTGAGTTTGGAGGCCGGTCAGGGTCGGCGCGGGCGGGTGGGCGCGGAGCCATTTCTTGAGGGTCTGCTGGAAGCGTTCGACCTTGCCGTGGGTCTGGGGGTGGTTGGGCCGCCCGTTCCTCTGCTCGACGCCGAGGACGACGAGTTCGCGTTCGAAACTGTTGCGGCCCTCGCGGAACCTGGTGGTGAACACCATCCCGTTGTCGGTCAAGGTGGCTGCGGGCACGCCGTGGTCTTCGATCGCGGCCCGGAAGGCCGCCAGGACGATCGGGCCGGTGACCACGCGGTGGGCGGTGACGGAGATCGCGTAGCGGGAGTGGTCGTCGAGGAAGGTCAGGATCTCGGTGTCGGTCCCGTCGGCCAGGGGCCAGTGGGTGAAGTCGGCCTGCCAGCACTCGTTCGGCAGGTCGGCCTCGAAGCGCAGGTAGGTCCGGCGGGGCCGCTTGCGGGGTTCGGGGGTGACCATGCCGGCGCGGGTGAGGATGCGCCAGATCGTCGTCACCGACGGCGCGGGCAGCCCTTGGCGTTCAAGGTGGGCGTGCAGGGTGTGGGGTCCGGCGTCCAGCCCGACAGCGGTCAGCCGCGCCCGCATCGCCAGCACCGCATCGATCACGGCTTGGGGTGCGGCGTTCGGGTTCGACTTCGGGCGGGTGGACTGCTTCTCGACCGCGTCCCAGCCTCCGGCCCGCCAGCGGGCCACGAGCCTGCCCACCCACACCGTGGAGATCCCGTACTGACGCGCGACCGACCCATGGGACTGACCCGCGAGAACTGCCTCGACGATGACCCGGTTCTTCGACATCCCGCAGCGTTAACGATGTCGCGGGACAGGGGTTAACTAAGTCGTGAAACACCGCACTGCCCCCGCTACCAACGTTTATGCAGGTCAGGGCCATGATCAGTGATCACGGCCCTGATTCTGTGTCGGCAGAATGTCGGCACGGCTGCCGACATGGAACACCGTCAAGGTCGTGCCGACAGCGGTTTGCTCGACGCTGGTGGATGTGCGGGGACACGGGTGGACGTCGCATCGGCACCGGCGGTGCGTCACGCCATTTGACCTCTGGGTCGGAATCCCAGAGGTCACAGGACCTGCAACTCGGACGGGGGATGGACGCGGGACGAACTACCGGGCTGTCTCGGGGGAGGGGCAACCGCGGCCCTACGTGGCTTCCGCCAGGTCACACCGGCGGGAAGGGCGGCGGACCGAGGATCTCGATCCCTCCGTTGGTGACAGCGGACTCTCGGACCCGGTCGAAGTCGACCACTCGATCGGTGTCCGACGTGAGTGGTTCGCTCGCGCCGAGGTAGAACGCCTGGCAGGTGCCGGGGGTGTGCAGGGTGAGCATGGTCGCGGTATCTGAGAGCACCAGGAACGCGTGCGGGACCGTGCGAGGGGCGATGACGAGGCCGCCGGCCCTGAGCGTGTGTTCATGACCGTCGAGGTGGACGAGGATCTCCCCGTCGACGACGTAGAGCGACTCGTCCGACGGATGGGTGTGCAGTGGCGTGCGCTTGCCCTTGTCCATGACGTCGGAGAACAGCAGGAACGCCCCTGCGGTCTCCTCGGCCTTCGCCAGCCAGCTGTGCACACCCCCGCCGAAGAACCATCGCTGCTCGGCTTGTTGTGCAGAGCGGATGACGGGGTTGGCGGTCGACATCTCTGACATGGCGCCTCCAGAGTTGTGGGACTCAAGTCCCATAACGGATAGTCGCGTACCATGAGCGACGTGTCAACCCCCTACGAGGCAGGCGGCCGTGCCCGTCAGAAGCAGCGCACCCGGGACAGCCTGGTCGCCGCCGCGCGGTTGCTGGTGAGCGGCGGAGCCACCCCGACCGTGGAGGAGGTGGCCGAAACGGCCGGGATCTCGCGGACCGGTGGCGCGCCGCGCGGCTTCGGCTGTCCCCTTACGGCGTCGCGGTCCCGACGTCGGTGAGCGGCGGTGTGCTCGGCGGTTCAGTCCTTGGCCGCGTGGTCGGTGGAGAGCCGGGCGCGTGGTCGTCGACGCCGGCTTCGATGGCCAGGAGCTGCGCGGCGACGTTGTAGACGCTCGCCGGGACAGCGTGTGCGCCGGGCTCGGGTGGGAGCAGGACGTCCAGCCAGTCCTGGGACGCCGCAGTTCTGCGGTGATCCGCAGACCGTCGTCCAGTGTCAGCACCACCGGCCCGACGTCGTCGCGGTGCGGCGTCGCTGCTTCGACGAACGTGCGCGCCTGGCACTCCCGAAGGGCGGTGGTCACCGTCGGGGCGACAGCGGCGAGGAACTCACGCCTCTGGCCCATCGAACGGTTCGCTGCGGTCGTCACGCCACAGGTCGAGGAATCCCCAGCAACCGAACTGGTCTGCGAAGACCGTCGAGGCCACGTCGCGGATGCCGTGCCTGCGCAAGTGCTCGCGCCACACCCTGCTGTGAACGCGATCGTCGTCTAGCGCGTTGCTCAGCAGCCCCACCGGCGCAGTCGTGTGCATCAGGTGCGGTCCAGCGGTTCGCGTGCGTGGCGTACTTCGTCCGGATGAGCGCCGGCAAGCTCGAGAGCGGGAGGCTGGGGACGTCGGCGAGCGGGCGGCGCAGACGGTGGTCACCGGGTCAGTCAGCAGCCACACGTACGCGTCGAAGTCGACCACCGTCGGCGAGGATGTCGAGGACCGCGCCGCGCAGGGCCAAGGAGTCGAGCGGCTGCCGGGCGACGTCCTCGATCCGCGCGCGGGCTCGTGACTGCGCCCACGTGCTGGCCACGGGGTGAGCGTACGCGCCGCTCGGCAACGTCCAGTGAGGTTGCTCCGTCTGACGGTGGACCCCACGAATCTGGGACGTCGCGCAGCGCGGGACTGCGACTTACCGTGACGGTTCACTAGGCAAACGGCATTGCGGCGACCGAACGGAGAACCCAGTGACCACGCTGCGCATCGAGCACGCGATCCACGACTACGTTCAGTGGAAAGCCGCGTTCGACAGCTTCGCCCAGGTGCGCGTGAACGCCGGAGTCCGCGGCCACGCCATCCGTCGGCCGAGGTCAACACAGGGTCAGGGCCATGATCATCGATCATGGCCCTGACCTGTTTGGGCAGCTGCACGACGACCTTGCCGGCTTGGTGCGGCCCTGCTCGACGTAGGCCATCGCCTCGAGGGTCTGGTCGAACGGGAAGGTCTTGTCGATGACCGGGCGGAGCTGGCCGGCGTCGTAGAGGGCGGCGAGCTCGCGCAGCTGGGCGCCGTTGGCCTGCATGAAGAGGAACTCGTAGCGCACGCCGAGTGCCTTGGCCTGCTTGCGGACCTTGCGGCTGAGCAGCGCCCATGACGACGCCCAGGAACGACGGCGCGCCGAGCTGCTTGGCGAACCCGGGGTCCGGCGGGCCGGCGACGCTGATGGCCAGGCCGCCGGGCTTCAGCACGGTGAGGGACTTCTCGAGGTTCTCGCCACCGAGGGAGTCCAGCACGAGGTCGTAGCCGGACAGCACCTCGGAGAAGTCCTCCTTCGTGTAGTCGACGACGACGTCGGCGCCGAGGCTCGCTGACCAGCTCTGCGTTGGCGGTGGCTGGCGGTGGTCGCCACGTGGCGCCGAGGTGCTTGGCGAGCTGGATGACGGTCGATCCGAGGCCGCCGGCGCCGGCGTGGACGAGGACCTTCTGGCCGGGCTGCAGGTGGGCGCGGTCGACGAGGGTCTGCCAGGCGGCCAGGGCCACCAGCGGTACCGCGGCCGCCTCGTGGAGGGTGAGCGAGTCCGGCTTGGGCGCGACGTCGTCCTGGTCGATCGCGATGAACTCGGCGAAGGTCCCGATCCGCAGGTCGCGGGGACGGGCGTAGACCTCGTCGCCGACCTGGAAGTCGCGTACGGCGGAGCCGACCTCGGTCACCACGCCGGCGACGTCGTGGCCGAGCACGAACGGAGTCTGGTACTTCAGCAGCCGCTTGAACTCGCCGTTGCGGACCATCTTGTCCAGCGGGTTGATGCTGGCGGCGCTCACCCTGACCAGCACGTGCGCCGTCCCACCTCGGGCTCGGGTACGTCGGCGGCGCGCAGTCCGTCCTTGCCGTACTGCTCGACGACGAATGCCTTCATGGTCGCTGTCCTCTCGGGGGGTGAGTGTCAGGCATCGAGGAAGTCCAGCGCCTGCGGGACGAACTCTGCGTGGAACTGGAACATGCCGCCGTGGCCGGCGTCGGGATAGATCATGAGCTGGGCGTTCGGGAGTCGACGGTCGAGGTCGACGGTGTTCTGGCTGGGCACCATCCGGTCGTGGTCGCCGTTCACGACGAGCACCGGGTGGTGGATGCTCGAGAGGTCCGTGGGCTGCTGGACGCCCCATCGGTGGATGGCCTTGAGCTGGGCGCGGAACGAGGGGACGGAGATCGCCTTGTCGCGGTTCGTCCGTGCGCTCCTTCAGCCGCGCCAGGAACGCTCGTGCCTCTGACCGGCCGTTCGGCGTCTCGGTGAAGAACAGGAACTACTTCGGGTCGCGGAAGGTCAGGGCCCCGCTGGCCATGTCCAGGTAGGTGAGCGCGTGACCTTGTCGATGCCTTCGCCTCCCGCGGGACCGGTGCCGGCGAGGATGATCTTGCGGACGAGGTCGGGCTGCTGCTCGGCGATGACCTGGGCGACGAAGCCGCCCATCGAGAAGCCGAGCAGATCGACCTGGTCGAAGCCGAGAGCCCGGATGAAGGCGACGGCGTCGTTCGCCATCTCGGCGATCGAACTCGGCGTCCTGCCCTCCGACGCGCCGACGCCCGCGGTTGTCGAAGGTGATCACCCGACGGCGCGACGGCGATGCCGTCGACGACTCGGGGATCCCAGTTGTCCAGGACCGCGGCAAGGTGGTTGAGGAAGATGACGGGCGTACCGGTGCGGGGACCCAGGTCCCGGTAGGCGAAGGCCGTGCCGCCGACATCCACCGACTTCGTCGCAGCGTCCTTGTGCCAGGTGGTGACGGGCATCGATTCGCTCCTTGGCGAAGATAGAAGTATGATCGTAAGATAATCGAAGAACACCTCCATGGCAACCCCGGCCGCCTGCGTCGGGTCACGGGGGAGAGCGCGTCGCCTACTCCCGCTTCGCGCCGGCGCGGATCAGGGCATGTGTGCTTCGAATGCCCTCGCTCAAGGACGTCTTCGGACAGTCGCTTGTCGCTCACCGCCCGTGCTAACTGCATGGACCCCACGAGCATCGTGAACAGTGCGAGCGCAGTTCCCCTGGCCGACTCGGGATCTTCGGGCGCCAGGCGGGTGCAGATCTCGTCCAGGATCGCCTTGGCGCCGGCGGTGTACGCCTGCTTGGTAGCACCGGCGCGTGGAACTAAGGAGGGGTCGCCATGGCGACGCACAGCGCACCGGCCGGCGCAGGGCCGGCCGGGAGGCAACGTCGCCGCGCCGCTCCCGCCGGATTCTGTCACCCTGAGACGCCCGCGCCCGTTCTCGACTCAGGAGGCTGTTCCAGGTGGACCGTTCGATCCTGCCGATGCCGGACCAGGCGTACGCCGGTCCTGTCTACGAGGACGCCAAGGACCCCCGGGCGGTGTTCGAGCCGATCGTCGCGGTGCGGCCGCCGGAGGGCGCGCCGAACGTGCTGGTGATCCTGCTCGACGACGTCGGCTTCGGGGCGGCGAGCGCCTTCGGGGGGCCCTGCCGCACTCCGACCGCCGAGCGACTGGCGGGCAACGGCTTGTCGTTCTCCCGGTTCCACACCACCGCGCTGTGCGCGCCCACGCGGCAGGCGCTGCTGACGGGGCGCAACCACCACGCCGTCGGGATGGGGGCGATCACCGAGATCGCCACCTCGGCCCCCGGCTACACCTCCGTCCGCCCGCAGTCGGCGGCCCCGCTGGCGGAGGTGCTCCGGCTGAACGGGTACGCGACCGCGCAGTTCGGCAAGTGCCACGAGGTGCCGGTGTGGCAGACCAGCCCGGTCGGGCCGTTCGACGCCTGGCCAACGGGCGGGGGCGGCTTCGAGCACTTCTTCGGCTTCCTGGGCGGGGAGACGAACCAGTACGCGCCCGCCCTCTACAACGGCACGACCCCGATCGAGCAGGACGCGACCGCCGACGAGGGCTACCACTTCACCGAGGACATGACCGATCGCGCGATCGGATGGGTCCGGCAGCATTCGGCGCTGACCCCCGACAAGCCCTTCTTCATGTACTACGCACCGGGCGCGACGCACGCCCCGCACCACGTGCCGCTGGAGTGGGCGGACCGGTACCGCGGCGAGTTCGACGACGGGTGGGACGCGCTGCGGGAGCGGATCTTCGCCGAGCAGAAGCGCCGCGGTGTGGTCCCCGAAGACGCCGAGCTCACCGCCCGCCACGACGAGATCCCGGCGTGGGACGACATGCCCGCCGAGCTGAAGCCCGTGCTGGCGCGCCAGATGGAGGTGTACGCCGGCTTCCTGGAGCACACCGACCACCACATCGGCCGCCTGGTCGACGCGCTCGACGAGCTGGGATCGCTCGACAACACCCTCGTCTTCTACGTCATCGGGGACAACGGCGCCTCGGCCGAGGGGCACATCAACGGCAGCTTCAACGAGTACCTCTTCTTCAACGGCGCCGCAGCGCTCGAGACGCCCGAGTTCATGGCCGCGCGCATCGACCAGTTCGGCACGGTCGAGGCGTACAACCACTTCTCGGTCGGGTGGGCGCACGCGATGGACACGCCGTACCAGTGGACGAAGCAGGTGGCGTCCCACTGGGGCGGCACCAGGAACGGGACCGTGGTCCACTGGCCGCAGGGCATCGGATCGACCGGCGTCCGCCACCAGTTCCACCACGTGATCGACATCGCCCCGACCATCCTCGAGGTCGCGGGCATCCCGCACCCCGAGCGCGTCAACGGGGCGGAGCAGGCCCCGCTGCACGGCGTGAGCATGACGGTACGCCTTCGACGACGCCGAGGCGCCGGACCGCCACACGACGCAGTACTTCGAGATCGGCGGCAACCGGGGCATCTACCACGAGGGCTGGACGGCGGTCACCAAGCACGCGACCCCGTGGATCGCGATGGCCGAGCTGCCGGCGTTCGCCGACGACGTGTGGGAGCTGTACGCGCCGGACGACTGGACCCAGGCGGACGACCTCGCCGACCGAATGCCGGAGAAGCTCCGCAGAGCTGCAGGAGCTCTTCCTGGTCGAGGCGAGGAAGTACAACGTCCTGCCGCTGGACGACAGGCGGGTCGAGCGGTTCGACGCCGCCATCGCCGGGCGGCCGCAGCTGATCACGGGCCGCAAGCAGATCCTCTACGGCGGGATGAGCCGGCTCACCGAGGCGACCGTCCTCAACGTCAAGAACGTCTCGCACGCCGTCGCCGCCGACATCGAGGTGCCGGCCGGGGGAGCCTCGGGCGTCATCATCGCCCAGGGCGGGGCGTTCGGCGGGTGGAGCCTCTACCTGCGCCACGACGGCGTCCCCGTCTACTGCTACAACCTCCTCGGCCTGCAGGTCACGAAGGTCGCCGGCTCCCAGGCGCTCGCCGCGGGCGCCCACCGGGTCGTCATGGCCTTCGCGTACGACGGCGGCGGGCCGGGGCGCGGCGGCGACGTCTCGCTCACGGTCGACGGCGAGACCGTGGCCGAGGGCCGGCTCGACCGCACCGTGCCGCTCGTCTTCTCCCTCGACGAGACCTGCGACGTGGGACACGACGGCGGCCTGCCGGTCAGCGACGACTACCGCGCCGAGGACTCCGAGTTCACCGGCACCGTGCACTCGGTGCTGATCGAGCTCGCCGAGGGCGCCGCCGACTTCAACCACCTGGTCGACCCGCAGCTGCGCCTGTTCGCTGGCGCTGGCGCGGCAGTGACGCCGAGGCACGCCGCCAGCCCCCGGGGGCGGTGCTCTGAGGCGCCCGGCGGGAGACGCGCCCTGATGCGCGGATGAGCGCGATGGACTCCGTCCGGCGGCTTCGGCAGAGCCGCTGGTGGGCGCTGCTCCTGCGACCGCTGCTGTTCCTGGTGCTGTCCTTCCTCGTCGCGAGGCTGCTCGTCTCGCTGGTGGGCTCTGTCGACTGGCAGCAGGTCGCGACCGCGCTCGGTCAGCTGGAGTGGGCGCAGGCCCCTGTCGCTCCTCGCTCTGCTGCTCGTCCGGCAGGCGTTCAACTCGGTGCCCCTGGCGGTGTTCGTGCCCCGGGCTGGGGTTCGGGCGTGGGTTCCAGAACGACCTCACGGCGAACCTGGTCGGCACCGTGTCACCGCCGCCGAGCGACATCGTCGTCCGGGTCTCGATGTTCCGCTCCTGGGGTATCTCGCCGGTCGACGGCATGCCAGGCGTGACCCTCAACAGCCTCACGTTCTACGTCATCCGCTTCGGCATCCCCATCCTGGGCGTCCTGGTGCTGGTCGGCGAGGACCTGTCGGCGGCCCAGGTCTGGTCGGCCGTGCTCTCGCTCGTGGTCGCCGCGGTGATCGTCGTGACGCTGATCCTGGTCGCCCGCGGCGAGCGCTTCGCGCGCATGATCGGGCGGCGGGCGGCGCTCATCGCCGCCCGCTTCCGCGAGGATGCCGACGCCGACGCCTGGGCTGCGGCGGTGACCGGCTTCCGGGCGCGCATGTCCACCCGTCTGGTCCGCGGACTGCCGCCGTCGCTGGCCGCGCTGGCCGCGATGGTCGTCACCGACGGCGTCATCGTCCTGCTCTGCCTCCGCCTCGTGGGCGTGGACGCGACGCTGCTGCCCGTGGCGATCGTCCTGGGCAGCTTCTTCGTCTACTACCCGCTCACGGCGCTGCCCCTGGCGGGCCTGGGCGTGCTCGACGCCGCGCTCGTCGTCGCCTACACCGAGACGGCAGGGGTCGCGGCCGAGCCGGAGATCGTGGCGGCGCTGGTCGTGTGGCGCGTGGTCACGCTCATCGGCACCTTGCTGCTCGGCGCCCTCTCGTTCGGCTGGTGGCGCTGGCGGACCGGGACGGAGAGGTTGCCCTCGGCCGACCTCCCCACGGAGGGCGGCACGTGACGGGCCTCGAGGGTGCCGTCGCGGTGGACGGGCAACGCTGCGGCAGGACGCGCAGGCCGGCGTCGTCCTCGGCGTGCAGAGCGTCCCCGACGGGCTGGCCACCGGGCTGCTGGCCGGGCTGAGCCCGTTGAACGGCCTGTACGGCTACATGGTCGGCACGCTCGCCGGCGCCGCGGTGACGTCCTCGGCGTTCATGGTCGTGCAGGGCACCGGCGCGATGGCGATGGTCATCGCCGACGTGCCGGGGCTCGGAGGCGGCGACGACCAGGCTCAGGCGGTGGCCACCCTGGCGGTCCTCACCGGCGTCGTGATGCTGCTGGCGGGGCTGCTCAAGCTCGGCTCCCTGCTGCGGTTCGTGTCCAACGCGGTGCTTGTGGGCTTCATGAACGCCGTGGGCGTCAACATCGTGCTCGGACAGGTCGCCAACCTCACCGGGTACGCCGCCCCCGGTGACAACCGGATCGTGCGCACGATCAACACGATTCTGTCGCCTTCGAGTCTGGACTGGGCGAGCGTGGCGATCGGCCTCGCGACCATCGCGCTCATCGTCGGCCTTGAGCGGACGCGGGTGGGGTCGATCGGGCTGGTCGTCGCCGTGATCGCGACGTCGGCGTTCGCCGCGCTGCTGGGGTGGTCGAGCGTCGCGACGCTCGACGACCTCGGGGTGGTCCTCGAGGGGCTGCCGTCGCTGACGATGCCGTCGGCCGCACTCGTCCCGCAGCTCCTCCTGCCGGCCGCGTCGCTCGCCTTCGTGGGCCTGGTGCAGGGAGCCGGCATCTCGGCCAGGTACGGAAAGGCGGACGGCCAGCGGGCGGACGCGTCGCGGGACTTCGTCGGCCAGGGAGTCGCCAACGCCGCGTGCGCGGTGACCGGCGGCATGCCCGTCGGCGGCTCTGCCTCCGCCTCGGCGATCAATCTGGCGGCAGGCGCGCGGACGCGCCTCGCGCCGATGATCGCCGCGCTGGTCATGGCGGTCGTGGTGGTGCTCTTCGGGCCCGCCGTGGGCTATCTCGCCATGCCTGCCCTGGCCGGTCTCCTGATCCTCGTCGGCGTGCGCACGATCAAGCCGGACGACATCGTGTCTGTGTGGAAGGCCGGCCAGGTGCAGCGCGTGGTGCTGGTCGTCACGTTCGTGCTCACGATGCTCGTGCCTCTGCAGTACGCGGTCGTCGTCGGAGTCGGGGTGTCGGTGGTGCTGCACGTGGTGCAGCAGTCCAACCGGGTGGTGGTGCAGGCAACGCGTCACCTCGGCCGCGGGTGACGTCGTCGAGGTCGACCCGGTGGCGGTCGTCCCCGCCGGCCAGGTGGTGGTGCTGCAGCCGTACGGCAGCCTGTTCTTCGCCTCGGCGCCCGTGTTCGAGGCCGCCCTGCCGCGCGTCGACGCGACCAGTCGGAGATCCGTGGTCGTCGTGCGGCTCCGCGGGCACATGGACCTCGGCACCACCTTCATCGACGTCCTGGCCCGCTACGCCGCGCAGCTCGACCAGGTGGGCTCGCGGCTGGTCGTCGTCTCCGTCGACAGCCGGGTGATGCGGCAGCTGTCGGCCGGCGGCGTGATCGACATCGTCGGGCCAGATGGCGTCGTCGTCGGCGACGAGCGCGTCGGCGCGGCGCTCGCCCGGGCGGTCGCCGACGCCCAGCGGTGGATCGACGCCGAGCCGCGGGACTCGGGGGATCCTGGCCCCGCGTAGAGGCGGCCCCCGGAATGGGGCCGTTCGGCCTAGCGCGGCGACCTTCCCACGGTGTGGACTGGGGGATGTCACCCCGGCCGGCGCGCTGAGCACCGAGCGCCTGGCCGCGGACTGCGCGTTCCGCCCACGAGCGAAGCGAGGTAGGGCATGAGCGGACTGCTCCTCACCGGGTTTCCGGGGTTCCTTGGGTCGGCCCTGCTGCCCAAGATCCTGGCCCGGCGCAAGGGCGTCCACGCGGTGTGCCTCGTCCAGGAGCACTGGGTGGAGCTGGCCACCGAGCGCCTGGCGGACCTGGAGGCCGCCCACCCGCACACGGTGGGCCGGATCTCGCTGGTCGAGGGCGACGTCACCGTGCCCGGACTACGGCATCGACTACGTCGACCGCGGCCGGATCGGCGACATCAGGGAGGTGTGGCATCTCGCGGCCGTGTACGACCTCGCGGTGCCCGAGGGCGTCGCCAGGCGCGTGAACGTCGAGGGGACCGCGCACGTCCTCGAGTTCTGCCTGGGGAGCAGGGACTTCCACCGCCTCCAGTACGTCAGCACCTGCTACGTGAGCGGCGACCACCACGGCGAGTTCGGGGAGGACGACCTCGACCTCGGCCAGGGGTTCCTCAACCACTATGAGTCCACCAAGTTCGAGGCTGAGGTCCTGGTCCGCCGGGCGATGAAGGCCGGCCTGCCGGCGACCATCTACCGGCCCGGCATCGTGGTGGGGGACTCGCGCACCGGCGAGACGCAGAAGTACGACGGGCCCTACATGTACGCCACGTACATGAGCCGGCTGCCCCGCGTGGCGCTCATCCCCGGCGTCGGGGACTTCGACGTGGTGCGGGCGGGGCTCGTGCCGCGCGACTACGTCATCGACGCCATGGACGTGCTCTCCGTGATGGACAAGTCGCAGGGCCGCACGTACGCCCTGACCGACCCGAACCCGCCCACCACCGGCGAGGTCGTGCAGATCCTGGCCGAGTACCTCCACCGCAAGCCCGTCAGGGTCCCCTTGCCGCTCGGCCTGACCCGGGCGGTGGTGGCCCACGTGCCGGGGCTGGAGAAGGTGCTCGGGCTGCCCGCCGAGGCGCTGGACTACCTGGCCGCGCAGACCACCTACTCGACGAAGAACGCCGTGGCCGACCTCGAGGGCACCGGGGTCGAGTGCCCGCCGTTCGCGGAGTACGCCGAGCGGTTGCTGGACTACATGACCACCCACCCCGAGCACGGCGCATCGGCGATGACGTGACCGCCGCGCATCCCAGCCAGTGAAGGAGCCGAGGGTGAACCGCCACCAGACCTGCGTGATCGTCAATGTGAGCCTGGCGAGCTCCGACCGCGACTACGACGTGAGCGTGTCGTTCCTCGAGCGCGACTTCCACCTGCGCAGGATCGGCACCAACGGCGACGTCAAGGCGGCCCAGGAGCTCGTCGCCAAGTGGGCCGACGAGGCCGACGCCATCGCGGTGACCGGCATCCGCGAGGCGCGGGCCATCGGGCTGTACGACGGTGACCTGGTGGCCGTCGAGAAGGTCAAGAAGGCCACCCGGATGGTTCCGGTCACCGACGGCCAGGCCCTCAGCGACGTGCTGCAGGAGTGGTCGATCCGGCACGTGAACACCCTGATGCCGGGCTACTTCACGAACGCCCGCGTGGCCGTCCTCGGCGGCACGAACCACAGCGGGACCATTCGCATCCTTCGCGAGTACACCGAGAACTTCGAGTTCGCCGACCCCATGCTGCGCGTCGACCTGCCCAAGCGCGCGGCGTCGGTCCCGCTGGGCGGCATGCTGGCCGATGCGGTGATGTGGCCGGCGCGCCGGCTGCCGAAGTCCGTCACCTCCCGGGTCAAGGGCCCGGGGCGCGGCGTCAGCTCGGCGCTGACCCGCCGCGCCGTGGACGACTGCCACGTCGTCGTCGCGACCTTCGAGGAGCTCGACGCCTTCGGGGTGGGCGACCTGCGTGGCAAGACGCTGGTCTCCTCGGCGATCTCCGACGCGCGCCTGGCCGAGCTGGCGGCCAAGGACGTCGACATGGTGCTGGACTCCACACCCCAGCCGTTCGACGTCACGGTCAACGCCGCTGTGCTCGAGGCGATGATGGTCGCGGCCTCGTCCAGCCCGCTCGGGCGGCTCACCAACGACGACCTGCTCGACATGGTGGTCTCTGCTGGCCTGGAGCCCCGGCTGCTCTACCCGAACGGGTACCGAAGGCGGAGCCGGTTCGCCTTCGTCATCCACCCGCTGTCCCAGAGCTACCTCACCAAGGTGGAGCCGCTGCGGAGCCATCGAGAAGTACGCGCCGAGCATCGTGATGGACGGCGTGGAGAAGGTCGTCGCGTACATGCCGCCGATGATGTACAGCCGGGTCACCGGCATCCAGTCCACCACCGGCGACGAGGCCGAGGGCTGGCTCATCACGGTCGGGGGCACGCCGAAGGAGCTCATGGCGCACAGCCCGGAGTTCACCTACGACCGGCTGCTTGAGGCCGCCGAGCAGGCCAAGCGGCTGGGCGCCCAGGTGATGGGCCTCGGCGCGTTCACGAAGGTCGTGGGCGACGCCGGCGTCACCGTGGCCAAGCGGGCGCCGCTGCCGATCACCACCGGCAACAGCTACAGCGCCTCGGGGGCCCTGTGGGCGGCGCACGAGGCCATGGATCGATTGGGGTTGGCCGAGCGGGACGAGCATGGCCGCATCGCCGGGAAGGTGATGGTCGTCGGCGCCACGGGGGCGATCGGATCGGTGTGCGCCCGGCTGCTGGCGCTGGCCAGCGACGACCTGTACCTGATCTCGCCGGAGACCGCGAAGCTGCTCGCGCTCAAGGGCGAGCTGGAGAAGGACGCCCCGCGAGCGACCGTCCACATCGCCGCGACGCCCGGCGATTTCCTGCCCGAGATGGACATGATCGTCACCGCCACGTCGGGCGCGGGCAAGAAGGTGCTCGACATCATGGCCGTCAAGCCGGGGTGCGTGATCACCGATGTGGCCCGGCCGCTGGACCTGTCCGCGGAGGATGTGGCGAAGCGCCCGGACGTGTTGGTCATCGAGTCCGGCGAGATCGAGCTGCCGGGCGAGGTCCACATGAAGAACATCGGGCTGCCCCCAGGGGTCGCCTACGCGTGTCTGGCGGAGACGGTCGTCCTGGCCCTGGAGGGCCGCTACGAGACGTTCACCATCGGACGCAACATCGAGTGGGAGAAGGTCAAGGAGATCTACAAGCTGGGCCTCAAGCACGGGATGAAGCTGGCCGCCATCGCGGGCGTGAACGGCTTCTACACCGACGAGGACCTCGCCCGGATCCGCGAGCTGGCGCTGGCCCGGCGGGCGGAGGCGGCCGGGAAGGCCAGCTGAGCGGGAGGCTGGCCGACTACCGGCGCAACTCGACGCGGTGCAGGCGGTCGGCGTCATCGAAGAGCGCCCGCCGCGTGAGGCGCGCGGCCACGACCGCGCTCACGGTGGCCGCCGCAAGCAGCATGTACATCACGACGATCTGGTAGCGGATCGCCACGATCGGCTCGACCCCCGCCAGGATGAGCCCGGTCATGGCGCCTGGCAGCGCGATGAGGCCGACCACCTTCGTCGAGTCGATCGCCGGCAGCAGGGCGCTCTTCACCCCGCGCCGCAGGTGCGGGGCCATCGCCTCATCGGCCGTCAGGCCCAGGGCGAGGCGCGCCTCGATGTCGGCCCGCTGCTGCGCGGCGATCTCGGCCAGCCGGCGCATCGTGAGGTTCGCCGCCGTCATCGCGCCGCTGACCACCATGCCGCCGACCGGGACGACGACCTGAGGCACCGGCTCGATGACCCCCAGCACCAGGAGCACCCCCACCGTCGTCGCCGTCCCGGTGCCCACGGCCACCCACGCGATGGAGCGGCCGCGCGGAAGCTCCTTGGACCGCCCGGCCGCCACGAACCCGGCGATCACCACCATCCCGCCGACCCACGCGAGGGCGCCGAGCAGCCCAGCGCGGGTGAACAGCACCGTGAGCACGGCGCCAACGGCGAGGAGCTGGACGAAGGCGCGAAATGCCGCCCACAGCAGCTCACGGGTCAGGCCCAGCCGCGCCCTCATGGCGACGGCCACCGCTATGCCGACGAGCAGGACCGAGGCGGCGACACCGAGCCAGTCGGGGATCTGGGGGGTCGTGGTCATGCCAGGTACCTGACGTCGCCGGGTCCGCCGCGCTCGACGAGGCGGCCCTGCTCCAGGACGAGGACCTTGTCGGCCAGGTCGACCACGCGGTCGAGATCGTGGCTGACGAGCACCACGGTCATCCCGTCGGCCACCAGTGCGCGGACGACCCGGTCGACGGCCTGCGCCGAACGGTCGTCCAGGGCGCTGGTCGGCTCATCGAGAAGCAGCACGTCCGGCTCGACGGCCAGCGCGCGCGCCAGCGCCAGCCGCTGCTGCTCGCCGCCCGACAGCGTCGAGGTCCCACCATCGAGCGGTATGCCGGGCAGTGCGACGCGCTCCAGCAGGAGCCGGACCCCGGCGTCGTCGAGCTCGGGACGCGCCAGCCGGACCTCCTCGCCGACCGTCGGTGTGAGCATCGTCGGGCGCTGCGCCACCAGTCCGACCCTGCGCCGCAGCACGTGGACGTCGTACGACGCGAGCGGCTGGCCGTCGAGGCGGATGCTGCCCTCGGTGGGCTCCTCGAAGCGGTTCAGCAACCGCAGGAAGGTCGACTTGCCCGATCCGCTGGCGCCGAGGACGGCGGTGGTGCAGGCGCGGTGGATGTGGTCGCTGACGCCGTCGAGGATGCGGTGGCCGTCCCGCTCCAGGACGACACCATCGAGCGCGAACGCCTCGGCCAGCGGCATTTGCCCAGGATGCCAGCCCGTCCGCGTCGTAGGCTGCGAGCCATGAGCGACGACCAGACCTTGAGCAGCGCGGCCCCTTCGGACGCCGCCAAGGCGGTGGCCGGCCAGCGCGGCGCGGCCACGGTCGCCGGCGTCCTCGGCCGGGACTTCGAGGGCCAGCAGGAGGTCGTGCGCCAGCGGCTGGCCAAGGCTGCGGCGCAGAAGGTGGTGCCGCACCCGACGGTCGAGGAGCGTCAGCGCAAGGGCCGGGTCGCGCGGGCGGAGACCCCGCGCGCGGAGCTGGCGGTCTGGCAGGCGCCCGCTGATCGGGCCGATCCGGTCGGCCCTGCTGGAGGGCCAGGAGGCCTCCCGGGTGCAGGAGCTGGTCCCGGTGCGGCACGCGCGGATGGCGACCAGCGCGTTCGCGTTCTACCGGGGGGCGGCGCTGCTCATGGCCGCGGACCTCGCGGCGATGCCCCGCACCACGCTGAACGTGCAGCTGTGCGGTGATGCGCACCTGTCGAATTTCGGCCTGTTCGCCGCCCCTGACCGTTCGGTGATCTTCGACGTGAACGACTTCGACGAGACCCACCCCGGTCCGTTCGAGTGGGACGTCAAGCGACTGGCGACGTCGTTCGTCCTGGCGGCCCGCGACAACGGGCTGCCGAGGAAGGTCGGGCTGGCCGCCGCCGAGGCCGCCGCGGCGTCCTATCGGGAGTCCATGGCGGCCTTCGCGGGCAAGGGCGAGCTGGAGATCTGGTACGACCGGATCGACGCGAGCGGGGCTCGTCGCCGCCGTGCGCGACCTGCCCGGCGGCAAGGGGAGGCTGGCGGCCAAGGACGAGGCCAAGGTGCGAGGCGAACGCTGCGGGGGGCCGTGGCCAAGGCCCGGCTGCGTGACGCCTGGTCGGCGATCGCGAAGATCACCGAGGTGGTGGACGGCCACCGGCGGTTCCGCGACCAGCCGCCGCTGCTGACCCGCTTGGAGCTCGGCCACGAGTGCCGCGGCGATCGTGAACTCGGTGTTCCGGGAGTACCGGGCCACCCTGCAGGACGACCGGCAGGAGCTGCTGAAGCGCTACGAGATCATCGACATGGGCCACAAGGTGGTCGGGGTCGGCAGCGTCGGCCTGCTGGCGTTCGTGCTGCTGCTCCGCGGTCGCGACGAGGACGACCTCATCGTGCTGCAGGTCAAGCAGGCGCAGGCCTCGGTGCTGGAGGCCTACACCCGCAAGTCGGCGTTCACCAAGCACGGCCACCGGGTGGTCACCGGGCAGCGGCTGATGCAGGCGGCCAGCGACTCCTTCCTCGGCTGGATCGATGGGCCCGGGGGGCGCAGCTTCTACGTGCCGGCAGCTGAGGGACATGAAGTGGTCCCCGGACCCGGCGTCGCTGAACGTGGAGCAGCTGCCCCGGTTCGCGGCGCTGTGCGGCCACACGCTCGCCCGGGCGCACGCCCGGTCCGGCGACGCGATCGCGATCTCGGCGTACCTGGGGTCGGGGACGTCGTTCGACCAGGCGATCAGGGCGTTCGCCGAGACCTACGCCGACCAGTCCGAGCAGGACTACGCGGCGTTCATGTCGGCCATCGCCGAGGGGCGGCTGATCGCCCACGAGGACGCCGCCGGCGCCGAGGGCAACGCGGCGGCCCAGCTGCTCGCGGGGCAGCCGAAGCCGAAGCGCTCAGCCAAGAAGGCCCCAGCCGCGACCTGAGCGCTCCGGGCGGTCGGCTAGGGCGACAGCCGCTCCAGCACCCAGCCGGACGCGTCGTCCATCGCCGCGAGCCGGTCGGGGTTCGCCAACCGGTAGCGCAGCCGGTCGTGGAGGCGGTGCGGCCGCCCCTGCCAGAACTCGACGGAGGTCGGGTGGATGACGTACCCGCCCCACCGGTCGGGCATCGGCGCGGCGCCATCTGGGTGGGCGGCAGCCATCGCCGCGACGGCCGCGTCGAGGGCGGCCCGGGACTCCAGCACGGCCGATTGGGTGGATGCCGCCGCCGCGAGCCGGCTGTCGGGGGGCCGCGACTCGAAGTAGAGGCGGGCCTCGCTGCGGCTCACCTCCTCGACATCTCCGAGCACGATGACCTGCCGCTGGAGGGCCAGCCACGGGAACACCAGCGAGGCCCGCGGGTTGGCGGCCAGGTCCGCCCCCTTGCGCGAGCCCAGGTCGGAGTAGCAGGTGAATCCGCGCGGGCCGACGTCCTTGAGCAAGACGGTGCGGGCGGACGGCTCGCCATCGGCGCCGGCCGTGGCCAGCGTCATCGCGTTCGGCTCGATGACGCCCTCCGTTGATCGCGTCGGCGAGCCAGCGCCAGAACTGCGTGAGCGGATCCGCGGCCAGGTCCGCCTCATCGAGGGCGGGCGCGTCGTAGGGCAGCCGCATCCCGGCCAGGGGGCTGCCCCGGCCGCTCGGGGCGGGTTCCGGGCCCGGGCTCATGGGGGCCATCCTGGCAGCAGGCGAGGGGACCCCGATCCGGGCTTTTGGATCCGCCAGGTCGGGACGATCGACTCATGACGTCGGAAATCGGAGTCGTAGGCTGGCAACACGTACCTCCTGATCGCTACGGACAGGCCCATGACCGCTCAGCAGCCCGCGTACCCAGGACTCCCCACCGTCATCAACGGCAACGGCGGCCGTCGCCCACGTGATGAGCCACGTGTGCGGCGGCGTCATCGGCTACCCCATCACGCCGTCGACGGAGATCTCCGAGCTGTACGAGGCGGCGCGCGCCGAGGGCGGCGTCAACGTGTGGGGCAAGCACCCGTTCTTCTTCGAGCCCGAGGGCGAGCACTCGGCGCAGAGCGGCGCGCTGGGCGCGGCGCTGACCGGCGGGCAGTTCATCTCCAACGCCTCCTCCAGCCAGGGGATCCTCTACGCGATGGAGTCGCACTACGTCACCGTCGGCAAGAAGATCGGCGGCTTCGTGCTGCAGGTGGCCGCGCGCGTGGTCTCCAAGCACTCGCTGAACGTCATGGCCGGCCACGACGACGTCTACGCCCTGCTGTCGGCCGGCTACACGATCCTGTTCGGCTCCAACCCGCAGGAGGCGGCCGACCTCGCGGCGATCTCCTACCGGACCTCGGCGCTGTCGCTGATCCCGGTGGCCAACGCGATGGACGGCTTCTCCACCAGCCACATGCTCAGCGAGGCGCTGCTGCCCGAGCCCGAGCTGCTGCGCGAGTACCTCGGCGACCCGGCCGGCCGGATCAAGGCCCCGACCGTCGCGCAGGAGCTGCTCTTCGGCGCCAAGGGGCGCGTCTTCCAGCTGACGGCCTACCTCGACCGCCACCGCGACGACTTCCGGCCGCAGGACCTCGACGGCGCTGACCGGCCTACCTCGACGCGACGGCGGAGCGGTCGAGGGCGACAACGCCGGCGAGCTGGTCGCCGAGACGCTGGCCTGGGTGCCCGAGGAGCTGCGCGGCCAGTGGCGCCGGCAGTGGCTCAACGCCCTGGAGAAGGGCACCCGGCAGCTGGTGCCCGCGCTCGTCGACGTCAACAACCCCGGGCTCACCGGCCCGGTGCAGAACCAGCCCGACTTCCAGGCCGGGGCGGTCGACCACCGCACCCACTTCGCGAGCGCCGTCCCCGCCCTGGTGCGCCAGGCGATGGCCGAGTACTCCGACGCTCACCGGCCGCACGTACGCCCCGCTGCTCACCTACGACTGCGACGACGCCGACTACGTCATGGTCGGCCTCGGCTCGATCACCGACGACGTCCGCGCCGTGCTGCCCGTACCTGCGGGCGCAGGGCCTCAAGGTGGGCGTCGTCTCGGTCAAGCTGCTGCAGCCCTTCCCCGAGGCCGAGCTCGTCGAGGCGCTCGCCGGGGCGAAGGCCGTCACGGTGCTCGAGCGCTCCGACCAGACCGCGCTGACCAGCCTGGTGACGCCGGCGCTGTTCAAGGCGCGCGCGAACGCCGAGACGCCCGCAGTACGAGCGGCATCCCGGCGCTGGCGCCGATCCCGCGGCTGACCACGGCGATCTTCGGCCTCGGCGGCCACGACGTGCAGCCGCGCCACATCATCGCCGCGTACCAGCACATGGTCGACGGGCACGAGCGCGCCGCTGATCTACCTCGGGTCGCAGTTCTTCTCCAAGGACCCGGCGCCGCAGATGGCCGAGATCCAGGCCCGGCTGCGCGCGGCGTACCCGGAGACCGAGCTGATGGCCCTGGAGACCGAGCCCAACCCGGTGCTGCTGCCGCCGTCGGCGATGCGGATCCGGTTCCACTCGGTCGGCGGCTACGGCACGATCGCCACCGGCAAGCTGCTCACCGACATCCTCGCCGGCGTCCTCGGGCATGCACTCGAAGTCCGCGCCGAAGTACGGCTCGGAGAAGAGCGGCGCGCCGACCAACTACTACATCACCCTGAGCCCCGAGCCGGTGCTGCTCACCAACGCCGAGCTCGAGGACGTCGAGATCGTCATCTCGCCCGACCACAAGTCGTTCATCCACACCAACCCGCTCAAGGGCCTGGTCGAGGGCGGCACGTTCATCCTGCAGTCCGACCTGTCCCCGGAGGAGGTCTGGCGCGAGCTGCCCAAGTACGCGCGCCGGACCATCCGCGACAAGCAGGATCCACTTCCTCGTCGTCGACGCCTTCAGCGTGGCCAAGAAGCACGCCCCGTCGCCCGAGCTCGAGATGCGGATGATGGGCATCGCGTTCATCGGCGCCGTGGTGGGCCACGTCGACCGGGTGACGCCAGGGCGCCTCCGACGAGGCCATCCACGACAAGGTGCGCGCCCAGATCGCCAAGAAGTTCGGCGGCAAGGGCGACGCCGTCGTCGAGGGCAACATGGCGGTCATCCGCGAGGGCATGGAGGCCGCGCACGGTCGTCGACTACGACGCGCCCGAGTTCCTCGCGATCGACGAGGAGACCGGCGCCGGCGCACACGCTGCGCAGCGTGGCGCTCTCCGCGTCGATGTGCACGAGCCCCGAGCACGTCGTCAGCGCGAGCGCGCTCTTCGACCCCGCCTACTACGAGGACCTGGTCGCCCGGCCGTTCCGCGAGGGCACGATCGGCGAGGCGCCGGTGCTGCCGGGCATCGGCCTGTTCATGCCGGCCGGCACCTCGGCCGGCAAGGACAAGGGCCTGTTCCGGCTCACCGTGCCCGAGTTCCACTTCGACGTGTGCACCGGCTGCATGGAGTGCGCCCTCGTCTGCCCCGACGCCGCCATCCCCAACACCGTGCACGAGATCCACGACCTGCTGCTCACCGGCGATCAAGGAGCTCGACGTCGCCGAGCCGCAGCGCGAGGCGCTGCGCGCGCAGGTGTACGCCCTCGCCGAGCGGGTCCGCGAGGCCTACCGGCAGGACAAGGCCGCCGCGCGCCTTCCACGAGGTGGTGGCCGAGGCCGCCGCGACCCTCGACGCCGACCAGCCCACGCTGCCGCGCAACCTCGGACACCCTCGTCGCCGACGCTGGCGACCTACCCGGTCGCCCGCACCCGGCCGTTCTTCGACTCGATGGAGAACGACGTCCCCGGCACCGGCGCGCTGTTCGCCGCCACCATCGACCCGTGGAAGTGCACCGGCTGCCTGGAGTGCATCGAGGTCTGCGGGCCGGGCGCCCTCACCCCGCTCGACCAGGACGCCGACGTGCTCGAGACGCTGCAGGAGCGCTTCGAGTTCATGACCGACGCTGCCGAACACCCCCAAGCGGTTCTATCGAGGGCTCGACCGGGCCCGACGGCGACCTCAAGCGGCTGCTGCTCGACCACCCCAACTTCTACGCGACCGCCGGCGGCCACGGCGGCTGCCGCGGCTGCGGCGAGGTCACCGCGATCCGGCTGGTCATGGCGACCAGCCACGCGCTCGGCGACGAGCGCCGCCGGACGCACCTGCGCGAGCTGGAGGCGCTGCGTGGCCCGGCTGCAGGACAAGCTCGACGGCGCTCGACGCGGCCGACGCCGAGCGGCGCGCGCGGATCGCCGTCGATCATCGCGACGCTGGAGACGCGGCTCTACCTGTACGAGGGCGGTCCCACCGGCAACGGCCCGGCGTCCACGGTGATCGCCAACGCCACCGGCTGCAGCAGCGTCTACGCCTCGACGATGCCGTACAACTCCTACCTCGACCCGTGGGTCAACAGCCTCTTCCAGGACGCCCAGCCGCTGGCCAAGGGCATCTTCGAGGGCATCTCGGCCCAGGTCGTCGCCGACGTCCGGGCGCTGCGCGCTCGCGCGGCTCGAGCTGGACGACGCCTACGACCCGGCCGTCCACGACCAGGAGCTCACGGATGCTGTCCTGGGAGGAGTTCACCTCCGACGGAGCTCGACCTGCTGCCCACGGTGCTGACCATCGGCGGCGACGGCGCCAGCTACGACATCGGCTTCGGCGCGATGTCGCGCGTGCTGGCCAGCGACACGCCCGATCAAGGTCCTGGTGCTCAACTCCGGCGCCTACTCCAACACCGGCGGCCAGGCCTCGACGTCGAGCTTCACCGGCCAGGACTCCGACCTGTCCCGCTTCGGCGGCGCCCACCACGGCAAGCACGAGGCGCCGCAAGGAGCTCGGGCTGCTCGCCTCGTTCCACCCCAACGTGTTCGCCTGCGCCACCAGCACGGCGATGCACGGGCACTTCCTGCAGAGCACGATGCGGATGCTCGAGTACCCCGCGCCGGCGGTGATGGACGTCTACACGCCGTGCGGCGGCGAGCACGGCATCTCCGAGTCCTCGTCCAACGCGCGGGCCCGGCTGGCGGTCGAGAGCCGGATGCACCCGCTGTTCGTCCACGACCCGCGGCGCGGCTCGACGCTGCACGACTGGTTCTCGCTCGAGGGCAACCCCGACATCGACAAGACCTGGACGACGAGCACGCTGGAGTACCTCGACGACGACGGCCAGCTGCAGCTGCTGACGACGCCGCTGACGCCGGCCGAGTTCGCGCTCGGCGAGGTGCGGTTCAAGAAGCAGTTCCGCCGGCTGGCGCCGGACCGAGGCCGACCGCGCTGCCCGATCGACGAGTACGTCGAGCTGCCGCTGCCCGACCGCGAGGGGCCGGATCCCGTTCGTCTACGCGACCGACGACGACCAGCACCTGATCAAGGTCGCCTGCTCGGACTCGATCGTCGCCCTGGTCGAGGACCGGCGCCGCTACTGGCAGACGCTGCAGTACCTCTCCGGCGTCCACGAGGCCCAGCTGACCGCGCTGCACCGCGCCGACTTCGAGGCGCTGAAGTCGCAGTACGACGAGGCCATGCAGCAGCGGGAGAGCTCGCTGGACGACATCGCGCGGGCGATGTCGGAGCTGGCGACGTCGAGCAAGGCGCCCGGCCGGCCTCGGCGGCGGTGCCCTGGCCGGCGTGCGACCGCCGCCGGCGGCGCGTGCGGCGGCCGCTGCGCCGGCGGCGTCGGCGCGTCGGCGTGGCCGACGCGCCGGTCTGGCTCGACCCGGCCGACGAGCCGCTGTGCAACGACTGCGGGACCTGCTACCAGGAGCTGCCGCAGTTCTTCGAGAAGACCACGATGATCATCGACGGCGAGGCCCGCCAGGTCGCCCAGATGATCCCCGGCGCCGCTCGACACCGTCGAGGTCACCCCGGAGATCGCGAAGCGGATCGACCGGGTCGCGCAAGACCTGCGACGCGGAGATCATCCGATGACGCCTGAGCCCGAGCAGACCGCCGAGCAGCCCTCGGGCGCCGGAGGCCCTGGCCCGCTACCTCGACGCGAGCAGCACGCTGGAGAGCAGCCGCGCGCAGGTCGAGGTGCTGGAGCACTCGCGAGCCGGTCGAGTCGTTCAACCACCAGCTGGACCTGCTCAAGCGCCGGCTGCTCGAGCGAGCCGCGGGCCTTCCGCGAGCTGTTCATCTCCGACGGCATGGCGGCGGTGGCGTGGGAGTTCCAGCAGCCGGAGCTCGGCCCCGAGTTCGTGCAGACGCTGTGGGCGATGCTGCTGCGCGACGACGACAGCAGCACGGTGCTCATGCGCTTCGTGTGGGACCTGCCGCTGGGGATGAAGCGCAAGTTCATCCGCGGGCATCGACGAGCACCTGTCCGACCGCTACCCGATGTTCGCCGGGCTGTCGGTGGACTGGCCGGCGCAGAACGGCATCCCGCCGTACATCCGCGAGGCCGACGACCGCGGGCGCACGACTTCGGGCTGGTCAACCAGGGCTACCTCGGCTACATGGGCCTCGGCTACACCGCCGCGCGAGGTCGACCTGTTCGTGTGGCTCGAGGTGCTGCGCGACAAGCAGTGCGAGGAGAAGCCGTGCGAGCTCGGCGTCTTCCTCGCCGAGCACCGCGAGCCCAAGGGCGGCTGCCCGGTCTCGATCCACATCCCGCAGGTGATCGACCTGATCGGCAAGGGCCGCTTCCGCGAGGCGCTGGAGCTGATGGAGGCGCAGCAACCCGCTGCCCGACGTCACCGGCCGCGTGTGCCCGCAGGAGCTGCAGTGCCAGGGCGTGTGCCTGCAGAAGCTGCCGATCGCGATCGGCCAGCTGGAGTGGTTCCTGCCCGAGCGCGAGAAGCTCGTCAACCCCGAGGGCGACGCCGCGCGGTTCGCCGGCGTGCGCGACCCGTGGGAGGCCGCGGCCAAGCCGCCGGTGGCGATCGTCGGCTCGGGCCCGTCCGGCCTGATCAACGCCTACCTGCTGTCGGCCGAGGGCTTCCCGGTGACCGTCTTCGAGGCGTTCCACGCGCTCGGCGGCGTGCTGCGCTACGGCATCCCCGAGTTCCGGCTGCCCAACGAGCTCATCGACGACGTGGTCGCCAAGATCAGGCTGCTCGGCGGCCAGTTCGTCGAGAACTTCGTCGTCGGCAAGACCGCGACGCTGCAGGACCTGCGCGACGCCGGCTTCTGGCGCATCTTCGTGGGCACCGGCGCCGGCCTGCCGCGGTTCATGAACGTCCCCGGCGAGCACCTGCTCAACGTGATGTCCGCCAACGAGTTCCTCACCCGCGTCAACCTGATGCAGGGCCTGCGGGCGGACTACGAGACGCCGCTGCCCGAGACCGAGGGCAAGCAGGTGCTCGTCATCGGCGGCGGCAACACCGCGATGGACGCCGCCCGCACCGCCCGCCGCCTCGGCGGCCACGTCACGATCGTCTACCGCCGCACCCAGAAGCGAGATGCCCGCCCGCGTCGAGGAGCTGCACCACGCGCTCGAGGAGGGCATCGCGCTGAAGGTGCTGCGCTCGCCGTCGGAGTTCCTCGGCGACCAGCAGACCGGCTTCGTCACGGCCGCCACGCTCGAGGTGATGGAGCTCGGCGAGCCCGACGCGTCCGGACGCCGCCGCCCGGTGGCCACCGGGCGAGACCGAGGCCATGCACGGCCGACCTGGTGATCATGGCGCTGGGCAACGACGCCAACCCGATCATCAAGGACTCCGAGCCCCGCCTGCACACCTCCAAGTGGGGCACCATCGACCTCGACCACCGCGGGTCGCAGGAGACGACGCTGGCCGGCGTCTACACCGGCGGCGACGCGGCCCGCGGCGGGTCGACGGCCATCCTCGCCGCCGGCGACGGCCAGGCCGCGGCCCGCGAGATCCTCGGCGCGGTCGACCTGGCGCCGGACGACATCCGCGGCCATGGTCGAGCGGGCGCGCGAGTACTCCGACCTCGCGGCCGCCCCGCAGACGATCCTCGCCAAGAGCGAGCTGAGCGACGGCATCGACGAGTTCACCGTCCACTCGCCGCTGATCGCGCGCGCCGCGCGGGCCGGGCAGTTCGTCCGCGTGCTGCCGCGACCCGACGGCGAGCTGATCCCGCTGACGCTGGCCGACTGGGACGCCGACGCCGGCACCATCAGCCTGGTCGTCCAGGGCGTCGGCACCAGCAGCATCGAGATCAACCAGATGTCGGTGGGGGAGGCGTTCACCGGGATCGCCGGCCCGCTGGGGCGGCCCAGCGACGTCCACCGCCACGACGACGGCAGCACGGTGGTCTTCACCGCCGGCGGTCTCGGCCTGCCGCCCGCCTTCCCGATCATCCGGGAGCACCTGGCGGCGGGCAACCACGTCACGCTGGTCTCCGGCTTCCGCAGCCGCGACCTGATGTTCTGGACCGGCGCCGGACGAGCGGGTGGGCCGGCTGCAGGCCGAGTACGGCGACCAGCTCGACGTCGTCTACACGACCAACGACGGGTCGTTCGGCGTGCCGGGGTTCGTGACCGGGCCCGCTCGAGGAGATGCTCGAGGCGAACCGCCGCGGCGAGGGCCGCACGGTCGCCGAGGTCGTGACGATCGGCCCGCCGCTGATGATGCGGGCGGTCAGCGACCTGAGCGTCCGGTACGACGTGCCCTGCGTCGCGAGCCTGAACTCGATCATGGTCGACGCCACCGGGATGTGCGGGGCGTGCATGGTGCCGGTCGTCATCGACGGCGCGATGGTGCGCAAGCACGCCTGCATCGACGGGCCGGAGATCGACTCGCACATCATCGACTGGGACAAGTTCCTGCCCCGGTTCGGGCAGTTCCGGGCGCAGGAGCAGCAGAGCCTCGCTGAGCACGGGCTCGGCTGAGCGCCGTGATCGGCTGCGCCCGGCCGAGGCCGGGGCGCTCACGACTCGGTGAGCGTGTCCTCCATCAGGTCGACGAGCGCCCAGAAGCGCACCTCGTCATCAGGGGTCGGGGGGGTCCGTTCGCTGGTCGCCGGCCCGGTGTCCTCAGGCCGATCCAGGTGCTGGAGCGTCGAGGTGTTCATGGCGCCACGCTAGGCCCGAGCGGGCGGGTCTGGGCATGTGGCGAAAGTCACATGTCCGAGCGAGATGAAGTCGACCTTGTCGCGGACCCCGCAGTCGGGGCAGCACCAGGTGTCCGGGATCTGCGACCAGGGCGTTCCGGGCGCGAAGCCCTCGCGCTCGTCGCCGACCGACTCGACGTAGACATAGCCGCAGCCGGGGCAGCGGCCCCCGCGGGCCGGCCGTTCGGGCCCGGCGCCGCCCGAGCGGCCACGGGATCGTCGATCGCCGGGGCGGCAGCCGGCGCCGCAGCGGCATCGGGCGGCGCCGGGTAGCGGGCCAGCAGCCTCGCGCGCTTGCGGGGGGACAGGTTCGCCCGCGAGACGTCCCCTTCGTAGTGGGCCAGCACGCGCGGGTCCATGACCCGGCGCCACCACGCGGGCACCAGCGCGATCAGGATCATCCCGGCGTAGCCGGTCGGCAGCTGCGGGGCGTCCTCGTAGTCCCGCAGCGCCTGGTAGCGGCGGGTGGGGTTGGCGTGGTGGTCGCTGTGCCGCTGCAGGTGGTAGAGCAGCACGTTGGTGGCGATGTTGTTGGCGTTCCAGCTGTGGGTGGGCTCCACCCGCTCGTACCGCTCCTTGCCGGGCGCCCCGACCCGCTGCCGGAGCATGCCGTAGTGCTCGAGGTAGTTGACGAGCTCGAGCAGCGTGAAGCCGAGCACCGCCTGGAGCGCGAGGTACGGCAGGATCCCGACGCCGAGCCAGGCGACCAGGGCGGCCCAGAGCGCGGCGGAGAGCAGCCACGCGTTGAGCACGTCGTTGTCGAGGCGGAACGGCCCCTGCTGCCGACGCGCGTAGCGCCGCTTCTCCAGGCGCCAGGCGCTGCGCAGCGAGCCGAAGACCGTGCGCGGCCAGAACTCGTAGAAGCTCTCGCCCATGCGGCTGCTCGCCGGGTCCTCCGGCGTGGCCACCCGCACGTGGTGGCCGCGGTTGTGCTCGATGTAGAAGTGGCCGTAGCAGCTCGGGGCCAGCGCGACCTTGGCCATCCAGCGCTCGACGGGCTCGCGCTTGTGCCCGAGCTCGTGCGCGGTGTTGATGCCGATGCCGGACAGGAAGCCCATCGTCACCGCCAGGCCCACCTTGTCGGCGGTGGACAGGTCGCCGTTCGCGATCACCCAGAAGGCCGCGACCAGCCCGGCGTACTGCAGCGGCAGGAACAGGAAGGTGATCCAGCGGTAGTACCGGTCGGCCTCCAGCGCCGCGATCACCTCGTCGGGCGGGTTCGAGCGGTCGACGCCCACCAGCAGGTCCACCACCGGCACGATCCCCAGGACCACGACCGGCCCGATCCACAGCCAGCCGCTCCAGCCGGTCCAGGCGTGGCCGCCGATCGCGACGAAGGCGAGCGCGGGCATCACGAGGCCGATCAGCCACAGGTAGCGCTTGCGGTCCCGCCACTCGGTGGCTGGACGCCGGGGCAGGCCCGGTGCCGTCGGTCATGCTGGCCATCAGTCGCCCTCCGCCGCGCCCGCCCCGCCTGCTTGACAGAACATAGGGCCATGTCAAGCAGTGTGACAAGAGCGCAGTCCGCTGTCAAGCAAGCGGCAGGAGGGCCGGCCGCGACGACCCGGCGCATCTCCTCGGGCGTCCCGCGGAACCAGCCGATCGTCTCGACCCACCAGGTCAGGCCGGCGTCGGCGTACTCGCGCAGGGGGGCGTACGCAGGTGTCGCACCCTCGATGGCGACGTCCAGGGGCGGCAGCGCGGGGTCCCGGTGCGCCCGGGCGTAGTCGACGGCCTCGGCGAGGACCTCGGGCGCCACGGTCTGCGGCACCGCAGGTCCCCCGGAAGGTCGGGAAGACCCCGTCGAAGCGCGCGGCGCGGCGGAAGGCCGGCCGGGCGGGCCAGGTGCCCGCGACCCAGATCGGGATCCGCGGCTGCTGCAGGGGGGTCGGCCGAAAGCCGGTCGTGGTGTGCGCCCGGTAGTGCTCACCGTCGTGCTCGACCGGCTCGCCGGTCCACAAGCGCGGTGACCACCTCGAGGGCCTCGTCCAGCATCCGGCCCCGGGTCACCCGGTCGCCGGGGTCGCCGAACGAGGCGAACTCCTCCTCGTCATGCGAGCCGAGCCCCACGCCGACGATCAGCCGACCCCGGGAGAGCCGGTCGAGCGCCACCGTCTCGCGGGCCACCTTGGCCGGCCGGCGCCGGGCCAGCGGGGTGACCATCGCGCCGAGCCGCACCCGCTCGGTGGCCAGCGCCATCGCGGCCAGCGCGATCTGCGGATCGGTGGCCGGCTCGCCGTACCGGCTGAGGTGGTCCCAGCAGAAGACCCCGTCCCAGCCGGACCGCTCCGCGAGCCCGGCGAGATCGGCCAGCACGCGGGGGTCGGCGTAGTCGCCGAGGTTCGGGATGCCGACGGCGAAGCGCACAGGGGCAGGCTAGACCCGCCGGGGCTCAGCCCCGCCCGCGCAGGCGTTCGACCAGGCGCCGGTCCCGCTTCGTGGGCCGGCCCGAGCCACGCTCGCGCACGACCGGCGCGGGCCGCTCCTCCTTCGGCGGGGGAGGCGGTGTCCGGTCCTCGTACTGCTGGGCCGCGACGGTGGCGCTCGTGCGCTTGTCGATCAGCCCGGTCACCACGACGAGTGCGCTCGCCGCCGGGGGTGTACGCCCGGACGGTGTCGCCCGGGCGGACCGGGTGCGACGGCTTCACCCCGGCACCGTTGACCTTGACGTGCCCCGCCTTGCAGGCCGCGCTCGCCGCCGACCGCGTGCGGTAGAGCCGGATCGCCCAGGTCCACGCGTCCACCCGGACGCTGGCGGTCGGCTGCTGGGTCACCGGGGCAGCGTAGGCCGGCCGCGGGGTTCCGGCCGCGCGGGCGACCTCGATCAAGTAGACATAGCCCATGCAGAACTCCCGGGGTAGGTCCATCGCTGCGGTCATCTGCGTCGTCCTGGCGGCGTTGTTGACCATTCCGGCCGCGCTCGCGTTCTGGGGGCAGCGCACGCTGACCGACACCCAGCGCTACCTCGACACGGTCGGCCCGCTGGTCGAACTCCACGCTGGTGCAGGACGCCGTCGCGACCAAGGTGACCGAGGCGATCCAGCAGCAGGTCGACGTTGAGGCGATCATCAACGAGGTGTTCGCCGGCGTGATCGACGACCGGCCGCGGCTGGAGCTGCTCGTCGGGCCCATCTCCGGCGCCGTCAACGGCCTGATCGAGCGCCAGGTCCGCGAGTTCGTGGCGTCGGATGCCTTCGCCGACATCTGGGTCACCGCCAACACCAAGGCGCAGCAAGGGTTCGTGCGGCTCCTCGAGGGGGACGACGGGGGCGCGATCTCGCTGCAGGGCGATGAGGTCGTCCTCGACGTCTCCGAGGTCATCGACGCGGTCAAGGAGCGCCTGGTGGCGCGCGGCCTCACGGTCGTGGAGAACCTGCCGATCCCCGAGGTGGACAAGCAGATCGTGCTGCTCGAGGCGCCAGGGCTGAGGCAGGCGCGCACGATCTACGCCTTCGCCAACCCGATCGCCAAGTGGCTGCTCCCGATCGTGGCGGCGCTCTACTTCGCGGCCTTCCTGCTGTGGCGGCGGCGCCCGCCGATGGCCGTGGCCATCGGGATCCTGCTCGCGGCCAACATGCTGCTGCTGGCCTTCGTGCTGTCGATCGGCCGGCAGCTGTTCGTCAACGAGCTGGCCGGCACGGTCTTCGGCCCGGCGAGCACGGTGTTCTACGACACGCTCCTGGCCTACCTCCAGCGCGGCTGGCAGGTCTTCATGTGGATCGGGGTGTTCCTCGTGGCGGCCGGGTGGTTCGCCGGGTCCAACCGCTCCGGCACGGCGTTCCGCACGGCCGTCACCGGCGCGCTTGAGAACGCCGGCGGCGCCGTCGCCGACGGCCCGGTGGGCGACGCCGGCCGGTGGGTGTCGGCCAACGCCGGCTGGGTGCGGGTGGCCGTCGGGGTGCTCACCGTCGTCGTGCTGCTCTGGGGCAACGATGTCTCGCTCGCGCGGCTGTTCTGGTCCGCGGTGCTGCTGGTGGGGCTCCTGGCGGTCGTGCAGGTGCTCGTCGGGGCGGGGGGCGGGACGGACTCCGCCGCCGTGCCGGCAGCCGCCGACGAGGCCCCCGCTGCGGAGGAGCAGCAGGTCGCCGTGGAGGCGGGCGGCCCGCCCGCGGAGTAGATCGCCGTGGACAGGCAGCCGCGGCTGGCGGCGTTCGATGCGGTGATGTACGGCATCGAGGGCGATCCCATCCTGCGCTCGGTGATCATCGCGCTGCTGGTCCTCGACCGCGAGCCCGACCGCGAGCTGGCGATCGACCGGATCGAGCGGATGACCCTGGCGGTGCCGAAGTTCCGCCAGCGGGTGTCCGGCAGCTCATGGTCGCCGACCCCGCCGCGATGGGAGACCGACCCCAACTTCGATCTGTCGTACCACCTGCGGTGGCACCGGGCGCCCGTCGAGGACGGCACCCTGCGGCCGGCGCTGACCACCGCCCGGCGGATGGCCGAGCAGGACTTCGACCGGGCGAGGCCGCTGTGGGAGCTGACGCTGGTCTCCGGGCTCCCCGAAGGCAAGGCCGCGGTGGTGCTGAAGATCCACCACGCGATCACCGACGGCATGGGCGCCCTGCAGCTCGCGGCCGCGCTGTTCGACCTGGAGCGCTCGCCGGACCCAGTGGCCACCGCCAAGCCGAAGGCGCCCAAGGCCGGGCAGCTCGACCCGCTCTCAAGGGTCTTCCAGGGCATCCAGTACGAGTCGAGCTCGCTGTTGCGGGGGGTGACGGCTGTGGCGACGGCGACGCCGGGCCTGGCGTACCGGGCGATCCGGCATCCCCAGGCGTCGGCCGGGGAGGCCCTGGGATTCGCCGGCTCCGCGACCCGGGTGCTCGCGCCGGCCTCCAAGCCGCTGAGCCCGATCATGACCGGCCGCTCGCTGTCGTCCCACCTGGACTACGTCGAGTCGCCTTTCGCGGACCTGCGGGCGGCGGCCAAGAGCCAAGGGTCCACCGTCAACGACGCCTACGTCACCATCGTGATGGGCGCCTTGGGCCGCTACCACGGCGAGCACGGGGTTGTCGTCGACAGCCTGCGGGTCAACATGCCGATCAACGTGCGCCCGGCCGGAGATGCGAGCGCCGGCGGCAACGCGTGGGTGCCCGCGCGCTTCCCCGTACCCGTCGGCGGGGCCGACCCGGCTGTTCAGATGGGGCGGCTGGGGCCGCTCCTGAGGCAGGCCCGCGAGGAGCCGGCCCTCGCCTTGAGCCAGCCCGTGTACCAGGTGCTCGCCCGGCTGCCCAGGCCGGTGGCGACGGCACTGGCTGGCGGGCTGATGAAGGGCACCGACTTCGCGGCCACCAACGTGCCCGGCCCGCCCGTCCCGGTCTACTTCGCCGGCGCCCAGGTGGAGCGGCTGATGCCGTTCGCCCCGAAGGGCGGGGCGGCGGTCAACTTCGCGCTCTTCACCTACGACGGCATCGCCCAGATCGCGGTCAACCTAGACCTCGCGGCGATCCCGGACCCCGAGGTGTTCATGGGCTGCCTGCGCGCGGCGTGCGATGACGTGCTGGCGCTGGGCCGCAGCCCCGCCGCCGCGAAACCCAAGGCGAGCCCGAAACCCAAGGCGAGGAAGGCCCCGGTCCGCGGCGCCTAGGCCATCGAGGCCGCGTAGATGCTCGCGATCGACGCGTCGAGGGCCGCGTCGAACTCGGCCTGAGTCTGCTGGGCGGTGAGGCCCTCGGTGAGCGCGCGGGAGAAGCTCGCGACCACGCCGTGGTTGCGCGCCAGCCGGGCGTTGGCGTCCGCCCGCGTGTAGCCGCCGGACAGGGCCACGACGCGCAGCACGCGCGGGTGGTCCACCAGCTCGGTGTAGAAGCCGTCGCGATCCGGCAGCGTGAGCTTCAGCATGATGTGCTGGTCGGCGGCGAGGCGCTCGACCTCGGCCAGCAGCGCGGCCTTGAGCAGGTCCTCGGCGGCCGCCTTCTCGGGGCTGTGGATGTCGATCTCGGGCTCGATGATCGGCACGAGGCCGGCGCCGAGGATCTGGCGGCCCACCTCGAACTGCTGGCGCACGACGGCCTCGACCCCGGCCGGGTTGGCCAGCTTGATGACCGAGCGCATCTTGGTGCCGAAGAGCCCGTGTTCGTTGGCCCGGGCCAGCAGGGCGTCGAGGTCGGGGATCGGCCTCATCACCTGGGCGCCGTCGGCCTCCTCGGCCAGGCCCTTGTCGACCTTGAGGAACGGCACGATCGCCTTGTCCTCCCAGAGGTACTCGGCGGAGCCCTTGCCCTCGATCTGCCGGTCCATGGTCCGCTCGAAGAGGATCGCCCCCAGGATGCGCTCACCGGTGAAGACCGGGCTGGTGATGATCCGCGTGCGCATGGCATGGATGAGGTCGTACATCTCGGCCTCGCCGGAGTAGGCGGTCTCGTCGAGGCCGTACAGCCGCAGCGCCTTCGGGGTGCTGCCGCCGCTCTGGTCGAGGGCCGCGATGAAGCCCTTCCCGGCTCTGCATCTTCTGGAACTGCTCGGTGTTCACGGCTGCTCCCTTCGTCCGGCGCCTGCTGCCATTCTCCCGCTTCTCGGGCCCGGCTCGGGCGATCGCCGACGGTCGACCTACGGCGCAGACCGGCCTGTGGGCAGCCGGCGCTGGGCCAGGGCGTCCTCGGCGTAGGTGACGACTGGGTAGGCACGGCCCCGGCGCTGCCGTCGGGGTGGACGGCGCGGAACGTGAGCTCGCCGCCGGCCAGGGTGCGGGCGTCTGGCCAGCCGCTCTGGGCGAGGATCCGCTGGGCGAGGTAGGAGCGGAAGCCGGACCGGCAGTACGTGAGCACCGGCACCCCTGGCGGGCATCTCGGAGAGGCGCGCGCGCAGCTCCTTGTGCGGGATGAGCAGCAGATCCGGGGATGGCCCACTCGGCGTGCTCCTCGGGGCTGCGGACGTCGAGCAGGACGGCTCCCTCGGGCAGGTCGGGCCACTCCTCGGCGTACCAGAGGGCGACATCGCCGCGGAGCAGGTTGCCGCCGACGAAGCCGGCCATGTTGACCGGGTCCTTGGCCGAGCCGTAGGGCGGCGCGTAGGCGAGCTCGAGGTGCTCGAGGTCCTCGATCGTCAGCCCGGCGCGTAGCGCGACCGCGAGCACGTCGATGCGCTTGTCGACGCCGTCGACGCCGACCGCTTGGGCGCCGAGGAGCCGGCCGTCGTCGGGGTCGAAGAGCACCTTGAGGTGCATGGCGTGGGTGCCGGGGTAGTACGACGCGTGCCCGTTGGGGTGGATGTGGACCTTGCGGTACGGGCGGCCGAGCCGCTTCAGGGTCCGCTCGGTGGCTCCGGTCATGCCGGCGGTGAGCTCGAACAGCTTGACGATGCCGGTGCCCTGGGTGGTGCTGTACGAGGAGGGTCGGCCGGTGATGTGGTCGGCTGCGACGCGCCCCTGGCGGTTGGCCGGGCCGGCCAGCGGGATCGACCACGGGCTCACCGGTCACGGTGTCGGTGACCTGGACTGAGTCGCCGACGCGCGTAGACGTGCGGGTCGGACGTGCGCATGTGGTGGTCGACGACGACCGCGCCGCGTTCGGACGAGCGCCAGTCCCGCACGTTCGCGCGAGATCGCTCGCGGGGCGGACGCCGACGGCGAGCAGCGACGAGGTCGGTGGTGAGTCTCCTCGCTGCCGAGGTCGACCACGACCCGGCCGTCGGCGTCGGCGAACCCCGCGGCGCGGGTGGACGAGCAGCACGCGAACGCCGTGGTGGGCGAGGTGGTCCTGCGAGGTGGCGGGACATCTCGGGGTCCAAGACCGTCATCACCTGGTCGAGCGCCTCGACAAGGGTCACCTCGAGCCCGCGGTGCCGCAGCGCCTCGACCATCTCCAGGCCGATGTACCCGCCGCCGATGACGACGGCGCGAGCGGGCGCCGGCATCGAGGATGTCGATGATCGCGTCCATGTCGGGGATGCTGCGCAGAGTGCGGATGCGCGGGTGGTCGACGCCGGGCAGCGGCGGGCGCAGCGGCGAGGCGCCGGTGGCGAGCACCAGCCGGTCGTACGGCTCGACGTACTCGCGGTCAGCCGCCGTGTCGCGCACGGTGACCGTCCGGGACGCCCGGTCGACGTCGAGCGCCTCGTGTCCGGTGCGCACGTCGAGGGCGAGCGACTCGCGCAGGCTCTCGGGGGTCTGCAGCAGCAGCGCTTCGCGGTCCTCGATGTCGCCGCCGATGTGGTACGGCAGACCGCAGTTGGCGAAGGACACGTAGTCGTCGCGCTCGAGCACGACGATGTCGGCGGACTCGTCGAGGCGGCGCAGCCGGGCTGCCGCTGACATCCCGCCGGCGACCCCGCCGATGACGACGACCTTCACCCGTGCCTCCTCACGTGCAAGTGCTCATCAGTGGTGCCCCTTGCGGACCATCTTCATCATCCGCAGGTTGATCGCGGCGAAGCGCCAGGCCTGGATGGCCAGATTGGTGCGGGCGCGCACGGTCTCGGGCGTGGGGAGCGGGGCCTGGGCGATGCTCCTGTCGGCGTCATCCATGGGCCGGCCTCTTCAGTCGTAGGGGTTCGGTCGAGGGGGTCATTCGGGGATCAGGAACCAGCCCGGACGGGCCTTGGCCTTGTAGAGGAACAGATGGTGCAGCATGGCCTTGATCCAGTGGGCGCCCAGGCCGATCTCGCCGTAGGTGTCCTTGGCGCTTCGGCCGGTTCCGGGGTACTTCTGGTAGTCGGGAACCACCGGGTACATCGTCATGGCGGCGGCCGTGCCCTCGCGGAGACCCGCCCCCGCCGAGGCGATGCACGCCGCGCCCATCGCCGCCATCGACGCGCGTGTGGGTCGGCTCGGTCGGCTCCGCGCTGGATCATGTCGGTGATCGTCTGGGCGACGGCCTGCGCCCATGACGCCGGACGGCATCCCGGTGCGTGGGCGGGGCAGGGGCGATCAGGGTGCCGTTCGCGCTGGTGCGCGGCTGCGAGATCTGGTGCGGGGGAGCGAACGCGATGCCGACGCCGAACACGTTCGGGTAGGCGGGGGTCTGGTAGGTGCTGGGCCAGTCGGCTCGGCCCGCCACTCTGCGAACGGCTTCGGGGTGTAGTCGGCGTCGACCTTCATGAAGCCGCTGGGGGCGAACACGCTTGTCGGTGATGTCGGTCGCCGTCGGCGTCGAAGGCCTTGAGGTCCGCGCCACGGAACGGCGGCAGCAGCATCGCGAAGTCGAAGGCGCAGCGTGCTGCGGGTGCCGTCGAGCTGCTCGTAGTGGATGACGCCCGCCTCGACCTTCTCGACGTGCGCCTGCAGTGATCGCGCGCACGCCGCGCTCGCGGAACAGCGACTCGGTCCAGATCTTGCTGGTGGTCTGGAAGCCCTGCTGGGTGAACGTCATGCCACCGACGCCGAAGTCGCCGAGGTCGTACTCGTTGGTGAGGTAGACGACGTCGGCGAGCTCGCGCACCCCGGCGTGGCGCAGCTCGTGCTCGACGTTGAAGGCGTACTCGAAGGCGGCGCCCTCGCACGTGCAGGTTCCGTGGCCGACGCCGATGACCAGCGTCTGCCGCTGCCCCGCCCGCAGCCGCTCGATCACCGCGCCGAGGTCGGCGGCGGCGGCGATCGCGTGACCCGGGGGTGCACACCGACACGGTGTGTCCGTCGGGACCGAGCCCTGGGGTGGCCGCGAAGTTGAGCTTCGGCCCGGTGGCGTTGATCGAGGAAGTCGTACTCGAGTGTGGCCGGCTGGCCCGCTGCGCGCAGGGATCGGTGTAGGTGATGTCGACGAAGGGCTTAGCCCGCTCGGCATCGCCCTCGGGGTGAAGGGCAACCGCGAGCGCCTGATGGAACCCGATGCCCTTGCGTCGGTAGATGGGCGCGAGCGGGAAGGTCACCTGGTCGGCGGACATCTGGCCGACGCCGACCCAGATGTTCGAGGGGATCCAGTTCCACTGCGAGTTCGGCGAGACGACCACGACCTCGTGGTGCCTTGCCCAGCTTGCGCCTCAGGTGCAGTGCGGCGGTGTGGCCGGAAATGCCGGCACCAAGGACGACGACGCGTGCCATCAGGCCTCCTGGTCGAATCGGCTTCTTGCCATTCATCTAAGGGCCTCCGGGCGGTGGTCGTGGCGGGCAGGGGGAGGTCAGGGCGAGCGGCGGCGGGCCATGGGGGCGGTGGTGATCGCGACGTAGCCCCACAGCGCGGCCAAGCCGATCGTGGCGACGAGGCCGAGCACCTGGATCGAGCGCGACTCCGCTGGCAGCGCCAACGGCGGTGAGGGACAGCGTCATCGCTGCGACGGGAAAGACGAATCCCCACCAGCCGGGGTGCACGGGCGGGCCTCCCGATCGCGCGGATGCGCCGGAGTTCGAGCGCGGCGAAGCCGGCCCACCACAGCCCGAAGCCGAGGCCCATGGCGGACACGGCGAGCCCGGCGGTCACCCCGGAGAAGCCGGGGACGCCCGGCGGCCTCCGCGGCCTGGAGCAGTCGCAGGGTCGACGAGCCCGACGATCCCGGCCGGGGCGAGCGGGATCCACAACGAGGGCGCCATCGCGGCGGGCAGCGGATCGCGCAGGGCCAGTCGGGCGACCAGAAGCGTGAGTACGGCCATGAACAGCACGAACCCGACGCCAGGAAGGCGAAGCCCACCAGGACCAACAGCGTGGCCGCGTCGGGGAACTCGACGATGAGCGGCGCGAGCGCCAAGGGGACCAGCAGGTTCATGACCGGGGGGATCAGCCAGCCGCCGTTGACGCCCTCGAGGCCGTGCGAGGCGGTCAGCACCGCCGCGGACCAGACCAGGCCGAGGGCGGTCGCGATCAGGACCCCCGCGACGAGCAGGGCGACGGCGATCCCGCGCGCCACCCCCGCCGGGACCGCGTCGGGGCCGATCCGGCCCCAGCCGACGGCCAGCACGAGCAGGCCGGCCGGGAGGGTGGCCAGCATCGGGCCGTGCGCGGCGTCGGCGATCTCGTGCCGCAACCGATCCCGGTCGCCGACCCGGCGCACGTAACGGGGGAGGAGGACTAGGGCGAGCGCGGAGGCCAACCAGAGCAGGGCGACCGAGACCCAACCGAGCCAGGACCAGCCCCAAACGGGCTCCTGGGCCGCCACGGCCAACGCCAGGGCCCCGGTGCCCATGACGGCCCCGTACCACGCGGGGTGGCCATGCGGATCGGGCGCGGTGGTCACGCTGGCTCCGACCTGGGTCGATGGCGCGGATGCGACGGGGCAGGCGCGCTCGCCCTGAAGCCGCCGCCTCAGAGCGAAGCCGAGCAGGGCGATCCCGGCGGCGGCGAGCAGGGGCTGCAGGGGCGCGAACCACTGAAGGGCGCCCGCGGAGCCGAGGGCGAGGAGCGCGACCTTGTTGCAGACCGGGCAGCCGACGGCGAGGTAGGCCAACAGACCGCCCACCGCTCCGGGGCGCGAGGCGTCGGCCGGCCGATCCGAATCCGGGCGCGGGGACGAGACGTAGGTCGCGGTCACCAGCCCGGAGAGCACTGCGGTGGTGAGAAGCACCGGCCAGGCCCACCAGGTCGGGGGTATCTCGCGGCCGAACCACGGCGTCGCGATGAGCGCGGTCGGAACCCCGATGATCACCACCGTGCCGGCGGCCACGGCCATGGCCACCGCCCAACGCACACCTGACCACATCGGCACCGGTCGATCCCCTCTCCGCGGACGCTCGCTAGGGTACCCCTAGGGGTATTCGCGCACGCATGGAGGGTCAATGGACAGCGACGCCTGGGACGAGCGGTACGCAGGAAGCGACCTGGTCTGGACCGCCGGTCCCAGCCGGTGGGTCGAGGAGGTCCTGGCGGGTGTGGCTCCGGGCCGGGCCCTCGACCTCGCCGGAGGCGAGGGGCGCAACGCCTTGTGGCTGGCGTCCCGCGGCTGGCACGCCACCGTGGTGGACTTCTCCCTCGTCGCGCTCGACCGGGCGCGCGAACTCGCGATCGAGCGGCTCGGTGCGGACGGCGCCGCCGCGGTCACGACGGTCCAGGCCGACCTGCTGGCGTACCGGCCGGTGCCGCAGGCGTACGACGTCGTGTTGGTCGTCTACCTGCACCTGCCCGCCGAGCAGCGTCGGGCCGTCCTACGGGCCGCCGCCGAGGCGGTGGCGCCCGGCGGGATGCTCGTCGTGGTGGCCCACGACACGGCGAACCTCGCCGGCGGGGTCGGCGGGCCGCAGGACCCCTCGGTGCTCTACACCGCGGACGACGCGGCGGCGGACATCGCGGGGAGCGGCCTGTCGGTTGAACGCTGCGAGACGGTCCGGCGACCGGTTGAGGGCGACTCCGGCCCGCGCGACGCGCTCGACGCGCTGCTCGTGGCGCGCCGGACGACCGCGTCGCGCTGATCGACGCTGGCGGCGTCGGGCGAGGTGCCCGATGCGGCAGATCAGTGCCGCGACACGATCTCGGCCAGCCCTCGCCCCGCCGGGCAGCGTCCCGTACTCGTGCCCGCGCTCGGGGCCGAGCCGCGCCTCGATGAACGCCTCGCTCACCGCCGTGGGGGAGAACCGGGCGAGCAGCGCCGCCTGCAGTGCGAGCGCCATCGACTCGACGACCGACCGCGCGCGGCGCTCGGCGGTCGCCGGGTCCGCGGCGGCCAGCTCGCGGACGTCGCGGTCGACCCGGTCGAGGTGCGCGTCGAGGATCGGGTGGTGCCCGCGGGCCCGCTCCACCTCGGCGCGGAACGCCGCGACGGACTCGGGCTCGCGCCGCATCGCGCGCAGCATGTCGAGGGCGATCACGTTGCCGGAGCCCTCCCACACCGCCATCACGGGCTGCTCGCGGTAGCGCATCGCGAGCGGGAACTCCTCGGTGTAGCCGTTGCCGCCCAGGCACTCCAGGGCCTCGTACGCGTGCTGGGGCCCGCGCTTGCAGATCCAGTACTTGGCCACGGGGGTGGCCAGCCGGCGGAAGGCCTGCTCCTCCTCGCTGGCGTCGACGTCGTACGCCCGGGCCAGCCGGATCGCGGTGACCGTCGCGGCCTCGGACTCGAGGGCCAGGTCGGCGAGCACGTTGGCCATCGCCGGCTGGTCGACCAGCACCCGGCCGAACGCGGAGCGGTGCCGCGCGTGCCAGGTCGCCTCGGCGACCGCCTGGCGCATCCCCGCGGCCGAGCCGAGGACGCAGTCGAGCCGGGTGCGCGCGACCATCTCGATGATCGTGCGCACCCCTCGGCCGGGCTCGCCGACCATCGCGGCGACGGTGCCGTCGAACTCGATCTCCGACGACGCGTTGGCCTTGTTGCCCAGCTTGTCCTTGAGCCGCTGGATCCGGAAGACGTTGCGGCTGCCGTCGGGCAGGACGCGGGGCACCAGGAAGCAGGACAGCCCCTCGCCGCCGGGCCCGTGCGCCTGCGCCAGCACGAGGAAGGCGTCCGACATCGGGGCGGAGCAGAACCACTTGTGCCCGGTCAGCAGGTAGTCGCCCGCCGGGGCCGCCTGGTCCCGCCGGCACCGCGACCGTGGTGTTCGCCCGGACGTCCGAGCCGCCCTGCTTCTCGGTCATCGCCATCCCGAAGATGGCCGAGGCCTTGCCGGGCGTGTCGAGCGCCGGGTCGTACTCGCGCGAGAAGGCCCGCGGCAGCCAGACCTCGGCCAGGTCGGGCTGCAGCCTGCAGGGACGGCACGACGGCGTGCGTCATCGAGATGGGGCAGGCGTGCCCGGGCTCGATCTGCGCGAACAGCATGAACGTCGCCGCCCGGGCGACGTTGGCCCCCGGGCGCGGCTCGCGCCCAGGCCGCGGTGTGGGCGCCGTGCGCCACGGCCGCGCCCATGATCCGGTGGTACGACGGGTGGTACTCGACCTCGTCGATCCGGTGGCCCCAGCGGTCGATCGCCTGCAGCGTCGGGGTGAGGGTGTTGGCGATGCGCCGCGTCGCGCTGGAACGAGGCGCTGCCCACGAGCGCGCCGATCTCGGTGAGCTCGGCCTGAGCCCACCCGGCGCCATGCCGGTCGACCGCGTCGACCAGAACCGGGTTGAGCGCGTACTCGTTGAGGTCCACGCGCGGCGGCGCCTGGTTGACCACCTCGTGGGTGACGGCGCGGGGACGGGATGCGTGACGTCCGTGCGGGCTTCGGCGGTCATGTCGACGCCCTTCCCTCGGCGGTCTGCGCCTCCATTATCCAAGGTCCTCGGCCCGGGGCGCCCCGCGCGGCTGGGCCCCGACACGGGGCATCGGAGTGGCTTTCGTCACAGGTGATCCGCCCCGGGTGTCGCTAGCCTGAAGTCACCAGCGCGCATCGCGCGCCGCACGAGAAGGGACGTGCCATGAGTGAGACCAAGCCGAGCGGCTGGGCTGTGGGCCTGACCGCGTTCGCCGGCTTCATGATGATCCTGGTCGGCTTCTTCCAGGCGCTCGCCGGCTTCGCCGCGCTGCTCGAGGACGAGTTCTACGTGATCGGGCAGGAGTACATCTTCCAGTTCGACGCCACGACGTGGGGCTGGATCCACCTGCTCCTCGGCGTCGTCCTCATCCTGGCGGGCCTCGGGGTCCTGCGCGGCGGGGTCGTCGGGCGGACGATCGCCGTGATCATCGTCGGGATCAGCGCGATCGCGAACTTCATCTTCCTGCTGGGCTGGGAGCAGCCCGGTCTGGTCGATCCTGCTCATCGCGCTGGACGTGGCGATCATCTGGGCGCTGACCGTGCACGGGCGCGACATCACCGCGGAGTCCTGAGCACCCCGGGGCCCGACCGGGCTCTGAGCACGGCCTTGCGGGGCGCCTCACGATCGCGTGGGGCGCCCCGCAAGCGCGAGGGTCAGCGCGAACCGGCTGCCGCGGGTCCTGCAGCGCCCCGCCGAACAACTCGGCCAGCCGGGCCAGCCGGTAGCTCACGGTCTGCGGGTGGACGGTGAGCGCCGCGGCCACCTGGGCGCGTTCGCCGTGGTGGGCCAGCCACGCCGCGAGGGTCTCCTCCAGGACGGCCCGGCGCGCGGGCGGCACCGATTCCAGCGGGGCCAGCACCTGACGGGCGAGGTCGTCGAGCAGGGTCGCATCGGCGTGCACGACGAGTGCTCGGCCAGGTGGTCGGCGGCCGCCACCAGGCCGCCGTCGGGAAGGACGCCCTGCTGGGCGAGCCGGCGCACGGCGCGGGCGTGGGCCAGCGAGAGCGGCGCCTGCTCGGGCGCCCGGGTGGTGCCGAGGTAGACGGCCGTCGCGCCGAACCGCCCCGCGAGCGAGGCGGCGAGCCCCGGCAGCGCGGGCTCGGCGATGAGCGCCAGCAGGTCGGCGCCCTTCGGCAGGATGAGCACCTCGGGGTCGGCCTTGGCCGCCGCCGGCGGCACGTCCCCGCCGCCCGGCAGGTTGACCAGGGCGACCGTGAGCCGCTCCGGGATCGGCCACGCGGCGTCCTCGGCGAGCCGGCGCACCCGGGGGAGGGCGCTGGCGGCGTCCCCGTCGATCAGGGCCTCGGCCAGCCGCGAGCGCAGGACGTCGCGGTAGCCCGCGTCGGCGGCCTGCCGGCGGGCGAACCCGGAGGCGCTCGCGGCCGAGAGCTCGTCGATGTAGACGAAGATCGCCTCGGCGAGCAAGACGAGCTGGTCGGTCCCCACGCCGCCGCGCACGGCGGCCGCGGCGAGGTCCGCCCAGGTCACCCGGGCCCCGATCCGGTAGGCGGCCAGCAGGGTGTCGAGGGAGCGGCCCTGGGCGCCCTCGCCCTCGCCGAGGGACTCGTACACGTGCCGGGCCCGCGCGTCGAGGGCCGGGCGGTCGGTGCCCATCAGGTCGAGCAGCCGGTTGAGCGCGATCTCGACGCCGCGGCGGACGGTCCGGCCGAGGTCGCCGTCCAGCCCGGCCCGGAAGGCCGGCAGCTCGCGGTCGATCGCCGCGATGGAGCCGTCGATGGCGGCGGGCAGCGCCGGCCGAAGCAGCGTGGCGACGCCCGGCTGGAGCCCCGACCAGGGGCGCAGCGCCTCGGCCATCGTGTCTCCTTCTTGTCTTCCGGTGACAAAGAACGCGACCTGGAGTCTGGCGTGTCAAGCCTAGCCACTCGGTGCCCTTGTCCCCGAGACTAGAGGCCGTGACCGAGAGCGCCTTCGCGCAGATCCCCAGCCCCACCCTGTCGGGCCCGCTGCTCCCCAGCGTCATCCAAGGCGGGATGGGCGTCGCCATCTCGGGCTGGGAGCTCGCCCGCGCCGTGTCGCGCACCGGCCAGCTCGGGGTCGTGTCGGGGACGGCCCTGGAGATCGTCTGCGCCCGGCGGCTGCAGCTCGGGCGACCCCGGCGGGCACGTCCGCCGGGCCCTGGCGCACTTCCCGGTCCCGCGGGTCGCCGAGTGGATCCTGGCCGCGTACTTCGTCGAGGGCGGCAAGCCCGAGGCCGACCTGTTCAAGGCGGTCCCGCGGTTCACCCTGCAGCCGGCCGACCGGCTGCAGGAGCTCACGGTGGCCGCCAACTTCGTCGAGGTCTGGCTCGCCAAGGAGGGCCACGACGGCCCGGTCGGCATCAACTACCTGCGCAAGATCGAGCTGCCGCTGATCTTCGCGCTGCTACGGGGCGATGCTGGCCGGCGTCGACTACGTGCTGATGGGCGCCGGCAACCCCGGCGAGCTGCCCGAGCTGCTCCGCGCCCTTGCGCGCCAGGACGACGTGTCCCTGTCGGTCCGGGTCCAGGGGTCGCGCTCGACCGACGGCGACACCGCGGTGCACTTCAGCCCGCTCGGCCTGCTCGGCCCGCTGCCCGCGCCGCGGCGACCCCAGGCGCTGGCGATCATCGCCTCGCTCGACCTCGCGGCGGGCTTGGCCGGGAGCCCGGCGGCCTGCCCGGACGGCTTCATCATCGAGGGCCCGAGCGCGGGCGGCCACAACGCGCCGCCCCGCGGACCCCGGCGCACCGACGAGGCGGGCCAGCCGATCTACGACGAGCGGGACGCGGTCGACCCGCGCGACGTGGTGGCGCTCGGCCTGCCGGTGTGGCTGGCCGGGTCGTACGGCAGCCCGGAGGGGCTGCGGCGGGCGCTGTCGGTGGGGGCGGCCGGGGTCCAGGTGGGCACCGCGTTCGCGCTCTGCGAGGAGTCGGGGCTGGCGCCCGACCTCAAGCAGCGGGTGCTCGGTCAGGCGCTGGCCGGGCGACCTCGAGGTGCTCAGCGACTGGCGGCTGTCGCCGACCGGCTTCCCGTTCCGGGTCCTGCAGATGGCCGGCACGCTGTCGGACCCCGAGACCTACGAGGCCCGCCAACCGGTGTGCGACCTCGGGGCGCTGCGGTCGGCCTTCGTCAAGGAGGACGGCTCGATCGGCTACCGCTGCCCGGCGGAGCCGGCCGACGCGTACACCCGGATCAAGGGCGGCCGCGAGCAGAACATGGAGGGCCGCCGCTGCCTGTGCAACGCGCTGATGGCCTCCGCCGGACTGCCGCAGACCAGGCCCAACGGCTATGTCGAGCCGCCGCTGGTCACCGCCGGCAGCGACTTCAGCGGCGTCGTCCACCTCGCGCAGGGCTGGGAGCCGGGCGATGCGTCGTACTCGGCCAGCGCGGTCGTCGACTACCTGCTGGCCGGCCCGGTCGGCTGAGTCGCAGCCTGAGTGCGCAGCCCTGAGTCACAGCACTGCGGCCAGGGCGGCGAGCGTCTCCTCGCTGGTGTACGCCGGCCGCCAGCCGAGCTCGCGCTTGGCCTTGGTGGTGTCCATCAGCATCGGGCGTGCGGAACGAGTGCAGCCACTCGGCGAAGGAGGGGACGTAGGGCAGGCGTGCCAGCGCCAGCGAGGCGACCCGCACCGAGGCCGGCGGGACCCGCACCGACCGCGCTCGGAGCGCATGCGCGATCTCGGTGAGCGACACGTCCCCGTCGCCTGCCAGGTTGTACGTGCCCGGTGCGCCGCGACCGGCGACGGCCGCGGCCACGGCGGCGGCGACATCGTCGTGGTGGACCAGTTGCACCCGCACGCCTGGATCCGGCACCGTCGGCCGCAGGCCGGGGATCGCCCGCGCCGTGCGGGTCAGGATGGGCGGCAGGCTTCGGCCCAGGCGGGTCCAGGGCATCGAGTCCGCGAGCGTCGTGGCGCGGGGCCCGGCCACGATGCACGGGCGCAGGACGTAGACGTCGAGCCCCGAGCCAGCCGCCGACCCGGCGATCAGCGCCTCGCACTCGGCCTTCTGCATGGAGTAGTAGTGCTCGCTCGAGCCGCGCGCCGGCACGTCCTCGGTGAGGGGGCTCGGATTGTCGGCGTGGTAGCCGTACGCCGCGACCGACGAGGTGTAGACGAACCGCCGCGGCCGCGGGGCCGAGACGGTGGCCTCGACCACCTGGCGGGTGCCCGTCACATTGACCCGACGGGCGGCCGCGCGGGAACCCATGATCAGGAAGGCCAGGTGGACGACCACGTCGGCGTCGGCGACCAGGGCCTCGACGGCGTCGCGGTCGAGGACGTCGCCCTGCCGGTACTCGGTCTTGGCCCATCCGCTGGCGGCCGGGTCGAAGGGCCGCCGGGCCATGCCCAGGATCCGGTCGACTCCCGGTTCGCGCTCCAGGGCCTCGATCGCCGGCCGGCCGATCGCGCCGGTCGGGCCCGTCACCGCCACGGTGATCCCCATCGCGGCCGACCCTAGCCGCAGCGGCGGGCGGAGCCTCTGCGAACACCGCGTGCCATAAGCCCCTCCCGCCAGCCCTCCCCGGCCCGAAGAATGATCACGAGCCCGAGACATGCGGGAGTGACCGTGCCGACTGTGCGCGACTTCCTTGAGCGGCTGCGTCCGAGCGGGACGCCGGGTGCCGCCTCGCTGTCGGGCGTGCCCGCGGACCGCGTCGGCGAGCGCTCGGCCGAGCTTGAGCCGGTGCTCGCCCGGCTGTCGGACGTGCAGGCCGAGGCGGCCCGGATCCGGCAGGCGGCGAGCGTCGCGGCCGAGGCCCGGGTCGCCGCCGCCGCCGAGCGGGCCCGCGCCCTGGTCTCCTCGGCCCGCCGGTCGTCGGAGGCGGAGCGCCGCGACGCCGCCGCCCAGGCCCGAGCCCAGGCGGAGGCGGAGACCCGCGAGCGGCTGGCCGACGCGGCGCGCGAGGCGGCGTCCGTGGCCGACGTCGCAGCGGCGCGCGAGGCCGAGTTCGTCGCCCGGGTGCTCGAGGAGGCCCGCGCCGAGGCGGCGCACCTGCTGGCGGGGTCGCCGTGACCACCGCCTGGGTGGCCGCCAGCGTCCGGGCCCGCGCGATGGCGCGCCGCCGCCTCGGCGCCTCGGCTGCGCGCGGCCTGGCCGCCCGGCCGGTCCTGGGCGAGGCCGTCGACGCGCTGGCCGCCACCCCGTACGGGCGCGAGGTCCGCCCCGGCCAGACCCTCGCGGAGGCCCAGCACGCCATCGCGGCAACGCTGTTGTGGCACCTGCGGGTCCTCGGCGGATGGGTGCCGCACGGCGATGCCCGGATCCTGCGGGTCCTGGCCGGGGGCTTCGAGGTCGCCAACACCGACGAGCGGCTCCGCGAGCTCGCCGGCTCCGAGGGCGAGGCCCCCTTCCGCCTCGGCAGCCTGGCCACCGCGTGGAGCCGGATCACGTCGGCGACCTCGGTCGCGCAGGTCCGGGAGGCCCTGGCGCGGTCGGCCTGGGGGGACCCCGGCGCCGACACCCCGGTGGCGGTGCACCTCGGCATGCGGTTGTCCTGGGCCGCGCGGGTCAGCTCGAGCGTCCCGGCCGCCGGCCCCTGGGCGGCCGGCGCGGCCGCGCTCCTGGTCGCCCGCGAGGTCACGGTGGCGGGTCGGCGGCCAACGCAGGACGCGGTACGCCTGGCGGCTCCGCTGCTCGGCGCCGGGTGGGCCGACGCCCGCACGCTTCGCGAGCTTGCCGCAGCACTTCCCGCCAGCGCCGCTTGGTCTCTCGACGCGGTCACCGACCCGGGGGAGCTGTGGCAGGCGGAGGCGGCGTGGTGGCGGCGCGTTGAGCGCGACGGCTTCGCCTTGCTGCGACGGCCCCTGACGTCCCCCGAGCCCGTCATCGGCTCGGTGGCCGTGCTGGCCGCCGACGGCTGGCGGGTGCGGGCCGCCCTCGAGGTGGCCGCGCGCGGCGGCGCCCTGCGGCCGGGTGCGCTGGAGGCCTTCGATGCCGTGGCGTGAGTCCCTGGAGCCGGTCCGCATGCAGCGCGTGGCGCTCGTGCTGCCGCGGGAGAGCCTGCGCGAGGTCCTGGTCGCGACCGCCACCGCGGGGACCGTCGAGCTGGATGTCGCGGGTGAGGCGGGCATCGGGCCGGCGGCGCGCCTCCTGCAGCGGGTCGCGGCTGAGGGCGACGTCGAGCCGGCCCTGGCCGCAGGCGCCCCCGACCTCGACGCCCTCGCCGAGGCGGGGCGGGCCGATCTGCTGGCCGGCGAGGCGCAGCTGGAGGAGCGGGCGGCGGCCGTCGGTGCCCCGCGACCTGGTGGTCGGGCTCGCCGGGTGGATGCCGACCGCCGAGGTCGCCCCCCTCGCCGACCGCCTCGGGCCGCTCGGGGCCGCGGTCGCGCCGCTGCCGACCCCCCGCGGGGTCGACCCGCCGACCCTCGTGCACACCCGCGGCCGGCTGAACCGGTCGTTCGCGCCGCTCATGGACACGTACGCGACCGTCCCGTACGTGGACCTCGATCCCACCGTGGTCGCCGGCCTCGCCTTCGTCGTGATGTACGGGATGATGTTCGCCGACGCCGGCCAGGGCGCCCTGCTGGTGCTCGGCGGGCTGCTGCTGCGCGCGGGCCGCCCGCGCCGGCTGGCCCGGTTCCGGACCGCCTGGCCGTTCCTCCTCGGCGCCGGCATCTCCGCGACGGTCTTCGGCGTGCTCTTCGGCGAGTTCTTCGGCCCCACCGGCGTGCTGCCCGTGCTGTGGGTCAAGCCGCTCGAGGAGCCGGTGCTCCTGCTCGAGGTCGCCATCGGGGTGGGCGCGTGCCTGCTCTCCGGGGCGTACGCGATCGGCACGGTCAACCGCTGGCGCGAGGGCGGGCTGGCGGCTCGCCGTCGTCGCCCCGTCCGGCCTGGCCGGGGTGGCCCTCTTCCTCGGGCTCGGCCTGCTCTTGCTCGGCGCCTACCTGCCCGCCAGCTGGCTGGTGGCCGTGGGCGCGGCGGTCGCCGTGGTCGGCCTGGTGCTGGCGTACGTCGGGCTGCTCGCAGCGCTCCGGCGGGGGCGGCGCCGGCGCCGCCCAGGCGGGCGTCGAGCTGTTCGACGGCGTCGTCCGGCTCGGCGCCAACCTGGTGTCGTTCGCCCGGCTCGCCGCCTTCGGGCTGGCCCATGCCGCGCTCGGCGCGATCGTCTGGCAGGGCACCACCGGGCTGTGGGCCGCGGGCGGCCTGCCTGTACCTCGCGGCCGTCGCGCTCTTCGTCGTCGGCAACGCCCTCACCTTCACGCTGCAGGCGGTCGTGGCCGGCGTCCAGGCCCTGCGCCTGGAGTACTACGAGCTGTTCTCCCGCGTCTTCGTCGTCCGAGGGCCGGCCCTTCCGGCCCTGGTCCCGTCCCGCATCACCCCGGAGCGTGTGCCATGACCGCCTGGCTGGTCGCCCTGCCCGTGCTCGTCGTCGTCGCCCTGGCCACGCGGGTCGCGCTCCGGTCCCGCTCCGGGGCCGCGCTGCGCGTCTTCCTCGGCATCAACGCCCTGCTGGCTCGTCGTCGGCGATCGGCGTGCTCGCCTGGCCGCCAGCAACGCCGATCCCGCGACCGCGCAGCCTCAGCGGCGGTCGTCGCCGCGGCAGACGTCCGCGACCAGCGACTCGAACTGGGCGGCCCTGCTCGGCGCGGCGATCGCGGTGGCCGGCTCGTCGATCGGCGCGGCGATCGCGGTGGCCTACACCGGCGCGGCCGCGCTGGCCACGATGAGCGAGCGGCCGGAGCTGTTCGGCCGGGCCATGGTCATCGTCGGCCTCGCCGAGGGCATCGCGATCTACGGCCTGATCGTCGCGATCATCCTGATCGGGAACGCCTGACATGGGCCGCGTCGCCGCGATCGGCGAGGCCGTGCGCGTGCAGGGCTTGGCGCTGGCGGGCGTGCTCGTGCTGCCCGGCGAGGAGCCGGCCGCCGTGCGGGCCAGCTGGGCCGCCCTGCCGGCCGACGTCGCGGTGGTCATCCTCACGCCGCTCGCGGCGGGCGCCCTCGGGCGCGCAGCGCCGTCACGCGCCTCACGGTGGTGATGCCGCCGTGACCGAGCACCCCGAGCCCCCCGCCGAGCTCCGCACCGACCCGCTGGCGCCGCTGCGCGAGGCCCTGCTGTCGCGCGCCCGCGCCGACGCGGCGGCGACGCTGGCGGCGGCGGACGCGGCCGCCGCGGAGACGATGGCCGACGCCCAGCAGCAGGTCGACGGGCTGCTGGCCGAGGCGCGGGACACCGGCGCGGCCGATGCCGCCGTCGTGCTCGCCGGCGAGCGGGCCCGCGCCGCGCGCACCGCGCGGGGCGTCGTCCTCGCGGCGCAGCGGGCACGCCGTACGAAGCCATGCGCCGGCAGGCCGCGCGGACGCGGTGTCCGGGCTGCGCAGCGACCCGCTGTACCCCGCGCTGCTGGCAGGCCCTGCGGCAGCGCGCCCGCGTCGACCTGGGGCCTCGAGGCCGTCGTTCGGCGAGCACCCGCGGGGCGGCGTCGTCGGCGAGGCCGCCGGCCGGCGGGTGGAGTACACGCTGGACGACCTGGCCGACGGAATCGTCGACCGGCTCGGCGCCGAGCTGGACGGGGTGTGGGCGCCGTGAGCGGCACGGTGAGCGGCGACCGGGTGGCGCCGCACCTGCGGGACGGGTCGTCCGGGTGAACGGGCCGCTGGTCGAGGTCGAGGGCCTTCCGGGCGCGTCGATGTCCGAGGTCGTCGAGCTCGGGCCGCTGCGCCTCCTCGGCGAGCTGGTCGCCTTCGCGGGCCCGGTCGCGACCGCCCAGGCGTACGAGTACACCGGCGGCCTGAAGCCGGGGACGAGGCCGGCGCGCTCGTGGGCGAGCCGCTGTCGGCGCCCCTCGGCCCGGGGCTGCTCGGCGGCGTCTTCGACGGACTGCTGCGCCCGCTGCTCGGCGCGGGCACCTGGCTGACCCCGGGCGTCGAGGCGCCCGCCGACCCGCGCACCTGGGCGTTCGAGCCGGAGGTCACGGTCGGCGACCGCGTGGCAGGCGGCGACGCGCTCGGCGGGGTCCGCGACGACGGGCCGCTGCGGCATGCGGATGCTCGTGCCCGCCGGGCGTCGAGCGGCCGGGTCGAGCACATCGCCGAGGCGGGCGCGTACGCCGCCGACGCCACCCTCGCGGTCGTCGCCGGCCAGCCCGTGCGCGATGACGCAGCGCTGGCCGGTGCGCGAGCCCGCGGCCGCACCGCCGCCGGGTCGACGGCGGCGAGCCGCTGGTCACCGGGCAGCGGGTGCTCGACCTGCTCTACCCGGTCGCCCTCGGCAGCACCGCCGGCGGTGCCCGGCGGGTTCGGGACCGGCAAGACGGTGCTGCTCCAGCAGATCGCCAAGTGGTGCACCGCCGACGTCATCGTCTACGTCGGCTGCGGGGAGCGCGGCAACGAGATGGCCGACGTCGTCGCCGAGCTCGCGGAGCTGGTCGACCCGCGCACCGGCGGACGGCTGGCCGAGCGCACCGTCGTCGTCGCCAACACGTCGAACATGCCGATGATGGCCCGCGAGGCGAGCGTCTACACCGGCGTGACGGTGGCGGAGTACTTCCGGGACATGGGCCTGCACGCCGTCGTCATCGCCGACTCGACCTCGCGGTGGGCGGAGGCGCTGCGCGAGTTCGCCTCGCGGTCCGGCGCGCTGCCGGCCGAGGAGGGCTACCCGGCGAGCCTCGGCTCGGCGCTGGCGGCCTTCTACGAGCGGGCCGGCCACGTGCGCACCCTCGGCGGGCGGGCTGGGCTCCGTCACCGTCATCGGCGCCGTCTCGCCGCCGGGCGGGGACGTCACCGAGCCGGTCACCGCGAACACCGAGCGGTTCGTCCGCAGCGTGTGGTCGCTGGACCGCGAGCTCGCCTACGCCCGCCACTACCCGGCGGTGTCGTGGACGGCGTCGTTCTCCCGCGACGCGGGGCCGCTGGGCGCCTGGCACGCCGCGCGCGGTGACCCCGACTGGGCGCGCCGACGCGGCCGGGTCCTCGGCGCTGATCGCCGACGCCGACCGGCTTGGCGGCGCTGGCCGACCTCGTCGGGGTGGGCTCGCTGCCCGGCGCCGAGCGGATGGTGCTGCTGGCCGGGCGGCTGCTGCGCGAGGCGGTGCTGCAGCAGAGCGCGCTGTCAGCCGCCGACGCGGTCTGCTCGCCGGAGAAGGGGGCCGCGCTCGTCGACGCCGTCCTCGCGGTGCCTGGACCGGTGCCTGGCGCTGGTCGAGCGCGGCGTGCTCGCCTCGGACCTCGAGGAGGTCGACTGGGGGCCGCTGGTGCGCGCGCGCGACGAGACCGAGTCCGTCCGACGTCGCGGGCGTCGACGTCGCGCCGCGACATCGTGCTGGCGGCGCTGGACGGGCTCGCCCCGGGCGGAGGCCGCGCCATGACCGGGTGGGGCGCCGTCGAGTACACGCGACGATCCGGGGCCTGCGCGGACCGCTGCTGGTCGTCGGGGACGTCGGCGGCGTCGGCTGGGACGAGTACGTCACGGTCCGGATGGACGGCGGGCCGGACCGCCACGGCGTCGTGCTCGAGGTCGACCGCGACCTCGCCGTCGTGCAGGTGCTGGAGGGCACCGAGGGACTCGACCCGCGCCGGACCCGGGTCCGCTTCACCGGCAGCGCCGCTGCGCGTGCCGGTCGGCGAGGGCTGGCTCGGCCGGGTGTGCAACGGCCGCGGGATCCCGCTCGACGGCGGCCCGCCCGTCCTGGGCGCCGTCGACGCGCCGACCACCGGCGCCCCCCTGAACCCGCTGATGCGCGAGCCCCCCGCCGAGCCGGTCCTCACCGGCATCTCGGCCATCGACGGGCTGGCCACGCTGGTCCGGGGGCAGAAGCTGCCGGTCTTCTCGGTCGCCGGGCTGCCCGCACCTGGAGCTCGCCACCCAGATCGCCGCCCAGGCGACCGTCGGCGGCGAGCCGTTCTGCGTGGTGTTCGCGGCGATGGGGCTGACCCACGCCGACGCCGCCGCGGTCCGCGACGTGCTGGAGGAGCGGTCGCAGGCCGGCGAGCTGGTGCTGCTGCTCAACACCGCAGACGACCCGGTCATCGAGCGGATCCTCACTCCCCGCATCGCGCTCACCGTCGCCGAGCACCTGGCGTTCACGGTCGGCCGCCACGTCCTGGTCGTGATGGCCGACATGACGAGCTACGCCGAGGCGCTGCGCGAGGTGTCGGCCGCCCGCGGCGAGATCCCGGCGCGGCGCGCCTACCCGGGCTACCTCTACAGCGACCTGGCGTCGCTGTACGAGCGCTGCGGACGGATCCGCGGGCTGCCCGGTTCGGTCACGGTCCTGCCGGTGCTGACCATGCCCGCCGGCGACATCACCCACCCGGTGCCGGACCTCACCGGCTACATCACCGAGGGCCAGCTGGTGCTGTCGGCGGACCTGCATGCCCGCGGGGTCTACCCGCCGGTCGACCCGCTGGAGTCGCTGTCGCGGCTGATGCGCAAGGGCGCCGGGCCCGGGCGCACCCGCGCCGACCACCTCGACCTCGCGGCGCAGCTGCTGGCCGCGCTGGCGCGGGCCCGGCAGGCCCGCGAGCTCGCCGACATGGTGGGCGAGGACGCCCTCAGCGGAACGGACCGCCAGTACATCGCCTACGAGATCGCCTTCGAGCGCCGGCTGCTCAACCAGGGCCGGGCCGAGAACCGCGGCGCTCGACGAGACCCTCGACCAGGCGTGGGACGTGCTCGGCGAGCTGCCGCGGCGCGAGCTGACGATGCTCCCGGCGGCGCTCGTCGACCTGCGCTACGCGGCCGCCCGTGGCCGCGCAGGAGGCGCCGCGATGACCGCGCGGCTGCGAGGGCTGCCGCCCGGGCGCGCCGGCCGGATGTGGCTGGCGCGGCGGCTCGCGGTGGCCGAGCGGGGCGCCGACCTGCTCGAGCGCAAGCTGCGCATCCTGGTCGCCGAGGAGCAGAGCTTCGCCCTGCTCGCCGAGCGGACCCAGGGGGAGTGGGAGGCGGCGGTCCGCGAGCTGGACCGGTGGATGCTGCGGGCGGCCCTGCTGAGCGGCGAGCGCGGCGCTGCGGCTGGCCTGCGACGGCGCCGACGCCGAGGTGCGACGATCGAGTGGCGGCAGACGATGGGGGTGCGCTATCCGGCGCGGTCCGCCTGCCGCCTCCCCGAGCGCGTCCCCACGGAGCCCGCCCCCGCCAACACCGCGCTGGTGCACGCGGCCGCGGCCGCCGAGCGGGCGGTGCGCGCGGGGGCCGACCACGCCGTCGCCGCCACCGCGCTGATCGCGGTGCGGGCGGAGATCGGCTCCACCCGACGGCAGCTGCGGGCGGTGCGCGATCGGTGGATCCCCGCGGCTGGAGTCCGCGCGCCTCGCGCTGACCATCGCGCTGGACGACCAGGAGCACGACGAGGGGGTGCGCCTGCGCTGGGCGGCCGCACCGGCCCGGGGAAGGACGGCCTGGCGATGAGGCGCATCCTGCTCGCCGTCGACGACTCGCCGGCGGGGCTGGCGGCGGCCCGGGTCGCGGTCGACGCGGCGGTCGCCTGGACGGGTGAGCTGCGCGCCGTCCACGTCCTGGTCGACGGGGACGTGCAGCGCGCGCTCGCGAGCCGCGGCGGCGCCGCCGCCGTGCGCGGCCGGAGGGATCTCGGGGCCCAGGCGGTGCTCCAGCACGTCACCGACCTCGCCGTGCGCGCCGGCATCACGGTCGAGACGCTGGCCCTGGAGGGGCAGCCGGCCCGGCGCATCCTGGAGCAGGCCGACGGGTGGCCGGCCGACCTGATCGTCCTGGGCGGGGCCGGGCGGGGGCGGATCGGCGAGCCCTACGTCGGCGCGCAGGTGCAGCACGTGCTCGAGTTCGCCCAGGTGCCGGTGCTCGTGGTGCCGCCGCGCTAGCGCAGGCGGGCGATCCAGGTCGCCCGCAGGGTGTCCGGGCCGGCGGGCTCGAGAGGTGTACTCGTCGGTCACGGCGAGCAGGTCGAAGCCGGCGGCCTCGAGCGCGTCGCGGACCATCGGCGTCGGCGAAGAAGTACTGGCGGTGGTGCTCGGCGAAGGAGTCCCCGTCGCTGACCCGGGTGACCTCGATGGTGGTGTCGCAGGTGCGGGCATCGGCGTCGACGACGCTGTCGATCACGAAGGCCTGCCCGTCGGCCTCGCCCTCGACCACGGGGTTCGCCGCGGTGAACTCCATCATCGCGTCGGTGTGCAGGTCGAAGACGAGCCAGCCGCGGGGGCGCAGCCGGCTCGCCACGGCCGCAAGCGTCGCGCGAAGGTCGTCGGGGGTGAGGTAGTTCAGGCCGTCGAAGTTCGACACCGCCGCGTCGAAGGGCCCCTCGGGGGTGAGGGCCGGCAGCGTCTCCTCGATCAGGACGACGTCCGGGCCCGAGCAGCTCGCGGGCGCGGGCGAGCATGTCGGCCGAGGAGTCCACGCCGGCCACCTGGTAGCCGAGCGCGATCAGCTCGGCGGCCATCAAGCCGGTGCCGCAGCAGACGTCCAGAATGCTGCGCACGCCTGCGTCATCGACGGCCCACGTCTCGTGCAGGAAGGCGGCCCAGCGGTCGTACGTCGGGTCGACGACGATCTCGTCGTAGACCGCCGCCAGCCGGGTGTACGCGTCGACCCCGCTCACCGCCGGCTCGCGGGGTGAACGGGGTCGATCGCGGCTGCGCTGCTCAGATGCCGAGGACCTTGGCCTTGGCCGCGGCGAACTCCTCGTCGGTGAGGACGCCCTGCTTGTTCAGCTGGGCCAGCTCCTGCAGCTTGGCGGTCTGATCGTCGACCGCGGGGGCGGCGGGGGCGGGCGGCGGCGGGAGCGGGTGCTGCCGCCTGCTGCTGCGCGTACTGCTGCTCCGCCTGGGCGTTGTACTTCTCGGACTGGCGGTGCGCCACGCGACCGGACACGGCGGTGGCGGTGCCGGCCACGACGGCGGTGCGGGTGGCCATGCGAAGGAGTCCCATGCGAGTGCCTCTCAGTTCGGGGGGTGGGAGGAGGGGGCTAGTCGAGGGCGACGACGGCCTGGACGACGTCGACCGGGATGCGGACCTGAGTCGATGACGTAGCCGTCGGCGTCGAGGCAGGCCTGGGCGAACTTCGCGGCCCACGAGTTCTCGAAGGCGATGAGCAGCGCCGAGGAGTTCGGCTCAAGGTCGTCGGCGACCTCGTCGGCGTCCTCGGGGCCGAGGTCGCCCGGCTCGTGCACCTCGACGGAGGCGAAAGCCGCGCCGACCTCGGGGTCGAGGTCCTCGACCGTGATGGTGGTCACCGCGCCGTCGGCGTCCTTCATCACGAAGAGCAGGTCGAGCACGCGGATCGTGCGGGCCTCGACGAGCTCCATCAGCGCCGGGCGCGATCTGGCCGGAGAACTTGTTGCCGGGAAACCCGATGATGATGACATCGACGGGGCCGACGGCCATGCGTGCCTCCTACGAGAAGTCTGGGCGGACCACCTGGCCCGTGCGGCCCAACCTACCGTCGAGCGCTGCCGGCTCTGCATCCCCGGTGACGTTCGACCCTGTGCGGTCCTGCCCGGGTGCGCTTGGGTGTGAGGGCGGGGCGGCCCCGGCGCCGCCCGGTGGAGGCCGCCATGGGACACACGCTCGTCGATCCGGACACCGCGTACCGCCGCCTGCAGGAGCGGCTCGATCGGATGCCGACGGGCGCCCCGGACTCGCCGGCCTTCCAGCGCATCCTGCGCCTGCTCTTCACCGCCGACGAGGCCGAGCTGGCCGCCCAGATCCCCACGATGGGGTCCTTGGCCCAGGTGGCCAAGCGGACGGGCCGAACCGAGGCCGAGCTCGACCCGATCGTCACGGACCTGGCCCGCCGCGGCCTGGTGATGGACTTCCGGCACCGCGGCCGCCGCTACGTCGCGCTGGCCCCCGTCGTGATCGGGTTCTTCGAGTTCACCTTCATGCGGGTCCGCGACGACGCCCCGATGGAGGAGCTCGCCCACCTCTTCCACGAGTACATGTACGACGGCGACGACTTCGCGCACGCGGTCTTCCGGGGGAGCACCCAGATCGGCCGCTCGCTCGTCCGCGAGGAGTCGATCCCGGACGACCCGTCGGTCGAGGTGCTCGACTGGGAGCTGGCCACCCACATCGTGGCGGAGGCGCGGTCGGTGGCCGTCTCGCTGTGCCCGTGCCGCGAGCACGCCAAGCTGGTCGGCGAGGGCTGCGACGCGCCCACCCGCACCTGCCTGACCTTCGGCGGCGCGGCGGACGCGCTCGTGCGGGCGGGGATCGCCGAGCCGATCTCGAACGAGGAGGGGCTGGCCGTCCTGCAGATGGCGAAGGACGCGGGGCTGGCTCAGACCGCGGACAACGTCAAGCACGGCGTCAGCTACATGTGCAACTGCTGCGGCTGCTGCTGCGGGATGATGCAGTCGATCCGGCGCAAGGGGATCACCGGCGCGATCGTCTCGTCGAACTGGGTGGCCCAGGTCGACCTCGAGATGTGCCGAGGCTGCAAGAAGTGCGCCCGCGCCTGCCCCGCCCAGGCGGTCACCATGGTCGACAACCAGGGCCACGGCAAGCGCAAGTACTGGGCCATCGTCGACCCCGAGGCGTGCCTCGGCTGCGGCGTCTGCGACGAGGTCTGCCTGTTCGGCGCCCACTCGATGCAGCCGCGTGACCACCGGGTGTTCACCCCCGACAACACCTTCGACCGGATGGTCGCCATGGCGGTCGAGCGCGGGATGCTGGGCGACCTGCTCGTCGACACCCTCGACGGCGCCGGCCCGCACGCGCTGGCCCGCGTCCTGCAGGTGATCGAGCGCAGCCGGCCGGTCACCGCGCTGATGGCGGTCGAGCCGCTCGAATCGGTCTTCCTGAAGGGGCTGCTCGGCGCCGTCCACGCCGTGGCCGGCGGCCGCACCGAAACGCCCGCCTAGCCTCCCTTGCCGCCCTTGTCGGCCTTGGGCGGCTTGGGCGCCTTGGCGGCTTCGGCCCCTTCGTCGCCTTGGGCTCAGGGGCGGCGGCCTCGTCGTCGCCGTTGTCCGCCGAGGACTCGACGGCGATCCGCTCGTCGGCCGGCTCGTACACGTCGTCGGCCGACTCCTCGAGCTCGACGGCGAGGTACGGTTGTGCGCCTTGCCTTCGAGGTGGGCGGCCGCCCGCGCGGCCCGAACCGCCGCGGAGATGCTGTGCCACATGTGGTCGTCGCCGAGCCGCTCGATGAAGCCGGCCCGGGTGAGCACCCGCCGCGCCTGGTAGAAGACGCGCACCAGGTAGAGCTCGACCCCGCGTTCCTGCAGGCGCTGCCAGCATCAGCTCAAGCGCGTCGATGCTCGTCGTGTCCAGCTGGCTGGTGGCCTCGAGGTCGAGCAGCAGGACGCGCACGTCCGGCTCGGCCTCGACCGCCGCGAGCACCTGGGCCTGCACCTCGGCGGCGTTGGCCCAGAACAGCGGGGCGTCCAGCCGCAGCACCAGGATCCCGTCGATGGTCTTGCGCTCCGGGTGGCGGATCACGCTGCCCCAGGCGGCCTTCTCGCCGGGCACCTTGCCCATGACGTCCATGCCGACGCGGCTGGAGCGGTAGACGAGTCCGAGCACGGCCTGGCCGACGGCGAGGAGCAGCCCGTAGAGCGGACCGAAGAGGAGCACGCCGCCCATGGCGGCCATCGAGCCGACGAAGTCATTGCGGCGAATGGCCTTGTAGCGGCGCAGCGCCTTGACGTCCATGAGCCCCCAGACCGCCTGGATGACGATGGCCGAGAGCACGGCGCGCGGCAGGGGCGACAGCAGGTTCGCCAAGGCGACGAGGACGAGCAGGACCAGGACGGCGGTGGTGACCCCGGTGAGCTGGCTGACGCCGCCAGAGCGCCGGGACGCCGCCGTCTTGGACAGCGACCCGGCCACGCCCAGGCCGCCCGACAGCCCGGCGGCGACGTTCGCCGCCCCGGTCGCGACCAACTCCTGGTTGGCGTCCACGGTGTAGCCCTCGCGGGCGGCGAAGAGCCGGGCGGCGCTGAGCCCCTCGGCCAGGCCGACCAACGCGAGGGCCAGGCTGCCCACCAGGACGGGTGGGATGTCGGTCACCGAGATCTCGGGGAGCCCGAAGGGCGGGAGGCCGCTCGGCACGTCGCCCACGGTGACCACCCCCTGGGCGGCCAGGTCGAGCCACGACGAGACGCCGATCCCGACGATGAGCACGACGAGGGCCCACGGGACGCGGGGGGCGAACCGCGCGCCGATGAAGAGCACGGCGAGGGCGGCCAGGCCGATGGCGGCGGTGGTCGGGTCGAGGTCCACCAGGTTCGTGGCGATCGACCACGCCCGGGTCAGCACGTCGCCGGACTCCACGGGCATGCCCAGCAGGCTGGGGATCTCGCCCAGGATGATCAGGATGGACCAGGCCGAAGACGAACCCGGTGACGATCGGGCGGGACAGGAACTCCGCGGCCCAGCCGATCCGGGCCAGGCCGCCGATCAGCAGGCCCAGCCCGGCGCCGATCGCCAGCGCCGAGGTGAACGCGACCGCGCTCCCCGGGTCGCCCTTCGACAGGTCGGCGACCAGGGAGCCGGAGAGGACGGCGACCGTGGAGACCGGCCCGACGACCAGGTGCGGCGAGGAGCCGAAGATCGCGTACGCCACCAGGGCGAGCGGGATCGCGTACAGGCCGACCTGGACCGGCACCCCCGCGATGCCGGCGTAGCCGAGGGACTGCGGCACCGCGAGCGCGGCGACCACCGTGCCGGCCAGCAGGTCGGCAGGGAGGTCGCTGCCGGCGGTAGCGGGGCAGCCAGGAGGCGACGGGGACCCATCGGCCCACGCCCGTCCGCACCGCCGCCTCGTTCATGCCGCGTTCACCCACCGTTCACCCGTGACGGGGGCACGCTAGCGGCTCCTGCGCCTCCTCCGGCCCCCTCGGGGCCGGGCCGCTTTGCTGATCAAGGTGTGCCGTTGGACCCTGCCCGAGCCACCCGGGCCGCCTCTACCGTCGGGATCAGACGCGATGCGGAGGTGCCATGGCTGCCGACACGACCGTGGTCATCGACGTCGCCGGACTGCAGGGGCTCATCGACCTTCTGCGCGGCGACGGGTGGACCGTGATCGGACCCACCGTGGCCGACGGGGTGATCGGCCAGCGGGAGATCACCTCGGTCGACGGGCTCCCGCGCGGGGTCGGCGACGAGCAGGACGCCGCCCGCTACCGGCTGCGCGAGCGCGGCGACGACGCGCTGTTCGGCTACGTGGTGGGGCCGCAGTCCTGGAAGTCGCTGCTGTTCCCGGCCCGCGCGCTGCTGCGGCGATCGCCTCCCGAGGACACGCCGGACGAGCCGGCCGAGCCGCGCCCGCTGGCGCTGTTCGGCGTGCGCTCCTGCGACCTGCACGCGATCGCGATCCACGACCGGGTCCTGCTCGGCCGCCCCGCGGTCGACGCCCACTACGCCGAGCGTCGCGCCGGGGCGTTCATCGTCGCGGTCACCTGCGGCGACCCGGGCGGGACCTGCTTCTGCGCGTCGATGGGCACCGGGCCCGAGCCGCGCGAGGGGTACGACCTCGCGCTGACCGAGCTGCTCGACGACGCGGGCCACCGGTTCCTCGTGCGCTCCGGCAGCCCGCGGGGCGCCGACCTGCTGGCCCGGCTGCCGCCGCGCCCGGCGACGGACGGCGACGAGGCGGCCGCGGCCGACGTCGTGCGGTCGGCGGTCGGGCGGATGGGCCGCAGCCTGGACACCGACGGGATCCGCGACCTGCTCTACGCCAACGCCGAGCACCCGCAGTGGGACGACGTCGCGAGCCGCTGCCTGGCGTGCAGCAACTGCACGCTGGTCTGCCCCACCTGCTTCTGCACGACGGTCGAGGACGCCACCGACCTGGCGTCCGGCGCGGCCGAGCGCTGGCGGGTGTGGGACTCCTGCTTCACCACCGAGTTCTCCCACCTCAACGGCGGCAGCGTCCGCACCACGACCAGGGCCCGCTACCGCCAGTGGGCGACCCACAAGCTGGCCTCCTGGTGGGACCAGTTCGGCAGCTCGGGCTGCGTCGGCTGCGGCCGCTGCATCACCTGGTGCCCGGCGGCCATCGACCTGACGGCCGAGGCCGCCGCGATCCGGGCCACCTCGACCACCTCGGCCCCCACCGGCACGATCCCGGAGGCGTGACATGCGCGGCATCGACGAACTGCTCCGCGAGCACCCGTTCTTCGCCGGGCTCGACGACGAGGCCCTCGCCCTGATCGCCGGCTGCGCGGCGAACCGGCACATGCACGCCGGCCAGTACCTCTACCGCGAGGGCGACCCGGCCGAGACGTTCTTCGTGATCCGGCACGGCCGGATCGCGCTGGAGGCGCACCGGCCGGCGGGCGGCGCCGTCGTCATCGAGACGGTCGAGGACGGCGAGGTGCTCGGCTGGTCGTGGCTGATCCCGCCGCACCGCTGGCTCTTCGACGCCCACGTCGTCGAGGACACGAGCGCCGTCGTCTTCGACGGCACCTGCCTGCGCGGCAAGTGCGACGCCGACCCGGTCCTCGGGTACGCCCTGCTGCAGCGGGTGGCCCAGGTGATGCTCTCGCGGCTGCAGGCGGCCCGGGTCCGGCTGCTCGACCTGTACGGGGTGCCCGGTGCCTCCAGTCGTTGACCCCATGCTGCCGCGGCCGTTCCGCGTGGTGGAGCGCCGGCAGGACACCGTCGACACCGCGACGCTCACCCTTGAGCCGGTCGACGGCGCGCCGCTCACCTTCGCCCCCGGGCAGTTCACGATGCTCGGACTGCTCGGGGTCGGGGAGGTGCCGATCTCGATCAGCGGCGACCCGGGCGGCGGCCTTGCTGCTGCACACGATCCGCGACGTCGGGGGGGTCACGCACGCCCTGGTCGAGGCCCAGGTGGGCGACCTGCTGGAGGTGCGCGGGCCGTACGGGACCGGCTGGGGCGTCGAGCAGGGCCGGGGCGGCGACGTGGTGATCGTCGCCGGCGGCATCGGGCTGGCCCCGCTGCGCCCGGCGCGTGCTCCGGCTGCTCGCCGAACGCGAGCGGTACGGCCGGGTCGCGCTGCTCTGCGGCGCGCGCAGCCCGGCGGACCAGCTCTACCCGGACGAGCTGGTGCGCTGGCGCGACCACGGCATCGACGTCGCCACGATCGTCGACCACGGCGCCGCGGGGTGGCCGGGACGGGTCGGCCTGGTCACCGCGCTGATCCCGGGCATCCACGTCGACCCGGCGCACACGCTGGCCCTGGCCTGCGGGCCCGAGGTGATGATGCGCTACGTCGCCCTGGCGCTGCTCGACCGGGGACTGGCGCCTGAGCGGATCCGGCTGTCCATGGAGCGGACCATGAAGTGCGGGGTGGGGCTGTGCGGGCACTGCCAGCTCCGCGAGTTCTTCGTCTGCGTCGAGGGCCCGGTGTTCGACTACAGCGAGCTCGCCCCGCTGCTCGCGATCCGGGAGGTGTGAGATGTCCGCCGAGCGGCCCACCCTGGCCGTGTGGAAGTTCGCCTCCTGCGACGGCTGCCAGCTGACGATCCTCAACTGCGAGGACGAGCTGATCCCGCTGGCCGGCGCGGTGCAGATCGCGTACTTCCCGGAGGCGACCCGCGGCGTGGTGGAGGGCCCGTACGACGTGTCGCTCGTCGAGGGGTCGGTGACCACCGCCGCACGACGCCGAGCGGATCCGGGAGATCCGGCGGATGTCCGGCACGCTGGTGACCATCGGGGCGTGCGCGACGAGCGGCGGCATCCAGGCGCTGCGCAACTTCGCCGACGTCGCCGAGTTCCGCTCGATCGTCTACGCCCACCCGGAGTACCTCGACACGCTGGAGCACTCGACGGCGATCGCCGACCACGTGCCGGTCGACTTCGAGCTGCGCGGCTGCCCGGTCGACAAGCGCCAGCTGCTGGAGGTGCTCACCGCGTTCGTCGCACGGCCGCCGCCCGCGCATCCCGGCGCACAGCGTCTGCGTCGAGTGCAAGCGGCGCGGCAGCGTCTGCGTGACCGTCGCGCACGGCACGCCGTGCCTCGGCCCGGTGACCCAGGCCGGCTGCGGCGCGCTGTGCCCCGCGTACTCCCGCGGCTGCTACGGCTGCTTCGGGCCGCAGGACACCGCCGAACACCGGCTCGCTCGCGGCGCGGCTGGCCGAGCTGGGCATGCCCGAGCGCGACGTGCTGCGGGTCTTCCGCACGTTCACCGCGGGCGCGCCTGAGTTCCGCGACGAGAGCCGCCGCCACACCGCGGCCGCGGAGAGGTGACGGCATGACGCACAAGCTGACCTCCGGCGACCAGGTCCTCAAGGCCAACCCGCTGGCGCGCGTCGAGGGCGAGGGCGCGATGCACGTCGTCGTGCGCGAGGGCCGGGTGGCCGACGTCGAGCTGCGCATCTTCGAGCCGCCCCGCTTCTTCGAGGCGTTCCTGCGCGGGCGCGCCTACACCGAGCCGCCCGGACATCACCGCCCGGATCTGCGGGATCTGCCCGGTCGCCTACCAGATGAGCTCCTGCCTGGCGATCGAGCAGGCCTGCGGCGTCGAGGTGACCGAGGAGATCCGGCTGATGCGCCGGCTGCTCTACTGCGGCGAGTGGATCGAGAGCCACGCGCTGCACATCTACCTGCTGCACGCGCCGGACTTCCTCGGCTACGACGGCGCCGTCGAGATGGCCGCCGACCACCGCGACCTCGTCGAGCGCGGCCTCGGCGCTGAAGAAGGCCGGCAACGCGCTGATGACGCTGGTCGGCGGGCGCGCGGTCCACCCGGTCAACGTCCGCGTCGGCGGGTTCTACCGGCTGCCGTCCCGCGCCGAGCTGCTCGCGCCTCCGCCCGCAGCTGCAGCGCGCCCTCGACGACGCGGTCGCGACCGTGGGCTGGGTCGCCGGCTTCGACTTCCCGGACTTCGAGCAGACCCAGGAGTACGTCGCGCTGCGCTCGCCCGCACGGCTACCCCCTCGAGGGCGGCTCGGTCGTCTCGAGCACCGGGCGGGAGTTCGACGTGGCGCGATTCGGCGGACTTCTCCGTCGAGGAGCATGTCGCGCGGTCCAACGCCCTGCACGCCCGGCTGGACGGGCAGACGACGTACGTCGTGGGGCCGCTGGCGCGCTACACGCTCAACCAGGCCCAGCTCTCCGACCTGGCCCGCGAGGCCGCGCGCGACGCCGGGCTCGGGCGCCGAGTGCCGCAACCCGTTCCAGTCGATCATCGTGCGGGCCGTGGAGCTGGTGTACGCCCTGGACGAGGCGATTCGGCATCATCGACGGCTGGCACGGGGCGCCCGAGCCCGCCGTCGCGGTGCCGCCCGCCGCGGGGGTGGGCCACGGCGCCACCGAGGCGCCGCGCGGGCTGCTCTACCACCGGTACGAGCTGGCCGCCGACGGCACGATCCGCGACGCGGTCATCGTGCCGCCCACCTCGCAGAACCTGGCGAGCATCGAGGAGGACCTGCGCGCCTTCGTGCAGGACCGGCTGCACCTGCCCACGGCCGAGCTGACCCTGCGCTGCGAGCAGGCCGTCCGCAACTACGACCCCTGCATCTCGTGCGCCACCCACTTCCTCGACCTGACGGTGGAGCGGGCGATGACAGCGCTGCTCATCGGCCTGGGCAACCCCGACCGCGGCGACGACGGCGTCGGCATCGAGGTCGCCCGGCGGGTGGCGGCGATGGGCCGGCCGGGGATCGAGGTGCTGGAGGTGGACGACCCCTCCGCGCTGCTCGACACCTGGGCCGGCGCCGGACCGCGTCGTCGTCGTGGACGCGATGACCTCGGGGCGCGCGCCAGGCACGGTGGTCACGCTCGACGCCACCGAGGGCGTGCTCCCGACCGGCGGCTGGGCGGCCGGCGGCACCCACGCGCTCGGGCTGGCCGCCGCCGTCGAGCTGTCGCGCGCCCTGGGCCGGCTGCCCCGCAGCCTGGTCGTGGTCGGCGTCGAGGTCGATGCGACGCAGGCGACGGCGGCGCAGGGCCCCGGCCTGTCGGCCGAGGTCTCGGCGGCGGTCGCCCCCGCGGTCGATGCGGTGCTGACTGAGCTCAGGCAGGCCTCGGGGCGGGGTCTCGATGCTGGCCGACCAGGCGCGCGATGATCGGCCCGGCGACCGCCAGGACGAGGACGTACGCCGTGGCGATCGGGCCGAGCTCGACGACCCCTGCCCCCACGGCCAGGCCGGCGATGACGACCGAGAACTCGCCGCGCGCGATCAGCGCCGTCCCCGCCCGCCAACGGCCCCGTGGCGCCGACCCCATCCCGCCGCGCCGCGTACCAGCCGGTGGCCGTCTTCGTGGCGGCGGTGACGACCGCCAACCCCAAGCGCGGCCGGCAGCACCGGCGTGATGTCGGCGGGGTCGGTCGAGTAGCCGAACGACAGGAAGAACGCCGCGGCGAAGAGGTCGCGCAACGGCTCCAGCACCGTGCGGGCGGTCGTCGCCGTCTCGCCGGGGATGGCCAGCCCGACCAGGAAGGCCCCGACCGCCGAGGAGACCCCCAGCAGCTCCGCCGCCCCCGCGACCACCAGGGTGAGGCCCAGGACGCGCAGCAGCACCTGCTCGTTGGAGTCGTGGGTGAGCAGCCGGGCCATCGAGGGGCCGACCCGGGGGGCGAGGACCAGCGCGACGGACACCGCGCCGACCCCGATCGCGACGCCGCCGACCCCGGCGAGCACGCCGCTCCCGGCCAGGACCACCCCCAGCAGGGGGAGGTAGGCCGCCATCGCGATGTCCTCGAGGACCAGGATCGAGAGCACCGCCGGGGTCTCGCGGTAGCCCAGGCGGCCCAGGTCGACGAGGGTGCGGGAGACGATTCCCGACGACGAGATCCAGGTGATCCCGGCCAGCGCCAGCGCCCCGGGAAAGGGCAGCCCGAGGAGGAGCCCGGCCACCAGCCCCGGGGTGGCGTTCAGCGCGAGGTCCACCACCCCGCTGGGCGCATGGCGCTTGAGCGCCTCGCTGAACTCCCGGGCCGAGAACTCCAGGCCGAGGGTGAGCATGAGCAGGACCACGCCGATCCCTGCTGCCACCTCGAGGAACGGGGCGGCAGCGGGGGTCGCCAGGATGCCGCCGTCGCCGATCGCGAGCCCGGCGAGGAGGAACAACGGAACCGCCGAGAGGCCGATCCGCCAGGCCACGGCCGCGGCCGCGCCGAGCAGGAGGAGCAGGACGCCGAACTCGAGCAGGAAGAGGGGGTCGGACTTCACGGCTCGAGCCCTGGGATCGGCTACGGCGCCGGCTGGGACAGGATCCGCCGCACGGCGGTGATGCCCTCGTCGGTCCCCACGACCACGAGCACGTCGCCCGGCACGCAGCCCGAACTGGGGGCTGGGCGACGCGGCCACCTCGTCAGCGCGGACGACGGCCACGATCGATGCCCCGGTGAGGGTGCGCGCACGGGTCTCGCCGAGGGTGCGCCCCGCGTACCGGGATCCGTCCGAGATCTCGACCTGCGCGGCCACCAGGCCGGGGATCTCGCGGGTCAGGTCGGCGAAACGCTCGGCGATCCGAGGCGCCCCCAGCAGCTCCGCGAGGGTCTCGGCCTCCCCGGCGGTGAGGGTCATCACCTCGGTGCACATGTCCGGGTCGACGGTGTCGTACACCACGAGCTCGGCGGCGCCATCCCGTCGGGCCACCAGGCCGACCCGCCGCCCGGAGGCGGTCTCGAACTCGTAGCGCATCCCGATGCCGGGGAGCAGGGTCTCGCTGACATCCATGGGGCCATCCTGCCGGGATCCGCGGAACCGGCGGGAGGGGCGGCGGCCGGGCGCGGCTACCCGGCGAAGCCGGGCAGCCAGCGGTTGAGCTCGGAGCGGACCGGCACCGTGGCGCCGAGCTGGCTCAGGACGCCCACGACCCCCAGCCACACCCGGTGGGTGAAGAGCAGGTCGGCGGGGATGTCGAGCTGCAGGGCGACGCCGAACTCCGGGTTGCGCGGGTCGTTGACGCGGGCGAACTCGCCGGCCAGCCACTCGCGCGAGTAGGTGAAGACCTCGTGCCGCGCGGGCTCGGAGAACGGCGAGAGGTAGTCGACCAGCTTGGCGGCGTCGACCTGGCGGTCCGGGCGGACGAACCCCTCGGCCCGCAGCCCGGCCAGCACGGCGGCCGGGTCGTCGCCGAGCATCACCCGCATCAGCCGGCCGAACGCCGACGGCATCCCCTCGGGCAGCGTGAGGGAGGAGCCGAAGTCGAAGACCCCGAGGCGGCCGTCCGGCAGCACCCGGAAGTTGCCCGGGTGCGGATCGGTGTGCAGCAGCCCGACCCGCTCGGGGCCCGACAGCAGGAACCGCTGGTACCGCTCGCCAGCCAGGTCGCGGAGCGGCGCCGACTCGGGTGATCCGTCGTCACCCAGCCGGACCAGGGGAGTGCCGTCGAGCCATTCGGTCACCAGCACCCGGGGCGCGGCGTGGACGACCTGCGGCACCACCGCCTCGGGGTCGTCGAGGTACGACCGGGCGAAGGCCTGCTGCACCCGGCCCTCGTGCACGTAGTCGAGCTCCTCGACGAGCCGGGTGCGCAGCTCGGCGACCAGCGGCGGCAGCGAGAGGCCGCGCGCCACGAGCGCGACGCCGCGCGTCGCCCACGACACGGCCCGGAGGTCGGCGGCGAGCGCCTCGCGGATGCCGGGGTACTGGATCTTCACCGCCACGTCGCGGCCGTCGTGCCAGGTGCCGCGGTGGACCTGGCCGATGCTCGCCGCGGCGGCCTCCTCCTCGTCCAGCGCGGGCAGCAGCCGGGTCCAGTCGCGGCCGAGCCCCTCCTCGAGGACGGGGCGCAGCTGCGCGAAAGGCACCGAGGGGTTGTCCTCCTGCAGCCCCTGCAGCGCCGAGCGCCACATCCCCTCGGGGTCGGGCGGGAACAGCATCTCGACGGTGGACAGCAGCTGGCCGGCCTTGAGGGCGCCGCCCTTCAGCTCCCCGAGGGTGCGCCGGGTGCGTTCCGTGGTGCGCCTGCGCAGGTCGCGGCGTACGGCGTCCGGGTCCTGGCCCAGCGCCCGTCGCGCCAGCCCCTCCACCGATGCGGCGCCCGCGTACAGCGGCAACGACGCCAGGCGGGCGCTGCGCACCCAGGCGTTGGCCGTCATCGCCGCCGAAGAGGAGGAGCGCACCGACCCAGTCTCCCGCACACGCGCGGGACCATCGGCCCCTACGGGGGAGACCCGCCGCGGGGAACGATGGAGGCGTGCCAGAGCGGGTGTGTCGATGAGCGTGGCCGAGCGCCTGCCCTCGACCACCCGCGGGCGGTGGCTGGCCCTGTCGGGCGCGGCCGCCGCCTGGGTGCTCGCGCTGTGGGTGAACGGCTGGCTGTGGGACCGCTTCTTCTACGACGCGCTCGGCATGGATCCGACCGACCGGCTCACCGAGACGCTGCACTTCTTCGTCTACGACACGATCAAGATCGTCCTGATGCTCGTCGGGATCATCTTCATCGTCACCGTCCTGCGCTCGTACATGAGCATCGAGCGCACCCGGGCGCTGTTGGGCGGCCGGCGCGAGGGCGTCGGCAACGTGATGGCCGCCGGGCTCGGGGTGATCACGCCGTTCTGCTCGTGCAGCGCGGTGCCGGCGTTCATCGGCTTCGTCGCCGCCGGGGTCCCGATCGGGGTCACCCTGTCCTTCCTGATCGCCAGCCCGCTCGTCAACGAGATCGCGATCGGCCTGCTGTTCAGCCTCTTCGGCTGGCAGGTCACGGCCCTCTACATCGTGGCGGGCCTGGCGGTGGCCATCAGCGCCGGCTGGGTCTTGGGCCGCCTCGGGGTCGAGAAGTGGGTGGAGCCGTTCGTCTTCGAGACCAAGCTCGGCGGCCAGGTCATCGACTCCACCGCCGGGCTGACCTTCGACCAGCGCATCCAGATGGGCGTCGAGGAGGTCGCGACCATCCTGCGCAAGATCTGGCCGTACCTGCTCGTCGGCATCGGCCTGGGCGCGGTCATCCACGGCTGGGTGCCCACGGACTTCTTCACGACGTACGCCGGGCCCGGCAACGCGGCGGGCGTCCTGGTGGCCGTGGGCATCGGGGTGCCGCTGTACTCCAACGCCGCCGGGATCATGCCGCTCGTGCAGGCGCTGTACGAGAAGGGCCTGCCGATGGGCACCCTGCTCGCCTTCATGATGAGCGTGGTCGCGCTGAGCCTGCCCGAGCTGATCCTGCTCCGCCGCGTGCTCAAGCCCCAGCTGCTCGGCGCGTTCGTCGGCGTCGTGGCCGCGGGCATCGTCGCCGTCGGCTACCTCTTCAACGCCCTGCTCGCCTGACCTCGCCTGGAAGGACCCCGCTGTGATCATCAAGGTGCTCGGCCCCGGCTGCGCCAACTGCGTCAACCTCGAGCGCATCACCAGGGAGGCCGTCGACACGCTCGGCCTCGACGCGACGATCGAGAAGGTCACCGACTTCGCGACCATCGCCGGCTACGGCGTGATGGCGACCCCGGCCCTCGTCGTCGATGAGCGGGTCGTGGTGTCCGGCCGCGTCCCGACCGAGACCGAGGTGCGCGGGCTGCTCGCTCCCGCCTCCGCATAGACCAAAGCCACCGCCTCCGGCGGCCCGTCCGCGGCAGACTGGCCCACGTGCGCGCACGCGAGCTGGCCCAGGAGGCCCCGCTGGTCGGCCCGGCGGACCCCGCGATCGACGCGCTGCGCCTGCTGACCACCGGGGGCCTGCCCGGCGTGGTGGTGCGCGACGGCGAGACGTACGTGGTGGTCCCGGCCTCGCAGGTGCTGCGCGTGGCGCTGCCGCAGTACGTGCTCGACGACCCCTCGCTGGGGCGGGTGTGGGATGAGGCCTCCGCCGACGACCTGGTGGCCCGGCTCGAAGGGCGAGCGCGTCGCCGACCTGGTCGCCGCCCTCGACCTCGACGACGACGTGCCCGAGCCGGCCGTCGACGGGGACGCCACGGTGGTGGAGATCGCCGCGGTGATGACCGCGGCCCACGTGCCGCTCGTCGCCGTCGTCGGACGGGGGCACTTCGTCGGCGTCGTCACCGTCAACGGCCTGGTCGGGCGCCTGCTGGCATGACCCTCGTCGCCTGGGTCACCGTCGCGATCTTCGTCGGCGTCTACGTCCTCGTCGCCACCGAGCGGATCCACCGGGTCGCGGCGGCCCTCGGCGGCTGCGGCCCTGGTGCTCGGCTTCGGGATCGTCGGCTCGGAGGAGGCCTTCTACTCCGCGGAGACCGGGATCGACTGGGACGTCATCTTCCTGCTGCTCGGGATGATGCTGGTGGTCGGGGTGATCCGGCGCACCGGCGTCTTCGAGTACCTCGCGATCCGCTCGGCGAAGCTCGCCCGCGGCCGCCCGTACGGCGTGCTGGTGCTGCTCGTGCTGGTCACCGCCGGCGCGTCGGCGCTGCTCGACAACGTGACGACGGTGCTGCTCGTGGCGCCGGTGACCCTGCTGGTGTGCGACCGGCTGGGGCTGCAGCCGATCCCGTTCCTGCTGGCCGAGGCGCTGGCCTCGAACATCGGCGGGACCTCGACCCTCGTCGGCGATCCGCCCAACATCATCATCGCCAGCCGCGCCGACCTGTCGTTCACCGACTTCCTCGTGCACATGATGCCGATCGTGCTGGTGGTCCTGGCCGCCTTCCTGGTGCTGGCCCGGTTCCTGTTCCGCCGCGCCCTCGTCGGCGACCCGGCCCGCGCCTCGGCGCTGATGGCGCTGGACGAGCGCGAGGCGATCACCGATCGCCGGCTGCTCGTCCGCAGCGGGGTCGTCCTGGCGGCGATCCTGCTCGGCTTCCTGCTCCAGCGGCAGACCGGCGTCGCGCCGTCCGTCGTCGCGCTGGTCGGCGCCGGCGTCCTGCTGCTGCTGTCGCCGCTGCGTCCCCGGGACCTCATCGAGGACGTCGAGTGGGAGACGCTGCTCTTCTTCATCGGGCTGTTCATCCTGGTGGGCGCCCTGGTCGAGGTCGGCGCGCTCGACGCCCTCGCCGAGCGGCTGGTCGGCGCTGACGGGCGGCGCCGCTCGTGCCGACCCTGCTCGTCGTGCTGATCGGCTCCGCGGTGGTCTCGGCCGTGGTGGACAACATCCCGTACGTCACGGCCATGACTCCGGTGGTGGCCTCCCTGATCGCGACGAACCCCGAACTCGGCGAGGACGGCGCGCTGTGGTGGGCGCTGGCGCTCGGCGCAGACCTCGGCGGCAACGCGACCCTCGTCGGGGCCAGCGCCAACGTCGTCGTGGTCGGGCATCGCCGCCCGCAACGGCCTGCACATCTCGTTCAAGACCTGGCTGCGCTACGGGGTGCCGACGGCCGTGATGTCCATCGCGCTGTGCATCCCGTACGTCGTGCTCCGCTACGGCTGACGGCGTCTGCGTCCCGCGGTACGGTCGCGCGATGACCGGAATCGCGCGGCTCAGCCTCACCGCCCTCGACTGCCCCGACCCCCTTGAGCTGGCCGCCTTCTACTCGGCGATCACCGGGTGGCCGCTTGACGCCTCCGAGGAGGAGATCGCAGCCCTGCCGCAGGTGCGGTGGGTGACGCTGCGCAGCGATGGCGGCGCGACGATCGCCTTCCAGCGGGTGCCCGACTACCGGCCCCCGGTGTGGCCGGGCAGCGAGGCGCCACAGCAGCTCCACCTGGACTTCGACGTGCCCGACCTCGACGCCGCGGAAGCACAGGTCTTGGCCCTCGGCGCCCGCAAGGCGGAGGTCCAACCCGGTCAGGACTTCCGCGTCTTCCTGGACCCGGTCGGCCACCCCTTCTGCCTCGTGCTGGCCGGGTGACCGCAGGGCCGCGGTGGCTGCCGATCGCCGCCGCAGGCACGACGGTGCTGCTGTGGGCGTCGGCGTTCGTCGGGATCCGCTCCGCAGGTGAGTCGCTGTCGCCGGGGCCCCTCGCGCTTGGCCGGTTGCTGATCGGATCGCTCGTGCTCGGCGCGCTGGTGGCCGCCCGCCGCGAGGCGTGGCCAGGCCGGCGCGACCTGCTCCCGATCGCGCTGTGCGGCCTGCTGTGGTTCGGCGGGTACAACGTCGCCCTCAATGCCGCCGAGCAGCGGGTGGACGCCGGCACGGCTGCGCTGCTCGTCAACATCGGCCCGATCCTCATCGCGATCCTGGCCGGCGTCTTCTTGCACGAGGGCTTCCCCCGCGGGCTCGTCGTCGGAAGCGCGGTGGCCTTCTGCGGGGTAGCGATCATCACCGTCCCGTCGATCGACCAGGCGAGTGCCGAGATCTGGGGACCGCTGCTCTGCGTGGTCGCCGCCGTGCTCTACGCCGCGGGCGTGGTGATTCAGAAGCCGGTGCTGGCCCGGGTCTCCGCACTGCAGCTGACCTTCTTGGCGTGCGCCGTGGGCGCCCTTGTCTGCCTTCCGTTCGCCCCGCAGCTCCTCGACGAGGCGGGCGACGCCGACCGTTCGGCGCTGGTCTGGCTGGTCTACCTCGGGGTCTTCCCGACCGCCGTCGCCTTCACGACCTGGGCGTACGCCTTGGCCCGCACGACGGCCGGTCGACTCGGCGCGACGACCTATCTCGTGCCCGCCACCTCGATCCTGCTGGCGTGGCTGATCCTGGACGAGGTGCCGCCGCTGCTGGCCTTCGTCGGCGGCGCGCTGTGCCTCGTCGGCGTCGCGATCACCCGGCGGCGCTAGCCGCCAGCCGAGGACCCGGTCTCGACCGGTGGGCGTTCGCGGTCGAACCACGCGCCGTAGCGCTCCGCCAGGGGGCCACCGCTGAACCCGTGCGCGACCACGCTGAGCAGCACGGTGAGCAGGATCGTGCCGAGCACGACCCCGAGGTCGGGCGAGACGTCCCCCTCGGCCACGAGCTCCTCAATCGCCAGCAGGGCGAAGACCACGGAGGCGAGCCCGCGGGGCCCAAACCACCCGATGAACAGCACCGACTGCGGGCGCAACCCGGTGCCGAGCAGGCTGAGCCACACCGGGACCATCCGGAACGCCGTGAGGGCGAGCAGCGCAAAGGCCCACACGCGCACGTCGTCGAGGGCCCCGAGCGACCGGGCGACCACCCCGCCCACGATGAACCACACCGCGAAGCCGGTGAGATCCGAGGACGTCTCCAGGAAGTCCTCCGCCCCGTGGTCCCTGGCGAGCCAAGGCGCCGCCGCGGCGAAGGCCAGCCCCGCGACGAACGCGGCGATGAATCCGTTGCCGGAGGTCTCGCCCGCCAGGATGTACGCCACGATCGGCAGGGCGGCCAGCGCCAGTCCGCGCGAGCTCTCGGTGCTCCACTCGCGGGTGCGGGAGACCGAGATGAGCAACGCCCCGAGCCAGCCCACCGCGATGCCCTCGCCCACCCCGATCAGAATCGACAGGAGCACGCGGTCGACTTCCGGTCCCTCGACTCCGGCATCGGCGGCGGCGATCGCGATCGCGATCAGCACGACCGGGGTCGCCAGGCCGTCGTTCAGGCCGCTCTCGACGTTGAGCAGCCGGCGGATGCGTTCGGGCACGACCGGGTTCAGCACGGTCGGGGCGCCCAGGCCGGCATCGGTGGGAGCCAGGGCCGCGGCGAGCAGGAGGGTGAGCCCGACCCCGAGCTCCGGGAAGAGCAGCTTGGCGCCCGAGCCAGCCCGCGCCGATGGTCAGGGGCAGGCCGACCAGCAGCAGGCGCGCCACGAGCCCGGCGTCCAGGCGAACGTCGGCCACCCGCACCTTGGAGGCGTCATGGAAGAGCAGCAGCACCAGGGTGATCTCGGTGAGCACCTGCAGGGTCGCGGGCTCAAGCCGGGCCTCGTCGGACCGGACGAGGATGAAGCCGACGATCAGGAACGCGAAGGGCGCGCTGATGAAGAGGCGGTTGGCCCGGCGGGTGACCAGCGTCCAGGCGATGACGACGGAGCCGAACACCAGGAGGTCGGTCGCCACGCCCACACCGTAGCGGCGCGCGGGGCCACGTCAGGCGTGAACGTGCGGCGTGCGCGCCATCCGGTCGGCCTCGTCCCGGCACCACAGCGCCAGCAGCCCTCGGTAGTGCTCGATGAACCGCTCCCGCTCGTGCGCTGGGAACATGCCGGTCACCGTCTCCACGATGACGCGGTCGAGGTCCGGGCCGGAGAACCACTCCAGGGCGACCTCGTCGAAGTGGCGCAGCCGCGAGTCGCACCAGTCGAAGTAGCGGTCGGCCTCGAAGTACGCGTCCGCGAGCTTGCGGTAGCGCGCCAGCTTCTCCGCGTAGTCGAGGTCGTCGCGGTCGGCGATGGCGAAGTACGCCGCGGTGTCGAGGTCGATCTGGTGCCGGCGGTCGGTGACCAGGGCGTAGGTCGACCACTTGGCCAGCGCCTTCATCGCCCACGGGAAGTAGTAGTGCAGCGACGTGATCGCGACGTCGGGGCAGGCGTTGGCGTAGTCGATCGGGTAGACCTCATCGCGCTCCCCCTCGGGGGTGAACTTCACGAGCATCTCGCAGGAGTTGAACTCCCAGCGGAAGAACGCGTTGACGACGCGGTTGATGGTCACGCACTCGTCCCCGGCCTGCGGGGTGAGGAAGCCGTGGTCGACGGCGTACCGGTTGTGCATCGGCTCGTCCGGCTGGAAGCGCATGACCATGGTCTCGGGGCCGATCGACAGCGACCGGGCGAACACGTCGTGCGGCTTGCTCTGCTGCAGGTGCATCAGCATCTCGCCGGAGTCGTCGTAGGCGCGCAGCAGCGTGTCCGGCCCGTCGATCCGCGAGACGCCGCGCCAGCCGCCGCCGTCGAAGGGCTTCATGTAGAGCGGGTAGCCGAGGTCCGCGGCGATCGAGGGCAGGTCGAACGGCTGGTTGTAGCGCTCGGCGGTGTAGGCGTACCGCGCGTTGTCGAGCGGGTGCTTGTAGGGCACGAGCACGGTCTCGGGGATCTTCAGCCCGAGGCGCATCATGGCGCAGTACGCCGAGTGCTTCTCCATCGACTGGAAGGTGAACGGGCTGTTGAGCAGGTAGACGTCGTCCATCATCGAGATCTTCTTCAGCCACTCGCGGGGCACGTAGTACCAGTAGGCGAGGCGGTCGATGACGAGCTCGTGCCGGGGCTTGTCGCGCAGCGAGAACGGCTCGATGGTGACCCGCTCGGTCTCGATCTCGTGTTGGACGCCGTGGCCGTCGGTGATGGGGCCCATGGCGCGGACCAATGACTCCAGGGCGACCGGCCAGTCGTTCTCGGTGCCGAGCAGCAGGCCGACCAGGTGGGAGCGGGTCGCGACGTCGAGGCCGGGCAGGCCTTGCGTTCCTTGCATGCGGTTGCCTCCGGATGAGAGCCGATCAGCCGAGCGAGCCGAGGTGCAGGGAGGCCATCCGGGCCCAGGACGGCCAGTCGTGCGGGGTGTCCTCACCCCAGATGTCGAGCCCGTGGTGGATGCCCTTGGCCGCCGAGGAGCCCGGCGAGGCCGCAGGTCGACGGCAGCGCCTGCGTCGGGTGCTCCTCGTACGCGCCGCGGCCGACGGCCAGCTGGATGAAGACGGTGCGGCGCAGCCAGTCCAGGTGGTCGCCGTGCATGTGCTGCAGGTAGGCGAAGGGGTTGTTGAAGTAGACGGCGTCGCCCTGCTCGCCCCAGCCGTTCCAGGTCGTCGGGTCGTAGTTGCCGGACATCCCGACCGCGTGCGGGAAGAGGTCGGCGCGGCGCAGCGCGACGTTGACGGCGTGGAACGCCCCGAGGCTGGGACCGGCGGTGGCGATCCCGACCCGCCCGCCGCAGTCGCCGTGGATCGCCGGGGCCACCTGGTCGGTGATCCACGCGTGGTAGCCCTCATGCCGGCGGGCGCGCTCCTCCAGCGGGATGGAGTGGTCCGACCACGTGTGGGCGTCGTGGGAGTCCACGGCGTACACCTTGATCCGGCCGGCCTCGATCGGGCCCGCCAGCGCGTGGATGATGCCGTGCTCCTCGAGGTCGATGGCGCTGCCGCCCTCGGCCGGGAAGAACAGGACGGGAACGCCCCAGTGCCCGTAGGCGATCACCCGCCCCTCGCCGCCCAGGCTGGGCGCGGGCACCGTCCAGAAGTCCCTGCGCATGGCTCGGAGTGTGCCGGGTGCGCCCTACCCGCCGAGGCGGATTCCCCAGACCCGGGCGAGCAGATCGCCCAGCGCGGGATCGAGCAGGTCCCGCCAGGCGGTGTAGTTGTGGCCGTCGCGCCCCTCGGTGAGCGAGCTGTCGAGGCCGCGCTTGCGCAGCCGGGCGTCGAGGGCCCGGTTGTTGTCGAGGTTCTCCTCGCCGAGCCCGCTCGTCTGCGCGATGCGCAGGCCGGCCAGCCGCGCCGGCTCGGCGTCCAGGCGATCGACGAAGTCGACCACCCGGCGGTAGAACGCGAAGCGCTGCTCATGGGCGTCGAAGCGCGGCAGGAAGAACGACCCGGACTGGGCGAAGACGCCCCCGAAGGCGCCGGGGTAGGTGACGGCCGCGTGCATCAGGGCCAGCGCGCCAAGGCTGGCGCCGACACCGACGATCGGCCCCTCGGTGGGAGCGAGGGCACGGGCCGCGGGGATCGCCTGCTCGACGAGCGCGCGGGCGTACGCGGGGGAGGCCGAGTACGAGCGGTCGCGCTCGATCGGCTGCAGCAGCAGCGCCCGGCACCGCAGGGCGGGGTCCCGGTCGGCCAGCCACGCGAGGTAGTCGGGGAGCCGGGCCAGCCGCTCGTACTCGGGGCCGTCGTGGACGACGAGCAGCGGCAGCGGCTCGCCTTCGGACCCCTCCGGGCTGCAGAGCTCGCCGGCCACCGCGATGCCCGCGCCGGAGTCCTCGACCCGGAGCGGTTGCCTCGTCCACGCCCGGCCGCCCGCCTCGGCGAGCCACCCAGGGTGCGGCGTAGCCGGGGAACTCAAGCAGCGAGTGCTCGCCGAAGACCCCGGCGGCTCGGTGCGGGTTGGCCGGGTCGGGGACCATCCCCGTGCCGCCGTCGTCGGCGAGCACGACCAGGAGGTACTCCATCCGGTCGACCGGCGGGCGCGGGATCTGCGCCACCCACTGCCCGGCGCGCGGCCGGAACCCGGTGTCGGCCCCGAAGTCCCGCAGGTGGAACCACACGCTGAGCGGCCGCACCCCGGGTGCGGCGTCGACCACGAAGGTCACGGCTCCGGTGGCGGGGTCGATGTGCGGCCCGGGCCGGGAGCGGGCCGGCCGCCTCGTCGTTCACCCCACCATCGTGTCCCACCGCGCGCGCACGCGGACGGCCGCCCCGATCCCTGGGGCGGCCGTCGCTGGTGCGTGGCGCGTGCGGTCGGTCAGATGAAGAGCAGCTGGGCGCCCTTGGTGAGCTCGATGAAGTCGCTGGCGTTGATGATGCCCTCGACGTCGTCGCGCAGGTCGGTCTCGTCGACCTTGTTCATGTCGGCGGACATCCGGCAGGCCCACAGGTGGCCGCCGGCCGCGACGATCTGGTCCAGGAAGTCGGGGATCTCGGGGACGCCGAGGTCGGCGATCTGGTCCTTGAGCATCTTGGTGGCGACCGGCTGCACGCCGGGCAGGGGGGCGAGGGCCTGCGGCATGCGCAGGCCGCCCATCGGCAGGTGCATGGCGGTGTTGCCCGCAGGGCTGAACTTCAGGTCGTGCATCCGGGACTTGATGATCATGTCGAAGCCCCAGAAGGTGAAGAACAGGTGCAGCTCGACGCCCTCGCCGAGGGCCGCGTTGCCGAGGATGAGCCCCGGGTAGGCCATGTCCAGGTTGCCCTTGGAGCAGATGATCGCGAGCTTGCGGCCCTCGTCGTCATCGTCGTCGAAGTTCGGGACGATGGCGGGGGCGGTGGTCGTGTCGCTGGTCATGTCAGTTCCTTCTCACACGCAGCCGTGCGGCTTGGGGAGTCCGGCGATGTAGGACATCTTCTTGGCCGGCTTCTTGGGGAAGAGCGCGAACTGGTCCTTGGTCGAGATGCCGCCCACGGACTGCACGCGGCGGGTGGTCGCGGTCTCGCCCTGGGTCTTGAAGTCCTCGCGCAGGAAGCGGATGACCTTCCAGTGGTCCTCGGTCAGCTCGATGCCGATGTTGGCGGCGAGCACCTTGGCGAGGTCCTCGTCCCACTCGTCGTACTCGGTGAGGAAGCCCTCGTCGTTGACGTGGACCTCGCGTCCGTTCATGGTCGTGACGGGCATGTCAGTGCGTTCCTTCCTGGGGTGGGGTGGCGGGGGAGGCCTGGCGGGTGCGGGGTGGCGGGGGAGGCTTCGCCAAGCGTGCGGAGCACGGCCATCAGCCGGCCGAGGCCGCGGCGGACCTCCGGGTCGCGGAACTGGCGCAGCAGGGCCAGCGTGGAGGGGGGAGCGAGCGGCTCGTCCATGTGCTGGGCCGTGAGCGCGGTCCGCTGCAGCATGGTCATCACCTCGGGCTGGGTCATCTCCTTGAGCGTGTTGAGGATGAGCACGACGTTGTCGCCGAGGGCGGCGACGTCGTCCTCGCCGAAGGAGGTGACCACGCGGTCGGCGATGGCGAAGCCGCCGCGCGCGAAGGTGAAGTAGCCGCGCTGCTCGGCCTCGGCCAGCGTGTCGGAGAGCGTGGCCATGCCGGCCCCGCTCAGCGAGGTGAGCCTCGGCGAGCAGCTCGGAGATGCTGCCCAGCTGCGCGAGCGTCGTCTCCAGCTGGGGGACGGCCCGGGCCGCGGTGCGCGCGAAGCGGGTGAAGTCCTCGATGGACACGTCCTCGCTGAGCTCCTGCAGCTCGCGGCTGGCGAGGTCCATGGCGTCGCGCGTGACGGGCGCCAGCTCGTGGGTGAGCTCGGCCCACTGCTCGCGGGCCTCGCGCTGCCGGCGCAGCTCGTCGGAGATGGCGTCGACCTGGTCGGAGATCCGGTCGAGCCGGTCCTCCAGGGTCGGGGTGGGCAGGACGGCGGTCATGACTGGTCCTCCAGCTCCTTGCCCGCCATCGACATGAGCGCGGGGAGCGGGAGCTCCTTGCCGGGCAGCAGGATGTTCCAGTACATCCAGCGGAACATCACCTTGCCCCAGTGGTTGAGCTCGGTCTCCTTCAGCAGGCTGAACGGGCCGATCCCCGGCAGCGGGTACTTGCCGGGCAGCGGCTCGGTCTCGTAGTTGAAGTCGATGAGCAGGCCCTTGCCGTGGCCGGTCTCGATGAAGCAGTTGGCGTGGCCGTCGAACTTCTCGGTCATCTGCAGGCCCTGGATGTGGCGGAGGAAGTTCGCCGGGAACAGGTCCATCGAGAAGTGGGCGACCGAGCCGGCCTTGGACGCCGGGATGTTGGAGGCGTCGCCGATGGCGAAGATGTTGTCGTACTTGGTCGACAGCAGCGTCTCCTTGTCGACCGGCACGTAGTTGAGGTCGTCGCCGAGGCCGGAGCGGGCGATGTAGTCGGCGCCCATGTTGATCGGGATCGTGACCAGCAGGTCGTACGGGATCTCGCGCTCGTCGAAGGAGACCAGCTTCTTGGCCTCGGCGTCGATGGACTCGACCATGAAGTCCGGCTCGAGGGCGATCTTGCGCTCCTCGAGCATGCTGCCGAGGTACTTCGACGACACCGGCTTGGTGAACGCGCCCTCCAGCGGCGTCACGTACGTGATCTCGACCTGGTCGCGCATGCCCTGCTCGGTGAAGAACGCGTCGGCGAGGAAGGTGAACTCCAGCGGCGCCACCGGGCACTTGATCGGCATCTCGGTGACGTGGACGACCAGCCGGCCGCCCTCCCAGGTCTTCAGCTTCTCGGCCAGCGCGCGAGGCCCCCTCGAAGGTGTAGAACTCGTGCACGCTGCCGCCGAGGTCGTCGGCCATGCCCGGGGTCTCGTCCGGCCGCGGAGACGTGCCGGTCGCGATCACCAGGTAGTCGTACGCCAGCTCGGTGCCGTCCGCGAGGAGCACCTTGTTCTCGTCGGCGACCACCCGGTCGATCTCGCCCTTGATCAGGTCGACACCCGAGGGGATGAACCGCTTGCGCGGCTTGACGACCTCGTTGGGCGCGTAGATCCCGAACGGGATGAAGAGGTAGCCCGGCTGGTAGTAGTGGGTGTCGCTCTGGTCGACGACGGTGATCTTCCACTCGTCGCGGGACAGCCGCGGCCGCAGCTTGTTGACGGCCATGGTCCCTGCGGTTCCGCCGCCGAGGACCAGCAGTCGCTTCATTGCGCGCTCCTTCTGTCGATCGGGGAGCCCGCGACTGCGTGGTCCCCTGGGGGTCCTGCCGGGACCGCGGCGCGCGAGAGCGCGGTCGCGACCTTGGGCAGGGTGGCCAGCACCTGGCGGCGCTGCTCGTCATCGAGGTGGTAGAGGTCCGGCTCCTGCGCGTCGTCGTCGGTGTCCGCGACACCGCCGGCGAGGACCATCCCGATCAGCCGGTCGCCGGAGCGGATGTACGAGCGGGCGCACGCGAAGCCGAGCGGCCCGGTGCGGAAGCGCGGCTCGAAGTCCAGCTCGGCGGCCATCGTGCGCCACTCGTCGAGGCAGGCGGCGATCGCCGTCGGGGTCGTGGGCGGCCTCGGCGAATCGGGCGCACGGGTTGGCGACATCGGTCAGCGGGCGCCCGTCGAGGTCGGTGACGACCATCATCACGCCGAGCAGCTCGGCGGCGACGCCGATCACCGCCGAGGCGGCGTCGAGGGGGAGCGCGGGCGGGGGCGCCTGGGGGTCGCCGGCGGCGTCGGCCGCCGGGAGGGTCTGCACCTCGAGCATCCGCTCGATCCGGTGGCCGGGGAAGCGCCACTGCCGGCCGATCTTCACCGCCGGCAGCCGGCCGTCCTCGGCCATCCGGTAGACCGTCGAGCGGTCGACGCCGAGCAGGGCTCTGGACCTGGGTGGCGGTGAGCAGGGGCTCTCGGGGGCCGGGGGAGGGGGCCCCGGTCTCCGTGTGCGCGTCCTGCACGTTGTGCATGTCATGCACGCTATGCCTACAAACGGGGGCTCCTTAGGGCCCAAGGTCCCAGCAGGGCGGGGTCGACCGACCCGAATCTCGGTCTCACCACCCGGCGAGAACCACCTTGCCTCGGGCCCGGCCGCTCTCCAGCAGCGCATGCGCCTGCAGCAGCGCCGGCGGCGTCGATCGGGCCGCGGACGTCGGTGACCGTGCTGCGCAGCGTGCCGGCGTCGAGCAGGGCGGCCACCTCGCCGAGCAGGGCGCCCTGCTCGGCGAGGTCGGGGGTGTCGAACAGCGACCGGGTGAACATCGACTCCCAGTGCACGGACACGCTCTTGGGCTTGAGCGGGCGGATGTCGGGCAGCGGGTCCGGGTCGTCGATGAGCGCGATCCGGCCCTGCGGGGCGATGGCGTCGACGATCGACGGCCAGTGCTCACCGGTGTGGGTCAGGGCGGCCACGAGTCCGACGGACGGGTGCCCCAACGCCTCCAGCTGATCCGCCCACGGCGCGTGGTGGTCGATCACCGCGTGGGCGCCGAGGTCGAGGCACCACAGCTGGGTCTCGGGCCGGCTCGCGGTGGCCACGCACGGTGAGGCCGGTCAGCTGCCGGGCGAGCTGGATCAGCATCGAGCCGACGCCACCCGCGCCGCCGACGACGAGCAGGGTCCGGCCATCCGCGTCGGCCAGTCGCGGCACCCCGAGCCGATCGAAGAGGATCTCCCACGCGGTGATGGCGGTGAGCGGCACGGCGGCGGCCGCGGCGTCGTCGAGCGAACGCGGGGCGTGCGCGGCGAGCCGGTGGTCGACGACGTGGAGCTCGCTGTTGGTCCCCGGCCGGTTGAGCGACCCCGCGTAGAAGACCCGGTCGCCCTCGGCGAAGCCGCGCACGTCGGCGCCGAGGCCCTCGACCACTCCGACGGCGTCCCAGCCGAGCACCTGCGCGGCGCCCGCCGCGGGCTGCCGGGTGCGGCGGACCTTGGTGTCGATCGGGTTGACCGAGACGGCGGCGACCCGGACGAGCAGGTCGCGGGGACCCGGCTCAGGGTCGGGCAGCTCAAGGTCGACGAAGGCGTCCGGGCGGCCCAGCGGCCCCGCCTCGTGGTAGCCGACAGCCCTCATCGCACGCCTCCCCGACCTCGCGCTGCTGGTGCCGCCTCAGAGCATGGCGGATTCGCTACCGCGTCGAGATGTCGCGGCGGGAGAAGACGGCGAAGGCGGCGGCGGTGATCGCCGCCGCGACTGCTGCGATCAAGGCGATCGCGCCTACGGCCAGCCCGTTGAACAGCGGCCGGTCGCCGAGGGCCCACTCGAAGGGGGAGGCGGACTGCCACGGCTCAAGCCAGTCAGCAAGCGGGGCGAGCACGTTGAGCAGGTATGCGGCGATCGCGAGCCCGAACCCCGCCCCCAGTGCGACGGCTCGGCGGCCAGACAGCGCCCCGAGCAGCAGGCCCACCGCGCCGAACAGGATCGCGAGGAGCGCCAGCATCAGCGTGGCCGCGATGACGTACGACGATCCGATGGAGAGGTCGACGAGCGGGGCGCCGACGATCAGGGTCACGACGAAGGCGGTCGAGGCGATGCCGACGGAGGCTGTCATCGCCACGAGCTTTCCGGCCAGCACCGTGCTGCGCCGGACCGGGGTGCCGAGAAGGAGCTCGAGCGTGCCCTGCTCCTCCTCGCCCGCCGTGGCGGCGGCTCCGACGGCGAGCGCGACCCCGATGAGAACGAGGGGCAGCATCATGCTGAACAGCTCGGTGTTCAGGTAGCCCGCACCGGTGGTGTAGTCGGCGAGACCGAAGGCCTCCCGCAGCGCCTCGGGCCAGGCGTCGACGTACTCCTGCATGGCGTCCCCGGACGACACCATCGACGGGTAGATCGCCAGTTGCATGATGGTGATCAAGACCAGCCCGACGGTCCAGGCGAGCAGGCTGCGGCTGCGCTGCGCCAGCGTGTGCCAGGCGATCGCCGCCACCTGTGCCCATGCGCGTGAAGCGTGGAGGTCAGGGCTGGCCTGGGCTGTGCTCAGCGTGCTCGCGCTCATGACCGTTCCCTCCTTCCACAAAGCCCAGAAACGCCTGCTCGAGGTCGGGGTCGTGCGTGTGCAGGTCGACCACCCCGTGATCGACGGCGACCTTCAACAGCCCGGTGATCGGGCCTGCGACCAGGCAGGTCGCGGTGGGGCCCCGGACATCGATCGAGACGACACCAGGCGCGGAGGCCAGGTCAGGCGGGGGAGCCACCGGGAAGTCCAGTTCGACCTTGCGAACGGCGCGCTCGCGCAGGTGGTCGACGGTGTCGACGACCGCGAGCCGGCCGTCGGCCACGATCCCGACCCGGTCGGCCATTTCCTCGACCTCGGTGAGGACGTGCGACGACAGGAAGACCGTCGCGCCGCGCTCCACCGTCTCCCGGACGAGGTGCTGGAACTCGCGCTGCACCAAGGGGTCGAGCCCGATGGTCGGCTCATCCAGGATCACCATCTCCGGCGAGTGCATGAACGCCTGCACCACGCCGAGCTTCTGCCGGTTGCCCATCGACAGGTCGCGCACCCGTCGATCGAGATCGAGCCGGAGCCGCTCGGCCAGGGCGTCGTATGCCGACGGGTCGACGCCGCCCCGGAGTCGGGCGAGGTACGCGAGCAGGTCGCGGCCGCGCATGCGCTGGTAGAGCGAGAGGTCGCCGGGCAGGTAGCCGATCCGCGCCCGGATCTGAACCCCGTGCTTGCGCAGGTCGAGCCCGAGGATCTCCGCCGATCCGCGGGTGGGGGCGATCAGCCCGAGCAGCATGCGGATCGTGGTCGACTTGCCGGCGCCGTTGGGGCCGAGGAAGCCGAACACCTCCCCGGTCCGGACCTCAAGGTCGAGGTCCTCGATACCGCGGCTCTTGCCGTAGTACTTGGTCAGCCCGTGTGTGCACAGCGCGTACTCCGCCATGCCTCCAGACTGCGCCTGAGCGGGCGGGCGGGGTAGGGGCCGAGGTCCCCGCGCGGCGAGCACCCGTTAGGCGATGACCCGCACCCGGGACGGGCCGCCCTCGGCCTCGCGCGACACCTCGAGGCGCTCGGCGACCCGGTCCTTCAGCTCCGCGACGTGGCTGACGATGCCGACCAGCCCGACCACCCACCCGCAGGTCGTCGATCACCCCCATGACCTGGTCGAGGGTCTCCGGGTCGAGGCTCCCGAAGCCCTCGTCGATGAAGAGGGTGTCGAGCGAGACCCCGCCGGCCTCCTCGGTCACCACGTCGGCGAGGCCCAGGGCCAGGGCCAGGGACGTGTAGAAGCGTCTCTCCGCCGGACAGCGACTTCTCGCTGCGGCTCTGGCCGGTGTGCCGGTCGACGACCTGCAGGGTGAGCCCGACGCGCTCGCTGGCCCGGTCGGCCTGATCAGTGCGCTCAAGGGCGTAGCGCCCACCGGACATGGCGGCGAGCCGGAGGTTCGCCGCCTGGACGACCTTCTCGAACCACAGGCGCAGCACGTACGTCGTCAGGGCGACCCGGCGGTGCCCGCTGGTGCCCCTGACGAGGGGGGCTAGCCGGAACACCGCCTGCGACTCCCGCTCAAGGTGCTCGCATTCGGCCGCCGCGTCCTCGACGTCGCGCCGGCGGGCGGCGAACCGGTTGACCTGCCGATCTGCGGTCGTCTGGGCCTGCCGGACGGCATCTTCGGCGTCCTTTGCGGCCTGCGCGCCCGTGGCCGCGTCACCGGCCGCCTGGCGGAGGGCCGCCACCTGGGTCGGGTCAAGGCCCGCGAGCTCCGGGTCGGCGAGGAGGGTGGCCAGCCGGGTGGCCTCGGCGTCCCAGGCGGTGATGGCGAGGTCGATGGCGTGCATGGCGGCGGCGTCCCGCACCGCGGCGGCGGCCGCCGACACGTCGGTGAAACCGGCTGAGACGGCCTCGCGGGTGGCGGCCGCCGAGCGCTCGGCGGCAGGAGGTGAGAGCGCGGTGCAGGGCCTCCAGCGCGCGGGCCGCGGCCTCGTTGCGCTCGGCCTGGCGGAGGAGAGCGGCTTGGCGCGCTCGCACGGTCGGATGCCCCTCGCACGCCGCGCCGACGGAGCGCTCATCCTGCGCCAGGCGGGTCTGGGCCTGGACGAGTGAGGAGGCGGCGGTGGCCTCGGCCTGGGTGGCCGCCACCACGCGCTGGGCCACGTTGACGGCCTCCTCCTCAAGGGCGGCGACCGCCTCGGCCAGCCCTGCGATGGCGTCCCTGGCGGCCGCGGTGCGGTCAACGGCCTCCGCGGCCTCGGTCAGCCTGGCCTGCAGCTGGTCCACGTCGGCCCCTCCGGCCAGCGCCTCGTCGCGGCCCTGGTCGCGCTCAAGCGCGGACAGGACGTCCTGCGCCGCCGCCCGCGCGGCCTCCGCGCGGTCGCGGGATATTTGCGCGGCCTGGACTTGCCCGGCTGACACCGCCTCGGCGTCGGCGGTCGCCGGCATCGGGTGCTCGGTCGACCCGCAGACCGGGCACGGCCCACCCGGCCGCAGGGAGGCGGCCAGCTCTGCGGCCATGCCGTTGAGCCGGGCGTCCTGCAGGCTTTGGTGCGCGTCCACCGCCCGCTGGTGGGCGTCCACTGCCAGCCGGTGTGCCTCGTCCGCGCGGGACACCTCGGGCGCGCGCCTCCGGGCGCTCACGGCCGCGTCGTGCTGCAGCCGCAGGGCTGCGGCCTGCTGGCCCGCGGCCGCCCACCCGGCCGCGGCCTGCTGGGCCTCGGCGAGCTGCGCGCGCGAGGCCTTGATCTGGTCGGGCAGCGCGGCGGCCCGGGACCGTGCCTCGTCAAGCGCGGCGGCGGCACTCCGCGCCTCGAGGTCGGCCTCCGCGACCGCGTCGCGCTGGGCCGCGAGCGCATCCTCGAGCGCGACCAGGTGCTGCAGTGCGGCGGCTCCCTCGCGGGCGGCGGCCGCGGCCGACTGTCGCTCGACGGCGCCCTCGCCGCGGGACTCCTCAGGCGTGGGTCGGTCGATGACCTGGGCCAACTCGACCTTCGCCAGCGCGGTCGCGCGCTCGGCGTCGGCCACCTGCTCAATCAGCGGGCGCACCGCGAGCGCGGCCTGCGCCGAGACCAGCTCGACGCGGCGCGACTCCTGCTCGGGGAGGCCAGCCGCATGTCGGGCCTGCTCGTCCAGGGCGGACGTGAGGCGCTCGGCCCGCTCGGCCGCGTCCGCCGCCTGCTTGGCTCGGGTGGCGGACTCGGCGGCGTGTCGCGACGCCTCGTCGACCCGTTGCGCCGCGGCCTGCTGGGCGGCGGCTAGGTCTGCGGCGACCTCGTCGAGGAAGGCCGCGAGGCCATCCGGTCCGTCCTCGACAGTCTCGCTGTCGAGGTCACCCAGTCCGGCCGCCTCCCGGGCGGCGGCCAGCGCCTGATCTCGTCGGCTCTTCGCCGCCTCGATATCGCGCCCGGCCTGGATGCGCCCCTGCTGGAGGATGCTGGTGATCTCGTCGTACAACCCGGCGCCGAACAGCTTGGTCAGGACGGCGCGACGGGCGTCGTCGTCACAGCGCAGGAACCGCGCGAACTCGCCCTGCGGGAGCAACAAGACCTGCGTGAACTGCACCCTGCTTAGCCCGACGAGGTCCGCGATCAAGTCACCGACCTCGGCCTTGTTCGACGACATGCTGACCCAGCGGCCGCCTTCACGCCGCTGCAGGTGCGACCCGCATCGGCTCGGTGGTGTAGCCGTGGCCGCGGCGTTTGGGCCGCCGGTGCTCGGGCACCCGCGCGATCAGATAGCGGACGCCCCGCACGGAGAACTCACAGGTCACCGACGGCTCAAGCGCCGGGTCGGCGAAGTGCGAGTGCAGCCGGTCCTCGCAGCGTCCTCGCGCCGGCCAGCCCGCCGTACAGCGCGAACGTGATCGCGTCGAGAATCGTTGTCTTGCCGGCACCGGTCGGGCCCTCGAGGAGGAACAGTCCGCCGCTGGCGAGCAGGTCGAAGTCGATTCGCTGGGGCGTCGCGTACGGGCCGAACGCCTGCAGTTCGAGTCTGTGCAGCCGCATCAGGCCGCCGCGGTGTTCCCGGCTCGCCGATGCCCCCCGCTTCGCCGATTCCCCCGGCTTCGCGTGCGGCTTCAGCCAGCCAGTCGTCATCCCGCCCCGCATGCGCCAGCCACTCGTCGATCGAGGCTGCGTCGGCCAGATCATCAGACGGGCGCCCGGCCGGTCCCTGGCCTGCTTGAAGCAGCCCGTCGGCGCGGTCGCTGGCCAGCACGGCCTCGATCACGTCCCGCAGCACGGCACGCTGGTCCTCGCTGGCCGCGCCGCCGCTGGTGAACTCGACGAAGTGACCGCAGATCTGCACCGGGTCGGCCGTCCGCGCGGCCGGCTGAGGTCGGTCGCCGCGCCGGTCAGCTCGCCGTCGGGAGCGAAGTCCAGTACGAGCGTGTGCGGCCATTTCGCGCGCAGCCGCTCCATCGGCGCCGCAGGCCTGACCGGGTCGGTCAGCACGACCCTGACCCACGCGTCGGCGAGATCACTGGCGCTCACTGGCCCGCCGTCGGCCAGCAGGTCATCAAGGCGGCCGCGCACTTCGTGCAGCGGGCGCGGCACCGGCGTCGCCAGCATGGTGGTCAGGCGACCTGACCGGCGCCGTCGATCTCGGCCAGAGTCACGGACTTGGTGTGATAGCGCTCGGAGAAGGAGAACGCCAGTGGCGACCCGCTGTATCTGACGGTCGTTCCTGCCGCTGCGGCGCTGACGTGCTGCTGGCCGTGCAGGTGGCCAAGGGCGACGTAGGTGAGACCGGCGAAGACCGACGCCGGCGCGTCCCCGATGCCGCCGACCCGGATGTCCCGTTCTGACTCTGAACCTGCGCCGCCCGTGATGAACGCGTGCGCGACCGCGACCGTCCGCGTGATGCCGCGCTCGCCGCGCTCGGCCCTGATCAGCCGGGCGGCGGCGGCAAGCACCGACGCATGCGAGCGCTCCGCGCCGAGTTCGTCCATGACCGCGTCGGGAAGCAGGTAGGGGATGCCGTACAGGGCGACCTCGCCGTGCTCGTCGGCAAGCACCACGGGTCGCGCGATATCGGCGACGCCGGTCCGCAGGTGAACGCCCGCCAGCTCGCTGAGCCTGGAACCGAAGCCGAGCCTGACCGCCGAGTCGTGGTTGCCGCTCGTGACCAGCACCGGGATCCTGGCGGCGGCAAGCCCCCGCAGCGCCCGATCGAGCAGCGTCACCGCGTCTGTCGTCGGGACCGCGCGGTCGTACACGTCCCCGGCGACCAGGACCGCGTGCACCTCTGGGCGATCGCCTGAGCTCCAGGAGCCAGTCGAGGAAGGCAGCCTGATGAGTCAGCAGGTTCTCGCCGTAGAGCGTCCGCCCGAGGTGCCAGTCCGAGGTGTGCAGGAGCTTCACGGACGTCATCGTCCCAGCCCCCTCCGACACAATGGGGTGGTGGCCGAGGGCGCGTGGGCGGAGGTGTCGGCGGACGTGTGGTGGCGCGATGCCGTGGTCTACCAGGTCTACCCACGCAGCTTCGCCGACGGCGACGGCGACGGCCTCGGGGACCTCGCCGGTCTCGCCGGCCGTCTCGACCACCTCGCGTGGCTGGGCGTCGACGTGGTCTGGCTGTCGCCGGTCTACCCCTCGCCGCAGGACGACAACGGCTACGACATCAGCGACTACCAGGACATCGATCCGGCATTCGGGACGCTGGCGGAGTTCGACGCACTCCTGGCGGCCATCCACGAACGGGGGATGCGGCTCGTCATGGACCTCGTCGTCAACCACACCTCCGACGAGCACCCGTGGTTCGCCGCCGCCCGCTCGTCGCCCGACAGCCCGTACCGCGACTGGTACTGGTGGCGGCCGCCGCGGCCTGGCTTCGCCGCCGGTGAGCCGGGCGCCGAGCCGACGAACTGGGAGTCGGTCTTCTCCGGCCCGGCCTGGGAGCTCGACGAGGCCTCCGGGGAGTACTACCTCCACCTGTTCTCCCGCAAGCAGCCGGATCTGAACTGGGAGAACCCGGCGGTTCGCCAAGCGATCCACTCGATGATGCGCTGGTGGCTCGACCGCGGGGTGGACGGCTTCCGGATGGACGTCATCAACTTCATCTCGAAGGACCCGAGGCTGCCCGACGGCGTGGTGGCGCCGGGGGCGCTGTACGGCGACGGGTCGCCCGCTTTCCTCACCGGGCCACGGATCCACGAGTACCTCGCGGAGATCCAACGCGAGGTCTTCGCCGGGCGGCCGCAGGCAGTGCTCACCGTCGGCGAGATGCCGGGGGTCACCGTGGAGGAGGCGCGGCTCTTCACCGACTCGGCGCGGGCCGAGGTGGACATGGTCTTCCAGTTCGAGCACACGTCGTTGGACCAGGGCGACACCAAGTGGGACGTGCTGCCTTTTCGGCTGCTTGACCTCAAGGAGTCGTTCGGCCGCTGGCAGGCCGGCCTGGCCGACGTCGGGTGGAACAGCCTCTACTGGGGCAACCACGACCAGCCGCGCGTGGTCTCCCGCTACGGCGATGACGGCGAGCACCGCACCCGATCGGCCAAGGCGCTCGCCACCCTGCTGCACCTGCACCGGGGCACGCCGTACGTGTACCAGGGCGAGGAGATCGGCATGCGCAACGCGACGTTCAGCGGGATCGAGGACTTCCGCGACCTGGAGTCGCTCAACCATTACGCAGACGCCGTACGCCGAGGCGAGGATCCCGAAGCGGTGCTGGCGGCCCTGCGCGTGATGAGCCGCGACAACGCGCGCACCCCGATCCCGTGGGATGACCGCGAGGGGGCCGGCTTCACGACGGGTACGCCGTGGATCGGCATCAACCCGGACTTCCGCGAGGTCAATGTCGCCGCCGAGCGGGCCGACGAGGGTTCGGTCCTGCACCACTACCGGCGGCTGATCGCGTTGCGGCATCAAGAGCCGGCGGTCGTCTACGGCGACTTCACGATGCTGCTGCCCGAGGACGAGCAGGTGTACGCGTTCACCCGCCGGCACCGCGACGTCGAGCTGCTGGTGCTCGTGAACGTGTCCGGACGGGAGGTGGCGGTCGAGGTCCCAGAGGCGGAGGCCTGGTCGCGCTCGCTCCTCGTGCTCGGCACGGTTGATGACGCGGACGGGCCGGCGTGGCCGGCGATGCTGCGTCCCTGGGAGGCCCGGGTCCACCGCCGCCAACTGACTGTGGGGTAATGGGGGTGGCCACCCTCGATCTCGCTAGGAGGACCCATGCCGGACAACGCCGGAGCGCTCAGCGCCACCCTCGAGCTGCCCTTCGCGGACGCTGTCGATGCCGTTCGCGCCGCGCTGGCGGAGCAGGGGTTCGGGGTCCTGACGGAGATCGACGTGCGCGCCACGATGAAGGCCAAACTGGATGTCGACCTGCCCGCGTACACGATCCTCGGGGCCTGCAATCCGCCGTTGGCCTATCGGGGCCTGACCATCGACCCCTCGCTGGGCCTGCTGCTGCCCTGCAATGTCGTGGTCCGCGAGGTGGCCGGCGCCTGCCAGGTTGACGCGGTCGACCCCGCGCTGATGGTCGGGTTCACCGGCAACGCCGAGATGGAGTCGGTTGCGGCCGAGGCGACCACCCGGCTGCGCGCGATGATCGTGGCCTTGGCGGGCCGAGGCTAGACCGCACCCACGCGCGGGGGTTGCGCGAGTGGCGGGCAGGGTCGCCCAAAGCCCCTACCCCCTCGCCGGCCCCGGGGGAACGCTGGATTCATGAGGAGCCGATACCTGCTGGCGGTGGTTTCGGTCGTCCTGGCCTTCGGCGGGATCACCGCCTGCGGCGAGGATGCGGGCACCCCTGGCCCGAGCCCGTCCCCGTCACCGGCAGCCACCTCGCCGAGCCCGACCGCTAGCGGCGATCAGGTCGACGCGCTCGTGTACCTCACTCGTGGCGAGCAGGTCGGGGTTGGCGGCCGCCGGGTCGAGGTGGTGGGAGGGGCCGTGGCGCGGGCGTCCATGGAGGCCCTCCTTGAGGGGCCGACCGCCCTGGAGGCGGCAGCGGGGCTGGCCACCCAGATCCCCGCGGGAACCTCGTTGCTCGACCTCGCCGTCCAGGATGGGGTTGCCACGGTCGACCTCAGCGGGGCCTTTGACGACGGTGGGGGCAGCCTGTCCATGCAGCTCCGGGTGGCGCAGGTCGTCCACACCCTCACCCAGTTCGACACCATCACCGCGGTCGGGTTCAGGATCGACGGCGAGCCCGTCCAGGCCGTGGGCGGCGAAGGTGTGCTCGTCGACCCCCCGGTAGGGCGCGCCGACTTCGAGGGAGTGGCGCCGCAGGTGCTGCTGGAGACCGTCTGGCCGGGCGCCGTCGTGTCCAGCCCGATCCCCTTCGCCGGCACTGCGAACACCTTCGAGGCGACGGTGCTCTGGCGGGTCGAGCGGCCGGACGGCTCCACCGTGGGGGAGGGATTCGTCACCGCCACGTCGGGTACCGGGACCAGGGGCACCTTCGACGGCGCACTCGATCTGGGGAGTTTCACCGGCCCCGCCGTCCTGGTGACCGGGGGAGACAACGCCCGAGGGGACGGCGGCTTCGCGGGGGAGTACTCGCTGCCCTTCACGGTCACATGAGGTCGCCGGCCACCGAGTTAGGTATGCCTAACTTCGCGCTGGTACGGTGTCCGCATGCGTCTCGGTGACGTGCGGACCGGTGCCCACGCCGTGCTCGAGGCCCCTGATGTGCCCGCGCAGATGGCCCGCCGGCTGGCCGAGCTGGGGCTGCGCGCCGGAGAGAGCGTCCAGGTGATGCACCGCACCGCCGGGGGCGGCCGGCTGCTCGCGGTGGGAGACACCCGGATCGCGATCGACCGGCAGACCGCCCGGCGATCCCGGTGCGCGCGGCTGAGGCCGACGCCGCGAGCCGACCGAGGCGGGAGCGCAGTGAGCGCGCCCGCACCGGACCGCCCAAGCGCCCGATCCACTCGTTCGGTTCCCTCGTGCCACAGCGAGGCCTCCGCGTGGGTGGGCTCGGCGGACGCGCCGGTGGTGGCACTGGTCGGCAGCCCCAACGTCGGCAAGTCCACGCTGTTCAACGCGCTCACGGGCCTGCGCCGCGACGTCGGCAACTGGCCCGGCACGACGGTCGCGGTGGGCCGCGGCGTCCTGGGCCTGCCCGAGCGGCGAGGCGGTCCTGCTGGACCTGCCCGGGCGCCTACAGCCTCGACCCGCTGTCCCCGGACGAGGAGCTCACCCGGGCGCTGCTGGTCGACGAGGCCCCGGACCGAGCGCCCGGATGTGGTGGTCGTCACCGCTCGGCCGCGCACCTGTCCCGCGGCGCTCTACCTGCTGGCCCAGCTGCGCGAGACGGACACCCGGCTGGTGCTGGCCGTCACCATGACCGACGTCGCGGCCCGCCGCGGGGTCAGCGTCGATCCTGACGCCCTGGCGGCGGCCGTCGGCGTGCCGGTGGTCGACCTCGACCCCCGCCGCGGCGAGGGCGTGCGCGGACTGGCCGCGCGGTCGACCGAGCGCTCCAGGGCGCCGCCGCCGACGCCCCGGCAGGCCGGCGGAGGCGACGACCCGCTCGCCGTGGCCGACGCCCGGTTCACCTGGATCGCGACGGCCGTCGAGCCGCCGTCGAGCGCGCACGCCGTCGGCCGCAGCGACCTGGTCGGACCGCATCGACCGCGTCGTCACGGCCCCCGTTCAGCGGGCCCGCTGGTCTTCCTGGCGGTGATGTGGCTGGTGTTCCAGATCACCACGACGGTCGCGGCGCCGATGCAGGAGGCGCTCGACGCCTTCGTCACCGGGCCGGTCGCGTCGGCCGCCACGTGGGTGCTGGACGTGGTCGGGCTCGGGGACACCTGGGTCACGGGCCTCGTGGTGGACGGCCTGATCGCCGGCGTCGGCATGCTGCTGACCTTCGTGCCGCTGATGGCCCTGATGTTCGCGCTGCTGTCGCTGCTGGAGGACTCCGGCTACATGGCCCGGGCGGCCGTGGTCACCGACCGCCTGATGCGGCGGATCGGCCTGCCCGGGCGGGCCTTCCTGCCGCTGGTGGTCGGGTTCGGCTGCAACGTGCCGGCGATCGGCGGCACCCGCGTGCTGCCCGACGCCCGCCACCGCCTGCTCACGGCGCTGCTGGTCCCGTTCACCTCCTGCACGCGCCCGGCTCACGGTGTACGTGCTGGTGGCCACGACGTTCTTCGGTCCAGTGCCGGGCACCGTCGTGTTCGCCATGTACGTGCTGTCGCATCGTGCTCGTCGTGCTGGTCGGGCTGCTGCTGCGCTCGACGCTGATCCGCGCGATGGGGGACGACCCGCTGGTGCTCGACCTGCCGCCGTACCAGCTGCCGTCTGCCGCGGGTGCTCTGGGCCGGCACGTGGGTGCGGCTGCAGGGTTTCCTGCGCACGGCCAGCGGGATCATCGTGGCGACGGTGGTCGCGGTGTGGCGCTAGTCGCGATCCCGGCGCCGTCGGGCAGGGCTCGTTCGGCGACGTCCCGGTGCAGGACAGCGTGTACGCGGCCGTCGCGCAGACCGTCGCCCCGGTGTTCGTCCCGGCCGGATTCGGCAACTGGGAGACCACCAGTGCGCTGATGGTGGGCTTCGTCGCCAAGGAGGCGGTGATCTCGTCGTGGGCGCAGACCTTCGCCACGCCGAGCCCGCCGACGCCTCCCAACCCGGGCTCACTCGGCGATGAACTGCGTCGCGAGCTTCGAGGAGTCGTCCGGCGGCCACCCCGATGCCGGCGGTGCTCGCGTTCCTGGTCTTCCTGCTGGCCTACACGCCCTGCGTGGCGACGCTGGCCGCGCAGAAGCGCGAGATCGGCCTGCGCTGGACGGTGGTCGGGGTGGGGATGCAGCTGGTCGTGGCCTGGATGCTGGCGGTGGCGATCTTCCAGGTCGGGAGGCTGCTGTGACACCGACAGCCTCGCCGCTGACCTCGGTGCTGCAGGCCTTTGAGGCCGGTTGCGGCACCCTCGACGAGGTGGCCCGGTCCACCTCGCTTGATCGCGATGTCGTCGGCGCCGCCGTTGAGCACCTGGTGCGGATCGGCCGACTCCACGCCGGCGTGCTGTCCGTGGGGTGCCCGGACGGGGGTGCGGCACCTGCGCCACGGGCGGTCGGCGACGCCCCCGGCTGCGGGTCGGCCGGCCCGTCGGCGACACGGTCGGGTCCGGTCTTGGTGGCCCTGTCGTTGACCGGGCCGGTTGGGTCGGCGGTTTAGCGCACTCGACGTGGCTGTGGGGTTGTCCCCAGAGTGAATCAAACCCTTGACGCCGCAGTGGCTCTCGATAAGACTAGAACACATGTTCGAATCGCTGGCGGGGCCTGCTCTGGGTCCTGCGCTGGGCGGGTTCGACGTGCGCGCGGCGGACGGCGAGGCGCTGGTCGAGGCGTTGGCGGCCTCCCAGCGGGCGGTGAGCTGGCTGCAGGCGCTGCAGGCGGAGCTGGTGGCCGAGGTGGTGGCCCGCGAGCCGGCGGTGTCCGCGTCGTTCGCCGGCGACCCCTTCGATGTGGCCGCCGACGAGGTCGCCGCCGCGTGGACGTGGTCGAAGCGGGCCGCCGAGTCCCGCGTCGATGCCTGCCTGGCGATCACCGGCCGGCCGGCGGTGCTGGCGGCGCTGCGCGACGGCAGGCTGGACTGGGTGCGGGCGGAGGCGGTGGCCTCGGCGGTGGGCGGCGCTGGCGGCGCGGCCGGGGATGGCCGCGGCGGCCGACGCGGTGGAGGCGGCCGCGCTGGAGCGGGCGCGCGGGGCAGACCGCGCCGCAGCTGCGGCGCGGCCCTGGCCCGGCTGGTGCTCAAGGCGGACCCGGCGGCGGCGGACGCCCGCCATGCGGAGGCCCGCCAGGGCGCGGCTTCGTGCGGGTGGACCCGCGCGAGGACGGGATGGCCGAGCTGCGGGCGCTGCTCACCGCGCCGGACGCGCTGCGCGTGTACGCCGCGCTCGGCCAGGCGGGGTGGGCGGCGCGCTGCGCCGAGCGCGACGCGCGCCGCGACGCGGCCGCGCGGGCGGCGGAGCGCGGGGAGCCGCCCCTGGAGCGCGGGCCCGCTGCCGACCCTGGACCAGTGCCGCGCCGACGCCCTCGTCGACCTGCTCTGCGGGACGGGCCGCGCGAGCTCAGGTGGCGGGCGGGGGGCGGGTCCCGCCGGGGCTGGGGTGGCTTCTCGCCCCGGAGGGGCGCGCCCCCCGGCCGCCCCCGCGAGCACCGCCGCCGGCTCCCGTGAGGTGCCCGCGCCCGCGCGGGGAGCGCCCGCAGATCCTGGTGACCGTCCCCGCCGGGACGCTGCTGGGCCTGGGCGGGGAGCCCGCCCACCTGGCCGGGTACGGGCCGATCCCCGACGCCCTGGCCCGCGAGCTCGCCCGGGACGGGGTGTGGCGGCGGGTGCTGACCGACCCCGAGTCGGGCGCGGTCCTCGACGTCGGCAGGCGGCAGCACGACCCGCCGGCCGACCTGGAGCGGTTCGTGCGGATCCGCGACGCCATGTGCCGGTTCCCCGGCTGCCGCAGGCAGGCCGCCGGCTGCGACCTCGACCACACCGTGGCCTACCCCGAGGGCGAGACGTCCGCGGCGAACCTGCACGCCCTGTGCCGCCGGCACCACCGGCTCAAGCACGAGGCCGGCTGGCAGGCCACCGCCCTGCCCGGCGGCCGGCTGGCGTGGACCAGCCCCCTCGGAGCCGCCTACACCACCGACCCACCCCCACCCGGCGGCGAGGCCTGCACCCAGCACGCCCGCGCCCAGTGGGCGCCCGTCCACCTGTCGCCCAAGGCGTGCGACCCGGACGGGGAGTGGCTGGCGGACCTCGCCCTCGCTGATGCCCTCACTGATGCCCTCGCCTGGGCTGACAACCCGGACGCCGCAGCCGGTTGGCCCGACTGGGTTGACGGGGTCGAGGTGACGGAGGCGGCCTGAGTCGCTGGTCGTCCGGACGCGCCTCCGGATAGCGTCGAGCTCACCGGCGATGAAGGGATTCCCCGATGACCGACCCCACGGGCGCTGCTATGACCGAGCTCGACGATGTGGCTGCGTTGGTCGAGGTGGCCGCCGATAGCACGGTGTCCCGCACCGTGCTCAAGGCGGCCGGCGCGCGGCTGGTGCTCTTCGCCTTCGACGCTGGCCAGGAGCTGACCGAGCACACCGCGGCGATGCCCGTGCTGCTTCAGGTCCTCGACGGTCAGCTCCGGGTCACCGCAGACGGCCGCGAGGTGTCGCTCGCGCCCGGGGGCAGTCGTGCACCTCGACGCCCGGGTGCCGCATTCCGTGCTGGCGCTCCAGCCGAGCCGCCTGCTGCTCACCATGCTGGATCCGCGGGTCAACCCACAGCCGTAACGACCGCACGGGCCCGCTCGGCTGCGCCGAGGGCCTGCGTGAGATCGGCGATCAGATCGGCGGCGTCTTCCAGCCCCACGGAGAGCCGCAGCAGGGACTGCGGCGGCTTCGCGGATGCCTCGACCGGGCGGTGGGTGAGCGAGGCGGGGTGCTGGAGCAGGCTGTCCACGCCGCCGAGCGAGACTGCGTGGGTGATCAGCCGAACCGCCTGCGCGGTGGCGCGCGCGGCGTCGTACCCGCCCTGCAACTCGAAGGCCAGCAGGCTCCCCGGGCCCGCCAGCTGGCTGCCGATCAGCCCCAGCGGATCGGCGCCCGGGAGGCTCGGGTGGTGGACGGCGGCGATGGTCGAGTGGCCGGCGAGATACTCCGCGATCACGGTTGCCGTGCGTTGCTGGGCTTCCACCCGCAGCGGCAGCGTGGGGAGTCCCCGTAGCAGCAGGTACGCGCCCAGCGGGTGCAGCACGGCTCCGGTCACGGCTCGAACGGTGCGCAGCCGGGCCGCCCATTCGTCCCCGCAGGCGACGACCCCGCCGACCACGTCCCCATGGCCGCCGAGGAATTTCGTCGCGCTGTGCATGACGAGGGCGGCGCCGTGACGGGCGGGTTGCTGCAGCACCGGAGTGGCGAACGTGGAGTCCACCATCACGGGGACGCGGCCGGCTTGCCGTACGACGTCGTCGAGGTCGAGGAGCTGCAGGGTGGGGTTCGCGGGCGACTCGCAGATGACCAGCCCGGTGTCCGGCTCAAGCGCCTCGGCGATGCCGTCGGGCTGAGCCCAGGTGATCCGGGTGCCGAGCAGCCCGGTCGCGAGCAGGTGGTCGGTGCCGCCGTACAAGCGGCCGGACCGCGACGATGTGCGGGGTGCCGGCGTGCACGCAGGAGATCAAGGCTGCCGAGATCGCCGCCATGCCGCTGCCGAAGGCGACCGCGTGGGGCGTCCCCTCCAGCGCGGCGAGGGCGTCTTCGAAGCGGGCCACCGTGGGGTTCCACAGCCTCGCGTAGACGGGCCCTCCGGCGGTCGGCTCGCCGCCGCGCGCCATCGACTCGTACGAGTCCCCGGCCGCATCGACGTCAGTGAGCGGATACGTGGTGGACAGGTCGAGCGGGGGCGCGTGCACCCCCAGCGCGGCGAGATCGAGCCGCCCCGCGTGCACCGCTCGGGTGCGCTGCCCCCAGTCGGGCCTGGACTCCACCGTCAGGTGTGGAATTGTGGGCTCCATGCGCCAAGGATGAACGATAGTGCAGGCAGATAGGTGCTTCATCGAATGATCTGCGATATTGGTGTGATCCGACATCCGTTCACCGAACGACCGACCGCACGGAGCGCCCCTTGCCGAAGCATCCACCGCAGGCCGCCGGACTCGACGACGTCGACCTCGCGCTGCTGGCCGCGCTTCGTGCCGACGGCCGCACGCCCAACGCCGACCTCGCCGCCGCCGCGGGGGTGGCCCCGTCCACCGCTTTGCTGCGGATTCGGGCGCTGCGCCGGCGCGGGGTGATCCGCGGCATCCACGCCGACGTCGACCCCACCGCGGTCGGCCGGCCCCTGCAGGCGCTGATCGCGGTGCGGCTGCACGGCCACACCCACACCCACGTCGACGCGTTTCGGGCCCTCGCCCCGACGCTGCCTGGCGTGCTGCAGGTGTTCCACATGGCCGGGCAGGACGACTACCTCATCCATGTCGCGGCCGAGTCCTCCGACGCACTCCGGGCGGTCATCCTGGACCGCGTCACGAGCCACCCGGCGGTACGCGGAACCCAGACCCAGCTCGTCTTCGAGCACCTGCCGGGGGAGGGGCTGCTCACGGGGTGACCGAATGTGCGCTGACATACCCCATGGGGTATCCTCGAATCTTCCGCACCGCCCCCAACCTCGTGGAGGACCTCGCATGTGCAGTCCGGCCCTGTGCTACCAGTGCAACAAGGTGACGTACTCCGGCTGTGGCATGCACGTCGACCAGGTCCTCCGCAACGTGCCGGCCGAGCGTCGCTGCACCTGCCGCTAGCCGCCCGCGGCGCGTCGCCGCGTGCCAGGCTCTCGGCATGCGAGCCCTGGTCCGCCGCCCCAGCCCCTTGCTCGCCGAGTGCGAGCTGACCCACCTCGATCGCCAGCCCATCGACGCTGCCCGTGCGCGGGCGGAGCACGAGGCGTACGTGGCGCTGCTGGCCTCGCTTGGGGTGGAGCCCGTCTGGGTCGAGGACGCTCCTGAGCACCCGGACGGGGTGTTCGTGGAAGACGTGGCCGTGATGGCCGGGGCGCTCGCCGTCCTCACGCGGCCCGGGGCCGAGAGCCGACGGGGTGAGGTCCCCACGATGCGCGCGGCCTTGCGGCGACTCGGGATCCCCACCGCGGAGCTCGCTGCGCCGGCGCACCTCGACGGCGGCGATGTCCTGCGCATCGACCGCACCTTCTACGTCGGCGACACCGCGCGCACCGATGCCGCGGGCCGTGCCGCGTTCTCTGCCGCGGTCGCCCCGTACGGGTTCGACGTGGTGCCCGTGCCCGTCAGAGGTGTGCTGCACCTGAAGTCCGGCGCCACCGCGCTTCCCGATGGCACCCTCGTGGTGTGGCCGGGCAGCGTGGACCTCGCGGCCTTCGGCGATCGGGAGGTGCTGGAGGCCCCCGAGCCGCAAGGGGCCGACGTGTTGATCGTGGGGGATGCCGTCGTCGTCTCCGCCGCGGCGCCGCGCACGGCGGAGGCCATCGCCGCGCGGGGGTTCGCCGTGCACCGCGTCGACGTCGCCGAGTTGGAGAAGGCCGAGGCCGGCACCACCTGCATGAGCGTGCTGCTGCCCTGAGGCCCGCCCGCGCACGCCGACTGCGGGAGGTCCGTCAGCCGTCGAGCGTCTGCTGGATCACCGTTGCGTACGCCTGCATGCCGGGCTTGGTGAGGTGGACCCCGTCGGCGACGAAGTACTCCGGGTGGCCGGCCGAGGCCGCGTACCAGTCGGCGACCCGCACGTTGGGGAATTGGGCCGCGACCACCTGGATGTTGTTGTTCGACTCGTCCTGCCAGACCTTCGGCACCCGGGTGTTGACGATGACCACGCGCGTGCGGTCGGTCAGCTGCTGAAGCAGCGCCTGGAGCTCCGGCTGCTTGATGAGCCCGTTGGTGCCGAGGTGGATCACGACGACGCCCTGCAGGCTCCCGGCGGCCTTGTGCTCAAGCACCCGGGCGTAGATGTCCCCCGCCTGGCGCGAGATCGCCGCGTCGACGCCGGCCTGCGGCATCAACTGCGAGATCACCGTGTGGGCGCCCAGCAGGACGGAATCGCCGACCACGGTGATGGGCTGCTGGGACAGGGCTGGGGCAACGGCGGGCGCTGGGGTGGGGGGCGGGTCTGGGGCTGCCGACGGGGGAGCCGTCGGAGCCGGCGCGGCGGTCGGGCTCGTCGTCGGCAGCGCTCCCGCTCCGATCGACTCGAGCCCGCGCAGGTAGTCCGCGGCGGTCACCGCTGGGATCGCCGCCAGCGCCGCGCCCGCCCCGAAGACGGCCAGTGCGGTGGCGGTGAGGGCCGCGACGACGACGGCGATACCGCGGGCCCCGCGCTGCCAGGCGCCGCGCCAGAGGGCGGCGAACCGGCCGTCGCGCACCGGGGTCTCGACCCAGCGGTACGACACCTCGGCCACCAGCCCGGTCACGGCGAGCGCCGTGGCGTCAGCGGCCAGCCCGTCGTACGGCAGGTCGACGCCCGGGCGGAGGAGCAAGAAGATCGGCCAGTGCCACAGGTAGATGCCGTACGAGCGGGTGCCGAGCCAGCGCACGGGGGATACGCCCAAGACGCGGCCGAAGCTGCGCACCGGGGTGCGCGGCGACCGCGACCACCCCCGCGGTGAGCAGGGAGACCACGAGGAACCCGCCGCGGTAGAGGAACGACGAGCCCTCGCCCACGTTGGCGAAGACCCAGGTGAGACCGATCAGGCCGGCCATGCCCCCTGTCCACAGCAGCGCGTCGGCGCCCCGGGCCACGACCGGCGAGAGGGTGCTGGGGCGCAGCACGCAGGCGAGCGCGGCGCCCACCAAGACGCTCATCGCGTGGGTGTCGCTGCCGAAGTACACCCGGGCCGCGTCGCTCGCGGCCGGGATGTCCCCGGCGGCCGCGAGGCTGGCCATCAGCGCCGTGGAGGCGACGACGCCGACCACGGCGCCCCACAGCACGCCGTGGCGGCCCCAGCGCCGGTAGAGGAACAGCAGCACGATCGGCCAGACCAGGTAGAACTGCTCCTCCACGCCGAGTGACCACAGGTGCTGCAGCAGGGGCGGCCGACCGGCGGCTTCGAAGTACGACCGCTCGTCGAAGATGTACCACCAGTTGCTGGTGTAGGTGATCGCGGCGAGGACGTCGGTGCGGAACTGCGCCGCGGCGTCGCGGGCGAACAGCAGCACCAACACGCCGGTGCCGGCGAGCATGAAGAACAGGGCCGGCAGCAGCCGCCGGGCGCGGCGCAGGTAGAACTTCCCGAAACGCGATGCCGCCGCCGGAGGAAACCTCAAGCAGCAGCAGCGAGGTGATCAGGAAGCCCGAGAGCACGAAGAAGACGTCGACGCCGAGGAAACCGCCGACGAGCGGGCGCCCTGGGAGGTGGAAGAGCAGCACCGCGGCGACCGCGATCGCGCGGACGGCGTCGAGGCCGGGCAGGTGCGGGAGTCCACGGCGCACCTGTGGGCAGGGGAGCCGGATCGGACGCGGGGGGGCGCGCTGAGACGACAGCGGCCTGGCCCATACGCCCTCCTGATCTGAGCGTCCCAGGGTACCGCCTTTGGCCGCTCGCGCCCGGGCGGGTCGAGGCAGGCGGCGGCCTGCTGCGGCATGCTGGCGGGATGCCGGGGCCCCTGCAGGTCACCCGCTTCCTGGTGATCCCGGAGGCGGAGCTGGCCCTGCGCTTTTCGCGATCGAGCGGCCCAGGCGGGCAAGGGGTCAACACGACCGACTCTCGGGTCGAGCTGTCCTTCGATGTCGCGCGCTCGCCGAGCCTGGTGGAGCCCTACCGGTCGCGGGCCCTGGCGTCCCTGGCGCGCAGGCTGGTGGATGGCGTGCTCACGATCACCGCGTCTGAGCACCGCTCCCAGCTGCGCAACCGCGAGGCCGCGGAGGCGCGCCTGGCAGCCCTGCTCGCCGAGGCCGTGGCGGCGCCGGCGCGTCCCCGACGGGCGACCCGCCCCAGCCGCTCGGCGGTGCGCAGGCGGCTGGACGCGAAGACCCGACGCGGGCAGACCAAGGCCCTCCGCCGCCGTCCGGAGGACTGACCCCCCGCGCTATGGCTCGAGCAGGGCCTGGTGCGCTCCGCCGAAGAAGAGCGGTCCCTCAAGCCGGTAGGCGATGATCCGCTCGTCAAGGAGGGCCTGCTCATCGCCCGCGAGCCCCGTGCTGGGGAGGGGGGTCCCCTCGAGCGAGGCCGCGGAACTCCGGGAGGGCGAGGGTGTAGACGACCGAGCCGGCCTCGCTGAGCAGCTCAAGCACCCGAATCCGCGCGGGGTGACCCAGCGTGCGGAAGAACTCGGCCTTGGCTTGGTAGAGCGGGACGCCCATGGGGCCTTCGTCCGTCGACGTGGCGAGAGCATAAGTTAGCAGATGAACAATTCTTCACAAAGTGCCATGTGAGGCCAGGCGTCAAGTCCGGCCAGGCGGCCCGTGAGACGATTTGCTGCCGCCTCGGCCGCAGGACGCGGTCGCTGGCGCAGGCGATCTCCCGCCCCCGCCTCGAAGGGCCCCCATGAGCATCCCCCCGGCCGCTGACGCAGCCTCCCGTCCAGTCGCCGGCTCAGTCATGCCCGAACCGGCGCTGCCGGGCAACGTCTACTTCCGGATCCGCAACTCCGCGGTCCTGTCCGTCACCGCCGTGGATGCCCCGATCGTCGTCACCTCGGCGTCGTTCGACGAGCGCCTCGCCGAGACGTACGAGCGCACCGGCGTCCGCCCCGGAATGCTCGGCGTCGTCGCCGGCATCGAGGAGCGCCGGTGGTGGCCGGAGGACGTCTCGTTCGCCGACGCGGCCGCGATGGCCGGAGCCAAGGCGATCGCCGACGCGGGGATCGACCCGCGCCGGATCGGGCTGATGATCGACTCCTCGGTCTGCCGCGACCACCTCGAGCCGAGCAAGGCGGTGGCGGTCCACCACCAGCTGGGGCTGCCGAGCAGCTGCCTCACCTTCGACCTGGCCAATGCCTGCCTGGGCTTCGTCAACGCGATCCAGCTGGCCTCGACCATGATCGACGCCGGCCAGATCGAGTACGCCCTGATCGTCGACGGCGAGGGCAGCCGCCGCACCCAGGAGCTCACGCTCGAGCGGCTCGCGCAGCGCGACGCCACCGCCGACGACGTCTGGTCGCAGTTCGCTTCGCTGACGCTGGGCTCCGGCGGCGCGGCCATGGTGCTGGGCCCGGCCGATCGCCACCCGGAGGGCCACCGGGTCATCGGCGGCGCCACCCGCGCGGCCACCGAGCACCACCAGCTGTGCGTCGGCACCCTCGAGGACATGCGCACCGACTCCAAGGCGCTGTTCGCGGCCGGCGTGCAGCTGTCGATCGAGCTGTGGGCCGAGGCCAAGAAGGAGTTCGACTGGAGCGGGATGGACCGCTACGTGTCGCACCAGATCTCGAAGGTCCACACGGCCGCCATCAGCAAGGCGCTCAACATCGATCCGGACCTGATGCCCAGCACGTTCCCCTCCCGCGGCAACATCGGCCCGGCCTCGGTGCCGTTCACGCTGGCACTCGAGGCCGACTCGCTGGCGCCCGGCGACCGCGTCCTGCTGATGGGCATCGGCTCGGGCATCAACGCCTGCGCCCTCGAACTCGAGTGGTGAGCGCGCCCGCGAAGCGACGAGCCCGCCGCACTGCCGCCCGCGGGGCTGCCCGGGCTCGACCCGGCCTGGTCGCGCGCTCGTCGAGATCACCGACGCGGACGGGGTGGGCCGCGGCTTCCATGTGCTGGACACCGGCTGGCCGGAGGGCGAGCGGCTCGGCACGCTGGTGTGCGTTCACGGCAACCCGACCTGGTCGTACCTGTGGCGCGCGCTGCTGGCTGCCCCGCCGCGCGGCTGGCGCGTGGTCGCGGTCGACCAGCTCGGGATGGGCTACTCCGAGCGGATCGACGGCGCCCGCCGGCTGGCGCAGCGCATCGACGACCTCGGCCGCGTCCTCGACGCGCTGGAGGTCGACGGACCGGTCGTCACGGTGGCCCACGACTGGGGCGGCCCGGTGTCGCTGGGCTGGGCGCTGGCCCACCGCGACCGGCTCGTCGGCGTGGTCCTCGCCAACACCGCCGTCCACCAGCCGGCGGGGTCGCCGGCCCCGACCCTGATCCGCACGGCCCGGACCCCCGCGCTGCTGCGCGCCACCTGCGAGCGCACCCCCGCCTTCGTGCGCGGCACCACCGCGTTGTCGCGACCGCGTCCGCCCGCGTGAGGTGCGCGACGCCTTCGCGGCCCCGTACGCCACTGCGGCCCGCCGCTCGGCCGTCGCCGACTTCGTCGCCGACATCCCCCTTGAGGACGACCACCCCTCGATGCCGACGCTGCGGGCGATCGCCGACGGGGTGCGCACATTGGACGTGCCGGTGCTGCTGGCCTGGGGTCCGGCCGACCCGGTGTTCTCCGACCGCTACCTGCGCGACCTGCTCGACCGGATGCCGCACGCCGACGCGCACCGCTACGAGGGCGCCTCGCACCTCGTCACCGAGGACGCGCCGCGGCTCTTCGACGACCTCCGGCGCTGGGTCGAGGGGCTGGGGTCGGCCTCCTCGCCGCCGCCGGCCCGGGCGTCCGCCGGTGATCGCCGGCCGATGGGCGCGGCCCTCGCCGAGCGCGCGGCCGACCCCGGGTCCGCCGACCAGCCGGCCGTCGTCGAGCTCGGGTCCGCCGGACGCACGGTGACCTGGCGGCAGCTCGACCGGGTCGTCGACGCGCTGGCGGCCGGGTTGGCCGACGCGGGGGTGCGGCACGGCGACCGGGTGACGCTGCTGGTGCCCCCCGGGGCCGAGCTGACCGCCGCCGTCTACGCCTGCTGGCGGATCGGCGCGGTCATCGTGGTCGCCGACGCGGGGCTGGGTGTGCGCGGGCTCGCGCGGGCGCTGCGCGGGGCCTGGCCCGACCACCTGATCGCGGTGGGCCGCGGGCTGGCCGCTGCCCGGGCCCTGCGCATCGGGGGCCGCCGGTTCGCCGCCGGGTCGATCAGCGCGGCACGGGCCCGCGCGCTGGGCGCCGAGGCGACCCTGGGCGACCTCGCCGCCCGCGGCAGGGGCCGGCCGCTGCCGGAGGCGCCCGGGCCCGAGGACGAGGCCGCGGTGGTCTTCACCTCCGGGGCGACCGGCCCGGCCAAGGGCGTCGTCTACCGCCACCGCCAGGTCGAGGCCAACCGCGACGCGCTCGTGGCGCTGTACGGCATCGGGCCGACCGACCGGCTGGTCGCGGCCTTCGCTCCGTTCGCCTTGTACGGCCCGGCGATGGGGATCGCCTCGGCTGTGCCCGACATCGACGTGACGCAGCCGGCCACGCTGGACGCCGCCAAGCTCGCGGAGGCCGCGGCCGCCGTGGGCGCCACGCTGGTCTGGGCGTCGCCGGCCTCGTTGCGCACGGTCGTGGCCACGGCGGGCGCGCTCACCCCGGCGCAGCGCGAGGCGCTGGCCGGCGTCCGGCTGCTGATGAGCGCGGGCGCGCCGGTGCCCGCGCCGCTGCTGCGCCTGATGCTGGGCGTGCTGCCCCACGCCGAGGCGCACACGCCGTACGGCATGACCGAGGTCCTCCCCGTGGCGGACATCGACCTGCGCGGGATGGCCGTGGCGGGACCAGGCGAAGGGGTCTGCGTCGGAGCCTCCCGGCGTCGGCCGGGTCGCGCCGAGGTCGCCATCGACGACGTGGACCGCGGCGTCACGGCGAGATCCTGGTCCGCGCGCCCTGGGCCAAGGACCGCTACGACCGGCTCTGGGCCACCGAGTCGGCCGCCTCGCACCCGGACGGCTGGCACCGCACCGGCGATGTCGGCCACCTCGACGCCGAAGGCCGGCTCTGGGTCGAGGGCCGGCTGGCGCACGTGGTCTGGACGGCCGACGGACCGGTGACCCCGGTCGGCGTCGAGCAGCGGGTCGAGGCGCTGCCCGAGGTCGATGCAGCCGCGTGCGTCGGCGTCGGGCCGGCAGGGGCCCAGGTCGTGGCCGTGGTGGCCGTGCCGCGCGACGGGGCGCCCCGCCGCGGCGGGCTGGCCGATCCGACCTGGCGGCCGCGGTGCGCGACGTCGCCGGGGTGCCCGTGGCGGCGGTCCTCGTGCGGCCGGAGCTGCCGGTCGACATCCGGCACAACTCCAAGATCGACCGCGCCGCGCTGGCGCCGCTGGGCGTCTCGCCGGCTGGCCTGAGCCGTGCGGGTCCTGGTCACCGGAGCGTCTGGGCTGCTGGGCGGCGACGGTCGCGCGCCGGCTGGCCGAGCGAGGCGACCAGGTGGTCGTCCTGCAGCGCCGACCCAGCTGGCTTGGGGCTCGAGGAGCGGCTGGCCGACGTGCGCGATCCGGCGGCGCTCGGCGGCCGCGGTCGAGGGCATGGACGCCGTCGTGCACCTGGCGGCCAAGGTCAACGTGGTCGGCGCCTGGGCCGACTACCTGGCGATCAACGTGGAGGGCACCCGTGCCCTCGTCGAGGCGGCCCGCGCGCCGGGGTGCGGCGCGTTCGTCCAGGTGTCGTCGCCCGTCGGTGGCGCACGCCGGCCGGTCCCTCGTCGGCGCGGGCGCCGGACCCGCCGACCCCGCGTCGGCCCGCGGCCCGTACAGCCGCAGCAAGGCGATGGCCGAGCAGATCGCGCTCGCCGCGCACGGTCCGGCGATGGCCGTGGTCGCGGTGCGGCCGCACCTCGTGTGGGGGCCGGGCGACACCCAGCTCGTCGAGCGGATCGTGGAGCGAGGGCGGGCCGGCCGGCTGGCCCTGGTGGGCAGCGGCTCGGCGTTGATCGACACGACGTACGTGGACAACGCCGCCGAGGCGCTGGTGGCGGCGCTCGACCGGGCCCCCGACGTGGGCGGGGAGGCGTTCGTGGTCTCCAACGGCGAGCCGCGCCCGGTGGCCGAGATCCTCGGCGCGATCTGCGCCGCCGCGGGGGTGCCCGGCCCGCGGGTGCGGGTGCCGTTCCCCGTCGCCGTGGTCGGCCGGCGCCGTCGTCGATGCGGTGTGGGGCCTGCGCGGACGCGAGGACGACCCGCCGCTCACCCGGTTCCTGGCCGAGCAGCTGGCGCACCGCGCACTGGTTCGACCAGCGCCGCACCCGCGAGGCCCTGCGGTGGGCGCCGTCGGTGTCGCTCGACGAGGGCTTCGCCCGGCTCGCCGCCTCGTACGCGCGCTGACGCCGCCTCGCGGGGGCCGTAGGTTTCGACCGTGACCCCCACGCTGCCGTCCCGCGCCCGCGTCGTCGTCATCGGCGGCGGGGTCATCGGCACGTCGGTCGCCTACCACCTGGCCCACGCCGGGTGGACCGACGTCGTCCTGCTGGAGCGCGACCGGCTCACCTCGGGCACGACCTGGCACGCCGCCGGGCTGATGGTGACGTTCGGCTCGACCTCGGAGACCTCGACCCGGATGCGCCAGTACACCCGCGACCTCTACGCGCGGCTCGAGGCCGAGACCGGGCAGTCCACCGGGTTCACGCCGGTCGGCTTCATCGAGGTCGCCGCCGACGAGGACCGGCTGGAGGAGTACCGCCGCGTGTCGGCGTTCAACCGGCTGCTGCGGCGTCGACGTGCACGAGATCTCGCCGGCGCGAGGTCGCCGAGCTGTTCCCGCTCGCCCGCACCGACGACCTGCTCGCGGGCTTCTACGTCGCCGACGACGGCCGCGCCAACCCGGTCGACGTGACGATGGCGCTGGCCAAGGGCGCGCGCCTGCAGGGCGCGACGGTCCTCGAGGGGGTGCCGGTCACTCGGCGTGCTCACCGACCGCGGCGCCGTGCGCGGCGTCCGCACCGCCGCACGGCGACATCGAGTGCGAGTACGTCGTCAACTGCGCGGGCATGTGGGCCCGGCAGCTCGGCGAGGCGCACGGCGTGACGATCCCGCTGCAGGCGGCCGAGCACTACTACCTGATCACCGAGCCGGTCGACGGCATCGACCGGTCGTGGCCGGTGCTCGAGGACCCGTCGTCGCTACGGCTACTTCCGCGAGGAGGGCGGCGGCCTGATGGTCGGCCTGTTCGAGCCGGTGTGCGCGCCGTGGCAGGTCGAGGGCGTGCCCGAGGACGTCTCCTTCGACGACGCTGCCGCCGGACTGGGATCGGATGGGCCCGTACCTGGAGACAGGCGATGTCCCGGGTGCCGGTGTCGTTCGAGGTCGGCATCCGGACCTTCTTCTGCGGGCCGGAGAGCTTCACGCCGGACCTCGCCCCGGTCGTCGGCGAGGCGCCGGAGCTGCGCAACTACTTCGTCGCCGCCGGGCCTGAACTCCATCGGCATCCTCACCGGCGGCGGCCTCGGCCGCGCGCATGGCGCACTGGGTCATCGACGGCCAGCCCGACATCGACGTGACCGGCATGAACATCGACCGGCTGCACCGCTACCAGGCCAACCCCGACTACCGCCGCACGCGCACCGTCGAGTCGCTGGGCATGGTGTACGCCTGCCACTACCCGCACCAGTCGATGCAGACCGCCCGCGGCGCCAAGCGGTCGCCGCTCCACGAGCGGCTCGGCCGCAGCGCGCCTACTTCCGCGACGTCAGCGGGTGGGAGGGCGCCGACTGGTACGCCGCCGGAGGGCGCCGAGCCGTCGGCGGGGCCGCTCACCTGGGGCCGGCCGGAGTGGTTCGGCCACTGGGAGGCCGAGCACCGCGCCGTCCGCGAGGGCGTCGGCCTGATGGACATGTCGTTCATGGCGAAGTTCCACGTCGCAGGGCCGCGACGCCGGCGCGGTGCTGGAGCGGCTGTCGGCGAACCGGGTCGACGGCGAGCCCGGCGTCATCACGTACACGCAGTGGCTCAACGACCGCGGCCGGCTGGAGGCCGACCTGACGGTGACCAAGCTCGACGAGGACCGGTTCATGGTGGTGGCCTCGGACACCGCCCACCGCCACGTCGAGACGCTGCTGCGGCGCGGGATCGGCGACGCGCACGCCTTCGTCACCGACGTCACCTCGGGCTTCGCCCAGCTCAACGTGCAGGGGCCGCGTTCGCGCGACCTGCTGCAGTCGCTCACCTCGGCCGACCTGTCCAACGAGGCGTTCCCGTTCCGGTGCGCCCGCGAGATCGACCTCGGGTACGCCCGCGTGCTCTGCGTGCGGATCACCTACCTCGGCGAGCTCGGCTACGAGCTGTACGTCCCGGCCGAGCAGGCCGTCCACGTGTACGAGCGGCTGGTCGAGGCGGGGCCGGAGCACGGGCTGCGGCACGTCGGGCTCAAGGCGTTGTCCAGCCTGCGGCTGGAGAAGGGCTACCGCGACTACGGCCACGACATCGACAACACCGACACCGTGCTGGAGGCCGGGCTCGGGTTCGCGGTCGCGCTGGACAAGCCGGGCGGCTTCACCGGCCGCGACGCCGTGGCCGCCCAGCGGGCCGCCGGGCCGCTGCGCAAGCGGCTGGTGCAGGTGCTGCTGACCGACCCCGAGCCGCTGATGTTCCACGCCGAGCCGCTGCTGCGCGACGGCCTGGCGGTGGGCTACCTCCGCGCCGCGTCGTACGGGTTCACGCTCGGCGGCGCCGTCGGCCTGGCGATGGTGGAGGCGGACGACCCCATCGATCAAGCCTGGCTGGACGCGGGGGAGTGGGAGGTCGAGATCGCCGACCGACGGTGGCCGGCCCGGGTCTCGCTGCGCCCGCTCTACGACCCCGCCAACGAGCGGATCCGGGGGTAGCTCAGCCGCCGGCCTTGCGGCGGAAGGTGCGCTGCGACTTGGCGGGCCCGTGCGCCTCGTGGACCTTGGAGTCGCCCTCGGCGTGCCCGCCGCCGCCGGACTGGCCGGCCTGCTTGCGGTCGAGGGCCTCGCGGTAGCGGCGCTTGACGTCGTCGTCGGCCGAGGCCGACCCCGACGCGGCGGCCTCCGCTGCGGGGGCATCGGGGGATTTGTCGTCCTTGCTCATGCGGGGCGCCTCTCGTTCGTACGCGGTGGGACCGCATCTAGTGCAGAGGCTACGCGGCGCCGGCCTCCCGCAGGCGCCAGAGTGCGGGGATGACCAGGCAACCGGAGTCCTGGGGGGCGTACGCCCCCTGCACGCCCGCAGCCTCGCCGACCCGGAGGGGTTCTGGGGAGAGGCGGCCCAGGCCCTGGACTGGAGCGTCCCGCCGCCCCGGGTGATGGACCGCTCCGACGCGGCGCGGCCGCGGTGGTTCGCCGGCGGCAGGCTCAACACCTGTCACAACGCCGTCGACCGCCATGTGCTGGCCGGATTCGGTGACCGTGCCGCGCTGGTCTACGACAGCCCGGTCACCGGGACCACCCGCACCCTCACGTACGCCGAGCTGCTCGACCAGGTGGCGAGGTTCGCCGGCGTCCTGTCCGAGCTCGGGGTCGAGCGCGGCGACCGCGTGCTCGTCTACCTGCCGATGGTTCCCGAGGCGGTGGTCACGATGCTGGCCTGCGCCCGGCTCGGCGCGGTGCACTCCGTCGTCTTCGGCGGGTTCGCCGCGCCCGAGCTCGCCGCGCGCATCGACGACGCCCTGCCTTCGGTCGTCGTCGCGGCCTCCTGCGGGATCGAGACCGCACGCGTGGTGGCCTACCAGCCGATGCTGGAGGCGGCCCTCGCCCTCGCCGCCCACCGGCCCGCCCACGTGGTGATGCTGCAGCGCGAGCAGCTGCGCGCCGAGGAGACCACCGGCCATGACGTGGACTGGCACGAGGCGATGGCCGCTGCGGACCACGTGGATTGCGTGCCGGTGGATGCCTCCGACCCGCTCTACGTCCTCTACACCTCGGGCACGACGGGCAAGCCCAAGGGTGTGGTGCGCGACAACGGGGGCCACGCGGTCGCGCTGCGGTGGTCGATCGAGCACGTGTACGGAATCGGGCCCGGCGACGTGTGGTGGGCGGCGTCCGACGTCGGCTGGGTCGTGGGCCACTCGTACATCGTCTACGCGCCGCTCCTGGTCGGCGCCACGACGGTGCTGTACGAGGGCAAGCCGGTGGGCACCCCCGACTCCGGCGCCTTCTGGCGGGTGATCGCCGAGCATCGCGTGGCGGCGCTCTTCACCGCGCCCACCGCCATCCGCGCCATCAAGCGCGAGGACCCCGAGGCCGCTCTGCTGGCCGAGCACGACGTGACGTCGCTGCGCACGCTGTTCCTCGCGGGAGAGCGGCTGGACCCCGACACGTACGAGTGGGCGACCGGCCACCTGGGGGTGCCGGTCGTCGACAACTGGTGGCAGACCGAGACCGGCTGGCCGATCTGCGCGAACCCGCGGGGCATTCCGGGCGTCGACCTGCCGCTGAAGGCTGGCTCGCCCTCGGTGCCGATGCCCGGGTTCGACGTGCAGGTGCTCGACCCCTCAAGCCAGCCCCTGCCGGTGGGCGAGGAGGGCGAGATCGGCATCCGGTTGCCGCTGCCGCCGGGCTGCCTGCCAACGCTGTGGGGCGACGATGAGCGCTTCCACCGCGACTACCTCGTCGGCCACCCAGGCTGGTACACCACCGGCGACGGCGGCACGATCGACGCGGACGGGTACCTGCACGTCATGGGGCGCACGGACGATGTCATCAACGTGGCCGGGCATCGCCTGTCGACGGGCGCGATCGAGGCGGTGCTCGCCGCCCACCCCGCGGTCGCCGAGTGCGCGGTGATCGGCGTGCACGACCAGCTCAAGGGCCAGCTGCCGAGGGCGCTCGTGGTGCTCAAGGCCGGATCCGAGCACCGGGCCGGCGATCTCGAGGCCGAGCTGGTCAAGGCGGTGCGCGAGGGGATCGGCCCCGTCGCGGCGCTCAAGCGGGTGGATGTCGTCCCGGCCCTGCCCAAGACGCGTTCGGGCAAGATCCTGCGCAAGACGATGCGCGGGATCGCCGATGGCCGCCCAGAGGCTCCGCCGAGCACGATCGAAGACGTCGCGGTGCTCGATGCGCTACGCGACGTGCTGGCCGGCGACAGCTGACTCGAAGGCCTCGGAGGGGCTGGCCGCCGGCTCAGCCCATCACGGTGTGGCTGGAGTCGTCGTGGGCGGCGCGCAGCCTGGAGTAGTGCCCGAGGTCGACGGGCAGGCCCGACCAGCGGCCGATGACCTGGACCGGATCGGCGTCGTGGTCGTGGCCGGCCTCGACGGCGTCGATCAGCCGGGCCAGCAGCTCGCCGACGAGCGGCGCGTTCTTGAACTGGTTGCCGCTGGTGCCGATCGCGACGTAGAAGCCGGGCAGGTCGGTGCGGTCGTAGATCGGGATCCAGTCGTCGGTGACGTCGTACACGCCGACGATGCCGCGCGGGCGGGGCGGCACGGGCAGCTCGGGCAGCCGCCGGGCCGCCCGCAGCGTCTGCGCCTCCCACGCCTCGGCGGTGACGTGCGCCGTCGACCTCGTCGGGGTCGTCGAGCCAGGTGAGCGGGTCGCAGTCGGGCTCCATGCCTCCGACGATCAGCGTGCCCCCGGCGTGCGGACGCAGGTACACGCCGAGGTCGGGGTCGGTGAGGAAGGCGCCCGTCCCGAGGTCGAACCCGGTCGGGGCCGGAACGGTGTGGACCTCCTGCCGCAGCGGGCGAAGGGACATCGTGAAGTCGGCGCCGACGCCCGCCATCGCGTTGAGCCGCGACGACCAGGGGCCGGCGGCGTTGACGAGGACAGGGGCTCCAAGCGCGGTGCCGTCGGCGAGGGCGACGCCCGCCACCCGACCGCCGTCGCGCGTCACACCGACGACCTCGCTGCGCAGCCGCAGGACGGCGCCGTGGGAGGCGGCCGCGTGGGCCAGGTTGTGCGCCGCCAGCGCGGGGTCGTCGATGTAGCCCGCGTCCGGGGTGAGGTAGCCGGTGAGCCTGCCGTGGGCGGCGTCGAAGAAGCGTTCGTCGGTGACCGGCACCGGCGGCCCGTACGCGCCGGTGTCCAGCGCGGGAAAGCGGTCGGCCAGCTGGGCGGCGTCGAACCGCTCGTACGGCACCCCGAGGTCGTCGAACAGCGCGAGCGTCTGCGCGGTCGGCAGCCCGGGGGAGTCCAGCACGAGCGCCCCGGTGCGCACGAAGGACGCCATCCCGCCGGGTCGGGGACGCCCAAGTAGGCCTCCCAGTCGAGCCAGCGGCAGGCGGACTCCCACGCGGCGGCGACCCCGTCGCGGGTCGAGTAGTGGAAGCGCACGATCGCGCTGCTCGCGCTGGTTGATCCCGAGCCCACCGCGCCGGACCGGTCGACCAGGCAGACCGAGCGCCCGCCGCGGGCGAGCTCCAAGGCGACCCCCGCCCCGATCACCCCCGCGCCGACCACGACGGCGTCGAAGCGCTCGGCCATCGGGGACCTCAGGCCTCGGCCGCGGCCGCGCCGGGCGACTCGTCCGGCTCCGCCGCCGCGGGTGGGCCATCGGGCTTGCCGCGCCGGGATCGCTGGCCGCTTCCGGCGTCGGGCTGCGCGAAGTAGTCGACGAGCACCTCGTAGCGCTTGCTGTAGATCTCGAAGAGCGCCAGCAGCAGGGCGGCGACCGGGACGGCGAGCAACGCCCCGGCGACGCCGAAGAGCGAGGCGCCCAGCATCACGGCGGCGAAGGACACCGCGGGGTGGACGTTCACGGCCCGCGCGCTGATCCGGGGCTCCAGGGTGAGGTTCTCGACCTGCTGGTAGCCGATTCCCCAGGCCAGCGCGAACAGGCCGTCCTTGGGGTCGCTGCTGAGCAGCCCGATGAGCACGGGCAGCGCGATGGCGATGTAGGTGCCGATGGTGGGCACGAACTGCGCCACCACGCCGGTCCAGATGCCCAGCGGCAGCCAGTACGGCATGCCGATGAGGAAGAGGAACAGGGCGGTGGTGCCGCCGTTGATGGTGGCGAGCACGACCCGGGCGGCCACGTAGCCGCCCGTCTTCTCGACCGCCAGCGTCAGCGTGGTGTCGAAGGCGGACTGCCGCTTGGGGGGCAGCAGGCCCGCGAACCAGTGCGACAACCGGGGGGCGTCGGCGGAGAAGTAGAACGTGAACAGCGCGAAGGTGAACAGCGAGAAGAACGCGCCGACGGCGGCGAAGAGCACCGCGAGCACGCCGGCGGCGAGGTCGGCCGTGACGCCGGCGACGTCGCCAGGCCCGAGGCCGGCCTGCTGGAGCAGCTCAAGGGGGTCGAGGTCGGTGTCAAAGCGCTCGTTGATCCAGGCGATGGCCTCCTCGATCGCGTCGGGGAGGCCTTGGACCAGCTGGATCAGCTGGTCGGCGAGCAGCCCGCCGAAGAGCAGGAAGAAGACGACGGTGGCCAGTGCGACGGCGACCATGACCAGGCCGGTGGCCAGCCCGCGCTTCATGTGCTGGGACAGCCGGCTGACGGCGGGCTCCATCGCGATCGAGGCGAACCACGACATCAGCAGGATGAACAGGACGCTCCCGCCGTCCTCCAGCACGAACCGCCCGAAGAGGAAGAGCGCGATCGCGGCGAAGACGAGGACCAGGACCCGCCAGACCACCCGGGTGTCGACGCCGGCGGCGGCGCAGCAGGCGGCACAGGGGGCGACGCTGGCTGGCTCATCTCGGCTCCTTGCCGGGGACCGGGTCGTACAGGGTGGTGCGCCGCCTCAGCCGTCGGCCGGCGCCGGCCACGGCCTGCTCCAGGGCGTTCTCATCGAGCAGCTGGCCGTGGGCTGCGCCAGCGGCACGGCTGATGTTCTCGTCCATGAGGGTGCCGCCCAGGTCGTCGACCCCGGCGGACAGCAGCTGCCGGGCGCCGTCGATGCCCAGCTTCACCCAGGACGCCTGGATGTGGTCGATGTCGCCGGCGTACGCGATCCGGGCGACGGCGTGCACCAGGACGACCTCGCGCCAGGTCGGGCCTCGGCGGGCCGCCCGCTTGAGGTAGATCGGCGCGGCCATGTGCACGAACGGCAGCCCGACGAACTCCGTGAAGCCACCGGTCTCGCGCTGCAGCGCCCGGGTGCGCAGCAGGTGGCGCGCCCAGTGCCGCGGCTCCTCGATCGAGCCGAACATCATCGTGACGTTCGAGCGAAGCCCCACCGAGTGCGCGACCCGGTGGCACTCCAGCCACTCCTCGGTGCTGATCTTGTCCGGGCAGAGCACCGCCCGGATGTCGTCGTCGAGGATCTCGGCGGCGGTCCCCGGCAGCGAGCGCAGCCCGGCGTCCATCAGCCGGCGGAGGTACGCCTCGAGGGGCTCGCCCAATCGCCGCGCGCCCTCGGTCACCTCCAGCGCGGTGAAGCCGTGGATGTGCAGGTCCGGCGCCGCCTCGCTCACCGCGCGGGCCACGTCGATGTAGTAGTCGCCGTCGAAGTCGGGGTGGATGCCCCCCTGCAGGCAGACCTCGGTGGCGCCCAGGTCCCACGCCTCCGCTGCCCGCTCGGCGATGTCATCGAGGGTGAGGAGGTACGGCTTGCCGCGCAGGTTGAGCGACAGCGGGCCCTTGGAGAAGCCGCAGAACCGGCATTTGAAGGTGCACACGTTGGTGTAGTTGATGTTGCGGTTGCGGACGTAGGTCACGTCGTCGCCCACCGCGGCGGCGCGGACCTCGTCGGCGTAGGCGGCCACCGCCGCCACCTCCGGGCCGCGGGCGCCGAACAGGGTGATCAGCTCGTCCTCGCCGAGGTCCTGCCCCGCGCGGGCGCCGGCCAGCACCTCGGCGACGGCCCCGCCCGCCCGCGGGCTGCCGGGGACCAGCGCGGGGGGCGCCGCGTCCGCGCCGGAGTACCACGCCGTCGAGCGGCGACCGATGAGGACGACCTCCGCGCCGGTCCCGACGTTGGCCGCGTCCTGGTGCCGCTCAGGGAAGGCGGCCCCGGGGTCGTCGCGCCCCAGGGACTCGGCGTCGGCGCGGTCCAGCGCCGGGAAGCGCATCCGCTCGTCGAGCCAACGCGCCGGGATCGCGCGCGAACTCGGGGTAGATCGTGAGCCTCGGGGCCAGCGCCAGCCCGCGGCCCTCGACGACCGCGCGCAGCCGGTCGATCGCCGGCCACGGGCGCTCGGGGTTCACATGGTCGGCGGTGACGGGCGAGACGCCGCCGAGGTCGTCGATGCCGGCGTCGAGCAGCGCTGCCGACGTCGTCGGTGAGGTTGGGCGGGGCCTGCAGGTGGACGTCCGGCGGCAGGATCAGCCGGGCCAACGAGATGGCCTCGAGGAAGTCCTCGGGAGGGCACGGCGGGGCGGCGCGCATCGCGGTGCCCGGCTTGGGCAGGAAGTTCTGGACGATCACCTCCTGCACGTGGCCGTGGCGGGCGTGCGCGGCGGCGATGGCCTCCAGCGCCTCGATGCGGTCCGCGTCGCGACTCGCCGATCCCGACCAGGATCCCCGTGGTGAAGGGAATCGCGAGCCGGCCGGCGGCCTCCAGCGTGGCGAGCCGCCGTTCGGGGGCCTTGTCCGGGGCTCCGCGGTGGGCGGCCAGCGCCGGGTTGAGCGACTCCAGCATCATCCCCTGGCTCGCCGACACCCCGCGGAGCAGCGCGAGCTCCGGCTCGGACAGCGCGCCCGCGTTGGCGTGCGGCAGCAGCCCGGTCTCGTCGACGACGAGGCGGCACATCGCCGCCAGGTAGTCGACGGTGGAGGCGTAGCCGTGCTCGCCCAGCCAGGCGCGCGCCTCGTCGTACCGCGCCTCGGGCGCGCTCTCCGAGGGTGAAGAGGGCCTCGTGGCAGCCTGCCTCGGCCCCTTGGACCGCGATCGCCAGCACCTGCTCGGGCGACAGGTACGGGGCTCGCGGCGCGCGCCGGGGCCTGGGCGAACGTGCAGTAGCCGCAGCGGTCGCGGCAGAGGTGGGTGAGCGGGATGAACACCTTCGGCGAGTAGGTCACGCGCGTGCCGAAGGCCGCCTCGCGCACCGCGCGCGCCTGGAGCGCGAGGCCGTCGAGGCCCTGCTCCAGCAGCCCCGGGGCCGCAACCGTCATCGCACCGTCCTTCTCAAGGCGCCGCCCTCGGCGTTGCCCCTGAACGGTACTCGGCGCATCCGCGGGCCCGTCAGCGCTGGTTGAACCAGTCGCGGGCGGGGCCGCGGAGCGAGCATGGCGATCAGGGCCACGGTGAGCCCGATCGTGACGATGGCCGAGAGCGGCCAGCCGCCGCCGAAGAGGGCCAGGACGCTCACGGCCAGCCGGAAGCCCAGGAAGGCGATCACCACGACCCTCGCCCGGCGGTTGCCCCGGGCCAGCGCCCGGGCGAGCCCGAGGACGACGACGGCCAGCACGAGCGTGACGATGCCGTCGACCAGGTTGGCCGCCGCGCTGATCGACGGGTCCTTGACGACGACGCCGACGGCGGCGCGCACGAAGGCCAAGCTGGCGCGGTAGAACTCCACGAGCGACCCGATGACCAGCAGGGCGATGACCGCGCGCACACCGGTGGGCAGGCCGCCGAAGCCGAGCCCGGCCTGCGGACCCGCCGCGCCCGGCGGCGTCAACGCGCCCATGGCGTGTCCTCCTCGCCGAGCTCGCCGAGCGCCGCGTCGAGGCGGCGTGCGACATCGGCGTTCCAGGTGTCCGGGGTCAGCACGGCGCCCATCGCGTCGGCGGTGGACTCGGGGTAGAGGTGACCGGACCCCGGAGGCGTGGTCGCCGCCCGTGCCAGGTCGAGGCCCACGCGCCAGAAGGTCGCGATCGGCCACCAGCGCAGTGCGGGGTCGACCCCCGGCCCCAGGGGGTCGCGCAGCCATTCGGCCGGCCACACCACGAGGGAGCCGTTCCACCACACCACGGGGTCGTTCGGGTGGGCCACCAGGGCGATCCGCCGGCCCTGCCACCGCTCGGGCGGGTCGGTGAGCTCCGTCGGCCTCGATGAAGGCCTGCGCGACGGCGCCCCGTTCGATGTCGGGCTGCCAGATCGGCCCGCCGGCGCGGGTCTCGCGCCAATCCGCCCACAGCGCTGCGGTGTACGGGGAGCCGACCCACACCGCGCCGTCGATGCTCCCCGGCCCGACGACCTCTGCAGGCGAGCGGCCGGCCAGGGCGCCTTGACCGCCGTACGCGCCCAGCGACTCGCCGAACAGCCAGACCCTGGGCCGCTCCGCCGTCGGCAGCACCGCGACGGCGTCGAGCACCGCGTCGAGGACCGCCTCGCTGGTGGACACGGCCGTGGGGCGGTCGGCGATGAAGGAGAACCAGGACGGCAGGTAGGAGTACTGGATCCCGACGGTCGCGACGTCGCCGCCTAGGAGCAACTCGGCGGCGTTGATCGCGTGCGCGTCGATCCAGCCGGTGCCGGTGGGGATGGCCAGGATCAGGTTGGCGCGGGCGAAGCCGCCGAGGCGGGCCAGCTCAGCCACGGCAGTCTCGGCGCGGTCGTCGGCGGTCTGGCCTTGGGCCAGGCCGACGTAGGCCCGGACGGGCTCGACGACCGGGCCGCCGGAGAAGGCCGCGAGCTGCTTATCGGTGGGCCCGCTGGTGACGAACGCGCGTCCGCGGTAGCCCAGGCCGTCCCAGGCGACGGTCGACGAGGGGCCGCCGCTCCGCGTGTCCTGCGTGGGTGGGGTCTGCCCGTCTTGGCTGGCGTCGAGGGCCTGGTAGACCGTGCGGGTGCCCTCCAGGGCCATCCCCGCCAGCGCGGCGCACACCGCGAAGGCGGCGACGGCGCCCACCGCCATCGACCAGCGGCCGGTGGGGACGAACCAGCGCGAGGCTCGGTCGAGCTGGCGGCCCAGGGCGCGCAGCAGCCGGCCGACCAGGACGAGGGCCGCGAGCAGGGCGACGCTTGCCCCGAGGGCCAGCATCGGGTTGATCTGCGGGGGCGGGATGCCGAGGGCCGCTGCCTGGGCGTCGATGGCGGCCACCGATCGGGGGGTGAGCGCCGCCGCGACCAGCCACAGGGCGCCGGCCGCGGCCCAGCCCGCCCGCCGGGCGCGGGGACCCGGGCCGCCAGCCGGCCATTCGCGCCAGCGCGACCACGACCGCGCCGAGGCCGTACCCGGAGCACGCGACGAGGGCCGATCCCACGACGTCGATGAGCGGCCCTCGCGGCAGCAGGGAGGGCCCGAGTGCGAGGAGGTAGCCGATGGCGGCGCCGATCAGTCCGGCGGCGGAGGGGGGCATGGACAGCCTCGGCGGCCCCAGCGTGGAGGCTCGCGCCGTTTGCTGCCTCGCCCATGCCGTCCTTCGCGTGCGGCGGGGCTCGATGCCCCGCGCGGCTCTGGGAAGCCTATGCCGTGATGGGGGTCGCCGCTGGGTTCAGTCTGCCGACCCAGGCGGCCACCAGCAGGTACTGCGCGGCGAGGTAGGTCGCCATCACGAGTGCTTCCCCGGCCGGCACCTCGAGTCCGGCGACGCGCGCCCCGATCAGGGCGTCGGACAGCAGGAACAGCGCCCCGCCCGCGCCGGCCACGGGGCCGAGGCCGGCGGCCAGGGCGGCCATCGCGGCCAGCGCGAGGCTGTAGCCCGCGACCGGCCCGCGCAGCGAGCCCAGCCGCGGGCCGAGGTACGCGTTCGCGCCCAGCCACGCCGCCCCGTACGCGACAGCGGGCCACGGCGAGCGCCGCAGGCTGCCCACCGCCCCGAGCTGCGCGAACCCGGTGCCGTAGGCGCCCTGCATGACGAGAAAGGCGAGCATCCCGCGAGAAACCAGGCCCGCTGGCCACCGAGCAGCAGGATGTCACCGGCCGTGGCCGCGACGAGGCCCACGACAAGCAGCCGCGGGAGGCCTGAGTCCGAGTGCGCCTGCGCGGCCCGCAGCGCCCACGCCGAGCAGGGCCGGCATCAGGAACGGCTTGATCCCGTTGGCCGTGCGCCGCCACCCGACGGCGCGCGCGCCGACCTCGGCGACCGACGCCGCCGCGTACGCCGCGCCCCACCGCTCGATGCGCATGGCTGGCAGTCTGGCATCCACGGTCGGATCGCGGGCGCTGCCGCGCGGGGTGACGGCCCGGCGGACGCCGTATTCTTCGCTGCTATGACGGCCGGTCCGGGGCTTCGGTGGGCGCGCGGCGCGCTCCTGGCCGCCGCCGTGGTGGGGGTGAGCGCCTCCGCCCACGCCTGGGCCGGACGGCGGCTGGCCGCCCGGCGGCCTCGCGCTCGGCGCCTGGCTGATCTGTCGTCGGTGTTCGCCGCCGCGCTCGGCCGCGAGGCCGGGGCTGGTCCGGATCGCCGGGCTCCAGGCTGGCCGGGCAGGCGGTGCTGCACGGCCTGCTCGCGCTGGCCCATGCGGGGCACGGGTCGCGACCGTGGCCGTGGCCCCGCCCGCGGGCGGGCACCTGCACTCCGGGTCGCTGGCCGGCGGCGCGCCCCCTGCGGGCTCGCTCGCCGACAGCCTGGCCGCCGGCGGCTGGGCGATGCTGGTGGCCCACCTGGCCGCGGCCGCGGTCCTGACCGGCTGGCTGCTGGCTGGAGAGCGCGCCGTCTGGAGCCTCCTCGGGGGGCTGGCCGCGGCCGGCTCGGCGTGTGGTCTCGGACGGTGGCCCTGGCGTCCCAGCGCGCTTGAGGGCTTGCGGCCGGGTTCGGGCGGGCCGTCGCCCGTACCCGGCCGGCTGCGGGCGCCTCCCGGCCTAGCCGGCCTGGGGCCGTGCTGCGGGTGCACCTCGTCGCGGGCCGCCCGCGCCAGCCGCCGCCTGAGCCCAGCCACCACGCCGCCCCTCGAGGGCCGGTGTGGCTCGGACGGGCGGATCCGCCTGCTCTGACCCACTCCCTTGTGCTGAGAGGCCCTTCGATGCGTCCTGCCCTGTCCCTGCTCTCCGCCGCCGTGCTCGCGGCCGTCGCCCTGACCGGCTGCGGCTCCAACGACTCAGCCGACTCCGCTGCCACGACCCCCTCGCCCACCCGCCGCCGCGGTGACCTTCGACGAGACCTGGGTCAAGGCCGCCGACACCGGCATGACGCCGGCTTCGGCGTCCTGACCAACTCCTCCGACGAGGACATCACGCTGGTCTCCGCGGCCAGTCCGGCGGCCCCCATGATGGAACTGCACGAGATGGCCATGACCGACTCCGGCATGGTGATGCGGGAGAAGGACGGCGGCTTCGTGGTGCCCGCCGGGGAGTCGCTCACGCTGGAGCCGGGCGGCCTGCACCTGATGTTCATGGGCCTCACCGCGCCGATCAAGGCGGGTGACGAGGTCCCGATCACGCTCACCTTCGACGACGGCTCAACCCTTGAGGTCGCGCCGGTCGCCAAGCCCTTCACCGGCGCCAACGAGGAGTACCAGCCGGACGGCTCCGCCAGCCCGACGCCCACGATGTCGATGGCGGGCTGAGCAGATCGCGATGAGCACCCCTTCCAGCGGGGCCTGGTCGCGCCGGCGGTTTCTCACCGTCGGCGCGGCCGGGCTGGGTGGCGCCGCGGTGGCCGCGACCGGGATCACCATCGCCGAGCGCGAGCAGGAGTCGCCGTCCGCGGCAGATCCGTCGCCCACTCCGGTCGCGTTTCGCGGCGAGCATCAGCCGGGCGTGGCGACCCCGCAGCAGCAGGCGGCCGTGTTCGCGGCCTTCGACCTGCCGGCCTCCCCGACGGCGGCCGCGACCCGCGATGCCCTCGGGCGGCTGATGCGGCTGTGGACCGACGACATCGAACGGCTGATGGAGGGCCGCCCACCGCTCGGCGACACCGAGCCGGAACTGGCGGCCCAGCCGGCCGGCCTCACCGTCACGGTCGGGCTCGGCCCGCGGGTCTTCGAGGCCCTCGGGCGCCCCGACGCCCGTCCCCCGGGGCTGGTCGACCTGCCCGCGTTCGGGATCGACCGGCTCGAGGAGCGCTGGTCGGGCGGCGACGTCCTCGTGCAGCTCGGGTCGGACGACCGGATGGCGGTCGGGCACGCCCTGCGCGTGCTCACCAAGGACGCCCGGCCCTTCGTGACTCCGCGGTGGACCCAGCACGGATTCCTCCCGGCAGGGGACGGGACCCCGCGCAACCTGATGGGGCAGGTCGACGGCACCGCCAACCCCGCGGGCGGCGAGTTCGACGCCGCGGTCTGGTCCACGTCCGGCCCGGACTGGCACGTGGGCGGCACCACCCTGGTGCTGCGGCGGATCCGGATGGACCTCGACGGTCTGGGACCTGATGGGCAGGTCCGAACGCGAGCAGGTGATCGGCCGCCGGCTCGACAACGGCGCGCCGCTCACGGGCGACAGCGAGCGCGACGTCCCCGATCTCGAGGCGCTCGGCCCCGACGGCCTGCCTGTCATCCCGTCGTTCGCGCACATCCGGTTGTCGGCCCCCGGCGACGGCGTCCCGAGGATGCTGCGACGCGGGTACTCCTACGACGACGGCCCGGGGACTCGGGCCTGTTGTTCGCGGCCTACCAGGCCGATATCGCCACCCAGTTCTTGCCGGTGCAGCAGCGCCTGGCGGAGCGCGACCTGCTCAACCGATGGACGACCCCCGTTGGATCGGCGGTCTTCGCGATCGCCCCCGGATGCCCCCCTGGAAGGTGGCTATGCGACACGCTCCTGGCTTGACCCCGGTCCGGCTCGCCGGTGCGGCGGTTATCGCGGCGGCGTTGCTCGGCTGGGCTGCGTCCCCGGCTGCCGCGCACAGCGAGCTGGTCTCCAGCGACCCGGCCAACGGGGCGAGCCTGCCGAGCCCTCCGCCGGCGGCCACTCTGACGTTCAACGAGGACATCGCCGGGGAGTTCACCTCGGTGGCCGTGACCATCGGTGTGGCTGCTCCCGCCCCAGCGGCTGCGACCACGGCCGGGCCGACGGTCACGGTCGACCTCGCCGCCGCACTCGCGGCGCTGCCACCCGATGCGCCCGCCCAGCCCGGCCCGGTGACCTGGACGGTCGCCTACCGGGTGGTGTCGGCCGACGGCCACCCGATCCAGGGCCAGGTCGCGTTCACGGCCCCGTTGCCGGCCGCAACCACCCCGACACCGACCCCCACCCCAACCCGCGCCCCAACCACCACGCCGGAACCGACTCCGGCCGCGAGCGATCTGGCCGTTGCGGCGACCGAGTCGCCCGACTCGGGGAGGCTCGGCCGTCCCGTGGCTGGTGGGCGGCGCCGTGCTGATCGCGGCTGGCGCGGTCGCGGGAGTGGCGCTGGCGCGCCGACGTACCGTGTCCTCGTGACCGCCCGACTGCGTCCGCTGGCCCTGGGCCTGCTGGTCCTGGCGCCCGCGGTCGCGGTCCTGGCGCTCGCGCTGGCGGGGTACGGCCAGGAGATCGCGCTGCCCGGCCTACCCGAGATCCCGGCGTCGGCGCAGTGGGGGCTGCCGGTCGCACGGGCGGTGCTCGACGCCTCGGCGGCGCTCAGCATCGGCCTGCTCGCCGTGGTCGCGCTGGCGATCCCGCCGCGTCGCGGCGACGATCCCGACGACCTCGGTCCGGTCCGCCAGCTCGGCGTCCGGGTCGCGGCCGGGGCGGCCGCGGTCTGGGCCCTCGCTGCCCTCACCGTGCTGCTGCTGACCTACGCCGACCTCGCCGCGGTCGACCCGCTGTCGCCCGGAATCGTGCAGCAGGTGGTGTCGTTCGCCGGGCAGTTCGAGCTGGGCGCCGCCTACGCGGGCTCGGCCGCGGTGGCGTTCGTCGTCGCGAGCATCGGCGCGCTCGCCACCCGGACCACCACGGCCGGGGTGCTGGCCCTGCTGGCCCTCATCGGCGTCGTCCCGCTCGCCCTCACCGGCCACGCCTCAAGCTCGGGCAACCACGACTGGGCCGTGGACGCCCAGCTGTTCCACCTCTCGGGGGTCACGGTGTGGGTCGGCGGCCTCGCCGGCCTTGCCCTGCTCCTGCGGCTTCTCGACAAGGGACTGGCCTCCTCGGTCGCGCGCTACTCCACGCTGGCGCTGATCGCATTCGTCGCGGTCGCCGCCTCGGGCATCGTGTCTGCCGCGGTGCGCCTCGACGGCTGGTCGCAGCTGCAGACCGCGTACGGGGCCCTGCTGATGGGCAAGGTGCTCGCCCTGCTGGCCCTCGGCGCCGCCGGCTGGTACCACCGCAGCCGGCTGATCGCCGCGCTCCCGACCAGCGACCGGCCACGCGCCCTGTTCGGCCGGCTGGCCCTGGCCGAGGTCGCCGTGATGGCCACGGCGATCGGGCTTGCAGTGGCACTGGCCCGCACCTCGCCCACCGACCCGCTGGCCCAGCTGGAGGAGCTCTCGACGGCCGAGTCGCTGCTGGGCTACCCGCTTCCCCCCGAGCCGACGGTGCTGTCCTGGCTCACGGCCTGGCGGCCCAGCGTGCTGTGGCTCACGGTGGCCGCGATCGCCGTCGGCGTCTATGTCGCCGGGCTGCGCCGGATGCGCGCCCGCGGCGACCGGTGGCCGGTGGGGCGCACCGTGTCGTGGGTGCTGGGCTGGCTGCTCTTCACCTGGGCCACTTCAGGCGCCCCCGGCGTGTACAGCAAGGTGCTGTTCAGCATGCACATGGCCGAGCACATGGCCCTGGCCATGGCGGTGCCGATCCTGCTCGTCCTGGGCGCCCCAGGCACGCTGGCCCTGCGCACCCTCAAGGCGCGCGACGACGGGAGCAGGGGCCCGCGGGAGTGGCTCAACCGGGGGCTGCATTCGGGCTACCTGAGGTTCTTCGCCAACCCCCTGGTGGCGTCGGTCAACCTCGTCGGCAGCATGATCATCTTCTACTACTCATCGCTGTTCGGGTCGATGCTGCAGAGCCACCTGGGCCACCTGCTGATGACGCTGCACTTCCTGGTGGCGGGCTACCTGTTCGCCTGGGTGATCGCCGGCGTGGATCCTGGGCCGAAGCGGCCGACCTACCCGATGCGGTTGCTGCTGCTCGTCGGGGTGATGTCGTTCCACGCCTTCTTCGCGGTCGGGCTGATGAGCGCGACCACGATCCTGGGCGTCGAGTGGTACTCCGCCCTCGGCTGCGACTGGTGTCCCGATCTGGTGGCGGAGCAGTACCGCGGCGCGTCGATCGGATGGGCCCTCGGCGAGATCCCCACAGTGGCGCTGGCCCTGGCGATGGCGGTCGCGTGGGCGCGCTCCGACGACCGCGAGGCCCGGCGGATCGACCGGCAGGCCGACCGCGACGGCGACGCCGATCTCACCCGGTACAACGACTACCTGCAGTCGCTGGAGGACCGCGGCGCGCGCTGACCCCGGCGAGGACCCCACCGGCGTTCAGCGACCAGTGCACTCCCATGGGGGCCAGCAGGCTGCCGGTACGGCGGCGCAGCCAGCCCAGCGCCAGCCCGGCCACCGTGGTGGCCGCCACGGTTCCCACGACCGCGGCCAGCCGTGGAGCCGGACTCCTCCCGGCGCCGCGCGTGCTCGAACTCCACCGCCGGGCGCACGTGGGACAGGCCGAACAGCGCGGCGCTTGCGACGGCGGCCGCCCGCGGCCCGTGGTCGCGCTCGATCAGGGCGGGCAGCACGCCGCGGTAGCCGATCTCCTCAAGCCAGACGGTCTGCAGCGGGATGACCGCGAACGCCTCGACCAAGGCGGGGCGCCAGTCAGCGGGCAGTCGGTCGTCATCGAAGACCGCGGCAGCCCAGCGGGTCCGCAGCAGCAACCCGTACGAGGTCACGGCGGCGGCCGCCGCGCCGCCCGCCACCGTGACCCCGCGGGGAGCCGTTTGGGCTCCCAGGCCGAGGTCGTCGGCGGTCAGCCCCGCCGACCGGGCCACGGCCAGCAGGCCGATCGAGGAGCCCGCCGCGGCCAGCATCCCGGCTGGCTGCCGAAGCGACGGCAGCCCGAGCGCGCACCCACCGAGGATCGCCACGGCGGCCGCGGTGTGGGAGCGCATGGGTTCACCGTAGGCCCGCGCCCCGCCCGCCCCGGCCAGTCGGTAAGTTCAGAAGATGGACTTCGAAGCCAGTGCGCGAGCCGCTGAGGCCTTGGGGCGGTTGACCGAGTTCATGGTCGAACGGGTCTACCCGGCCGAGCCGGTCTACGAGGAGCAGCGCGCGGCGCTGGCCGCCGAGGGCCGCCCGCACGACCTGCCCGCGATCGTCGAGGAGCTGAAGGCGGAGGCGCGCTCCCGCGGGCTGTGGAACCTGTTCCTGCCGCACGCGACCGACCCCGCCCACGGGCTGTCCGTCCTCGACTACGCGCCGCTGGCCGAGCTGACCGGCTGGTCGCCGGAGCTGGCGCCTGAGGCGCTCAACTGCGCGGCGCCCGACACCGGCAACATGGAGGTCCTCGACCTGTTCGGCACCCCCGAGCAGCAGGCACGCTGGCTGGCGCCGCTGCTGGCCGGTGAGATCCGGTCGGGCTTCTGCGATGACCGAGCCGGACGTGGCCAGCAGCGACGCCACGAACATCCAGACCCGGATCGAACGCGCCGGCGACGAGTACGTCATCAACGGCCGCAAGTGGTGGACCACCGGGGCCCTCGACCCGCGGTGCCAGGTGCTCGTGGTCATGGGCAAGACCGACCCGGCTGCTGACGTGCACCACCAGCAGTCGATGGTGCTGGTGCCGATGGACACCCCCGGCGTGCGCGTCGAGCGCAACCTGCCGGTGTTCGGCTACGTCGACCAGCACGGCCACGCCGAGATCAGCTTCACCGACGTCCGCGTTCCGGTCGACCACCTCCTGGGCGAGGAGGGCGGCGGGTTCGCCATCGCGCAGGCCCGCCTCGGGCCGGGCCGGATCCACCACTGCATGCGGGCGATCGGCACCGCCGAGCGGGCGCTCGAGCTGATGTGCGCCCGGGCGGCCGAGCGGGAGGCGTTCGGCCGGCCGCTGGCCCGCCAGGGCGTGGTCCAGACCTGGATCGCCGAGTCCCGGATCGCGATCGATCAGGCCCGGCTGCTCACGCTGCAGGCCGCGTGGGCGATCGACCGCCACGGCGGCCAAGGCCGCCCGCAAGCAGATCGCGGCGATCAAGGCGGTCGCCCCCCGGATGGCGCTCGAGGTCGTGGACCGGGCCATCCAGGTGCACGGCGGCGCCGGGGTCGGCGCCGGACACCCCGCTGCCGGCCTTGTGGGCGGGGCTGCGCACGCTGCGGATCGCCGACGGGCCCGACGAGGTGCACCTGCGCGACATCGCCCGGCTGGAGCTGCGCGAGCAGCTCGCCCGGCGCGCCGGCACGGCGTGAGCGCGACCCGGTGAGCGGCCCGCCGCCAGCCGGCGCACGGCCGGTGCGCGACGAGGACGCCTTCGACGTCGCGGCCCTGCACACGTGGCTGGCGCCGCAGGCTGGCGCTGCCCGCCGAGCCCCCCGACGTGCTGCAGTTCGGCGGCGGAGCCTCGAACCTCACCTACCTGCTGCGCTATCCCGACCGCGATCTCGTGCTGCGCCGCCCGCCCGTGGGCCGCAAGGCCGCCGGGGCGCACGACATGCGCCGTGAGTACGACGTGCAGCGGCTGCTGCGGCCGTCGTTCGGCCTGGTGCCCGAGGTGCTGGCGTACGGCGACGACGAGGCGGTCCTCGGCTCGCCGTTCTACGTGATGGAGCACGTGCCGGGGCTGATCCTGCGCTCGGAGCTGCCCGCGGGCGTCTCGCTGGACCCCGCGCCAGGCGGCCGCCCTGGGCCACGCGGTGTTCGCCCGGCTCGCCGACCTGCACGCCGTCGACACCGCCGCGGCCGGCCTCGATGCCTTCTCGCGCGGCCCCGGCTACGTCGGGCGCCAGGTTGAGGGCTGGTCGCGGCGCTTCCGCGACGCGCGGACGGACGACGTCCCCGACGGTGAGGACGTGATGGCCTGGCTGCACGCGCACCAGCCCGTGGACTCCGGCTCGGTCCTCATCCACGGGGACTGGCGCCTCGACAACCTCGTCCTCGACCCCGCGGACCTGTCGTCGATGCGGGCCGCCCTGGATTGGGAGATGGCCACGGTGGGCGACCCCTTGATGGATCTCGGGGCCGCGCTGGCGTACTGGGTCCAGGCCGACGACGACGATGTGTTCGCGATGTTCCGCAGGCAGCCGTCGCACCTGCCCGGGATGCCCACCCGCGACGAGATCGTCGCCGCGTACGCCGACCGCAGCGGCCTGGACGTGGGCGGCTGGGCCTTCTACGAGGTGTACGGGCTGTTCCGGCTTGGCCGTCATCGTCCAGCAGATCTGGTGGCGCTACCGCCACGGGCAGACCACCAACCCCGCTTTCGCGGGCTTCGGCGCGGCCGCGGCGTACCTGCTCGCCCGGGCGGCGCAGCGCGCTGGCTAGGGCCGCTGGACCACGACCAACGTGACGTCGTCGGGCGAGCGGGACCCGGCGTGCGTGCGGATCGCGCTCTGCAACCGGTCGAGCAGCGAGGCGCTGGGCGCGCGGCTCGGCGGCCGCCGCGGCGGTGAGGGCGCGGACGCCCGCCGGGAGCCGAGCTCGGCGCCGTCCGGGCCGCGCGCCTCGGTGGCGCCGTCGGTCGAGCAGACCAGCACGCCCGCGCCGGGGAACGCGGCGCGACCGATCGTCCAGCGTCCGCCGAGGGCCGACAGGAGCGGTCCGGTGGGCGAGAGCTCGGCGGCCGAGCCGTCTGGCGCGCACAGCCAGGCCGAGGGGTGGCCGGCGTTGACCCACCGCACCTCCTCGCCAGCCGCAGGCAGCTCAACGAGCAGGACGGTCGCCAGCGACTCGCCGGTGAACCGCCCGCTCGCCAGCGAAAGCGCATCGGGCAGCGGGTCGCCGTGGGCGAGCACCGCCCCGAGCAGGTCGCGCAACCGCAAGGCCCCGAGCCCGGCCTGCACACCGTGGCCGGCGATGTCGGCCACGACGAGCACGGACGAGCCGTCCGGACGGCGAAGGACATCCCACCAGTCGCCCGCCAGGGCCCCCTCGGCCGGCACGACCGAGCCGGCGACATCCCAGCCCGGCGCCGTGGGCGGGACTCGGTGGTCGAGCTCGGCGCGCATGATCGACACCAGCGGCGACTGCTGGGCGATCGCCTCTCGGGCCCGCACCGCCTCGTCCACGTCGTGCAGCAGCCGAGCCCGCATCCGCTCGGCGTTGCCTCCCATCTCGCTGATCTCGGTCGGGCCAGAGGGGGTGAGCGGGCGCTCGAGATCCCCGCCGGCGACCTGGGCCATCTGGGCCGAGAGTCGGCCGACTGGCAGCAGGATCCACCGCCGCAGCAGCCAGGCCAGCAGCACGATGGCCGCCACGAGGACAACGGCGGCGGCCGCGAGCGCCCGCTGCAGCAGGGCGAGGGCCGCCGACCGCTCGTCGTGGGCGGCGGTGAAGGCGACATCGGTGGCCTCGTCGAGGGCGTTGACGCTCGCCCGGACTGCGGCGAAGGCCGCACTCGCCGCGGCCGCGTCGGCCGCGGTGACGACGGACCCGGACCGGGTCGCCGCGATCTGCGGCTCGGCGAATCCGGTCCGCCAGGCGGCCAGGTCGGCTCCGACGGCTTCGATCCCGCGGCTGATCTGCGGACCCTCGACCCCTGGGACCGAGTCCCAGTCTGTGCTCCCCGCCAGGGCGGCCATCGACTCAAGCCGCAGGTCGGCCGCCGTCCCGCCGAGCTCGTAGGGCAAGAGCAGGGCGTCCTCGCGGCCCAGCACGTATCCCTGCAGCCCGGTCTCCTGGTTGAGGACCGCGGCGCGGAGCTCCTTGCTGTCCAGCTGGAGCGGGATGATCGAGTCGTCCGCGAGGTCCGCCGCGTCCTGCAGCGCGCCCATCGCCGAGGTGACCACGCGCGCGGCCAGCGCCAGCGCGAGCAGCATGATCCCCAGCAGGAGCAGGACCCTTGCCCGCAGCGAGCGCACCCGGCGACCGTAGGCCATCGGCGGGCAGGCGGTGGGGAGGAGGTCAGAGCGCCCAGCTGAGCGGCCGGGCGCCCTGCTCGACCAGCAGGGAGTTCGCCCGGCTGAACGGCCGCGAGCCGAAGAACCCGCGGTCTGCCGACATCGGGCTCGGGTGCGCGCTGGCGATCCGCGGGATCGCGCCGAGGGCAGGGGTCAGGGATTGGGCGTCGCGGCCCCAGAGGATCGCGACCAAAGGGCCGCCGCGCGCGGCCAGGGCGGCGATCGCCTGGTCGGTGACGGCCTCCCAGCCTCGCCCGCGATGCGAGCCCGGTTCGCCCGGTCGCACGGTGAGGACGCGGTTCAGCAGCAGCACGCCCTCGTCGGCCCACGCCGACAGGTCGCCGTGCGCAGGTGCGGGGCGGCCGAGGTCGGCGGCGTACTCGCGGTAGATGTTCTGCAGGCTGCGCGGCAGCGGCCGGGTCTCGGGCGACACCGAGAACGACAACCCCACCGCGTGTCCGGGGGTGGGGTACGGGTCTTGCCCCACGATCAGCACCCGGACGTCGGCGAGCGGCCGCTGGAAGGCCCGCAGCACGCGGTCGCCCGCCGGTAGGTAGCCGCGCCCGGCCGCGACCTCCGCGCGCAGGAAGTCGCCCATCGCGGCGATCTGCCCGCCCACCGGCTCCAGGGCCCGCGCCCAGTCGGCGGCCACCAGTTCGCTCAGCGGTCGGCCAGCCACGGGGCGCGACCCTACCGGCCGCGCCGTGTGCGGTCCGAGGCCATGGGGATCGAGGACGGGGGATACCGTGGCCGCGCCCGCCGAGCGCCCGCTGCGGCACGCCGGAGTCACCTGGAGGTCTCGCCATGCCGTCTGAGCGGTCGCCGAGCGCGTCGTCACCGTCGAGCGCGACGGGCACGTGTTGCTGATCGGCGTTGATCGCCCGGCCAAGCGCAACGCCTGGAACCTGGCGGTGATCGAGCAGATCGCCGCCGCGTACGAGGTCCTGGCTGCCGACCCTGATCTGTGGGTCGGGGTGGTCTTCGGCCACGGCGAGCACTTCTCGGCCGGGCTCGACTTGGCCGAGGTCGGCCCGGTCGTCGCCGAGCACGGAGGGCAGGCGCTGTCCGGGGTCGGCGGCATCGACCCCTTTGGACTGTGGGGGCCGCCCTGCCCGAAGCCGGTGGTGGTCGCGCTGCAGGGCATCGCCTACACGCTGTCGATCGAGTTGGCGCTGGCCTCTGATGTCGTGGTGGCCGCCGATGATGTGCGCTTCCGCCAACTGGAGATCGCCCGGGGCATCCTGCCCTTCGGCGGCGCCACCCTGCGCGCCGCCGAGCAGCTCGGCTGGGGCAACGCGATGCGCTACCTGCTCACCGCCGAGGAGTTCGGTGCGGATGAGGCGCTGCGGATCGGGCTGGTGCAGGAGGTCGTGCCCGCGGGGCAGCAGCTCGACCGGGCGCGGGCCCTGGCGGGGCTGATCGCCCAGCAGGCCCCGCTCGGGGTCCAGGCCACCTTGGCCAACGCCCGGGTCGCCCGCGATGAGGGGCACGCCGCGGCGGTCGCGCACCTGGCGGCGCTGCTCCCCGGCGTGCTGAGGAGCGAGGACGCCGTCGAGGGGGTGCGGAGCTTCGTCGAGCGGCGCACCGCGACCTTCACGGGTCGCTAAGGACGACAGCTACGCGCGCGGTGTGTCGCTTGCCAGCGGCTGGAAGCGCGCGCAGCCGCAGGGAGTTGGTCGACGACGAAGACCGACTGAGAACGCCATGGCGGCCGCCGGCGATCATCGGGTTGAGCAGGCCGGCGACCGCCAGCGGGATCGCGGCCACGTTGTAGGCGAACGCCCAGAACAGGTTGCCCTTGATGGTGCGCCAGCGTGCGCGCGGGACAGCCGGATCGCGTCGGCGCGCGGCGCGCAGGTCGCCGCGCACCAGGGTGAGGTCGCTCGCCTCGATCGCGGCGTCGGTGCCCGTGCCCATCGCGAGGCCGAGGTCGGCCTGCGCCAGCGCCGCGGCGTCGTTGACGCCGTCGCCGACCATGGCCACCACGCGTCCCTCGGCCTGCAGCCGTCGGACGACCGCGCACCTTGTCCTCGGGCAGCACCTCGGCGATCACGTCGCGATGCCGACCTCGGCGGCGACCACGTGGCCGCGGCGTCGGTGGTCGCCGGTGAGCAGCACCGGGTGCGAGTCCGAGTCGCGTCGCAGGCGAGCCGCCGCGGCGGAGGTGGCCTTCACGGTGTCGCTGACGGCGAGGACGCCGCGGGCCGCTCCGTCCACGCCGACAGCGACCACGGTCGCGCCATCAGCCCGCCGGGCGGCGGCTGCCGTCGGCCAGATCGGCCGGGCCGACGTCGACACCCCACTGCTCGGCCAACCACGACGGGCCGGCCGGCGACGACCGCGCCCGTCCACGACACCGGTGCACGCCGACTCCACGCAGCGCTCTCGAAGGACTCGACGGCGGGCAGCCGGTCAGGCGCGGCAGCGGCGACGGCGCGGGCGACCGGGTGCTCGCTGCCGTGCTCGACCGCGCCCGCGAGTCGCACCACCTCGGCTCGGTCAAGGCGCCGGGCGGCGGCCACCGACGTGAGCGGCCATCCGCCCGGTGGTGATGGTGCCGGTCTTGTCGAGCACGACCGTGTCGACGCGGCGGGTGTCCTCGAGCACCTCAGGGCCCTTGATGAGCACGCCGAGCTGCGCGCCGCGCCCGTCCCGACGAGCAGGGCGGTCGGGGTGGCGAGGCCGAGCGCGCACGGGCAGGCGATGACCAGCACCGCGACCGCCGCGGTGAAGGCCGCCTCGACGTCGCCGGTGGCGAGCCACCAGCCGCGAGGGTCAGCAGCGCAAGCCCGATGACGACGGGCACGAAGACCGCGGAGACGCGGTCGGCGAGCCGCTGCACGGGCGCCTTTCCCGTGCTGGGCGTCGGTGACCAGGCGGGCGATCTGCGCCAGCCGGGTGTCGGCTCCGACCCGCGTGGCCTGCACCACGAGCAGGCCCGCCACGTTGACGGTGCCTCCGGTGACGGCGGTCGCCGGGCCGACCTCGACCGGGAGCTCTCACCGGTCAGCATCGACTCGTCGACGGCACTCGCGCCGTCGACCACGATCGCCGTCGGTGGCCACGGTCTCGCCGGGACGCACGAGGAAGGGGGAGCCGACCGCAGCAGCTGCACCGCGACGCGCCGCTCACGCCCCCGCGCCGTGGCATCGGCGCCGTCGAGCAGGCCCACGTCCTTGGCCCCGAGGGCCAGAGCGCCCGTAGCGCGGATCCGCTGCGGCGCTTGGCCTTCGCCTCGAACCAGCGGCCCGCGAGGATGAACACCGGCACGACGGCGGCGACCTCGAGGTAGAGGTCGGCGCCCTCGGATCCGCTGGGGCCCGGCATCAGGTGGAACGACATCGACATGGTGTGGTACGGCGCCGCCGCCACAGCAGCGCGTAGACCGACCACGCGTACGCGGCCGTGATCCCCAGCGAGACGAGGGTGTCCATCGTCGTCGCGCCGTGGCGGAGGTTGACCCAGGCCGCGCGGTGGAACGGCCAGGCCCCCCACAGCGCAACCGGCGTGGCCAGGGCGAGGGCCACCCACTGCCAGTACGTCGAACTGCAGCGCGGGCACCATCGAGAGCAGGGCGACAGGCACCGCCAGGGCCGCCGAGACGGTCAGCCGCCGCCTCAGGTCGGCCTCCTCCGGAGATCGGCCGTCGGCGTCGCCGGGGTAGGCGCCGGCAGATGGGCGCCGTACCCGGCCGCCTCGACGACGGCGACCAGTCGGTCCACGCCGACATCGGACGCGGCAAGCACGGTGGCCTTCTCGGTGGCGTAGTTGACCGTCGCCGCGACGCCGGGAACCCGGTTGAGCTTCTTCTCGATCCGGGCGGCGCACGAGGCGCAGGTCATGCCCGAGACCTCCAGCACGACGGTGCGCTCGGGCGTGCCCGGTGCGGCCATGCTCAGCCGGCCAAGGCGTAGCCGGCCTCGTCGACGGCGGCGGCGACGGCGGCGCGGTCGAGCGGCGCCGCGCTCGTCACGGTGACCGCGCCGTCGGACAGCGAGACCTGGACGTCGGAGACCCCGGCCAAGGCGGAGAGCTCATCGGTGACGGCCTGCACGCAGTGGCCGCAGGTCATCCCGGTCACGGTGAACGTCGAGGTGGTGGGCATGGGTTCCTCTCCTGTCAGGGCACCCGCAAAACGCGGCTCCCAGGAGGAGTATTCCGGCCGCGGCCGGAACTGGGGGCTCAGCCCTCTTCGAGCGAGGTGAGGTAGACGCGGACCAGGTCGCGCATCGAGACGATGCCGACCACCTCACCGTCCTCCATCACCACCAGGTGCCGAAAGCCGCCGCGCATCATCGCCTGGCCGGCGTGCTCCAGGGTCCACTCCGGCGCGGCGTAGACGATGTCCGGCGTGAGGTGGGCACGCGCGGTCTCCAGGTCTGGGTCCTCGCCGGCGGCGATGGCGATGAGGATGTCGCGCTCGGTGAGGATCCCGACGCCCTCGCCCTCGTGGTCCTCGACGACGGCGGCGCCCGACCTTGCGCGAGGCCATCATCTGGGCGACTGTCCGCAGGCTGTGGTCGGGTCCGACAGAGAGCACCATGGCGGACATCGCGTCTTCAACGATCACCTGCCCATCGTGGAGCCCACGACCGGGGTGGGACAAGCCCTTCGGCGGGATTGCCCGTTCGCTGCGGGCTGTTCCGGCTGGCACGATGCTCGGGTGAGGGTCGAGGCGGTGCGCGAGTCCCGGCGCGACCTCGCCGTCGTGGGCGTGGTGCTGGCCTGGATCCCGCTGGTGCTCTGGCTCGATTCGGGGGCCTCGCTCGGTCAGCAGCACCTGTTGGGCCTGGGGACGTGGGCGCTGCTGGCGGGCCTGCTCAGCGGCGAAAGCGCCCTCGTCCGGATGCAGACCGCGGTGGTGATCGCGTTCGCGACCGCGGTTGAGTACACCTTCTCCGACCTGCTCGGGACGTACGTGTACCGCCTGGACAACGTGCCGGCGTTCGTGCCGCCGGGGCACGGGCTGGTCTACCTCGCGGCGTACGCGTTCGGCCGCTCTGCGCTCGCCCATCGGTGGGAGCGGCCGCTGGTCGCCGGGACGGTCGCGGTCGGCGGCGCCTACGCGCTGTGGGGGATCTCGCCGTGGGCGCCGCGGCCAGACGCCTTGGGCGTCTTCTGGTACCTGTGCCTGCTGGGCTTCCTGCTGTGGGGGCGCTCGCGGCTGCTGTACGTCGGGGCGTTCCTCGTCGTGACGTACCTCGAGCTGGTGGGCACGGCGGTCGGGACATGGGCCTGGCAGCCGTACGACCCGATTCTGGGCGTCGTGTCGATGGGCAACCCGCCCTCGGGCGCGGCCGGAGGCTACGGGTGGTTCGACCTGGTGGCGGTGGCGACCGCCCCAGCCCTGCTGCGGCTGCTCAGCCGAGCGCGTCGAGCAGCGCGGGGTGCAGCACCCGGTTGGACGTCACCGCCGTCCCCGTCTGCATCGCCGGCGAGCCATCCCACCCGGTGACCTGGCCGCCCGCCTCCTCGATGACGGGGACGAGCGCGGCGATGTCCCACGGCGAGAGCTCGGGCTCGATGGCGATGTCCACGGCCCCCTCGGCCACCAGCATGTGCGACCAGAAGTCCCCGTACGCGCGGGTGCGCCACACGGTGTCGAGCAGGGCGCGGAAGGGCTCGGCGCGGTCGCCCCAGCCGACCAGGTCTGAGTACGCCAAGGAGGCGTCGCCGAGTGCGGTCACACCGGAGACCTCCAGCCGCCGAGGCTCCTCAGCGCCCGGCTCGCGCACCCAGGCGCCGAGGCCCAAGGCGCCCCACCAGCGGCGGCCGAGCGCGGGCGCCGAGACCACGCCGACCAGGGGGGCGCCGTCGATGACAAGCGCGACCAGGGTCGCCCACACGGGCACCCCTCGGACGAAGTTCTTGGTGCCATCAATGGGGTCCAGCACCCACAGCCGGGAGGCGCTCCCGGTCACGCCGAACTCCTCGCCGTGCACCGCGTCGGCCGGGCGCTCGCGGCCGAGGATGTCGCGCAGCGCGCGCTCGGCGTCGCGATCGGCGTCGGACACCGGCGTGAGGTCCGGCTTGGTCTCCACATGCAGGTCGAGCGCGCCGAAGCGGGCCAGCGTGAGCCGGTCCGCGGCGTCGGCCAACGCATGGGCCAGCGCCAGGTCGGCGGCGAGATTGAAAGCCTGGCCGGGCGGCTGGGGGCTCGGGCGCCGGGGGATTGGGCGGGGTCACGGCGACACGCTAGCGGCGGAGGACGGTGCATGCTCAAGCCATGTTCGACACGTTCTTCGGCCTGCCCGTGCACCCACTCGTCGTTCATGCGGTGGTGGTGCTGACCCCTGCTGCGGCCCTCGGCGTGCTCGCCATCGCGCTGCGGCCGTCCTGGCGGCCCACGTACGGGCCGCTGGTGATCGCCATCACCGCGGTCGCCACGCTCCTGACTCCGATCGCCACCGAAAGCGGCGAGTCGCTGGCCGAGCGGGTCGGCGAGCCCGAGGAGCACGCCGAGCTCGGGGACACACTGGTGTTCTTCATGCTGCCCCTACTGGCCATGGCCGTCGCCCTGTGGTGGCTCGACCGCCGTGACCGCGCTGCTTCGGCTGCCTCGGTGAGCACGGCGGGCGTGGCGACGCAGGTCGGCGCGTCGACCGCGACCAAGGTGGTGGCGGTGCTGGCGGTCCTGGCGGCGGTGGCCGCCGGTGTGCAGATCGCCCGGATCGGCCACAGCGGCGCCGAGGCGACCTGGAACGACTCCGAGAACTCAGGCCCTGCTCAGGGCGGCGACGACGACGACTGATCCCGGTCGGGCCCCGACTCGTCGTCAGCGGCGTCTCGGCTGCTGAGCAGCCGGCGGAGCGAGTCGAGGCGCGCGGCTTCGGCGTGGCCGTCGGCCACCCATGCGTCGAGGGCGCACTCCGGCTCGTCATGGCTGCAGGATCGCGGGCAGCCGGCCGCCCCGCCGGCGAGGTCGGGGAAGGCATCGATCACTCGGCCGAGGTCGATGTGGGCGAGGCCGAACGACCGGATGCCCGGGGTGTCGACCACCCAGCCCTCGCCGATGCCCTGGGGGTCGAGCAGCTCCAAGGCGACCGCAGACGTCGAGGTGTGGCGGCCGCGCCCGGTGACGACGTTGACGTGCCCGACGGCTCGGTCGGCGCTCGGCACGAGGGCGTTCACCAATGTGGACTTGCCGACGCCGCTGGCGCCCACGAAGACGGTCACCCGGCCGCGCAAGGCGTCGAGCACCGGCGCGGGGTCGTCGCCGCGGCAGTGGGGGACGTGGGCGACGCCGAGGGCGCGGTACGTGTCGAGCAGCGGCATGGGGTCGGCTAGGTCGGTCTTGGTGACGATGAGGAGCGGGGTCATCCCCGCGTCGTAGGCGGCCACCAGCGCCCGGTCGATCAGCCTGGTCCGGGGCTCGGGATCGGCGGCGGCCACCACGATGGCCAGCTGCTCGGCGTTGGCCACGACCACCCGCTCGACGGGGTCGGTGTCATCGGCGGTGCGCCGCAGCACCGAGCGTGCGCTTCTCGACCCGGACGATTCGGGCCAGGGTGTCCGGCTGCCCCGGAAAGGTCGCCGACGACGGCGACCCGATCGCCCACGACGACGCCCTTGCGGCCGAGCTCACGGGCCTTCATCGCGGTGACCCGCCGCTCATCCTGGCCGCTCGCCGACCACGCAGGTGAGCCGCCCGCGGTCGACCGCGACGACGAAGCCCTCTCCGGCGTCCTCGTGCCCGGGGCGCACCTTGCTGCGCGGGCGGGACTTGCCCCGCTGCGCCCGGACCCGGATGTCGTCCTCGTCGAGGCGGTCGGTGCGCCGGCTCAGGCTGCATCCGGCGAGCATCCCGGCCCACAGGTCCGCGAAGCCAGGCAGTGTCTTGGCCGTGGTCGCGACGTCCTCGACCAGGATCCCGGGCACGCGCAGGCCGAGCAGGGCGCCGGCAGTCGCCATCCGGTGGTCGCCGTACGTGTGGAAGACGCCTCCGCGCAGCGGGCGCCGGCTCGATCAGGAGGCCGTCGGACGTCTGCTCGACCCGGCCACCGAGGGCGTTGAGCTCGGCGGCGAGGGCCGCCAGCCGGTCGGTCTCGTGGCCACGCAGGTGGCCGATGCCGGGAGGGCGTCGGTGAGCCGGCCAGCGCGGCCAGCGCGGCCAGCGTCGGGGCCAGCTCGCCGACGTGGGCGAGGTCGAGGTCTGCGCCGCGGACGGTTCCGTCGCCGCGCACGGTCAGGCCGTGCTCGTCGAGGCTCACCTCAAGGGCCCCCATCAGCGGCAGGATGCGGCGCAGGTCATCGCCGGGCTGCGGTGGTCGCGAGCGGCCAATCGGGCACGGTGACCCGGCCACCGCACACCAGGGCGGCCGCCAGGAAGGGCGCGGCGTTGGACAGGTCCGGCTCCATCGCCAGGTGGTCGGCGCGGGGTCGGCGGGCCTCGACGGTCCACCGGCCGGTGGCGGTCTGCTCGGCGGGCACGCCCGCGTCGTTCAGCATCGCCAGCGTCATCTCGACGTGGGGTTGGCTCGGGACCGGCCCCAGGGCCTCGAGGGCGAGCCCGCCGTCGAAGCGGCACCCGGCCAGCAGCAGGGCCGAGATGAACTGGCTGGAGCGCCGAGGAGTCGATCGTGGCGCGGCCGCCGCGGACGGCTCCGGCGCCGTGCACGGTGAAGGGCAGCGTCCCCCGGCCGTCGTCGTCGATGGTCACCCCGAGGGGGCGCAGGGCCGCCAGCAGGGGGCCCATCGGACGCTGCCGGGCCGCCGGGTCGCCGTCGAAGGCCACCGGCCCGTCCGCGAGCGCCGCCAGCGGGAGTCAGGAAGCGCATCACCGTGCCCGCCAGGCCGCAGTCGATGGCCCCGCCACCCCGCAGCGGCCTCGGCGTCACCCGCCAGTCACCGGCCGCGCCGTCGTCCGCGATCTCGATGCCGAGGCTGCGCAGGCCCTCGGCCATCAGCAGGGTGTCGCGCGCCCGCAGCGGCCCGCGGATGAGCGTCGGCCCGTCGGCCAGCGCGGCGAGGACGAGTGCCCGGGCGGTGAGCGACTTCGACGCCGGGACCCGGACGTCGGCGTCCACCGGGCCGAGCGCCAACGGCGCCGGCCACGGGTCTGGGGTCACGCCCGTCAGCCTAGCCAGCGCGTGGCGCTCCATTTCTGCTGATCAACTCCGAGGGGGGAGGGAAGCGGGAGGAGCGGGCAGGATGGGGGGTATGTGCGGGCGGTACGCGGCGGCGCGGGATGTGGCCGGGCTGGTCGAGGAGTTCGAGGTCGAGCGCGTGGCGCTGCCCGGGTCGGAGGGCGTCCCGCGACTGGAGCCCGACTACAACGTCGCGCCGACCAAGCAGGTGCCGGCGATCCTGACCCGGGTGCCCCGGCCCGTCGAGTCGGCTGAGGGTGAGCCGCCGTCCGAGCCGGTGCGCCAGCTGCGGCTGCTCAAGTGGGGGCTGGTGCCCGTCCTGGGCCAAGGACCCGCGATCGGCGCGCGGATGATCAACGCCCGGGCCGAGACGGCCACCGCCAAGCCGGCCTTCCGGCAGGCGGTGGCCAAGCGCCGATGCCTGCTCCCGGCCGACGGCTACTACGAGTGGTACGCCGAGACCGGGCGGCTCACCGCCGCCGGCAGGCCGCGCAAGCAGCCCTTCTACATCCACCGCCGGGACGGGCGCCCGCTGGCCATGGCCGGGCTCTACGAGTTCTGGCGCGACCCCGAGCGGCCGGTGGATGACCCGGACGCGTGGCTGACGACCTGCACGGTGCTGACGACCGACGCGATCGAGCCGCTGGCGCGCATCCACGACCGGATGCCGCTGCTCGTGCCGCGTGAGTCCTGGGGGCAGTGGCTCGACCCCGACCTCATCGACGGCGCCGCCGCCCTCGCGTTGGTGGGCCCGGCCGAGGCCGGCGACCTCGAGGCGTACCCGGTCTCCGAGCGCGTCAACAACGTGCGCAACAACGGCCCCGAGCTGCTGGCGCCGCTGCCGCCGGAGGAACCGGACCCCGGGGCGGAATAGCGCCGGGTCGCCGCCGTGTTGGAGCGGACATGCTCGTGGTGCCGCACGTCCGAGCCGAGGACGCCCCCCTCACCTGGCCGGAGGGGCCGCTACCCTCGACGCGACCGGCGACCGCCGCCACCGCCCTGCTTGAGGAGCTGAGCACCGTCGATCCGCGGCCGGAGGAGACCCCCGAGGAGCGCCATGCGCGCTTCGAGCGGGACGCGCTGCCCTACCTCGACCAGCTGTACTCCGCCGCCCTGCGGATGACCCGCAACCCCTCCGACGCCGAGGACCTCGTCCAGGAGACCTTCGCCAAGGCCTTCGCGGCCTTCCACCAGTTCACGGAGGGCACGAACCTCAAGGCCTGGCTGTACCGCATCCTCACCAACACCTTCATCAACTCCTACCGCAAGAAGCAGCGCGAGCCGCTGCAGTCCGACGCGACGGAGCTCGAGGACTGGCAGCTGGCCAGGGCCGAGTCGCACACCTCGACCGGCCTGCGCGTCGGCCGAGGCCGAGGCGCTGGACCGGCTGCCCGACTCCGACGTCAAGGAGGCGCTGCCAGCGCTCCCCGAGGACTTCCGGATGGCGGTCTACCTGGCCGACGTCGAGGGCTTCGCGTACAAGGAGATCGCCGAGATCATGGGCACGCCGATCGGCACCGTGATGTCGCGGCTGCACCGCGGGCGCAAGCAGCTGCGGGAGCTGCTTGAGGACTACGCCGTCGACCGCGGCCTGGTCGGCGCTCCGGGCGGGGGGGCGTGATGCGACGGACGGTATGGACGACGGCCTCCGCGGCGAGCCCTGCGCCGACCCGGCCCACGGCGACTGCACCGAGGTGCTCGACCAGGTCTACGTCTACCTCGACGGCGAGATCGACGCCGAGGCGATGTCGCAGATCCGCCACCACCTGGACGAGTGCTCGCCCTGCCTGCGGCAGTACGGCCTGGAGCAGGAGGTCAAGGCGCTGATCGCGCGTGCCTGCGGATGCGAGCACGCCCCCGACGCCATGCGCGACCGGCTGCTGGCCCGCCTGCACGAGGTCCGGGTCGAGATCACCCGGGTCGAGATCACCCAGGTCGAGTACACGCCGGGTCGAGTACCGCACCGACTGAGCCCACTCACCGCCTGCCCACGCGAAAGGCCCGAGTCCGCAGCGGACTCGGGCCTTCGGTCGTGTCTCAGGCGTTGGGGCGGTTGCCGTGGTTGGCGCCGCTCTTCTTGCGGGTGCGGCGCTTGCGGGCGCGCTTGCTCATGGGGTGCTCCTGGGTGATGGCGGCGTTGCGTGGCGCGAACGTGTGGGGCGAGTGTCCCACGCCGTGGGCCTGGGCGGGAAACCGAGGTCAGCCGCTGAGCTGGCGGTTGAGCGCATCGAGCACCGAGCGGGCGATGGCGTCGGCCTCGTCGCCGCGCACCATCGCGCTGCCACTGACGACGTGCTCGCCGGCGCGCGGAATCATCACGGTGAGCACGCTGACCGCGACCTCCCGCGAGCCGAGGGGAGCGATCGTCGCGCTCTCGACCTCGGCGGTGGCGCCCAGCAGGTCGTCGAGGGCCTTCAGGGTGGCCTGGGCGACCAGGCGCGGACGGTGGCTCGCGGCGCCGGGGCCGGAGACGCGGCCCTCGAAGACCATCCCGCCCGCGGACAGCGTGACCACCGCCTCGGCGTCGGTGCCGCCGCTGCGCACCATGATCGAGGCGATCGCCGGACGGGGCGCGGCTTCCTCCTTCTCGTCGGCGTCGGCGTCTTCGCCAAGGGCGCCTCCCGACAACGCGCGCAGGTCCACGACGGGGGCCTCGTCGGCATCGAGCTGCACCACGCTGACGATGCGGTGGTCGAGGTCGAGGTCGTACTGCGCCAGCGCCAGCGATTGGACGTCCCGGACGATCTGCTTGGCGGGCTTGCCGGGCGCGGCGAGGACGTGGACCTCGGTGGGGGAGGCGTCGGGGCCGGTGACCACGCTGGCCGCGCGGATCCCCGGGATGCGGCGTAGCGCGTCTTCGAGGTCGGGGCGCAGACGCAGGGCCGTCATGGGGTCACTCCGAGGATGCGGCGCGGTCGGGGGCGTCGGTGTCGGCGAGCGGGTTCAGCCCGGCGACCAGCAGTCGGCGCGGCGCGGTCGGCCCGGCGTACGCGGGCGATGGCGGGACGGTGAGCGAGGGGGTTGCGGCCTCCGGCGAGGCGGGCGGCTGCTCGGCTCGATCCCAGGACCGGGCGGCCTCGTCGGCGTCGCGGGCGCTCGCGGCGGCGGAGCGCTCCATCGCCAGCAGGGCGGCCGGCAGGGTGGCCTTGGCGTGCTCGACGAGGGCGCGCTGCGCCTCGCGCTGCCACCAGCGCAGCACGCGGGCGGTGCGTGGATCGATGCGGCCGTCGGCCTCGGCGGCGGCGAGTTCGGCGTCGAAGCGCTCGGTGGCCGGGTCGCGCCGCGCATCGAGCAGCCCGCCGACCAGCTCGGCCAACGCCGCCTCGCGATCCCGCCCGCTCACCTCGGCTCCTCCCGCCGCGCGCCCGACTGCGCTGCGCTGAGGCTAGGCCATTCGGGGGTGCGGCGCGGGCCGCCCCGCCGCAGCCGCTTCACGCGTCGCCCGATGGGGTGAACCGGCTGGAGTCACCCGGCCCGCCGGCCGAATCCCAAATCGTCACGCAAAGTATCGG
>CAWFSE010000010.1:0-64181 GCA_963818455.1 uncultured Actinomycetota bacterium
CACACCTGGTACTGCCAGTCGTCGCCAGCAGGGGCGAAGACGTCCACGACAGGTCGAGGCGCAGGGCGGGATCGCCGATCCCCTCGAGCGCCTCGCGGACCCGCTCGAGGTCCTCGGCGGCGACCTCCTCGAAGGCCACCGCCAGCAGGTCGTCGTGGGAGTCGAAGTAGTGGTGCAGCAGGCCGGTGCTGACCCCGGCCTCGGCGGCCACGTCACGGCTCGTCGTCTCCAGCAGGCCCTTGCGCCGCATCACGGCGATCGCGGCGTCGACGAAGTCGCGCCGCCGGCGATCCGCTGGCTTGTGCACCTGGGCCACACGCCGACCGTAGCCAACGACAGGGCCCTCGCGGCCCCGGCCCGGCCATGCGGGCGCGGGCTACGCTCGCCGCCGTGAACCTCACCCCCACCGAGGTCGACCGGCTGCTATTGCACCTGGCCGCCACGTTGGCGCGCGCCCGCAGCGCCCGGGGCCTGGCGCTGAACGTGCCCGAGGCCACCGCGCTCGTCGCCGACGCCGTCGCCGAGGCCGCTCGCGACGGCCGCACGCACGACGAGGCGGTGGCCGCGGCCGCAGGCGCTCGGCCCCGAAGACGTGCTGCCGGGGGTCGCCGACATCCTCGGCGAGGTCCACGTCGAGGCGGTCTTCGACGACGGCTCGCGCCTGGTCACCGTGTCCGACCCGATCGGCGGCGGTGCACCTGGGAGCACAGGCCCCCGGGGCGCTGCTGCCCGGCGTTCGCGCGACGACGAGGGCGTCCACGTCGGCGACGCGACCCGCACCGCCGACATCGTGCAGCTCGACCGTGGTCAACGAGGCCGTGGTCCCCGTCACCGTGTCGTCGCACTTCCACTTCTTCGAGGTCAACCCGCGGCTGCGCTTCGACCGCGCCGCCGCGTACGGGAGGCGGCTGGACGTCCCGGCCGGCTCCACCGTGACCTTCGCGCCCGGGCTGCCGACCGCCGTCGACCTGGTGCCGATCGGCGGAGCCCGCGTCGTCGTCGGCTTCGCCGGGCTGGTCGACGGGCCGCTCGACGCGCCGGGGGCGCGGGAGTCGGCGTTGGCCAAGGCCCGGGCCTGCGGCTTCGCCGACTCCGGCTCCCCCGCGACGCAGCCCGATCCCGCTGGCGCTGTCGCAGCCGCGCTTCGCGCTCGGCCGGGAGGCAGCCCCGGAGCCGGGGTCCGTGGAGCGACATGGCGGTGCACGGCCCCCGCCTGGGCGACCGGGTGCGGCTTGGCGACACCGGCCTGACCCTGGAGGTGATGGCCGACGACCGGCTGGCCGGCGACGAGCTGCTGCTCGGCTTCGCCAAGACGGGTCGCGACGGGATGGGGCTGCGCGCCGTGACGCGCGAGCGCGTCCTGCGACGTCGTCATCACCAACGTGCTGCTGCTCGACCCGGTGCTCGGCGTGCGGGTCACCTCGATCGGGATCCGCGAGGGCCGCATCTCGGCGCTCGGCCGGGCCGGCAACCCCGACACCACCGACGGCGTTGACGTCGTCGTCGGCAGCGGCACGGTCGTCATCCCCGGCGAGGGCCTGATCGCCACCCCCGGCGCCGTCGACACGCATGTGCACGGCCTCAGCCCGCGGGTGATGGAGGCCGCGCTCTCCTCGGGCGTGACCAGCCTGATCACCCAGGAGTTCGGCCCGTTCTGGGGGGTCGGGGTCGGCTCGGGGTGGGCGCTGCGCCACGCGTACGCCGCCTTCGACGCCTGGCCGGTCAACGTCGGCGTGCTCGGCCGGGGCTCGTCGCGCGCTGCAGGACCCGCTGCTCGAGGCGCTGGAGGCCGGCGTCTGCGGCTTCAAGGTGCACGAGGACACCGGGGCGCACCTGCGCACCCTGGACGCCGCGCTCGTGGCCGCCGAGGCGCACGACGTGCAGGTGTGCCTGCACACCGACGGGCTCAACGAGGGGCTCACCGTCGCCGACACCCTCGCGGTGCTCGAGGGCCGGGCGGTGCACGCGTTCCACGTCGAGGGCTGCGGCGGCGGCCACACGCCCGACGTACTGCGGCTAGCCGGCGTCGACCACGTGCTCGCCTCATCGACCAACCCGACGCTGCCCTTCGGCGTCAACGCCCTCGCCGAGCACGTCTCGATGATCATGGTCTCGCACGGGCTGCACCCCGACCTGCCCGGCGACCTCGACCTGGCCCGCTCCCGCGTCCGCGCCGAGACCATGGGCGCGGAGAACCTGCTGCACGACCACGGCGTGATCCCGATGACCAGCTCAGACGCGCTCGGCATGGGCCGGGCCGGCGAGACCTGGCGGCGCACCTTCGGCCTCGCGGCCGTCACGAAGGGCGCGCCGGGCGGCGCGGTCGACGCCGACGACGAGGCCGCCGGCCACGACAACGACCGGGTGCTGCGCTACCTCGCCAAGCTCACCGTCAACCCCGCGCTCGTGCACGGCCTGGCCCACGAGGTCGGCACCCTGCAGGTGGGGCGCCTCGCCGACGTCGTGTTGTGGCGGCCGGCGTACTTCGCGGCCAAGCCCGCCCTCGTGGTGAAGGGCGGGCTGCCCGCGTGGGGCCCGCTCGGCGACCCCAACGCCGCCACCGACACCGTCGAGCCGCTGCGCTACGGCCCGCAGTTCGGCGGGTACGGCGCGCGCCCTCGCAGCTGTCGGTGCTCTTCACCAACGGGTCGGCCGACGAGTCCGCGCAGCCGTTCCCGACCAAGCGCCGCCGGGTGCCGGTGCGCGGCACTCGCTCGGTGCGGCTGTCGCAGCTCGTGCGCAACTCCCGGCTCGCCTCGGTCGAGGTCGACCCGCACTCGGCGGCCGTCACCATGGATGGCCTGCCGCTGCACTTCGAGCCGGTGGCCCGCGCCCCCTTGCAGCGCCTGTACTTCCTCTAGGCCGAAGGGCGCGTCACCGGGATGACGACCTCGTTGCGGCGCAGGAACGGCGGCTTCCACGGCGGGTCGAACCGCGCGTACCGCGGACGGCCGGCGACCTCGAGCCCCGCGGCGGCGATGTCCGCGAGGAGCGAGTCGACGTGCTTGCGGTACGACGACTCGGTCCAGCGCCCGGAGTAGGTCACGGCGGCGGCGAGCTGCTCGGGCACCTCGTGCACCGTGATCCGCTCACCGGACGGCTCCGGCAGCTGGTCGATCGTGGAGCCCGCGGGCATGACGAAGGAGACGAGGTGGGTCTGCCGCTCCTCGACCGTCTCCTGGATCACCGGCGCCGTCATGGCGACCTTCGCGCCGCTGCGGTTGCGCCCGCTGATGTACGACACCAGCGGGCCGAAACCGGCGTTGCCCGCCCGCTCGAACGCCCCCGTCATCTCCACCTCGGCGACGACGTGGTCGGGGTAGTGCCGCAGCTCAAAGCCCTGGTGGATCTCGACAACCTCATACACCTGCTGCTCGGTCATACCTCCACGGTAGGCGTGCCGGCTCCGACCGCAAGCGGAGAGCGGCCCTCGCGAAGGGTGGGACCCATGGGCGGTATCGGCAACATCCTCTGGATCATCATCGGCGGCGCCATCATCGGCGTCATCGCGCGGCTGCTGCTGCCCGGCAAGCAGGACATCCCCTGGTGGTCGGTCATCGTCGCCGGTATCGCGGGCATGCTGGTCGGCGACTGGATCTCCCAGCTGCGGGGGTGGAGGAGACCGGCGGCTTCGACTGGATCCGCCACGGCCTCCAGCTCGCGGTCGGCGCGGCCGCCGTCGCCGGGGTCGGCTCAGTGTTGGGGAAGCGATCCTCCGCACCCTGACCCGCAAGGCGGTGCCGTAGCTGCAGCCCGGCAGTTGGGCTCCGGGCGCGCTACGGCCCGACCCGGAACGGCCGCATCATCTCGTTGTCCTCGTGCTCGACGATGTGGCAGTGCCAGACGAAGCGGCCCGGCAGGTCGAAGCGTGGCCTTCACCCGGGTGATCTCGCCCGGGTAGGCGATGACGGTGTCCTTGAACCCGGCTCCCAGGGCTCCGGCGTGCCGCGGCTGCCACCGTGCAGGGCCCGGCGTCCCACCACCTCGAACTGCACCAGGTGGATGTGGATCGGGTGGGCGTCCACGGTGAAGTTGTAGATCTCCCAGACCTCGGTGGCGCCCAGCGCCGGGTTCTCGGTGATCGGATCGTCCCACATCGATCGGGCATCGCCCGTCGGCCATTCCGTCGTGCTCATGCACCTCGCCCAGGAAGCGCGGCGCCGCGGGCCGACGCCCTCCAGCACCTCGGAGTCGACCTCGTTGAGCGACACCCGCCGCGTGGCCGTGGCCACGGGGTCGGGGCCGCGGCGGGAGCCCGAGCTGGTCCGGCGGCGTGCTCGAGGTCGCGAGACCGCAGCCCGGCACCACGCGGAACTTCATCACCTGTCCGGTCTGTCGCGGGTCGGCGGCCTCGAAGTCGACGCCCGGCTCCCACCGCCGAACGGCTCGTCCGGGCCGAGGTTCTGCAGCATGACCTCGGCGCCGGCTCGGGCAGCCCGGTGAAGTCGACGATCACGTCGGCCCGCTCGGCGGGCGCCATCAGCAGCTGCTCGAGCTGCACCGGCGCCGGCAGGAAGCCGCCCTCGGTGCCGATCTGCCAGAAGCGTCGCGCCCGTTGTCGTCCATCCGCAGGATCAGGAAGCGGGAGTTGCAGCCGTTCAGGAGCCGGAAGCGGTAGCGGCCGCGGCTCGACCTCCAGGACCGGCCAGGTCCGGCCGTTGACGACCATCGTGTTGCCGAAGAACTCCGGGTTCCAGATCGGCGAGATGTCGCTCGTCGGGCATGTAGGGCGCCGGCGAAGCCGTCGAAGAACGTCGCGCGAGTCGGGGTAGAAGAGCGAGCCGTCCGCGTTGAAGGAGCGGTCCTGGATGGCGAGCGGGATCTCGTAGTACCGCGTTCCCGGCGGGTCGCCGAGCGCCGGCGCCGGGCCGGGCAGCGTGCCGGCCGACGGCGTCGCTCGGGCCGCCGCGCAGCAGGTAGAAGCCGGCCGGGCCGGCGTAGACGTTGAGCCGGGTCATGCCCGAGCGTGTGGTCGTGGTACCAGAGCGTCGCGGCGCGCTGGTCGTTCGGGTACTGGAACGCCGCGCTGCCCGGGTGCCCAGTCCACGCCGGTGCCGCGCCCGGAAGGCGGCGCGGAACTCGTCGTACACGGTGCCCACCCGGCGCGTAGCCCGGCCGGGATGTTGCGTGGCCGTCGGGCAGGTACCAGGCCTCGGGGTAGCCGTCGCTGTCCTCGGTCGTGTGGGCGCCGTGGACGTGGGTGACCATCGGCACCGGCCCGGGTACGGCTCCGGCCGGCTCGGGACGTCGCGTCCCGCCGGGGCCCCGGCGGGTTCGCCCAGTGCAGCGTCTGGTCGACCGGCAGCAGGTGCGGCAGGAGCGCCCGTTCGGGTCCCGCAGGCCGTTGATCCACTTGACCCGCACCGGGGGCTCCCACTGGCCTCGATGGTGGGCGACGGGAAGCCGAAGGTGCCGGGGAAGTCCGGCCCCGTAGCCCCAGACCGTGGTCGCCGGGTGGCCCGCCGGCAGGATCTGCTGCCGGAACTGGCGCACCGCGATCTCGTAGTAGTCGATGTTCTTGCCGCCGCGCACGCGCACCTTGCGCAGCCGCGGCATCGCCGGCGGGACCACCAGCGGGGACACGAACTTGTCGATGTCGCCGGGATCGAGGGTGCCGCCGCCGTTCATCACCGCGCGCATCGTGCCGCCGCGCTCGTAGAGCCGCAGGTGGGGGGCCACCACCGCGGCGGCGCCGGCCACACCCGAGTAGGTCAGGAAATCGCGACGGGTGATCCACCGGAAGTCGGCCATGGTCCCCTCCAGAACGCTGCCCACGTTGGGCCCAGGATGGACCGCTCCGCTGCGCGAGGGAAGGGACTTAGGGCCGCGGACGCGGCGGGGCCGCGCGGCGCTACTCGATGTCGTAGGCCTCGATCAGCGCCTCGAGGCGCGCGGTGTCGGCATCGGTCCACCCGGGCGGCTGCGAGACCGCGGCCCAGGCGGCCGGCATGGCGGTGCCGTAGTTGTGGCCCTGGCCGTTGGGCACGTTGACCCCGACGAACTGGTCGACGGTCACCTGCAGGAACGTCAGCACCGGGTAGTAGCGCATGGTCGGCGTGCGGCCCGGGCCGGGCGGCTCCTTGAGCCAGTCGGGCTCCTCGGCGATCAGCGCCGGGCTCCACCACACGACCGGGTCGTTGGCGTGCTGCAGGTACGCCACCCGCGGCGACCCCCACGCCCCGGCGGGCTCGGCCAGGTCGGCCGGGGCGCCGGCGAACCGGATCAGCCGGCCGCCCTCGTACACCGGCCGCCACTGCGGGCTGCCCGCGTCGCGGCCGTCCTCGATCGCGCCCCAGGGCTGGCTGAAGTTCGGCGACCCGGAGAAGACCGCCCCCTGGGTGCGGGCCACGAGGTCGTCGGCCGTCGGGAACGCCGACTGCAGCGAGAACGACCCGAGGCTCAGGCCGTAGCCGAGCAGCTTGGGCCGCTCGTCGGCGGGCAGCGTCGACCACCTGGCGTGCACGGCGTCGAAGATGGCGCGGCCCGCGTCCTGCGCCCGCTCCGCGTCGACCAGGGTGGAGATCCAGGAGGGCAGGTACGAGTACTGGATCCCGACGATCGCCGAGTCGCCGTTCCACTCGTACTCCAGCGAGTCGACCGACTGCGGCTCGAGCCACCCGGTCCCGGTGGTGCCCGCCACCACGAGCACGGCCCGGTCGAAGGCGCCCGTGCGGTCGAGCTCCTGCACGGCCAGCTCCGCCCGCTCGGCTGCGGTCGCGGCGGTGTCGAGCCCGACGTACACCCGGATCGGCTGCTCGGCGGGAGCGCCGTTGAACTCCTGCAGCTCCTGCGGGGACGGCCCGCGCGCGACGAACCGGCGGCCCTCGGCGCCCAGGGTGTCCCAGGCCGCCAGCGACGACGGCGAGCCCGACCGCTCGGGCTCGGTCGGCTGGTCGATCCCCTCGGCGGTGCCGTCGTTCGTCCCGGCGTAGACGGTGTCCATCACGGCGACGAACGTGTCGAACAGCAGGCCGGTGGTGGCGCTGTAGACGACCCACACCACGACGCCCGGCGGCCATCACCCAGGCGAGGGCCCGCGGCAGCACGAGGTCGAGCAGCCGCGCGAGCCAGGCGGTGACGCGGCGGACCAGCCGGCCGAGGAGCACCGCGCCGATCGCCACCGGGACGGCGACGATCGCCACCTCGAGCGCGGTGCCGAGCCCCTCGTCCGCCATCCCGACCAGGGTGCGCACCTCGTTCTGCCAGCCCACACCCACCAGCAGCCAGAAGACGGCCAGCGCTGGTCCGCCGACCGCGAGCCCGCGCCAGGCCCACCGCTTCACCGCGGCGCTCGGCTCCGGGATGGGCAGCCGGCGCACCAGCCAGGACAGGAGCACGCCGAGGCCGTACCCCAGAGCCGCGCCGAGCCCGGCGATGACGCCCTCGAACAGCCACGGCCGAGGCAGCAGCGACGGGGTGAGCGCGGCGCCGAACGCGAGGGTGGCGACGACCAGCCCCAGGAAGTTGGGCCGGCGTACGCGGCGCGGACCTCGGTCGCTCACAGCGGGGAGCATAGGGCGCGCCCTCGGCGCGGCCTGGCCGGCGGGTACGGCGGGTTGGGGCACGATGGCGCTTTCCGTCTGCTCGGAGGGGTCATGAAGCGCACACTCACCGCGCTGGCGCTGGTCGGGTCGATGGCGCTGCTCGTGGGGGCCTGCGGCACCGACGGCGAGGCCACCCGCCCCTCCGTCTCGCTGCCGACTGCGCTGCCCACGCCGACCCGGACCGCAGTCGACGCCCGCGCCTCAGCCGTCGCCCAGCATCTCGAAGCCCGCCGACACGGCGACGCCCGAGCCGACCCTTGAGCCGACCAGCCCGCCGGCCTCCCCCGACGCCTCGCCGTCGGAGTCCGAGACCGAGACACCTGAGCCGACCCCCACACCGACCGTGACCGTCACCGAGACGGCGCCACCCCGCCCCCACGCCGACCCCCACCCCCACCCCGACCCCGACCCCGACGCCGACTCCGAGCGAGGACCTCAACGCCGGGAGCGCCACGCCTCTCCCCTCTGAGGACGCGACGCCCGCCGAGTCCGGCGGGATCCCGTGGTGGGTCTGGCTGCTCCTCGCCGCCGTCGTGATCGGCGGGGGCGCCTGGTGGTACGTCGTGGCGTCCCGTCGCCGCGCGTGGGACGAGCGCTACGCGGCCTCGGCCGCCGACGCCCGCTGGGTGCACGACGTGCTCACCCCGTCGGTGACGGACCGGCTGATCCCGGTCGAGCAGGCGTCCGGGGTCTGGGCGGAGTCGCGCTCGCGCATCGACGACACCGTCGCGGGGCTCTACCAGCTGCGCCCCGACGCCCCGAACGAGGTGCGCGGCGGCCGGGTCGACCGGCTCTCCACAAGCCTCACCGACCTGCAGCGCTCCCTCGACGCCGACCTGGCCCTGCGGTCCGGACCGGCTCCGGACCCGCTCGCGCTCTCCCAGTCCGAGCAGGCGGTCAGCGCGATGCGGACGGCCCTGCTGGCCGTCCTCGACGACCCGACGCTCTAGGCCGACGGCCTGCGGGCGCGCACCACGACGGCGCTCACCAGCGTGACCAAGGCCGCGATGACGGCGGCCGCGGCGACGGTCGCCGACTCCGGCTCGCCGGAGGTGCGCGCCACCGCGACCCAGCCGAGCCCCCACGCGAGCCCGACCGCGGGGGCAATCCGGCCGTTGAGCCCGACCGCCAGCAGCACACCGACCCCCGCGGCGACGGCGAGCACGGCGACAGCCCAGGCCGTCGCGGCCGACCCCTCGGCGTCGACTCCGGCGGCGACCAGCGTCGCCGCGGTGTTGGCGACCGTCGCGATGCACACCCAGCCCAGGTAGAGGCCCAGCGAGCCGTCCACCACGACGGCCTCGTACCGGGTCGAGGGCGGGGACTCGCCCAGCCGGACGAGGACCACGACGAGGACGGCCAGCAGCAGCGCGATCACCGCGACGCTGAGGGCCAGCCACTCGGCCTGGATCACCGCCACCCAGGCGGCGTTCAGCAGCAGCGAGGCGGCGACCAGCCAGCCGACCCGCCGCTGGCGCGGGTCAGCGCGCCGCGAGGGGTCGAGCTGGAAGGCCGCCAGCAGGAGCAGCCCGGTGTAGATCACGCCCCAGATCGAGAAGGCGGGCCCGGCGGGCGCGACCAGCGTGGCGTCGGTGGCGAGCGCGCCGTCGGCGACCTGGTTGACCGGGGTGCCGACGACGGCGCCCGAGGCGAGGAAGGCCACCGCCACGCCGATGACGGCGCTGGCCGCGACGGCCCACTGGCGCGGGGCGTCGCGGCTCCCGGCGCGCCCATCCGGTTCGGTGCGGTCGAGCCCATCGCCCCTCCTCGAGCCTGTGCGCCTACTTCTTGGAGTTGCCGCCCAAGACCAGCCGGTAGGCGTAGTCGGCGTCCAGGACGTCGAGGTCGCCGGAGGGCAGGTTGGAGATGCACGACCGCCACATCGCGCTTGGCGGTGTTGGCGCACTGGGTGGAGAAGCCGCCCTGGGTGAACTGCGTCGCCGCTGCAGCCGGTAGACGTGGCTGCCCGCGGAGTCGATCAGCTCGACGGGCGTTGGTGACGCCCGGGGTGAGGTCGCAGGCCGCGACCAGCTGCACGGACCAGTCGTTGTCCTGCGCGCCGTCGGTGCTGAACCAGCCAGCGCCGTCGGGCGCCGGGGTGACCGCCGCGCCGTCGACCTGACGTCGTCGACGAACCAGCCGGTGTCGAGGTAGGCCGCGTCGGTCGAGTAGCGGAACCGCACGTCGGTCGCCCCAGCGCGGCATCGTGGCCGTCAGGTGGACGTAGACCGGGTCGTCGACGAAGTACGCCCCGCCCGAGGTGCCGGTCAGGCCGTTGCCCTCGGTGTTGTTGCCGTGCGGGTCGTCGTCGGTCGTGACCGTCGGTGCCGCTGTCGTCGACCATCGGCACGGTGACCCAGTCGCCGCCGACCAGGGCCTCGACGAAGCCGTAGTCCCAGCCCTCCTCGATGAAGTACCAGGTCCAGAAGTCCAGCGCTGCTCGCCGCCGGCGGCGTCGACGCGAGGAGGTGGTCGGACTGGCTGGCGTACCCGGCGTACCAGTGGGTGTCGCCCGTGTGCGGGGCGATCGGGTGACCGTGCTCGCCTCGAGCACTTGAAGTCGACGCTGAACGTCGGGCCGGGGTTGCGGAACATCTCGTAGGACGTGCCGAACGGCAGCGCGGTGGGGTCGGGCCGCTTGCGGCAGGCGGTCCCACTTGGCCTCCGGCAGTCGCGCCGCTTGTAGCTAGCCGCGGCCGTCCCAGAAGACGTCGTTGGCGATGTCGATGGTCCAGCGGGTGTAGGCCGGGTCGCCGAAGTCGACGGCCTTGATGTCCCACAGGTCGGAGCCCTCGGTCGTCGAGGTAGACCGCGATCGGCCCAGTCCTTGAACAGGCTCCTCGGCCGAGCGCAGCTCTGCGCCGGTCTCGTCGTTGAAGTCGTCGATCGCCGTGCTGCACGCCCTCCATGCCGTCGGCCTGCTCGGCGAAGATCATCTTGATCAGCAGGTCGCCGGCCGCGCCGTCGTACTGGCAGGTCCGGGTCTGTACGTGCCGTCGCCGTTGCCGCCGGCCTGCTCCCACAGGTACTGGAAGAACGTGTAGGAGGCGCCGTAGTTCTCCAGGCCGCCGCCCCAGCGGGTCAGCGAGGTCTCGCGGTGGAAGACCTGGTGGTAGGTCAGGTGCGAGCCGCCGACGTCGTAGCCGTTGAAGAAGATCGCCAGGTCGGCCAGGCCCTCGTCGACCCAGGACAGCTCGCCGGGGTCGCTGTAGTTGTGCAGCAGGTGCTCGAGCTCGTGGGCGACGACGCCCTCGTACAGCTCGGAGCGGCCGTTGCGGCGTTGCCCGTCTGGTCGCCGATGCGGTTGGCCCAGTCGAACGCGTCGACGGCGATCACGTTCATGCCCGCGCTGGCGATGTAGTCCGGCGCGAAGTAGCCGGCGGTGTAGGTGGTCTCCGCGCAGTCGTACATCGCCTCGTCGTGGAGGTCGTAGACGATCATCACGAGCGCGTCGCTCGCCGGGCACGGCCGGGCTCGGCCGCGCCCACCTGGCCGAAGTGGTCCTCGTCGATCGCCAGGATGTGGTTGGCCAGCTCGTCGCCGATGTACGTCGATCTGGTCCTGGGTGAGGACGTAGTCGCCGGCGGAGTTCGTCAGCGCACGGCACGAACTCGTCGCCGGGGTTCCAGTCCGTGAGCGGGTCCATGCTGAGCGCACGCCCGTCGGCACCGAGCCGAGGGCGTACGCGTTCGGGACGTAGATGAGCACGTCGGTGCCCGTCGGGCGTCGTCCCGGCGTAGACCTGCTTGAAGGTCTCCTCGTACGTGCCGCCCGCGGCGCTGTCGTTGACGTCCAGAACGATGGTCGGGTCGCCTGGAGTGCCCGAACTCACCGCGCCTGCTGGCACCCCCAGCCCGGCCATCGCCACGAGCGTCGCGCCAGCCGTGAGACCGGCGGCCTTGACCCATCGTCCGGACATAGTCAACCTCCGCAGTAGGGGACCGAATCGGACGCTACCCCTCCGACTGGGCCGGCGAGCGGCAAACGTGTGGACCCCCGCCCGACCGGGTCGGGCCTAGAGCAGGGCGGCGGTCTCGAAGTACGTCTCGGCCATGTGGGGCACGCTGTCGCCGGTGGCGTACAGCGCCCAGGACAGGTGCTCCATCGCGATGCCGGCCTTGGTGTTGAGGTCCATCAGGTCCGGGTCGGCCAGGATGCCCGGCCAGCGCGTCCATCTCGCCCGCGAACGATCATGAGGTTGTGGCCGCCCTGGGTCGACAGGTACCAGTCGTGGCCGGCGATCCGGCCCTCGGCCATCAGCTGGTCGTAGAAGGCGTCGCTGGCCTCCATCACGGCCTTGGAGTCCAGCTCGCGGCCCGGGATCGCGCCCGTCCACGTGTAGATGATCGCTCCCTGCACGGCGGTCTCCTTCACGTCCGACGGCTGGCAGCCGCCAGCCCGCGCCCTCGCGGGACCTCCCCCACCGTCTCCGCCCGCCACTCAGCCAGGAAGTGCCCTTGGTCCCTTGAATGCTTAGTCCCCTAGATGCGGGCCGCCGCCTACTCGGGCTTGCGGGCGCGGATGAAGGCGCTCATCACCGCGCCGTCCAGCGCATCGAGGGTCGCCTGAGTGTCCAGGCCCTCGGGGACCAGCGAGGGCTCCATCTGGGCGGCCATCTGCTCCAGCTCGTCGCGGCGGTAGACCATGGTCGGCTCGATGTCGACGTCCTGGAAACCCGCCTCGGCGAGTTGGGCGCGGCACACGGCCTCGGGAAGGGCGCCGGCGATGCAGCCGGTCCACAGCCCCATCAGCTGGGCGACCTGCGGCGGCAGCGCCCGGCGCACCACGATGTCGGAGATCGCAAGCCGTCCGCCCGGCCGCAGGACCCGGAGGGCCTCGGCGAACACCGCGCGCTTGTCCGCGGCGAGGTTGACGACGCAGTTGGAGATGATCACGTCGACGGACGCATCCGGCAGCGGGATGTCCTCCATCGCGCCGAGCAGGAACTCGGCGTTGGTGACGCCGGCCTCCGCCTGGTTGCGCAGCGCGAGCTCGTGCATCTCGACGGTCATGTCCAGGCCGTACGCCTTGCCGGTGGGCCCGACCCGCCGGGCCGAGAGCAGCACGTCGATGCCGCCCCCCGAGCCCAGGTCGAGCACCACCTGGCCCGGTTCCAGGTCGGCGAGCGCGGTCGGGTTGCCGCAGCCGAGCGAGGCCAGCACGGCGGACTCGGGGAGCGCGGCGCGGTCGCTGATGTCGTACAAGGCGCCGCCGAACGCGCTTGAGGACTCGACCGGGCCGCCGCAGCAAGAGGACGCCTCCCGCGCGACCTGGCCGTAGTGCTCGCGGACCGCCGTACGGACCTGCTCGGCGTCGTGGATCTGGTCGGTGTCTTGGCTGGTCATGTCAGGCCTCCGTGGGGGTGGGTCGCTGCTGCGGGGTCGCGAGTCTCGCCAGCAGCTCGATCGGCTCGGCGATGGCGTCGCAGCAGACGGAGTAGACGTTGCTGCGGCCCTGAGGCCGCACGGAGACCAGGCCGGTCTCGCGCAGCGTCTTGAGGTGGTGGCTCACCAGGGTCTGGCCCAGGCCGGTCGCGTCGCTCAGCTCGACCACCGCGCGCGGGCGGTCGGCCACCGCCAGCAGGATGGCCAGCCGGTTCTCGTCCGACAGCGCCTTCATCACCGGCGCGAGGACGCGGGCCCGCTCCTGGAGATCGCTCACACCCGTACCCTAATCACCAGCATGACTCCTGCTGTCAACAGTATTCACTGTTGCTAGGCTGGTGGCGGCGGCGAGCGCCTCCCGGCCAGGCGCTCCGACGCGTCGTGGCTCCCCCGCCACCAGAGCGGCGGGTACCTGCGGTTGACTGCTCGGGACAGACCACCACGAGGAGGACCCGTGTCCGAGCAGCCAGAGTCCAGCCCGACCGCCCCGGACGTGCCCGCCGCCGACGCACCAGAGGCAGCGGCGGCCGCGCCGACGGAGGCTGTCGAGGTGGCCGAGCCGGCCGCTGCTCCCGTTGCCCCACCCGTCGCCCCACCCGTCGCCCCACCCGTCGCCCCAGCGGCAGACCGTGCCCGTGTACCCCAACGGCAAGCCCATGCTGACCGTCGACGGCCGGCCGGCCAGCCCGAAGTCGCGGCTGGCGGCGGCGCTGCTCGCGTGGTTCCTCGGCGTCTTCGGCGTGCACCGCTTCTACGTGGGCAAGGTGGGCACCGGAATCCTGATGCTCGTGACCCTGGGGTTCTTCGGGATCTGGACGCTCATCGACTTCATCGTGATCGTCGTCGGATCGTTCAGGGACAAAGAAGAGCGCGTCCTGTCGAACTGGTGACACACGATCCCGACTCAACTCGGCTGGGGCTGCTCCGCGCGGAGGCCATGCTCCGACCCGGGCCGTTCGACGCCGCTGCCCTGCTCGGGCTGCGGTGCGCGCGCACGGTCGCCTTGGTCCTGCTCCCGTTGGGCGGCATCGTGGCGGTGCTGTCCGGCCGGTTCGACGAGGCCCTCGCCGACGAGCTCAACACCCCCGAGGGCTTGATCCGGTCGCTGGCCACCCCGTTGGCCCTGCTCGCCCTCGGCGTGCTGCTGCGGCTCCTGGTGACGGCCGCCGCCTTCTCGCTCGCGTTCGCCCTCGTTGTCGGCGAGGCCCTCGACCTGCGGTCTGAGGGCGACGACCGCTCGACCCTGCGGCGCTGGTTCGACCGCACCCGCATCGCCGGCGGCTACCGCTCGCTCCGGTGGACGTGGGCGGTGCGCGACGAGGCGGTGCGGAGGCTCGGAGCCCGCGGTCGCCTGCTTGCACGAGTTGACGCATGGCTGCGGGTTGTCGCCCTGCTCGCCCTGGTGGCCTTCGTCGTCGTGGCGGCCGGATCCGGCCACTCCGCCTGAGCCTTCGGCCCCGCGCGGCCAGCCTGTGCGAGATGCTCGGGCCAGGTGGCGCGGAATCGGCGCGCCGCGGAAGGACGGTGGGCGGTGGAATCCAAGGCCGTGGGCGCGGCGGGGTACCGAACGGCAAGGACACGGCTGCCCGATGTCGAGCCGCTGCCGCCGATGAGCCCGCCGGAGCGGGTCGCGCGGGGGCTGGCCGCGCGGGGCCGGGTGCCGCTGGGGGCCCACGGTCGATGGCGGCCGGGCTCAGACCGGCCCGACCCGGTCGCCGCCTTGGAGCGGCAGGGGGCCAACCGCGACCCAGAGCTGGTCCCGCTGCGCCACGGCCGCATGGTGTCGTCCGCATTCGCGTTCTACCGCGGCGGCGCCGCGATCATGGCGGCGGACCTGGCGACGACCCCGGTGACGGGGCTGCGGGCCCAGTTGTGTGGCGACGCGCACCTGGCGAACTTCGGGATCTTCGACACCCCGGAGCGCGCCCACGTCTTCGACATCAACGACTTCGACGAGACCCTCCCCGGGCCCTGGGAGTGGGACGTGAAGCGGCTGGCTGCCAGCGTCGAGGTCGCCGGCCGCGACCTTGCGTTCACCGCCGGCGAGCGCAGGGCCGCGGTGCTGGCCTGCACGCGCGCCTACCGGGAGCGGATCGCCGAGCTCGCCGAGATGGGCAACCTCGAGGTCTGGCACGCGAGGCTCGGCGCCGACGACGTGCTCGCGCACCTGGCCGACGAGCGGGACCCGAAGCTGGCCAAGAAGGTCCAGCGCGACGTCCGCAAAGGCCTGCAGCGCAACCACCTCACCGCCTTCTCCAAGCTGGTCGAGCGCTCGGACGGCGAGGTGCGCTTCGCCAGCCGTCCGCCGCTCCTGGTGCCGATCGACGAGCTGCTGACCGACCGGGGGCGGCGGCGCTACGTCGGCGTGATCCGCGAGTTCCTCGACCAGTACCGGGCCAGCCTGCCCGCCTCGCACCGCGCGTTGGTCGACGGCTACCGGTACGTGCACCTGGCGCGCAAGGTGGTCGGGGTCGGCAGCGTCGGCACCCGGTCACTCGTCGTTCTCATGGTGGGCCGAGACGAGGCCGACCCGCTGCTGCTGCAGCTGAAGGAGGCCAAGCGTTCGGTGCTGGAGCCGTACTGCGGGGTCTCGGTCTACCGACGCAAGGGCCAGCGGGTCGTCGAGGGCCAGCGCCTCATGCAGGCGGCCAGCGACCCACTGCTCGGCTGGTACCGCCTGCGGGCCCTGGACGACAAGGTCCACGACTTCTACGTCCGCCAGCTGTGGGACGGCAAGGCCTCCATCGAGTTGACCCACCTCACCCCCGCAGGGCTGGCGCGCTACGCCGAGGCGTGCGGCCTCACCCTGGCGCGCGCACACGCTCGCACCGGCTTCCGCATCTCCATCGCCGCCTACCTGGGCGACACCGACGAGTTCGACCAAGCGGTCGCCGACTTCGCCGCCGTCTACGCCGACGTCAACGAGGAGGACCACGCCCGGCTCTCCCAGGCCATCGAGGCCGGCCGCCTCCCGGTCGCCTTCGACGCCGAGCCGCCCCCCGCGCCCTGACCGATAGGCATCAACTGCGTGAAGGCGGCAGCTTGCTCTGGATCCAGGCGACCAGGTCGCTGCTGCTGCGGGTCTGCAGCCACACCCGGCCAGGCCCGGTGAAGTCGGTGACCAGGCCTTCGCCGCCGAGGATCGTGGACTTCCAGCTGCCCGCCTTGCGCACCTTGTACTGCACGGTGTCGTCGAAGGCCACCACGTGGCCGGTGTCGAGGGTCGCGGTCTCGCCGGCCGCCAGCTCGTACGAGCGGATGGCGCCGTAGGCGGACATCAGCAGGTCGCCCTGCCCCGTGCAGCGCAGCAGCACCAGGCCCTCGCCGCTGAAGAAGGTCTTGCCGCCGCCCCACTTCGCGTCCACGTCGATGCTCGGGTCCGACGCCACCCACGACCCGGACTGCACGAGCAGGGCCCCGCTCCCGGACAGCGACACCACGGACATGTCGCCCGGCAGCGCGGCAGCCACGGCCACCACCCCGCCGGAGGTCGAGCTGAAGTCGTTGACGAAGAAGCTCTCGCCGCCGATGGACCTGCGCAGGCCCTTCATGAACCCGCCCTGGGTCGACGTGGCCATCTGGACGTCCCCGCGGGTCATCGCCATCGCGCCCGCCTCGACCCGGACCGCGCCGCCGGCGGGCAGCGTGATCTCACCGAAGGCGAACGCCGGACCTGAGTTGATGTCTACCTGCATACGCGCAAGATAGCGGCCCGACGGCATACGGTCTCTGCCATGTCAGACGGGCTCATCGCGATCGGCGGCACCGCCGTATGAGCGGCCAGGCGGCCGGCGGGTCGGGTGACCACCTCCACCTCGAGGTCGCCCGCGAGTCCGTGACGATGGCGCTCTACCAGAGCCTGTCGCTGCTGGCTGTGCTGCTGGCGACCCCCACCCCTGGCGGCGGCGAAGACAACCGCGTAGAGGTCGCGGTCATCGTGCTGCTCACCGGCCTCGGCCTGCTGGCCGCGCACCACGTGGCGTTCCGGATGTCCTCGCGTCTGGTCAACTCCGGCGCGCTGTCCGACGACTCGCTGCGGCTGCTGCGCGCGCAGGCGCTGGGCGGGCTGCCGATCGTCGTTCTGGCCGCCGTGCCCCCGCTGGCCTTCGGCGCCCAGGCAGGCTCGCTGGTGTCCGAGCTGCTCCTACTCGGCATCGTCGGGCTCGTCGGCTACCGAGCGGCGCGACAGGGGACGACCCGCGCCCGGGCGCTGATCTACGTCGCCGTCATCCTCGCCTTCGCCGCCGCCGTCATCGCCCTGAAACTCGCCGTCGGCCACTGACCCGGGGCCCGGCCCGAGAGTGAGCCCGGGGCGGCTCAGTAGTGGGTGGCCTTCACCGGGCGGCTGTCTCGGTCGTACGTCGTCCACTCCCCCGTCTGGACCCCGTCGCGGAACGACCCGGTGCGCATCAAGGAGCCGTCCCGGCGCCACCACCGCCAGGCGCCGTGCAACTGACCGGCGCGGACCCGGCCGGCGAGCTTGAGGCGGCCGTTGTCGTAGTACTCCTTCGTCTCCCCGCCGCGCTTGGGGTAGCCGGCGTTGATCTCGTCGATGCGCAGCGCGAGCACCCGCTTGAGCAGCGGCCCGGGGAACGGCTCGGCGAGCGGGAACTGGATGGTGCCCTTGCCGACCGCCCACCCCGGGCGCGCGTCGGCGACGAGGGCGACCACGCCGCCGCTGTACGGGAACAGGCTGTTGTGCGCCTTGAAGCCGTCGAACCCGACGACGGCGACCCCGTCCACCTTGAAGGTCGGCATTCCGTACGCGATCACCTGCTCGGCGCCGGGCAGCGCCGCGGCGATGCGCGCGCGGGTGGTCTGCAGCGCCCGGGCCTGGGCGCCGGTGAAGCGCGCCAGGTGGGCGTCGACGGGGTGCTCGGGCGAGTCGTAGCGGCATGGGCCCTCCCGGGTGTGGGTCGTGCGCTAGGCGCCGGACAGGGTGACAAGGTCGCACGGGCCTCCACCGCGGCGCCAGGCGCGTCCCCCGGTCAGCGGTCGCAGTCGGCCGCCCGCTCGATCGCGACCGCGCGCCGACACGCTGCGTCGGCGTACCCCGTCCAAGGCGACGCCTGAGACATGCTCAGGCCATGCCTGGACGCCTCTCCGACCGCGTGCTGCCGGACGTGCAGCGCCGCACCCTGGCCGAGCTCACCGACGACCTCGACCTCGCGTCTGGGGACGCCCGGTCGAAGGAGTCTGCGTTCTGGACCATGCTCGCGCTCTCGGCGGTCATCGCCACCGCGGGCGTGCTGGCCGACTCCACGGCCACCGTGATCGGCGCGATGATCATCGCGCCGCTGTCGACCCCGATCATGGGCATCGCGCTGGGCATCGCCAAGCGGGATCCGAAGGCCACCAGTCGCTCGGTGCGCTTCGCCCTGACGGGGGCCGCGGTCGTGGTCCTGGTCGGAGTGGCCTTCTCGCTGCTGCTGCCAGGCAGCTTCGACCTCCTCGGCAACAGCCAGATCGCCGGCCGCACGTCTCCGGGGATCCTCGACCTCATCGCGGCGGTCGCCACCGGGTTCGCCGGCGCCGTCGCGCTGGCCCGCCGCGATGTGGCGGCCGTGCTGCCCGGGGGTGGCGATCGCCATCTCGCTGGTCCCGCCGCTCGCCGTCGTCGGCGTGTGCCTCGGCCAGGGGTCCATCGCCCTCGCCGTCGGGGCCCTGGTGCTCTTCGCGTCCAACCTGCTCGCCCTGGTCTTGGCCGGGACCCTGGTCTTCACCGCCGTCGGCTACACCGCCGAGGCCGAGGCCGCCGCCCCGCAATCGCGCCGCAAGGCCTATCTGACGATCACCCTGCTGCTGGTCGTGGTCATCATCCCGCTGGCTGCCAACACCCTGGGGACCTATCTGGTGTCGGTGTGGACCGAGAGGGTCCAGGTCACCGCCGAGGAGTGGATCTCATCCGTGCCGGATGCCACGATCCAAGGGGTCGACTTCGCCTCCAACGAAGTCTTCGTTCGAGTCCAGACGCCCGGGGACCTGCCGCCGGTCGACGAACTCGTCGCAGACCTCGAGGGAGAGATCCCCAACGGCATCCCGATCGTGGTCACCACCTCCGTGGGCCAACTGATCCAAGCCGGAACCGTCGGCGGCGACTAGGTCGGACGCCGAAGCCTGGAGCGCCGCCCACGGCGTCGGTCACTCATCGGCGGCGGGCCCCAACGCCCGCTCGGGCGGCGGAGCGGCGGCATCCAGCTCGTCCAGCCAGCCGAGCAGCTCTTCGTCCAGCACCGTCGCGCCGGTCGTGGTCGAGCCAGTCGCGCAGGTCGTCGTCGAGGGTGCGGGGCAGATCGGGGCCCCACTCGTCGGCCGCTGACCTGGGCCGCATCCAGGCCTCGTCACCGGGGTCTGGCGGGTCGGTGGTGTAGACGGCGCCCGAGGGGGCTGGTCCACTCGCAGCCGGCTGCCGGGCAGGGCGGTGACGGCCCAGCCGGTCTCGTGCTTGAGGCGGTGGTGGCGGCGGCAGAGGGCGTGCAGGTTCGCGGCGCTGCGTCTCGCCCTCGGGGTACGGGACGGTGTGGTCCAGGTCGCAGCCGGCGGCCTGCCGGCGGCAGCCGGGGAACCGGCACATGCCGTCCCTGACCCGGACGAACCGCTCGAGGTCGGCCGGGGGGTCGTGCTGCCGCCGGCCGACGTCGAGCACCGCGCCGGACTCGGGGTCGGTCAGGACCCGCCGCCACACCCCGTCCCGGGCGAGCTCGCGGGCCAGCGCGTCGGGGATCGGGCCGTACCCGGCGAGGTGGGCCGGCTCCCCGCCCAGGCCCAGCAGGGTCCCGGCGGGGACGGTGACCAGGATCTGCGGGCGCGGCCCGCGGGGGGCGGGGCCGGTCCCGGTTGGGGCTCCCGGGGGGCGGGCCCCTCCGGGGCGAAAAGCCACCCCAGCCCCGGCGGGACCCGCCCCCCGACCGCCCAGACCGTCGAGCCCGCCACCTCCGTCGCCCCGGCGGCCGCCCGCCGCCGCCCGCCCGCCCGGTCCCGCAGAGCAGGTCGACGAGGGCGTCGGCGCGGCACTGGTCCAGGGTCGGCAGCGGCCCGGGTCCAGGGGCGGCTCCCCGCGCTGCGCCGCCAGCGCCTCCGCCTGCGCGGCGGGCGTCGCGCTCGGCGCAGCGGGCCGCCCAGCCGGCCTCCCCGAGCGCGGCGTACACGCGCGGGCGTCCGGCGCGGTCAGCAGCGCCCGCAGCTCGGCCATCCCGTCCTCGGCGGGCAGCGACCCACACGCAGGCCGCTCCTTGCGGGCCTGCCTCGTGGCGGGCGTCCGCCCCGGACGGGATCCGCCTGCTGCACCAGCCGGGCCAGCCGCGCCCGCAGCTGCGGCGCGGTCTGCCCCGGAGCCCGCTCCAGCGCCACCGCCTCCAGCTCGTCGGCCGCGCCGCGCCATCCCCGGCCGCACCGCCAGGCCCCCCACCGCCTCGGCGACCGCCACGGCCCGCACCCAGTCGATCCGCCCCGCCCGCAGCGCCTCCAGCACCGCCGGGCGGCCGGCGATCGCCAGGCAGTCGTCGACCCGGGACTGCGCCGCCCGCGACCGACCAGGTGAACGCGGTGGCGACCTCGTGGGCGGCCACATCGAACGCGTCGCCGGCGAACGACGCGGACACCTGAGGCTCCCGGCGCACCACCTCCGCGACCAGCTCCGCCTGCAGCGCCTGCAGCCAGGACACCGCCCGCTGGGAGGCCGCCAGTGCCTCGACCAGGGCCTCGCCGTCGGCGGCGCGCAGGTCGAGCCCGGCCAGCGCTGGCCCCAGGTCGGGCCCCTCGAGTCGTTCGAACATGTGTTCGATTCTAGGGCGGAAACCGTTGCGGCGTCAAGGGATTCGACGGGCTGTTGATATTGCGTGCGGAGGATGCGTGGGGCTCCCCGCCGAGCCAAACTCGCTGATCAGACATCAGGGGTGGGGTGGCGGGGACGGTGCCGCGCAATCAGGCGGCGGTCATAGCGACCGGATTCAACCGTCAGGCTGCGGGGGGCGGCGTCGGAGGGCGGAGCATGCCCCATGCCGGCGGGCCGCCCTTGCCGAGGACGGCCTCCTCCACGACGGCGAACCCGAGCTTCTCGTAGAAGGGGAGGTTGGCCGTCTTGCTGGTGTCCAGGTAGCACGGCAGCGCCGCCCGATCAGCCTGGCCGAGGCCCTCCCGGACGATGGCGCTGCCCCGCCCCTGGCCCTGGATGCTCGGGTCGACGCCCACGATCAGCAACTGCCAGTGCGGCTGCGTCACGTGCCGCTTGTGCACCTTGTCCATCACCCCGTTGGCGCCGGCGAACTTGGCCATCGGCCGGAAGCCGACCCGGAACGGGGCCGCGAGCATCCCCGAGCGGGCCATCCGGCCCATGGACATCGACTCGCCCGGCGGCAGCCAGATTGCGACGCACCGACCGCCGTCGGACTGGGTGGCCCGGCCGTAGCGCAGTCCGTACTCGACGGCGACCCGGTTGAGCGAGGCGAGATCCTGCTCGCGCGTGGCTGCGTCGGGGAAGACCCACTCGAACATCGGGTCGTCCCGGAAGGCCCTCGCGAGCGTGGTCGTCGCCGTCTTGAGCGTCGCTGCGTCGAGCGGCACGATCCCTGGGCCAGACTGCATGTGGCTGCCTCCGCTCGGACCGGATCGTGAGGTACGGCGCGACCGCACGTTGTTCGCGCCGTCAGCGCGGTCTGCGCCGCCGGCGATCCGACCCTGTGCCTGCTCCGGGCCGTGACCGCACAGTCTGGTGGCGGACCGGGTACCGCGCCACCAAGATGTCCGCATGCGCCTCGGACTGCAGGTCACGGACTTCACCTGGCCGGACTCGCACGCGGGAATCGGGCCGACCTTCGCCCGCATCGCGCGCGACGCCGAGGCCACCGGCTTCGCCAGCCTCTGGGTGATGGACCACTTCTTCCAGATCGAGATGATCGGCCCGCCGGAGCACGAGATGCTCGAGGCGTACTCAGCGCTGGCGTTCGCTGCCGCGGCGACCGAGCGGGTGACGCTCGGCGCGCTCGTGACCGGCGTCACGTACCGCCATCCTGGCGTCCTGCTCAAGACCGTCACGACCCTCGACGTGCTCTCCGGCGGCCGGGCCTACCTCGGCATCGGCGCGGCGTGGTTCGAGGAGGAGCACCGCGGGCTCGGGGTCGCCTACCCGCCACTGAGCGAGCGCTTCGAGCGGCTCGAGGAGACGCTGCAGATCGCCGATCGGATGTTCGGCGGGGACGAGTCCCCCTTCGAGGGCAAGCACTACCGGCTCGAACGCCCGCTGAACTCCCCCGCCCCGGTCAGTGCGCCACGGCCGCGGATCCTGGTCGGCGGGAGCGGGGAGCGCAAGGGGCTGCGGCTGGTCGCGCAGTACGCCGACGCGTGCAACATCTTCGAGATGCCCATCGACGTGATCGCCCACAAGCTCGAGGTGCTTCGGGGCCACTGCGAGACGCTCGGCCGCACGTACGACGACATCGAGCGCACCACGCTCGGCAGCCTCTCGTTGTCCCGAGACGGCCGAGACGGGACCCAGACCGTCGACCAGGCCGTCGAGCGGTTCGCCGCGCTGGCGGCGATCGGGATCGACCACGCGATCGTGAGCATGCCGAGGGCGCAGGACGAGGCGGCCTTCGAGCTCGTGCCCGAGCTCACCGCGCGGCTCGCGGAGATCGTGCCCGCCGGCCGCTGACGCCCCTTCCGCCCGTTGGCCCCTTCTCAGTTGGCGTGACGTCGACCTCCTGCGTGGCGTGACCCCGAACCGGAGGACCTCCTGCGCCTCGGTGAGGTCGTCCCCTGAAGGCGCTTCCCTATTCCGGCTGCCAAGTCGAGTCCGACAGGGAAGCCTCGTGGTCATGGGTGAATTCGATGTGCTGTTCGAGCCGGTGCGTATCGGACCCAAGGTCGCGCCGAACCGCTTCTACCAGGTGCCGCACTGCAATGGCCTCGGCTATCGCCGGCCGCAGGCGCTGGCGGCAGATGAGGGGTGTCAAGGCCGAAGGCGGGTGGGGGGTGGTGTGTACCGAGGAGGTCGAGATCCATCCGTCGTCGGACTTGGCTCCCTGCGTTGAGGGCCGGTTGTGGGACGACACCGATGTCGCCGCGCATCGGCTGATGACTGACGCGGTGCATGCCCACGGCGCCCTGGCGGGGATCGAGTTGAACCACGCGGGCATCGACGCGGCCAACCTCTACACGCGGCTGACCCCGATCGGTCCACGATCTGAGGGACTGCTGGGCGGCAGCGGCTATGAGCCCGGCCAGACCAGGGCGATGACCAAGCAGGATCTTGCCGATGTACGACGGTGGCACCGCAATGCCGCCATCCGAGCCCGTGATGCGGGCTACGACATCGTGTACTGCTACGCCGCGCACGGTCTGACCCTGCCGATGCAGTTGTTGTCGCGCAGACACAACGATCGCACCGACGAGTACGGCGGCAGCTTGGTCAACCGGGTGCGGTTCCTGCGCGAGCTGAGTCGAGGAGACCCTCGAGGCCGTCGGGCATGAGTGCGCGGTGGCGGTCCGGCTCGCCGTCGATGAACTCGAGGGCCCCGAAGGGATCACTCACGATGGCGAGGCGCCGGAGATCGTGTCGATGCTCGCCGAACTGCCCGACCTGTGGGACGTCAACATCTCGGACTGGAGCAACGACTCGGCCACGTCGCGGTTCGAACCAGAGGGCCATCAGGAGCGCTACATCTCGTTCGTGAAGTCGCTGACCACCAAGCCGGTCGTCGGGGTCGGCCGCTACACCAGCCCCGACGCGATGGTGTCGGCGATTCGTCGCGGGGTGATGGACCTGATCGGCGCCGCACGTCCCTCCATCGCTGATCCGTTCCTGCCGAACAAGATTCGCGATGGTCAGGTCGAGCGCATCCGTGAGTGCATCGGCTGCAACATCTGCGTGGCGACGGATCCGTTCGGCATCCCGATCCGCTGCACCCAGAACCCGACGATGGGGGAGGAGTGGCGGCGGGGCTGGCATCCGGAGCGGATCGCGACCCGTCGCACCGAGGCGGCGGTGATGATCATCGGTGGCGGGCCAGCCGGGCTGGAGGCGGCTCGGGCCCTGGGCGAGCGCGGCCACCAGGTCCAGCTGCTGGAAGCGCGCAACGACCTCGGCGGACGGGTGCTGCGCGAGGCCCTCCTGCCTGGGTTGGCGCCGTGGCGCCGGGTCGTCGACTGGCGCCTCACGGAGCTGGCGTCGCTGCCTGACGTCGAGTTGTTCCCCGGCTCCGGGGCCAACGCTTCGGACATCCTGGATTTCGGTGCGCGGCACGTGATGGTCGCGACCGGTGCTCGTTGGCGACGTGATGGTCGCGGTCGGACCACGGGTCGACCGGTGCCCGGACACGATCTGCCGCACGTCTTCACCCCCGATGATCTGCTCGACGACCTGGCCGCCGGGACCTGGCGGCTCCCCGATGGCCCCGTTGTCATCTACGACGACGACCACTACGTGATCGGTGGCGCACTGGCCGAGGTCGCCGCAGGTCACGGTCACTCGGTGACCCTCGTGACGCCCGCACCCTTGGTGTCGGCCTGGACGCAGTACACGCTGGAGCAGGAACGGATCGAGCGTCGGCTGCGCGCCCTAGGGGTGCGCACCCTGACGCGGCTGACCTTGCAGGAGGTCGAGGCGGGCCAGGTCACGGCCGCATCAGTGATCGACGACGCCGCCGAGCAGATCGAGGCGGCCGCTGTCGTGCTCATCGGTGACCGCCAACCCGACGCCCAGCTGGTGACGGACCTGCAGCCTGCGTTGGAGCGCGGCGAACTGGAGACACTGACCGTCATCGGCGACGCGGAGGCACCCGGATTGATCGCTCACGCCGTGTTCGCCGGACACCGGGCGGCCCGGCAGTTCGGGGAGCCCATCGACCGGGACACGGTCGAGTTCCGCCGGGTCGACTGACTGACCCCAAGCGGCACTGTCATCGGTCCCTCAGGTATCGACCTCTGGACTCGGTCGCGGCACGTCCGCGGGGACGAGTTGGAGGAGACGTTCGCGGAGGCGGTCCCCGACGTCGACCGGGTCCGGGCCGCAGGCGGGGTCGGCGACGACGCTGATGGTGAGCTGCCCGGCGTAGGTGATGCTCGCGAAGGCGATCGTCGTGTTGCCTTGGTTGAGCACCAGCGGGGTGATCCGGGTGACCGGTGTGCCGACAAGGGTCACGGCCGGGTGGTGCTCGGCATGCAGCACATCGCCGACGACGGCCGCGGCGAGGGCGGGGCGTTCACCGACCTGATGGCCGACCTGGCGCGGCGCAACCCCGGGATCCACGGCTACGTCGCCGACGGGGCGCTGCGCGGGACCCACATCGGCCCGCGTCCAGGCCGCCACCGGGTGCGCCGTGGTGTCGCCGCCGCGCCGCAAGACCAAGAAGGGCGGCGGCATCGTCATCGACAAGTACGGCTTCGCCGCCAAGGCCCTGCCGCCCAGCCGCACCCGCGGCGCCTGGCTTGACGAGTGCGGCGGGCACGACCTGTGGGCCGCCGGGGGGACCCTGTTCGAGCGCGTCGTCACCTCCGACGGCAGCCCCGACTTCCCCGAGGTCCCCCGCGGGCAGGTCAAGCGGCAGCGCAAGCCCGACGGCACGTACGCCTACTACGCGGCCTTCCGGCTCCCCTGCCCCCGCACCGGCGACGACCCACGAATGGTGGGAGCCGCTCACCCCCACCCAGGGCGACGCCAAGCACCGGTTCAACCGCTCCGAGTACCTGCGCGTGCTCCCCGGAAACGACCCCGACTACGACCGGGTCTACGGGATGCGCGCCGACACCGAGAGCCTCAACGCCACCCTCGAGCAGGCCTTCCACAAGCAGCGGCTGCCCGCCTGGGGCCTGCACAACCAGACCGTCGTCGTGCTGATGGCCGTGATCGCGCAGAACTCCTGGGCCCGCCACGTCTGGAACCGCGAGCTCGACCGCCAGCACCCCCCGCCCGACCGCGAGGCCGCGTAACCCCCCACCCAGCCCGCCGCCGGCGGGCCGCGAGGCATGCCCGCACACCGGAATCGGGGCCGTCCAGCCCCTCGACGGCCGGCCCAGAGGCCCTCCGGCAGCCCGCCTACACTGGGCAATCAGCGAGACGAAGCACCCGCGTGGAACTCCAGCCAGGTTTTCCGCACGCAATCCCGCACGTCCCGCCCTCGTAGCTCAGGGGATAGAGCATCGGTTTCCTAAACCGTGTGTCGGCAGTTCGAATCTGCCCGAGGGCGCCAGCCAAGCATCGTGTAGAGCCTCGGTTGATGCCTGACATCTGGGCTTCGGCTGAGGCTTTACATGTCTTCGGCTGATGGTTGACAGCTACTCCGGTTGATTCTTGACACTCCCTGGCAGGAGGGAGGTGCGCCGGGCGCACCCGTTCTGGGGTCCGCGGCGGAGGGGGGCGCGGCCCGCGGATCAGAGGGGAGTTGCTCCAAGGGGGGCGGCGGAAACCACCGGCGAAGCCGGGGCCGCTCCCGCGGCGTTGGAGGCGATCACCCGGAACCACCGCTGCCCGCCGGCAACCTCGACGTATTGGATGCTGGTCGGCAGCGCACTCGGCGGGGCCGACCCGGAAGACGGGATGTATGAGTAGACGCTCGACCAGAGGTTGACCACCTCCGGCACCGAGGTCGCCTTGCCTGTCACGACATCCACGCTGGCTGCGACGGTGAAGGGGCCCCCGACCGAGGACGCGTGCTCGACGCGGTACGCCGTGGCGCCTGCCACGGTCAACCAGTCCAGGACGATCTCACCAGACCCGCCCCCCGGGGCCGCCCTGGGCAGCGTCACAGCCGGAGGTGGAGACGCCGCCGGTGTGGGCGCTGGGGAGGTCTGTGCGGGGCTGGGCGTGGTGGGCGCCGCTGACGGCGTGGTGGGCGCCGCCGAGGGCGTCGGTGATGGCGAGGCGGATGCCCCGCCCCCTCCAGAGTCACGCGTCAGGGCGAACACCCCCAGACCCCCGAGCACAAGCGCCGCCGCGATTCCGACGACCCACCACTGGCGACTGGTCATCGCACGCCTCCTCTTCAATACTCGCCGAAACGGAGGCCGGCCGGCAGAGGCGAAGGTCGCTCGAGAGCCAACCCCCGCTTCGACCCATTGCGAGATCGGCGTATCCCGGCCTGGGGGTGGTGACCGGGCCTAGGGTTCGCCCCATGACGAAGGCACTCATCCTGGTCCCCGATCCGGGTAATCCGGGCGGCGTGACCCTCCACGAGTACTCCAACCTCCACCGAGTCTGGATGGACGGCAGCTCGGACGGCGCCAACAGCGGCATCCTCTGTGTGCAGCCCACCGCCGAGGCCGAGACCGTCTTCTACGCGCCTGGCGCATGGCACAGCTTCACCCACGGAGACGCCCCGCTCCTGCCTGAGGCCTGAGCCATTCGCCCGGTGGCCCGCGACGATGCCGGCGCCGTACGCCCCAACGCTGAACGCGCGGTACGCCGCGACCTCGCCAGTTCACCCCGGTCCGCCGCTGTCCCTGCCATCGCACCAGCGCACCAGCGCAGGGATGGTGACCGCGGGCCAAGTCGGCAGCAGGGCGCGTGAGTCGTGGCACCCGGTCGGGCCAGCACGGTGGACCTGCGGCCCGCCGGGTCGAGGGACGTCGCCCGGTCAGGGAAGATGCCCTCATCAGGACCTTGCGAGGCGACTCCATGAAGAGACGCGGCCCGATGGCCGCGGCGTTCGCGTCGGCTCGCGGCGATGTGCGTACTCGTCGCGTGCAGCTCGGCGACCGAGGCGCGGCCCCGAGGGGGCAGCACGTCGAGCTCCGCCGGCACCCCGACGAGCAGCCCAACGACGAGCGTCGCTCCCCAGCCAACGCCGCGCGCCGCCCCGGCTTCTGCGCCCCCCGCGGCGGCCCCCGCCCCGCCGCAGCCGCTGCCCGCCAGCACCGCGACGAGCCCCACCCCGCGGGCGACGCCGCCCCCGCCACCTCCGCCGGTGACCCAGACCTCGCGCGACTTCGGGGCCAGCGCGCAGGGCCGTCCGCTCGCCGTCACGCACCGCGTCGCCCACGGGCCGCGCCTTCCCGCGGTCGTCGTGGTGGGCTCGATCCACGGCGACGAGCCAGCGGGTCCGCGCGTGGTCGACCGCCTGATGGGCCTGGCCCTGCCCGCCGGCGCCGACCTCTGGCTGGCCCCGACGGTCAACCCCGACGGCCTCGCCGCGCGCACCAGGGGCAACGCCGCCGGCGTCGACCTCAACCGCAACTTCCCCGACCTCTGGGCGCCGTCGGAACCGGGCGCCGCGACCTACGGCGGCCCCATCGCGGCGTCCGAGGTGGAGACGCGGGCGTTCATGGCCCTGCTCGACGAGGTCGACCCCGCGGTCGTCGTCGTGCTGCACCAGCCGCTGAACGGGGTCGACACGTACCGGATGAAGTCGCCGGCGCTCGTGCGTCGCCTCGCCGCGCAGACCGGCCTGCCAGCACGGGAGTTCGCGTGCGGCGGCGTCTGCCACGGCACGTTCACCGGCTGGTTCAACGCCACGCACCCTGGCGCCGCCGTCACGGTCGAGCTGCCGAGGTCGCCGTCCAACGCGCAACTCGACCGGGTCGCCCGCGGGATCCTCGCCGGCGCGTACGGATAGGAGGACCCCTGCCATGCCACTGCTGAACTCGCTGCAACCTGAGTACGACCGGGCGCTCGCCGACGAGTTCGCCGCCCAGCCGCTCACCGACCCCACGCCGCTCACGGAGGCCGACCTCGCCCACCTGCCCGACCCGGTCCGGCGGTTCATCGAGCGATCCGGCGCCGTCGGCCGGTCGCGGCCGCAGAACATCCGCGTCGAGCTCGACGCGCAGATGTGGCGCAAGCCCGGGCAGTCCCCGATGGCCGCCCGCTCGCTGCAGTACAACTTCTTCGGCCGCCCCGCTCGGCTGTTCCTGATGAAGGCGCGGATGTTTGGGCTGCCCGTCACGGCCCGCCACCTCTACCGCGCCGAGGCCGCCACCTTCGCCGTACGGGTCGCGTCGCTGGTGACCATCACCGACCACAGCGGCCCGGTGCTCACCGCCGGCGAGACCGTGACGGTGCTGAACGACATGTGCTTCTTCGCCCCCGGCGCGCTCGTCGACGAGCGCATCACCTGGCAGCCCGTCGACGACCGGACGGCGACCGCGACGCTGGCCAACGGCCCGCACCGCGTGAGCGCCACCCTGCACTTCAACGACCGTGACGAGCTGGTCGACTTCACCTCCGACGACCGCCCGGCCGACGACAACGGCACCCTCCGCCCGCTGCGCTGGTCGACGCCGATCGAGGGCTACCGCGAGATCGACGCCAGGCTCCTGCCGACGAGGGGGCGAGCCGTCTACGCCTACCCCGAGGGCGACTTCACGTACGGCGCCTTCACGCTGCGCAGCATCGCGTACGACGTGGCGGGTGCCTGACCCGTCAAGCCGCGGCAGCAGCCCGGGCGCCTAGTCGACCCGCACCAGCGCTGCCCCGGCACCCGGCAGCACGAGTCCCTGCCGGCCCTCGCCGTCCGCACCAGCGACCGGGTCCCAGGACAGCAGCACCTCCGCAACAGGCTCGTCGAGGGGCACCTCCGCCCCGAGCGTCGGCGAGGGCGCAGACGACCCGCAGCCGGCCGCGCCGGATGACAAGCCAGCCGGCCGCGCGGTCGTACTCGACCCCGACGGACTCCAGCCAAGGGTCACGCAGCTCCGGCAGCGCCCGCGCGAGCGCGACGAGGGATCGGTACCAGGCGAGCATCCGACGGTGCGGCTCCCGACCCGGCTCCGCCCAGTCGAGCCGCGACGACTCCACCGTGCGCGGATCCTGCGGGTCGGGGATCTCCGAGCCGTCGTGCCACCCGTGCGCGGCGAACTCCCGCCGACGCCCCTCGGTCACGAGCCGACCGAGCTCTGCGTCGGGGAAGGAGCTGAAGAACTGCCACGGCGTGCCCGCCGACCACTCCTCCCCCATGAACAGCATCGGGGTGAAGGGCGAGGTGAGGACCAGCGCCGCCGCCACCGCGAGCCTGCCCGGGGCCACCGACGCCGACAGCCGGTCGCCGAGGGCGCGGTTGCCGACCTGGTCGTGGGTCTGGGTGTACGCGACGAACCGCCAGCCGGGGACGCGGCGGGGGTCCAGCGGGCGTCCGTGGGTCCGCCCGCGAAACGACGACCAGGTCCCGGCGTGGAAGAAGGCCCCCGTCAGGGTCCGGCGCACCGAGTCCCACGGATCCACGGCGAAGTCGGCGTAGTAGCCCTGCACTTCCCCGGTGACCAGCGCGTGCAGGGCGTGGTGCACGTCGTCGTCCCACTGGCCCCCGCAGCCGAGCCCGCCCTCATCGCGCGGGGTGACCGTCCGGGGGTCATTTCGGTCGCTCTCCGCGATGAGGTACCTGGCGGTCCCCGTTCGCTGCGCGAGCCCGTCGACGGCGGCCGAGAGCTCCTCAACCAAGGACAGCGCGCGCTCGTCGTGCAGGGCGTGGACCGCGTCGAGCCGCAACCCGTCCAGGTGGAAGTCAGACAGCCACCGCAGCGCGTTGTCGACGATGAAGGCTCTGACCTCATCCGAGCCGGGGCCGTCGAGGTTGACCGCCGCCCCCCATGGGGTCAGGTGGCGGTCGGTGAGATACGGGCCGAAGCGCTCGAGGTAGTTGCCGCTCGGCCCGAGATGGTTGTAGACGACGTCCAGGAGGACACCGAGACCGCTGGCGTGGCAGGCGTCAACGAAGCGGCACAGCGCCTCCGGCCCTCCGTACGGCTCGTGCACGGCCCACCAGGCGACCCCGTCGTAGCCCCATCCGTGCGGACCGTCGAAGGCCGCGACCGGCATCAGCTGGACGAAGTCCACCCCGAGGTCCACCAGATGGCCGAGCCGCTGCGCGGCCGAGTCCAGCGTGCCGCCCGCGGTGAAGGTCCCGATGTGCAACTCGTACAGCACCGCGCCCTCGAGCGCGCGCCCGCGCCACGCGCCGTCCTGCCATGCGTGGGTGCGTGGGTCGTGCACCGCGGACCAGGCGTGCACGCCGTCCGGCTGGCGGCCCGACCGCGGGTCGGGGAGGGCGGCCCCGCCATCCACCGAGAACGCGTACCGCATGCCGTGGCGGGCCGGGACGTCGGCCACCCACCAGCCGGGCCGGCCGGGGTCGGCCCGCATCGGCGAGGCGCCGTCTTCGAGCAGCAGGTCGACGCGTCCCGCCAACGGCGCCCACACCGAGAACTCATCCACAGCGCCGTCACCGCCGCACGAGCAGGGCCACCGGCAGTCGCTCCAGTAGCGAGGCCACGGAGCACCCGGCCCCCGCGTGGCGCGCGCCGGTAAGGACGTCGAGCCAGTCGCCCTCCGGGAGGACGGCCCGCGCCTCCCCCCATCCGCCGGAACCGGCCAGGCCCACCGGCAGCCGCGTCACCACGGTCGCCACCCGCTCGGCGCGGATGAACGCGAGCGCGTGCTGCGAGGTCGTCGGCACCTGCTCGTATCCGCCCTCGGGGCCGAACCACGCAGGGTGCTCCCGACGCAGCCGCAGCGCGCGCGAGGTCACGAGGAGCTTCTCGTCGGTGAGGTCCCGAGGGGCCTCGCCGGCGTCGAGGCGGGCCAGGCGCTCGGCCAGCCGCGCGAATGGGACGGGCCGGCGGTTGTCCGGGTCGACCAGGGACAGGTCCTCCCCTTCGCACCCCTGGTAGACATCGGGGACCCCGGGGAGGGTCAGCTGGAGCAGCTTCTGGGCGAGCGCATTCGACCGGTACGCGGGCTCGATCGCGGCGACCAGCGCCGCGATATCGGCGCTGAGGTCCGCATCCGCGAGGACCGCCCGGCCATACGAGCGGACCGCGCCGTCGTACGACTCGTCCGGCGAGGTCCACCCGGTGTGGACCTTGGCCTCCCGGGTCGCCTTCTCGAGGTAACGGCCCAGCCGGTCCGCATCGATCGGCCACGCCCCGACGAGGGTCTGCCAGATCAGGTACTCCACGGGCCCGTCGGGCCAGCCGTCCGGCGACCGGTATTGCGCGGCCGCGGACTGCCACCGCAGGACGGCCTCCCGCCACTCGAGGGGCATCTCCGAGAGCACGGCCAGCCGGGCCCGCACGTCTTCGGAGCGCTTGGCGTCGTGGGTCGAGATCGTGGTCATCCCCAGCGGGTTGGCCGCCTGCATCCGGCCAGCCCAGACATGCAGCGCGTCCGGCTGGCCGCCGAAGCGGCCCGGGTCGCCCCCGACCTCGTTGAGGGCCACCAGCCGGTGGTACCGGTAGAACGCCGTGTCCTCGGCCCCCTTGGCCATCACCGGGTCACACGTCTGCTGGAACCGCACGCAGAACTCAGCGCGCCGGCCCCCTGGCCCGCCGCCAAGCCGGCCGAGGGCGAGCTCGCGTACCAACTCGATCTCGTCCGCGCGGTCAGGGCGCCGCCCGACGGCGAGCTGGGCGCTGCGATCCAGGGCGGCGACCGACTGGGCCGCCGGCTCCTCTCCCGGCACGACGTAGGCGCGCGAGACGGGCATCGCCGCCAGCACCTCGATCAAGGCCTCGCTGAGCCCGCGGCGGGTGAAATCGCGCAGCATGACGTCGTCCTGGCAGATCGCCGCCGCCAGGCTGGAGAGCCGGTGGACCTCGGCCCACAGGGAGTGCTCGATGACTTCGCGCTTGGCCTGGTCCTCGACTTCGGCGAAGTCGCGCAGGTCTGAGTCGGCGAACTGCATCCAGGTGGCCGACATCGCCTCGGCGCCGGCCGGGTCCACCAGCACGTCGAGGACCCGGTTGAGCGCGTCGTACCCGGTGGTCCCGGCGCAGGCCCAGTCCGCGGGCAAGGCCTCGTCTCCCATCAGGATCTTCTCCACCACGACCCAGCTGTCGCCCGTCGCGTCTGCTAGCGAGCGCAGATAGCCGGCCGGGTCGGCAAGGCCGTCGATGTGGTCGATGCGGAAGCCGTCGACCTGCCCGCGCTCGTGGGCGGCAAGCAGCCGGGCATGGGTCTCGGCGAAGACCGCGGGATCCTCGACGCGCACGGCGGCCAGGGTGTCCACGTCGAAGAAGCGGCGGTAGTTGAGCTCCTCGTCGGCGACCCGCCAGTACGCCAGGCGGTACCACTGGCGGTCCACCAACTCCGGCAGCGACAGCCCTTCGGTGCCGGGCCGCACCGGGAAGGCGTGCTCGTAGTAGCGCAGGAGCGGCTCCGGCCCGAGGTGTCGAGCACGATCTCCCCGTCCCGCAGGCACAACCCGAGCCGGCGGCCCAGCACCGGCATGAGCACCGCCCGGTCGGGGGTCGACCAGTCGACGTCGAACCACCGGGCGAAGGGCGACAGGGGGCCGTCCCGCAGGACCGACCACAGCGGCGCGTTGAGCGAGGCGGGCGTCGGGACGGCCATGTGGTTGGGGACGACGTCCACGACGACCCCGAGCCCCTGGCTGTCGAGGGCCTCGACCATGCGGTCGAATCCGTCGTCGCCGCCAAGGTCGGCCGACAGGGCGGAGTGGTCGATCACGTCGTAGCCGTGCTCCGAGCCCGAAGCGGCCTGCAGGACCGGCGAGAGGTAGGCGTGCGAGACCCCCAGAGACGCCAGGTAGCCGGCGATCTCCGCGGCCTCGTTAAAGCCGAAGCCCGGACGGAGCTGGAGCCGGTAGGTCCCGGTGAACGGGGGTCGGCGATCGGCTCGCACGGTCTACCTCGGCCTCGACAGGACGATCAGCGAGTGCGAGCGGACCGCGACCCCCGATCCGGCCGAGACGAGCGGCCGGGTCGCGGCGGTGTCGTCCGAGGTGTCGATCACGCAGGCCCAGAGCGCCCCGTAGCTCTCGCCGGGCAGCACGAACTCCAGGTCCTCGTGGTGGGCGTTGTAGAGCACGAGGTAGGAGTCATCCACAACCCGTTCTCCGCGCGCCCCGGGCTCGGCGATGGCCGACCCGTTCACGAAGACGGTCATCGATCGGGCGTACCCGTTCAGCCAGTCCTCGTCGGGCATCAAGGTGCCGTCCGGGCGCAGCCACGCCACATCGGCGTGGTGGCCGGGCTGCAGCCCTCCCCTCCCGGCGAAGAAGCGCCGGCGGCGGAAGACCGGGTGCTCGGCACGCAGCCGGGTGAGGTTTCGGGTGAACCCCAGCAGCTCTAGGTCGGGATTCGCCCAGTCCACCCAGGAGATCTCGTTGTCCTGGCAGTAGCCGTTGTTGTTCCCGCCCTGGCTGCGGCCGAACTCGTCTCCCTGCAGCAGCATCGGGATGCCCTGCGACAGCAGGATCGTGGCCAGGAAGTTGCGCTGCTGACGGGCCCTGAGGTCGAGCACGGCCGGGTCTTCGGTGTCCCCCTCGGCGCCGCAGTTCCACGAGCGGTTGTGGCTGTCGCCGTCTGCGTTGCCCTCGCCGTTGGCCTCGTTGTGCTTGTCGTTGTAGGAGACCAGGTCGCGCAGGGTGAAGCCGTCGTGCGCGGTGACGAAGTTGACCGAGGCATGCGGCCGCCGGCCGTCCTCGTGATACAGGTCGCTGGATCCGGTGATCCGGGCGGCGAACTCCCCCAGGGTGGCCGGCTCACCACGCCAGAAGTCCCGGACGCAGTCGCGGTAGCGGCCGTTCCACTCCAGCCAGAGCGGGGGGAAGTTCCCCACGTGGTAGCCGCCGTCGCCGACGTCCCACGGCTCGGCGATGAGCTTGACCTGCGAGACCACCGGATCCTGGTGGACGAGGTCGAAGAAGGCCGAGAGCCGGTCTACCTCGTGGAACTGCCGGGCCAGCGAGGCGGCGAGGTCGAAGCGGAAACCGTCCACGTGCATGTCCAGGACCCAGTAGCGCAGCGAATCCATGATCATCTGCAGCACCTGCGGGTGCCGCATGAGCAGGGTGTTGCCCGTGCCCGTGGTGTCGAAGTAGTGCGCCGGGGACTCATCCACCAACCGGTAGTAGGACGCGTTGTCGATGCCGCGGTAGCAGAGCGTGGGGCCGTCGTGATTCCCCTCGGCGGTGTGGTTGTAGACGACATCGAGGATCACCTCGATGTTGGCCCGGTGCAGGGCCTTCACCAGGCCCTTGAACTCCAGCACCTGCTCGCCCAGCGAGCCGGACGAGGAGTAGCCGGCGTGCGGGGCGAAGAACCCGATGGTGTTGTAGCCCCAGTAGTTGGAGAGCCCGCGGTCGACCAGGTGCCCGTCATCGAGGAACTGGTGGACGGGCATCAGCTCGACGGCCGTGACCCCGAGTCCGCTGAGGTGGTCGAGCACCGCCGGGTGGGCCATCCCCGCGTATGTGCCGCGGATCTCGGGCGGGACGTCTGGGTGCCGCATCGACAGGCCCTTGACGTGCGCCTCGTAGATGAGCGTCTCGTGGAACGGGATCATCGGCGGCCGGTCGTACCCCCAGTCGAAGTACGGGTTGATGACCACCGACTTGAACGTGTGCGGCGCCGAGTCGGACTCGTCCCGCAGCTGGGGGTCTTCAAAGAACCGGTGGCCGAAGACCTCTTGGCCCCATCGGACGTCCCCGTCGATCGCCTTGGCGTAGGGGTCCAGCAGCAACTTGGCGGGGTTGAATCGGTGCCCCCGCTCAGGCGCCCACGGCCCGTGGACGCGGTACCCGTATCGCTGGCCGGGCGACACCCGCGGGAGGTAGCCGTGCCAGACGTAGGCGTCGCGCTCGGTGAGCGGGACCCGCCTCTCGCGCCCGTCGGCGTCGAACAGACACAGCTCGACCGCCTCCGCGTGCTCGCTGAAGAGGGCGAAGCAGGTGCCGTTTCCGTCGAAGGTGGCCCCCAGCGGGTACGGCGAACCGGGCCATACCTCCATCGCACCTCCTAGGCCATCCGCGTAGGCCATCCGCGCCCCGTAGGCCGCGCTTCCAGCCTAACCAGGCCCCGGACCGGGAGGTTCGGGCGACGTCGGCCAGTCCGCCAGGGTGCGCAGGAACGCCTCGCGCACCTCGGCCACGTGGCCGTCGATCCCCTCGACCGTCCACCCCGAGGTGTCGAAGGGCGGCAGCACGCACACGTCCACCACCCCCGGCGCGATCCACGCGGAGTGGGCGGCCATCAGCTCGCCCGCGTTGCGGATGACGATCGGCACCATCGGCACCCCGCCCTGCATCGCCATGTGGAACGGGCCCTTCTTGAACGGCAGCAGCTCGGCCGTCGGCGAGCGCGTGCCCTCCGGCGCCACCGCGATCGACATCCCGGAACGGAGGCTGTCGACCACCGGCTGCAGCGCGGCGCGCGCGGCCGTCGGGTCGCTGCGGTCGATGAAGGCCACCGAGGTGAGCCAGCCGAGCGGCCCGAACAGCGGATGCCGCCGCAGCGACTCCTTGGCGACCCCGGTGAAGTCGTGGCGCAGCAGGGCGCCGAGGATCACCACGTCGAGCTGGCTCTGGTGGTTGAACGCGAAGATGGCCGGCCGCGGCGAGACCAGGTGCTCGCGGCCCTGCACGCGCAGCGAGACCCGGGCGGTGCGCAGCGCCCGGTCGCAGCCGAGCGACGAGGCGCGGTTGGCGCCCACGCGCCGGTCGCCCTTCACCGCCGCCACGGCCGCGCCGGAGACGAAGGCCCCCGCCAGGGCCCCGTACGCGGCGATGCTGCGCCCCTTGCGGGGGGCGCCCACGGCCGGGCTCACGGCCGGGCCGGGCCGTTCGCGAGCGAACGCAGGACGCCGACCCGGCGTACGGCCGCGGAGAGCTCGGCGGCGAACGCCTCCCGCCGCCCGGCCAGCGCCTCGGCCGGCTCCCCGTCGGCGGGCTCCAGCAGCCCGCGGTTGCCGGCGAGCCGGTACGCGCCCCGGAAGAGGTCCTTCGACACCGACTCCGGGCTGTGGATCTGCCGTTGCAGCACCCGCTGCTGGGCCACCCCGACGCACTCGGCGACCAGGTCGTCCTCGTCGACAGCGGCCGAGGGATCGGCCGCGGCGAGCCGGTCGGCCAGCACGGCGTACGCCTCGAGGAAGGGCGCGACGATCCGGTGCGCGAGCAGGAAGCGCGAGGCCGCCAGCCTCGCCCACGCCTCGTCCGCCGTCGGCATCGCCGACTCCCACCCGGGCAGGGCGATCTCGGCCTCGGCGCGCACCTCGGCGCCGAACTCCCGCTTGGTGGAGAAGAAGAACTCGTACTTCAGCAGGTCGCGCAGCCGCAGCGCCTCGACCCACACGGCGGCGGCCAGATCGGGCGCGTGGTCCTCCCCCGCCTTCACCAGAGCCAGCTCGACGATCGAGCGGGTCACGAAGAAATGGCTCAGGGTGTTGCGGTAGAACGCGGCCTCGAGCTGGCGGTCGGCGGGGATCGCGAAGACCGGCTCGAGCCCGCCGTCGTACCGGGTGACGACGCCCTCGCGCACGAGGGTCGCCAGCGCGCGCACGCCCTCCGTCGGCGAGCGCTCCTCCAGCGTGTGGAGCGACTCGAGATGCAGCCCGGACGCCAGCGGCAGCCCCCGGGCGCGGATGTACTCGAGGATCGGCAGCACCGACGCGCGCATCTGCACCTCGGTCTGCGCCTGGTCGTCGTTGTCGAGCAGCGCCAGGGCGACCAAGGCCGGGGCGGTGATCGGGGTGATCTCGTTGATCCGGTGGCACACCTCGAACGCCACCCGCGGCACCGCCACCCGCACGTCCTGCGAGCCGGCCGCCGCCCGCGCCTCCGCCAGCGACGCCCGCAGCGACACCGGCTCGGCGAAGCGCACGTGCACCGTGCCGCGCCGGCTGCCCTGCGCGCGGGCGAAGTCGACGAGCCACCGAACGCTCTCCGGGGCCTTGGTGCCGCCCGACTCCTCGGCCGCGATCGCGCCGACCTCGTGCTGCTGGTCGTACACGATCGACACCGGGACGAAGAGGACGTCGTCGACCCCGGACGCCTCGAACGCGTCGACCAGGTAGCTGAGGATGCCCATCCGCGGCGGGCGCAGCTTGCCGGTGCGGGTGCGGCCGCCCTCGATGTACCACTCGAGGTTGTCGCCCTCGCTGACGAGGTGGGCGAGGTACTCGCCCAGCATCGCGCGGTAGACCGGGTCGTCGCGGAACTGGCGGCGGATGAAGACGATGCTGCTGCGCCGCGCGATCGCGCCCATCGGGAAGAACGCGAGGTTGACCCCGCCGAGCACGTGGTTGGGCGGGAAGCCGGCCCGCGCGATGACCGACCGCACGACCAGCGGGTCGAGGTACGAGCGGTGGTTGGGCAGGAACACCAGCGGCGCCGTGCGGTTGCGCTCGCGCAGGTCGGCCAGCGTCGCCGGCGTCCGCGTCGAGCTGGTACGCCCGCGACATCCAGCGGCCCATCCGCGTCCACGCGTCCACGGCGCGGCGGCTCTGGCCGGCCGTCATCTCCTTGAGCGCCTCGACGGACTCCTCGCGCACCTGCGGCGCCGGTCGGCCGGTCTGCCCGGCGAGCCGCTCGACCGCGGCCGCGAACCGCTGCGAGCCGGTGATCTGCGCGAGCACCTCGCGCGGCGAGCGGAACAGGTGCTCGGGCGCGGCGCCGCCGATCTGGTCCACGTGCAGACCCCTCTCCTCCGGCCGGGCTCGATCCGGTGACCGCACCCTAGGCCCGCCGCCGACGTGGTTGCCACGCAACCGGGCGCAGGTGCCGTACGGCCCTGCCGGCCCGCCGCGCGCGGAGGCCACGATGGAGGTCGAACGCCAGGCACCCCACGAGAGAGGGAGGCTGCGATGTCGGACACCAGCAAGGCGGCCCGCAACGGCTCGGCCGCGGCGGCGGGCGGCGGCAACGCCGTCTACGGCCTCGGCCTGATCGGCGCGCTCGTCTACTACATCCAGGCGGCCGACGGGTTCTGGGAGATCCTGCTGGGCATCCTGCAGGCCCTGGTCTGGCCGGCGTTCCTGGTCTACGAGGCGTTCTCGGCGCTGCTCGGCTAGGTGCCGCGCGGCGGCAGGGCCCGGCCGGAGCCGCCCTTGGAGCTGGTCAGGGCCGCCACGTCGACCGCCAGCGCCTCGGGCGCCAGCTCGTCCAGGCGGTGCAGCACGGCCAGCAGCCGTGCGGTGGCGAACGGCGACGGCGCCTTCTTCTGGCCGAACGAGTACGGCTCGAAGCCGCGGTACGTCGAGCGCGGCGCCACCCGGCCGTCCGCCCCCATGTTGTACGCGATCAGGCAGGCGGCGAGCTCGGCCAGCGCCCGGCGGTCGTCGGGGTCGGCCTGCGGCCCGCGCCACAGCGCCGGGTAGCGGCCGAGCGCGTCGAGCACGGCGTCCACGCGGTACCAGGTGGGCGGCCACTTGACCGTCTTGAACTGCTTGCCGTGCCCGAACATGTACGGCTTGCGGTCGCCGCGCCGCCGCCACACGTCCAGCGACACCCGCGCCACGTCGAGCAGGCCAGGTGGCCGGTCGGGCTCCGGCAGCCGGGCGTACGCGCGCAGCGCCTCAAGGGTCACCTGCGGGCAGCAGTCGCCCGCGCGCCCGGGGCCGCGGAACCCGGTCGCCGGATCGCGCCGACACGGCCAGGCCCGCCCCTGGGCGGTGTCGGCCAGGTCGGCCGCCATCCGGTCCAGTCCGGCGCGCACCCGCGGGTCCGCGCCGTGGCCGTACCGCACCAGCACCTCGACGATCGCGTGGCTGTCGCACAGCAGCGCGCCCCAGACCGGCTGATCGCCGCCGCGCAGCGGCGCGTACGACTGGAAGCGGCCCTCGCCGTCCTGGTGGCCGAGCATCTGCCCCAGCACGCGGTCGACGCGCGGATCGTCTCCGGCGCGTACGCCCATGTCCGCGAGCAGGTTCAGCAGGTTCGGCGCGAACCGCGGGCTGTCGTGCCCGGAGAACGCCTCGCCGCCCTCCCAGTCCGGCAGCCGCTCGATCAGCTCGCGCGTCGTCGCGTCCGTCAGCGATGCCTGACGCGCCTGCTCCACACCGGACTTGTCTGGCGCAACGGAGCGCCCCCGCGTCGCCCCGCCAGACAGGTCGGAGGGGACGGCACACGAGGTGAGCAGCAGCCAGCGGGCGGCCGGCTCGCCGGACTCGAGGACCCAGGCGCGCGGGTCCGCCGAGAAGGCGGCGCCCCACGGCCACGGACTGCCCAGCGCAGCCCGGCCGGCGGGCTCCCGGACGATCTTGGACGGCCCCACCTGGCCAGTCTCAACCTCGTCTCCCGACACCCGCCAGGGCCGATCGTCCGCCCTGCGCGGGAGGGGCCGGCGAGCCGAAGGCCTCTGGGACCACGGCTTCGCCGCGCCTAGCCTGAGGGTGGAGCCAGTTGGCCCGCTCTGGATCGAGGTGGCGGCCATGACGTCGTCCCTGCGCAAAGTGCTCCTGATCGGATTGGCCGCTCTGCTCGTCGGCTCTGCGGCGGGGTGCGGGGGCGGTGACAACGCCCAGCCCTCGGCGACGCCAAGCCCGTCGGCCCCAAGCGCCAGCCCCAGCCCGACTCCCTCGCCCACCCCTTCGCCAACACCGGCCCCCACTCCGTCCGCGACCCCGACCCCAGCGCCCGTGCCCCCGGGCTTCTCGACGGCGCGCGTGACCGGCGCCTCCCAAGGCCTCGGGTTGCTCACCGCGGTCCGCGTCGGCGCCCAGCCGGGCTTCGACCGGGTGGTGTTCGAGTTCGAGAGCGCCGTCCCCGGCTACTCCGTCGAGTACGTCCCGCTGCCGCTGATCGCCGACCCCTCGGGCCTCCCGGTCGCCATCCAGGGCGACCACGCGATCGGAGTCCGGATGGAGCCGGCGGCGTCGTACGACCCGTCCTCCGACCCGCTGCGGCTGACCTACCTCGGGCCGACCCGGATCACGACGTCGCTGTCGGCGGTGCTCGAGGTGGTCAAGACCGGCGACTTCGAGGCGGTCCTGAACTGGGCCATCGGCGTCGACGGCAAGCAGCCGTTCAAGGTGACCGTGCTGCAGGGCCCGCCGCGCCTGGTCATCGACGTCGCGACCGCATAGACGTCGCGACCGCATTGCCGCCCGACGGCGGCGCCGCGTGGCTACTTGGCGTCGCGCTTGGCCTGCTTGCGGGCGCCCTTGGCCTGGACGGTGGCCTTGTGGGCCACCTTCGCCGGCGGCCGGAGGTCCTTGCGGCGGCCCTTCGGGCCGGCGGTGTCGGGGCTGGCGGCGGTCTTCGCCGCCGAGGACGACGAGGCCCGCGATGCGGCGCCCGCGGCCGCGCGGCCGGAGGTCTTCGTCTGCGCCCCACCCCGGGCCGTTCCCGCCGCCGCGAGCCGCTCGGCGCGCAGGGCGACAGCTGAGGCCCTGGCCGCGGCGGCGACGGCGCGGCTGACCCGGGCCAGGGCGTCCTCGAAGACCTCGGCGCGCTCGCGCACATGCTGGGGACTGACCCCCCGCTTGCCTCCGGCGCGGACGGCTGCGGCGCCCTGGCGGCGGTAGTTGCCGGAGTGCTTGTTGCGGGCCCGGCGCACCCGGGCGTGCAGGTCGAGCAGCCCGTCCTCGTCGAGGGCGGAGAGCCGCTTGGGGTCGGTCTCCATCAGCAGCTCAGCGTCCTTCGGCCCCACGAGGGCCAACTGCCGGCCGGTCACCGCCATTGCGTACTTCCCTTCGAGGACTTGGGTCTTCGTGCGATCAGTCGCGGCGGTCGCGTGCCGCCTGGACGCCCATCTTCACCAAGATGAGCGGGATCAGCAGGGTGGCGAGCATGGTGACCAGCCAGACGATGAGCGAGGCGTACAGCCAGGTGGAGGCCCCGCTGATCGTCAGCCCGTCGCTGACGGTCGCGGCGACGAGCAGCGCCAGGAAGGTGCTGATCAGGCCGACCGCGCCCAGCAGGGCGGAGGCGTTCCGCGCCGTCACCTTGGCCAGGAAGGGCGCGAACAGCGACTGCAGCACCGTGAAGATCACGACAACCCAGAGGAACGACGGTGACCGACTCGATCGACATGTCCTCCAAGACGGCGTTGGCCACGAATGAGGCCGACGGCCGACGAGGCGAAGAAGATCGCCGCGCGCACCAGGAACCGAATCATCTCGTCGTCCTCTCCTCCGGCAGGCCTGACCAGTTGCGGACACCCTAGGGCCGCCAGGGCTCGTCCACCGGGAGGTTCGCCCGGATGACGGCGCCGAACTAGCCAGCGCAGTCGTACGCCTCGGCCAGCCAGCCGCGGACCTCGTCGTCCACGTCCTCGGGGGCGGCACAGCTCGAGGTGGTGCATCCAGATCGCCGGGGACGGATGCGCGACCTGCTTGAAGCGCGGCGACTCCAGCCGGCGCGGCAGCGCGATCGACAGCACCACCGGGGCCTGCGGGTGCGCCAGCCAGCGGCCGGGCCGCCAGACGTACGCGAAGCCGCGCCGGCGGCGGAACCCGATCTGGCTGACCGACACCCGCACCTCGCACGGGCCGCACGCGTCGATGGCCCCGCGCGCCGCCGCGTAGAGAGCCCAGCCCTCGGGGTGGGCGGCGAAGAACTCCTCCGGGGTGGTCGGGACCTCGTCGCCGGGCATGACGCCGAGTCTGGCCGAGACCGGCCGGCCTTGCCCGGCCCAAAGCGAGAGGGAGCCCCCTGACGGGGGCTCCCTCCGCTGCGTGTGGCGCCTGGCGACTTAGTCGTCCCAGGGACCGTAGTCCAGCTCGTTCATACGAGTGTTCCTCTCACGTGCACCGCCGGTGCGCGCAGGCATGCGCGACTGCCGGGCGGGTCAAGATCTCGTGTTTCCTACTACCTCGGCTCGTTTGGGCCTGGAGGTAAGGGGACCGGCAGCGCATCTTGAGGCGCGCCAGACAGCCTCGAAGCGGACTGTTGACATAACCGTAGCCGATCGGGCGCGCGAGCGCGAACCGTCACCCTCCCGGCCGGGGGTGGCCGACCGTGGCTCGGTAGGCGTTGACCGCCCGCAGCATGCCGATCCCGACCACGCCGAGGAGCTCGCCGCCGCGGTGGTAGCCGACCACGCACTCGTCGTCGAGGGCGCCTTCGAGCACCCGGATCCCGTCCGGGTCGGCCAGGCCCGGCATGCCGTACGACTGCAGCCGGATGTCGTACTGGTCGGACCAGAAGGCCGGCAGCAGGTCCCAGTACGCGCCCACCGCCTCGTCGTAGCCGCTCCCCGCCAGGTGGGCCGCCAGCACCGCGCCGGCGCGGCGGCCGGTGTCGGTCGGGACGCTCCAGTGCTCAACGCGCCAGGCCCGCTCGTCGAAGCGCCGATTGGGGAAGCGGGCGAGGTCCCCGACCACCGCGACCCCGTCGACCGCGCGGTCGCCGCGCAACGGCCGGAGCGCGGTGTCGGTGAGCACGCCATCGCTGAGGTCGAGGCCGTTGCCGTCCAGGATGTCGGTGTTGGGCCGCGAGCCCAGCGCCTCGACCACGGCATCGGCCGGCAGCCGCGTCCCGTCGGCGAGCACGACGCCCTCGACCCGGCGCCCGCCGGCGAATTCGGAGACCCCCACGCCCAGGTGGAAGGCGACCCCCTGGGCCTCGTGCCGGCGCTGCAGCTCGGCCGCCAGCGCGGGGCCGAGGGGGCGGATCATCGGGCGCTCGTCGAGGGCGACGGCGTGCACCTCGCAGCCGAGCGTGCGCGCGGTCGCCGCGACCTCGCAGCCGATGAAGCCGGCGCCGAGGATGACGACCCGCGAGCCGGGGACGAGCGCCGCGCGGAGCGCGACGGCGTCGTCGAGGGTGCGCACGACATGGCGGCCGCCGGCCGCATCCGGCGGCGGGCCGGGGATGGGCAGCCGCCTGGCGCTCACCCCGGTGGCCGCGACCAGCGCGTCGTACGCGATCACCTCGCCGCCGGCCAGCACCACCTCGCGGGCGTCGAGGTCGGCGTGCTCGGCGCGCACCCCCAGCCGCCACACCACATCGGCGGCGGCGGCGCGGATCCGGAACGCGAGCCGGTCGAACGAGGGCTCGTCGGCGAGGGCCTCTTTCGACAGCGGCGGCCGGCTGTAAGGCGGGTGCGGCTCATCGCCGACCACGACGATCTCGCCTGCGTAGCCGTTCGCCCGCAGCGACTCGGCCGCGCGCAGCCCGCCGAGCCCGGCCCCCACGATGAGGGCGCGCTGCGCGGTCACCTGCGTCGACGGGCCCCGGCGGCGGTCAGCCGCGGGCCCCCAGCAGGTGCTCGAGCGCCAGCTGGTTCAGCCGCACGAAGCCGTACCCGCGCTCCCCCACCGCGTCGGGGTTGTAGTCCTCCCACGCGGAGCGGTCGGCCAGCAGGTCCTCGTACGTCTCGCCGTCGTCGAGGGTCGGCGCGGCGAGCTCGGCCAGGCCGGAGAAGGCCATGGCCTCCTGCACCTCGGGGTCGGCGCGGAAGGCCTGCGCGCGCTCGCGCAGCAGGAGGTACGTCGCCATGTTGGCGGCGGCGGAGTCCCACACTCCGCCGATGTCCTCGGTGCGGGCGGGCTTGTAGTCGAAGTGCCGCGGGCCGTCGTACGCCGGGGCGCCGCCGGGGCCGTTCTCCAGCAGGTCGACGAGGAAGAACGCGCTGATCAGGTCGCCGTGGCCGAAGACGAAGTCCTGGTCGTACTTGATGCCGCGCTGGCCGTTGAGGTCGATGTGGAAGAGCTTGCCGTGCCAGAGCGCCTGGGCGACTGCCGTGGACGAAGTTCAGGCCGGCCATCTGCTCGTGCCCGACCTCGGGGTTCACCCCGACCATCTCCTGGTGCTCCAGCGTGGAGATGAACGCCAGGGCGTGCCCGACGGTCGGCAGCAGGATGTCGCCGCGCGGCTCGTTCGGCTTGGGCTCGAGGGCGAAGCGCAGGCCGTACCCGCGGTCGATGGAGTACTGCGCGAGCAGGTCGATGCCCTCGCGGTAGCGGTCGAGGGCCGAGCGGACGTCCTTGCTGGCGTCGAACTCCGAGCCCTCGCGGCCGCCCCAGAACACGTACGTGTGGGCGCCGAGCTCGGCGGCGAGGTCCATGTTGCGCATGACCTTGCGCAGGGCGTAGCGGCGGACGGTCGCGGTCGTTGGAGGTGAAGCCGCCGTCCTTGAAGACGGGGTGGCTGAACAGGTTGGTGGTGACCATCGGCACCGCCATGCCGGTCTCGTCGAGGGCGGCGCGGAAGCGCTTGATCTGCGCGTCGCGGTCGGCCGCGGAGGAGCCGAACGGCACGAGGTCGTCGTCGTGGAAGGTCAGGCCGTACGCGCCGAGCTCGCTGAGCCGGTGCACCGCCTCGATCGGGTCGAGCGGCGGGCGGGTGGGGTCGCCGAACGGGTCGCGCGCCTGCCAGCCGACCGTCCAGAGGCCGAAGGTGAAGTGGTCGTCGCGGGTGGGCTGGGGCGCCATGGGGTCCTCCACTTCGTGGGGCCTGGCCGGGGCGGGAGGGGATCGCCCCGGCCGGCCGCACGCTCGTTGCCGAGTTTGTTGGGGGCGAAAACAAACCCCTTGGACGCAGAGTACAACGGCGCGCCCCGCGGTGCCAGCCCCTCGCGTGCGCGCGCCCGTCGGGGCCGCGACGCCCGTACGCTCGGCTGCCGTGAGCGGCGGCCAGGACACCACCCCGATCGAGGGGCTGCCGCTGCGCCCGTACGGCTGCAAGCGCGGCCACCCGCAGCCGGCGCCGATCGGGCACCACCCGCGGCTCGGGCTGGTGCCGTCACGGTCGAGCACGGTCATCGGGGCCCTGCTGTGGGGCCTCGTGCTGTTCCTGGTCGCGCGGTTCCTGCCGGCGTGGGCGCTGGAGATCGCGCTGCTCGCCTCGCTGGCCGGGCTCGCGGTCGACGTGGTGGTGCAGACCGCCGCCGGGCACCGCGGCTGGTGCTGGCTGCGGCGCGTCGTCCGCTGGTTCTTCGGCCCGATCGGCGCCCTGCTCGACCCCTTCGACTCCGACGCCTAACTCAACGGTTTAGGGCGAAACACGCGTTCTAACGTGTGACCCCCGCCTCAACCGTTGGGTTTGGGGGGTGGGGTTGCGCAAAGGGCGAAGCGCAGTACTGTCATGCGACAAGAGGGTGGAACGACGTTCCACCGGGGTGGGAGGAGCCCGTCATGGGCGGACGGCACAAGGTGGGCGGATCCGCGGGCGAGGCGAGCCCGCCAGCGGGCGGCCCCTCGGCCTCCCCCTCGGCAGACCAGCCCGGGGCCGGGGCCGCGCTCTTGGACGCCACGGTGGTGCGATTCGGGCCGATCCTGCTGTCGCCGGGCACCAAGCGGGTCAACCTCGGCACCTTCTACTGGCTTGCCCTGTCGTCGATCATGATCTTCACGTTCGTGGCGGCCGGCCAGGTCACCGTGCTGTCGGCCGTCCTCGGCATCGACGAGGACCAGCAGGGGCGCGTCACCGGCCTGCTCGGCCTCGTCGCCGAGATCACCCTGATCGTCACCGTCGCCGTCACCGGGGCCTGGTCGGACCGCATCGGCCGCCGGCCGGTCTCGGTGCTCGGCTTCACGCTCATGGGCATCGCGCTGCTGATCACCCCCTTCATCGGCAACGTGATCTCCCTGGTCGCCGCCCGCATCATCGCGGGCGTCGGCATCGCGATGATCACCGTGATGCTCACCGCGGTGGTCTCCGACTACGTGCGCAACGAGACCCGCGGCAAGGCCAACGGCCTGCTCGGGCTCTGCAACGGCATCGGCGCGGTGCTCACGTTCTTCGTGCTGCTCCAGCTGCCGAAGCTCTTCGAGCAGTCGCTGGGGTACTCCGAGCTCGGCGCCATCCGGCTGACGTACGTGATCGTGGCGGTCGTCGCGCTGGCGACGGCGGTGCTCATGCGCCTGGGCCTGCGGGGGGGCAAGGCCGTCGTCGGGGCCGCCGAGCCGCCCTTGAAGCAGCTGCTCAAGGAGGGCCTGGCGGCGGGCAAGCAGCCCGGTCTGAAGCTGTCCTACGCGGCGGCTTTCGTGGCCCGCGCCGACCTGGCGCTCGTGGGGGCCTTCCTCATCCTGTGGGCCAAGCAGTACGGCACCACCGAGCTGGGGCTCAGCGAGACCGAGGCGCTGGCCAAGGGCGCCGCGCTGGTCGGCATCGCCAACGGCGTCGCCCTGATCGGCGCCCCGGTGATCGGGATCATCTCCGACAAGCTCAGCCGGGTCGACGCGGTGCTCATCGCGCTCGGCACAGCCGGCGTGGGCTACACGGCCACCGTGTTCGTGGACAACCCGTTCTCCCCCATCGGCTACACCGTCGCCGCGATCATCGGCCTCGGCCAGGTGTCGGCGGTCATCGCCAGCCAGGTGCTGGTCGCCGAGCAGTCGCCGGCGCGGATCCGGGGCTCGGTGATCGGCGTCTTCGCGCTCTTCGGCGGGATCGGCATCATGATCGCCCTCGGCGCGGGCGGCTGGCTGTTCGACGTGTGGCGCCCGGCCGGCCCGTTCGTGCTCTTCGGGGTCTTCGCGCTGCTGGTGTTCGCCTACGGACTCGCGGTGCGCTCCAAGATCCCGCGCAACCCGCACGACGAGTTCAGCCACCTCGACGACGTCAGCGGCATCCCCGCCGCGTCCGACCCCGGCCCAGTCCGTCCCGCTGACCGCCGCCGACTGAGCTCGCCGTACGGGGTCAGCGCCCCCAGTCGGCGCCGGGACCGGTCTGGTCCAGGCCGCCGTCGCAGAGCAGCGTCGCCCCGGTGACGTAGTCGCTGGCCGGGGCCGACAGGAACACGATCGAGTCGGCCACCTGCTCGGGGGTGCCGAGGGCTCCGGCGGGGATCACCCGCGCGACGTCGGCCGGCTGCAGGCCGTACCGCTCCCACGCGTCGGTGTGGATGATGCCCGGCGCCAGCGCGTTGATCCGGATGCCGTGGCGGCCCCACTCGACCGCCAGCGTGCGGGTCAGCGACTCCACCGCGGCGCGGGCCGCCGAGGAGTGCGACATGCCCGGCATGGCGCGGCGCGGGCTCATCACGACGCTGACGACCTTGCCGTAGCCGTGCGGGATCATCGAGCGCACCGCGACCTGCACGGTGACGTACCAGGTGGCGTCGAGGTTGAGCCGGGTCACGGCGCGAAAGCCGTTGTACGAGATGGCCTCGGCGGGCGACACGAACTGCCCGCCGGCGTTGTTGACGAGGATGTCGACGCGGTCCCACGCGCCGAGCACCTCGTCGAGCGCGCGGTCGACCTGCTCGGGCTCGCGCACATCGGCCGACACCGCCATGGCCTGCGGCTGCTCGGGGTCGGCCCCCAGGTGGGCGTGGATGGCGTCGACCACCTCGGCGAGCGGCTCAGGCCGCCGCCCGACGACGGCGACGCGGGCCCCGAGCGCCGCCAGCTGGCAGGCGGCGGCGCGGCCGATGCCGCTGCCTCCCCCCGTGACGAGGGCGACCTTGCCCTCGAGGAGCCCGGGCGCGAACGCCGAGGCGAACGGGCCGGCGGCCAGGGGGTCGGGGGTGATCGGCATGGACCGAGGCTAGCGAGGTGCCCCGCCGGGGGTCAGAGCACCCGGCCGAAGGCGTACGAGCCGTACAGCGGGTACTTGCCGGTCTTCTTGCCGGGGTTCGGGGCGTGCCAGATCATCCCGCCGCCGGCGTAGATCGCCACGTGGTGGCCGCCCCAGAAGACGAGGTCGCCGGGGCGGGCCTCGCCGCGCGGGATCTTGGTCGCGACCGAGCGCTGCGCCGCCGCGGTGCGCGGCAGCGAGACGCCGAGCTGGCGGAAGACCCAGCCGGTGTACCCCGAGCAGTCCCAGCCGCGCGGGGTCGTGCCGCCGTACACGTAGCGGACGCCGTTGCCCTGGGCGGCGACGTCCATCACCCGGGCGGCAGGCGAGGCGGCGGCCGCAGCAGCGGCAGCGGCGTCGGCTGCCGCCTGGGCCGCCGCGGCGTCCGCGGCCGCCTGGGCCGCGGCCTGGACGGCGGCGGCCGCGGCGGCGGCTTCTGCGGCCGCGCGCTCAAGGGCGGCCTCGGCGATCAGCGGCTGCGCGCCGGCCTCGCGCTCGCGCTCGGCCGGCGAGGCGGCGGGCAGGTCGAGGACGGCGACCGGGCCGGCCTGGGCCGGACGGTCGTTCACGGCCGCCGAGGCGACGCCGGTCAGCAGGCCGAGCGTGACGGAGGCGGCGGCGCCGGTGGCGACGACCCGGCGGAGCGGGCCGTGCGAGCCGGGCCGCGCGGCGCGCGCGACGTGATTCGGGCGCGCGGCATGGCGAGCAGCGGTACGGGGGGACATCGGGGTGCTTTCGACACCGTCGCCTACGGGGTGAGCTGTCGGGTTCGGGCTGGTGTCGGCCCGGCCGGATCGGATCCCGGCTTCACCCCAAGCCGCCCTGCGCCCGTGGGCGCCGGCGGCGGTTCTTGGGTCCCCCGCTCCTGCCAAGCGGTGGTGCGGTGAGTCAACGAGGGTGCCCGGCGAATGGCAGGACTCGGCGGCGCCAGGCCTCAACGACGGTACGTACCAGACGCCACAGGGCCAAATCCCGTGGGGGATTTGGCCCTGTGGCGTCGGTCACGCCCCAGTGGGGCGAGGGTGGATCAGACCCGGCCGAACGAGATGTTCGACGAGAAGATCGGGCCGAGGCCGACCGGGCGCCGCTTCGTGGACGCGTGGTAGACCATGCCGTTGCCGGCGTAGATCGCGACGTGGTAGACGCGGCCCTTCTTGCCCTTGTGGAAGAAGACCAGGTCGCCGGGGACGGCCTCGGCGGCCGAGATCCGGGCGGTGGCGGCGCGCTGGCTGCGCGAGTCGCGAGGAAGCGAGACGCCGACCTGCGCGTACACGTAGCGGGTGAAGCCGCTGCAGTCGAAGCCGGCCGGCGTGGTGCCGCCGCGTCGGTACTTGCCACCGGAGGCGGCCTGCGCCGCCGCGATGACGGCGCCCTTGTCGACGGACTTGATCGACACGGCCGAGATGGTCGTCGCCGCGGAGGCCGACGAGGGGACGAGGACGGGGAGCACGAGCATGGCTCCCGCGGCGCCTGCCACAGCAAGGCTGCGCAGGCGCGTGCTGACAACGCGCATGAGGGGACCCGATACCGACGCCTACGAGGTGAGCTGTCGGGTTCGGGCCGGTGTCTGGCCCGGCCGCCTGACCGGCGCCTGAGTGGCGCGGTGCTGCGGCTTCACCCCAAGGACCTGGCCCCCGGCGAACCGGGAGGGATCCGTACTGCTTGGTTCCCCCGCTCCTGCCAGGCGGCTGCTTCCGTCACAAGTGACCCGGACGGGACAGGACTCGGCGACCGCCCGGGCACCCCCGCCCGGGAAGGCAGGAGCACAGCCAATGTACGGGGGGCTCCCAGGATTCGTGAAGTTGATCACCGTCGGCGTGTCACTCGAACGGCCCAACCGCCGCCGGATCTCCCGCCGATCAGGCGAGCGACAGGAAGAGCTTCTCGAGCTGCTCCGGGCTCATCCCGGGCTGGCCGCCCTCGTTCTCGGTGGTCAGGCACTGGCGCAGGCCGCTGCTCACCAGCTTGAAGCCGGCCCGGTCGAGGGCCTTCGACGCCGCCGCCAGCTGGGTGACGACATCGGAGCAGTCCCGGCCGTCCTCAAGCATCGCGACGATGCCGGCGACCTGGCCCTGCACGCGGCGCAGGCGGGTGACGACGTCCTTGGTGACCTCGGGCTCGAGCTGCATACCCCCAAGGGTACCCCTCAGAGACCGGCCGTGCGCCCCCGCGCCTCCACGAAGACGTGCGCGGCGCGGTCGAGGGCGAGCTCGGCGTACTCCATGCCGGAGCCGACCAGCACGCCCCCGGCCGACAGCGTCGCCTTGACCACCTCTCCGGGTCGCACGCCGGCGCGGCGCAGGGCCCCCATCACCTCGGGGTCGACCTGCAGCGGCTCGCCGATCCGGCGTACGACCAGGCGCTGCGGCTCGTCGGTGGCGACCACGTCCAACGAGACCAGCGGGCCCGTCGATGCCCGGTCATCAGGGGCGATCCCGAGCTCGGCGAGGCCGGGGATCGGGTTGCCGTACGGCGAGACCGTGGGCTGGCCGAGCAGCTCGAGCAGCCGGCGCTCGACGGCCTCGCTCATCACGTGCTCCCAGCGGCAGGCCTCGGCGTGCACGTCCTCCCACTCCAGGCCGATCACGTCGATGAGCAGGCACTCGGCGAGCCGGTGCTTGCGCATCACCCGGGTGGCCATGTCGCGGCCCTGCTCGGTCAGCTCGAGGTGGCGGTCGCCCTCGACGGTGAGCAGGCCGTCGCGCTCCATCCGCGCCACGGTCTGGCTCACGGTGGGCCCGCTCTGCCCGAGCCGCTCGGCGATGCGCGCGCGCAGGGGCGTGACGCCCTCCTCCTCGAGCTCGAAGATGGTGCGGAGGTACATCTCCGTGGTGTCGATGAGGTCGCTCACCCGCGCATTGTCCCCCGCCCGGGCCGATCCGCGCGCGGCGCGGGCCCACCGGTTGCGCGGCGGCGCGTGAGGCGGGACGGTCGACGGCATGCCGAGCGTCCTGTGGTTCCGCCGCGACCTGCGCCTCGCCGACCACCCCGCGCTCCTGGCCGCGGCGGCGGAGGGCCACGTCCGCGCGCTCTTCGTCTTCGACCAGGCGCTGTGGGGCCCCGCGGGCGATGCGCGCCGGGCGTACCTGCTGCGGTCGCTGCGCGCCCTCGACGCCGACCTGCGCGTACGGGGCGGGCGGCTCGCGCTCGCGCACGGCGACCCGGCGGTGGAGGTGCCGCGGGTGGCCGCCGAGGCGGGTGCGCGCGCGGTCCACATCTCGGCCGACTTCGGGCCGTACGGCCAGGCCCGCGACGCCGCGGTGGAGGCCGCGCTCGCCGCGGACGGGCGGGCCCTGGTGCGCAACGGCTCCCCGTACGCGGTGGCCCCGGGCCGGGTGCTCAAGGGCGACGGCACGCCGTACCGCGTCTACACGCCGTACCAGCGCGCCTGGGCCGCGCACGGCTGGCGCGCGCCGGCCCGCAGCGAGGACGCCGACGTCACCTGGCTGCCCGCGCCCGGCGGGCAGCGCTGGCCGGACGAGCCGGAGCTCGGCGCGCTCACCTTGCCGCCCGCCGGCGAGCAGGCCGCCCTCGCCCGCTGGGACGAGTTCCGCAGCGCGGGCGGGCTGGCCGCGTACGCCGAGCGGCGCGACCGCCCCGACCTGGCGGGCACCTCCGCTCTGTCGGCAGCGCTGCGCTGGGGCGAGGTGCACCCGCGCACCCTGCTGGCCGAGCTGGACGGATCGCGCGGGGCCGAGGTCTTCGGCAAGGAGCTCGCGTGGCGCGAGTTCTACGCCGACGTGCTCTTCCACCAGCCGGCGTCCGCGCGAGCCTCGTTGAAGCCAGAGATGGCCCTCATGCGCACCGACTCCGGGCCCGAGGCCGACGAGCGGTTCGAGGCGTGGTGCGCGGGCCGCACCGGCTACCCGTTCGTCGACGCGGGGATGCGCCAACTGCTGGCCGAGGGGTGGATGCACAACCGGGTGCGGATGGTGGTGGCGTCGTTCCTCGTCAAGGACCTTCATCTCGACTGGACCCGCGGCGCCCGCTGGTTCATGGCCCGGCTGCGCGACGGCGACCTGGCGAGCAACCAGCAGGGCTGGCAGTGGGCCGCCGGCACGGGCACCGACGCCGCGCCGTACTTCCGGGTCTTCAACCCCGTCACCCAGGGCCTGCGCTTCGACCCCGACGGCGCGTACGTCCGGCGGTACGTGCCGGAGCTGGCCGGCCTCGCCGGAGCCCTCGCGCACGAGCCGTGGGTCGCGCCGGGGGGTGCGCCGGATGCGTACCCGCCGCGGATCGTCGACCACGCGGCCGAACGCGATGAGGCGCTCGCGCGCTACCAGGCGGTCAAGGGGGGCTGAGCCGGTTACGGTGCGGGCATGCTCGTGGTCAGCGTGGTCAGCCTCAAGGGCGGCGTCGGCAAGACGTCGGTCACCCTCGGGCTGGCCGGCGCGGCCTGGGACCGCGGGCTGCGCACCCTGGTGATCGACCTCGACCCGCAGGCCAACGCGACCACGGTGCTCGATCCGGGATCGATCGCCCGCACCATGGTCGACGTGCTCGGCGAACCGCGGCCCGGCGGCCTGCGCACCGCGATCGCGCGCAGCGGATGGGGGCCGGAGGTCGACATCGCCCCGGCCGAGCGCGCCCTCGACCGGCTCAACGCCCCGGTCGAGGGGGGCGCCGTGCGGCTGCGCGTGGCGATGACCGGGCTCGACGGGTACGACCTGGTGCTCATCGACAGCCCGCCCTCGCTGGGCGAGCTCACCCGCAACGCGCTGGCCGCCTCGCACCGCGCCCTCGTCATCGCCGAGCCGTCGCTGTTCGCGCTGCAGGGGGCGCAGCAGGCGCTGGAGGCCGTCGAGGCGATCCGCGCCCACAACCTGCGGCTGCAGCCGGCCGGGATCATCGTCAACCGGCTGCGCGCCCAGAGCACCGAGCACCGGTTCCGGATGGACGAGCTGCACGCGGCGTACGGAGACCTGCTCTTCGACCCGCCGGTCCCCGACCGCACGGCCATCCAGCAGTCCGAGGGCGCGTGCGTGCCCGTCCAGGCGTGGCGGTCGCAGGGGGCCCGCGAGGTGGCCGACGCCTTCGACGACCACCTCGACCGGCTGCTGGCGCTGGCCCGCTCCGCCGCCGACGCCGGCCCGCTGGCCCGAAGGAGCAGCCCGTGAGCGCCGACCCGAAGCAGCCGGCCGAGCGAAGGCGCTGCCGCCGCGCCGCGCCGCGTCAAGCCGGGCCACCCCGCGCCCAGACCGGCGCTGGACCGCGACTCGAGCGGCTCGGTGCGGGCGGCCCAGCCGACACGGGGCGCTCCGCTCTCGGTCGCCGAGGACGTACCGGCGGCGCCGACCCCGCTGCCCCCTCCTCCCGCCGAGGGCAAGGCCGGCAAGAAGGCGAAGCCCGACAAGGACGGCAAGGAGGGCAAGGGCGGCAAGCACCCCAAGCACCCCAAGGACGGCGGCGGGAAGCAGCACGGCGGGGGCAAGCACGACCGCGACGCCCACGAGGGCGGGCGGCCTCCCGAGCGCAGCGGGGTGCTCGTGCTTCCCTGGCCCAAGGCCAACCGCAAGCGGCTGGAGCGCCGGGCCGCCGAGCACGGCATGAGCCCCGAGCAGCTGGCCTACCAGGTCCTCGACGTCTGGCTCGACGACGGCCGCTAGGGCACCGGGTGGCGGGCGTCGTACCGGGCGAAGGCCGGGAAGATCGCGGCCAGCACGAAGACGCCGAGCACGCAGAGCAGCCCGCCGCTGACGATCGAGATCGTCTCGTTGGTGAGGGCGGCGACCGAGCCGGACTCGACGTCGCCGAGGCGCGGCCCGCCGGCCACCACGACGATGAAGACGCCCTGCAGCCTGCCGCGCAGCGCGTCCGGCGTGGCCACCTGCAGGATCGTCGAGCGGAACACCGCGCTCACCATGTCGGCGCCTCCGGCGATGGCCAGGAAGATCACCCCGACCCACAGCACACGGGTGAACCCGAACGCGGCGATCGCCAGCCCCCACACGACGACCGCGACCATCACGGCCAGCCCCTGGCGGCGCACCCGCACCAGCCCGCCGGAGAACGTCGCGGTGATCAGAGCGCCGACGGCGGGGGCGGCGGCGAGCACCCCGACCGTCGCGGCGCCGCCGCCGTAGAAGAGCACGGCCACCGCCGGGAACAGGGCGCGCGGCATCCCGAAGATCATCGCGTTGAGGTCGACCAGGAAGGTCATCAGGATGTTCTTCTTGTCCCGCAGGTAGCGCAGCCCCTCCAGGATCGAGGCGAGCCCGGCCTTGGCCGGCGCCTCCCCGTCCGCCGTCTCCGGCGGCACCGAGGGCAGCCGCCAGACCGCCCAGAGGGCGGCGACGAACGTCACGCAGTCGACGCCGTACGCGATCACCACCGAGCCGGTGATGGCGATCAGCGCCCCGCCGAGCAGCGGCCCGACGGTGAAGCCGAGGTTCCAGGTGACCTGCTGCAGGGCGTTGGCGGCCGGCAGCAGGTCGCGGCCGATGAGCCGCGGGATGATCGCCGCGCGCGCTGGGTTGTTGACCGCGAAGCCGGCCGACGCCACCGCGACGAGCAGGTAGATCAGCCAGACCGACTCGATCCCGGCGGCCGCCTGCGCCAGCAGCCCGAACGAGGCCACCGCCATCACGAGCGACGCGATCAGGGCCACCGTGCGGCGGTCGAACGCGTCGACGATCGCGCCCCCGTACAGCCCGAAGGCGACCAGCGGGACGAACGCGAAGAGCCCGACCAGCCCCACCGCGAACGACGAGTCGGTGATCGCGAAGACCTGGATCGCCACGGCCACCGCGGTCATCTGCTGGCCGAGGTTGGAGACGGTCAGGCCGAACCACAGCCGCCGGTAGTCCGGCGAGATGCGCAGCGGCGTGGTGTCGGCGACCACGGCGCGGGCCAGCCGGCGCAGCCGCGAGGCGTGGCCGCCTGAGGGGGCGGGCGGCCCGTCCTCGGGCAGCCCCTCGGCCGCCCCCTCGGTCACGGAGCGAGCCGCTCGACCGTCCAGCCGCCTGCGGAGCGGCTGTCGCGGTGGTAGCGCAGCCGGTCGTGCATCCGCGACGGCCGGCCCTGCCAGAACTCCACCGACTGCGGCCGCACGCGGAAGCCGCCCCAGGTGTCGGGCAGCGGCACGTCGTCCGGCAGGCCGCGGTTGGGGTAGCGCTCCTCGTACTCGGCGTAGCGCGCCTCGAGCGGGGCGCGCGACGGGACCACGTGCGACTGCGGGCTCGCCCAGGCGCTGATGCGCGAGCCGTACGGGCGGGTGCCGAAGTACTCCGCCGACTCGGCGCGGCTCAGCTCGACGGCCTCGCCGACCACGACGACCTGCCGGAGCATGGCGAACCAGGGGAAGACGAGCGAGGCGTGGTGGTTGGCCGCGAGCGAGCGCGCCTTGCGCGAGCCCCGGTTGGTGAAGAACGTGAAGCCGCCGCCCTCGACGCCCTTGAGGAGCACGGTGCGGGCGCTGACGATGCCGTCCGAGTCCGCTGTGGCGAGCACCATGGCGTTCGGCTCGGGCAGCCCGGCGGCCAGCGCCTCGTCGAGCCAGACCGCGAACTGCTGCCAGGGGTCGGGCGCGAGGTCCTCCTCGAGCAGCTGCGCCCCCGCGTACGCCTCGCGCATCAGGTGCAGGCGGGCGACGGCGTCATCTGGGAGCTCGGTCACGACACGGCGATCCAGCTGCCGGCCGCCACGGCCAGCACCAGGCCGAGCCAGAGCCACTTGTCGTCGCCGCTGTCGGCGAACGAGCCGATGAAGCGGGTCAGCCGGTTGCGCTCGAGCATCCCCTCGCGCTGGATCAGCCGCAGCAGCGCGGCGTTGATCAGCACCACCGCCAGCCCGTTGACGATGCAGAAGACGCAGATCGCGCCGAGCACGAAGGTGGACTGCCAGAAGTACCAGAGCGTGAAGCCGAGCATGAAGACGGCGAAGAACTCGAGCACCCCGAGGTAGCGCTTCGACAGCGCCGACCCGAGCACGCCGGACAGCCCCGCGGAGAGCATGAGCACGAACACCGACAGGCCGATCATCGCGTTGGGCACGTCGCCGAAGACGCTGCTCTGCCAGGCGGTGAGGATCGACCCGCACTGGAAGGTCGCCGTCAGGTCGCAGAAGAGGTCCTCGCCGGGGTTGTCGGCGATGGCGATCCGCTCGACGATCTGGGTGCCGGTGGCGGCCGCGCCGGCGAGGCCGGCGGCGAGGATGAGCGCATAGGGGCGAGATGACATGGGGCCTAGCCTGCCCGCTCGACCGCCGCGGGGCGCGGGTCCTTCGGCCCGTGGCGCGGCGCGGCGCGATTTGGAACGCCGTTCCACATCCTGGGATGGCCCCTGCTGACGACGGGCCGGCCCGGAGTAGGGTCGCCTCCCGGCGCACACCCGCGCCCGCTTTTCGGCCCCACCCGTACGCCCGACCCGACCAGACCCACCTGGCGACCACCCCTCGCCCGGACCCAGGAGCTGCGCATGTCCGACTTCGTCCCCGGCCTTGAGGGCGTCATCGCATTCGAGACCGAGATCGCCGAGCCGGACAAGGAGGGCAGCGCGCTGCGCTACCGCGGCGTCGACATCGAGGACCTGGTGGGCCGGGTGTCGTTCGGCCAGGTCTGGGGCCTGCTCGTCGACAACGAGTTCAACCCGGGGCTGCCGCCGGCCGAGCCGTTCCCGATCCCGGTGCACTCCGGCGACGTCCGCGTCGACGTGCAGTCGGCGATCGCGATGCTCGCGCCCGCGTGGGGCCTCCAGCCGCTGCTCGACATCGACGACGACACCGCCCGCGAGAACCTCGCCCACGTGTCGGTCATGGCGATGTCGTTCGTCGCGCAGTCCGCGCGCGGCACCGGCCAGCCGATGGTGCCGCAGGCGCACATCGACGGCGCCCGCACGATCGTCGAGCGCTTCATGCGCCGCTGGCGCGGCGAGCCCGACCCCAAGCACGTGCAGGCCGTCGACGCGTACTTCGTGTCCGCCGCCGAGCACGGCATGAACGCCTCGACCTTCACCTCGCGGGTCATCGCCTCGACCGGCGCCGACGTCGCCGCCTGCGATCTCCGGCGCGATCGGCGCGATGAGCGGCCCGCTGCACGGCGGCGCCCCGTCGCGGGTCCTCGGCATGATCGAGGAGATCGAGGAGATCGGCGACGCCGACGCGTACGTCAAGGGCATCCTCGACCGCGACGAGCGGCTCATGGGCTTCGGCCACCGCGTCTACCGCGCCGAGGACCCGCGCGCCCGCGTGCTGCGCCGGACCGCCAAGGAACTCGACGCCCCCCGGTACGAGGTCGCCGAGGCCCTGGAGCAGGCCGCGCTGGCCGAGCTGCGCGACCGCCGGCCCGACCGCGTGCTCGAGACCAACGTCGAGTTCTGGGCGGCGATCGTCCTGGACTTCGCCGAGGTGCCGGCGCACATGTTCACCTCGATGTTCACCTGCGCCCGGCTCGCCGGCTGGAGCGCGCACATCCTGGAGCAGAAGCGCACCGGCCGCCTCGTCCGCCCGTCGGCCCGCTACGTCGGACCGGCCCCGCGCAAGCCCGAGGAGGTCCCGGGCTGGAACGCCGACATCGTGGCCCCCAGCGGCTACCCGCAGGCCTGACCCCCGTGTCGCCCCATCCCGGGCAGCCGTGGAAACGGATCCACGCCCCAGCGTCGATTGGTTTCCACGCCTGCCGCCTCGTCTCACGGGACGGACCCGCGCCGCGGCCCGTTGAGGGCCCCGCCTACCCTCGAACGCATGGCTGAGAACGACCCGACCGCAATCGAGATCCCCGCCGACCTGCTCCCCGCCGACGGCCGCTTCGGCGCCGGCCCGAGCAAGGTCCGCCCCGAGCAGGTGGCCGCGCTGGCCGCCGCCGCGCCGACGTACCTCGGCACCTCGCACCGGCAGAAGACCGTGAAGTCGCAGGTCGGCCGGGTGCGCGCCGGGCTCGCCGAGCTGTTCTCGCTGCCCGAGGGGTACGAGGTCGTGCTCGGCAACGGCGGGACGACGGCGTTCTGGGACGTCGCGACGGCCGGGCTGATCCGCGACCGGGCGCAGTTCCTGACCTTCGGCGAGTTCGGCTCGAAGTTCGCCAAGGCCGCCAAGGACGCCCCCTGGCTGGGCGAGCCGACGATCCTGAAGTCCGAGCCGGGCGACGCCCCGGAGTTCGCCGCCGAGGCCGGCGTCGACCTCTACGGCTCGCCGCACAACGAGACCTCGACCGGCGTCGCGATCACCCCGCGCCGGGTGGCCGGCGCCGACGCGGGCGCGCTGATGGCGTTCGACGCGACCTCGGCCGCGGGCGGGCTCGCGGTCGACGTGCGCGAGGCCGACGTCTACTACTTCGCGCCGCAGAAGTGCTTCGCCTCCGACGGCGGGCTGTGGTTCGCGCTGATGTCGCCGGCGGCGATCGAGCGCGCCGCCGAGGTCAAGGCGGGCGGCCGGCACATCCCGGCCTTCCTCGACCTGCAGACCGCGATCGACAACAGCCGCCTCGACCAGACGTACAACACCCCGGCGCTGGCCACGATCCTGCTGATGGCCGAGCAGGTCGACTGGTTCAACGCCCAGGGCGGGCTGCCCTGGTGCGTCGCGCGCACCGCCGAGTCGGCGGGCAACCTGTACGGGTGGGCCGAGCGCACCCCGTACGCGACCCCCTACGTCGCCGACCCGGCGAAGCGCTCGAACGTCATCGGCACGATCGACCTCGACGACGCGATCGACGCGACCGCCGTGGCGAAGGCCTTGCGCGCCAACGGGATCGTCGACACCGAGCCGTACCGCAAGCTCGGCCGCAACCAGCTGCGGATCGCGATGTTCCCCTCGGTCGAGCCGTCGGACGTCGACGCGTCTCACCGCGTGCATCGACCACGTCGTGGCCGCGCTCTCCTAGCGGCGGTGCGAGCGGGCGGCGACGGTCCCTGCGACGACGGCGAGCAGGGCGCCGGCCGCCCAGAGCCACAGCGGCGGCTGACCGCCGCCTCCGTCCTCCGACTCAGGTGAGGGCGGCGATGGCTCGGCCGTGGGGTCCACGCCGGTGGTAGGCGACGGCGACGCGCCCGCCTCGCGCACCGGCACCCGCCAGATCGCCGAGCGCACCCCCTCGCTGCCGACGAGCAACGCCGACCCGTCGTCGGTCCAGGCGACCGACTCGCCCTGGCCGCGGGCCGGGAGCAGGATCCGCTGCGGGTCGGGGGCCAGGCCGTCGCCGGTCCAGCGGTAGACCCAGGCGTACACGTAGTCGACCAGCGCCACCCGGCTGCCGTCCGCGCTGAACGCCCCGTCGGTGATGACCGAGGGCACGTCGCCTACGCGCTGCAGGGTGTTGCGGCTGCCCGCGACGAGCGGCGACGGCGCGGCGTACAGCCCCGCGCCCGACGTCTCCTTGCTCGCGACGAAGAGCCGCCCGGTGGCGGGGTCGGCCAGCAGCGCCTCGGCGTTGCGCGGCCCGTCGGCGAAGGCCAGGTCGTACCGCGTCCACTCCAGCGCGCCGTCGCGCAGCACCTCGGGCTCGCGCACCTTGAGGACGCGCACGCTGCGCCACACCCCGAGGTTGTCGCCGATGTCGCCGATCCAGAGCACCGGGCGGCCGTCGGCGTCGCGGCCGGCGCTGATCGCCTCCCAGTCGCGCGCGGGCGCGTCCGGCAGGGTGAACGTCGCCGCGGTCGAGCCGTCGGGGGCGATCGCGAAGATCCGCGGGTCGTCGCCGGAGTCGTTGTGGGTCCAGAGCACGCCGGGGTGCAGCAGGCTCGCCGCGAGGCCGCTCGACTCGGTGATGCGCGGGTCCGAGATGCGCCGGTCCACCACCGTGCCCTCAGGAGGCTTCTCCCCCGCGACCGACGCCGCGGACATCCCGGGCGCCGCGGCGGCAACGGCCGCCAGCAGCCCGGCGGCGACGGCGCTAGGCCAGCGCACGGGCGACCTCGTCGGGGAGCATCCGCTCGAGCGCGGGCACGACCCCCCAGGCGCCGCGCAGGTCGCGGTACTCGGCCACCTGCTCGGCCGTCGCCGGAGCGCCCGTGCGCACCGCGCGGATCAGCGTGTTGCGCGGCGTGTGCTGGCTGCCGACGAACTCGACCACCTCGACCCGGTAGCCCAGCAGCCGCAGCAGGGCCGCGCGCAGCGCGTCGGTGAGCGCGTCGGCGAACCGCTCGCGCAGGATCCCGTGCCGCACCAACGGCCCGTACGGGTAAGGCGGCGCCGCGGCGCGCAGCTGGCGCTGCACGTCGTGGTGGCAGCACGGCGCCGCGAGCACCACCCGCGACCCCCACCGCACCGCGCGGGCCAGCGCCTCGTCGGTCGCGGTGTCGCACGCGTGCAGCGCGAGCACGAGGTCGGCGGGCGGCACGTCGGCGCCGGCGATGGTCCCCTCGGCGAACGCCAGCCCCGCCCAGCCCAGCTCCGCCGCGATCCGGGTGTTGCGCTCCCGCGCCTGCGCCTTGACGTCCACCCCGGTCATCCGCACGTCGAGGCCGCGGGCGCGCAGCCGGTCGTACGCGGCGAACGTGAGGTAGCCGTTGCCGCAGCCGAGGTCCACCGCAGACAGCGGCTCCGCGCGGTCGAGGTCGGCGAGCGGGTCGAGCACCGGCTCCAGGGCGCGCACGAACGCCTCGACCTGGGCGTACTTGCCCTCGCGGCGCGGCTTCACCCTGCCCTCGGCGTCGGTGATGCCGACCGCATGCAGGTACGGCTCGGACGGGTCGACCGCCCGCGGCTTGGCGCGGTCGTGCGCCCGGGGTCCGGCCGCCGCCGGCGGGCGGCGCGCTGCGGTGCACCTGGGCCAGGCCCCGCTTGGTCACCCGCAGCTCGACGACCTCGTCGACCGCCTCGACCCGCCAGTGGCCGTACGGCTCGGCGAGCAGCCCGTCGACCTGCGCCTCGGCGTCGGGGCCGTACGGGTGGTTGGCGGTGAAGGCCTGCCGCTCGTCGTAGCGGACGATCTGCAGCAGCCGTCCGGCGGCGAGGTCGACCGGCTGCAGGTCGGCCCGTCGGTGCTGCGGATGGCCCCCGCGGCGCCCCGAGGCGATCGCCCGGACCAGCCGGTCGGGGTCGAGCAGCGTGGTCCGCAGCGCGGCGAGCGCGTCGGGCAGCGGCTGGGGCGGCGGCATCGATCAGAGCAGCGAGCCGACGATGACGGCGAGGATCATCAGCGCCAGCGCGGCGGGCACCAGCCAGCGCCGCGTCCGGGGATCCATGGGGTCGAGGCTAACCGCTGCGGCGCGGGCCGCCCCGCCTCGTAGGCTCAACCCGTGACCGACCAGCCCGCACCCGACGAGGCCGCATCGGACGAGGCCGCGCCCGAGGCGGCTGCGGCCCCCGCCGGCAAGCGCGTGCTCCGAGAGCCGCCCGAGCCCCCGCAGGCCGACGCCGTCGTCCCGGTCACCGTCGGCACGGCGCTGTGGGCGGTGGCGTTCCTGGTGCTGCTGGCCTTCCGCGACCAGCTGGCCGAGGCCGACAACTCCTGGTGGCTGGCGGTCTGCGCGACCGGTTTTGCCTTGGGGCTGCTGGGGATCTGGTACGTCCGGCGGCGCCGCGAGGCGTACCGGCGGGCCGGGCGCAGCCTGTAGCGCAGGCTCTCGCCCCGCCCAGGTCCGGACTTAGTCCCAGGCCGCCTCGCGGGCGAGCGCCTCGCCCCGCGCGGGGTCGGCCAGCGCCTCGGCGAGCAGGTGGCGCGCCGGCCACCTCCCGGCCGCCCAGGCCAGCCCGCGGGCCAGGCCGTCCATCGTCGCGGCCCGCACGACCGGCGGCCCGTCGGCCGGCTCGTCCACCCACCAGTCGACCGCGAGGTCGTCCTGCTCGACGTACGTCGCGGGGGCCTCGGGCAGCAGGCGCGCGACGATCGGCGGGGTCGGGCGGGTCACCGCGTCCGCCGACAGCGGCGGCGGCTCGACGCGGGCGAGGTCGAGGTCGAGCAGGTCGGCCAGCCGGGCGTCGCCGGCGACCACCGGGCGCGTGCCGAGCAGCGGCAGCAGGTACGGCGCGGCGGCCACCACCGCCTCGTCGGCCGGGCGGACCACCCCGTCGGCGCAGCGCACGCGATCGGGCGGGTCGACGCGGTCTGGGTCGACGGCCGACAGCGCGCGGTGCAGGGCCGCCGCGTGAGCGGGCTCGATGGCCCGCCCCTCGTCGGCCAGCCGGTCGAGCAGGTCCTGCGGCCCGTCCGGCTCCTCAAGCAGCCGCTCGACCGTGGTCCGCGCGCCCAGGGCTGCCAGCAGGTCGGGGCCGGCGGCGGCGGCCCACACCTCGGGGACCGGGTCGAACACGCCGTCCAGCCGGTCGTCGCCGGGCAGCCGCAGGTCGGCCAGCGGCGTCGCGCCGACCGAGGCCAGCCGGCCGATCCGCCACGCCGAGGGTCCCGGCGCCCACGCCGAGCGGCCGTCGGCGGCGACGACCCGCACCGGGTCGAGCAGGGCCCGTCGCGCCGCCGGGTCGGCGGCCGCCAGGGCGAGCGCCTCGGGCCAGGCGTCCGGGCGCACCGCCCCGAGCGGCCGAAGCAGCGCGACGTCGACGGCGGTGGGCGGCTCGGGATGGTCGAGGGCGCCGGGGCAGGCGAGCTCCAGCCGCTCGGCGGCGTCCTCGGCCCAGTCCGCCCACCAGCCGGGGTCGCCGTCCGAGGGCCCGTCCGATCCGCCGTCGAGCGCGACCACCGGGATCACCTCGACGGCGAACCGCGCGGCCACCCCGAGCCTCGCCAGCGCGCGCGGCCGGCGGGCGGCCAGCGAGGGGTCTACCGCGGGGAGTTCGGCCAGCGCGGCCAGCGGCGAGCCCGGGAGCACCGCCTCCCGCGCGGGGGCGTGGCCGCCGCCCGTCCAACGGCACCGGCCACTCCCCGAGGGCCTCGGGGAGCACCGACTCGTCGGGGACCTCGTCGAGCAGGTCGAGCAGGTCGTCGAGGACCTCGGGGTCGTACGCCTCCGGGCCGTGCGCCGCCGCAGCGAGGCCGGGCAGGGCGAGGACCGCGGCCGCGTCGGCGTCCCTCACCCCGAGCCGCCTCAGCAGGGGGTGGTCGGCATCGGGGTGCACGACGCGGGCTCCCGCCGCCGCGAGCAGCGCCGTGGACCGGGCCCCGGCCAGCAGGCCGCGCGCACCGCGGGCCATGCCCCCGCCCGCCAGTGGGATCGGCAGCCCGTCCAGCGCCCCCGGCGGCGCCTCGTCGGCGGACAGGGCCGCGTACAGCCGCGCCCACCACTCCGGCGGCCCGCCCGAGGACAGCCCGTCCAGGCAGTCCGCGAGCTCGGCCTCCTCGACGTGCAGGGCCCGCAAGGCGCCGCGACGCGCCGCCGTGGACGACCAGGCGGGGTCCAGCGCCCCCGGCAGCCGCTCGGCCAGCACCCGCAGCGTGTCGGCCCCTGCGCCCGGCACGGTGTACGCCGACGCGAGCGGCGCCGCGGCCAGCAGCCGCTCGCGGATCTGCTGCCGCAGCAGCCCGTCGAAGACGCCCGCGGCGGCCGGACCGGGGACGAGGGCGAGCCCGGCCGGGGACTCGGCGATGAGCGGCGCGGCCAGCCCCGCGTACGCCTCGGCGGCCCGTTCGGCGAGCCAGTCTGCGAGAGGTCCGGGCTCGACCGCGGCGCGGCCGGGGTCCTGCGGCAGCGCGCCGAGCAGCAGCGCCGGCAGGTCGACCGGCTCGGCGGTCGGGGTCGGCCCGTGCGCCACCGCGGGGACGCCCGGGGGCAGCCCGATCGGCGCGCCCTCGGGGTCAACCGGGAGGGCCCAGCGCAGCCAGCGGCGCGCGGACAGCCGCTCCTCGACCGGCCGGTCGGCGAGCAGCGGAGCGGGCGCCTCGCCGGCCCAGGACGCGCACAGCCACTGCGAGCGCTCGTCGCCGTCGTGGACCACCACCCGCTCGCCGTCCCACCGCGCGGTCAGCGCCCGGACGGCGCCGTCGACCTCCAGCACCACCTCGGCCAGCGACCGCAGCGCGAGCAGCAGCCCGCAGTCGAGCGCGAGCAGCTGGCCGCGGACGGCCTCCTCGGCCACGGCGTCGCGCAGCGGGAGCACCACCTCGGTGGCGTAGCCCTCGGCCGGGGCCGAGTCCTCTGGCCAGGGCAGCCGCAGCAGCGGCGCGCGACCGCCGCGGGCGGCGACCTCGGCGGCCAGCCCGGGGGCCGCGGCCTCGGCCTCGCGCAGCGCCTCGGCTGTCGCCGTACGAGCGAAGCGCACGCCGCCGCCGCCGGCCGAGCGGACCCGCGGCTCAT
>CAWFSE010000011.1:0-149380 GCA_963818455.1 uncultured Actinomycetota bacterium
CGCCGCCGCGTGAACGGCCCGGGTGGCGACGCCATGACCGCGCGCCTCGGGCAGCACCCAGTAGCCGACCTGGCCGCTGAGGTTGGCGGCGTCGAGGTGCGACAGCGACACGGATCCAAGGAGCGCCCCGGTGGTGGGCTCCTTGACCGCCCACGAGGCGTGGTCGCCGCCCGACCAGTCGGCCCGGGCGGCGCACCACGCGCGGGCGGTGTCGAGGTCGACGACCTCCGCCGCCGGGTTCCACAGCCGGATCTCGGGGTCGTGGACGGCGATCAGCAACGCTGGGGCGTCGATCGACTCCCACGGGCGCAGCTGCAGCCGGCCGGCCGCGATCTCCACCGGCTCGGCGGGCGCCAGCGGGGGCCCGGCAGCCGGGACGGGGGCGCTCACCGGAGCTCGCCGCGCAGCAGGTCCCCGCACCACTCGTCGCGGCGGACACCCCGCTGGACGGCGGCCAGCCGGCGCCGCCCGGCGATCTGGAAGCCGATGCGCTCGGCGAGGTGTCGCGAGGCCGCATTGCCGTCGACGGCCCGCCACTGCACGACGTCGAGCCCCAGGCCCGACGGGTCGAGCGCCCACCCGCAGACCAGCCGGACCGCGCGCGTCGTCAGGCCTTGCCCGCGGCCCCACGGCGCCGTCCAGTAGCCGATCTCGCACCCGCCGGCCTCGATGTCGTGGATGCCCACCGCCCCGCCCAGTCGGCCGGGGGCCTCCCGCCGATCCCAGACGAAGACCACATCGGTCCCCGCGGCGCGCCCCTCCGCCCCGATCCGGACGAAGTCGCGGGCCTCGTCCTCGCCGTACGGCTGGGGCACCAGCGTCCACCGCGGGATCTCCGGGTCGGCGAGCGCCTCGACCAGCGTGGGGACGTCCTGCTCGCCCGGCGGCCGCAGCCGGACCGCGGCGTCGGAGAGGTCGGGCTCGACGATCGGGGTGCGGCTGGGCTCGGCGGTGGGAGGGGCGGTGGGATCTGCGCTGCTCATAGCGCCCGATCATGCCGCGTACGCGCGTCTGCCTCTGATCCGATTACGATTCCGTCACGAGCCGCCGGCCTGACCCGCCGCGGCTCTCCCGGGCCGGCCGCGCCGCGGACCGGGCCCCCACCGAAGGAAGAGAACGCGTGGCCATCCTCGACAAGATCCTGCGAGCCGGCGAAGGCAAGATCCTCAAGAAGCTGCACTGGATCGCCGACCAGGTCGACTCCATCGAGGACGACTTCGTCTCGCTCACCGACGCCGAGCTGCGCGCCCTCACCGACGAGTACCGCCAGCGCTACGCCGCCGGGGAGTCCCTCGACGACCTGATGCCCGAGGCGTTCGCCACCGTGCGCGAGGCGGCCAAGCGCACGCTGGGGCAGCGGCACTACCCGGTCCAGGTCATGGGCGGCGCGGCGCTGCACCTCGGCAACATCGCCGAGATGCGCACCGGCGAGGGCAAGACCCTGGTGTCGACCCTGCCCGCGTACCTCAATGCCATCGCCGGGCGCGGCGTCCACGTCGTCACGGTCAACGACTACCTCGCCGAGCGCGACTCGGAGTGGATGGGCCGCGTGCACCGCTTCCTCGGCCTGTCGGTCGGCGTGATCCTGTCGCCGATGCGCCCGCCCGAGCGGCGCGAGGCGTACGCCTGCGACATCACGTACGGAACCAACAACGAGTTCGGCTTCGACTACCTGCGCGACAACATGGCCTGGTCCCGCGAGGAGATGGTCCAGCGCGACTACTTCTACGCGATCGTCGACGAGGTCGACTCGATCCTGGTCGACGAGGCCCGCACCCCGCTCATCATCAGCGGGCCGGCCGAGCAGTCGCAGAAGTGGTACGGCGACTTCGCCGAGATCGTCAAGCGGCTCAAGCCCGAGGTCGACTACGAGGTCGACGAGAAGAAGCACACGATCGGCGTGCTCGAGTCCGGCGTCGAGAAGGTCGAGGACTACCTCGGGATCGACAACCTGTACGAGGCGGCCAACACGCCGCTCGTGGGCTACCTGAACAACGCCATCCGGGCCAAGGAGCTGTTCAAGCGCGACAAGGACTACGTCGTGATGAACGGCGAGGTGCTCATCGTCGACGAGCACACCGGCCGCATCCTGGCCGGCCGCCGCTACAACGAGGGCATGCACCAGGCGATCGAGGCCAAGGAGGGGGTGGCGGTCAAGGACGAGAACCAGACCCTGGCGACCATCACCTTGCAGAACTTCTTCCGGCTCTACGACAAGCTCGGCGGGATGACCGGCACGGCCATGACCGAGGCCGCCGAGTTCGACCAGATCTACAAGCTCGGCGTCGTGCCGATCCCGACCAACCGCCCGGCGCAGCGCTCGGACGAGCGCGACCTGGTCTACCGCACCGAGGACGCGAAGTACGGCGCCGTCGTCGACGACATCGTGGAGCGCCACGAGAAGGGCCAGCCGGTCCTCGTCGGCACGGTGAGCGTGGAGAAGTCCGAGCACCTGTCCACACTGCTGCGCAGGCGCGGCGTCCCCCACGAGGTGCTCAACGCCAAGCACCACGAGCGGGAGGCGCAGATCGTCGCGCAGGCCGGCCGGCGCGGAGCCGTCACGGTCGCCACGAACATGGCCGGCCGCGGCACCGACATCATGCTCGGCGGCAACCCCGAGTTCATGGCCGCCGCCGCTTTGGCGCAGGCCGACCTCTCCCCGGTCGACACGCCTGAGGAGTACGAGGCCGCGTGGCCGGAGGCCCTGGCGAAGGCCACCAAGGCCGTCGCCGCCGAGCACGAGGAGGTCGTCGGGCTCGGCGGGCTGTACGTGCTGGGTACCGAGCGCCACGAGTCGCGCCGCATCGACAACCAGCTGCGCGGGCGCTCCGGCCGCCAGGGCGACCCCGGCGAGTCGCGCTTCTACCTGTCGCTGCAGGACGACCTGATGCGGCTGTTCAAGGGCAACGTGGTCGACGCCTTCCTGACCCGGTTCAACATCCCTGACGACGTGCCGATCGAGGCGAAGATGGTGACCAACGCCATCGCGTCGGCCCAGTCGCAGGTCGAGGCGCAGAACTTCGAGATCCGCAAGAACGTCCTCAAGTACGACGATGTGATGAACCGCCAGCGCAAGGTCATCTACGAGGAGCGCCGCCGGGTGCTCGAGGGCGCCGACCTCGCCGAGCAGGTGCGCCACATGATCAGCGACACCGTCGAGGGCTACGTCCTGGCGGAGACCTCCGACGGCTACCCGGAGGAGTGGGACCTCGACCGCCTCTGGACGGCGCTCAAGACCCTCTACCCGGTCGGCCACACCGTCGAGCAGCTCGAGGAGGAGTCGGGCGGCGGCCGCGCCGGGCTGACCGCCGAGTACCTGGTCGAGCGGCTGGTGGAGGACGCCCAGGCCGCGTACGACCGCCGCGAGGCCGAGCTGGGGCCGGAGGTCACCCGTGAGCTGGAGCGGCGGGTCGTGCTCAGCGTGCTTGACCGCAAGTGGCGCGAGCACCTCTACGAGATGGACTACCTCAAGGAGGGCATCGGCCTGCGGGCGATGGCCCAGCGCGACCCGCTGGTGGAGTACCAGCGCGAGGGGTTCGAGCTCTTCGCCGCGATGATGGAGGGCATCAAGGAGGAGTCGGTCGGCTACGTGTTCCACCTCGAGGTCAACGTCGAGGAGCCGGCAGCGCCGGCGGCTCCGGCGCCGGCCGTCGGAGGAGAGCCGGTCGAGGTGTCCGCCCTGTTGGGCGGCCAGCCGGGCGCACCGCAGGGCCAGGCTCCGGCCCAGCCCGCGGCCCGGCCGGCCAGGACCGCCGAGGATGTCGTGGCGGCGATCGCGGGCGGAGGCCAGCCGCGCATCCAGGCCAAGGGGCTGGAGGCGCACCGGCCGCAGCGGATGGCGTACTCGGCGCCCTCGGAGACCGGCGGTGTCGCCGAGCGCTCGGAGACGACCGATGGCGAGGTAGCCGCACTCGGCCCGGACGCCACGCGCGCCGAACGCCGACGGGCGGAGCGGGAGAGCAAGAAGCGCCGGCGCTAGGCGGGTGGTGCGGGGCCCTCACCGGCTCCACCTCGCCCGTCGGCGCCCTCGATCAGCCGAGCTGCAGGGCGGTGCACTGCCAGCGCCCGTCGAGCCCTTGGAGCCGTAGGGCCACCGCGTGGTACCGGCTGCCTCGGCGGACCACGGCGCAGGCCTCGACCACCCCGTCGGCGGGCTCGCAGACCCGCACGGAGCGGACGGCCGCGCGCGGCGGTTGGCCGCCCTGCGCCCGCCGGGTACGCGCCCGGCGCCGGACCCCGGAGTAGACGTCCTCGGTGGTCCACCGGATGAGCTGGCTGGCTGGCCGGTCGCCCGCGAGCACCTCGACGACGGCCTGTGCGATGCGGGCGGCCCACGCCCGCGGCTCCGGCAGCGCGTCGCGCGAGGTGGCCTGGGGGCCGAAGACCCGCTCGAGGGCCGACTCATCACCGGCATCGATGGCGCTCTCGGCCTCCACCGCGTGCGCACGCCCTCCGGGGAGTAGCCGCAGCGGGGGTGGCGTCGGCTGCTGGGGGAGCCCGCTGGGGAGGGCGAACGCCAGCGCGAGGGCGCCCTGGACTGCCGGGGGCGCAGCCTCGGCGGCTGGAGCGGGCTCCTGGTCCTCGGCCGGATCCCACCGGGGGGTCGGGACGATGCGCAGGCGGGTGGCGGCGGACGAGGTCATCGATGCTCCTGGGTGGCGTGGGGGTGGCGGTGGCGGTGGTGGCGGACGGGTGCGGGGGGCGAGAGCCGTTGGCCCGGGTGGATCAGCCCGGGGTCGTCGCCGATGACGGACTGGTTGGCGGCGTACCACCGGGGCCAGGCGGCGGCGATCTCGGCGGTGCTGGGAGCGGCGCCTGTCGAGGCCAGGGACGCGGCGGCGATCTGCCAGAGGCAGTCGCCGGGGCGCACGGTGATCGCCGCCCCCTCGCCGGCGGGGCCACGGGGGCCAGCGGACGGCGCGGCTTGCGGCGCCGGCGCCGGTCTGGCGGCCGACGTTGGCTGCGCTGGCGGCCCCCAGTCGAAGCTGGTCGCCTGGGGGGCGGGGACCGGGGAGGGGTCGGCGAACGCGGGCGCCGCCCAGGCGCCGGCCGCGAGGCTGGCGCCGGCCAGCCCGGCAGCGGTTCGTCGCAGCACGCGCGGCGCCAGCCGGGCGAGCAGCCAGCCGGCGGAGGCGCTGCCTCGGCCGGGGCCGGCGGCCACCCCGGCCAGGGCGGCGACGACGCCGAGCCAGCCGAGGAGCAGCCAGACCGCGGGCGCCAGGACGGCGGCGGCGGCGGCATCGACGGCATCGACGGTTGGGCCTGAGACCGGCACGCTGGCCACCCACGCCGCCTGGCGGGCGGTGGTCCAGGCGGCGTCGCCGGCCAGCACGGAGGTGAGGCTTCCGGCGGAGATGAGGAGCAGGCGTCGCATGGCGGCTCCTTGAGGTCGAATCATCTGGTTTACATGTGTTTGCGTTTATACGCGACTATTTGAGTGCGATCAACTCTCCGTCCACAGCCGGCTGTTCGCGGGTGGCCGCGTACCGTGCGGCCCATGGAGCGCGGGACGGGCGCCGAGCCGGCCTGGGAGCGGCTGCTGGGTGACCTGGCCGGCCAGCTGGCGGCGGCGGGACGGGCCGAGCAGCGGGCCGAGGTCGCCGAGCGCAGCGCGGCCATGCAGGCGGAGGCCGTGCTGGCCGACGCGGTACGCGGGGCGTGCGGCGGCGAGGTCTTGCTCCAGCTGCGCGGGGACTCCGCGCCCTGGGCGGCTCGCTTGGTGGACAGCGGACCGGACTGGCTGCTGGCCGAACGCGGCGGGCGCGAGACCCTGGCCCCGATGGCGGCGCTGACCTGGTGGCAAGGCCCGCGCAGCCCGCGTCCGCCCGTCGGGGCGGTCGAGGGGCGCTACGGCCTGCCGTTGGCGCTGCGGGCGGTGGCCCGCAGCCGGGCGGTCGTTCGGGTGCGTGCCGGTGGGCGTGCCGTGGTGGGCTTGCTGGGACGGGTCGGGGCGGACCACCTCGAGGTGGTTGAGCGCGCTGACGCCGAGGCGGGGCCCGCGCTGCGCGGCTGGATCGTGCCGTTCACGGCCCTCGAGGTGGTCGAGCGGCTGTAGGGGCCGCCCGGCCGATCGTGGCGCGCTGAGCTAGTGGTCGGCGTCGGCGGGCTCGGCGTCGGCCCCGAACGGGTGCTGGTCGACGAACTCGCGGGTCTGGGCGTACATCCGCTGGATGTAGGTCTCCAGCTCGGCCGCCTCGACCCGCCACTGGCCTCGGCCGCCGACCTTGATCGCAGGCAGGTCGCCGCTTCGGACGAGCGCGTAGACCTGGGCCGCGGAGACGTTCAGCACCTCGGAGACGTCGGCGAGGGTGAGGAAGCGCGGCGGCATGGGCGCATCCTCCCATCAGCGGCGGTGCGGGAGCCGGGGCCGGGGTGTGCCTGTGGACGAGTCGGCAGGGGACGAAAGATTCCTAATCTGTCGAAATCCGGACACATCGGGCATGATGCCGGGTGCGGTCAGGGGGACCGCCGCGGCACGCGGTGCGCTGGCGCATCGGCGGGCCGCCGTACCAGGGCCGGGAGTGCCGTATGTCCGTCACACCGACGCTCACACCCGCACCGAACCCGCGCGGCCCGGCGTCGGCCGCCGCGCCCCGGCCGGCACGTCGCGCCGGCCGCCCCCGCTGGACCGATCCGCGCCTGGTGGCCGGGTTGCTGCTGGCGGTCGGCTCGGCCCTGCTCGGGGCGCGAGCACTCACGGCCGCCGATGACTCCGAGCCGGTGTGGGCGGCGGCCCGCGACCTGCCTGTCGGCGCCGTGCTGCGCGCCGATGACCTGGTGGCCGTCGACCTGCGGATCTCCTCCGGCGCGCAGGCCTACCTCTCGGCAGCCGGCGAGGCCCCCACCGGCCGCAGCACCGTGCGCGCCGTCTCGGCCGGCGAGCTGGTCCCGGCCGCCGCGCTGGGTCGCGGACCGGTCGCCGACCACCGGCTGGTCACGGTGCCCGCCGAGACCTTCCACTTCCCGGCCGACCTGGCCCGAGGCGACCGCGTCGATGTCTACGCGACGACCGACCAGGACGGCACCCCCAGGCCCGACCTCGTCCTCGACGACGTGGTGGTCGCCGAGGTGGAGGCGCGCAGCGCTCGGCTGGGCGGGGTCTCGGGCGTCGGCGTCGTGCTCTCCGTCCCGGTCGGCGACGTGCCGGCCGTCGTCGCCGCGACCCAATCGGGCGCCGTCGACCTGGTCCGCGTGCCCGGCTCGGCGCCGTGAGCCAGGATCAGGTCCCGGTCCTCACCGCGCTGGTCGACCCCTCGGAGGAGGCCGCGCTGGCCGCCGCGTGGGCCGGCCCGGGCCGGCCTTTGCGGATCAGCCGCCGCTGCGTCGACACCGCCGACCTGCTCGCCGCCGCCACGACCGGGCAGGCCAGGGCGGCGGTGGTCAGCGCCGGCCTGCCGCGGCTCGACCTGCAGGCCGTGGCGCACCTGGGGGCGCAGGGAGTGGCCGTCGTCGGCCTTTGCGCGGACGAGGCCGAGGAGCGGCGGCTGCGCATGTGGGGCGCGGCCGCGGTGCTCGCTCCCGGGGATGGCCCGGACGCCATCGCCGACGCCGTCCTGAGGGCGGCTGGTCGCCGCCTGGCCGACGTGGGCCCCCACCCCGAGCCGACCGGGCTGCCGGCGGTGGCGGCTCCGGCCCCTGACGAGCCGCCATCTCCGATGCCTCGCCGCGATGTGGACCAGGCCGGCCGGGTGGTCGCCGTGTGGGGGCCGGCCGGCTCACCCGGGCGTACGACGGCGGCGATCGCGGTGGCGACGGCGTGGGCCCGCTCGGGCCTTCGGGTGCTCCTGGTCGACGCCGACCCCTACGCCGCCAGCGTGGCCCTGGCCCTTGGCATCGCCGATGAGATCCCGGGCCTCGCGGCCGCCTGCCGGGCCGCCCACGGCGGGGGCTTCGACCAGTTGGCGCTGGCCCGGTCGGCCTGCGCGGTCGAGGACCGACTGCTGCTCCTCAGCGGGCTGCCGCGATCCGATCGGTGGGCCGAGGTCGATCCGGTCGCGCTCGGCCACGTGCTGTCGCGCTCCCGGGCCCTGGTCGACGTCGTGGTGGTGGACTGCGGCTTCGGCCTCGACGGCGAGGCCGCCGACCCGTACGGGGGCGAGCCTCGGCGCGATGACGCCACGGTCGCCGCGCTGGCCGAGGCCGACGCGGTCCTGGCCGTCTGTGCGGCCGACCCCGTCTCGATCACCCGCCTGGTCCGGGCGTGGGACCGCCTGCGCGCGGTGGCGCCGGACGCGGTGATCGCGGTCGCCGCCAACCGGCTCCGGCGCTCCGCGGTCGGCGGACACCCGGAGGCGACGGTCGCCGAGGCGCTCGACCGCTGGATCGGCGTGACCCCCTGGGGGTGCATCCCCGACGACCCGGCCGCCCTCGACGCGGCGGTGCTCACCGGTCGGCCCTTGTGCGATGCCGCGCCCCGCAGTCGGGCGACCGCGGCCTGGGCGGGCCTGGCCCGTGCGCTGGGCACGGCGCTGGCACTCCCGGGGCACGATCGGGCCGATGCGGTCGGAGGGCGCCTCGGGCGGGGCGCCCGCAGGCGCTCGGGGCTGAGGGCTTCCTAGGATCGGGGGGTGAACTCAACCGGCCCGCTGCGCGGCCTTGTCGTCGACTGGGGCGGCGTGCTCACCACCGACATCGGCTCGGCGGTGGGCCAATGGGCGGAGGCCGACGGGATCGACCTCGGCGACTACCAGGCCCTGATGGGCCAGTGGTTCGGCGACGCGGTGGCCTTGGAGGCGCGGCTCAATCCGGTGCACGCCCTTGAGCGGGGCGAGCTGTCCGGCCCCGATTTCGAGCGTCGGCTGGCCGAGGGCCTCTCGGCGCGCGCGGGCCGCCCCGTCGGGACGGAGGGGCTGCTCGACCGGATGTTCCGGTACTTCGAACACGCCCCGGACATGACCGGGCTGGTGCTGCGGGCCCGTCACGCGGGACTGCGCACCGCGCTGCTGTCGAACTCCTGGGGCAACTCCTATCCGCGCGACGGCTGGGACGAGTTGTTCGACGTGGTGGTGATCAGCGGCGAGGTCGGCATGCGCAAACCGGAGCCGGAGATCTTCACCCACACACTCGACCTGATCGGGCTCGCGGCCGCCGAGTGCGTCTTCGTCGACGACCTCGCGCACAACGTCGCGGCGGCCGTCGAACTCGGGTTCGTCGGCGTGCGCCACCGCTCGTACGACGAGACGGCGACCGAGCTGGAGGCCCTCTTCGGGCTGCCGCTGAGGGGGTGACGGCGCCCGGCGGCCGACCGCGCGGCGCGGGCGGGCGTGCGCTGTCGGCGCGACGGCGTGCAGCGTGACACGATGCAGGCAGCGCGCCACGGAGACGAGGAGAGCAGCGAAGTGTCGGATCGGCTGTCCACGCTCGATGTGTCCTTCCTCTACCTCGAGGAGGCCACCACCGCCATGCACGTGGGCGGCGTCGTGCTCTTCGAGGTGCCCGAGGGCGGGTTCGACTACGACACCCTGGTCCAGCTGATCAAGCGGCGGATCGCCTTCGTCCCGCGCTACCGCCAGCGCATCCGGTGGGTCCCCGGCCACCTGGCCAATCCGGTCTGGGTCGACGACGAGCACTTCGACGTGACCTACCACGTGCGCCGCTCGGCGCTGCCGAAGCCGGGCACCGACGCTCAGCTGCGCGAGCTCATCGCCCGCATCATGAGCCGGCAGCTCGACCGCAAGCGCCCGCTGTGGGAGATGTACCTCGTGGAGGGGCTGGAGGGCGGGCGGTTCGCCATCCTCACCAAGACCCACCACGCGATGGTCGACGGGGTGGCGGCCGTGGACATCGGCCAGGTCATCCTCGACGTCACCCGGGAGCCGCGCGACACCCCGGCGGACTCGTGGCGCCCCTCACCCGAGCCGAGCAGCATCGAGCTCGTGGCCGGCGCTGTCGGCGACCTGGCGCGTGGGCCCTCGGCCGTGGTGGAGGCCGTGCGGGCCGGGGTCGCCGATGTGCGCCACACCGCGGGCAAGTTCCTCGGGGCGGCCGGCGGCGTGCTCGCGATGACCCGCACCGTGGCGCGCCAGGCCCCGGCGACGCCCCTCAACGTCGAGATCGGCGAGCAGCGCCGCTACGGCATGGCGGCGACCCGGCTCGCCGACTACAAGGCGATCCGCAAGGCCCACGGCGGCACGGTCAACGACGTGGTGCTGGCGGTCGTCGTCGGGCGCCCTGCGGGCCTGGATGCTGACCCGCGGCGAGGCGGTCACCGGACAGACGAGCATCCGCGCGATGGTGCCGGTCAGCGTGCGGTCGGAGAGCGAGGACGGCGCCGCCGGCAACCGGGTCTCGTCGTACCTCGTCGACCTGCCGGTGGGCGAGGCCAGCGCGGTGATGCGGCTGCACCAGGTGTCGTACGCGATGCAGGCGCACAAGGAGACCGGGCAGGCCGTCGGCGCGGACGCGATCATCGGCCTCGCGGGCTTCGCCCCGCCGACCCTGCACTCGCTCGGCGCGCGGGTCGGGTCGGGGCTGTCGCGCCGGCTGTTCAACGTGGTCGTCACCAACGTGCCGGGCCCGCAGTTCCCGTTGTACGCGGGCGGCGCCCTGATGCTGGCGGCCTACCCGGTGGTGCCGCTGGCCCGCGGCCAGGCGCTGTCGATCGGCCTGACCTCGTACAACGGCGGGGTCTTCTACGGGCTCAACGCCGACCGCGACGCGATGAGCGACGTCGACACCCTGGCGCAGTGCATCGAGGACGCCCTCGCCGAGCTGCTTGAGTCGGTGCGATGACCCGGCGGGGACTCGTCCTCGGCGCCGGCGGTGTCCTCGGAGCGGCGTGGACGATCGGCGCGCTGACCGCGCTGGAGGAGGTCGAGGGCTTCGACGCCCGGGACTGCGAGGTGCTGATCGGCACCTCGGCCGGATCGGTGCTGGCCGCGCTGCTGGGCGCCGGGATCCCGGTGCGCGACGTGCGCGACCACCAACTCGGCCGGCCCGTGGCCGAGGGCCCCTTGAAGGGCTACACCCTGGACTACGACAAGGCGACGGGCGGCACGCATGCCCGGGCTCCCTCGGCTCGGGATCGGCTCCCGGCGGCTGCTGGTGCAGGCGTTGCGCCGCCCGGGCGCGATGACCCCGTTCGCGGCGATGTCGTCGCTGGTCCCCGAGGGCAGCGGGTCGCTGTGGACGGTGGGCCACCTGGTCGACGCCGTGACGCCGCACGGCGAGTGGTCGCCGCACGACAACCTGTGGCTCGTGGCCATGGACTACGACAGCGGGCGACGGGTGGTGTTCGGACGCGAGGGCTCGCCCCCGGCGGAGCTGTCGGAGGCGGTGCTCGCGTCCTGCGCCATCCCGGGCTGGTTCAAGCCGATGACGATCGGCGGCCGGCGCTACGTCGACGGCGGCACCTGCTCGGCCACGTCGGTCGACCTCCTCGCCGGGCAGCGGGCTGGACGAGGTCTACGTGCTGGCCCCGATGGCCTCGTTCGACTACGACGAGCCGACCGCGGTGGCGGCCCGCATCGAGCGGGCGTACCGCCGGTCGGTCACCCGCCGGATGATGCGCGAGGCCGGCAAGGTCCGGGACGGAAGCGATGGCGCGACGACGGTCACCATGCTCGGTCCCGGCCGGCGCGACCTCGAGGCGATCGGGGTGAACCTGATGGACCACACGCGCCGCCAAGACGTCCTGGACGTGTCGCTGCAGACCAGCGCGGACGCGCTGCGCCGGGCCCGCGCCGACGAGCTGAGCTGGAGCGCGTGACGGTGCGGGTGTACGTCCCCGCGTCGGCCCGGATGCTGGGCGCGCTCAAGGCTGACGGGCGCCTGCCTGGCCCGGTCGAGGCCTGCGGCGTCACCCCAGACGTGCGGGCGGCCCTGGCCGACCTCGACGAGGAGGAGTTGGAGTACGCCGCGTTCGTCGAGGCGGCCCAGCGATCCCTGCGCCTGCTGGGAGGCGGGCCCATGCGCCGGGTCGTGGTCTCCGCCGACGTGGCGGGTGCCGCGCCCGGCGAGGGGTCCGCCGGGCTGGTGCTCGCCGACGGATTGGCGCTGGCCCAGGTGGCGGCCGTTCACGCCGACGAGGCGGCCGCCGAGCCGGCGGTGGCCGCGGCGCGGGCGGGGGGGCCCGGGGCCGCGGAGGCCGCCGACGACCATGACCTGCTCTGGTTCGCCCCCCAGGAGATCGCCGAGTTGTTGGCTGAGCTGTCCACGGGCACCGAGCCGGAGCGCGCAGGCTGAGGTCGTACGGCAGCGGCGCGCTGCGTTCTCGCCAGGCGGCTGACCGGGACGGCCCTCGGCGCCAGGATGGGCTGCGAAGCCCCCGCAGCCGCCAGGCGAGGAGATCCGATGGACGCCGTCACCCAGGTGCCGACCCCGGTCAACGAGACCGTGCTTGAGTACGGCCCCGGCACCCCCCAGCGAGCCGAGCTTGAGTCGGCGCTGAAGGACCTCGCGAGCACGCCGGTCGACCTGACCTGCGCCATCGGCGGGCGGCGCTTCATGGCCTCCGGCGACCCGATCCCGGTGGTCCAGCCGCACGCGCGCCACCACGTGCTCGGCACGACCGGGGACGGCACGGCGGCCGACGCCGCCGCCGCCGTCGAGGCCGCCCGCAAGGCCGCCCCCGGCTGGCGCGACATGGCCTTCGACGACCGCGCGGCGATCCTGCTCAAGGCCGCGGACCTGCTGGCCGGGCCTTGGCGGCAGACGCTGAACGCCGCGACGATGCTCGGGCAGTCCAAGACCGCCTACCAGGCCGAGATCGACTCGGCCTGCGAGCTGATCGACTTCTGGCGGTTCAACGTCGCCTTCGCCCGGCAGATCATGGCGGAGCAGCCGATCTCGTCGCGCGGGGTGTGGAACCGCGTCGACTACCGGCCGCTTGAGGGCTTCGTGTACGCGGTCACGCCGTTCAACTTCACCGCGATCGCCGGCAACCTGCCGACCGCTCCGGCGCTGATGGGCAACACGGTGGTCTGGAAGCCCGGCCACACCCAGCAGTTCGGCGCGCACTTCGTGATGGCGATCCTCGAGGAGGCCGGGACTGCCCCCCGGCGTCATCAACATGGTGACCGGCTGGGGCCCGGCGATCTCCGACGTGGTCCTGAGCGACCCCGGCCTGGCCGGCATCCACTTCACCGGCTCCACCCGGGTCTTCCAGCAGCTGTGGCGGACCGTGGGCGAGAACATCGCCGGATACCGGGCCTACCCGCGGATCGTGGGCGAGACCGGGGGCAAGGACTTCGTGCTCGCCCACCCGAGCGCCGACCTCGACGTGCTGCGGACGGCGTTGGTGCGCGGCGCCTTCGAGTACCAGGGCCAGAAGTGCTCGGCGGCATCCCGCGCGTACATCCCGCGGTCGCTCTGGACGCGGCTCAAGGACGACCTGGTGGAGGCGGTCAACGCGCTGTCGATGGGGCCGGTCACGGACCTGTCGAACTTCATGGGATCGGTGATCGACGACCGCGCCTTCGCACGGCTGTCGGGCGCCATCGACCGCGCGCACGCGGCGCCGGACATCGAGGTCATCGCCGGCGGAGTCGTCGACGACTCCGACGGGTGGTTCGTGCGCCCGACGGTCGCCGTGGGCGAGAACCCCAACGACGAGATCTTCACCACCGAGTACTTCGGCCCGTTCCTCGGCATCCATGTGTACGAGGACGCCGCGTGGGAGCCGACGATCACGCAACTGGAGTCGGCCGCGCCGTACGCGCTGACCGGCTCGGTCATCGCGCAGGACCGCTCGGCGGTGGCGTACGCGTCCCACGCCCTGCGCTTTGCGGCGGGCAACTTCTACATCAACGACAAGCCGACCGGGGCAGTCGTCGGCCAGCAGCCGTTCGGCGGCGGGCGGGCCTCCGGCACCAACGACAAGGCCGGAGCCCCGCAGAACCTGCTGCGCTGGACCAGCACCCGGTCGATCAAGGAGTCGTTCGTGCCACCCAAGGTGGCGACGGGGAGCGCCTTCCGCAGCTACGAGTACGGCAAGCCGGACACGCAGCCCAGGCCCTAGTGGCCGTCGTCGCGGCGCCGGGCGGTGAGGCGGGTCTAGGGTCGCCTTGGGGCGGGGACAACGGCGTCTTCCCCCCGAGGGAGTGGCAGATGCTGAGCTTGCGGGATGACGCGAGGGCCGACCTGCTGGAGAGGGCCGTCGAGGCCGCCGGTCGGTCGGGGCGGCGCGATGACGGGTCCGAGGACCACAACGGCCTGACCTTCCTGCAGTGCTACTACCGCCACATCCCGGTCGAGGATCTCGCCGACCGCGACCCGGTCGATGTCTACGGCGCCGCGCTGTCGCACCGCGCCCTCGCCGCCAAGCGGCCCCAGGGCACCTCGGCGGTGCGCGTGCACACCCCGACCGTCGAGGCGAACGGCTGGGCCTCCGGCCACACCGTCGTCGAGGTGGTCACCGACGACATGCCGTTCCTCGTCGACTCGGTCACGAGCGCGCTCGCCCAGGCGGGCCAGGCCATCCACCTGGTCATCCACCCCCAGGTCGTCGTGCGCCGCTCGATCACCGGCGAGCTGCTCGACGTGGTCGATGTGCCAGCGGGGCAGGGCGGCCCGGACACCGCCCTCGAATCCTGGATCCACGTGGAGATCGGCCGGGTCACCGACGTGGAGGTGACCACCGGGCTGGAGCGCACCCTGCGTCGGTGCTGCGTGACGTGCGCGAGTCCGTCGAGGACTGGCCGAAGATGCGCGACACCGCGCTGCGCGTCGCCGATGAGCTGTCGATCCGACCGCCGGTCGGCATCGACGACGCGGAGGTCTCCGAGGCGTGGGAGCTGCTTCGCTGGCTCGCCGACGACCACTTCACCTTCCTCGGCGTGCGCGAGTACGAGCTGGTGAGCGAGGACGGCGAGGACGCGCTGCGGGCCATACCCGGCACCGGGCTGGGGATCCTGCGCTCGGACCAGTTCGTCTCCTCCTCGTTCGGGAAGCTGCCGCCCGAGGCCAGGGCCCGGGCCCGAGAGCCGCGGCTGCTCATCCTCACCAAGGCCAACTCGCGTTCAACCGTCCACCGCGCCGCGTACCTCGACTACGTCGGGGTCAAGACGTTCGACGACGACGGCCGGGTGGTCGGCGAGCGTCGGTTCCTCGGGCTGTTCGCGTCCTCGGTCTACACCGAGAGCGTGCTGCGCATCCCGGTGCTGCGCCGCCGGACCCGCGAGGTGCTGGAGGCCAGCGGCTTCTCGATGATGAGCCACAACGGCAAGGAGCTCCTGCAGATCATCGAGACCTACCCGCGCGACGAGTTGTTCCAGGTGCCGGTCAAGGAGCTCCTCCCGGTGGCCCTCGCGGTCCAGCACCTGCAGGAACGCCGCCAGCTGCGGCTCTTCGTCCGCCCCGACGCCTACGGCCGCTTCATGTCCTGCCTGGTCTACCTGCCGCGTGACCGGTACACCACGGACGTCCGGCTCGAGCTCGAGCGGATCCTGCGCGACGCGGTCGGCGGCGTCGCGTCCGACTACACCGCGCGGGTCTCCGAGTCGGTGCTCGCGCGGCTGCACTTCGTGGTCCGGGTCGCGCCCGGCGCCACCCTGCCCGAGATCGACGTGGCGGCCGTCGAAGGGCGCCTCGCCGAGGCGACCCGGACGTGGGCCGACGACTTCGCCGACGCCCTGGTGGACCAGTGCGGCGAGGAGGCCGCCAGCACCCTGGACCGCCGCTACGGCGAGGCGTTCCCCGAGGCGTTCAAGGAGGACTTCTCGGCCCGGATGGCGGTGGCCGACGTACGCGCGCTCGAGTCGCTCGACTCCGACGGCGACATGGTGCTCAACTACTACGAGCCGTTCGGCGCGCTGCCGGGGGAGCGGCGCTTCAAGATCTACCGGTCGGGGCAGCCGGTGTCGCTGACGGACGTGCTCCCGGTCCTGCAGCAGCTCGGCGTGGAGGTCATCGACGAGCGGCCCTACGAGGTGGACCGCCGGGGCGCGGGGAACGCCTGGATCTACGACTTCGGGCTCAAGACCGATGCGCGCGCGGTGGGCGAGGGGCTGAAGGAGCGCTTCCAGGACGCCTTCTCCGCGGTGTGGGAGGGCCGGGCGGAGAGCGACCGGTTCAACTCGCTGGTCCTGGTGGCCGGGCTCACCTGGCGGCAGGCCTCCCTGCTTCGCGCCTACGCGCGCTACCTGCGCCAGGCCGGCTCGACCTTCAGCCAGGCGTACGTCGAGCAGTGCCTGGTCGCGAACCTGCAGCTCGCGCGGCTGCTCGTCCGGCTGTTTGAGCGCCGCTGCGACCCCGCGCTCGAGGGCGACCGCGCCGCCGCGTGCGCCGAGGTCGAGCAGGCCATCGAGCAGGAGCTCGACCAGGTCGCCAGCCTCGACGAGGACCGCATCCTGCGCTCCCTGGTCGGCCTGGTGAAGGCCACCTTGCGCACCAACTTCTTCCAGCCGGCCGCGGACGGCTCGGTCAAGCCGTACCTGTCGTTCAAGTTCGACCCGTCGGCCATCCACGACCTGCCCCTGCCCCGGCCGCGCTTCGAGATCTGGGTGTACAGCCCGCGGGTCGAGGGGGTGCACCTGCGCTTCGGGCTGGTGGCGCGCGGGGGGCTGCGCTGGTCGGACCGCCGCGAGGACTTCCGCACCGAGGTGCTGGGCCTGGTCAAGGCGCAGGCCGTCAAGAACGCGGTCATCGTGCCGGTCGGGGCCAAGGGCGGGTTCCTGCCCAAGCAGCTGCCGGACCCGGCCGTCGACCGAGACGCCTGGCTGGCCGAGGGAGTGGCGTCCTACACCACGTTCATCTCCGCGCTCCTCGACATCACCGACAACCTGGTCGACGGCGCGGTGGTGCCCCCGAGGCGCGTCGTGCGCCACGACGGCGACGACCCGTACCTCGTGGTCGCCGCGGACAAGGGCACCGCGACGTTCTCCGACATCGCCAACGGCATCGCCCAGTCGTACGGCTTCTGGCTGGGCGACGCCTTCGCCTCCGGCGGCTCGGTCGGCTACGACCACAAGGCCATGGGCATCACGGCCCGCGGCGCCTGGGAATCCGTCAAGCGGCACTTCCGCGAGCTCGGGCTCGACACCCAGGCCGAGGACTTCACGGTGGCCGGGGTCGGCGACATGAGCGGCGACGTCTTCGGCAACGGGATGCTGCTGTCCGAGCACATCCGGTTGGTGGCGGCCTTCGACCACCGCCACATCTTCCTCGACCCGTCGCCGGACCCCGCGGCGTCGCTCGCCGAGCGGGCGCGGCTGTTCGCGCTGCCGCGCTCGTCGTGGGACGACTACGACCGCGCGCTGATCTCCGAGGGCGGCGGGGTGCACCCGCGCTCGGCCAAGTCGATCCCGCTGACGCCCCAGGTCCGCTCGTCGCTCGGGATCGGCGACGACGTCGACTCGATGACCCCCGCCGACCTGATGAAGGCGATCCTGCAGGCCCCGGTGGACCTGCTCTGGAATGGGGGCATCGGGACGTACGTGAAGGCGGCCGCAGAGACGCACGCGGAGGTGGGCGACAAGGCCAACGACTCCATCCGCGTGGACGGCGACATGCTGCGCTGCCGGGTGGTGGGCGAGGGGGGCAACCTCGGCTGCACCCAGCGCGGCCGCATCGAGGCGGCCCAGCACGGCGTCCGGCTCAACACCGACGCCATCGACAACTCGGCCGGGGTCGACACCTCCGACCACGAGGTCAACATCAAGATCCTGCTCGACCGCGTGGTCCGGTCTGGGGACCTCACCGAGAAGCAGCGCAACGAGCTGCTCGCGGAGATGACCGACGACGTGGCCCACCTGGTGCTGCGCGACAACTACGAGCAGAACGTGCTGCTCGGCAACGCGCGCTACCAGGCGGCCCTGCTGCTGCCGGTGCACCGGCGCTTCATCCACCAGCTCGAGGCGCGCGGCGACCTCGACCGTGCGCTGGAGTTCCTCCCCCCCGACAGCGAGATCGACGCCCGGCATGGGCTTGGGGCTGGGCCTCACCTCGCCGGAGCTGAGCGTGCTGGTGGCGTACTCCAAGATGACGCTGGCCGAGGACCTGCTCGCGAGCGGGCTGCCTGACGAGGAGTGGTACCGCGGCGTGCTGAGGCGCTACTTCCCGCCGCTGCTGGTGGAGCGCTACGGCGACCGGCTGGAGAGCCACGCGCTGCGCCGCGAGATCGTGACCACCGCGGTGGTCAACGACATGATCAACCGGGGCGGCATCACGTTCACCTACCGCGCGGGCGAGGAGACCGGCGCTGGTCCGGTCGAGGTGGCCCGGGCCTTCACCGTGGTCCGCGAGGTCTTCGGCCTGCCCGCGTATTGGGCGCGGGTCGAGGCTCTCGACAACTCCGTGTCGACCGACGCGCAGTGCGCGCTCTACCTCGAGGCGCGGCGCCTGGTCGACCGGGCGACCCGGTGGATCGTGCAGAACCGCCGGTCGCCGCTGGATGTCGCCGCCGAGATCGAGCACTTCCGCGCCGATGTCGAGCGGCTGGCCCCGCAGATGCCGGAGGTGCTCCGGGGGGTGGAACGCGAGCGGCTGGATCGCCGCGCCGCGGAGCTCGAGGCGATGGGGGCGCCCGCCGATCTGGCGATGGATGCCTCGGCGATGCTGGACGCCTTCTCGCTGCTCGACATCGTCGAGATCGCCCAGCGCGTCGACGAGGGCGCCGAGCAGGTCGCCCGGCTGTACTTCGCGATCTCGGAGCGCTTCGAGGTGGACCGGATGCTCACCAGGATCACACGCCTCCCTCGCGACGACCGGTGGGCGGCATTGGCCCGGATGGCGCTGCGGTACGACCTGTACGGCGCCCAGGCAGGCCTGGTGGACAGCGTGATCGCCGCGACGCAGGGGGAGTCAGACCCCGACGAGCGGATCGCCTCGTGGGAGGCGCGCAACATCGAGGGGCTGACGCGCGCCCAGTCGACGCTGCGGGAGATTGCCGAGTCCGACTCGTTCGACCTGGCGACGATGTCCGTCGCGCTACGGGTGATCCGCACCCTGGTGCCGTCGGGGCGCTAGCGCCCTTACGGCCTGCTCGATCCCATCAGCGTCCAGTTGACCACTGGCACGTTGACGAGCCTCCGCTCCACCAGGTCCTCGACGTGGAACCCGGCGCCGGCCAGCTCAGCGCGCGTGTCCTGGGTGCACCGGCACCCCCCGGCCAGCCGTGGCCACATCCCGCCGACGGACACCAGCCGCTGCATGCGCGCGGTCCACGTGCCAGAGTCGGCGCGCACGTGCTCCAGCACGCAGACCGACCCTTCCGGGTGCAGCACCCGCCGGGCCTCGGCCAGGACCGACTCCACCGAGTCCACCGAGCACAGCACGTAGGCGAACAGCACGCAGTCCACCGAGTCGTCGGGAAGGGGCAGCGCCTCGCCCACCGCGTCGATGAGCTCGACCTCGGTGCCCCGCGCCCGGGCGGCCTCGACCCGGGGCAGGGACGCCGCCCGCATCGAGTCACTCGGCTCGACGGCCACCACCGACGTGACTGCCTCGGGGAGATGGTCCAGGTCATGGCCAGGCCCGAGCCCGACGATCAGCAGCCGCCCGTGTGCGCCGGAGAGCACCTCCGAGCGGGCGGCGCCGAGTTCCGAGTGCTCGCCGAGGTCGGCGATGACCTCATAGAGCCGCGTGAAGAGCGGATGGTCGTGGGCAGCCATGCTCGCCAGTATCCCCACCCGGTCGATCCCGCCGTGTCCCTGGCACATCCGGACCGGCGGCCCTTCGAGGCGCCCATCCACAGGGCGAGATGGGCCTATTGCCCCTTTTGGGAGCAATACGTAGTCTGCGGTCATCCGGGCCAGGAGCCCGGGCTTCCGGACCGCACGGGGGAGACATGGGGGCGTGGGCGCCGAGCGCGCTCGACGAGGGCGCGTTCGACCTCGTCGACGGCGAGGTCCGCGAGCTGGTCCGCCGCCGCTCGCTCGACCCGTCGACGCAGGCAGACGCCATCCGGGCTGCCGTTGACGAGGTGCTCGACGCGTACGAGACGCGCAGCCTCGCCGGCGATGTGCCCACGGCCGACCGCCGGGCGCTGGCCCGTCGGGTGATCGACTCCGTGGCGGGGTTCGGGGAGCTGCAGCAGTACCTCGATGACGATTCCATCGAGGAGGTTTGGATCAACGAGCCGGGCCGAGTCTTCGTCGCCCGCGAGGGCCGCAGCGAGCTGACGACGACCATCCTCACCGCCGAGCAGGTCCGCGACCTGGTCGAGCGCATGCTGCGGGCCAGCGGCCGCCGGGTCGATGTGAGCACGCCCTTCGTCGACGCCGGCCTGCCCGACGGCAGCCGTCTGCACGTCGCGATCCCGGATGTCACCCGCCAGCACTGGGCGGTCAACATCCGCAAGTTCGTGGTCCGTGCGGGCAGCCTCGAGGACTTGGTCCGGCTCGGAACCGTCACCGCCCAGGCCGCGCGGTTCCTCGAGGCCTCGGTCGCCAGCGGCCTCAACATCCTCGTCGCCGGCGGAACGCAGGCCGGAAAGACCACCCTCCTCAACTGCTTATCGGCCGCGATCCCGGCCCGTGAGCGCGTGATCACGGTCGAGGAGGTGTTCGAGCTCAAGCTGCGCCTGCCTGACTGGGTCGCCCTGCAGACCCGGCAGCCGAGCCTTGAGGGCACCGGCGAGATCAAGCTGCGCCGGCTCGTCAAAGAGGCCTTGCGGATGCGGCCGTCGCGGCTGATCGTCGGCGAGGTGCGGCAGGAGGAGTGCCTCGACCTGCTCATCGCCTTGAACAGCGGCCTGCCCGGGATGTGCACCATCCACGCCAACAGCGCACGGGAGGCCATCACCAAGATGTGCACGTTGCCGCTGCTGGCCGGGGAGAACGTCTCGCACGCGTTCGTGGTCCCCACCGTCGCCAGCTCCGTCGACCTGGTCGTGCATACCGCCACCGACCCCGAGGGCCGGCGCCGGATCCGCGAGATCGCCGCGGTGCCCGGGCGTGTCGAGGGCGATGTCGTCGAGGTCGAGGACATCTTCGCGACGCGAGGCGACCGGCTGGTGCGCGTCGGCGGCCATCCGCCGCACGCCGACCGCTACGCCCGAGCCGGGCACGACCTGGCCGCGCTCTTGGACGGGGCCGGCTGATGGGGGCGCTGCTGGGCCTCGCGTGGGCGGCCGGGCTCCTTCTCATCGCTCAGGCTTGGTTGTCCGGCCCGCGTGAGCGTGCGCCTCGACGGTCGCGCCTGCGCGAGGCGTTGGCCGAGGCGGGCCTCGCCCAGGTCACCCCCGCCCGGCTGGTCGCGAGCTGCCTGGGCATCGCGCTGGTCGCCGGCCTGGCGATGGCAGCGGTGTCCCGCTCACCCGTGGTGGCGGCGGCGTTCGGCCTCCTGGCCGGGTACCTTCCGGTGGCGCTCGTCGGATGGCGCCGCCGCAAGCGTTCCGACGAGTTGCGCGACCTGTGGCCGGATGTCGTGGACAACCTCGGCAGCGCCGTGCGAGCCGGGCTGAGCCTGCCCGAGGCCCTCACCCAACTCGGAGCCCGCGGGCCAGAGCAGTTGCGCGGCGCCTTCGCCCGGTTCGGCGAGGACTACCGAGCGACCGGGCGCTTCGGTGAGTCGCTCGACCGGCTCAAAGACGCGCTGGCCGACCCGGTGGCCGACCGCATCATCGAGTCGCTGCGGGTCGCCCGCGAGGTGGGCGGCAGCGATCTGGGCCGGCTGCTGCGGACGCTGTCGGCCTTCCTCCGCGATGACGCGCGGACGCGCGCCGAGCTGCAGTCCCGCCAGGCCTGGACGGTCAACGCCGCCCGGCTCGCGGTGGCCGCGCCTTGGGTGCTGCTGGCGCTGCTGTCGCTGCGCCCTCAGGCCGTGGCGGCGTACAACTCGCCAGCGGGCGTGGTCGTGCTGCTCGGTGGGGCCGGGCTGTGCGTCGTGGCTTACCGGGTGATGATGCGCGTGGGCCGGCTGCCCCGAGAAGAGCGGGTGCTCCGGTGAGCGCCGTCGTGGGGGCGCTGGCGGGTTTGGGTGTGGGGGCCGGCCTCGCCGTCGCGGCCTCCCGTACGCCGTGGGCGCGCCGGCCCACGCTGGTCGACCGGATCGGCCCGCACCTGGCCGATGCCGACGCCAACCGCAGGCTGCTGGTCGAGACGCAGACGCGCACCCCCTTCCCCACCTTGGAGCGGTTGTTCGCCCCTGCCCTTGCCGACGGGGTGCGGGTCCTGGAGCGCACCCTCGGTGGCGCTGCCTCGGTGCGCCGCCGGCTGGATCGGCTGGGCACCGGCCAGACGCTGGACGGGTTCCGCGTGGAGCAGCTCGCCTGGGGGGCGCTGGGCGCCGCGGCGGGGATCGGCTGGGGGCTGCTGCTGCTTGCGTCCGGGCGGGCCATGCCGCTGCTGGCCCTCGCGGTCTTCGCCGCCCTCGGCGCGCTCGCAGGGGTGCTCGCCCGTGACCAGCGGCTGACTGCGCAGGCCCGCCGCCGTGAGGAGCGGATGCTCGCGGAGTTCCCCACCGTCGCCGAGATGCTCGCCCTGTGCGTGGCCGCAGGGGAGGGCCCGGTCGCCGCGTTGGAGCGGGTCGCGGCGCTGTCCACGGGCGAGACGTCCCGCGAGCTCACCCGAACGGTCGCCGACGGACGCGCGGACGGGTCTGTGGTGCGCGCGCTTGAGCGGCTGGCGGCCCGCACGGGAGTGGCCCCGGTGGCGCGGTTCGCCGACGCGATGGCGGTCGCCCTGGAGCGCGGCACCCCGCTCGCCGATGTGCTGCGGGCCCAGGCCGTCGACGCCCGCGAGGCGGGCCGGCGGGCCTTGATCGAGGCGGCCGCCCGCAAGGAGATCGCGATGATGGTCCCGGTGGTCTTCCTGGTGATGCCGGTCTCGGTCATCTTCCTGCTCTTCCCAGGCTTCGTCGGACTGTCGCTCGACGCCCCATGACCCCATCCAGGCAGCTGACCGCATCCCGGCAGCCCATCCACCACCCGGCAAGGAGCACCTCATGCAGCAAGCCCTGATGGCCCTCTTCGACGGACTCGGCCAGGTGCTGCGCGCCGCCGGGCGGCGGGCTGGATCCGAACGCGGCGACGTGCCCGGCTGGGTGCTCGTGACCGTGATGACCGCCGGCCTCGTGATGACCCTCTGGCTCGTCGCCGACGACCAGCTCTCGAGGATCTTCAGCGACGCCATCGGCAGCGTCACGGGGCCGTGACCGACGAGCGGGGCCGATACGTCGAATCGGGCGACCACGGCTCCGCCATCGCCGAGTTCGTCATGGTGGCGGCGATGCTGCTGGCGCTGTTCCTCGCCGTCGTGCAGCTGGGGCTCGCGCTGCATGTGCGCAACACGCTGGTGGCGGCCGCGGCCGAGGGCGCGCGCCTGGGGGCATCCGCCGACCGCGGGCCCGAGGACGCCGCTGCCCGCACGCGTGAGCTGATCGCCGAGGCGCTCTCGGAGCGCTTCGCCGGCGGCGTGTCGGCGGTGGAGGTCGACGGCCCGGCCGGCCCGGTGATCGAGGTCGAGGTGCTCGCCACCCTTCCGGTGGTGGGGTTCGCCGGCCCCGCGCGTGCCCTCGCCGTCCGCGGCCACGCGTTGGAGGAGTCCCGATGACACGTGGCACGAGGCTCCCGGCGCGCGCGCGGGCAGCATCGAGACTGACCGGCTCAGACGCCGGCAGCGCCCTGATCGAGTTCGCCTTTCTCGGGGTGGTGCTCTTCGTCCCGCTGGTCTACCTCGTGCTGAGCGTGTTCGCGGTGCAGCGGGCCGCGTACGGCGCGACGGCGGCGGCACGAGAGGCCGGCCGGGCCTGGGCGACCGCCGCCGACGACGCCGAAGGACGTCAGCGCGCGTACGCCGCGGCCGCTTTGGCGCTGGGCGACCAGGGCCTTGGGCTGCGGCCCAGCCAGCTCACCGTCGACTGCCCGTCGACCCCGTGCCTGTCGCCGGGGGCCACCCTCACCGTCCGAGTCGACACCCGGGTGCCGCTGCCGCTGGTGCCCGAACTGCTGGGCCGCGACCTGGCTTCGGTCGCCGTCTCCGCCCGGCACGACGCAGTCGTCGACGCCTACCGGGGGTTCCCATGAGGTTCCCGAGTCGGCTGACCCGACGCGGCGGCGATCCGCGGTGGCGCGATGACCGGGGGAGCGTGCTGGTCCTGCTGCTCGGCTTCGCCGTGCTGGCTCTCGTGCTGGTGGGCGTGGTGGCGGACCTGTCGAAGGTGTTCCTCGCCAAGCGCGCCCTTGCCTCCACCGCCGACGGCGCAGCGATCGCCGCGGCACAGGCGATCGACCTGGAGGCCCTCTACACAGGCGCGGCCGATCCGGGCACCCTCCCGATCGACTCCCGCTCCGCCGCCGCCGCGGCCGGCGCGCACCTTGCCCGCGATGGCTCGGCGGCCGCGTACGACGGCTTCGCGGTCGACCGCGTCGAGGCCACGCCCACCCAGGTCGAGGTCCAGGTCTCGGCGCGGGTGGCCCTGATCTTCGGAGTCTTCTTCGGGGGCCCCGATGGCGTACGCCTCTCCGCGGCGGCCACCGCCCGTTCTCCACTTGGCTGACCGGTGGCCCAGGCCCGTCTCCGCCGCACGCACGGAGGCCCGGGTGTCGGGAATCATGCTTTTGGGGCGGATTCGATGCCCTAAGTCCTCTGGCGCAACGCCCGGCGGGGCGGGAGCCTGAAGGTACCCAATGAGGTGTTGGGTACCGAGGGGGCGACGATCCGCGGTCGGCAACGGCGGCGATCGGCTTCGGTCCGGCTCGGGCCGCGCGACCCGCGGCGCCAGACGTGGCCGACCCCGGGCGCCGGCGACGGCCACCCCCCGCAGGGTGCGGGGCGGCCGCGGGGAGCCACTGGTGAGACCGACCTCGGCACGCGTCCACTTGACGAGGTGCCACGATGATCCGCTCTCCGGTCAACCACCCCCACCTGCGCGCCCTTGCCGCGCTCGTCGCCGTAGCCCTGGCCGCGCTCTTCCTGCCCTTCGCAGCAGGTCCGGCCGCGGCCGCCGATGTCCAGGGCTTTCGAGATCGACGGCGACCTCATCGACGCCCCCGCCGGCGGCGCCGCCGACTGGGACACCCGGCTCACCGCACCCACCCTGAACGACCAGGATCCCTCGGACACCACGGTGTTCTCGGCGTCCTCGAAGGAGTACAACGCCCCGAGCACCTGGACGTTCGCCGGCCAGCCGCCGCAGAAGGACGACATCGGCAACGTCTACGTGGACACCGACCTGGTAGGTGGACATGTCGTCCTGCGCCTGGCCTGGGACCGCAACGGCACCACCGGCACGGACACCTACTACCTGGAGTTGAACAAGAGCCCGAACCTGTCGCCCGCGATCCCCTCGCGCACGGCCGGTGACCTGCGCTTCGGCATCGAGGAGCAGGGGAACGGCGTTCTCGCGCTGCTGGACGCCAGCCAGTGGACCACCGCCGGCGGCGGCAGCTGGCAGCCCCTCCCGCTCGGGATGAGCGGCTTCGCGTACGCGGTCAACGCGGCACCGGTCGCGCTGCCTGCCGGATGGACCAGCCCCTGGGCCGTCGGCTCGTACGAGGCCGAGCAGTTCGTCGAGACGTCCTTCGACCTCACCGCCTTGATCGGCCTGCAGCCCGGCTGCCCGCCGGCCTTCGGCACCCTCAACTTCCGCAACGCCACCGGCGGCGGCGGCGGGTTGGCCAGCAACCTCAAGGACACCATCGCAGGGCTAGAAGTCCCGGCGCCCAACACCTGCGGGACGGTCATCGTCCACAAGGACACCCTTCCCGCCGGCTCCTCGCAGACCTTCGAGCTGGACTCCACGCTCGGCCCGGCGGCCTCCACCAACGGCGGCCTCGAGGGCAAGGCGATCAGCGACACACCGACCGGCTCGGTGACCGCCCTCGACGTCATCCCCGGCGCGTACACGCTGACCGAGCTCGTCCCGGCCGGCTGGGACCTCACCGGAGTCGTCTGCGTCGACCCTGACGCGGGCACCACCGCGGCAGGCCCGGTCGTCGCGCTCGACGTCGACGAGTACGAGACGGTCACCTGCACCTACACCAACACCCAGCGCGGGGCGATCGTCGTGCGCAAGGTGGCGGTCGGCGGCAATGACACGTTCGGCTTCACGGGTGACATCACGGCCGGCCTGCAGAACGGCCAGACCGCGACGACCCCCAACCTCGTCCCTGGCGCGTACCAGGTGGCCGAGACGCTGACCCCCGAGCAGATCGCCGCCGGCTGGTACCTGTCTGACGTGTCCTGCGATGACGCCGACTCCACCGGCAGCGTCGCCGGCTTGAGCGCGGCCTACGCGCTCGATCCCGGCGAGACGGTGACCTGCACGTTCACCAACACCAAGAAGGGCTTGATCGAGGTCGAGAAGCAGACCGACCCGGCCGGCGCCGGGCAGGCCTTCCCGTTCACCTCGGACGTGGCTGGCTGGACGGTCGGTGGCGACGGCACCCTCGTCGACGACGAGGTGGCCTCGATCCAGGTCGTCCCGGGCACCTACACGGTGACCGAGTCCGACGACGCCGAGTTGGAATCTCAACGGCATCGTGTGCGCCGACCCCTCAGGCAACTCCTCCGGCGTCACCGCCACCGGAGTGGCGACCTACAACGTGGCCGCCGGCGAGACGGTGCGCTGCGTCTACACCAACACCCAGCAGGCGGTCATCACCGTCGAGAAGCAGACGGTCCCCGACGGCAGCACGCAGGACTTCGCCTTCACCCCGAGCTTCCCGCTCTCGGCCGAGGCGGACAACGTCCTGCGCGACGGGCAGTCCTTCTCCAGCCAGGGCCTGGCCCCCGGTGTCTACACGGTGACCGAGGCGGTCCCTGAGGGCTGGGCGCCTCTCACCGCGGCGGACATCGTCTGTGAGATCACCGACGCCAACGGCACCACGACCACGTCGTCGGCTGGCGCGGTGAGCATCGACCTCAAGGCCGGTGCCGGCGTGCGCTGCGTGTTCACCAACACCCGGCTCGGGACGATCACGGTCGAGAAGCTGACCCTCCCGGCCAGCGACACGACCACCGAGTTCGCCTTCACCAGCGACATCCCGGCTGGTGACGGGGTGTTCGAGCCCACCCTCGTGAACGGCGGGTCCGCGACCTCCGAGCCGCTCATGCCCGGGGAGTACAACGTCGCCGAGGTCGTCTCCGATGACGACGCGTGGTTCATCGATTCGATCGTGTGCACCGACGAGCTCGAGGCCGTGGTCTTCGAGTCCACGGACATCGACGAGTCGATCGCGACGATCGCGTTGGAGCCTGCGCAGGACGTCACGTGCGTCTACCTCAATGTCGCAGAGTCCGACCTGACCATCGTCAAGTCCAACGACCCGACCGGCCTGGTGGCCCTGGGTAGCACCGTGACGTACACGCTGAAGGTCGGCGTGCCGGAGGGCGGCGGGTACAACCAAGAGCAGATCGTCGTCACCGACTACATCCCGGGCTATGACCCGGCTGTCACGGGCTCCGGCACGATGACGTACGTCGAGGGCTCGGCCACCTGCGACACCGGCCTCTTCCCGTGCACCGTTGCCTACGATGCCGTCGCGAAGAAGCTCACCTGGACCATCGACGAGATCTCCGTCGGCGAGTTCCGCACCCTGACCTTCAAGGCAACCGTCGACCGCGACCAGGCGAGCATCCCGTCTGGCCAGTCGGGGACGGTGACGCTGAAGAACGTGGCGGCGATGGACTCGCTGTTCACCGACCCGGTGAAGTCCAACGAGGTCCAGAACACCGCGCAGATCGAGGTGGCGGTGCTGCCCGAGGTCATCGTCAAGACCGGCCTGGCCGCCCCCTGGGGCCGATTGCCCTGGTCGGGATGCTGCTGATCGGCACGGGCACGCTGGCTGTGGTGGGTGCGTGGCGCCGCACCGAGGGCGAGGCGCGCATGACGAGCTGACGCTCTCCCCGACCGCAAGCGGTCCGGGGGCGGAGGCCTTGGTCTCCGCCCCCGGACCTTTCGGGGGCACGAGGGGGTCAGCAGGAGGTCGCGTACCCTCGGCGCGTGGCCCTCCAGGATTTCGGCGAAGCCCTCAAGGAGCTCGACACGACGCTCGGCACGATCGAGGCCGTGCTCGACCTGGACAAGCTGCGCGCCGAGATCGCCGACCTCAACGAGCAGGCGGCCGCCCCTGACCTCTGGGACGACCAGGAGCGCGCGCAGCGGGTCACGTCGCGGTTGAGCCAGGCGCAGAACGAGGTGGCCCGCATCGAGGGGCTGCGCGGCCGCATCGACGATCTGGTGATCATGCGCGAGATGGCCGAGGAGGAGTCTGACGCCGCGGCCCTCGCCGACACCGAGGCCGAGCTCACCGAGCTGACCCGGGCGATCGACCAGCTCGAGGTGCGCACTCTGCTGTCGGGCGAGTACGACGCCCGCGAGGCGCTGGTCACGATCCGCTCGGAGGCCGGGGGCGTCGACGCCGCCGACTGGGCCGAGATGCTCATGCGGATGTACCTGCGCTGGGCGGAGCGCCACGGCTACCCCACCGAGGTCTACGACATCTCCTACGCAGAGGAGGCCGGCATCAAGTCGGCGACCTTCGCGGTCAAGGCGCCGTACACGTACGGGACGCTGTCGATCGAGCAGGGCACCCACCGCTTGGTGCGGATCTCGCCGTTCGACAACCAGGGCCGCCGGCAGACGTCGTTCGCCGGCGTCGAGGTGCTTCCGGTGGTCGAGCAGACCGACCACATCGAGATCCCCGAGAACGAGATGCGCATCGACGTGTTCCGCTCGTCGGGGCCGGGCGGCCAGAGCGTCAACACGACCGACTCGGCGGTGCGGATCACCCATGTGCCCACCGGGATCGTGGTGTCGTGCCAGAACGAGAAGTCGCAGATCCAGAACCGCGCCGCTGCCCTGCGCGTGCTGCAGGCCCGGCTGCTGGAGCGCCGACGCGTCGAGGAGAAGGCGCAGATGGACGCCCTCAAGGGAGACAGCAGCGGGTCGTGGGGCAACCAGATGCGGTCGTACGTGCTGCATCCGTACCAGATGGTCAAGGACCTGCGGACCGAGTACGAGGTCGGCAACCCCTCGGCGGTGCTCGACGGCGACATCGACGAGTTCATCGAGGCCGGCATCCGCTGGCGCAAGCGCACCGAGTCTGCCTCCGCCTGAGCTCCGCCGCGGTTGGGTCCTCCCGCAGGGTGGGAGCCCGCAACGCGAAGTAGGACCTCACGCCGGGACCTAGGTCCCGAGCCGAAACCCTCTGTCACCACGGGACACCTGATCCGCCGTTCGGGTGGACTTCGGCCGCCGAAACGGATGAAAGTGGACAAAAGGGATCCACAATCTGGTGATCGCCCTTGACCCCCGAGCGCAGGGGCAGGACGCTGCGGATAACCGATCTTGTGATCGGGGACCGAGGGAGCAACGATCCGCGGCCGATTCCGGCGGCAGGTCGCCCGGGGAGCACGTCGGGCAAGGCCGCACAACGGCCCCCGCCCGAGGCGCTCGCCGGACGGCAGGCCACGGAGCGGTCACCAGCCGCCGCGAGGCGGGATGGCCGCGGGGAGCCAGTGGTGAGACCGATCTCGGGCGCCGTCGCCACTGACAGAAGGTGCCTCATGATCCGCTCACTCAGCGTCCGCCGCGTCCCGCGCCCGCTCGCCGTGGTGCTGAGCGTCGCGCTCGCCGCCGTCGCCCTCCCGCGTGCTGGCTTCGCCGGCCTCCGCCGCGCGTGCCGTCATTCGAGATCGACGGCAACCTGCTCGTCGACACGTCCGGCAACCTCGACTGGGCCAACGCGATCGCCTACTCAGACGTGGTCAACGACAACGCCGACGGCGACCCGACGGTCTACTCCACGAGCAGCAAGGAGAGCGACCCGGTCTCGACGTGGACCCTGGGATCGCCCGGACACGGCCCCGCCCAAGGCCGACATCGGCAACGTCTACAAGTACATCCGGAGCGCTGACAGCGGCGACATCGAGCTCTTCTTCGGCTGGGACCGGCTCGCCGGCCAGGGGACGGTCGACTACTACCTCGAGCTGAACAAGCTGCCGAACAGCCCCTCCTACCGGCCGAACCGCACCGACGGCGACACCCGCTTCACGCTTGAGGACAAGGGCAACGGCATCATCGCCCTGGGCCGGATCGACATCTGGACAGAACGGGGCCTGGGTTGAGCCGACCGACCGCGGTCGGCTTCGACAGGCGAGGTCAACACCGGCGTCGGGACGCTGCCCACTGGCTGGGACAGCCCGGCGGAGAAGAAGGCCCGGACAACTCGATTCCGAGCGAGCAGTTCTTCGAGACCTACTTCAACCTGACCGACCTGATCGGGCTCGTGCCCGGCTGCCCGCCAGCGCTCGGCACCCTGAACTTCCGCTCCTCCACCGGCGCGACCGGCAGTGAGGCCGGAGAACCTCAAGGACTCCATCGCGCCCTTGCGACCTCGAGCGCCCACGACCTGCGGCAAGGTCATCGTCAAGAAGAACACCCTCCCCGCGCGTCGACGCCCAGACCTTCGGCCTCACCTCGACTCTCGCCAGCCTCAACGGCCAGAGCATCAGGGACACCGCGGACGCCTCCGGCGACGCGGTCGCGCTCGACGTCGTGCCGGGCTCGTACACGCTGAACGAGACCGTGCCCGCCGGGTGGGACTTCACCTCGGTGGTCTGCACCGACCCTGACGGCGGGACCACGGCGAACGGCTCGGCGGTCACCCTCGACGTCGACGCCCTCGAGACGATCACCTGCACCTACACCAACACCAAGCGGGCCCAGCTGACCGTGGCCAAGGTCACCAAGCCCGGCTCCGGAACCGGCCAGCCGCGAACACGACCGACACCTTCGGCTTCGTGACCACCGCTGCAGGCTGGCATCCTTCGGACTGCAGGACACACAGATCAGGATCTTCGGCAACCTCATCGCCAACCAGACGTACTCGGTCACCGAGACGCTCACCGCCGACCAGATCGCGGCCGGCTGGTACCTCGAGTCGATCAGCTGCACCGGCGGCAGCGCCGGACGACCGACACCGCCACCGGCATCGCCAACGTGACGCTGACGCCCGGCGCCAACGTCACCTGCACCTACACCAACACCAAGAAGGGCGTCATCGAGGTCGAGAAGCAGACCGACCCGGCCGGCGCCGCCACGGCCTTCCCGTTCAGCACCGACGTCCCCGGCTGGACGGTCGGCGGCGACGGCACGCTCGTCGACAACGAGGTCGCCAGCCGGCAGGTCGTCCCGGGCACCTACACCGTGACCGAGGGCGGCGCCTCCGGCTGGAACCTCACCGGCATCGTCTGCAACGACTCCAACAGCACCGGCTCCACCGCCACCGGCATCGCGACCTACATCGTGGCCCCGGGCGAGACCGTGCGCTGCGTCTACACCAACACCCAGCAGGGCGTGATCACCGTCGAGAAGCAGACGCTTCCCAACGGCAGCACCCAGGACTTCACCTTCACCCCGAGCTTCACCATCGCCCCGGGGGCCGACAACATCCTGCGCGACGGTCAGTCGTTCTCCAGCGTGGGCCTGGCCCCGGGCCAGTACACCGTCTCCGAGACCGTGCCGGCCGGCTGGAAGGCGCTGACCGCGGCCGACATCGTCTGCACGGTCACCAACGCCAACGGCACGACGACCAGCACGTCGGGCGACGGCTCGGTGACCATCGAGCTGAAGGCCGGCGCGGGCGTCAACTGCGTCTTCACCAACACCCAGAAGGCGCGCGTCATCGTCGACAAGGTCACCAACCCGGCCGGCTCGGCGCAGACCTTCCCGCTCACCGGGTCCGGCCTGCCGGGCCTGCCCACCACGATCTCCGACGCCACGTCCTACGACAGCGGACTGATCGACCCGGGCACGCCGCGCCACGGTGACCGAGGGCGGCACCGGACACCGGCTGGGACCTGACCTCCTCGGAGTGCAAGGACCAGAACGGTGTCGTCGTCGGCGGCGCCAAGGCGGCCCAGGCCACCCGTCGTTCACCCCGCAGCCCGGCCAGGTGATCACCTGCACCTACGTGAACACCCAGCAGGCCAAGGTCGTCATCGTCAAGAAGACCGACCCCGCCAGCCAGGGCGGCACGTTCGACTTCGAGACCGACGTCCCCGGCTTCGGCACCGACGGGACGTCACCATCGTGGTGCCGGACGAACACTCCCGCGGGCGTGTCGTCCACCAGCCCGTTCGTCTCGGTCGCCCCGGCGGGCTCGGACTTCACCGTCTCCGAGACCGCCCCGGCCGGCTGGAACCTGCTCGACCTGGTCTGCGTCGACCCCGACGACGGCACGACCTCTGACTTCAGCCCCGAGTCCGGCGCGGCGTCGATCGACCTCGACCCGGGCGAGACGGTGACCTGCACGTTCACCAACACCAAGCTCGGCACGCTGACGATCGGCAAGCTCACCTACCCGCCGAACGACCCCACCGAGTTCACCTTCGACAGCAACGTCCCGGGCTCGACGGGGTGGCGTCTCGCCGACACCGAGTCGGCGACGTCCGACCCGCTCGTCGCCGGCACCTACACGTTCCAGGAGCAGCCGCACCGAGGGCTGGTACCAGGACCAGGTGGTCTGCCGCGACAACGCAGACCGGCGCCGTCGTCTTCTCCGACTTCGACGACCACGACACCCCGCCGCTGGTGAGCATCGAGCTCGGCCGGGGCCAGAACGTCACCTGCACCGTGACGAACGTGAAGTACGCGACCCTCCAGGTCGACAAGGTCACGAACCCGGCCGGCGTCGCGACGCAGTTCGACTTCACCGCCAACGGCGGCCCGAGCGCGATCAGCGAGGTCTTCAAGCTCGCCGATGCCGACCCGGTCAAGTCGATCAAGGTCAAGCCCGTCCTCAGCGGGAGCGACCCCGGCTACGTCGTGGCCGAGGGCACTCCCCTCCCGGACCAGTGGGTCCTCACCAGCGCGGTCTGCGACAACGGAAACGCGGTCGGCAACGTCCGCCCCGCCGCCGGCAGCACCGTGAAGTGCACCTTCACCAACACCCGCTCGGGCGCGGACCTCACGGTCGCCAAGACCGCGACGCCGACCTACACGCCGGACGTACGCCTGGGACATCACCAAGGAGTCCGACGCCACGTACAACCTCCTCGCGGGGCAGAGCGTGGACCACGACTACTCGGTCGGCGTCACCCAGACGTACGTCGACAGCGCGTGGAAGGTCACGGGCACGATCACGGTGACCAACCCGAACACCTACGCGGTGACCAACGTCGCCGTCGTCGACACGATCAACAACGGCGGCGTCTGCACGGTGTCCGGCCAGGCCTCGCTGCTGATCGCCTCCATCGCGGCCAACGGCAACTCCGGCCCGCTCGGCTACGAGTGCACGTACGCCGCGGCTCCCAGCCCGGCCAGCGGGGTCAACACCGCCACGGCGACCTGGGACAAGTCGGCGAACTACACCCCGACCGGCTCGGCCAGCGGGACGGCCCCGGCCGTCTTCGGCGGGCCGACCACCGAGGTCCTGCCGGTCGTGACCGTCGACGACGACAACCTCGTCGGCGAGAACTGGTCCGCCAACCGGGCCGACGCGTCCTGGGACTACACCAAGGAGTTCGCCTGCTCGACCGACCTGGCCGACTACACCGACGGCGAGTACTCCTACACCGTGGTGAACACCGCCACGATCAACGAGACGGGTGCCGACGCCACAGGCGACGGTCACGGTCAACTGCTCGACGGCCGTGGTCAGCAAGACCGCCACGGGCACCTACGACGAGCGCCACGAGTGGGACGTCGAGAAGACCGTCGACCCGGCCTCCCAGGACCAGTTCGCCGGCGAAGACGGCGACTACACCTGGACGGTCGTCGTGACCGAGGAGTCCTTCGACGAGAAGTTCCTGGTCGAGGGCTCCATCTCGGTCCGCAACCCGAGCACCGAGGCGGCGATGACCGCCACGGTGACCGACACGCTGGACGACGGCACCGTCGCGACGATCACGTCGTGCACAGACGGCACGTGGACCGCGCCGAGCACCCTGGTCGTGCCGGCCGGCAAGACCGCGTCGTGCGCCTACACCGCTCGCCGACCACGAAGGCGGCGACCAAGAACACGGTGACGGTGACGGTCGGCGGGGTGACGTCGACGGCGGACGCCCCCGTTTCCTGGGAGACGAACGTCATCCGCGGCGAGGTGACCCTGGACGACAACCAGAACCCGGATCTGCCCGACACCCTCACCGAGGGCGGCACCTGGATCTACCAGGACTTCGAGACGTGCTCCACCGACTCGGAGGACTACGGGTCTGACGGCACGTACTTCATCACCGATGAGAACACCGCGGTGATCTCCGACGGCGACGAGGAGCTCGACTCCTCGACGACGACCACCGTGGTCAACTGCTTCGCGCCGGTGGTGTCCAAGACCGCGGTCGAGGACTTCACCCGCACCTGGAACTGGGAGATCGTCAAGGAGAAGGACGCCACCTACGACCTCGTCGCGGGCGACGCCGTGACGCACGAGTACGACGTGGACGGTCACCCCGACGCCGGTGGACGACTTCTGGACGGTTAGCGGCGAGATCACCGTCGCGAACGGCCACCCCACCGAGGTGATGGTCCTCGACGACGTCAGCGACCTCGTCGCCGGCCTGGACGGCGACATCGCGGCCACGGTCGACTGCTGCCCGTCGCTCGGAGTGGGCGCCGTCGTGGGCTTGTCCCCGCGCGGACCCTGGTGTGCACCTACACCACCGACCCGCAGGACAGCCCGGACGCCAACCCGTTCGGCGACCTCAACACCGCCACGGTGGACTTCGCCGAGGCCGACTGGACCGGCACCGCGCCGGTCGAGTTCCCGGCCGAGCCCACCACCGAGATCGACCCGGTCGTCACGGTCGACGACGACCTGTACGAGGGCGACTCGGAGTGGACCGCTGACCGCGCCGAGACAGGGTGGGAGTACTCCACCGAGTACGCCTGCCCCGCGCCCGGCTCGGAGGAGTACGGCGACACCGGCGCGTACTCCTACACCGTCGTGAACACGGCGACGGTCGGCAACGGCGAGGAGGCCCTCGACTCCGACACCGCCACCGTCACGGTGAACTGCGCCGACGGCGACCTGGTGATCGTCAAGAGCAACACCCCGACCGGCCTGGTGCCGCTCGGATCGACGGTCACCTACACCCTCAAGGTCGGGGCGCTGGGCACCCTCGACCAGCCTGACGTCGTCGTCACCGACTACATCCCCGGTTACGACCCGGCGGTCACCGGCTCCGGCCTCATGACGTACGTGGCGAACTCGGCCACCTGCGACGCCGGCGCCTTCCCGTGCGCCGTCGCCTACGACGCCGCCGCCAAGAAGCTCACCTGGAACATCGACCAGATCAACGCAGGGGAGACCCGCACGCTGACCTTCCAGGCGACGGTCGACCGCACCCAGCCCAGCATCCCCTCCGGGCAGTCGGGCACGGTGACGCTGAAGAACGTCGCCGCCGACTCCTCTCCCACCGAGGGCACGGTCAAGTCCAACGAGGTCCAGAACACCGCCAACATCGAGATCGCCGTCCTGCCTGAGGTGATCGTCAAGACCGGAGTCGGGGCCCCCATCGGCCCGCTGGCGCTGGTCGGCATCGTCCTGGTCGGCATGGGCGTCGTGTTCACGACGGCCGCCCGCCGCCGCGAGGACGCGCTGAACGAGGGCTGACGCCCGCGCTTAGCGCGCTTCGAAGGGGCCCCCGCTCGAGTCAATCGAGCGGGGGCCCCTTCGCGCTGCGCCCGCCCGGCGAGCAGGGCCCCGGCGCGCCTGTGCCGGGCCAAGGCCCGCCGCGCCACGTACAGTGGGCCTACGGCCGGGCGCCCCAGGCGCCGCTTCCCCCAGTGCACCGACTGGTCCTCACTTCCCCCGACTCGGCCGCCGAGGCTCCTGTGATCCGTCTAGACCACGTCACCAAGCAGTACGCCACGCAGAACCGACCTGCCCTCGATGACGTCAGCGTCGAGATCGACAAGGGCGAGTTCGCCTTCTTGGTCGGCTCGTCCGGCTCGGGCAAGTCGACGTTCCTGCGGATGATCATGCGCGAGGAGCGGCCGCAGTCCGGCACGGTCACCGTGCTCGGCAAGGACCTCGCCAAGCTGTCGAACTGGAAGGTCCCGGCCCTGCGCCGCCAGATCGGCGCGGTGTTCCAGGACTTCCGGCTGCTGCCGAACAAGACGGTCGCCCAGAACGTCGCCTTCGCCCTCGAGGTGATCGGCAAGCCCAGCCGCAGCATCCAGGCCGTGGTGCCCGAGGTGCTCGACCTGGTCGGCCTCAAGGGCAAGGAGGAGCGGTTCCCCGACCAGCTCTCCGGCGGCGAGCAGCAGCGCGTCGCCATCGCGCGCGCCTTCGTCAACCGCCCGCTGCTCCTCATCGCCGACGAGCCCACCGGGAACCTCGACCCCACGACCTCCGTCGGAATCATGAAGCTGCTCGACCGGATCAACCGCACCGGCACGACCGTGGTCATGGCCACCCATGACGCCGCGATCGTCGACCAGATGCGCAAGCGCGTGATCGAGCTGGAGGGCGGGCACGTCGTCCGCGACCAGTCGCGCGGCGTCTACGGCTACGCCCGCTAGAGCCGGAGAGGAACACCAGCCCCATGCGTGCCCAGTTCGTCATGTCCGAGGTCGGCATCGGCCTGCGGCGCAACCTGACCATGACCGTCGCGGTCATCGTCACGGTGGCGATCTCGCTGGCCCTGTTCGGCGCGGGCCTGCTGATCCGCGCCCAGGTCGAGACGATGAAGGACTTCTGGTACGACCGCGTCGAGGTCAGCGTCTTCCTCTGCGGCCCGGACTCCGTCACCCCCTCCTGCTCGGGCGGCGCCGTCACCGAGCAGCAGCGCGACGAGATCGAGGACATCCTGCGGGCTCTGCCCCAGGTCGACACGGTCTTCTACGAGTCCAAGGAGGAGGCGTACGAGCGGTTCAAGGAGCAGTTCAAGGACTCCGCGATCGCCGACAACGTCACCGCCGACGCCCTCCCGGAGTCGTTCCGGGTCAAGCTCACCGACCCGACGAAGTACGACGTGGTCGCCACCGCGGTCGAGGGCAAGCCGGGCGTGGAGCAGGTGCAGGACCAGCGGGCGATCCTGGACCGCTTCTTCCAGGTCCTCAACGGCTTCCAGGTCGCGGCGCTGTTCATCGCGCTCGTGCAGATCGTCGCCGCGGCCCTGCTGATCTCCAACACGATCCGGGTCGCCGCCTTCAGCCGCCGCCGGGAGACCGGCATCATGCGGCTGGTCGGCGCCTCGAACTTCTACATCCAGCTGCCGTTCCTGCTGGAGGGCGCGATCGCCGGGTTGATCGGCGCGATCTTGGCGTGCGCCTCGATCATCGGCATCAAGAAGTTCTTCGTCGAGGACCGGCTGGAGCCGTCCTTCCAGTTCACCGCCTTCATCGGCTGGGAGGCGGTGTGGGTCGTGGTGCCGATCCTGCTGCTGGCCGGCGTGGGCCTGTCCGCGCTCGCGAGCTTCCTCACCTTGCGCCGCTACCTGCGGGTTTGATGGGGTGTCACCGACAGCAGGCGGGCAGGCGGCTCATCGGGACGAGGTGCGGGTGACGACACGGCGGGAGCGCCCGACGGCGGCCGTGCTGGTCGCCGTGCTCGCAGCCGTGCTCGCCCTCGTGGTGCTGCCGCCGGCGCAGGCCGACGACAAGAAGGCCATCGACGCCAAGGTCAAGGCGGCCCAGAGCCAGCTGGAGAACGCCACCCAGCAGGTCCAGGCCGCCGCCGCCGCGCTCGTCGCCGCGCAGGCCGGGCTGCCCTCGGCGCAGCAGGCGCTCTCGCAGGCCTCGACCGAGCTGGCCGCCGCGCAGGCCGCAGAGGCCGAGGTGGCCCAACGTGTCGCCGCCGCCGAGGCCGAGCGGGCCAAGGCGGAGCGCGCCGTGGTCGCCGTGCAGGAGCGGATGGCCGGCACCCGCCAGCTGATCGGCCGGGTGGCCCGGGACGTCTACACCTCCGGTAGCGCCTTCACCGAGTGGCAGGTCGTGCTCCAGTCCGAGAGCCCCGACGACCTGGTGGCCCGGATCGCCGGGGTCCAGTCGGTGATGCGCTCGCAGGGCTCGGCCCTGGACCGCCTCGCCCAGGACCGGGCCGACCTCGCCGAGGAGCAGCGCGCCGCCGGCGCCGCCGAGGACCTGGTCAAGCAGGAGCGCGCCGCCGCCCAGGCGCGCACCGCCGAGGTGGCCGCCGCCGCCGAGGCCGCGCGTCAGGCGAAGGCCCAGGTCGACGCCCTGGTCTCCCAGCGCGACTCCGCCCTGGCCAGCGCCGAGTCCCAGCGCGCCGGCGAGCTCAAGCGGCTGCGGGAGCTGCAGGCCGAGCGAAGCGGGTCGCCGCGGCGATCGCGGCCGCGAGCCGCCGCTCGGCTGGGTCGGGCAAGCCCACCGGCCCGCTGATCTGGCCGACCGCCGGGTCCACCTCCGGGCAGGTCGGGCCGCGCACGCACCCCGTCTACGGCTACCGCTCCTGCCACACCGGAATCGACATCGGCGCGCCGTCCGGCCAGCCGATCAAGGCCGCCGCCGCCGGCATCGTCGTCTCGGCGTCGACCAACGCCGCCTACGGCAACATGACGATCATCAGCCACAACGGCGGCCTCGCGACGATGTACGCCCACCAGAGCCGGTTCGGGGTGCGGTCCGGGCAGGCCGTCAAGCAGGGCCAGGTGATCGGGTACGTCGGCTCGACGGGGTACAGCAGCGGCCCGCACCTGCACTTCGAGGTGCATGTCAACGGCACCCCGTACAACCCGATGGGCTGGTTCGGCGGGTCCAAGAGCCCCATCCGCTGCTGACGGGACCTCCGCGGGCGCTGACGGCGCCGGCGAGGCGCGGAAGCGACCGTAGACTCGCCCGCATGTCGCGTTCCTCCACCCCGTTCACGGGCCCTGCTCGCCTCGCCGGCGTGCTCGGGGCCGTCGTGGTGGCGTACGCGGGTGGCGTGCTCACCGGCGTCGCGGGCTCTCGCGAGCCCGCACCCCCGCAGAGCGTCGTCGATGAGGCGGCTGACCGGATCGCCGATTCCGCGGCCCGCCAGGTCGATCGCGGCGTGCTGGAGCGGGCCGCGGTCGAGGGCATGCTCAAGGCGCTGGGCGACCGGTGGTCGACGTACCTCCCCGCGGCCGACTTCGCGGAGTTCACCGACACCCTCGAGGGCCGCTACTCGGGGGTCGGGCTGTGGGTCCGCCAGGGCTTCGATGGGGTGCTGCTCATCGGCAGCGTGCAGTCTGGGTCGCCCGCCGAGGCCGCGGGCCTGCAGGCCGGCGACGAGCTGGTCGCGGTCGCCGCCGCCCCGGTCGAGGGCCGCACCACGGCCGAGGTGGTGTCGGCGCTGCGCGGCGACCCGGGTACGACGGTGGTCGTCACGGTCCGCCGGGCGGGGGGAGACGAGGCCGTCACGCTGACCCGCGCGACGCTGGCCGCCGACGATGTCTCGCTGGAGGCGCGCAAGGGCGGTGTGAGCGTGCTGCGGGTCGCGGCGTTCACCCGGGGGGTGGGCGCGCAGGTCCGCGCGGCCCTCGCCGCGGCCGATCCCGCCACGTACCGCACCGGGGTCGTGCTCGACCTGCGCGCCAATCCCGGCGGCCTGCTGGACGAGGCGGTCGACGTCGCCGGGGCGTTTCTCGACGGCGGGCCGGTCGTCTCGTATGAGCGCCGGGGCCAGCCCGACCGCACCCTGGAGTCGTACGACGCGGGCGACACGTCGACCGGGCTGGTCGTCTTGGTGGACGGCGGCACGGCGAGCGCGGCCGAGGTGGTCGCCGCGGCCCTGCAGGACCGCAACCGCGCGGTCGTCGTCGGCGCGCGCACCTTCGGCAAGGGCTCGGTGCAGGAGCCGTCGAGGCTGTCCGACGGATCGGCGCTGGAGCTGACGGTCGGGCGCTACCTCACCCCCAACGGCCGGGTCATCGACGGAGTGGGCGTCGAGCCGGATGTGGTGGTCGGGTCCAACGCGTCGCCGCGCGCCGCTGAGCGGCGCGCCATCGAGGTCCTGACCGGCCTGACCGCCGCGCTGGACACCGCGACCGGGCGGGGCTGAGGCGTGGTCAAGGAGCAGGGGGCGGCGCAACGTCGCCCAGAACAAGAAGGCGCGGCACGACTACCGACCTCGACACCGTCTCGAGGCGGGCCTCGTGCTCACTGGCACCGAGGTCAAGGCTTGCGGGCCGGCCGCGCCTCCTCGTCGACGGGTTCGCGGAGGTTCGCGACGGCGAGGTGTGGCTGCGCAACGTCCACATCCCCGAGTACGACGCCGGGACCTCGACGAACCACGCGCCCCGGCGCCCGCGCAAGGTGCTCATGCACCGCGCCGAGATCGACGAGCTGATCGGCAAGACCAAGGAGGGCGGCTCGACCCTGGTGCCGCTGGCGCTGTACTTCAAGGACGGCTACGCGCAGGTCGAGATCGCGCCTCGCGGCAAGAAGTCGTACGACAAGCGGCAGACGCTCGCCGAGCGGGACGCCCGCGCGAGATCCAGAAGGCGTTCGGCCGCCGCCGCAAGGGGATGACCGACTGATTGCCCGGGCGTCTGCGACGTGGTGCCCCGGACGAGGGGAGCGGGCAGTCGGTGCGGGTGGGTACTATGGAGTCACAACTCAATAGGGGGCCGACCGGTTTCGACGTTGCGATGTCTGACCGGGTGAAGCGTGCCGAGAAGCCGTGACTGATCTCGTAAACCTGCCCACGGAAACCAATAACTGCCAATAAGACGCAGTCCGCGTTCGAACTCGCCGCCTGAGCGAGTCTCCAACACCGTCAAGACCAGGAGTGTCTCCGATCCGGATCCTGGCGTCGACTAGGAGACTCACCGATCGCCCCGGCCACGGGGGTGTGAGGGACAGCTAACAGCGGCTGGGCTGTGTTCCCCCGAGGTGTCGCACAGAGCGGGGAAGCCGAGAACACGCCAGCGCGACTGCGCACGGAGAAGAACCGGGACGACCGTAGCGGACGGGAGTTCGACTCTCCCCGGCTCCACGAAGGGCGCCTGCCTCGCGGCGGGCGCCTCTGCCGAACCCTCTCGCCTGATGCCACTCGCTGGCTCGGGCTGGAGGGTTCGACGCGTTTGGCGCTGCGGGCCGCGTCGCCCGCGGATCGGCTAGGGCGGCGGCCGGCTCTCGGTGCCGCCTGGGCGATCGGTGCCGCCGGGGCGGCCGGGTTGGTGGTCGTGGGCTCGGGATGGGTCTGGGATGGCGGTGCCGTCGGGTCTGCGGGTGGTCCAGCACCCGTGTGGTGTGCGGGTGAGGGTGTAGCCGCCTTCGTGGAGGAGGTGGTGGTGGTAGGAGCAGACGAGGGCGAGGTTGTCGGGGTCGGTCTTTCCGCCGTGGGCCCAGTGGGTGAGGTGGTGGGCGTCGCACCAGGGCGCAGGGCGGTCGCAGCCGGCGAAGCGGCAGCCGCCGTCGCGCTGGGCGATGGCGCGGCGCAGGGCGGGGGGCACGACGCGGGCGGCGCGGCCGTAGGCGAGGGGCTGCCACTGCGGGTCCACCAGGAGGGGGTGGGCGGTGGCGTCGCAGGCGATCCGGCGGGCGGTCTCGCCGCTGACGGGGCCGATCCAGGCAGCTCGGCCGGGCGCGGGGCGGACGGCTGGTCCGCGGGGGCGCCTCGGCGCAGCGCCTCCTGGGTGGTGACGAGCTGGATCTGGGGGCGGACCCCGCCGATGACGGGGGCGGCGCCGGAGGCGAGCCAGCGGCGGGCGAGGTCGGCCAGGGCGTCGGCTCGGCGCTGGGCGGGGGTGGGCCGCTCTAGGGCGGGGGCCTGCGGGCCCGCCTGGGCCTGGTCGGCGTGGCCGGCGCGCCAGGCCTGCTCGCTGAGCGACTGGAGGGCGGCCAGCAGCGGCACCGGCCATCGGGGGCAGGTGCGTGACGCGGTCGCGGGCGGCACCCGAGTGCGAGGCGCGCCGCCGCTCCGCAGCCACGCCTGCGGCCGGTCGGCGCGGTCCCCGGTCGCGGGCCCACACCCCTGAGGAGTCGACCGCTTGGGCGGCGGCCAGGCGCGCGGAGTCCAGCCGCGCGGCCGCCTCCTCGAGCCCGGCCACCGCGGCGCGCAGCTCGCCTGGGGAGGCGTGCTCCCAGGCGACCCGGCCGAGGTCGTCTAGGGCCGCGCCCACCTCGTCCAGCGCAGCCCGCGCCGAAGGGCGCGACGGGAGCGGCGAGACGGTCAACGCGGGCCTCCGATCGAGTCGAACAGGTGTTCGAACTCTAGCGGAGGCGGGCAGCGCCGGGAAGCCCCGCGGCAACATCTGTGGATACGGGTTTCCCCAGCAATGCCAACAGGAACGCAGGTCCCATCGCGAGCTCAACCGGACCTGGCGGCACGCCTGTGGACAGGCGCTAACGCCCTTCGCTGCCAGCTACGCGGGCTGGGGGAGCAGCACGGTGAAGACGCAGCCAAGCCCCTCATTGCGCACCGCTGGCCCGCGTGGGCCTCGACGATCCCCTGGGCGATCGCGAGGCCCAGGCCGGCGCCGACCTCCGCGCCTGGGGTTCGCGACTCCTCGCCGCGGTAGCCGGGGTCGAACACGCGCGGCAGGCGTCGGTGTCGGGGATGCCCGCCGCAGGCGTCCGACACGGTGACGAAGGGCCGGCCGGCGGGGTCGCGGTCGCACCCGATCTGCACGGTGCCGTCGGCCGGGGTGTGCCTCACGGCGTTCGCGACGAGATTGAGCACCGCACGCCGCAGTTGAGCGCTGTCGACGACGGCCCGGACGTCATTGGTCGTGGTCTCCAGCCGCACGCCGTGCCGACGGGCGACCGGCTCCGCCCCCTCGTACGCGTCGCGCACGACGTCGGCGAGCGCGACCTGGCTGAGGGTGAGCGACAGGGCCCCCGCGTTGATCCGGGACAGCTCGAAGAGGTCGTCGACCATGCCGGACAGCCGCTCGGCCTCGTTCCCGATCCGCACGTGGTACTCCGCGACCGATTCGGGGTCCGCCACCACGCCGTCGGAGAGCGCCTCGGCCATCGCGCGCACCGAGGCCAGCGGGGCCCGCAGGTCGTGGCTCATGCCGGCCACGAGCTCGCGTCGGCTCTCCTCCAGGGCGCGCTCGCGGTCTCGCGCCTCGCCGAGGCGGGCCCGGGTCGTCTCCAGTTCGGCGGCCAGCAGGGCGATCTCGTCGGCCCGGACGGGCTGAGCGGCCGCCGCCTCCGGTAGGCCCGACCTGGCCCCCGGGACGGGGTCGTGCTCGTCGGCCAGGGTCCGCAGCGAGGCGGTGAGGTCTGCGCTGCGCTCCTCGAGCGAACGGGCGAGCGCCCGAGCGACCCCGAGGGCGGCCAGCGTGCCGGCGGCGACCGCGACGAGGAGGACGACCAGCGCGTCACCGGCCACGAGCATGAGCTGAGCCGTGATGAGCACGCCGATCGACACCACGCTCGCCGCGGTGAGGGCGACGATGACCACCGAGGCCCGCAGCGAGCGGCCCTCGGCGCGGCGCAGCAGCAGCACCCCGCTGCCGTAGGCGATCGCACCCGCCGCGACCGAGGCGCCGGCTACGAGGGCGACCTCTCCGGGGGTGATCACGGCGCCTCCACCGGCTCGTAGCGGTACCCGACGCCCCAGACGGTGACCACTCGGGTGGGCGCCTCGGCGTCGTCGCCCAGCTTTTCGCGCAGTCGCCGCACGTGCACGGTCACCGTGCTCTTGTCGCCGATCTCCCAGCCCCACACGTCACGGAGCAGCTCCTCGCGCGTGAACGCGGTCCGCGGGTGGGCCATCAGATGGGCCAGCAGGTCGTACTCGCGGGCGGTCAGCGCCAGCGGGTGGCCGTCGATCTCTACGGCGTGTGCGGCGGCGTCGAGCACGAGCGTGCCGTCGCGGAGGACCCCGCGGTCGGCCGCCGGGGAACCGGGTGCGGAGGCGCGGCGCAGCACCGCCTCGATGCGCAGGAGCACCTCGCGTGGGCTGAACGGCTTGGCGATGTAGTCGTCGGCGCCGAGCTCGAGGCCGGCGATGCGGTCGGACTCCTCGCCGCGGGCGGTCAGCATGATGACCGGGGTCGGCGCCTCCTGGCGGATCCGGCGGCACACCTCGAAGCCGTCGAAGCCCGGCAGCATGAGGTCGAGCACGACCAGGTCGGGCTCCACTCGGGGGTGCGCCTCGACCGCGGCCGGGCCGTCGCCGGCCACCTCGACCGAGTAGCCCCCCGACTCGACGTAGCGGCGCAGCACGTCGGCGAGGACCGGGTCGTCCTCGACGACCAGCACAGTCCCGCGCGTGTCCGGCATGGCCTGACCGTAGGCCGTGGCGGGGTCGGGCGCGATGCTCATCGTCTGCGCCTCACGGGCTCGTCGGTCCGCGCTCAGACCAGCGTCAGCGCTGCCGCGCCGAACGACACGTCGAAGCGGTCGCACCAGATGCTCACGCTGGTGAGCTGGGTGAGGTCCACATCCGCGGGGATCGTGTAGTTCTGGCTTCCGACGTTGCCCTTGAGCGCCCCTAGGTCGGCCCAGGCCCCGTCGTCGAAAACCCGCCAGCCGTCGGTCCCCTCGGTCACGGGAGCGTCGGTGAGCCACACCTTGAGGTCCGGGCCGTTGGAGGTGGAGAGGTCCTCAAGGCGCAGCACGCGCGAGCCGTCGGCCAGCAGGAGGACTGACACCGAGCCCGTGGTCTCGTGCTCGTGGGAGATGAACGACCCGGTGGCGAGCACCACGGGCTCCGCCGCCGTTCCGCCCCCGGCATCGCCGGGGGCCGTCGGGGTCGCCTCGACGACGACAGAGTCGACGAAGATCTTCCAGGGCTGGAAGGCCGCCATCGCCACCCCGAACCCGGCGAGGAGGACCAGCGCCAGTGGAACGGCGACGAGGGGGCGGCGCAGCCAGGCCAGCCGCCGCTTGCTCGCGGCGGGGGTGTTCGGTGTTTGCTCGGGGGTGACCGTCATGGTGCTGCTCCGGGAGGTTCGGGGGTGCGACCTCCAGGGAACACGGTCATCGGGCCGGCCGATACCGGCGCGCCGGTGACGAACCGGTGACGTCCGGCGTGAGGCGCTCGGCTACGCGTCGAGGTGGGCGGCCGCCATCTCGCCGGAGTCGGGCACGGTCAGCTCGTCCTCGGCATTGCGGGCGACGACGTAGATGGAGTCCTCCAGGAACTTCACCGCGAAGAAGCCGGAGTTGGCCTGGTACGTGCCGGCGTCGCCAGGACGCAGCACGTTGCCGTCGATCTCGATGGCGCCCGACACGACGTACGTGACGCAGCCGTGGGTGTAGCCGTGTGCCGGGATCAGCTCTCCGGCCTGGCCGCGGACCACGCTCAGGACGGCCCCCTTCGTGTACAGGCGGGTGACCTCGGCGCCGAGCGAGTTGCGGGTCCAGGTCATCGCGTGGAGGGGCTGGACGGTGAAGCCGCTCATGGTGTCCTGCCTTCGACTAGGTGGCTTGCGTACCCCCATTCTCCCACCGTCGGGCACGATGGGCCGGTGGAAGCGGCGACGACGTCCGGGCGGCGGGTCGAGCTGGCCTTCGCGATCGTGGCCGTGCTGCTGGCCTTCATCGGCGTCCGCGGGCTGGCCGCCTGGGACGACGGGATCGTCCGCGAGTCGGCCAGCGCGGGTGGCGTGCCCGTCGAGGTCTTCCGCACCGAGGGCGAACCGGAGCGCCGGCCCGTGGTGGTCGTCGCCCACGGATTCGCCGGCAGCAAGCAGCTGATGTACGCGTTCGGCCCGGCGCTGGCCAACGACGGCTACGTCGCCGTGCTGCTCGACTTCACCGGCCACGGGGCCAACCCCCGGCCGCTGCCCAGCCAGAACGGCGTGGGGGCCGCGTCCCGGGCGGCACTGCAGGCCGATCTCGACGCCGTGGTGGGGTGGGCGGTCGGGCAGCCCTGGGCGGCACCGGGGCGGCTCGCGCTGGTCGGCCACTCGATGGGGGCGGGGGCGGTCACGCTGTACGCGGCCGCGCACCCACCGGGCAGCGGCACCACCGGGGTCGCGGTGACGGTGGCCGTTTCGCTGCCTTCGGCCGAGGACCTGCCGGCCGATGCTGCCCGCCCGGCCAATCTGCTGCTGCTGGTGGGCGAGCGGGAGCAGCCGCGCTTCTTCGAGGCCGCGCGTGAGGCGCTGCAGCTGGGGTATCCGGGCGGCGAGGGCGGCATCACGTACGGCTCGTTCGAGGACGGCTCGGCCCGGCGCGAGCAGGTAGTTCCCGGGGTCGAGCACGTCACGATCGTCTTCGCCGCCGACACCCTGGACGCGACGAGCGACTGGATCGGCGAGGCCCTGTCGTACGGCGTCGCCGATCCCGCAGAGGGCCCGGCGGACCGAATGCTCTGGGCCGGCCTGCTGCTGCTCGCGGCCACCCTGGGTTTCGTGCCGCTCGCGAGCCTGCTGCTCGGCGGCCGGCGGCCGCTGGCCCCCCACCGCACGGTGTCGGCCGGCGTGGCGGCTGGCGGCATGGCGGCTGGCGCCACGGTGGCCGCGCTCGTGATGGCCGCGGTCCCGGGACTCGGTGGCATCGTGCCGATCGCCGTGGGCGGCTATCTCGCCGCCTTCCTGGCCGTCTTCGGCCTGGTCTGCCTGGCGGTGGCCTCGCGCACCAGCCTCGGTGGTGGGGACGCGGACGGCCCGGCGGGGCCGGCTCGCTCCCGGTGGGCCACCGCGGCGGCTTCTCTGGCGCTATCGGCGTACGTGGTGGCGACCTTCCTCGCGGTCGGCAACGCCACCTGGGTCGACGCCGGGTTCGCAGGCGGGCGCAAGGCCGCGGGCCTCGCGTTGGCGCTGTGCGCGTTCGCCTACTTCCTCGGCGAGGAGCTGCTGGCCCGCCGGACGAGGCGCGGCCGCCGGCTCGCCTTGGTCGCACTGTCCCGGTCGCTGGTGGTCCTCGGGCTGCTGGCCGCGGTGCTGCTGTTGGGGGCGCCGGGGTTCCTGACGCTGATCATCCCGTTGGTGGCGCTGCTGTTCGCGTGGTTCGCGGTCTACGGCTTTGTCGTCGCGGGGCGCACCGCTGCACCGTGGGCGCCTGCGCTCGTGCAGGCCGCGATCACAGGGGCGGCCGTCGCCGCGACCTTCCCTTACGTGTCGACGTGAACCTGACGGCGGGGTGGGAGTCCCTCCTTGGCCTATCCCGCCGAGGCGCGTCGCGTCAGCGGCGACGGTCGCCTTGGTCCCGCGCCCGGCTCCTTCACGGCCTGCGGAGGGACCCCGCCCCGCCGGCTCCCGCTGACGCCGCGCCGGCTCCCGCCGAGGTAGCCGTCAGTGCAGGGGATCGGCGGGGTGGGCGAAGACGAAGCCGGTGCCGCGGATCTTCGCCGACGACACCTGCTTGGTCGGCGTGGCCAGCTCGCCGCGGAACTCCAGCCGGGGCAGGCCCGCGGCGTCGGCGAGTGAGTCGAAGGCCTCGCCGTTGGTCGGCGGGCGCTGCAGGTCGGGCACGAGGTGGTACGTCCCGACCAGCCCGTCGTCCAGCACGTGCAGGATGCCGCGGGCGACATCCTCGACGTGCACCCGGTGCAGCAGGCCGTCGCGGGCGAACGCGACGCTGCCGCCCATGTACTGGTGGGCCAGCCGCACCCGGCTGGTGAAGTCGATGTCGCGCGGGTGGCCGTAGACGTCGGCCAGCCGGAGCACGGCTCCTCGGGGGGCGCTGAGCGCGGCGTCCTCGGCCATCGCGAAGTAGACGCTGCTCGGCTCGTCGCTTGTGGTGCGCGGGGTCTCCTCGGTGATCAGGTCGCCCGGCTCCTGGCGGCCGTCGCCGAAGACCGAGATCGACGACGTGAAGACCACTCGGTCGCAGGCGGCGGCGGCGCTCTCGCACGAGGTGACCAGGACGTCTCGGTACGACGCGCGCCGCTCCTCGACGGTGGTGGACTTCATCAACGGCGGGCTGGCCGACATCAGGATCGCGTCGCAGCCCTCGGCGGCGCGGGCGACGGCCTCGGCGTCGCTGCCGACGAGCACCACGGCCTCGTCGGCCACGGCCTGCAGCTCGGGGAGGCGCTCCTCGCGGGTCGTGGTGGCGACCACCGAGCCGCCGGCGGCACGCACCCGGGCGGCCACCTCAAGGCCGACGTTGCCCGCGCCGAGGATGAGCAGTCGCATGGGAGTGCCTTTCGCCAGTCGGAACGGCGTTCCGTTTGGGGGAATCGTGCCAGACCCGGGTGGGCGCCGCCCCAGGCCTGTCCCGCGGGGACCCGAGGTGACCGCCGTCACCGTGTGGAATTCGTCACAAAGCGCGCCGAGCAGCCGTCGACGGGCCTTTCGCCCGTGCGGAGGGGCGCGTGTTAGGGCACCCTAGGGGCAGCGGACGACGAGGTCCGCCGTACCGCGTGCGGGAGAGCCGAACAATGACTGTTGCCGGGATCGCCGGAGCGCCGACGACCAACGCCAAGCTGATCGCCTGGGTCGAAGAGGTCGCCGCCCTGACCAAGCCCGATCGCGTCGAGTGGTGCGACGGCTCGCAGGAGGAGTGGGACCGCCTCACCCAGCTGATGGTCGACGGCGGCACGTTCATCCGGCTCAACCCCGAACTCCGGCCGAACTCCTTCCTCGCGCGCAGCAACCCCAGCGACGTCGCGCGGGTCGAGGACCGCACGTTCATCTGCGCCGAGAAGGCCGAGGACGCCGGCCCGACGAACAACTGGCGCGCCCCGGCCGAGATGAAGGCCGAGCTGCGCACGCTCTTCGACGGCGCGATGCGGGGCCGCACGATGTACGTCATCCCGTTCTCGATGGGCCCGCTCGGCTCGCCGATCTCCCAGCTCGGCGTCGAGATCACCGACTCCCCGTACGTCGTCGTCAACATGCGGATCATGACCCGCATGGGCACGGCCGCCCTCAAGCTCATCGACGAGGCCGGCGACTTCGTGCCGGCGCTGCACACCGTCGGCTACCCGCTCGTCGACGCCGACGGCGCCTCGCGCCCCGACGTCGCCTGGCCGTGCAGCGACACCAAGTACATCTGCCACTTCCCGGAGACCCGCGAGATCTGGTCGTACGGGTCCGGCTACGGCGGCAACGCGCTGCTCGGCAAGAAGTGCTTCGCGCTGCGCATCGCCAGCGTGATGGGCCGCGACCAGGGCTGGCTGGCCGAGCACATGCTGATCCTCAAGCTCACCGCCCCCAGCGGCGACGTGCGTCACCTGGCCGCGGCCTTCCCGTCGGCCTGCGGCAAGACCAACCTCGCGATGCTCGAGCCCACCGTGCCCGGCTGGAAGGTCGAGACGGTCGGCGACGACATCTGCTGGATGCGCTTCGGCGAGGACGGCCGGCTGCACGCGATCAACCCGGAGGCCGGGCTTCTTCGGCGTCGCCCCCGGCACCGGGATGAAGACCAACGCCAACGCGATCAAGACGCTCTGGGGCAACTGCATCTTCACCAACGTCGCGCTGACCGACGACGGCGACGTGTGGTGGGAGGGCCTGACCGACGACGCGCCCGCGCACCTCATCGACTGGAAGGGCAACGACTGGACGCCCGACAGCGGCGAGCTGTCCAGCCACCCGAACAGCCGGTTCACCGCGCCCGCCGTCGCAGTGCCCGTCGATCGCCGACAACTGGGAGGACCCGGCCGGCGTCGCCATCGACGCGATCTTCTTCGGCGGCCGGCGCGCCACCAACGTGCCGCTGGTCAACGAGTCGCTGAGCTGGGAGCACGGCGTCTTCATCGGCGCCACCGTCTCCTCGGAGCAGACGGCCGCGGCCGAGGGCACCGTCGGGCGCGCTGCGCCGCGACCCGTTCGCGATGCTGCCGTTCTGCGGCTACAACATGGCCGACTACTGGGGCCACTGGCTGGAGATCGGCAAGGCCACCACGCCCGACAAGCTGCCGCGCGTCTTCCAGGTCAACTGGTTCCGCAAGGGCGCCGACGGCTCGTTCCTGTGGCCGGGCTTCGGCGAGAACAGCCGGGTCATCGAGTGGGCGATCCGCCGCGTCGAGGGCGAGGCCGACGCGGTCGACACCCCGATCGGCCGCGCGCCGGCGCCCGGCGACTTCAACCTCGAGGGCCTCGACATCGCCCCCGAGGTGGTCGAGGAGCTCTTCGCGGTCAACCCGAGCACCTGGCTGGCCGAGGCCGACCTGACCGACGAGTACTTCGCCAAGTTCGGCGACCGGCTGCCCGCCGAGCTCGCCGAGCAGCTGGAGCAGCTGAAGATCCGGCTCAAGAACGCCTGAGCCGCACCAAGCCGCACGAGGCCGGGCCGCCCCTGCAGGGGCGGCCCGGCCTCGTTTCGCTCGGGCCATGCGGCGGTCTGGGGGACGTGCGCGGCTAGCTCCGCCACCGCGTTGAACAGCAGCGCGCCGACCGCGACGGCGCCGAGGAGCGGGCCCACAATCGGGATCCAGGCGTAGCCCCACTGCGCGCTGCCCTTGCCGCGGATGGGCAGCAGCGCGTAGACCAGCCGAGGACCGAAGTCGCGCGCCGGGTTGATGGCGTAGCCGGTGGGGCCGCCGAGGGAGGCGCCGATCGCGATCACCGTGAAGGCGACGCCGGCGTAGCCCAGCGCGGCGTTGCCGAAGACCGGCGCCGAGTCGCCCGGTGCCCGGCTGGAACGGCGTGCTCTCCAGCACCCAGTAGACGAGCACGAAGGCGCCGATGGCCTCGGTGAGCAGGTTCCAGGCCGGCGCGCGCACCGAGGCCGAGGTGAAGAACACCCCGCCCGTCGCCGGCCGGGTCGTCGTGGGTGTCGAACTGCTTCTTGTACGTGAGGTAGGCCAGCAGGGCGCCGGCCATCGCGCCCAGGACCTGGGCCAGGAAGAACCACGGCACCTGGTGCCACGGCACGCTGCCGGTCATCGCCAGGGCGAGGGTCACCGCGGGGTTGAGCTGGGCGCCGGACCGCCAGGCGACGCTGGCGCCCACGAAGACCGCGAACCCCCAGCCCAGCGAGATCAGCAGCCAGTCGCGCCCGTGGCCGAAGGACCGCGACAGCGTGGTGTTGGCGCCGACGCCGATGCCGAGGAGGAGCAGCAGGGCGGTGCCGATGAACTCGCTCAGCAGGATTCCGGTGCCGGACAGGTCGCTCATGGCGCGACGGTAGGGCCTGGCGAGGCCGCAGCGCAGCCTTCAGCGCAGCTTGCGGATCGCGCGTCGCACGTTGAAGAAGTAGATGACCAGGACGATGACGAGGGCCACCGTGAACAGCGAGCCCTCCCAGCCGACGAAGAGCCCGGCTTGGCGCAGCAGCCCGAGCAGGAACGGCGCCACCACGACGGCGCCCAGGAAGACCAGCCACCAGCGCCGGGACAGCTTGTCGGTGATCTCGAAGTCCAGCGCATCGGTGCGGTAGACCTCGATGAAGCCGAAGAGCGCGGCGGCGATGATCGCGTAGGTGGCAAAGGCCGCGATGGCGGTGGTCACGCGGCGACGCTATCGAGTCGGCTGCACGGGTCGGCTCATCGGGTACGAACGCACCTCGGCCCCGCCCCCAGGTGGAGGGGCGGGGCCGCGGTCGATCGAGCGGTCAGTCGCCGATGGTGGCGACCATGATCGCCTTGATGGTGTGCAGCCGGTTCTCGGCCTGGCCGAAGGCGATGTTGGCCGGCGACTCGAAGACGTCGTTGGTGACCTCGAGGCCGTTGTCCATGCCGGTCTTGGCGGCGATGTCCTTGCCGACGACGGTGTTGGTGTCGTGGAAGGCCGGCAGGCAGTGCATGAAGCGCACGTTGGGCTTGCCGGTCTTCTTCAGCGCCTCGGTGTTGACCTGGTACGGCTTGAGCAGCGCGATCCGCTCGTCCCAGACCTCCTTGGGCTCGCCCATCGAGACCCACACGTCGGTGTGCACGAAGTCGGCGCCCTCAAGGGCCTCGTCGGCGTTCTCGGTGAGGGTGACGCGGGCGCCGGACAGCGCGGCCTGCTCGTGCGCGGCCGCCTGGACCTCCTCGCTCGGCCACAGGTGCTTGGGGCTGGCGATGCGCACGTCGGCGCCCATGATCGCGCCCATGATGAGCAGCGAGTTGCCCATGTTGGAGCGGGCGTCGCCCAGGTACGCGTAGGTGATCTCCTCGATCGGCTTGCCGCGGCCGTGCTCGATCATGGTGAGGAAGTCGGCCAGCATCTGGGTGGGGTGCCACTCGTCGGTGAGGCCGTTCCAGACCGGCACGCCGGCGTACTCGGCGAGCTCCTCGACCAGCGCATGGGCGCTGCCGCGGAACTCGATGCCGTCGTAGAAGCCGGACGAGCACGCGCGCGGTGTCGGCCGTCGACTCCTTGTGGCCCATCTGCGAGGAGTTCGGGTCGAGGTAGGTCACGTGGGCGCCCTGGTCGAAGGCGCCGACCTCGAAGGCGCACCGGGTGCGGGTGGAGGTCTTCTCGAAGATGAGGGCGACGTTCTTGCCCCTCATCCGCTGGACCTCGGTGCCGGAGTACTTGGCGCGCTTGAGGTCGCGGGACAGGTCGAGCAGGAAGGCGAGCTCCTTCTTGGTGAAGTCGAGCTCCTTGAGGAAGTCGCGGTGGCGCAGGTTCACGGGCACGGGGATGGCTCCTGTCGTCGGTGGGGGATCGGGGGAGGGGCGGCCTGGCGCCGCTGGGCCGGCGGGCGGCGGCCCGCCGGCCCAGGGGTCGGATCAGGCCGGTCCGCGCTCGATGGGGCAGCTCATGCAGCGGGGGCCGCCGCGGCCGCGTCCGAGCTCGGAGCCGACGATCGAGACGATCTCGATGCCGTTCTTGCGCAGGAAGGTGTTGGTGGTCGTGTTGCGCTCGTAGCCGAAGATGACGCCGGGCGCGACGGCCAGGAAGTTGTTGCCGTCGTCCCACTGCTCGCGGGCGGCGCCCATCTCGTCGATCGGGGTCTTCAGCGCGTGCATCTTCGTCGACGCCGACGGCCTCGGCGAGCACCGGCCACAGGTCGTCGTTCTCGACGATGTCGTAGGCGCCGGAGTCGTCGGCCTTGGTGAGCGTGTAGGTCTTCAGGTGCTCCGGGAGGTACGGGTAGACGGAGAACTTGTCCTTGTCGATCATCGTCATCGCGGTGTCGAGGTGCATGAAGGCGCGGGTCTTCGGCAGCTCCACCACGATGATCTTGTTGATCAGGCCGCGCGGGTCGGAGAAGTACGCCCGCGCCAGCATGCCGATGCCCTGCGGGGTCGTCCGCTCGCCCATGCCGATCATCACGGCGCCGTTGCCGACGACCAGGATGTCGCCGCCCTCGACGGTGGCCGGCTCGTGCGGGATGTCGTCGTTGCCGTAGTAGAAGTGCAGCCCCTCGTCCTTGAACTTCGGGTGGAAGTTCCAGATCGCCCGGCTGTGCACCGTCTCGCGCTTGCGCGCGGGCTTCATCATCGGGTTGACCGACAGCCCCTGGTAGACGAAGGCGGTGTTGTCGCGCTGGAACAGGTGGTTCGGCAGCGGCGTGAGGATGAAGTCGCCGTCGTCGAGGTACTCCCACAGCAGGCTCTTGGCCTTGGGCAGCTGCAGGTCGCGCTTGAGGATGCCGCCGATGAGGTACTCGGCCATCGTGCGGCCGTCGACGCTGTCGGCGAGGTCGTGCAGCGGCCCGACCAGCTGCGGGCCGACGGTGTGCTCGTTGGCCACCAGGTCCAGGACGAACTCCTTGGCCTCGGGGATCTCGAGGACCTCGCCGAGCAGCTCGTGGAAGTAGTGCACCTTGACGCCCTTGTCGCGCAGCTTCTGCGCGAAGGCGTCGTGCTCCTCGCGGGCGCGGGCCGCCCACATCACGTCGTCGAAGAGCAGGTCCTCGACGTTCTGCGGGGTCAGCCGCGACAGCTCGAGGCCCGGTCGGTGGATCACGACCTGCTTGAGGACGCCCACCTCCGAATCGACGTGCAGTGTCATGACGTGATCTGTCCTCTCGTCGGAGGTGCGCGCGGGCCATCCGGACCGCGTCGCAGTGGCTGCTTCCGATCTTGGCCCTCTGCGCCTCAGGTCGCCACCCGATCACCGGGATTTCCGGCATTCGTCGGCCAGCGTTTCCCCGGTCGGGACGAAGGTCCGCCTCGGCCCGGCCGTGCGGCCCTGACCGGGCGACGCCCCGGTGCGCGAGGCTGGACGGTGAATCGGTGCGCTCCGCGCCAAGGGCGCGAAAACGCCCACCCCGGCGCCGGGCGTGCGACAGAATCTGATCATCGCGGGCGGCTGGTCCGCCCCTCGGCGCTGAGAGAGGCATGCACATGGCCGACGCCGCCACCCAGGCTCAGGTGGAGCCGCAGAAGAAGAAGGGGTTCAAGTTCCCCTCCGCGTTCACGGTGCTGTTCTTCGTGCTGCTGATCGTGTGGGGCTTGACCTTCGTCATCAAGCCCGGCTCGTACACGTACGTCTCGTGCGACGGGGACGACGCCAAGCCGATCCCCGGCAGCTACCAGTCGTTCGAGGTCGACCTCGACCTTCAAGGACCGGCTCTACGACCTCTGCCTGTCGCCGGTCAACGGCCTGTACGGCATCCGCGAGGTCCCGACGGCGGTCGAGGACGCCCCGTCGGCCGAGACCGAGCAGGCCGCCCAGGAGGCGTGCGGCGAGGGCGTCGAGGCGCGAGATCGTCACGGCCCCCGGCAACACCGGCCCGTACAACGAGGGCGCCCTGTTCGGCGCCGTCGCAGGTCTTCTTCTTCGTGCTGGCCATCGGTGCCTTCATCACGGTGACCATGCGCACCGGGGCGCTGGACGCGGGCATCGCTCGGGTCACCCACCGCTTCCGCACCCGCGGGTTGCTGCTGATCACCATCTTGATGGTGATCTTCTCGATCGGCGGTACCACGTACGGCATGGCCGAGGAGACCCTGGGCTTCTACGCCTTGCTCGTGCCCGTCATGGTCGGGATCGGCTTCGACCGGATGGTCGGCGCCGTCACCATCATGATCGGGGCCGGGGTCGGCACCCTGGCCTCGACGGTCAACCCGTTCGCCACCGGGGTGGCCTCGGACTCCGCCGGCATCCCGCTCGGGCGACGGCATCGTGCTCCGCGCTGGTCATGTACGTCGTCCTCACCGTCGTGGCGATCCTCTACGTGCTGCGGTACGCCCGCAAGGTCAAGGCCGACCCGTCGAAGTCGCTCGCGCCGGCGCAGCCGGGCGACGAGGACCTCGGGCTGGAGGCCGACGCCGTGCCGCCGGAGATGACCGGCCGGCAGAAGACCGTGATGTGGGTCTTCGCGTTCACCTTCATCCTGATGATCTTCTCGGTCATCCCGTGGGGTGACTTCGCCGACGGCGAGAGCGACCTGCTCAACACCATCACCTGGTACTGGTACTTCCCCGAGCTGGCCGCGCTGTTCCTGGTCGCCTCGATCGTGGTCGGCCTGATCGGCGGCCTCGGCGAGGAGGGCATGGTCGGCGGGATCGTCGGCGGCATGGGCGACTTCATGGGCGCGGCGTTCATCATCGCCCTCGCCCGCGGCGTCACCGTCGTCATGAACAACGCGAGCATCACCGACACGGTGCTGAACTCGCTGGAGGGGGTGGTCAGCGGCCTGTCCAGCGCGGTCTTCGGGGTCATGATGTTCGTCGTCAACATCCCGCTGGCGTTCCTGGTGCCGTCCAGCTCCGGCCACGCCGTGCTGGCGATGCCGATCATGGCCCCGCTGGCGGACTTCGCCGACGTCAACCGCTCGATCGTGGTGACGGCCTACCAGTCCGCGAGCGGCTGGGTGAACCTGTTCACCCCGACGTCCGCGATCGTCATGGGTGGCCTCACCCTGGCGAAGGTCGGCTACGACCGCTACATCCGGTTCGTCGCGCCGCTGCTGGCGATCCTGTTCGTGCTGATCTGCGTGTTCGTCGGTCTGGGCGCCCTGGGCTTGCTGGGCGGCTGACGGCAGGTCTCGCCCGTCCCGAAGGGGGCGCCCCCGCTCAGGCGGGGGCGCCCCCTTCGGCGTGGCCAGAGGGCTGGCGATCGGCCCGGGTCAGCGGTCGAACGCGCCGTCGAGGAAGGCGTCGACCAGGCGGTGGGCGCGCGCCCGCGCCTCCGGGGCCTGCCGCTCGGTCTCGGCCAGCAGCGCGTCGGCGTCGATGCCGCGCTCGTCCAGCTCGTTCTTGGCCGACGTCGATCCACTCGCCCACCATCTCGGGAGTGGCCTCGGGGTGGTACTGCAGGCCGAGCGAGCCGCGGATCGAGAAGGCCTGGATGGCCGCCGGGGTGCGCGCGAGCACCCGCGCCCCGGAGGGCGGCGTGAGGCGGTCGACGTGCCACTGCAGGTACGGCCCGGGCTCGATCGGCCCGCTGGCGCCCGAGGTGTGCGCGGCGCCGGCGAGCTGCAGCTCGTGCCAGCCGATCTCGGGCTCGGGGGAGGGCTCGACGGATCCGCCGAGCGCGTGGGCCAGCAGCTGGCCGCCGTAGCAGATGCCGAGCACGGGGACGCCGCCGTCGACGGCCGCGCGCATGTAGCGGGCCTCGTGGCGCACCTCGATCATCACCCGCTCGGAGTAGACCGACCAGTCCGAGCCCAGCGACACCACGACGTCGTGGGCCCCGGGGACGGGGAAGTGGTCGGACAGGTCGTCGCGCCAGGTGCGGTCGATCGTGGCGCCGCGCTCCTCGAGGCGCTCGCCGACGTAGCCCAGATCCGGATCGTTGCGGTTGGCCACCACGAGTACGCGCATGGCGGCCATCGTGCCCGACCCGAGGGTCGACCGGGCGCATAGGTAGGTTAGGCTTGCCTAACTCAATTCACGGATCTGGAAGGCGCCATGTCCCACGCCACCCCTCGTGCCCGCCCCCGGGCGCTGCTCGCCCTGGCCGCCGCGGCCGTCCTGGTCTTGACCGGCTGCGGCGGCGGCTCGCCGGACCCGCAGAGCGACGCCGCTGCGTCGCCGGCGGCGAGCCCCTCGGGGACGCTGGTGGTGTACTCCGGCCGCAACGAGGCGCTGGTCGGCCCGCTGTTTGAGCGGTTCACCGCCGAAACCGGGGTCGAGGTCGAGGTGCGCTACGGCGACAGCGCCGAGTTGGCCGCCCAGATCCTCGAGGAGGGCGACCGGGCCCGGCCGGATGTGTTCTTCGCCCAGGACGCCGGTGCGCTGGGGGCGCTGGCCGACCAGGGCGTGCTGGCCGACCTGCCCGAGGGGACGCTGGACCGCGTCGACGCGCGCTACCGGGACGCCGAGGGGCAGTGGGTCGGCCTGTCCGGGCGGGCCCGGGTGGCCGTGTACGACCCGCGGCAGGTCGACTCGGCGCCGGCGTCGGTCCTCGACCTGGTCGAGCCCGAGTGGAAGGGCAAGGTGGCCATCGCGCCGACCAACGCGTCCTTCCAGGCCTTCGTCACCGCTCTGCGGGTCACCGAGGGCGAGCAGGCCGCCGAGGACTTCCTCAAGGGTCTGCAGGCCAACGGGGTGCAGACCTTCGAGAAGAACACCGGCATCCTGGACGCCGTCGACGCAGGGCAGGTGGCCCTCGGGCTGATCAACCACTACTACTGGTACGAGAAGCAGGCCGAGGTCGGGGCCGGAGCCCTCCAGGCCCAGCTCGGCTGGTTCGAGGACGGCGACCCGGGCTCGCTCGTGAACGTCGCGGGGGCGGGTGTGCTGACGACCGCGTCCAACCCGATCGCCGCACAGGCCCTCGTGGACTGGCTGCTGGCTGAGGAGGCGCAGACCTACTTCGCGACCGAGACGTTTGAGTACCCGCTGATCGACGGGGTCGCCGTCGTCGAGGGGCTGCGGCCGCTGGCCGACCTGCAGGGGCCGGACCTGGACCTGTCCGACCTCGCATCCCTGGGCGAGACGCTGGAGTTGCTGGATTCGCTGGGGCTGACCTGAGCGCATCCTTGGCCGCGCCGCGGGCGGGGGCACGCGCCGGGAAGCGCGCCCCCGCCCCGTTGGTCGCCGTCGCCGGCCTGGTCGCGGCCCTGGCCCTGCTGCCGCTGGTCTACCTCGTCCTGCGCACGCTCCAGGCGGGACCGGAGCGGATCGCGGAGATCCTGCTGCGCCCCCGAACGCTGGAGCTGATCGCCGCCAGCGTCGGGTTGGCCGCGGCGGTCACGCTCGCCTGCCTCGTGCTGGGGGTCGCGCAGGCCTGGCTCGTGGTCCGCAGCGACCTGCCCGGCCGCCGTGTGCTGGGCGTCCTCGCCGCGCTTCCGCTCGCGGTGCCGACCTATGTCGCGGCCTACGCGTGGCTGTCCTTCGAGCCGGGCCTCGCCGGCTTCTGGGCGGCCTTCACGGTGCTCACGCTGTGCTGCACGCCGTACGTCTACCTCCCGGTCGCGGCGACCCTGCGGCGTGCGGACCCCGCCGTCGAGGAGGTGGCCCGGTCGCTGGGCCGCGGTCCGGTCCGGGCCTTCGTCGAGGCCACGCTCCCGCAGGCGCGCCCCGCGGCGACAGCAGGGGGGCTGCTCGTGGCCCTGTACGTGCTGTCGGACTTCGGCGCCGTCTCGCTGCTGCGCTTCGACACGTTCACCCGCGTGATCTACGCCAGCTACCGGGCGAGCTTCGACCGCACGCCGGCGGCGGTGCTGGCGCTCGTGCTGGTGGCGCTGACCCTGCTCATCGTGTGGGGGGAGTCGCGCGCCCGGGGGTCGCAGTCGGGCGGTCGCCGCGGCCCGCGAGCGGGCCGGGTCCTGCCGCGGTTGGCACTCGGTCCGATGCGGATCCCGGCCCTGGTCGGAGCGTGGGGGCTGGCGGCCCTGGGCGTCGGGGTCCCCGTGGCCAGCCTCGTGCTGTGGTTGGGCCGCGGGTCGTCCAGGGCAGGCGCCCGCGACTTCGCCGAGGCGCTGGCGACCACGGTGACCCTCGGCCTGGCTCGGCGCCGCGGTCACCACTCTGCTCGCGCTGCCGGTGGCGTTGCTGGCGGCCCGCCATGCGGGCCGCGCCTCCCGGGTGATCGAACGTTCGGTGTGGGCGGCGCACGCGCTGCCAGGCATCGTCGTGGCGCTGTCCCTGGTCTTCCTGTCGGTGAATCTGGCCGATCCGCTGTACCAGACCACCGCGTTGCTGGTGCTGGCCTACGCCGTGCTCTTCCTGCCAGCCGCGGTGGGATCGATCCGCTCGGCCGTCGAGCAGAGCCCGCCGGTCCTGGAGGAGGTCTCGCGGTCCCTTGGCCGCGGCCCAGCCAGGACGGCCTGGTCGGTCACCCTGCCGCTCGCGCTGCCGGGCATCGGCGCCGGGGCGGCGCTGGTGCTGCTGACCGTGATGAAGGAGCTGCCCGCGACCTTGCTGCTGCGGCCGACCGGCGTCGAGACCCTCGCCACCCGGCTGTGGACTGAGACGGGCTCGGGCCAGTTCGCCGCCGCGGCGCCGTACGCCCTGGCCCTGATCCTGGTGGCGGCGATACCGACGCTGCTGCTGGTGCGCGACAGGACGGAGCGGGGCTGATGGCCGAGCCGGAGGGACTGGGACTGCGCGTCTGCGGCGTGGGCAAGTCGTACGGGTCCGTGGCGGTGCTGCAGGGCGTGGATCTGGAGGTCCCCGCTGGCTCGGTGACGGCGCTGCTCGGGCCTAGCGGGTGCGGGAAGACGACCCTGCTGCGGATCGTGGCGGGCTTCGATACCGCTGACGCGGCACCGTCGCCGTCGCTGGCGAGGTGGTCGACGGCGCCGGGCGGTCGGCTCGCGCCCGAGCGCCGCCGGGTCGGGATCGTTCCGCAAGAGGGCGCGCTCTTCCCGCACCTCGATGTGCGCGGCAACATCGGCTTCGGCCTGGGCCGGGCGACACCCGAACGCGAGGACCGGGTGGACGAGCTGCTCACGGCGTTGGGGCTCAGCGGGCTGGGCGAGCGCCGCCCGCACGAGTTGTCCGGCGGGCAGCAGCAGCGGGTGGCCGTCGCCCGGGCGCTGGCTCCGCGCCCGGACGTGGTGCTGCTGGATGAGCCGTTCGCCTCGCTCGACGCGTCGCTGCGCGGACGTGTCCGACAGGAGGTGCTCGCGGCGCTCCGGGCGGCCGGGTCGACCACGCTGCTCGTGACCCATGACCAGGATGAGGCGCTCGCGTGCGCCGACAGGCTGGCGGTCATGAACGGCGGCGTGGTGGTGCAGGCAGGACCGCCGTGGGAGGTGTACGAGCGCCCGGCGGGCGACTGGGTCGCCCAGTTCGTCGGCACCGCGACCCTGCTGCCGCCCGCGCCGACGGCGCCGTCGCCGAGACGCCGCTCGGCACCTTGACGCTGGCCGAGCCCGCCTACGGGGAGGGCACGGTCATGCTGCGCCCGGAGCACCTGGTGCTCGCGGCGCCGGGTGAGCCGGGGCACGCGGAGGGGGTGGTCTGCTCGCGCGAGTACCGCGGGGACGGACGCGCTGGTGACGATCTCCGCGGCCGGCCGGATGCTTGCCGTCCAGGTGGCCGGTCGAATCGCCCCGTGGCCGGGGACGCGGTGGCCGTCCGGGTCGCCCGCCCGGCCTGGTTCGTGGCTGGCTGAGCGGCGGCGGGCTGGGGCGACTACGCGTCGGCGCCCTGCTGGGCGGAGCGCTCGGCGATGGTGGCGCGGACCTGGTCCATGTCGACGTCGGCGACGGCCTGGATGAGCGCCGTGAGGCCCTGCTCGGGGAGCGCGCCGGCCTGGGAGTGCAGCACGACGCCGTCGCGGATCGCCACCAACGTGGGGATCGAGGTGATGCCGAAGGCCGCGGCCAGGCCCTGCTCGGCCTCGGTGTCGACCTTGGCGAAGACGGCGTCGGGGTGGGCCTCGGAGACCTTCTCGTACACCGGGGCGAACATCCGGCACGGTCCGCACCACGCGGCCCAGAAGTCGACGAAGACGGTGCTGTTGCCCTGCACGGTCTCGCCGAAGGTCTGCTCGGTCAGGTTGACGGTGGCCACGAGGGACTCCTTGCGGTCGCGGGGGATGGGGTGGTCGGGTGCGTGCGTCGATCACAACGATACCCCAGGGGGTATCTATTCCCCACCTGCGGCGGCCCGATGCGGTCCATCATGGGGGTGTGGCCGATCTCGCGCCCGGCGCCTTGACCGGGAGGCTGCTCGTCGCCAGCCCGCTGCTGGACGAGGAGACCTTCCGGCGGTCCGTGGTGCTCGTGCTGGACCACGACGCAGACGGCGCCCTGGGCGTGATCCTCAACCGGCCGAGCCGGATGCCGGTCGCCGAGGTCCTGCCGGACTGGCATGACGTGACGACCGAGCCCTGCGTGCTCTACCGCGGCGGTCCGGTGGGCCCCGACTCGGCGGTGGCGGTGGCGCGGATGCGCTCGGGCCCGGTGGCCGGGCTGCGGCCGGTGCACGGGTCCTTCGCCGTCGTCGACCTCGACGGCTCGCCCGAGCAGACCGCCGCCGCGACCACCGGGTTGCGGGTGTACGCGGGATACGCCGGGTGGTCGACCGGGCAGCTCGAGGACGAGATCGTCGGGGGCTCGTGGTTCGTGGTGGAGGCCGACCCGGCCGACCCGTTCACCGACCACCCCGACCGGCTGTGGCGCTCGGTGCTGCGCCGCCAGGGCGGCGAGCTGGCGTTCCTGCACACGTACCCCGACGACCCGCACGACAACTGACGCCCTCAGCCGCCCGACCGCGGGCGCGCCTACCATGGGGCGCATGGCCGACCTCCCCGACCTCGCGCCCCAGACGTCCCCCGGCGACCCCGACGGCGGCGTCGGCGTGCTGGAACGGCCCGAGACCGCGCCGATCGACACCGACGCCGGCGACCACGAGCGGTTCGCGCACTACGTGCAGAAGAACAAGATCGTCGAGAGCGCCGTGACCGGAGCCCCGGTCATCGCCTTGTGCGGCAAGAAGTGGGTGCCCAACCGCGACCCCGGCAAGTTCCCGGTCTGCCCCGAGTGCAAGGAGATCTTCGAGGGGCTGCCACCGGGCGGCGGGAAAGGCCGCGGCGGCGACTCCGGCCGCGACCAGTAGGTGTCCTCCGCGCACGACGGCATCCTCGCCCCCGGCCGTCGCCGGCTCACCGTCGGCATCGTGGCCGTGATCACGATCGCCGCCTTCGAGGGGATGGCCGTCGCCACGGCGATGCCCACGATCGCCGCCGACCTCGACGGCCTTCGCTGGTACGCGTGGAGCTTCTCCATCTTCGCCGTCACCTCGCTGTGGGCGATGGTCTGGGCGGGTGAGTCCGCCGACCAGCACGGCCCCCGGCGGCCGCTCATCCTGGCCCTGACGGCGTTCGCCGCGGGTCTTGCCCTCGCGGGCGTGGCGCCGTCGATGGGCGTGCTGGTGGCCGCACGCGGGCTGCAGGGCCTCGGCGGCGGCGCGGCCATCGTGGCGCTCTACGTCCTGGTCGCCCGCTGCTACCCCGAGTCCCTGCGCCCCCGCGTCTTCTCGGCGCTCGCCGCGGCCTGGGTGATCCCGGCCATCGTGGGGCCGGCGGCGGCCGGCTACCTGGCCGACGGCCCCGGCTGGCGCTGGGTGTTCCTCGGCGTGCTGCTCGTCATCCCCGGCTGCCTCGTGCTCGTGCTGCCGACGCTGCGGGCCCAGGGCGGCCCCTTGGAGGAGGTCCCCGCCCCCCGGCCGGGCCGCAAGCGCCGGGCGCTCGTCGTCGCCGTGGCCGCCACCGCGCTGCAGTACGCCGGCAGCCGGCTCGACCCCATCGGCCTGGCCATCGCCGTGCCGGCGGTGGTGGCGCTCGTGGTGGCGACGCCGCCGCTGCTGCCTGCCGGCGTCTTCCGGCTGAGCCGGGGGCTGCCCACCGCGGTGGCCCTGCGCGGCGTGATGGCGGGCGCGTTCTTCGGCGCCGAGGTCTACGTCCCGCTGATGCTGGTCAGCGAGCGCGGGCTCTCCAGCGCCCAGGCGGGGCTGGCGCTGACCGTCGGGGCGCTGGGCTGGGCGGGGGGATCGCAGCTGCAGGCCCGGCTGCCCTGGCCGCGGGCGCGCTTCGTGCAGGTCGGGTGCGCGGTCGCCGCGGTGAGCATCGCGGCCCTCGCGGTGTCGCTGAGCCCGGAGCTGCCGGCCGGCACGGCGATCGTGGCGTGGGCCTTCGGCGGCCTGGGGATGGGGCTGGCCATGCCGTCCTTCTCGGTCATCGTCCTGGCCGAGTCGCCGGTGGAGGCGCAGGGCGTGAACTCGTCGGCCCTTCAGCTGTCCGACGCCTTGGGCTCGGTCCTGCTCGTGGGGGCGACCGGGGTGTTCTTCGCGTCCGCGGCCACCGAGGGCGACCCCGGGACCTGGGTGTTCGCCGCGATCTTCGCCGCGATGGCCGCGGTGGCGGCGGCCGGCGCGTCGGTCGGCGGGCGGGTCGCGCCCCGACACGCCGTGGCCACCAGCGTCGTCGCCGGCTGAGCCCGGCGGCCCCCGCGGCGCGGGTAGGGTCGCGCCCCCGTGAGCACCTCAGCCGCCCAGCGCCTCTCGCCGTCGTTCCCGCTCCCCGCGCCGCGCGGGACAGCGGGGGCGCTGCGCGCGTGGCAGCACGCGGCGCTCGCCGAGTACGCCGCACGCCAGCCCCGCGACTTCCTGGCCGTCGCCACCCCGGGGGCCGGCAAGACGACCTTCGCGCTTCGGCTGGCCAGCGACCTGCTCGAGCGCCGGCAGGTCCAGGCGGTCACCGTGGTGGCCCCGACCGAGCACCTGAAGCGGCAGTGGGCGGATGCCGCCGACCGGGTCGGGATCGCGCTCGACCCCGCGTACGCCAACGGGCAGGGGCCGCGTGGGGGCGCGCTACCACGGGGTCGCGCTGACGTACGCGCAGGTCGCCGCCCATCCGCTGCTGCACCGCAACCGCACCGAGCTGAAGAAGACCCTGGTCATCCTCGACGAGGTGCACCACGGCGGCGACGCGCTGTCGTGGGGCGAGGCGATCCGCGAGGCGTTCGACCCGGCCGCACGCCGGCTGGCGCTGACCGGCACCCCGTTCCGCTCCGACGTCAACGCGATCCCGTTCGTCTCGTACGCGCCGGGCTCCGACGGCGTCCCGCGCTCGGTCGCCGACCACGCCTACGGGTACGCCGACGCGCTGCGCGACGGGGTCGTGCGGCCGGTGGTGTTCCTGTCCTACTCCGGGCAGATGCGGTGGCGCACCCGGGCCGGCGACGAGGTCGCCGCGCGCCTGGGCGAGCCGATGACCCGGGACCTCACGGCGCAGGCGCTGGCGCACGGCGCTCGACCCCGCCGGCGACTGGGTGCCGGCGGTGCTCGCCGCGGCCGACCGCCGGCTCACCGAGGTGCGGCGCGGGCATGCCCGACGCGGGCGGCCTGGTGATCGCGAGCGACCAGGACTGACGCGCGGGCGTACGCCGCCCTGCTGCGCTCGGTGAGCGGTGAGAAGCCGACCGTGGTGCTGTCCGACGAGCCGCGGCTCGTCGAAGCGGATCGAGAAGTTCGCCGCGTCGCGGCGACCGCTGGATGGTCGCGGTGCGGATGGTCAGCGAGGGGGTCGACATCCCGCGGCTCGCGGTGGGCGTCTACGCCACCTCCACCGCGACGCCGCTGTTCTTCGCCCAGGCGGTCGGCCGGTTCGTGCGGGCGCGCCGCCGGGGCGAGACGGCGTCGGTCTTCGTGCCCTCGGTGCCTCGGCTGCTGGAGTACGCCGCCGAGCTCGAGGTGCAGCGCGACCACGTGCTGGGCCGCCCGGTCGGACGAGGCCGGGATCTGGTCGGAGGAGGACGCGCTCGTGGCCGCGGCCAATCGCGCCCAGGACGGGCCGGACGCCCCCGCCGACGACGCGGTGTTCCAGGCGCTGGAGTCGGCCGCCGAGTTCGACCGGGTGCTCTACGACGGCGGCGAGTTCGGCCGGCAGGCGGCGGTCGGCTCGGCCGACGAGGAGGACTTCCTCGGCCTGCCCGGGCTGCTCGAGCCCGACCAGGTGGCGGCGCTGCTGCGCCAGCGGCAGTCGGACCAGTTGGCGGCCCGCCCGGGCCGATCGGCGCGGGGCGCGGCCGAGGAGAAGGCCGCGCACCGCGAGGTCGGCGAGCTGCGCAAGGAGCTGTCCTCGCTGGTGGCGGCCTACCGGCACGCGAGCGGGCGTGGCCACGCCTCGATCCACGCCGACCTGCGGCGGGCCACGGGCGGGCCTCCCGCCGCGCAGGCGGACGCCGCCGAGCTCAGCCGGCGGATCGAGACCCTGCGCCGCTGGGCCGTCGGCCGCCGCTGACTGTCCACAGCACCACAACGGTTGAGGGACGGGTCACACGTTCGAACGTGTGACCCGTCCCTCAACCGTTGGGTTTGGTGCGGGTCAGGCGGCGACCTTGCGCAGCTTGAAGGCGCCGAAGATGGTGATCAGCCCGCCGAGGACGAGCCAGATCCCGGTGATCCAGGCCAGCAGCGCGGCCGACTCGATCGGCCACAGCAGCAGGATGAGGCCGGCGACGAAGCCCAGCACGCCGCTGGCGATCATCCAGCCGCGGCCGTCCTCGCCCTTGGCGGAGATCCCGGTGACGAAGCCCACGATGCCGTCGACGACCCAGAAGGCGCCGAGGATGAAGGTGAGCACGGCGATCGACTGGAACGGGGCCCGGAACATCGCGATGCCCGCGATGAGCGCCAGGACTCCGAGGATGGCGTACAGCGCGCGCTGACCGCCGGTGGCGCCGGACGATCGCGAACGACTGCACGATCCGGAAGACGCCGGTGATGAGGAACATGATGCCCAGCAGGACGGCGATGACGGCCAGGGTCTTGTTCGGCCACACCATGACCGCGATGCCCAGCCCCACGCTGAGGAGGCCGACGGTGAGCACGACGCCCCAACTGCGGCCCAGCGCGGCCAGCGCCGTGTCGTCGTCGACGACGATCACGTCGACTCTCGCTTGCTCGGACATGGAGACTCCCTTGGGTTCGGCGCCCGCTGGCGCGTGTACGGACCCAGGATGACCGCTGGGTTACCCGGATCCGCGGAGGCTGGCCACAATGTCGCCGTGACCTTTGAGACGCAGCACGACCTCGGCCCGGCCCTCCCGCAGCCCGCGTGGCCCCCGACCGGCCCCCCCGCCGGCATCGACCTCGACGTCCTCGACGAGATCCAGCAGCGCATCCTGTGGCTGGCGGTGCGGATCGTCGACGCCGCCAACCACGACCGGGCCACCGGCGACGGGGTCAAGGTCGGCGGCCACCAGGCCTCCTCGGCCTCGCTGGTCACCGCGATGACCGCGCTGTGGTTCGCCCACCTCGACGCGCCCGACCGGGTCGCCGTCAAGCCGCACGCGTCCCCGGTGTTCCACGCGATCCAGTACCTGCTCGGCGACCTCGACCGCTCGTACCTCAGCCGGCTCCGCCAGCGCGGCGGGCTGCAGTCGTACCCGAGCCGCACCAAGGACCCCGACCAGGTCGACTTCTCCACCGGGTCGGTGGGCCTGGGCGCCGCGGCGCCGCTGTTCGCGGCCGCGACCCGGCGCTACGTCGACGACCACTTCGGCCCCCGGCCGCGGTCGCGCTTCATCGCGCTGGTGGGCGACGCCGAGCTCGACGAGGGCAACATCTGGGAGGCCGTCGCCGACCACGCGACCCAGGGCCTCGGCAACGTCGATGTGGATCGTCGACTTCAACCGGCAGTCGCTGGACCGCGTCATCCCCGGCATCCGGATCATGCAGTGGACGACGCAGTTCCGCGCCGCCGGCTGGCACGTCGTCGAGGTGAAGTACGGCCGGCGGCTGCAGGCGAAGTTCGCCGAGCCCGGCGGCGAGGCGCTGCGCGAGTGGATCGACGCGATGCCCAACGAGCAGTACCAGTCGCTGTTCGCGCTGAGCGGGCCGGACCTGCGCGCGCGGTTCCTCGACGGCGCGCCCGAGGCGGTGCGCCCGGTGGTCGACGCCGTCTCCGACGAGGAGCTGGCGCCGCTGGTCCAGGACCTCGGCGGGCACGACCTCGGCGGCGATGCTGGCCGCGTACGCGGAGTGCGACGCCGTCACCGACCGGCCGAGCGTCGTCTTCGCCTACACGGTCAAGGGCTGGGGGCTGCCGATCGCGGGCAACCCGCGCAACCACTCGGCGCTGCTCACCCCGGACCAGGTCGCCGTGCTGCGGGCGCGCGCGGGGCTCACGGCCGACACCGAGTGGGACCGCTTCGACCCGACCTCGCCGGCCGGGGTCGCTGTGCCACGTGCGGCGCGAGCACCTCGCAGCGCCCGCCGCGCGCCGAGGGCCTCGGGGTGGCCGCGCCGGAGGCCACCGGGATCCGCTCGGGCAAGCCGACGTCCACCCAGGAGGCCTTCGGCCGGGTCCTCGTCGACCTGTCGCGCGGCGAGCTGGCGCCGTACCTCGTGACGACCGCGCCCGGACGTCGCGACGTCGACCAACCTGGCCGGCTTCATCAACCGCACCGGCGTCTACAACCCCGACGAGAAGCGCGCCTGGAACGAGGACCCGGTGCTCAAGTGGGCCGAGGGCCCCGGCGGGCAGCACATCGAGCTGGGCATCAGCGAGATGAACCTGTTCCTGCTGCTCGGCCAGCTCGGGCTGTCCTGGGACCTGTCCGGGCAGCCGCTGATCCCGGTCGGCACGGTCTACGACCCGTTCGTCTGCCGCGGGCTCGACGCGCTCATCTACTCCGTCTACTCCGGCGCCCGGTTCATCGTCGCCGGCACGCCGTCCGGCATCACGCTGGCGCCCGAGGGCGGCGCCCACCAGTCGACGATCACCGCGTCGATCGGCCTCGAGCTGCCGGGGGTCACGTTCATCGAGCCCGCCTACGGCGTCGCGCTCGACTGGCTGCTGTGCGACGCGGTGGGCCGGATCGCGGCCGGCCACCATGCCGCGCCGACGGCGCAGCCCGCCGAGGAGGGCGCCTTCTACTTCCGGCTCACCACGCGCCCGATCGACCAGGCGCCGTTCGAGGCGGCGCGGCAGCGGATCGGCGACGCGCTGCTGCGCCGGCAGGTGCTCGCCGGGGCCTACCGCCTCGTGGACGCCTCCGCGCTGGCGCGCCCAGGGCGCCCCGGTGGTGCACCTGGTCGGCTCCGGCGCGGTGCTGCCCGAGGTGCTGACCGCCGCCGCCGAGCTGGCCGACGAGGGCATCGCGGCGCACGTCGTCGACGTCACCTCGCTCGACCGGCTGTACGGGGCCTGGCAGCGCACCCTGCGGCAGGGGGTGCGCACCGCGACGACCCCGTCGGTGCCGGGAGCGCTGCGCGCGGTCTTCCCCGATCGGGCGCCGGTGGTCACCGTGCACGACGCCGCCTCGCACGCGATGGCGTGGCTGGGGTCCGCGCTCGGGGTGCCGGCCGTCCCGCTCGGCGTCGACGCCTTCGGCCAGTCCGGGACGGTCGCCGAGCTGTACGAGCTGCACGACCTGCTCCCCGGCTCGATCGTCAACGCGGCGCTGGCCGCGCTGGCGCTGGGCTGAGCCCTAGGCTGCGACTCGGCCTGAGTAGCCTGCGGCCGCCGCATCGACCAGCGGCAGCGTGCGGTACGGGATCGGACGCGCGAGGGCGATCACCGTTGAGGTGCGGGTCACACCGGGGACCGCCAGCACGGCATCCACCACGCGCTGGAGGTCGGCGTTGGAGCGGGCCACCACCCGGCACAGCATGTCGCCCGCCCCGGTGATCGTGTGCAGCTCGAGCAGCTCGGGGATCGCCGCCAGCCGGTCCTCGATCCGGCCGTGGCCGCTGCCCTGGCTGATCTCCAAGGTCATGAACGCCGTCACCGTGAAGCCGATCGCGGCGGGTTCGATGTCCGGGCCGTACCCGCTGATGGCCCCGCGGGCCTGCAGCCGGTCGAGGCGCGCCTGGATCGTGCCGCGGGCGACGGCGAGCCGGCGGGACGCCTCCAGCACCCCCACCCGGGGCTCCTCGGCGAACAGCCGGATGATCCGGGCGTCCAAGGCGTCGAAGTCGGGGGTGGCGCTCATGGACCCTCCGATGGGCAGGACGGCCGCGATCCGCCGCCGGGGACTGGCATGGACTGTACAGACTGCCTAGTGTGTCGGTGCCCTATTGCGCATCCTGACCGCCCTGGCCACCCTCCGGGGATGACCGACCTGATCGACGGCCCCCTGCTCGAGCCCGCGCCCGCCCCCGATGTGTTCCCGGTGTCCGGCATGGACGCGATCGTCTTCGCGGTCGGCAACGCCAAGCAGGCCGCCCACTGGTACTCCACCGCGTTCGGCATGCGCTGCACCGCGTACGCGGGCCCGGAGACCGGGCAGCGGGACGAGGCGGCGTACGTCATGGACAGCGGCAAGGCGCGGTTCGTGCTGCGTGGGCCGGTGCGCCCCGGCACGGCGCTGGCCCACCACGTGGCCGCGCACGGCGACGGGATCGTCGACCTGGCGCTCAACGTGCCCGACGTCCCGGCCGCCTACCAGCACGCGGTCGAGGCCGGCGCCCGCGGGCTCGAGGAGCCGCACGAGGTCGCCGACGAGCACGGGGTCGTCGTGCGGGCGGCGATCGCGACGTACGGCGAGACGCGTCACTCGCTGGTCGACCGCTCTCGCTACACCGGCCCGTACCTGCCGGGCTTCCACGCGCGGGACCCGATCGTCGAGCCCGGGCCGCGGCTGTTCCAGGCGGTGGACCACTGCGTCGGCAACGTCGAGCTCGGCCACATGGATGAGTGGGTCGACTACTACCACCGGGTCATGGGCTTCACGAACATGGCCGAGTTCATCGGCGACGACATCGCCACCGAGTACAGCGCGCTGATGTCCAAGGTCGTGGCCGACGGCTCGCGGCGGGTGAAGTTCCCGCTGAACGAGCCGGCCCCGTCGAAGAAGAAGAGCCAGATCGACGAGTACCTCGAGTTCTACGGCGGCCCCGGCGTGCAGCACGTCGCGCTCGCGACCGGCGACATCCTGGCCACCGTGGACGCGATGCGCGCCTCCGGCGTCGCCTTCCTGGCCACCCCGGCGGCGTACTACGACGACCCCGAGCTGCGGGCGCGGATCGGGGAGGTGCGGGTGCCGATCGAGGAGCTGAAGTCGCGCGGGATCCTCGTCGACCGCGACGAGGAGGGCTACCTCCTGCAGATCTTCACCAAGCCCGTGCAGGACCGCCCGACGGTGTTCTTCGAGATGATCGAGCGGCATGGCTCGCTGGGCTTCGGCAAGGGCAACTTCAAGGCGCTCTTCGAGGCCATCGAGCGCGAGCAGGACGCCCGCGGCAACCTCTGACGCTCGACGGGCGGCTGGGCCGCGCTCGACGCGCTGAGCCCAATTGCGGGCGACGGACCCCGTCCGGCCCGCTGACCGGCCATGATTCGAGGCGTGGCAGATGACACCGGCCCGGTGACTCCCGGGCCAGGCAGCTCCGGCGCCGTCGACGCGCTCGCCGAGCCCACCCGCACGGTCAGTCGCGGGTACATCGCCGGGCTGACGCTGGCCAACCTCGGCATCCTGGTGGCGTTCTACACGCCGATCCAGAACCTGCTGCCCCGCTACGCCGACCAGGTGGCCGGCGCGGACGGCAAGGAGGTGGCGCTCGCCTGGATCACCGGGGTCGGCGCGGCGGTCAGCGTCGTGGCGAACCCGCTGGCCGGCGCGTTCTCCGACCGCACCACGTCCAGGTTCGGCAGGCGACGGCCGTGGCTGCTCGGCGGTGCGCTCGCGGGCGCGCTGTCCTTGGTGGTCCTGGCCCAGCAGTCGACGGTTCTGACGCTCGCGTTCGCGTGGGGTCTCGTGCAGGCCAGCGTCAACGCGGCGTTCGCGGGCACCACCGCGACCATCCCCGACCAGGTCCCGGTCCGGCAGCGCGGGGTCGTCTCGGGCTTCGTCGGCCTCGCCCAGACGCTCGGCGTCGTGGTGGGCGTGGCGCTCGTGTCCTTCGTGGTCACCGACCTGCAGGCCGGCGTCTACCTCGTGGCCGTGCTGCTCGTCGTGCTGGTGCTGCCGTTCGCCGTGCGGCTTCGCGATCCGGTGCTGCCTGCCGAGGCCAAGCCGCCGTTCCGGCTCGGGGAGTTCCTCAAGGAGTTCTGGGTCAGCCCCCGCGAGCACCCCGACTTCGCCTGGGCCTGGATCACCCGGTTCCTGCTGACGCTGGGCAACTCGATGGCGATCCTCTACCTGCTGTTCTACCTGCAGGACGAGGTCGAGGCCGACAACCCCGAGCAGGCCCAGACGATCCTCATCGTGATCTACGCCGTCGGCACGATCCTCACCGCCATCGTCGGGGGCTGGCTGTCGGACCGGTCCGGCAAGCGCAAGGTGTACGTCATCGGCGCGTCGCTGGTGATGGCGGTGGCCGGCCTGATCCTGGCCTTCCTGCCGACCTTCGCCTTCTCGATGCTGGCCGCGCTCGTGCTCGGCCTCGGCTACGGCGTGTACCTCGCCGTCGACCAGGCGCTGATCACGCAGGTGCTGCCCAACGCAGAGGACCGCGGGCGCGACCTCGGCGTCATCAACGTCGCCAACGCGCTGCCCCAGGTGCTCGCGCCGGTCATCGCCGCGCCGATCGTCACCTCGCTGGGCGGCTACCCGGCGCTGTACACGGCGATGGCCGTGGTGACGGTGGTGTCGGGCGTCCTGGTCCGCAACATCAAGTCGGTTCCGTAGGCCGCGGGCCGGGCGGATCACGCCGCGTGGGTCGGAACCGAGCCCGATGTGAGGGGCGTCACACGGGTGAGCCGGTCCCAGGCCGGTCGCCCCAGGAGGCTGTGATGAGCGATCCGCTGACGGCAACGCCCGAGCCCCTCCCCGAGGCTGGGCCGGCCGAAGGGCCGGCGCCCCGCGGCTCGCGGGGTTGGCTCATCCCGGCCCTCGCGGCCGGCGCCGTGGTGGCGGTCGTCGCCGCGGTGGCCGCCTCCGGCCTGGGTTCGGGCGCTGGGGGACTGCGCCCGCTCGCCCTCGGCGGCGCGGCCGCCGACGGTTCCGCGCTGTCGGCCTCGGCCGAGCTGCGCGCAGCCGCCTCGTACGAGCTGGACGCCCCCCTGCCCGAGGGGCCGAGCGAAGAGGCGGTGCGCCGCTTCGCCCGGGCCGCCGCCGAGCCCGCCGCCGTCGCCCGGCTGGCCGCAGCGCTCGGGATTGGCTCGGCGCCGTCACGCGAGGTCGGGACGGTGGGAGGCCGTCGGCCCTGGCGGTTCCCTGCAGGTGCTCGACGAGCCCGGCCAGCCCTGGTCCTACCAGCGGGACGGCCTCCTCGACCGCCCCGGCGCCTGCCCGGACACCCCGGTGACCTCCGACCCCGCGGTGGGCCCGGACGCCTCCAGCGCGCTCTGCATCGGTCCGCCGGTGTCGGCCCCGCCGGGATCGGGCTCGGGGTCGGCCACCGAGGGCTCTGCTGGCGCGGCCGAGGGGACCGGCGCAGGGCGAGGCCCCGGCAGCGAGCCCCGACGCCGTCGCGACGGCCACCCCGGTCCCGGCCCCCGGGACGGACCCCGGCTGGCAGCCGTACCCCGAACCAGTCCCCGTGCCCGAGCCCTCGCCGGGCCCCTCCGCCGACAGCGCGCGCGCCACGGCGGCTCCGGTCCTCGCGGCCGTCGGCCTCGACGCCGGCGGCGGCACGCGTCGAGCCGGGCGCACCCGACGACCTGGGTCAGCCTCGATCCGGTGGTCGACGGCCTGCCCACGACCGGGTGGGCCACCTCGGTGACCGTGGACGCCGAGGGCATCGGCTACGCCGACGGGCACCTGGGAACCCCTGAGCGCTCCGACCCGTACCCGCTGATCACCGCGGCCGACGCGTACGGCCAACTCGCCGACCAGCCGCAGCCGGCGATCGGCGCCTGCCCGCAGCCCGACCCCGCGCTGGGGACGCCGATCGACCCGGCGGTGACGATGCTCTCGTGCGGCGACGCGGAGCCGCTGGTGATCACCAGCGTGCGCCTCGGCCTGGCGCCGTACCCCGAGGGCGACGACCTCGTGTTGGCGCCCACCTGGCTGTTCGGCACCGCCGACGGCTGGGGCCCGCAGGTGCTCGCGATCGCGCCGGAGTGGGTGACCGAGCCATCCGCCCCGCCGCTCCCCGAGCCGGCTCCCGTTCCGCCGCCCGAGCCTGCCCCCACCGCCGAGCCGCCCGCACCCGGGCCGGTCGAGCCGCCACCGGCCGACCAGCCGGCCATCCAGGTGAAGCCGCTGGGAGGCGACGGGCGGGTCATCGTCGCGTACTACGGCGGGTCCGGCAGCTGCCCGCCGGACGTCCGGGTCGCCGAGGAGTCCGCCGAGCGCGTCGTCCTGGAGCTCGTCGACACCGTGCCACCCGACACGGCCTGCACCGCGGACTACCGGATGTACGAGCGCGAGGTGCGCCTCGCCGAGCCGCTGGGCAATCGCCAGGTCATCGACGCGGCCACCGGACTCGTGGCCTGGCCGGTCTCGGCGCCGTAGCGCGCGGCCCCCGCCGGCAGGTGGCCGGTCAGGGGGTGGGGTGGGCCGGCCGGATGCGGCCGGCGACCGGGCCGAGCTCCAGCCGGGCGCCGCCCAGGCCGCGGGCCGTCCCGCGGATCACGACCTCGTCGCCGTCCTCGAGGAACGCCAATGACCGGCCGCTGGGCAGCGCCACCGGCTCGCGGCCGCCCCAGGACAGCTCCAGCAGCGACCCGCGCTGGTCGGCCTCCGGCCCGCTGACGGTGCCGCTGGCGTAGAGGTCGCCGGTGCGCAGCGAGGCGCCGTTGGCGGTCAGGTGGGCCAGCTGCTGGCCCGGGGTCCAGTACATCGACGCGTAGGGCGGGCGGGACACCACCTCGCCGCCCACCGACAGCTCCAGCGCGAGGTCGAGCGACCACGGGTCGCCGTCGACGAGGTACGCCAGCGACGGCCGGCTCCTGGGCGGGAGGCGCCACGCGCGCCTCGGCCAGCGCGGCCAGCGGCGTCACCCAGGCCGACACCGAGGTCGCGAAGGACTTGCCGAGGAACGGCCCGAGCGGGACGTACTCCCACGCCTGGATGTCGCGGGCGGACCAGTCGTTGACCAGCACGGCGCCGAACACGTGGTCGGCGAAGGCGCTCGCGCCGACCGAGTCGCCCAGCGCGCTCGGCACACCCACCACGTAGCCGACCTCCACCTCGACGTCGAGCCGGCGGGTGGGGCCGAAGTCGGGAGCTCGGCGGCGGGCGGCTTGCGCTGGCCGTGCGGGCGGACGACGGGGGTGCCGCTCACGACCACGGTGCCGGAGCGGCCGTGGTAGCCGATGGGCAGGTGCCGCCAGTTGGGCGGCAGCGGCGGGGGAGTCGGGGCGGAAGATCCGCCCGACGTTCTCGGCGTGGTGCTGCGAGGAGTAGAAGTCGACGTAGTCGGCGACGTCCCAGGCGAGGTGCTCGACGCAGCCGGCGAGCGGCACCAGCGCCGGCGCGAGCCGAGTCGCGGCGGCCGGGTCGGTGAGCAGGTCGGTGAGGCGGGCGCGCAGCGCGGCCCAGGCCGCGGGGCCCGAGCGCCAGCAGCGGATTGAGCGTCGGCGACTCGAGCACGGCCCGCGGCACCACGTCGAGCAGCCCGGCCTCGGCGGCGGGGCCGAGCAGCAGGGCGCTGTCGCCGATCGCGACGGCGATCCGCCGCGCGCCGCCCGGAGACGTGGACACGCACCCGTACGGCAGGTGCTCGACCGGACGGCCCGAGCCGTCGGCGCCGGCGACCCAGCTCGACAGCGTCATCGCTCAGGCCTCTCCGAGCAGGCCGAGCCGCTCGATCGCGTCTAGCGGCTCGTCCGGCGCGCAGCAGCCGAAGGAGCGGAACAGCGTGCGTGCGCGTCGCGGCGTCGCCGGCGGCGAGCGCCTCGGCCACCGGCCCGACCTCGCGCTGCCCCAGCAGCGCGGCGACCGACTCCTCGCCGGCGCCCTCGGGCGGCGGCGTCCACCGCGGCGAGCACGTTGAGGACGCCGTGCTGCTCGAAGCCCTCGTCGGTGGTCGGTGCGCAGGGCGTGGTGCAGCCCGGCGGTGAGCTTGAACGGCAGCCGCCGCCGCGCGCAGCCGACGATGAACGCGGCGAGCTCGGCCTCGCTCGGGTGGGCCGCGGCCTCGACGCCCCCGGTGCGGTACTTCGCGCGCTCGGCGCCGTCCGCGGCGATCACCTCCAGGGCCGACTCGAAGCCGCGCCGCGGCACCTCGAGGAAGGTGGGCGCGGTGAAGTCGAGGTGGTCGAGGTAGGCCTCCGCGGACAGCGCGGGATCGAGGTCGGACGGGAGCGCCACCTCAAGGTGCACCAGGGTCGCCCGGTCCTCGTCGAGCAGCGCGTCGCGCCCCCTGGCCAGGCTGGCGAGGCCGTCGTCGGCGATGAGCGCCACGGCGATGCTGTCCGGCCCCTGGAGCAGGTCGCGCAGCTCGATCGCCCGACTCGCCGGCACGAGCAGGGGCCCGAGCAGGTCGGCGCGATCGGACCGGGCCAGCACCCGGTAGTCGGCCAGGGCGGCGTCGAGGTCCAGCGATGCCGGGGGGTAGACGCCCGCGTGGTCGAGCAGCCCGGTGAACCAGGCGCGAGGCAGCGCGGCGGGCGTTGACACCCGTGCGACGCTAGCCGATCGTGGGGTGGCACGGACGTCCTGTGCCGATTATCGGACGCTGGAGTACCGATGGCCTTCTACCGCGCGGTGGGCGAGCTGCCCCGCAAGCGCCACACCCAGTTCCACCGTCCCGAGGGCGGGTTGTACGCCGAGGAGCTGATGGGCGCCGAGGGCTTCTCCAGCGACTCCTCGCTGCTCTACCACCGCAACCTGCCGACGGCGATCACCGCGGCGGTGGCGGTCGACGAGCCCGCGCAGCCCACGACGCCCAACCGGCCCCTGCTGCCGCGGCACTTCCGCACCCACGAGCTCGGCGTCGGCGGCGACCCGGTCACCGGCCGGCGGCTGCTGCTGGCCAACGCCGACGTGCGGGTCTCCTCGGTCGCGGCCAACGCCGCCAGCGGGCTCTACCGCAACGCGATCGGCGACGAGCTCATCTACGTCGAGAGCGGGTCGGCGCGGCTGGAGACGGTCTTCGGCGCCCTGCAGGTGGGCAGCGGCGACTACGTCGTGATCCCCACCTCGACCACGCACCGCTGGCTGCCACCAAGGGCCGGAGGCGTTGCGGCTGCTGGTGATCGAGGCCGCCGGCCACGTCGTGCCGCCTCGGCGCTACCTGTCGTCGCGCGGGCAGTTCCTCGAGCACAGCCCGTTCTGCGAGCGTGACCTCCGCGGCCCGGACGAGCCGCTGCTGGTCGAGGGCGCCGACGTCGAGGTGCTCGTGCGGCACCGCGCGGGGCTGACCCGGTACACGCTACGCGACGCACCCCTTCGACGTGGTCGGCTGGGACGGCTGCCTCTACCCGTACGCCTTCTCGATCCACGACTTCGAGCCGATCACCGGCCGCGTGCACCAGCCGCCGCCGGTGCACCAGACCTTCGAGGGGCCGAACTTCGTGATCTGCTCGTTCGTGCCGCGGCTGTTCGACTACCACCCGCAGGCGCATCCCGGCGCCGTACAACCACGCCAACGTCGACTCCGACGAGGTGCTCTTCTACGTCGGCGGCGACTTCATGAGCCGCAAGGGCGCGGGCATCGTGCAGGGCTCGATCAGCCTGCACCCCGGCGGGTTCACCCACGGCCCGCAGCCGGGCAGCGTCGAGGCGAGCATCGGCAAGGCGGCCACCGACGAGCTGGCCGTCATGGTCGACACCTTCCGCCCGCTCGACCTCGGCCCGGCCGCGAGCGCCTGCGAGGACGCCGGCCTACCCGTGGACCTGGTCCCGCGGCCATGACGGCTCACCCGCGCGCGGCGCCGATCCGGAGCAGGGCCCCGACTCGACCTCGGGCTAGCCGCAGCTCAGCGCAGGCTGGCGGCGGGCAGGTCGAACCAGCGCAGCGCCTCGAAGTCGTCGCTGACCCCGGGCGGCCGCTCCTGGGGCGCGCCTGCGGCCTCGGCCGCCGCCACCCGCGCGTGCAGCAGGTCGTGCGCCTGCTGGAGGTAGCCGTCGAGGGCCGCCTCCGGGGCCGCCTCGCGGGTGTGCGGGTACGTCAGCCGGCCGTTGGCGTCGTAGCGCGAGCATCGACAGCCGCAGCGGCGGCTCGATCGGCCCGGCGCGGTGGCGCCACCGGCCGGTGGCCGGGTCGAACGCGTAGTCGTCGATCAGCGCCCAGCCGTGGTCGGCGACCAGGGCGACCGCCTCGACGATGTAGCGGAAGACCGCCTCGCTGATGAAGTAGTTGAAGTTCACCCGCACCCAGCCCGGCTTGATGCCCTCGCAGCCGTGGGTGATCTCGCGCTCGAACTCGTGGCTGCGCGCCAGGTCGATGCCGAGCAGCCGGTGCCCGTACGGGCCGGCGCACGAGCACCCGCCCCGCGACTGGATGCCGAACAGGTCGTTGAGCAGCGCGACCACGAAGTTGTGGTGCAGGTAGCGGCCGCTCGGGGCGCGCAGCACGAACGAGACGATGGACAGCCGCTCGGCCTCGAGGTTGCCGAGCACCTCGATCCGCGGGTGCTCGGCCCACGCCGCGACGGCCCGGCGCAGGAAGTCCTCCTCGTGCGCCCGGATCACCTCGGCCCCGACGGCCTGCTTGAGCTGGAACACCAGACCCGGCGCGGATCGACTCGACGATCGCCGGCGTGCCGCCCTCCTCGCGGTGCACGGGGTCGTCGAGGTAGACGTGCTCGTCGGGGTTGACGTAGGCGACGGTGCCGCCGCCCACCACGTCGGGGACGCGGTTGGTGAACAGCTCGCGGCGCGCCACCAGCACCCCGGGCGTGCCCGGGCCGCCGATGAACTTGTGCGGGCTGAGGAAGATCGCGTCCTTGTGCGCCGCGGGGTGCTCGGCGCAGACCGGGTTCATCTCGATCTCGACGTACGGGGCGGCCGCGGCGAAGTCCCAGAACGCGAGCGCGCCGTGCTCGTGCAGCAGCGACGAGATCGCGCACGAGTTGGTGATGATGCCGGTGACGTTGCTGGCCGCGGAGAACGAGCCGATCTTCAGCGGCCGGGCGGCGTGCTCCTCCAGGGCCGCGCGGAGGGCGTCGAGGTCGATGTGCCCGTCGCGGTCCTCGGGGATCACGACCACGTCGGCGATCGACTCGCGCCACGGCAGCTCGTTGCTGTGGTGCTCGAACGGGCCGATGAAGACCACCGGCCGCTCGTCCGCGCGGGATCTGCGCGAGCAGGTCGTAGCGGTCGTCGAGGTCGGCGGGGATCCGCAGGTTGAGGACGCCGATCAGCTTGTCGATGGCCCCCGTCGTCCCGGCGCCGGCGAAGAGCACCACGGTGTCGTCGTCGGCGCCGACCGCGTCGTGGATGATCTGCCGCGCGTCCTCGCGCAGCCGGGTGGTCTGCAGCCCGGTGCCGCTGCTCTCGGTGTGCGTGTTGGCGTAGCGGGGCAGCACCTCGTCGCGGATGAAGTCCTCGACGAACGCGAGCGCCCGCCCCGAGGCGGTGTAGTCGGCGTAGGTGACCCGGCGCGGACCGTACGGGCCGGCCATCACCTGGTCGTCCCCGATCACCGACTCGCGGATGCGGGCGAGCAGGGGCGAGCGGGGGAGGTCGGGCGATGCGGGCGGGATCCGGCTCACGCGCTCCAGGGTAGGCGCACCGGCGTGCCACCATGGGCGCCGTGTCGATCGCACCGGTGGAGCTCGAGCGAGCCGGTCGTCGACGACGTCGTGCTGCCGGACACGCCGTGGATCACGATCGTCTGGAACGACCCGATCAACCTGATGTCGTACGTCGCGTGGGTCTTCCAGCGCCACTTCGGCTACCCCAAGGCCAAGTCCGAGCGGCTGATGCTCGATGTGCACGAGAAGGGCCGGGCGGTGGTGTCCGCGGGGAGCCGCGAGGAGATGGAGCGCGACGTCGAGTCCATGCACGGGTACGGGCTGTGGGCCACCCTGCAGAAGGACGACTGAGGGCGTGGCCGGCCGATTCCTGCGCAAGCGGGCGCCCGCGCGCGTCGCGCTCGTGCTCGGCGAGGGCGAGGAGCGCCTGCTGCGCGACCTGCTCGGCCAGGTCCAGGCAGCTCGTCGCCCCCGAGCAGCCCGCTGACACCGACCCGCTGGCCGCCCTGGTCGGGATCGGGACGGCGACAGCCGCGTCGGACGACCCGGTGCTCGCCCGGCTCTTCCCGGACGCCTACGCCGACGACCCCGAGGCGGCCGGCGACTTCCGCCGCTACACCGAGCCCGGTCTGCGTGCGCGCAAGCACGCGGCGGCGACCCAGGCGCTCGCGGTGCTGGACCGGCCCTCCGGAGGGCCGCCGGCGCGAGCGCGTCCTGTCCGCCGACGAGTCGATGGCCTGGCTGGGGGCCCTCAACGACCTGCGGCTGGCGCTCGGCACCCGGCTCGGGGTCGAGGAGGACTGGGCCGAGCAGCTCGCCGCGCTCGACGACGGCGATCCGCGCGCGCTGCTGCTGGCGGTCTACGACTGGCTGTCCTGGCTGCAGGAGACCCTGGTGCGCTCCCTGCCCTGACGCGAGCTGAGCCGCCGTCGCGGGCGGGTCCAGCGGTCGGCTGCTGCCCACAGGCGCCGCCCCGTACCCTTGCCCGGTGCTTGTCCTGCCCCGCGCCCTCGCCGACGCGATGATCGAGCACGCCCGTCGCGACCACCCCGACGAGGCGTGCGGCATCGTCGCGGGCCCGGCGGGCAGCGACCGCCCCGAGCGCTTCGTGCCGATGGTCAACGCCGCCCGGTCGCCGACGTTCTACGAGTTCGACTCGATGGACCTGCTGCGGCTCTACCGCGACCTCGACGCCCGCGACGAGGAGCCGGTGGTCGTCTACCACTCGCACACCGCCACCGAGGCGTACCCCTCACGCACCGACATCTCGTACGCCTCCGAGCCGCAGGCGCACTACGTCGTGGTGTCGACGCGCGAGTGCGGCAACGACGAGGGCCCGGTCGAGCTGCGCTCGTATCGCATCGTGGACGGCGTGGTCAGCGAGGAAGAAATCAGCCTGGTCGACGCGTTGCCCCCCGTGGGCGCCGATGGCGCGCCCGCCCAACCGATCCCCCACCACCCCGAGGAGCAGCTGCGATGACCGTCGAGGTCCGGATCCCGACGATCCTGCGCCCGTACACCGAGGGCGAGAAGACCGTCACCGGCGCCGGCGACTCGCTGGGCGCCTTGCTGGACGACCTCGACAGCCGGCACGCCGGGCTGCGGGAGCGGCTCGTCGAGGGCGACCAGCTGCGCCGCTTCGTCAACGTCTACCTCAACGACGAGGACGTGCGCTTCCTCGACGGCCTCGCGACCGCGGTCGCCGACGGCGACACCGTGACGATCCTGCCGGCCGTCGCCGGAGGCTGACCCGCCCTTGCGCTTCGACTCCCTGCTCGACTCGGTCGGCCGCACCCCGCTGGTCGGGCTGCCGCGCCTGTCGCCGACGCCCGACGTGCGGCTGTGGGCCAAGCTCGAGGACCGCAACCCCACCGGCTCGGTCAAGGACCGCGCGGCGCTGGCCATGATCGAGGCCGCCGAGCGCGACGGCCGGCTCACGCCCGGGCTGCACGATCCTCGAGCCGACCTCGGGCAACACCGGGATCGCGCTGGCGATGGCGGCGCGGCTCAAGGGCTACTCGCTGATCTGCGTGATGCCGGAGAACACCTCGCCGGAGCGCTCGCCAGCTGCTGCGGATGTGGGGCGCGCAGATCATCCGCTACTCCGCGGCCGCGGGCGGCTCGAACGAGGCGGTCCGGGTGGCCAAGGCGCTGGCGGCCGAGCACCCCGAGTGGGTGATGCTCTACCAGTACGGCAACCCCGCCAACGCCGAGGCGCACTACCGCGGCACCGGCCCCGAGATCCTCGCCGACCTGCCGACGATCACGCACTTCGTCGCCGGCCTCGGCACGACCGGCACGCTCATGGGCGCCGGCCGCTACCTGCGCGAGCAGGTGCCCGGGGTGCAGATCGTCGCCGCCGAGCCGCGCTACGGCGAGCTGGTCTACGGCCTGCGCAACCTCGACGAGGGGTTCGTCCCCGAGCTGTACGACGCCTCGGTGCTCACCACCCGGTTCTCGGTCGGGCCGCGCGACGCCGTACGCCGCACGCGCGAGCTGCTCGAGCAGGAGGGCATCTTCGCGGGCATCTCGACCGGCGCGATCCTGCACGCGGCGCTCGGCATGGCCGCCAAGGCGGTCAAGGCCGGCGAGCGCGCCGACATCGCGTTCATCGTCTGCGACGGCGGCTGGAAGTACCTGTCGACCGGCGCGTACGAGGGCACGCTCGACGAGGCCGAGGACGCGCTCGAGGGCCAGCTCTGGGCCTGATCGCCCGCGCCGCGCGAGGCGACGTGACGTTGAGCACATCACGGTTGAGCGGCCCTCGCGGACGTACCCTTGCGCCCATGCCTGGCCCCGTCCCCGCCCGGCCGCGATGCGCCGATCGGCGTCTTCGACACCGGGGTCGGCGGGCTCACCGTCGCCCGGGCGGTCCTCGACCAGCTGCCCCACGAGCCGGTGCTCTACGTCGGCGACACCGCGCGCGGGCCGTACGGTCCGCGGCCGATCGCGGAGGTGCGCGCGTTCGCCCTCGACGTGATGGACCACCTCGTCGACGAGGGGGTCAAGGTGCTGGTGATCGCGTGCAACAGCGCATCGCGCCGCCGTGCTGCGCGACGCCCGGGAGCGCTACGCCGTGCCGGTCGTCGAGGTGATCCAGCCGGCCGTCCGCCGCGCGGTGCGCGCCACCCGCAACGGCCGGGTCGGCGTGATCGGCACCCAGGCGACGATCACCAGCCGCGCCTACGACGACGCGTTCGCGGCCGCCCCCGCAGCTGCCGCTGACCACCCAGGCCTGCCCGCGCTTCGTCGAGTTCGTCGAGGCCGGCGTCACGAGCGGGCCGGAGCTGCTCGCGGTCGCCCACGAGTACCTCGACCCGGTCGCCGCCGCCGGCGTCGACACCCTGGTGCTCGGCTGCACCCACTACCCGCTGCTGACCGGCGTGATCTCGTACGTGATGGGCGACGACGTGACGCTGGTCTCCGCGCCGAGGAGACCGCCAAGGACGTCTACCGCACCCTGGTCGCCGAGGGCCTGCTGCGCGACCCGGCCGCACCGCGACCGGTCCACCGCTTCCTCGCCACCGGCGACCCGGGGCCGTTCGCCGACCTCGGCCGGCGCTTCCTCGGCCCCGAGATCGGCGGGGTCGAGCACGCCGCGGGCCTGATCGGCGCGACCGCGTGAGGCTCACCGTCGTCGGCTGCTCCGGCTCGTTCCCGGGGCCGGACTCGCCCGCGTCCTGCTACCTCGTCGAGGCCGACGGCTACCGCCTCGTGGTCGACCTCGGCAACGGCGCCCTCGGCGCGCTGCAGCGGCTGCTCGACCTGGACGACCTCGACGCGGTGCTGCTCAGCCACCTGCACCCGGACCACTGCGTCGACCTCACCGGCTGTACGTCCAGCGCCGCTACCACCCCGACGGCGCGACGCGGCCGCCGCTCCCGGTGTACGGGCCGGCCGGCGTCGCGCGGCGGACCTCCGGCGCGTACGACACCCCGGGGTCGCACCTTGAGCGGGCGTTCGACTTCCGCGAGTTCGGTGCGGGCCCGCTCATCGCTCGGCCCGCTGACGATCACGCTGCGCCCGGGTCGAGCACCCGGTCGAGGCCTACGGCGCTCCGGGTCGAGCACGGCAGGCCGGGTGCTCGCCTACTCCGGCGACACCGGCCCGTGCGCGGCCCTCGGCGAGCTGGCCCGGGCGCCGAGTCCTGCTCTGCGAGGCGTCCTTCGTGGACGGCGCGCGCCAGGCCGCCGCGGACCTCCACCTGACCGGCGGCGAGGCGGCGAGGTCGCCGCGCGCGGCCGGGGTGCGGCGGCTGATGCTCACCCACCTCCCGGCGTGGAACGACCCGGACGTGCTCGCCGAGGCCCGCGCCGTCTTCGACGGCCCGTCGAGCTCGCCCGGCCGGGCGCGACGCTCGACCGCCTAGACCGGCGTGCGGTGGCAGGCGGACGTCCGTCCGCCTGCCACCGAACCCGGGGAGGCGTTAGGCTCGCGGCCGTGACCGCCACCCCGCCCACTGCCGCCGCGCCATGCCCGCACCGACGGCCGCACCGCCGGCCAGCCCCGACCGTGACGATCACCCGCGGCTGGCTCGACCACGCCGAGGGCTCGGTGCTGGTCGAGTTCGGCCGCACCCGGGTGCTGTGCGCGGCCTCGTTCACCGAGGGCGTGCCGCGCTGGCGCAAGGGCACCGGCCAGGGCTGGGTCACCGCCGAGTACGCCATGCTGCCGCGCTCGACGAACACCCGCACCGACCGCGAGTCGGTCAAGGGCCGCATCGGCGGCCGCACCCACGAGATCTCCCGGCTGATCGGCCGCTCGCTGCGCGCCGTCATCGACACCAAGGCGCTCGGCGAGAACACGATCGTGCTCGACTGCGACGTGCTGCAGGCCGACGGCGGCACGCGCACCGCGGCGATCACCGGCGCCTACGTCGCGCTGGCCGACGCCATCGCGTGGGCTGCGAGGCCAAGGGCATCGTCCGGACGGCGCGCAGCCGCTGCACCGACTCGGTCGCCGCGGTGTCAGCGTCGGCATCATCGACGGCGAGCCCGGTCTCGACCTCCCCTACGACGAGGACGTCGCGCCGAGACCGACATGAACGTCGTCGTGACCGGGGACGGGCACGTTCGTCGAGGTGCAGGGCACCGCCGAGGGCGCGCCGTTCGACCGGGCGCAGCTCGACGCGCTGCTCGACCTCGCCGTCGCCGGCTGCGCCGAGCTGACCCGACCTGCAGGCCGCTGGCCGCTGCGCGCGTGACGCCGCGGCTGGTCCTCGCCACCCGCAACGCGCACAAGGTCGACGAGCTCGGCCGGATCCTCGGCCCGCCGGCCTGGCCTCGAGCTCGTCGGCCTGGACGCCTGCCCGCGACGGCCCGACGTCGCCGAGACCGGGCCGACCTTCGCCGAGAACGCGCTGCTCAAGGCGCGCGCGGTCGCGGCGCGACACCGGGCTGCCCGCGGTCGCCGACGACTCCGGGCTCTGCGTCGACGCGCTGAACGGGATGCCGGGCGTGCTCTCGGCGCGCGCTGGGCCGGCGGCGACGGCGACGACGGCCAACCTCGACGCTGCTGCTCGACCAGCTCGCCGACGTCCCCGACGAGCGCCGCGGGGCGCGCACTTCGCCTGCGCCGCCGCGCTCGTCGTCCCGGGTCGCGTCGAGCGCGTCGTCGAGGGCGCGGTCTGTCGGCCGCCTGCTGCGCGAGCGCCGCGGGCGCCAACGGCTTCGGCTACGACCCGGTCGTTCAACCGGACGGCTACGAGGTGACGACCGCGCAGATGAGCGCACAGGAGAAGGACGCGATCAGCCACCGCGGTCAGGCGATGCGTGCCCTGCTGCCGTTGCTGGTTCAGACGCTGGGCCGGTAGGAGCCCACGGTCCAGTAGTGGCCCTCGGGGTCGCGCACCGTGACGCTCACGCCGCCGTACGGCTGCCGGGTGAAGGGCTGCACCACCGGTGCGTCCGCCGCTCTGCGGCCGTCCCACGGTGCGGTTCGCCGGCGCTTCGTCGTCGTTGATGAGGTAGATCGACGCGTGACCCAGGTCCATCTCAGGGATGTCGCCACACCCCGTGGGCGGAGGAACCCGACCATCAGCATCCCGGTGCCGTAGCTCAGTCTCGCCGTGGCCCACCACGCCCTTGGGGTCGCGGTTGACGAAGCCACTTGGTGCATCCGAGCACGTCGACGAGCCAGGCGATGGCTGCGTCGCAATCGCGATAGCGCAGCGTCGGCATGATGTCGGTCGCGGTGGCCATGGCGTCTCCTGGAGGACGGGCGGGACTGCTCGTGCGGAAGGGGGGACTTGAACCCCCACGCCCTTTCGGACAACAGGACCTAAACCTGTCGCGTCTGCCATTCCGCCACTTCCGCTCGCCGCAGCGGGCTCAGCCTAGACGTCGACCGGCCACGGCCAGCCCGATCGCGGCGACTCCTGCGACGCTGCCGGCCAGGACCAGGGGAAGCACACCGTTGCCGGGACCGAATTCCCACAGCAGGCCCGCCCAGAGTCCGGCGACGAGCACGGCGCCACCGCTCACGCCTTGGAACACCCCTTGCGCCCGCCCGCGGTCGGCGGCGGGCACGAGCGTCGAGATCCAGGCCTTGCCGACACCGTCGGTGCAGGCGTTGAACCCGCCGTAGACGGCGAGCAGGGCGATCACGCGCCCACCCGCCGTCGACCAGCGCCGAGTCCGACGTACCCGATAGCGAAGCAGCCCAGGCCGAGGGCATAGACCCGCGAGCGCGGCCAGCGGTCCGGAGCCGTCCGGCCGGTACGAGAGCAGCGAGTACGACAGGTTGTAGACCACGTACGCCGCGACCACCCCGGGGCGCTGAAGCCCGAGCTCGGCTCACCCGCAGCAGCACGAGTGCGTCGGGAAAGTTCACCACGGCGATGACGCCGAGCACGATCACGACGCGGCGAGCGGCAGCGGCAGCGGTGCCGTGCGCGCGCGGCTCGCGGTGGAGCGGCCGGTCGCTCGAGCGCTTGGGGCACGCCGGACGCGGGATTCTCACGGTGAAAGCCCGCCAGGAGGACGCTGAGGAAGGCGGGCGACGACCGCCCACCACACAGCGGCCTGCATGTTGTCCCCTCGTAGCGCCAGCGCGATGAGCCCGATCGAGCCGGCCGAGCGGCCGCCCGCTCGTGTCGGCGGAGCGGTGGAAGCCGAAGACGCGGCCCAGTTCGGGTCGCTCGCACGTCCTCGGCGAGCAACGCGTCGGGGCGCCCTTCGGATCCCCTTGTCCATCCGGTCGACAACGCGTCCCGGGAGCACGACGGGCCAGATCGCCGGGCGGCGGCCACGATGACCTTGCCAAGCGCGGCCAGCGAGTACCCGGTGGTCACCCAGCCGCGGGCGTCCGATCCGGTCGGAGAGTCGGCCGCTGGCGTACTTGACGATGGCGGCCGTGCCCTCGGCGACGCCCTCGACCAGCCCGACGACGACGGCCGGGGCGCCGAGCACGGTGGTCAGCAGGATGGGCAGCAGCGGGTACAGCAGTTCGCTCGCGGCGTCCTGCGCCAGGGAGACCGCGGGCACCCGCACCTGCGGGTGAGCCACCGCGGCCGCTCGGGGCGTGGCTCGTCGACCTCTGCCGCCCCGGGGCCGGGCTCGTCGCTCATGCGCTGGGCGCGGTCAGACCCCGAGGGCGGTGCGGACGTCGGCGACATGGCCGTCGGCCGTCACCGCGTACCAGGCGCGCTCGAGGCGGCCATCGGGTCCCACGACGAATGTCGAGCGGATCGTCGTGATGAAGGTCCGGTCGCCATAGGTCCGCTCGCCCCACGCCCCGTAGGCGTTGAGCGCGACGTGATCCGGGTCGCTCAGCAGGTCGTACGTCAGCGCGTCACGCTCGCGGAAGCGGCGGAGCTTTTCGGGCTGATCGGGGGAGATGCCCAGCACGTCGATGCCGGCCGCCTGCAGGCGGACGAGGGAGTCGCGGAAGTCGCACGCCTCGGTCGTGCAGCCCGGGGTTATGGCCTTAGGGTAGAAGAACAGGACGACCCGACGGCCGACGTAGTCGCTCAGGGACACCGGCTTGCCGTCGGCGTCGGGGAGCGTGAACGGAGGGGCTACGTCGCCTGCGCTCAGGACGACGCTGCCGAACGAGTAGGCGTTCGCAGTCATGCCCGGCAATTTACTGAGGGCCGGCACGGGCCGCCGGGCGGGGTCGCTCAGTCGAGGCCGAGGTCGCGGCGGAGCTTGGCGACGTGGCCGGTGGCCTTGACGTTGTACTGCGCCAGCTCGATCCTTGCCGTCCTCGTCGATGACGAAGGTCGAGCGGATCACGCCCGTCGACGGTCTTGCCGTACAGCTTCTTCTCGCCGAAGGCGCCGTACGCCGTGAGCACGGCCTTGTCGGGGTCGGAGAGCAGCGGGAAGGTGAGCGCGTCGCGCTCGCGGAACTTCGCGAGCTTCGCCGGCTTGTCCGGCGAGATGCCGAGCACCTCGTAGCCGGCGGCCTTCAGCGAGTCGAGGGAGTCGCGGAAGTCGCAGGCCTGCTTGGTGCAGCCCGGGGTCATCGCGGCCGGGTAGAAGTAGACGATCACCCGCCGGCCGCGCGAAGGTCGGACAGCGAGACGCGTCTCGCCGCCGTCGCGTCGGCGAGGGTGAAGTCGGGGGCGGTGTCGCCGGGGGCGAGGCGCGGCGCTCATGGGGGGATCCTACCGCGGGTGTACCCGTGAGGCGGGCGCTGCACCGCAGTAGGCGAGGCGCCATGCCGCTCGCTGTTGCGACAACGTGTCGGCAATCCGAGGTGGCCGGTCAGCACCGCCGAACCAGGAGGCACCGCCATGCACGTACCCGACGGCTTCCTCGACGCCCCGACGCTCGGTCGCGACCGGCGGTCGTCGCCGCGGCGGCCGTCGCGGTCGCCCTGCGCGGGCGCGCCGCGAACTCGACGACCGGACCGCGCCGATGGCCGGCCTGGTCGCGGCCTTCGTCTTCGCCGTCCAGATGCTCAACTTCCCGGTCGGCGGCCGGCACCAGCGGCCACCTGCTCGGCGGCGCGCTCGCCGCCGTGCTGGTCGGCCCGTGGACCGGCGTGCTCGTGCATGACCGTGGTGCTGATCGTGCAGGGCCTGCTCTTCGCCGACGGCGGCATCACCGCGCTCGGCACCAACATCACCCTGATGGGGATCGTGACGGTCGTGGTCGGCTGGGTTCCGTGGGCTGGTGCGCGCGTGCTGCCCAAGCGGCCCTCGTCGGTCGTCGCGCCGGCGTCGTTCGTCGGCGCCCTGGTGTCGGTGCCCGTCGCGGCGCTCGGTCTTCGTGCTGCCTGTACGCCATCGGCGGCAGGCCGACCTCCCCGTCGGGGCGCTGGTCGCCGCGATGGTCGGCTGGCACGTCCTCATCGGCATCGGCGAGGCCGTCATCACCGCCCTGACCGTCGGCGCGGTCGTCGCCGTCCGACCCGACCTCGTGTACGGCGCGCGCCGGGGCCTGCAGCCCAAGCTCGTGCTCAAGACCGCCGACGGCGACGTGGTCGGCGTCGCCGCGCCGCGACCACCGCGGCGTCCGGTCGGCGACCGGTCGGCGGCCTGCTCCTGGGCAGGTCTGGCGTGCGCTCCTCCTCGCCGGGGTGCGTCAGCTTCTACGCCAGCTCGCAACCCCGACGGCCTCGAGTACGTCGCCGGCGAGCAAGGGCTTCCTCGGCACAGCGCCCAGGACCACGCCGTCGGCACGCTCGCCCTGGCCGACTACGGCGACGTCGGCGGCATCCCGGTGGGCGTCGCCGGGCTCATCGGCGTCGCGCGTCGTGCATCGGCGTCGGCATGCTGCTCTCCGCGCTCTCGGCTGCCGCAGCCGGTGGAGTCGACGCCGGACGCCAGCGACCGCCGGGCATCTGCCGCACGACTGGCCGCGCCAGTGGGCGCCGGCCACGGCCACGCTGCACTTCCACGGGCACTCCGCCGGTGCACCGGCTGCCGGCCCAGGTCAAGATCGTGGCGCTGCTGGCGTTCATGCTCTCGGTCGTCGCCGACGCCGCGCGAGGCGTTCTGGGCCTTCGCCGTCTACGCGGTCGCTGCTGGCGGTCGTCGCGGCCATCGCCGGGCTGCCGCCGAGCTTCGTGCTCAAGCGGATGGTCGTCGAGGTGCCGTTCGTGGTGTTCGCGGTGCTGCTGCCGTTCGTCGCCGCCGGGCCCGCAGCGTCGAGGTGCTCGGGCTGATCGCTGTCCGAGTCGCGGCCTGCTCGGCGGCGCTGGAACATCCTGGCCAAGGGCACGCTCGGCGTGCTCGCGTCGCTCACGCTGGCCGCGACCACCGACGCCGTCGCGCGACCTGCTCGTCGGGCCTGCGACCGGCTGCGCGTGCCACCGCTGCTCGTGCAGATCACGACGCTTCATGCTCCGCTACCTCGACGTGGTCGCCGGCGAGATGCGCCGGATGCGGATCGCCCGCGAGTCGCGCGGGTTCGACGCCCGCGACCTGCGGCACGTGCGGGTCGCTCGCGCAGTCGGCGGGCGCGCTGTTCATCCGCTCCTACGAGCGCGGCGAGCGGGTGCACCTGGCGATGCTGCGCCGCGGCTACACCGGGTCGATGCCGCTGTGCGACGCGACGCCCGCCACGGCGCGGACTGGCGACCGCGGCTGTGCTCCCGCTCGCCGCGCTCACGTGGCCTGCGCGGCCTGGATGGACCTGGTGACCGCCCGTCGCTGGACGTCCCCGGGCTCGCCTTCGCCTACCCCGACGGCCACCAGGCGCTGTTCGGCGTCGACCTGCACGTCGAGCGCGGCGAGCGGGTCGCGCTGCTCGGCCCGAACGGCGCCGGCAAGACCACGCTGGTGCTGCACCTCAACGGCATCCTGCACCGGCGGGCGCCGGCACGGTCGCGGTCGGCGGGCTGCCGGTCGGCGAAGGCCGCACCTGCGGGAGATCCGCCGCCGGGTCGGCATCGTCTTCCAGGACCCCGACGACCAGCTCTTCATGCCGACCGTGCGCGACGACGTCGCGTTCGGCCCGGCCGAACCTCGGCCTGAGCGGCGACGAGCTCGACGGCGCGGGTGCACGGCGGCGCTCGACGCGGTCGGCATGGCCGAGTTCGCCGACCGGCCGCCCGCACCACCTCTCCTTCGGCCAGCGGCGCCGGGTCGCGGTGGCCACCGTGCTGGCGATGGAGCCCGAGATCCTGGTGCTCGACGAGCCGTCGTCGCAACCTCGACCCGGCCGCGCGCCGCGAGCTCGCCGAGATCCTGCGTCGCCTCGACGTGACGATGCTGATGGTCACCCACGACCTGCCCTACGCGCTGGAGCTGTGCCCGCGCGCGGTCGTCCTCTCGGAGGGCGTGATCGTCGCCGACGGCCCGACCCGCGACATCCTCTCCGACGATGCGCTCATGCGGGCGCACCGCCTCGAGCTGCCCTTCGGCTTCGACCCCACGGCGGCCGGGCGGGTCCGCTGAGCACGCGCACCGAGCACGCGCACCGACCAGACGAGGGGACGCCCGTGACCGCGATCGATCCGACACCGCAGGCGCCGCTCGCCCCCGAGAAGGCCCCCGAGACGGCCCAGCAGGCCGTCCAAGGGGCCGCCAAGGACGCCGCCGAGACCCCCAAGGCTCCGTCGCGCTCGTACGCCGAGATTCAGGCCGACCTCGAGGCGCAGCGCGCCCGGCTGTCGTCGACGGTCGACCAGATCGCCGAGCGGGTGCGCCCCGAGGCGATCGCCCAGCGGGGCATGGACAAGGCCCGGGGCGCCTTCGTCCACCCCGACGGCTCGCTGCGGATCGACCGGGTCGCGATGGTGTTGGGGTTCGTCGCGCTGCTCATCACCTACCGGGTGCGCTGGCGCAAGTCCTGCGACTGCTAACACCCCGGGTGACAATCGGGGGATGAGCCGCCGCCTGCCCCGCGGGGTCGAGGCCCAGCCCGGCCCCGGCGAGTGCGTCTGGGACTACCCGCGTCCACCCCGCATCGAGCCCTCCTCACGCCGGGTCGTCGTCGAGATCGGTGGCCGAATCCTTATCGACACGGTGCGTGCCGTGCGCATGCTGCGACCAGCCACCCGCCGGCTTGGTACCTCCCGCTGGCCGACTGCGACCACTCGATGCTGGATGCCTCGGCGACCCGCACGTGGTGCGAGTTCAAGGGAGAGGCGTCGTACTTCGACGTCGTCGCCGGCAGTCGCCGCGAGCGCGACGCCGCGTGGATGTACGAGCGGCCGGTGCGCGGCTTCGAGGCGCTCGCCGGAATGATCGCGCTCTACCCGGGGCGCATGGACCGCTGCACGGTCGACGGCGAGGTGGTGCGGCCTCAGGAGGGCGGTTTCTACGGGGGCTGGATCACCGCCGACGTGGTCGGACCGTTCAAGGGGGGGCCGGGCTCCGCGGGCTGGTGAAGGGGCCGCGGGTAGATTCCGAGCCGTGTCCGACCCCGTGGAGCAGGCCCTCCCGATCGAGCCGCGCGGCCGGATCCCCTGTGACACTCCGGGTCCCGAGGGCCGCGACATGCTGCCCGCCATCGGCCGGATGCGGCGCGACACCATGGCCTGGCTCAAGGAGCAGTCCGACACGTACGGGCCGGTCGTGCGCTTCCCGATCCCGCGCCTCGATGTGCTGCTGGTCAACGACCCCGAGGGCGTCCAGCGGGTGCTCCAGGGCAACCATCGCGGCTACAGCAAGCGCACGATCCAGTACGACACCTTGGCCCTGCTGACGGGCCAAGGGCTTCACCAATGACGGCGACTCGTGGATGCGGCAGCGCCGAGCTGGCCCAGCCCGCCTTCAACGCCCACCAGTTGGCGGCCGTCGGCGGGCATGTCGCCGCGGCGGTGGCCGGGCTGCGCCGGTCGTGGGACGCGCTGCCGCCGGGGGCAGAGGTCGACGTCGATGCGGCGATGATGCGGGCGACCCTCGAGGTGGTCGGCCGCTCGCTGTTCACCACGGATTTCGCCGGGGACGCCGACCGGATCGTGCCGGCGGTGCTGGCGGCGCTGGACATCGTGGTGCAGCGGGCGTCCTCGCTGGTGCGGCTGCCGCTGTCGGTGCCGGCCCGTCCAACCGGCGGATGCGCCACGCCGTCGCCACGCTGGATGGCGCGGTCGAGCCGCTCGTCCAAGCGCGACGCGCGCGCGCCGCCGACGGCGGCGGTGGACCGGCGGGGTACGGCGACGACCTGCTCGGGGCCTACCTGTCGGCCGGCTCGCCGGACACCGGCCTCGCCCCGCTCACCGACCGCGAGATCCGCGACGAGGTGGTCACCCTCATCGTGGCCGGCCACGAGACGGTGGCGTCGTCGCTGACCTGGACCTGGCACCTGCTCGGCCGGCATCCCGAGGCGGCCGATCGGATCCGGGCGAGGTGACGACGGTCTTGTCCGACGGCCGCGCGCCCACGTACGACGACCTCGCGCCTGCTTCCCTACACCCGCCAGGTGGTCGAGGAGTCGCTGCGCTCTACCCGCCCGGCGTGGCTGATCACCCGCCGGGCGCTCGGCGACGACGTGATCGACGGGCACCCCGATCCGGCGCCGGGGGGCTGGTCATCCTGTCGCCGTGGGTCACCCAGCACGATGCGCGCTGGTGGGCCGACCCCGAGCGGTTCGACCCCGACCGCTGGTCGGCCGAGCGCCGCGGCGACGCCCCGCGCTTCGCGTACTTCCCGTTCGGGGCCGGACCCCGGCTGTGCATCGGCCGCGACTTCGCGCTGGTCGAGTCGGTCCTGCTGCTGGCGTCTCTGGCCGCCCGGTACGAGCTGGCGCCGGTGCCCGGACACGAGGTCCACGCCGAGCCGCTGGTGACGATCCGCCCGAAGGGCGGGCTGCCGATGCTCGTCACGCGGCCGCTGACGCGTCCGACGCGGCCCCACCCCTTGCGGAGGGCGGCCGAGCGGCGCACCCTGGAAGCAGCGGAGCCAGGTCCCAGGCGCACCGCTGACCGGCTGGGACCGCCGCGGAGGCCTCCCTGAACGCCGGGGGGTCTCCGCGCGAGGCGGCCCGCATAGCCTGGCCCGCCATGGGGCAGTCCCGTCGGCCGAGCCGCGATGACGAGTCGTCGCGGGCCGCGCCGAGCCGTCGCGCGCGGCAGGCGCTCGCCGACCAGGTGGTGCCGACCGATCGGCTACCCGCCGCTGCCCGTCGCCGAGCGGCGCGACGACCTGCTGGCCGCCATGCGCGAGCACCAGGTGGTGGTCGTCGCCGGCGAGACCGGCTCCGGCAAGACCACCCAGCTGCCGAAGATCTGCCTGGAGCTCGGCCGCGGCGTCGCGCGGCCTGATCGGCCACACCCAGCCGCGCCGGATCGCCGCGCGCGCGGTCGCCGAGCGGGTCGCCGAGGAGCTCGGCGTCCGAGCTCGGCGGCGCTGGTCGGCTACCAGGTCCGCTTCACCGACCGGACCAGCGCGCGACACCCTGGTCAAGCTGATGACCGACGGCATCCTGCTGGCCGAGATCGCAGCGCGACCGCGATGCTGCGGCGCTACGACACCCTCATCATCGACGAGGCCCACGAGCGCAGCCTCAACATCGACTTCCTGCTCGGCTACCTCGCAGCGGCTGCTGCCGCGGCGCCCCGACCTCAAGCTCGATCATCACCTCGGCGACCATCGACGTCGAGCGGTTCTCGCCGGCACTTCGGCGGCGCCCCGGTCGTCGAGGTCTCCGGCCGCACCTACCCGGTGGAGATCCGCTACCGGCCGCTCGACCGAGCCGCCGCGACGGACGACGAGGACGACTCGGTGCCGCGCGGCGCGCGCGCGACCAGGTCGCAGGCGATCTGCGACGCGGTCGACGAGCTCGCACGCGAGGGGCCCGGCGACGTGCTGGTCTTCCTGCCCGGCGAGCGCGAGATCCGCGACACCGCCGAGGCGCTGCGCGACGCCTGGCACCTGCGCGACGCCGAGGTGCTGCCGCTGTACGCGCGGCTGTCGCCGGCCGAGCAGCACCGGGTCTTCCGCCCGCACGCCGGCGCGCCGGATCGTGCTGGCCACCAACGTGGCGGAGACCTCGCTGACCGTGCCCGGCATCCGCTACGTGGTCGACACCGGCACGGCGCGCATCAGCCGCTACAGCCAGCGGCACCAAGGTGCAGCGGCTGCCGATCGAGCCGATCTCGCAGGCCACCGCCAACCAGCGCACGGGCCGCTGCGGCCGCGTCGAGGCCGGCATCTGCATCCGGCTCTACAGCGAGGAGGACTTCGACGGCCGGCCGGAGTTCACCGATCCGGAGATCCTGCGCACCAACCTGGCGGCGGTGATCCTGCGGATGGCCGGCGCTGCGGCTCGGCGAGGTGCGCGGCCTTCCCGTTCCTCGATCCCGCCGGACCGGCGCCAGATCACCGACGGCGTGCAGCTGCTCGCAGGAGCTCGGCGCCCTCGACCCGAGCGGCGCGCCGACCTCGGCTGACCGAGACCGGCCGGCGGCTGGCGCGGCTCGCCGGTCGACCCGCGGCTGGCGCGGATGCTGGTGGCCGGCCGAGGCCGAGGGCTGCCTGCGCGAGGTGCTCGTCATCGTGGCGGCGCTGTCGGTGCAGGACCCCCGCGAGCGGCCGCCGACGCGCAGGCAGGCCGCCGACGAGCAGCACCGCCGGTTCGCCGACCCGCACTCGGACTTCCTCGCGCTCCTCAACCTGTGGGCGCACCTCGAGGAGCAGCAGCGCGGCTGTCCGGCAACGCGTTCCGCCGGATGTGCCGCCGCGAGTTCCTGAACTACCTGCGGGTCCGCGAGTGGCAGGACCTGCACGCGCAGCTGCGGCAGATCGCCGAGGACCTCGGGATGGCGCGCAACGGCGCGCCCGCAGAGCCCGACGCGGTGCACCGCGCGCTGCTCACCGGTCTGCTGTCGCACGTGGGCGTCCGCATCGAGCGCGACCAGCCGGTGCGCCCGGCCCGAGGCGGGGGCGACACCGGCCGGCGTCGCCCCCGCCGCGAGTACGAGGGCGCCCGCGGATCGCGGTTCGCGATCGCGCCCGGGGTCGGCGCTGGCCACGGCGGCTCCGGCGGTCGTGATGGCCGGCGAGCTCGTCGAGACCAACCGGCTGTGGGCCCGCGTGGTCGCGGGCATGCGCCCCGAGTGGGTCGAGGAGCTCGGGGCCCACCTGGTGATGCGGTTCTACTCCGAGCCGCACTGGGACCAGCGGCAGGGCGCGGCGATGGCCTACGAGCGGGTCACGCTCTACGGCGTCACGCTCATCGCCGACCGACGCGTGCCGTACGGGCGCGTCGACCCGGCCGGGGCCCGCGAGCTGTTCCTGCGGCACGCGCTGGTGCAGGGGGAGTGGCGCACCCACCACGCCTTCGCCAAGGAGAACGCCCGGCGCCGCCGCGAGGCGCGAGGAGGCCGAGCGCCGGGCCCGCCGCCGCGGGCTGCTCGCCGACGACGAGGCGCTGTTCGACTTCTTCGACGCGCGGGTGCCCGCCGACATCGTGTCGATGCGCCACTTCGACCGGTGGTGGAAGTCGGCGCGGGCCGAGACGCCCGACCTGCTGACCCTGCCCATGTCGGTGCTGCTGCCGGCGGCGGCCGAGGAGCGGGGGCGACGGGCTGCCGGACGTCTGGGTGCAGGGCGACCTCCGGCTGCCGCTGGCGTACCGCTTCGAGCCCGGGCACCCGGAGGACGGCGTGACCGTGCGGATCCCGCTGCCGGTGCTCAACCGGGTGCGCGCCGACGGCTTCGACTGGCAGGTGCCGGGCCTGCGCGAGGAGCTGGCCACCGAGCTGATCCGCTCGCTGCCGAAGGCGCTCCGCCGCTCGTTCGTGCCGGCGGGGACGTACGCCGCCCCGGTGCTCGCGTCGGGCGGGCCGGCCGACGGCGCCGCTGGCCGAGGTCGCCGCGCGGGCGCTGACCGGGCTCGGCGGCCCGCGGGTGACGGCGTCGGACTTCGACCTCGACCGGGTGCCCGACGCACCTGCGGATCACGTTCCGGGTGGAGGACGAGCGCGGCCGGGCGCTCGCCTCGGGCAAGGACCTGGCCGCGCTCCAGCGCTCGCTGGCGCCGACCACCGCCGCGCGGGTGTCGCAGGCCGCGGCCGAGGTCGAGCGCGCCGGCCTCACCGCCTGGGACTTCGGGCCCCTTCCCGAGGCGTTCGAGCGCGGCGCCGGAGAGCTTCTGGTCCGCGGCCACCCGGCCCTGGTCGACGAGGGCCGGTCGGTCGCGCTGCGGGTGCTGCCCACCGAGCGGGAGGCCCGCGCGGCGACCCGCCTGGGCGTGCGCCGGCTGGTGCTGCTCAACACCCCGTCGCCGCTGCGGGCGCTGGTGTCCCGCCTCGACCAGCCGGCCAAGCTCGCGCTGGCCACGAGCGCCTACCCCTCGGTGCCCGCCCTGCTCGACGACTGCGTGGCGGCCGCGGTCGACTCGCTCGTCGCCGAGCAGGGCGGGCCGCCTGCGGACGCGGCGGAGTTCGCCCTGCTGCTGGAGACCGTGCGGCCGGCCCTGCACGCGCGCACCCACAGCGTCGTCGTCGCCGTGGCCGACGCGCTGGGCGCCGCAGGGGCCTTGCGGCTGCGCCTGGACGCCCACCCCAGCCCCGCGCTGGCCGACACCTGGGTGGACCTCAGGCTGCAGCTGCGCGGGCTGGTGCCGGACGGGTTCGTCTCGGCGGCCGGCTGGCCGAGGGTCGCCGCGATCGCCCGCTACCTGCAGGCCGCCGTGGTCCGGGCGGACCGGGCGGTCGACGACGTGGTCCGCGACCGCGACCGGATGGCCGAGGTCCAGGTGCTCGAGGACGACCTCGCCGACTGGCTCGAGTCGGTGCCGCCCGAGCACCGCGAGGATGACGCGGTCGCCGAGGTCCGCTGGATGATCGAGGAGCTGCGGGTCTCGCTGTTCGCCCCCGGCAGCCGGACGGCGTACCCGGTGTCGGGCAAGCGGATCCGCAAGGCGATGACGGCGGCCTGGCCGGAGGGGGGAAGATGAGCGCGGTGACCCCCGTGCAGGAGGCGGCCGCGCCGCACTTGAGCAGCGCCCCCCACCCGACCACCCCGACCACGCTCCCTGACGCGCCCGCCTGGGCGGTGCTCGACGGCAACGAGGCGGCCGCCGCGGTCGCGTACGCGCTGTCCGAGGTCATCGCGATCTACCCGATCACCCCGGCCTCGCCGATGGGCGAGTTCGCCGACGCCTGGGCCGGCGCCGGCACGCCGAACCTGCTGGGCGCCGTGCCCGAGGTGATCGAGATGCAGTCCGAGGCCGGCGCCGCCGGCGCGCTGCACGGCGCCGCCACCCGGGGCGCGCTGGCCACGACGTTCACCGCGTCGCAGGGCCTGCTGCTCATGCTGCCCAACATGTTCAAGATCGCCGGCGAGCTGACCCCCGCGGTGATCCACGTCGCCGCCCGCACCGTGGCCACCCACGCGCTGTCGATCTTCGGCGACCACAGCGACGTGATGGCCGCCCGCATCGACCGGCTGGACGATGCTGTCGGCCAGCACGGTCCAGGAGGCGCACGACTTCGCCGCCGTGTCGCACGCCGTCACGCTGCGCCACCCGGATCCCGGTCCTGCACTTCTTCGACGGCTTCCGCACCTCCCACGAGGTCAACAAGATCCGGCTGATGTCGGCCGGCGACCTCGCGCGCGATGGTGGACCCCGCCTGGCTGGAGGCCCACCGCGCCCGCGGGCTCACCCCGGACGCCCCCGTGCTGCGCGGCACCGCGCAGAACCCCGACGTCTTCTTCCAGGCGCGCGAGGCGGCCAACCGCTTCCACGACGCGGTGCCGGCAGGCCATCCGCGACGCGTTCGCCCGGCTCGAGGGGCTCACCGGCCGCCGCTACGGGCTCGTCGAGTACGCCGGCGCCCCCGACGCCGAGCGCGTCGTCGTGCTCGATGGGCTCGGGGTCGGGCCCGGCGCAGGAGGCGGTCGAGGCGCTGACCGCGCAGGGGCGAGAAGGTCGGCGTGGTCACGGTCCGGCTCTACCGGCCGTTCCCCGCCGCCGACCTCCTCGACGTGCTGCCGCCCACCGTGCGCGGCATCGCCGTGCTCGACCGGACCAAGGAGCCGGGCGCCGGCGGCGAGCCGCTCTACCTCGACGTGGTCGCGGCGCTCGCCGAGGCCGTCGCCGCGGGGGAGCGCGACACCATGCCGCGCGTCGTCGGCGGCCGCTACGGGCTGTCGTCGAAGGAGTTCACCCCGGCGATGGTGGCCGCGGTGCTGGCCCGCGCCGGCGAGGCGGCCGACGCCGAGCGCGCCACCTCGAGCCGGGCGCTGCACGGCTTCACCGTCGGCATCGTCGACGACGTCACGCACCGCTCGCTGCCCGTGCAGGCCGACGTGCTCGCCGACGACCTGGAGCGGCTCGACCCGGCGCGCACCGCGGTGTTCTTCGGGCTCGGCAGCGACGGCACGGTCAGCGCCAACAAGGCGGCGGTGAAGATCTTCGGCGAGCACACCGACCTGTTCGTCCAGGGCTACTTCGTCTACGACTCCAAGAAGTCCGGGGCCGTCACCGTCTCCCACCTGCGCCTCGCCGAGCGGCCGATCCGCTCGTCGTACCTCATCGAGCAGGCCGACTTCGTCGCCTGCCACCAGTTCTCGCTGCTGGAGCGGATGGACGTGCTCTCGGTGGCGCGGCCGGGCGCCACCGTGCTGCTGAACAGCCCGCACGGCGCCGAGGAGGTCTGGGACCGGATCCCGCGCGAGGTGCAGGAGGAGATCCTCGCCAAGCGGCTGCGCGTCTTCGCCATCGACGCCCTCGCCGTCGCGGCCCAGGCCGGGCCTGCGGCAGCGGATCAACTCGGTGATGATGCCGGCGTTCTTCGCGCTGTCCGGCGTGCTGCCGCAGGACGAGGCGCTGGCCCACATCCGGTCCTACTTCGAGAAGACGTACGGCCGGCGCGGGCGCGCGGTCGTCGAGCGCAACCTCGCGGCCATCGACCACGCCCTGGCGGCGCTGCACGAGGTCGCGATCCCGGCGGAGGCGACCGCGACGCACCGCCGCCGGCCCGCGGTGCCCGACGACGCCCCCGACTTCGTCCAGCGGGTCACCGCGCGGATCATCGCCGGCGAGGGCGACCTGCTGCCGGTCAGCGCCTTCCCGGTCGACGGCACCTTCCCGACCGGCACGGCGCAGTACGAGAAGCGCACCCTGGCCACCGAGATCCCGATCTGGGACCCGGACCTGTGCATCGACTGCAACAAGTGCGCGATGGTCTGCCCGCACACCGCGATCCGCGCGAAGGTGGCCGAGCCCGGGGCCTTCGAGCTGCTGCCCTCGGAGCTGCCGCACAAGGCGTTCAAGGCCCGCGAGCTGCCCGGGCTCGAGCTCGTCATCCAGGTGGCCCCCGACGACTGCACCGGCTGCGGCATCTGCGTCGACGTCTGCCCGGCCCGCAGCAAGTCCGAGTCGCGGCGCAAGGCGATCAACCTGGAGCCGATCGAGGACCACCTCGAGGTGGAGCGCGAGCGCTTCGACTCGTTCCTGCTGCTGCCCGAGGCCCCCCGCGCCGACGTCCCGCACGGCACGGTCAAGGGCTCGCAGCTGCTGCAGCCGCTGTTCGAGTTCTCCGGCGCCTGCTCCGGCTGCGGCGAGACGCCGTACCTCAAGCTGCTGTCGCAGCTGTTCGGCGACCGCGCGGTCATCGCCAACGCCACCGGCTGCTCGTCGATCTACGGCGGCAACCTGCCGACCACCCCCTGGACGGTCAACGCCGACGGCCGCGGCCCGGCCTGGTCGAACTCGCTGTTCGAGGACAACGCCGAGTTCGGCCTCGGCATCCGGCTCGCGCTCGACCAGGCCCGCACGCTCGGGCTCGGGCTGCTCGCCGAGCTGGCGCCGGCGCTCGGCGCCGACCGGCTCCTCGCGGAGATCGCCGGCGGGGTGCACGACCGCGACGACGCCGGCATCGCCGCCCAGCGCGCGCGCGTCGCCGACCTCAAGGCGCGGCTGGCGGGATTGGCCGTCGACCCGGCGCTGCAGGCGCGGGTCCGGCTGCTGTCGGATGTCGTCGACGACCTCGTCCACCGCAGCGTCTGGATCGTCGGCGGCGACGGCTGGGCGTACGACATCGGCTTCTCCGGCCTCGACCACGCGATGGCGTCCGGCCGCGACATCAACATCCTGGTGCTCGACACCGAGGTCTACTCCAACACCGGCGGCCAGGCGTCCAAGTCGACGCCGCGCGGCGCCGTGGCGAAGTTCGCGATGGGCGGCAAGCACACCCCGAAGAAGGACCTCGGCGCGATCGCGATGGCGTACGGCTCGGTCTACGTCGCGCAGGTGGCCCTGGGCGGCAACGACGTCCAGACGCTGCGGGCGATGCAGGAGGCCGAGGAGCACCGCGGGCCGTCGCTGGTCATCGCCTACTCGACCTGCATCGCCCACGGCATCGAGATGTCGACCTCGATGAGCCACCAGAAGGAGGCGGTCGCCAGCGGGTACTGGCCGCTGTACCGCTTCCGCCCCGGCGCCGGCGAGCACGAGCACCCGTTCCAGCTGGACTCCAAGGCGCCGACGATCCCGTTCCGCGAGTTCGCCAAGTCCGAGGCCCGGTTCTCGATGCTGGCGCGCTCGCAGCCGCAGGCCGCCGAGGCGCTGGAGCGCGCCGCCCAGGAGGACATCGACGAGCGGTGGCGCTACTACGCCCAGCTGGCCGGGCTCGAGCGCACCGTGACGGTGGAAGAGGAGGAGCAGCCGTGAGCCTCGACCTGGCGACGACCTACCTGGGGCTGTCCCTGCGGTCCCCGCTCGTGGCGTCCGCGGGCCCCGCCACCCGGACGCTCGACGGCCTGCGCCGCCTGGAGGAGGCCGGCGTCGGCGCGGTCGTGCTGCCCTCGCTCGTTCGAGGAGCAGCTGGAGGCCGAGGCCCACCACGTCGACGACCTGCTGTCCGGCCCGGCCTTCGCCGAGGCCGACGCGTTCTTCCCGGAGCAGGCCGTGTTCGCCGCGGCCTCCGACGAGCACCTGGCGCTCGTCATCGAGGCCAAGGCCACCCTGTCGGTCCCGGTCATCGCCAGCCTGAACGGATCCTCGCCCGGCGGCTGGACGCACTACGCGACCGCGTTGGCCGAGGCCGGCGCCGACGCCCTCGAGCTCAACGTCTACCGCGTCGCCGCCGACCCGGAGCGCTCGGCCGCGCAGGTCGAGGACGAGCTGCTCGAGGTGGTCGCCCAGGTGCGCGCCGAGGTCGGGCTGCCGCTGGCGGTCAAGCTCGGGCCGTACTTCTCCTCGCTGCCGCACCTCGCGCGCTCGATCGCCGCCGCGGGGGCCGACGGGCTGGTGCTGTTCAACCGCTTCTACCAGCCCGATCTCGACCTGGAGACGCTGCGCGCGACGCCGCACCTCGTGCTGTCGACGTCGGACGAGCTGCGGCTGCCGCTGCGCTGGATCGGCCTGCTGCGCGGCCGGGTCGAGTGCGACCTGGCGCTGAGCACCGGCGTCCACACCGCGGAGGACGCGGTCAAGGGGCTGCTGGTCGGGGCGGACGTCGTGATGATGACGTCGGCGCTGCTGCACCACGGGCCGGGCCACGTCGCGGAGGTCGAGGCCGGGCTGCGCGCGTGGTTCGACGAGCGCGAGTACGAGTCGGTGGCGCAGGCCCGCGGCTCGGCCGCGTGGGCGACCGGCCCCGACCCGACCGGCTTCGAGCGGGCCAACTACGTGGCGGTGCTCGCCAGCGGGCGCTAGCGCCCGTGTGAAGGCGGCGGCCGACTGCGCCGCGCCGTCAGCAGGCCTTCTCGGGTGCGGCGCGCTCGAGGACGGCCGCCGCTTCGGCGGCGTCGGCGCGGGCACGCTCCGCCTCCCGCTCGACATCGTCGGCCACCGCCTCGGCGCGGTAGACCTCGCGCGACGAGGGCGGGTCGAGCAGGTCGAACAGCAGGGTGACCGGGACGCCGTGGGCGAGCAGCGTCCGGGCGTACCGTGCCGGGTCGCGAATCACATTGATGTAGTTCGGCACCGATAGGCCGAACCGACTAGGCCGAATGGGTGAATGCCTGGTGGGGGAACGCCGGCCCGGAGACGACTCAGCGCCTCCACCCAGGGGGTGAAAGCGCTGGTCATACGGGTGCGCCGCCAGGGACTCGAACCCCGAACCCGCGGATTAAGAGTCCGCTGCTCTGCCAGTTGAGCTAGCGGCGCGTAGCGCGGAACTTTAGCAGGGGCCGTCGGCGCGGGAGAAATCCGCCGACGACCGCGCGGCGGCCTGGCTGGGCCTGCGGGCAGCCTCAGCCGACCGCGTGCGGGGGCTTGCCGTGCTCCCGCTCCCAGGCCGACAGCTGCTGCTCGAGGGCCTTCATCAGCTCGAACACCTGGGCCGGGGGGATGCGCACGCGGGCGACGACCCGGGCGGGCACGTGCAGGTACGTCCGGCCGTCGGACTCGTCGACGACCGGGTGCGGCTGCCGGGAGACCGAGGCGAAGTCGAGGGTGAAGACGTCCGGGTCGTGCCAGATGGAGGCGAACGAGGCGTACACCCCCGGCTCGAGCTCGGGGCTCACCTCGAGCGCGACGCGGGTCTCCGGGGGCGGGGGAGGTGCGGTGTCGGCCATCCCCGCAGCGTAGGGCTCGGGCGACTGGGCGGCGCCGCCGAGTCGGAGGTCCTGCCCGCGGCGGGTCGGCGGGCGATACGTTGCCGAGGAGGCGCCGCGACGGCGCGGCCGACCAGGAGGGATAGCGACGATGGACGAGACGGTGCGCCGGCACAAGTACGAGCTGGGCGAGGACGAGATGCCCACCCGCTGGTACAACCTGGTGCCCGACCTGCCGTCGCCGCCGCCGCCCGCGCTGCACCCCGGCACCCTGCAGCCGGCCGGCCCGGAGGACTTCGCGCCGCTGTTCCCGATGGACCTGATCCTGCAGGAGGTCTCGCAGGAGCGGTACATCGAGATCCCCGGCGCCGTGCTCGACGTCTACCGCCAGTGGCGGCCGTCGCCGCTGTTCCGCGCCCACCGGCTGGAGGCCGCGCTCGGCACGCCCGCGCGGATCTACTACAAGTACGAGGGCGTCTCGCCGGCCGGATCGCACAAGCCGAACACCGCGGTGCCGCAGGCGTACTACAACGCCAAGGCCGGCGTGAAGAAGCTGACCACCGAGACCGGCGCCGGGCAGTGGGGCACCGCGCTGGCGTTCGCGTGCGCGCTGTTCGACCTCGAGTGCGAGGTGTGGCAGGTCGGCTCGTCGTACGACAGCAAGCCCTACCGGCGGCTGATGATCGAGGCCTTCGGGGGCGTGGTGCACCGCTCGCCGTCCGACGTCACCGAGGCCGGCCGCCGGCTCGGCGCCGACCCGGCGAACTCCACCGGCTCGCTCGGCATCGCGATCTCGGAGGCGGTCGAGGTGGCCGCGCAGAACCCCGACGTGCGGTACGCGCTCGGCAGCGTGCTCAACCACGTGCTGATGCACCAGACGATCATCGGCGAGGAGGCGCTGCTGCAGCTGGCCAAGGCCGGCGACACCCCCACGCACATCATCGGCTGCACCGGCGGCGGCTCGAACTTCGCCGGGCTGTCGTTCCCGTTCCTGCGCGAGAAGCTCGCGGGCAACATCGCGCCGCGGCTCATCGCGGCCGAGCCCGCGTCCTGCCCGTCGCTGACCCACGGCGTGTACGCGTACGACTTCGGCGACACCGCCGGCATGACGCCGCTGATGAAGATGCACACGCTCGGCCACGACTTCATCCCGGACCCGATCCACGCCGGCGGCCTGCGCTACCACGGGATGGCCCCGCTGATCTCGCACGTCTACGAGCTCGGACTGCTGGAGGCGCAGGCGGTGCCGCAGACCGAGTGCTTCGCCGCGGCCGTGCAGTTCGCCCGGACCGAGGGGATCGTGCCGGCGCCCGAGCCGACGCACGCCCTCGCGCTCGCGATCCGCGAGGCGCAGCGCGCCAAGGAGACCGGCGAGGAGACCGTGATCCTGACCGCGCTGTGCGGGCACGGCCACTTCGACCTGGCCGCCTACGACGACTACCTGCGCGGGCGGATGGTCGACGAGGAGGTCAGCGAGGAGCGCTTCGCCGCGGGCCTGGCCACGATCCCGCCGGTGCCGGTGGGGTAGGCCGGCGTCCTCGCGGCAAACCGACACCGGGGGTCCGGGCGGCCGGACCCCCGGTTCGCAGCCCCGGCGCGGCCCGCGGGGTGTGCGGGCCCGGCCGGGGACGTGGGGCGGAGGGGATTGGCCCCACGAGGTGGCGCGTCGAGCGTCGGTTCAGTGCGGGGCGATCACCGCTTGAAGGGCTTGGCCAGCACGCGACAGGCCCTTGCCCAGGAACGACGAGGCGGTCTTCGCGACCGACTCGCTCATCCCCATCACCGAGTGCATGGCCTTGGCCTGGGTGTCGATGAGGGACTTGGTGGCGCCGTCCGGGATGCCGAATCCCGCCATGGATCCCAGCGAGGACTCGCCCACCATGGTGGTGGCCTGCTCGATGGAGTTCAGGCTGGACCGGAACATCTTCAGGACCGGGCCGCCCTCAGCCTCGCTGGCCGGCTTCGGCGGCGGCGGGCTTGGGGGCCGCGGCCTTGGCCGTGGCTGGCTTCGGCGGGGCGCTTCGCCGCCGGCCGGGTGGTCGTCTTCTTGGCTGCCTTCGGGGGGGCCTTCACGGTGGTCGTGGTCGCCATGGCGTCACCTCGCGCGTCTGGGGGCGATCTGACGGTGGACCCGTCACCACCCTTCATACGCCTTCAGTGAACACTTGTCCACCCATTCGGCTGAGAACGGCGCGTGTCGGGGAGCACGCTGGGGGCATGGCTGCAGCGAGCCGTCCACGGTGCTCGTGCTCGGCGGGTACGGCCAGACCGGACGGCGGGTGGTGACGTGGCTGGCGGCGCGCAACCCCGACCTGCGGATCGTGGTGGCCGGCCGGGACGGCGGAGCGGCCGCCCGGCTGGCGAGCCGGACTCGACCCCGACGCGGTCGGGGCGGGTCGTTCCGGCGATCGTCGACGCCGCGAGACCCGACCTCGGTGCGGGCGGGCCTCGCAGGTGTCGATCTCCTGGTGAACACGGCATCTGCTCCGGAGCACGCCCGGTCGCTGATCCGGGCGGCGCTGGAGGCGGGCGCGGACTGGTGCGACACGCAGGTGGCGAGGCCCCAAGCGCAGGTGCTGCGAGACGAGTCGGCCCGGATCGCCGCGGCTGGCCGCTGCTTCGTCACGCAGGCCGGGTTTCCACCCGGGGGTCCCGGCGGCCTGGTGCGGTGGGCGGCCGCCCAGGTCGACGTGCTGACCGAGGCGTGGACCGCCGGCTTCATCCGGCAACGGGGAGGTTTCCCGCCTTCCTCGGCGATGGGTGAGCTGTTCGACGAGTTCCGCGACTACCGAGCCGAGGTGTTCAGCGCTGGCGCCTGGCGCGAGGTGGGTTGGCTGGGCTTCGGCGAGATGCCGATGGTCGACTTCGCCTTCGGCCTCGGCCGTGCGCGCACCTACCCGTACGACCTCGACGAGCTGCGCGCCCTGCCAGACCTCATGCCGGGGCTGCGGCGGCTGGGATTCGGTGTGGCCGGCTTCGACCCGGTGACCGATTGGCTGGTCACCCCTGCGATCGTCGCCGGGGCCCACCTCAGCCGTCGCACCTACCCCGGCCTGGCCCGCCTCCTGGCCTGGTCCACCCGCACCTTCGGCCGACCTCCGTTCGGCGTGGCCGTGCAGTGCGACGCGGTCGGGAGTCCGCGCGGGAGAGCCGGTCGCCCTCCGCGTCGCGCTCGGGCACCAGGACGCCTACGAGCTCACCGCGATCCCGGTCGTCTGCATGATCGAGCAGCTGCTGGACGGATCAGCTGCAGGCCCCGGGCCTGCACCTGATGGGCCAACTGGTCGACCCGGACCGCCTGCTCGCCGAGTGCGGCGCGATGGGGGTCAGCGTCGTGGCGGGCGAGATCTCCGCGGGCGCAGAGGCTGTGACCGCTGCCGCCGCGGGGCTAGGCTGCCGCAGACACGACCCAAGCCGCTCGGGGGCAGGTTGTCGGTGAGGGCGGTCTTCGGTTGGTCGTGGCCTCGCGACCGACCGGGTGAGAGGGGTGCGCCGGTGGGAGCGATGACCACGCGGCGGCGGGTGACCCGGGTGACCGGGGACCGCGAAGGCCGACGTCGTGGACGACATCGCCCGCGAGTCCCCGCTCGCCCTCGCCGTCAACGGCGTTCATCTGGTGACGACGATGCGGACTCCCGGGCACGACCTCGAGCTTGCCGCGGGCTGGCTCGTCGCCGAGGCCGGCGTGCGCGCCGCCGCCGACATCGTGGCCATGAAGGCGCTCACCGCAGACCCCGACCGCCCAGCCGACGTGGACACCGTGCAGGTCACCCTCGCGGAGGGGCTTGCGGCGCCGGAGCCGAGGGCGGTGCTCACCTCGAGCGCGTGCGGGGTCTGCAGCTCCCGGCAGGGCGCCTCGGTGGCGAAACCCGCGCGGCCCGCTGCACTCGCCCGGCTGGTCGGTGGCGGCACGCACACTGCTCGACGTCCCGGCCGCGATGCTGGCCCAGCAGCGCACCTTCGAGCGCACCGGCGGCCTGCACGCGGCCGCCATCGCGGCGGCAGACGGCACGGTCGCCGGGGTCCGCGAGGACGTCGGGCGGCACAACGCCGTCGACAAGGTCGTCGGTCGCTGCCTGCTGGACGGCCGGCTGCCCCTCACGGACCGGCTGCTGCTCGTGAGCGGCCGGGTGTCGTTCGAGATCGTGCAGAAGGCGCTCGCGGCCGGGGTGGCGGGCATCGTCGCGGTCTCGGCGCCGTCGAGCCTCGCGGTGGACCTCGCGCGCGAGCACGGGCTGCTCCTCGTCGGCTTCAGCCGGGGGTCGAGTCTGAACGCGTACGCGTGCCCTGAGCTCATCGGGGAGCCGGTGTGAGCGCCCCCGCACTGGTCGCCGGAGGGCGGCCGCAGCCGTGCTCGCCGCCCTGCCGGAGCGACGAGCGGCTGATCCTGCCCGCCCTGCAGGCGGTCCAGGGCGCGTTCGGCTTCATCCCGGAGGGCGCCGTCGCCCTGGTCGCCGCGACGCTGAACGTCTCGGTGGCCGACACGCACGGCGTGCTCACCTACTACCCCGATCTGCGCACCGAGCCGCCGGCCCCGGTGACGATCGCGGTGTGCGCCGCCGAGGCCTGCCAGGCCACCGGCGCCCGCGCGCTGGTCGCGCACCTGGGCCGATCGGTGGCGCCGCCCGGCGGTCGCTCGGCCGACGGGGTCGTGGCGGTGCGCGAGGTGTTCTGCCTCGGCAACTGCGCGCTTGGCCCGGCGGTGGCGGTGAACGGCCGCCTGGTCGGCCGCGTGACCGCCTGCGGTCGTCGACGGGCTGCTGGCCGCCGCCCGCGAGCAGGTGGCGCGATGACGGCCACGGTCTTCGTGCCCTGCGACAGCGCGGCCCGCAGCGTCGGCGCCGACGAGGTCGCGGTCGCCGTCGGCCAGCGAGGCGGCGGCCCGCGGCATCGACGTCGACGGTGGTGCGCACCGGGTCGCGCGGGCTGCTCTGGCTCGAGCCGCTCGTGGAGGTGCAGACCGGGGCCGGCCGGTCGGCTACGGCCCGGTGGCCGCCGGCCGACGTGCCGTCCCTGTTCGACGCCGGCTTCCTCGCCGGCGGCGGGCACCCGGCCGGTCTCGGGCCGGTCGACGAGATCCCGTGGCTCGCGAGCCAGCAGCGCGTCACGTTCGCGCGGGTGGGCGTCGTGGACCCGCTGAGCCTGGCCGACTACGAGGCGCACGGCGGCCTGGTCGGCCTGCGGGCCGCCCTGGCGGCCGACCCGCAGGCGGTCATCGCCGAGGTGGCCGCCTCCGGGCTGCGCGGCCGCGGCGGCGCCGGGTTCCCCACCGGGATCAAGTGGCAGACCGTCGCGCGACACCGCCGCCGACCAGAAGTACGTCTGCTGCAACGCCGACGAGGGCGACAGCGGGACGTTCGCCGACCGGATGCTCATGGAGGGCGACCCGTTCAGCCTCCTCGAGGGGATGGCGATCGCCGGGCTCGCGGTCGGCGCGACCAAGGGCGTCGTCTACATCCGCTCGGAGTACCCCGACGCGGTCGCCGCGATGCGCGAGGCCGTCCGGATCGCCCGCGACCGCGGGGTGCTCGGCGCCGACGTCCTCGGCAGCGGCCGGGCGTTCGACGTCGCCGTGCGGGTCGGCGCCGGCTCGTACGTCTGCGGCGAGGAGACCGCGATGCTCGACAGCCTCGAGGGGCTGCGGGGGATGGTGCGGGCCAAGCCCCCGCTGCCGGCCCGGCACGGGCCTGTTCGGGCGGCCGACGGTCGTGAACAACGTGCTCACGCTCGCCACGGTCCCGGGGATCCTCGCCCACGGGGCGGCGGCCTACCAGGCGCTCGGGCGCGACCGCTCGCGCGGCACCCAGGTCTTCCAGCTGGCCGGCAACGTCGCCCGCGGCGGCATCGTCGAGACCGCGTTCGGGATCACGCCTGCGCCGAGCTCGTCGACGGGTACGGCGGCGGCACCCGCTCGGGCCGCCCGGTGCGCGCGGTGCAGGTCGGCGGGCCGCTCGGCGCGTACCTGCCCGCCGACCGCCTCGACGTGCCCCTCGACTACGAGGCGCATGGCCGCCGAGCGGCGCGATGCTCGGCCACGGCGGGGTGGTGGTCTTCGACGACACCGTCGACATGGCCGCGCAGGCGCGGTTCGCGATGGAGTTCTGCGCCAAGGAGTCGTGCGGCACGTGCACGCCGTGCCGCATCGGCTCGGTGCGCGGCGTCGAGGTGATCGACCGGATCGTCGCGGGCGTCGACCGCGACCGCAACCTCGCCCTGCTCGACGACCTCTGCGAGGTGATGGCCGTCCGGGTCGCTGTGCGCCATGGGCGGCCTCACCCCGAACCCGGTGCGCAGCGCCCTGCGCCACTTCCCCGAGGACTTCGAGCGATGAGCCTGCAGCGCGAGGCCGACCTCGGCACGCCCGCGGCGCCCCGGCGAGCCGAGCGTCGACGTCCGCATCGACGGGCGCCGCGTGACGGTGCCGGCCGGCACCTCGGTCATGCGCGCGGCCGCCGAGGCGGGCATCCCGGTGCCCCGGCTGTGCGCCACCGACTCGCTCGAGCCGTTCGGCTCCTGCCGGCTGTGCCTCGTCGAGGTCGAGGGCCGCAGCGGCACCCCGGCGTCCTGCACGACCCCGTGCGAGGACGGCATGGTCGTGCGCACCCAGACGCCGACGCTGGAGCGGCTGCGCCGCGGCGTGATGGAGCTCTACATCTCCGACCACCCGCTGGACTGCCTCACCTGCCCGGCCAACGGCGACTGCGAGCTGCAGGACATGGCCGGCGTGGTCGGGCTGCGCGAGGTGCGCTACGGCTACGCCGGCGAGAACCACCTCGACGCGCCCACCGACGACAGCAACCCGTACTTCTCGTTCGACGCCAGCAAGTGCATCGTCTGCAGCCGCTGCGTGCGCGCCTGCGACGAGGTGCAGGGCACGTTCGCGCTCACGATCGAGGGCCGCGGCTTCGACTCCCAGGTGAGCGCGGGCGGGCGCGTCCTTCATGGACAGCGAGTGCGTCTCGTGCGGCGCGTGCGTGCAGGCGTGCCCGACCTCCACGCTGCAGGAGAAGACGGTCATCGACCTCGGCACGCCGACGCGGCGCGTCGAGACCACCTGCGCCTACTGCGGGGTCGGCTGCTCGTTCGCCGCGGAGCTGCGCGGCGACGAGGTCGTGCGGATGGTGCCGCTGCAAGTCCGGCGGCGCCAACGAGGGCCACTCGTGCGTCAAGGGCCGCTTCGCCTGGGGCTACGCCACCCACCCCGACCGCGTCACCGCGGCCGATGATCCGCGTCGAGCACCGACGAGCCCGTGGCGCGAGGTCTCCTGGGACGAGGCGATCGGCTTCGCCGCCGCCCGGCTGCGCGAGATCCAGGAGCGGCACGGCGTCGACAGCATCGGCGGCATCACGTCGTCGCGCTGCACCAACGAGGAGGTCTACGTCGTCCAGAAGATGGTGCGCGCGGCCTTCGGCAACAACAACGTCGACACCTGCGCGCGGGTCTGCCACTCGCCCACGGGCTACGGCCTGACGCAGACGTTCGGCACCTCGGCCGGCACGCAGGACTTCGCCTCCGTCGCCGACAGCGACGTCATCCTGGTGATCGGGGCGAACCCGACCGACGCCCACCCGGTCTTCGCCGCGCGGATGAAGCGGCGGCTGCGCGAGGGGCGCGCGCTCATCGTCGTCGACCCCCGCCGCATCGACCTCGTGCGGTCGGCCCACGTCGAGGCGGCCCACCACCTGGCCCTGCGGCCGGGCACCAACGTCGCGATCGTCAACGCGATGGCCCACGTGATCGTGACCGAGGGCCTGGCCGACCGCGCGTTCGTGGGGGAGCGCTGCGACCCGGACGCGTTCGCCGAGTGGGAGGCGTTCATCCGGCAGCCGCAGAACTCCCCGGAGGCGATGGCCGAGGCCTCGGGCGTGCCGGCCGAGGACATCCGCGCCGCCGCCCGGCTCTACGCGCGGGGCCCGAACTCGGCCATCTACTACGGCCTCGGCGTCACCGAGCACAGCCAGGGCTCGACGATGGTGATGGCCATGGCCAACCTGGCCATGGTGACCGGCAACATCGGCCGCCGCGGGCGTCGGCGTGAACCCGCTGCGCGGGCAGAACAACGTCCAGGGCTCGTGCGACATGGGCTCGTTCCCGCACGAGCTCCCCGGCTACCGGCACGTCTCCGACGACGTCGTCCGCGAGCAGTTCGAGGCGGTCTGGGGGCTCGAGCTGCGGTCCCGGCCCGGGCCTGCGCATCCCCAACATGCTCGACGCCGCCACGGCCGGCTCGTTCCGCGCGCTGTACGTCCAGGGCGAGGACCTCGCGCAGTCCGACCCGAACACCACGCACGTCAAGGCGGCGCTGGCCGCCATGGACCTGGTCATCGTGCAGGACCTCTTCCTCAACGAGACCGCGGCCTTCGCCCACGTGTTCCTGCCGGGCACCTCGTTCCTCGAGAAGGACGGCACCTTCACCAACGCCGAGCGCCGCATCAACCGGGTGCGCCCGGTGATGGCGCCCAAGACCGGGATGGCCGAGTGGGAGGTCACCTGCGCGCTGGCCACCGCGCTCGGCTACCCGATGGCACTACGGCAGCGCGGCCGAGATCATGGCCGAGATCGCGGCGCTGACCCCGACGTTCGCCGGCGTCTCCTTCGCCCGGCTCGACGAGCTCGGCAGCATCCAGTGGCCGTGCAACGCCGACCACCCCGACGGCACGCCGATCATGCACGTCGACACGTTCATCCGGGGCCAGGGCCGGTTCGTGCCCACGCCGTACGTGCCCACCGACGAGCGCGCCACCCGGCGCTTCCCGCTGCTGCTGACCACCGGCCGGATCCTGAGCCAGTACAACGTCGGCGCCCAGACCCGGCGCACGGCCAACATCGAGTGGCACGGCGAGGACCTGCTGGAGATCCACGAGGCCGACGCCGAGGTCCGCGGGATCGAGGACGGCGCCTGGGTCGAGCTGTCGAGCCGGGTCGGCAGCACGGCCATGCGCGCGCGGCTCTCCGACCGGGTGCCGCCCGGCGTCGTCTACACCACGTTCCACTTCCCGGTGAGCGGGGCGAACGTCGTCACGACGGAGTACTCCGACTGGGCCACCAACTGCCCGGAGTACAAGGTCACCGCGGTCGAGGTGCGGCCCACGTTGCGGCGCGGGCGGCCCCGCGTCGGCCGAGCACCTGGGGCTGCAGCCCGCGGAGCCCCGAGGATCCGCAGGGCGCCGCGGCGCTGGTGCGGATGGCCGAGCAGATCGCCGCCAACCACGCCCACCTCGACCGCCGCCCAGGCGGGGGAGGCCGTCGGGCGCCACCTCGACCGGTACTGGACCGACGAGATGCTGGCGGGGCTCGTCGATCACCTCGCGGCGCATCCCGGCTCGCTGTCCGAGGTCGTGCAGGCCGCCCTCAGGCGGCGGCCGCCGCCTCCAACTGCTTCTTGATGTTGGCCAGCAGGAGCTCAAGGCCGTCCACGTGCTCCTTGACCATCATCTTCTCGAAGGTCTTCCCCACGGCCGGGACATTCACGTGCCACTCGCCCTCGGCCGTCAGCTTGGTGCCGCCGTCCGCGGGCTCGAAGGTGAACGTCCAGGTCGGGTGCTCCAGCGCGAAACCGACCTCGGCGGTGATCCGCTCGGGACGGACGACCTCGGTGTACTCGAGGCCCGCCTCCATGTGGAAGCCCAGGAAGTGCATCCACAGCCGAGCGGAGGACCCGACGCCGTCCGGCGTCAGCACGACGTCCGCCAACGCGACGTCAGGCCAGTCCCACAGCTTCCTGATATCCAGCGCGTAGTCGAACACCTCCTCGACTGGGGCGGCGATCGTCACGCTCCGCGTCAACTTCGCCATCGAACTCATCCCCTCTTCACTCGTTCCGCCAATGCCACCTTCAGTCAAGTCGCGATCCGGCTCGCGTTCCAGAGCCGGAGGACCTCAGTCGGCGGCCGTGGGGGCTCGGCGGTGGGGTGTCCCGGGTCGGGTGCCGTGGCGCTGGCCCGGCCGCGCTCCGCCAGGGCAAGCCATCGGCAGATCGCGGGTTCGATCCGGCTGCCCTCACGCCTGCCGGTGCCACCGCTACAGACTGTTCTCCGACACCTCACCGTCGGTGATCTGCAGCCGGCGCTGGGTGCGTCGTGCGACCGCGGTGTCGTGCGTGACGATCACGACGGTGAGCCCGCGCTCGCGCCAGAGCCGCTCGACGAGGTCGATGATCTCGTCGCGGGTCTGCTCGTCGAGGTTGCCGGTGGGCTCGTCGGCGAGCAGCACCGTCGGGCTCTTCACGAGCGCCCGCGCGATCGCGACCCGCTGCTGCCTGACCGCCGGACAGCTCGCCGGGCAGGTGCGTCGGCGCGGTCGGCGAGCCCGACGGCTCGGCAGAGCGCCTCGCTGCGCCCGACGGTGCCGCTCGCCGCAGCCGACGCCGAGCGGCACGAGCGCCGTCTCGACGTTCTGCTGCGCGGTGAGCGTCGGGATGAGGTTGTAGTTCTGGAAGACGAACCCGATCTGCTCGGCGCGCACCTGCGCGAGCTCGTCGGCCGCTGAGCGCGCGAGGTCGTCTCGCCACCGAGCGACCACGGTGCCGGCGGTGGGCCGGTCGAGGGCGCCGAGCATCTGCAGCAGCGTCGACTTGCCGCCGCCGGTCGGCCCCTGGATGGCGATGAGCTCGCCGTCGGCGATCGTCAGGTCGACGTCGCGCAGGGCCTGCACGGTGCGGCCCTTCTGCTGGTAGGTCTTGCTGACATCGGTGAGGCGCGTACATGTCGGACTCCTGTCGGTCTGGGATGGGCGGGCGGTGCGCGGCACCGCGGTCAGTCGGCCAGGCGCGCAGGGCCTCGGCGGGGCTGAGCCTGGCGGCGCGCCAGCCGCCGAACGCGCCGGCGAGCAGCCCGCCGAGGATCGCGAGCCCGACGGCGACGACGACCACCGTCGGGCTGAGGCGGCCTTGAGGGCGATGTCGACGGTCGACGCGGCCGCTTCGGTGACGCCGACCGGAACCGGGACGCCGCCGCGCGGGCGAACCCGGCGGGCAGGTCCGGGCTCGCGCGTCGGACGCCGCGGCCAGCCGGTGAGCGTCAGGCCCACCGCGTTGACGACCGCCACGCCGCCAGGCTCCGAGCACCAGGCCCGGCGACGCCGCCGAGCAGCCCCTGGACGAGCGACTCGCCGGCCACCTGGCCCACGACGCGACGGTTGCGCCAGCCGATCGCCTTGAGCGTGCCGAACTCGCGCGTGCGCCGCGCCGACCCCGCTGACCGTGAGCAGGATGGCGAGCGCGAACGCGGCGGCGAGCACCGCAGCGAAGCCAGCGACCGAGGTTGCCGACCAGATCCGACGCCGTCGACGAGCGACCCGGTCACCGAGCCGACGCGAGGTCCTCCTGGGTGCTGACGGTCGCGTCGGGCAGCGCGGCCTCGAGCGCCGTTGCCACGGAGGGGATGTTCTCGGCGGAGTCGGCCTGGACGTAGACGTCGGACACCTGCGCGGTCAAGTCCGGACAGCGTCTGGGCGGTGGTGAGCGGCAGGTAGACGTCGGTGCCGGTCGATGACCCGTCGCGCCGGTCGACGACTCGACGATGCCGACGATCTCGACCGTGCCGTCGCCCATGCGAGGGTTCCGCCCACGGCAAGGCTCGGCACCGCTGGCGTACGCGGAGTCGAGGAGCGCGACATTGGCCGCGGCATCGTCGGCGGTCAGGGCGCGCCCCTCGACCACCGACACGGTCGTGAGCGGCCCGACGGCCGCCGAGGTCGGGTCGATGCCGAGCACGCTGAAGCGGTCGACGTCGAAGGCGCTGCCGCCCGCGCCGTCGGCGCCCCCGGTCGCGCCTTGGCCCGGCTGCGGCGGGCCCTGGCTGAGGTCGGGCAGCTCGCCGGAGAAGGTCGTGTTCTCCAGCGCCAGCGTCCCGGCCGCCGCAGCCACGTGCCTCACGTCGGCGGCCTGGGCCAGCGCCGCGGCATCGAACGTCGCGGTCCCAGGGGTCGTCGACAGCCGCGACCGGCTCACTTGGCGTGAGCCGTCCTCGGTGGCGGTCCGGCTTCGGCACCGAATTCGAAGCGACCCGCCCCGCGGGTTCCTGGCGGTGCCGTCTGGCTCACCGTGATGTCCGTGCCCACGCCGTACACGGACTCCAGGACCTCTGCCTGGGCGTCGCGAACTCCGGCGGAGATCGAGTTGACCAGGATGACCAGCGAGATCGCCAGGGCCAGCCCGAAGACCACGATGAGGGTCTGACGGCGGCGGTGCGCGACCTCGCGGGCGAGGTAGGTGAAGAACATGCGTCCCCCTGAAGGCGGGCAGCCCGGCATCTCCGGGTGGCGCCAGGCTCGCGGACTCGGCCGCAGGTCGGCTGTGGGGAACCTGAGAGAGGCCTGTGAGTGAGAAGGGGACGATTGGCCCCTGGCGAGCGCTTCCGCGCGCCACAGCGCTCGTGCGTGGGGTGAGTGACGGGACTTGAACCCGCGGCCACCTGGACCACAACCAGGTGCTCTACCAGCTGAGCTACACCCACCGCGCGGCCCGAGGGCCGGCAGCCCGAAGGCCGGGGCCGAGTGTACGGGAGGGCGGCGGGTGCCCGGTAATCGCCGACGGCGACCCGGTGCGGCCGATCAGCCCTCGACCGGCGCCGGCATGCCGTACTGCGCCGCGATCGCGCGGGCGGTCTGCGGTGTCCGGGCCCGGGCGGCGGCACGAAGAGCGCCGCCCGGTAGTAGCGCAGCTCCTCGATGCTGTCGCGGATGTCGGCCAGCGCCCGGTGGCCGCCCTGCTTCGCCGGGGCGTTGAAGTAGACCCGCGGGTACCAGCGCCGCGCCAGCTCCTTGAACGACGAGACGTCGACCAGGCGGTAGTGCAGGTGCGCGTCCAGCGCGGGCATGTCGCGGGAGAGGAAGCCGCGGTCGGTGTAGACCGACGAGCCGCAGAGCGGGGCCTTGCGCGGCTCGGCCACATGGCCGGCGACGTAGGCGAGCACCTGGCGCTCGGCCTCCTCGAGGCTCACGGTGCCCGGGCCGGCCAGTTCGTCCAGCAGCCCCGAGGCGGTGTGCATCTGCACCACGAACTCGTCCATCTGGTCGAGGGCGGCCTGCGGCGGCGCGATCAGCACGTCGATGCCGTCGTCGAGCACGTTGAGATCGGCGTCGGTGACGATCGCCGCGACCTCGACCAGCGCGTCGTGGACGAGGTCCAGGCCGGTCATCTCGCAGTCGATCCAGACCAGGCGATCGGTCACGCGGGTGCCTCCAAGGGCGGGATACTGGGGCCGAGCAACGATGCTCGGCCCGTCGACACGAGGGTAGGGGGTCATGGCCACCGCACCTGTGCTGGCCTTCCACGGCGGTGTGGGCACGGTCACCGGCAGCCGGTTCGCGCTGGAGACCCACCAGGCCCGCGTCCTCGTCGACGCCGGCCTCTTCCAGGGCCTGCGCGAGCTGCGCCGGCGCAACTGGGACCCCCCGCCGTTCGACCCGGCCCGGCTCGACGCGGTGCTCCTCACCCACGCCCACCTCGACCACTGCGGCTACCTCCCCCGGCTGGCCAGGGACGGGCTCACCGCGCATGTGCTCGCCTCGCCGTACACCGCCGAGCTGGCCGAGATCGTGCTGCGCGACAGCGCCCACCTGCAGGAGGAGGACGCCCGCTACGCCGCGGAGAAGGGCTTCTCCAAGCACGCCCACCCGGAGCCGTTGTACGACACGGCCGACGTCGAGAACGCGCTGCGGCTGTTCGAGCCGCTGCCGTTCGGCGAGCGCCGCGCGATCGCGGCGGGGGTCCACGCCACCCTGCACCCGGCCGGCCACATCCTCGGGGCCTCGGTGGCCGAGGTCGAGGTGGACGGCCGGCGGGTGGTCTTCAGCGGCGACCTCGGGCGCGCCAACCACCCGCTGATGGAGCCCCCCGGCCCGCCGCCGGCCGCCGACGTCATCGTGGTCGAGTCGACGTACGGCAACCGCCGGCACGAGCCGGACGGCCAGGTGCTGGCCGACGCCATCCGGCGCACCGTCCAGCGCGGGGGATCGGTGCTGATCCCGGCGTTCGCGGTGGACCGCACCGAGGTGCTCCTCCAGGCGCTGCGGCGGCTCGTGCGCCTCGGCGAGATCCCCGACCTGCCGGTCTGGGTGGACAGCCCGATGGCGCTCGCCGCCCTCGAGGTCTACCGGCGGGCGGTGCGCGAGGGCTCGCCTGAGCTGCGCGACGACGTCGTACGCGCCGGCGGCGACCTCTTCGACCCGGGCCGGCTGCGCGAGGCCCGTACGGCCGAGCAGTCGATGGCGCTCAACGCCCCCAGCGTCCCGAGCATCGTGATCTCCGCCTCGGGGATGGCCTCGGGCGGCCGGGTCGTGCACCACCTCCGGGCGATGCTGCCGGACCCCCGCAACACGGTGGTCCTCGTCGGCTACCAGGCCATCGGCACCCGCGGGCGCGACCTCGCCGAGGGGGCCACGCAGCTGAAGATGCACGGGCGGTACGTCCCGGTGCGCGCCGAGATCGCGCAGGCGCAGGCCTTCTCGGTGCACGCGGACGCAGACGAGCTGATCGGGTGGCTGGCCTCCACGCCGAAGGCGCCCGAGGCCTGCTACGTCGTGCATGGCGAGCCGGACGCCTCGGCCGCGTTGGTCCACCGCATCGGCGCCGAGCTCGGCTGGCTGGCGGTGGCCCCGCGGCCGGGGGACCGGGTCCGCCTCGACTAGCCGGCCGTCACTCGTCGGCGAGGACGTCCGCTCCGTCCAGGACCTCCTCGACGGGTCGCCGCGGGATGGGCGGGGCCGCCGCCCCGTAGCCCAGCCGCAGCAGCATCTGGGGGTAGCCGATCCCGGCCCGGGGATCGCGCACCAGCCAGCGCAGGTCGGCGCGCTCCAACGGCTGGTTGGCGAACGAGGCCGACACGCCCTCGATGGTGGCCACCAGCAGGACGCGCTCCAGGGCGGCGCCTGCCCGGATCCACGCCGCGCGGTCATCGTCGCGGGTGGTGAGCACGCCCAGCGTGGGGGTCCGCTCGAACGACTCCTGCTGGCGGCCCTCGATCGGCCGGCCGCGCCGCAGATCGCGGAACGGCGCATGCGGGTCGTCGGGGAGCGGCCCGAGCGCGTAGCCCGGAACGCCGTCCATGCGGTCGGGGGGGACTCCGGTCCACTCCGCGGCCTCCGCCGCGAGCTCTGGGTTGAGGTCGCGCTCGAGGTCGCCGGCATGGATGAGCTGCACGATGCGGCCGAGCTCGTGGGGGTCGGTCACCAGCCGCAGCTCCGCGCCCTCGGCGGCGGCGGCGTCGATCAGCGCGCTCTGCACGCTCTGCGGGAGCGGGCGGTCCTCGAACGGCCCCCGGTGGGTGTGCCGCAGGGCGATCGCGTCGTACAGGGCCCCGGCCATCCCGGAGCGCGCGTCGCGCCCCGACAGGGTGACCCGCGCCACCACGAGCGGGTCGCCGGGGTCCGGCAGGAGCTGGGTGGTCGGCTCATAGCCGGAGTGCTCGGCCGCCACCTGCAGGTTGAGCAGCGCGGCGCCGCAGGACACGAGCATCGAGCGGCCCTGGGGGTCGACGTGCACCAGCTGGCGCCCGCTGTCGGCGCGCAGCCACACGTCCGCGCCGTCGACCTCGAACCGCCAAGGCTGGGTGTTGTGGATCGACGGAGCGGCGACGGCCGCCTCCAGCAGAACGCGCACGTCGTCGGCCGAGGGGGTGGGACGGGACGTGGTCGCGGGCATGCAGGCCTCCAGGAGCGGGCGTCAGCCCACGCGGACGATGGCGACGGGGCAGTACGCGTGATGCAGCACCGAGTGCGACACGGACCCCAGCAGCAGGCTCGCGAAGCCGCCGCGGCCGCGGCTGCCGACGGCGACCAGCGCCGCCCCCTTGGATGCCTCGATCAGGATCTTGGCGGCCTTGCCGTGGTGGACGATCGTGCGCACATCCACATCGGGGTACTCCTCCCGCCAGCCGGCCAGGGCCTCGGCGGTCGTGCGCAGCTCGTCCGAGGCCACCTCGTCGAGGGGGACCGGCAGCACCACGGGGGTGCCGATGGCGTCGACCGTCGGCGCGTACCAGCCGTGGGCCACGGTCAGCCCGCACTGGCGCCGCGAGGCCTCCTGGAAGGCGAAGGCCAGCGCGGCCTCGGAGATCTCCGAGCCGTCGACGCCGACGACCACGCGCCCGGCCTCCGGGCCGGGGGGCACGTCGGCGTGCTCGCGGTGGATCACCACGGGGCAGTGCGCGTGCCCGGCGACCTGCACGCCGGTGGAGCCGATGAGGAGTTCGCTGAAGCTGTCGAGCCCGCGCGAGCCCAGCACGATCAGGGAGGCGCGCTCAGACTCCGCGACGTCGAGCACCGCCGTGACGGGGGGCCCGCTGACGAGTCGGCCCTCGACGGTGACCGTGCCGGCGTGCGCGCGCGCGTGCTCGACCTCGGTGTCCAGCGAGTCTTGGGCGCCCTGCTTGACCGCGTCGAACGAGGGGCCGGGGACCGCCGCGCCCATCGCGACGGGAGGCAGCGGCATGGCCCACGCATGGACGGCGATGAGGGCCAGGCCGCGCTGGGCGGCGGCCGCCAAGGCCCAATCCAAGGCGAGGCGCGAGGTGTCCGAGCCGTCGACGCCGACGACGACAGGGCCGGTGAGGTGTGCGGCACTCTGGTCGGGCATGGCGACCTCCTCGCGACTGCGGGACCGGTGCGCAGGGGGAAGGCCCGAGCGCACACCGGCCACGACCGGACGCCTTCAGGATGCCGCGCCGCGGGCTGGCGTGATCGGGCCGATGGTCCCGACTCGGGGGGTCCCTGGGCCGGGATGCGGCCGCCCTGGACTAGCCGCCGAACTCCCAGTGCCACGGCTCGGGCTTGCTGCCGCCCTGCTGCGCCCACGACGGGAGGTACCAGCCGAAGCGCGGGGCGTTGGCCCGCATCCACTTGTGGGTCACCGAGTTGAACGAGTTGACGCCGTCGCAGAGGTCGACGGCCTGGCCCCACCCGTGGTTGGACGTCCCTGGAGTGGCGGCGAGCGTCGGCTTGATCGCCTTGAGCGCGACCTGCTGGGCGTACGAGCGGTAGGAGTCGGTGACGCAGATCGGCTTGCCGAACGTCCCGGCGTAGTCGCGGCTCATCCGGTCGAAGGCCGCCGCCGCGTCGCCGCGAAGGTAGTGGTACGGGTAGGCCCAGATCGACTTGAGCGCGGACTTCGGGATGCAGCCGTTCCGGTAGCCGCCGCGGGTCGCCGGGTACGGGTTGGCGCAGCCGTCGGCCAAGGCCGGGATGCCCTGGGCCTGCTCGCGGGCACGCCGCTTGGCGTCCTCCGCGGCGCGCCGCAGCGCCTCGGCGCGGGCCTTCTCCATCTGCTTGGCGCGGTCGGTGGCGGCGGCCGCGCCGGCCTGGCTGGCCGCGCGCGCGGCGTCCACGGCGGCGACCTGGCGCTTCTGCTGCGACGCGAGCGCGGCGGCCTGCTGGCGGGCGGCCGCTGCCGCGGCCTCCGCTGCCTCGGCCTGCTGCCGGGAGGCCTCGGCTTGGGCCCGGGCCGCCTCGGCCTGCTGTCGGGCCTGGTCGGCCAGGTCCTGGGCCGCCTTCGCCGCGGCGCGGGCCACCTCCAGGTCGTCCAGCGACGCCCGAGCTGGTGGTTCCGACGATCCGAACGGACTGCAGGCGCCGGGCGAACTCGGCCGGGTTGCCCGACTCCAGCAGCGTCCCGTACTGCGCGAGCTGGCCGTACTGGCCCTGCCGGTAGAGCGACGATGCGTACCGCCGCAGCTTGGTGCGAGCCTCGTCCTCGCCGGCCTTCGCGGCGGCGAACTGCGCGGCCGCGGCCTCGGCGACGGCGCGGGCCTGGGCCTCAGCGGCCCGGGCCTGGGCCTCAGCGGCGCGGGCCTGACCGGCCTGTCCGGTCGCCTCGTTGAACTGCTGCAGCGCGGCGCTGGACTGGTTGGCGAGGTCCTGCAGGCGGGTCTGCTCCGCGGCGAGCTGCCTGCTCTGGGCGACCGCCTGGGCGGCCAGGCTCGCCGCCTTGGCCTTCTCCGCGGCGATCTGGGCCGGGGTCGGGACCGGGTCCTTGGCCGACGTCGCGGCCGCCGGCACGCCGAGGGTCGCCACCACGGCGAAGGCCGCGGCGAGGGCGAACAAGCGCGTGCGGGGACGTGCGGGCAGTCGGGACGTCACGCAGGAGGTATCGGCACGTCCCCCAGGGCCCCTAAGCGGGCGTCTCGCGATCTGGACGGCTGCGCCGCCGCCACGGCCGATAATCGCAACTGCGTCCGGGTCGCGGCCCGGGCTTCCTTGACCCCGATGCGCGGAGGCCCCAGTGGCTCAGCAGGAGCACCGTTCGGCGATGCGCGAGCGGATGGATCGCGGCGAGCTCTACCTCGCCGACGCGCCGGATCTGCTCGCCGCGCGGGTGCGGGCCCAGCGGCTGCAGCATGCGTACAACGCCACCGAGCCGGGGGACGTGGCGGCGCGCTCGGCCCTGCTGGCCGAGCTGCTGGGGGAGGTCGGCGACGGCGTGGTGGTGCTGCCGTCGTTCCGCTGCGACTACGGCTTCAACATCTCGATCGGGGCAGGCACCTTCGTGAACTTCGACGCGGTGCTGCTCGACACCTCGCCGATCCGGATCGGCGAGGCCTGCCAGCTGGCCCCGCGCGTGCAGCTGCTCACGGCCACGCATCCGGTCGACCCGGGCCCCCGCCGCGCCGGTTGGGAGTACGGCGCGCCGATCACGTCGGCGACAACGTGTGGCTGGGCGGGGGCGTGATCGTGTGCCCCGGGGTCACGATCGGCGACGACACGGTGGTCGGGGCGGGGGCCGTGGTCACCCGGGACCTGCCCGACCGGGGTGGTCGCCGTCGGCAACCCGGCGCGGGTGCTGCGGCCGATCGGCCCGGACGACCGCGTCGAGGCGCCGGGGGCCGACCGGGCTCTGACCTCAGGCCCGCTTGCACCTGGTAGCGGAGCCGGACCATTCCGGCGCCGAGGTCATCGCACGAGGTCAGGGTGAGGTCGTGGCGGCCGGCGTGCGACCAGAGGGGCACGCCCTCGCCGAGCAGCACGGGCACCACGTAGAGCCGCAACTCGTCGACGAGGTCGCCGCGGAGGAAGGCGCCCGCGACCTCGCCGCCGCCGACCAGCCAGATGGCGCCCTCCGCGCGCGCCGCGAGGTCGTCGACCAGGGCGCGCAGGTCGCGGCCGTCGTTCGCGAACACCCCGGCGGGGGCGTCGTCCGCAGCGGCCGGCCGGTGACGACCGCGGTCGGCTTGCCTTCGTACGGCCAGCCCCAGCCGAGGACCTGGTCGTACGTCCGGCGGCCCATGACGAGCGAGCCGACCCCGGCGAGGAACTCCTCGTAGTCGGACTCCGCCCCCTCGCACGGCGTCGAGGAAGCCGACCCCGCCGTCGGCCTCGGCGATGAACCCGTCCAGCGACAGCGCGACGTAGAGGACCACCCGGGTCGGCGCGCTCATGGATCCGTGCTTCGGGGTCGGGGTCATCCGCCGGGCCGCCAGGCCATCGCCGCGGCGGCGAGCACACGGAGCATGCGCGGGATGCTAGCCGCGGCGCGGCTCGCTCGACAGCCTCTCGTCGAGCAAGCCGAATAGCATGCCGGGGGAAGCGCGGGGAACCGGTTGACGGCCCGTCCCGATGACCGTCCCCACGCCCCCTGTAGCTCAGGTGGAGAGAGCGGCGGACTTCTAATCCGCGGGTCGCAGGTTCGAGTCCTGCCAGGGGGACCCTTCGCCGACGCACGGCGGCAGGATCCGCCGGGGCGCCACCGACCTGTGGGTGCGACGATGGGCCATGGCAGCCGGTCGACGAGCCCCTGAGGCCGCCTGCTCGAAGCCAAGCAGGCCGAGCTGGAGGCCGAGCTCGAGGGCCTCGAGGGGGCCTCCGACCCCGTCGAGATCGCCGGTTCGATCTCGTTCGGCAAGCGGGTCGGCGACGGCACCAGCGTCGCGGTTGAGCGGCTCAGCCAGGTGGCCGCGCACGACCGGCTGCAGCAGACGCTCGCCGACGTCAAGCGGGCCCGGGCCAAGCTGGATGAGCAGACCTACGGCTACTGCGACCGATGCGGCGAGCCCATCCCCGCCGCCCGGCTCGAGGCGCTGCCGTGGGCGGTTCGCTGCGTCACGTGCGCTGGTCTTGAGTGACGGGTCACGACCCGCACCGATCTTGGGATTCCCGGCCACGCACGGGGCGACAGCGGGCAGAGTGTGACCAGTGACCGCTCGGGGACGGAGGAGCCATGACGGACCAGACTGCCGCCGAACACATTGACGAGGTCCGACGCCGGCGTGCCGAGCTGCGGGAGTCGATCGGCGACATGGAGTTGGCGCTCGCCCAGGCCGCGCATGGGCGGGAGGCCGAGTGGACCGCCCTCGTGCGCGAGCGCAGCGCGCAACTCGAGGAGGACTTCGCCATCCACCTTGAGGTCGCCGAGGCCCCCACGGCCTGCACACCCAGGTGCTCGCCGACGCCCCGTACCTCGCACCGCAGGTGAACCGGCTGCAGCGCGACCACGCCGGCATCTCGAAGCAGTTCACCGAGGTCCACGCGCTGCTGGACGCCCCCGAGGGCGACGTCGACGTCGATGCCGTGCGCCTGTGCCTGACCGATCTGATCGGCCTGCTCGTCCGGCACCGCCAGCGGGGGGCCGACCTGCTCTGGGACGCGTACGCGACCAGCCTCGGCGGCGAGACCTGACCGCATCGCGGCCGCAGTCCGCTCAGGACCTCCCCACGCGGGCGGCCGGACCGGTACGTTCGCTGAGTCCGGAACCCGTGGGTGAGGGAGTGGCGCGATGTCGGTTGTACGGGCAGCACTCGTCCAGACCACCTGGACGGGCGACAAGGAATCGATGATCGAGCGGCACGAGGAGTACGCCCGCGAGGCCGCCGCCGCCGGAGCCCAGGTCATGTGCTTCCAGGAGCTCTTCTACGGGCCCTACTTCTGCCAGGTGCAGGACGCCGCGTACTACGAGTACGCCGAGTCGATCCCCGGCCCGACCACCGAGCGCTTCCAGGCGCTGGCCGCCGAGCTCGGCCTGGTCCTCGTCCTGCCGATGTACGAGCGCGAGCAGGAGGGCTACCTCTACAACACCGCCGCCGTCGTCGACGCGGACGGCTCGTACCTCGGCAAGTACCGCAAGCACCACATCCCGCAGGTGAAGGGGTTCTGGGAGAAGTTCTACTTCCGCCCCGGCAACGGCGGCTTCCCGGTGTTCGACACCGCGGTCGGCCGGGTCGGGGTCTACATCTGCTACGACCGGCACTTCCCCGAGGGATGGCGCGCCCTCGGCCTCAACGGCGCGCAGATCGTGTTCAACCCGTCGGCGACGTCGCGCGGCCTGTCGTCGTACCTCTGGAAGCTCGAGCAGCCGGCCTCGGCGGTGGCCAACGAGTACTTCGTCGGCGCCATCAACCGGGTCGGGGTCGAGGAGCTGGGCGACAACGACTTCTACGGCACCACGTACTTCGTCGACCCCGAGGGCAACTTCGTCGGCGACGTCGCCAGCGACCGCGACGCCGAGCTGATCGTGCGCGACCTCGACATGGACAAGCTGCACCGAGGTGCGCAACGCTGGGCGTTCTACCGAGACCGCCGGCCGGACGCGTACGACGACCTGGTCCGGCCGTGAGCACGCGAAGGGGGTGGCAAGCGTGACCGTCCTCATCACCGGCGGCACCGTCGTCGGCCCGACCGGATCCTCGGCCATGGACGTGCTCATCGACGGCGAGCGGATCGCCGCGCTGCTGGAGCCGGGCTCGACCCGGTTGGGCAGCGACCTGGCCGCGACCGCCGAGCGCGTCATCGACGCCACCGGCAAGTACGTGATCCCCGGCGGCGTCGACTGCCACACGCACATGGAGCTGCCGTTCGGCGGCACCTACGCCTCGCGACACCTTCGAGACCGGCACGCGGGCGGCGGCGTGGGGCGGCACGACGACGATCATCGACTTCGCCGTGCAGCGCACCGGCGAGCGCGTCCAGGACGGGCTCGCCGCCTGGCACGCGAAGGCCGACGGGCAGCTGCGCGATCGACTACGGCTTCCACCAGATCATCGGCGGCGTCGACGACGACTCGCTCAAGGCGATGGACGAGCTGGTCGCCGAGGGCATCACCTCGCTTCAAGCTCTTCATGGCCTACCCCGGCGTCTTCTACAGCGACGACGGCCAGATCCTGCGGGCCATGCAGACCGCCGCCGCCAACGGCGCGATGGTGATGATGCACGCCGAGAACGGCATCGCGATCGACGTGCTGGTGCACCAGGCGCTCTCCCGCGGGGAGACCGCCCCGGTCTACCACGGCCTGACCCGGCCGTGGCAGACGGAGGAGGAGGCGACGCACCGCGCGATCATGCTGGCGCGGCTGACCGGGGCCCCGCTCTACGTCGTGCACATGTCGGCCAAGCAGGCGGTGGCGCACGCTCGCAGGCGCACCGCGACCAGGGCCAGAACGTCTTCGGCGAGACGTGCCCGCAGTACCTCTACCTCTCGCTCGAGGAGCAGCTGGCGCGCCGCCGGGCTTCGAGGGCGCGAAGTGGGTCTGCTCGACGCCGCTGCGCTCGCGCGGCCGAGGGCCACCAGGACGAGCTGTGGCAGTACCTGCGCACCAACGACCTGTCGGTCGTCAGCACCGACCACTGCCCGTTCTGCATGAAGGAGCAGAAGGAGCTCGGGCGTCGGCGACTTCTCGAAGATCCCCAACGGGATCGGGTCGGTCGAGCACCGCATGGACCTGCTCTACCAGGGCGTCGTCGACGGGCGGATCTCCCTCGAGCGCTGGGTCGAGCTGTGCTCGACGACCCCGGCCCGGATGTTCGGCCTGTACGGGCGCAAGGGCGTCATCGCGCCGGGAGCCGACGCCGACGTCGTGGTCTACGACCCCAACGGCCACACCAGCATCGGCTACGGCAAGACGCACCACATGAACATGGACCACTCCGCGTGGGAGGGCTTCGAGATCGACGGGCACGTCGACACCGTGCTGTCGCGCGGCACGGTCGTCGATCGACGGCGGCGAGTACCTCGGCAGCAAGGGCCACGGCCGCTACGTCAAGCGCGGCCTGTCGCAGTACCTGCAGTAGGGGACGCGCCGGCCTCGCCGCGAGGCCGGCCACCCGCGACCGGAAGGAGACCGCCCATGGACTTCGGCGTCGTCCTGCAGTGCAACCCGCCCGCGTCGCGCGTCGTCGAGCTGGCGCGCCAGGCCGAGAACCTCGGCTTCGACTACGTGTGGACGTTCGACTCCCACCTGCTGTGGGAGGAGCCCTTCGTCATCTACAGCCAGATCCTGGCCGAGACCCGCAAGGTCACGGTCGGCCCGATGGTCACCAACCCGGCCACCCGGGACTGGACCGTCACGGCCTCGCTGTTCGCGACGCTGAACGAGATGTACGGCAACCGCACGGTCTGCGGCATCGGGCGCGGCGACTCGGCCGTGCGCGTCCTCAACGGCAAGCCCACGACGCTGGCGACGCTGCGCGACTGCATCCACGTCATCCGCGAGCTGGCCAACGGGCGCGAGGTCGAGCACCAGGGGTCGACCCTGCGGTTCCCGTGGGGCACCGAGTCCCGCCTGCCGGTGTGGGTCGCGGCGTACGGGCCCAAGGCGCTGGCACTGGCCGGCGAGGTCGGCGACGGCTTCATCCTGCAGCTGGCCGACCCCTCGATCGCCGCGTGGACGATCAAGGCGGTCCGGGAGGCCGCCGAGCGGCGCCGGCCGCGACCCGGACGCGATCACGATCTGCGTCGCGGCCCCGCGTACGTCGGCGACGACCTGGCCGCACATGCGCGACCAGTGCCGGTGGTTCGGCGGGATGGTCGGCAACCACGTCGCCGACATCGTCGGCCGCTACGGCGACGACGGGTCGGTGCCCGCGCGCGCTGACCGACTACATCAAGGGCCGCACCGGCTACGACTACAACGAGCACGGCCGGGCGGGCAACACGCACACCGACTTCGTCCCCGACGAGATCGTCGACCGCTTCTGCATCCTCGGCACCCCCGCGGACCACATCGAGCGGCTCGAGGAGCTCAAGGCGCTCGGCGTCGACCAGTTCGCCGTCTACCTGCAGCACGACGGCAAGGCGCAGACGCTCGAGGCGTACGGCGAGACCGTGATCCCCGCGGTGCGGGAGCACGTGGCCGCCAAGTCCTGATCGCGCCGCCGCTCGGATAACCGTCGTCGGCCCGTACGATGGTTAGACCGCCGCGGGGGCGGGAGCGCGACGAGGGGGACCCATGGGCGAGCCGCGGTCGGTGCGCGTCGGCGGCCGGCTGTCGCTGGACTTCCTCAACACGGTCCACCCGCGCCACGGGCCCGACCCGGTCGAGGGCCTGCCCGACTACGCGGCGGTCCTCGATTGGGCGGCCGAGGGCGGGGTGGCCGTGCCGTCGGGGGTGCCCGCCCTTCGGCGGATGGCCGCGGCCGAGCCGTTGGCGGCGGCGTTGGCGCATGCGCAGGTGCTGGCGTTCCGAGAGTCCCTGCACGGGGTGTTCGTGGCCTCGATGGGGGGCCTGCGGGTGGCCGCCGCGGGGCTGGCGAGCGTCAACGCGGTGCTGCGCGACGCGACCGACCACCACGTGCTCGTCGCGGGCCGCGGCGGCGGGGTGCGCGATGGCTGGGCGGAGTCCGACGACCTCGCCCAGGTGCTGTGGCCCCTCGCGATCGACGCGTGGGACGTGCTCACCGAGGCGGCGCTGGACCGGGTGCGCGAGTGCCCGGGCGGCGGCGGCTGCGGGCGGCTGTTCCTCGACACCTCGCGGTCGGGGACGCGCCGGTGGTGCGACATGCGCACCTGCGGCAACCGGGCGAAGGCCCGCGCCCACTACGCCCGCGGGTAGCCCGCGCACGGCGGCCGTCCACAGCGCCGCGAGGCGCCGCCCTCGTCCCCAGATCGCCGCGCGGGCCTGTCGGCCGACGGCGGGGCCAGGCGAGGGTGGGCGCAGCCGGCGGATGGCCCGCCGCACCGATTTCGTGGGAGTCGCCGTGAACGAGACCCCTGGTCACCGTGGTGGGCAATGTCGCCACCGATCTCCGCCCCGGCTCAAGCGCCTCCGGCGTCGATATGGCGACGTTTCGGATCGCCTCGACGGCCCGCCGATTCGACCGCTCGGCCGGGTGCTGGGTCGACACCCACACCAACTACGCGACCGTGGTCTGCTGGCGCGGCCCTGGCGCGGCACGTGCTGGCCAGCCTGCACAAGGGCCAGCCGGTGGTCGTGACCGGCAAGCTGCACCTGAAGTCGTGGGAGAAGGACGGCAAGTCCGGGCTCACCGCGGAGATCGAGGCCGTCGCCGTCGGGCACGACCTGTCCCGCGGCACCAGCGTCTTCACCAAGTGGCAGCGCGAGGCGGCGCCCAGCGACGAGCGCTCCGCTCGCCGACGCCCTGGTGGCCGAGTCGGAGTCCGCCGCCGCGTCGCCGCCCCTCCCCGACGCGGCGGCGGCCTGACGGCCCAGCGGGTCGGGCGGTGCGCGCGTTCGGCCGGGCCGCGCGGCCCGTACCCTTGCGCCCATGGCCGAGTTCATTTACGTCATGTCCAAGGCGCGCAAGGCGCACGGCGACAAGGTGATCCTTGACAACGTCACGCTCGCCTTCTACCCGGGGGCGAAGATCGGCGTGGTCGGACCCAACGGCGCCGGCAAGTCCAGCGTGCTGCGCATCATGGCGGGGGTCGACCAGCCGTCCAACGGCGATGCCACCCTCACGCCGGGCTACTCCGTCGGGATGCTCGAGCAGGAGCCCCACCTCGACGAGGCGAAGTCCGTGCTCGAGAACGTCCAGGAGGGCGTCGCCGAGACGATCGCGATGCGGCAGCGGTTCGACGCGATCTCCGAGGAGCTCGCCGACCCGGAGGCCGACTACGACCGGCTGCTCGCCGAGATGGGCCAGCTGCAGGAGCAGCTCGACCACCGCAACGCCTGGGATCTCGACAACCAGCTCGAGCAGGCCATGGACGCCCTGCGCTGCCCGCCCGGGGACGCCGACGTCTCGGTGCTGTCCGGCGGCGAGAAGCGCCGGGTCGCCCTGTGCAAGCTGCTGCTGCAGGCGCCCGACCTGCTGCTCCTCGACGAGCCCACCAACCACCTCGACGCCGAGAGCGTGCTGTGGCTCGAGCAGCACCTCGAGAAGTACCCCGGCACCGTCGTCGCCGTCACCCACGACCGGTACTTCCTCGACAACGTCGCCCAGTGGATCCTCGAGCTCGACCGCGGCCGCGCCTACCCGTACGAGGGCAACTACTCGACGTACCTCGAGACCAAGGCCGAGCGGATGAAGGTCGAGGGGCAGAAGGACGTCAAGCGGCAGAAGCGCCTCCGCGAGGAGCTCGAGTGGGTGCGCTCCAACGCCAAGGGCCGGCAGGCCAAGAGCAAGGCCCGCCTCGCCCGGTACGAGGAGATGGCGGCCGAGGCGGACAAGTTCCGCAAGCTCGACTTCGAGGAGATCCAGATCCCGCCGGGCCCGCGTCTGGGCGGGGTGGTGGTCGAGGCCAGCGGGCTCACCAAGGGCTTCGGCGACCGGATGCTCATCGACGACCTGTCGTTCACCTTGCCGCGCAACGGCATCGTCGGCGTCATCGGCCCCAACGGCGCCGGCAAGACCACCCTGTTCAAGATGCTGATCGGCGAGGAGACCCCCGACAGCGGCGAGGTCAAGGTCGGCGAGACGGTCAAGATCGCCTACGTCGACCAGAGCCGCGGCGGCATCGACCCGAAGAAGTCGCTGTGGGAGGTCGTCTCCGACGGGCTCGACTGGATCAAGGTCGGCAACGTCGAGATGCCCAGCCGCGCCTACGTCAGCGCGTTCGGCTTCAAGGGCCCCGACCAGCAGAAGCCGGCCGGCGTGCTGTCCGGCGGCGAGCGCAACCGGCTCAACCTCGCGCTGACCCTCAAGCAGGGCGGCAACCTGCTGCTGCTCGACGAGCCCACCAACGACCTCGACGTCGAGACGCTGTCGTCGTTGGAGAACGCGCTGCTCGAGTTCCCCGGCTGCGCCGTGGTGGTCAGCCACGACCGGTGGTTCCTCGACCGGGTGGCGACGCACATCCTGGCCTACGAGGGCGACTCGCAGTGGTTCTGGTTCGAGGGCAACTTCGAGGCGTACGAGCGCAACAAGGTGGAGCGGCTCGGGGCCGACGCGGCCCGGCCGCACCGCGTCACCTACCGCAAGCTCACCCGCGGGTGACGGCGCCTGATGGCCCGCCACCGCTATGACGCGGCGCTGCGGTGGTCGGACATCGACGCGCTCGGCCACGTCAACAACGTCGCGTACCTCTCGCTGCTGCAGGAGGCGCGCGTCGGCCTCTACGCCGCCCGGCTCGGCACGATCGACTGGCAGGAGACGGGGGCGGTGGTGGCCCGCCACGAGATCGAGTACGCCACGCCGCTCACCTTCCGCGCCGAGCCGGTGCCCATCGACGTGTGGGTGACCCGGGTCGGCACCACGTCCTACACGCTGGCGTACGAGATCCGCGACGACGCCGCCGTCTACGCCCGGGCCTCGACCGTCATGGTCAAGTGGGACCTGGTGGCCGGTCGGCCCAAGCCCCTCGACGACGAGGAGCGGCTGGTCCTGGAGTCGCTGCGCGACGAGGTCGCGCCGGCGTGACGGCCGTTGGGGCCGACGGCGGGGGAGGCGCCCGCGCGAGGGGCGGGGTTCGCCCCGGCCGGCGCCCACGAGGCGCTGGGCCTGGCGTCGTACCTGCGCCGGCTGACCGCGCTGGACTCGCGTGCGGCCGTGCGGATCCAGGCGCGCGGCGTGGTCGCGGGGGTGTTCGCCGGGCCGCCCTTCGAGGTGGTCGCGCTGCGCCCGGTGGCCCTGGCCGCGCCTGCTCGACGTCGATGCCACCGTGTCGGCGCAGCGGCTGCTGGAGCGCCTCGACGAGGTGGCAGCCGGGTGAGGCGATCACGCTGCCGCCGCCCGTGGTCGGCCCGGCCTGGGCCGGGCTGCTGCCGCCGCGCACCGGGTGGGCGCCGGCCGGCGAGGTGGCGGCCGTGGCGGTGGCGGCCGCCGTGCGGTCGGGGATCGTCTCGTTCCGGGAGAAGGCCGATCGCCTCGCCGAGGCCGAGCGGACCGTCGACCGGCTGGACGCCATGGCCCGAGAGGTGTGGCGCACGCCGATCGTCGGCTCGGTGCCGCTGCGCGCCGCCCACGCCGCCGAGGCGCTCGGCCTGCTGGGCCGCGAGGGCGAGGTGCTCGCGTCGGTGAGCGGCGCCTGGCGGCGGCTGCGCTGCGCAGGCGGCTCGGTCGCCGTGCGCGACCTCGACGTCCCCGGCCTCGCCCTGCTCTTCAGCTGACGCTCGACCGCCTCGGCCGCCGGTCAGGCGTCCTCGGTGTTCTGCATCGAGAAGGCGGCCATGATCAGGTAGCGCCAGAGCCGGTCGTCCTGCTCTTCGGTGAGGCCCAGGGAGTCCACCGCGACCCGCATGTGCGCCAGCCAGGCGTCGCGGGCGGCCGAGTCGATGGCGTACGGCGCGTGCCGCATCCGCAGCCGCGGGTGGCCGCGCTGGTCGGAGTACGTCGTCGGCCCGCCCCAGTACTGCTCGAGGAACATCCGCAGCCGCTCGGCGGCCGGGCCCAGGTCTTGCTCGGGGTACATCGGGCGGAGCTGCGGGTCGGCGGCGACCTCGGCGTAGAAGCGGGCCACCAGCCGCTCGAAGGTCGGGTGCCCGCCGATCTCGTCGTAGAAGGAGGTCGGCTGCTCGGCTTGCTCGCTCACCCGGCCAGTGTCTCAGGGCGCGGCGCCACGCTCGATCGCCTCCGCCGCCTCGGCGCGCGCGAGCGCCTCCGCGGCAGCCCCGATGTTGCGCACCATCGACCCGAACACCACCCCGTGGAAGGGCGCGACCGCCCACCAGTAGAGGTGCCCGAGGAGGCCGTGCGGGGCGAAGACGGCCCGCTGCCGGTACGTCGAGCGGCCTGGCCCGTCGGGCGCCACCCCGAACTCCAGCCAGGCCAGCCCCGGCAGCCGCATCTCGGCGCGCAGCCGCAGCAGCTCGCAGGGCAGCCGCTCCTCCACCCGCCAGAAGTCGAGCGCCTCGCCCACGACCACCCGGTCGGGGTCCCGCCGACCGCGGCGCAGCCCGACTCCGCCGACCGACGCGATCGGCGATCCCGCGCAGCTCCCAGGCCCAGGGCAGCGAGTAGTAGCCGCGGTCTCCGCCGATCCCCTCCACGATCCGCCACAGGGCGTCGGCCGGGCGCGTCCACCGCGGCCTCCCGTGCGTCCTCGTACAACGAGCCGCCCGACCAGTCCGGGTCGCTCGGCAGCGGATCGCTCGGCGCCCCCGGCGTGGAGGCCGACGACCAGCGGGTGGCGACATCGGCCTCCTTGACCCGCTTGAGCGCCAGCTCGACGGCCCGCTCGAAGCCGACGAGCCCCTCCGGCGGGTCGGGGATGTACGCGGCGATGTCGTGCTCGTGCGCGAGCGCCTCGTTGCGCAGCGACTCGACCAGCGGGCGGGCGATGGCGCTGGGCACCGGGGTGATCGCCCCGACCCAGTGCGCCGAGAGCCCGGGCGTCAGCACCGGGACCTGGATGATGAGCCGCTTGGGCAGCCTGGCCACCGCCGCGTAGCGCTTCATCATGTCGGCGTAGGTGAGGACGTCGGGACCGGCGATGTCGAACTCCCGCGACACCTCGGGGGGCAGCGATGCGGCAGCCACCAGGTAGCGGAGCACATCGCGGATCGCGATCGGCTGGATCCGGTTGCGGCCCAGCGCGGCACCACCATGGCGGGCAGCCGCTCGGTCAGGTGGCGGAGCATCTCGAACGACGCCGACCCGCTGCCGATGATGACCGCGGCCCGCAGCACCGCGGTGGGCACGCCGGAGCCAAGCAGGATGCGCCCGACCTCGAGCCGGGACGCCAGGTGCGGGGACACGCGCTCCTCGCGCGGCTGCGGCCCGCCCAGGTAGACGATCCGGCGCACCCCCGCCCGGTGGGCCTCGGTGGCGAAGGTCTCGGCGGCCCGGCGGTCGAGCTCGACGAAGTCGTCCGTGGCGAGGGAGTGCACCAGGTAGTACGCGACCTCGACGCCGGCCAGGGCGGCGCGGACCGACTCGGGGTCGGTGAGGTCACCGCGGGCCACCTCGACCCGGTCGGACCACGCGCGGTCGCGCAGCCGAGACGGGTCGCGGGCCAGGCAGCGCACGCGGTATCCCGCGGCGAGCAGCTCGGGGACCAGCCGGCCGCCGATGTAGCCGGTGGCCCCGGTGACCAGCGCCAGCGGCGCCTGGGTGTCGTTGCGCTCATCCGCCACGCAGTCAGTGCGCGCCCGCACGGCGTCTGCGCACCTTCGGCCGATACCCACGCCTACCCGCCCCCTGTCTCCGCCCACCCACCCCCTTGCTGTTGATCAAGCAGAAATGGCTCGCGCCGAACTTGCTTGATCAACAGCGAGGCGCGAGAGGGGGCGGGCCGGTGTCAGGGGGTGTCGGTGGGCGGAGGCGGGGCTGCCGGGCCGGAGGTGGGCGGGCGGACGCCGGCGGCCTCGAGCGCGGCCATCAAGCGCACCCGCAGGGCGCGGGCGACCACCAGGTGCTTGCCGGGGACGGTCTGGACCTGGACCCGGAAGGTGACGGCCACCGGGGTCATCGTCTCCACCGCGACGATCGGCTCCTCGTCCAGGACGACGTCGGCCCACTCCTCGTCGTGGCCGAAGGCGATCGCCTCGTCGCGCAGGACGCCCGACACCGCCTCGACGTCCTCGCCGTACGGGATGGGCACGTCCGCCACCGCCAGCCCGTATCCCTGCGAGCGGTTGCCGAGCGCGCCGATCGTGCCGTTGGGGACGTACCAGACCACCCCGGAGGCGTCCCGCAGCTCGGTGATGCGCAGGCCGACGCGCTCGACCGTGCCCACCGCGTCGCCGATGTCGATCACGTCGCCGACGCCGTACTGGTTCTCGAGGATCATGAAGATCCCGGAGAGGAAGTCCTTGACGAGGCTCTGCGCCCCGAAGCCCACGGCGATGCCGACGAGGCCGGCGCTGGCCAGCAGCGGGGCCATGTTGACCCCCAGCTCGCTGAGCACGATCAGGAAGGCCAGCCCGAAGAGGGTCACCGTGACCAGGCTCTTGAGCAGTGACGACACGGCGCCGATGCGGGCCCGGTAGCGCTCGACGGCCTGGGCGTCGGCGGCCCGCTGGCCCGAGACCACCGGGCTCGTCGCCATCCGCCGGGTGATGGCGTTGTTGGCCATGCTGCGGGCGAGCCGGTCGGTCAGCCGGTGGACGACCCACCGCAGCACGATCGCCAGCACGACCGTCACCGCGATGACGATCAGCGCGTTGCCCTCGATCGAGAAGGGGCTCTCCTCCGTTGCCACGCGCGTGATGCTAGCCAGCCGTGGCGGCGGGGCCGCCGAGGCCGCTGGCTGCGGCGGCGAACGCCAGCGTGTCGGCCGACAGCTCGATCGACCGAGACAGCGCCCGCGCGCCATGGCCGACGTCGCCCTCGCGCCGCACCAGCACGGGCCGCGGCGAGGACGTGGCGTGCTGCAGCGCCGCGCACATCTTGCGCGCGTGCATCGGATCGACGCGGGTGTCGCCGTCGAAGACCTGGAAGAGCACCGCCGGGTACGCGATGCCCTCGCGCACGTGGTGGTACGGGGAGTAGCCGAGCAGCCAGCCCAGCTGCTCGGGGTCCTCGGCGGTGCCGTACTCGACGGCCCAGGTCGCGCCCAGGCCGAACTTCTCGAAGCGCACCATGTCGAGCAGCGGGGCGCTGCAGACCACCCCCGCGAAGAGGTCCGGCCGACGGGTCAGCGCGGCGCCGACCAGGAGCCCGCCGTTCGACCCGCCGGAGATGACCAGCCGGTCGGGCGTCGTCCAGCCCTCCGCGATCAGCCACTCGGCGGCCGCCTCGAAGTCCTCGAAGCTGTGCTGCTTGTGGGCGAGCATCCCGTCGCGGTGCCACTCCTCGCCCTCCTCGCCGCCGCCGCGGATGTTGGCGACCGCGTAGACCCCGCCGGCCTCGACCCAGCCGAGGATGCTGGCGGAGAACGCCGGCGTCAGCGGCAGGCCGAAGCCGCCGTAGCCGTAGAGGATGGTGGGCCGCGGCCGGGCGGGTTGCCCGTCGTCGCCCGCGGGGAAGACCACGAACATCCGCACCTGCGTGCCGTCGGCGGAGGTGTAGACGACCTGGCGCGCGGTGACGTCCGGCACCTCGACCGTGCCGGGGGCCGTGGCCCACAGCGCGGTCGTCCCGGTGCGGGCGTCCCAGTGCTGCACGGAGACCGGGGTGGTGTGGTCGGTGTAGGCGAACCACGCCTCGTGGCCGCCCTCGGGCCGCTCCACGATCCCGCTGATCGAGCCGACGCCAGGCAGCGGCACCTCGCCGGTGCGCCGGCCGGTCTCCAGGTCGTGGACGGTGATCTCGCCGACGGTGTGCCGGGTCCACGAGCAGAGCAGCACGCCGCGCTCGAGCTCGGGGCCGTCGAGGATCGCGTAGCCGTCGAGCACCGCCTCGGGGTCCTCGGGGACCAGGTCCGCCCAGGCTCCGGACACCAGCCCCTCGGGGGTGGCCACGGCGAGCCGCCCGCGCGGGGCCGTCAAGGTCGGTGAACACGTACATCCGGCCGTCGCGGCCGGCCTCGAAGCCGGTCTGCGCGTCGACGCCGATCTGGACCTCGGCGAAGGCCGGGGCCTCGATCGGCCCGGCCGACAGGTCGGCGACCCACAGGTCGTTGCGCGGGGCGGTGCCCTCGCTGGCCGACACCTGCAGCCAGCGGCCGTCCCGGCTGACCGACACGCCGTAGTAGTTCGTCTTCAGCAGCCCGTCGCCGAACACCAGGGCGTCGGTCGAGGGGTCCGTGCCGACGCGGTGCAGCCAGACCCGGCGGTGGTACTGCGCCTCGTCCTCGGGCAGGTCGGCGGGGTCGAGCCGCCGCACGTAGTAGAACGCGGCGCCGCCGGGCAGCCAGGCGACGGGGGAGTACCGCGCGCGGTCGATCGGGCCGTCGACGTCGGCGCCGGTCGTCGACCTCGAGGACGCGCAGCACGGACTCCTCGCGGCCGCCCTCGGAGACCTGGTACGCGAGCAGCGCGCCCTCCTTGGAGGGCTGCCAGGAGTCGAGCGTGGTGGCGCCGGACGGGTCCATCGCCATCGGGTCGAGCAGCACCCGCTCGGTGCCGTCTGGGTCGACCGTGAGCAGCTGCGCGTGCTCCTGGTCCGCGGTGCGGCGCATGAAGAACTGCCGCTCACCGCGCCAGACGGGCGGCGAGATCGCGCCGGCGGCGAGCAGGGCGGTGAGCCGCTCGCGGAAGGCGCCCACCGAGGCCCAGCCCGCCCGCGCGTCGGCGTAGAGCGCGTCCTGGGCTGCAGACCAGCGCGACCGTGCGCGCGTCGTCGGCGTCCTCGAGCCAGCGGTACGGGTCGGGGACGTCATGGCCATGGAGCCGGTCGACGAGGTCGAGCCGCTCGGCTTGCGGGTAGCGAGGGCCACCCAGTCGCGCGTCGGCAGTCACGACCCGCGACCCTACGGCACACTGGGCTCGTGCCTGCGTCGCACGCGCTGGTCCTGAACGCCTCGTACGAGCCGCTCTGCGTGGTGACGCTGAGGCGCGCCGTGGTGCTGGTCCTCGCCGAGAAGGCGTTGGTCGTGGAGCACGGCGAGGGGTCGGTCCGCTCCGAGCGGCTGACCCTGGCCGCCCCCTCGGTGGTCCGGCTCACGCGCTACGTGCGCGTCCCGTACCGCCGCACGGCGCCGCTGACCCGCCGCGCCGTGCTGGAGCGCGACGACCACTCCTGCGCGTACTGCGCCCGGCGCGCCGAGTCGGTCGACCATGTCGTGCCGAAGTCGCGCGGCGGCCGGCACGAGTGGGCGAACGTGGTGGCGGCCTGCCTGCGCTGCAACCGGACCAAGGGGGATCGCATGCTCGGCGAGCTCGGCTGGACCCTGCACTTCGCTCCCGCGCCGCCCCCGCCGACGACCGCCCTGCTGCTGGTCGCCGGGCGCCGCGATCCGGCCTGGTCGCCCTACCTGGCGCCGCAGGCGGTGAGCGCGTGAGCGAGCTCCACGACCTGACCGCGCTGGAGCAGGGGGCGGCGGTCCGCGCCGGCGACGTGTCGGCCACCGAGCTGGCCGAGCACTACCTGGCGCGCATCGAGGCGGGCAACGAGGCGGTGGGGGCGTTCACCGTGGTGACCCGCGCGCTCGCCCTGGAGATGGCTGAGGCGGCCCAGCGCCGGCTGGCCGACGCCGACGGGGCGCCCACCCCGCCGCTGCTCGGCGTCCCGGTGCCGGTCAAGGACCTCGCCTTCGTGGCGGGGGTGCCGTGCCGGCTCGGCTCGCGCGCGTACGACCTCGTGCCGGCCGCGGACGACTACGTGGTGACCCGTCTGCGGGAGGCGGGGGTGGTGTTCACCGGCAAGACCGCCACCCCCGAGTTCGGCCTGCCCTGCTACACCGAGACGCTGGTCGGGCCGCCGGCCCGCACGCCGTGGGACCTCGAGCGGTCTGCGGGGGGCTCCAGCGGCGGGGCCGCCGCCGCGGTGGCCGCCGGGCTCGCCCCGGTCGCGCACGGCAGCGACGGCGGCGGGTCCATCCGGATCCCGGCCAGCGTGTGCGGGCTCGTCGGGCTCAAGCCGTCCCGCGGACGGATCAGCAACGGCCCGCTGCGCGACCCGGTGGGGGAGCTGCCCACCCAGGGCCCGTTGGCGCGCACGGTCGCCGACGCTGCGGCCCTGCTCGACGCGATGGCCGGGCCCTGGCCGGGCGACCCCTATCCGGCGCCTCCGCTGCCGCCCGGCGAGGCGTTCTTGGACCACGCCGGCCGCGACCCGGGGCGGCTGGTGATCGGCCGCTACCGGACGCCGGTCCTGGCCGACATCGAGGTCCACCCCGACTGCGTCGCCGCGTACGACGAGGCGACCGAGCTGCTGGTCTCGCTCGGCCACGAGGTGGTGGAGGTCGGGCCCCCGTTCACCCACGACGTGGTGCCGCAGTTCGAGGCGCTGTGGTCGGTGCTCGCGCTGCTGACCCCGGTGGCCCCCGCCGACGAGGCGTCGCTGCTGCCGCTCACCCGGTGGCTGCGCGAGCGCGGGACCCAGGTCAGCGGGATCCAGCTGGCCGGGGCGGTCTCCATGTGCCGGCTGCTCTCCCGGGTCGCCATCCAGGCCACCGCCCACTGCGACGCGGTGCTGGCGCCGACGCTGGCGCAACCGCCCGCGCTCGTCGGGCGGCCTGCGCGACGACGCGGACCCCTGGCGCGACTTCGACAACCAGAAGCGCTTCTCCCCGTTCACGGCGGTCTACAACGTCACCGGCCAGCCGGCCGTCAGCCTGCCGCTGCACTGGACGGCGGACGGCTTGCCGATCGGCGTCATGCTCGCCGGCCGGCCGTACGGCGAGGCGGCGCTGATCGCGCTGGCGGCCCAGGTCGAGGCGGCGCGGCCCTGGGCCCACCGCAAGCCCGCCCTCTGGTAGCCCCGCCGCGGGTCAGCCGGGGGTCTGCCGGTTGAGGTCGCTGCGCAGCGTCCAGACGTACGCGGGCACGCCGAGCAGGAACAGCATCATCCAGGCGTACACCGACTCCTGGCCGGCGCCGGCGATCGCCACCACGGAGTAGATGAACCCCACGCTGGCGATGAGGCCGTTGCGCACCAGCCGGTGCAAGGGGACCGCATGGCGGGTGGCGAACGACCACACCAGCTCGGCCCCGGCGCTGAACGCGTACGGCACCAGGGTCGCCACCGTGGCGAGCAGGACGATCGAGTTGTAGACGTCGACGAGCTCGCCGCTGGAGAAGTTCAGCAGGATGACGATCACCGCCAGGCCGCTGGACACCAGCAGCCCGATCACCGGCACGCCCTTGGGGTTGAGGCGCTGGAACCGGCTGGGGAACAGGTGGTCGCGGGCTGCGGCCATCGGCACCTGCGACTGGATCAGGATCAGGCCGAGCATCGCACCCGCGCATGAGATCACCGCGACCACGGACATCGCGGTTCCCGCCCAGCGCCCCGAAGACGTTCTCCGCGGAGTCGGCGAGCGGGGCGCTGGAGTTGACCAGCTGGTCGCGCGGGACGGTGCCGAAGACCGAGAACGTGCTGAGCAGGTAGAGCGCGCCGACCCCCAATGTCCCGAGGATGGTGGCCCTCGGGATGGTCTTCTCCGGCTCGTGCACGTCGTCGGCCGGCACGCATGCCGACTCCAGGCCGATGAACGCGAAGAGGGTCAGCGGCAGGCAGGCCGCGATCGCGCCCCAGAACGAGAAGCCCTCGGCGACGAACGGCTGGAGGTATCTCGGGGTTGAGGGCGAACAGCCCGGCGATCCCCAACAGCAGCAGGGGCACCGCCTTGAGCAGCGTGAGGATCGCCGTGACCAGGCCGCCAGCCGCGGCGCCCCGCAGGTTGATCGCGGTGAGCAGGGCCACCGCGCCGACGGCCACCAGGATCTCGAGCCCGCGGTTGCCGTCCACCGCCGGCACAAGTGATCCGACGTAGCCCACGAGCGCCACGGAGATCGCGCCCACGCTGACCCACAGCCCGATCCAGTAGTTCCAGGCGGTCTGGAAGCCGAGGAAGTCGCCGAAGCCGCTGCGGGCGAACGCGTACGGCCCCCCGGTCTCGGGAATACGGCGGGCGAGCGAGGCGAACGTCAAGGCCAGGGCGAGCGAGCCCAGGGCGGTGATGGCGAAGGCGACCAGGCTCACCGAGCCGTACTGGGCGCCAGGCTGGCCGGGAGCAGGAAGACGCCCGACCCGATCATCGTCCCGGCGACCAGGCCGGTCGCGACCCACACCCCCATCTGCTTGCGCTGGGGGGCCTCCTGCGGGGCTGCCTGGTCTGTCTGCGCCGTCATGCCGCGCATCCTGCCGGACGGTGCGCGCGGGCGTGTGGCGTCGGGCAGACTGCGAGGCGTGATCGACTCCGCGCTGCGCGAGCTGGCCTCGACCCATGGCATCTCCACCGAGTACTGGGACTGGCGCGGACGGCATGTCCAGGTGGGCCGCGACGCCTTGGTCGCCGTGCTCGCCGGGCTAGGGGTCGAGGCGGCGACCCCCGAGGCCGCCCAGGTCGCGGTCACCGCCGACCGCGCGGCGCGCTGGTCGCGCATGCTGCCGCCGACCGTGGTCGCACGCCGTGGGGCGTCTCCGTGGTTCTGGGTTCACGTGCCGCACGGCGAGCCGGCCGAGGTGTGGATCGAGTTGGAGGACGGGGGCCGCCGCCACGACATCGCGCAGGTCGACCACTGGGTCGATCCGATGCGCGTCGGCGGCGCTCTGATCGGCGAGGCGACCTACGCCGTGCCCTCGGACCTGCCCGCCGGCTACCACGCGCTGCGGGCCCGCTGCGGTGACACGACGGCGACGGCGACGCTGATCGTGGCCCCCGACCGCCTTGAGCTCCCCGCGGCCTTGGAGCGGGGTCGCGCCTGGGGATTCCTCACCCAGCTGTACGCGGTGCGGTCGCGCCGCTCCTGGGGGATCGGCGACCTCGGCGACCTCGCCGACCTCGCCGCGTGGAGCGGCCACGAGCTGGGCGCCGGATTCGTGCTGGTGAACCCGCTGCACGCCGGGTCGCCGGCCTCCCCGATCGAGCCGTCGCCCTATCTGCCCGCGTCGCGCCGCTTCGCCAACCCGCTCTACCTGCGGCTGGAGGCGGTGCCCGAGGCGGCCTACCTCGGGGGCGCGCGGGCCGAGTTCGACCGGCTGGCCGAGCAGGGGCGCGCCCTGACCGAGGCGGACGTCATCGACCGGGACGCCTGCTGGCCGCTCAAGCGCCGGGCGCTCGAGCTGCTGTGCGCGGTCGAGCTCACCCCCGGGCGGGCCGCCTCGCTGGCCGCCTACCGCGAGCGCGAGGCGGAGGGGCTGGGCGAGTTCGCCACGTGGTGCGCGCTGGCGGAGGTCCACGGAGGGGCCCTGGAGGAGTGGCCGGAGGCGTTGCGCGACGCGCGATCGGAGAGCGTGGCGGCCGAGCGACTGCGGCTGTCGGACGCGGTGGAGCTGCACGTCCGGGCGCAGTGGTGGCTCGATGAGCAGCTGGCCGCAGCCGCCACCGCGGCGCGCGACGCCGGGATGGGCATCGGGATCGTGCACGACCTGGCCGTGGGGGTCGACCCGAACGGGGCCGATCCGTGGGTGCTGGGGGACCTGCTGGCGGGCGACTGCAGCGTCGGGGCCCCGCCGGACGCGTACACCCAGGCCGGGCAGGACTGGTCGCAGCCGCCCTGGCGCCCGGATCGCCTCGCCGAGGTCGGCTACGCGCCCTACCGGGCGATGCTGCGCACGGTGCTCCGCCACGCCGGAGGGCTGCGCGTCGACCATGTGCTGGGGTTGTTCCGGCTCTGGTGGGTGCCCGCCGGGCTGTCGCCGACCGAGGGGGCGTACGTCCGGTACGACCACGAGGCGCTGATCGGCATCCTGCTGCTCGAGGCCGAGCGCGCGGGCGCCGTGGTGATCGGCGAAGACCTCGGGACCGTCGAGCCCTGGGTGCGCGACTACCTGCGCGAGCGCGGGGTCTTCGGCACCTCGGTGCTGTGGTTCGAGCGCGGTTGGTCCGACGAGGCGCTGCGCCCCGAGCACTGGCGCGAGCTGTGCCTGGCCTCGGTCACGACGCATGACCTGCCGCCGACCGCGGGCTACCTGGCCGGGGTCCACGTCGACCTGCGGGGCTCGCTGGGATTGCTGGAGCGCGCGGTCGAGGACGAGCGGGCCGTCCACGAGGCCGATGTCGCCGAGTGGACCGCGCTGCTCGTGGAGCTCGGGTTGCTGCGCGAGGGGGCCGGCGAGCGGGAGGTCATCGAGGCGCTGCACCGGTTCTTGGTCCGCACGCCGTCACGGCTGCTCGGCGTCGCGCTGCCCGATGCGGTCGGTGATCGGCGTGCCGTGAACCAACCCGGCACGCAGCACGAGTACCCGAACTGGCGGGTGCCGATGACCGACTCGGCCGGCGCCGCGGTGCTGCTCGAGGACCTGCCCGCGCATCCGCGGCTGCGCTCGCTCGTCGACGCGGTGCGCGGCTAGCTGCTAGCCCGCGTCGCAGGCCCGCGCGCGCATGGCGCGCAGCACCCCGTCGCGCCCCTCGGCCACCAGCCGGCGGGCCGCCGGGTTGAGGTCGGGATTGGCCTGCAGGAACGACTCGGCGAGGTCGGCGGTCTGCTGCTCGACCAGCAGCGCGGGAAACAGCCCGACGGTGATGTTCGAGGCCATCTCGGTCGTGCGGCTGGCCCAGATGTCCGGCACCTGGGTGAAGAAGCGGGCCGCGTACGGGCGGAGCAGGTCGAGCTGGTCGGCCTGCTGGAAGCCGCCGATGGTGGCCGTCTGCATGGCGTTGGGCAGCAGGTCTGCGTCGACGACCTTGGCCCAGGCCTCCGCCTTGGCCTCGGCGCTCGGCGCCGCGGCGCGAAGCGCGGCGGCGTAGCGCTCACCGCTCGACGTCGCGTCGCGCGCCAGCTCGGCCTCGATCGCGTCGGCGGGCTCGGCCCCCGTGGCGATGAGCCGCCCGAGCAGCGGCCAGCGCAGGTCGGGGTCCAGTGCCAGCCCCGCCGGGACGGCCGAGCCGTCGAGCAGCCCGCGCACGGCCTCGAGCTCGTCCGGGGTGCTGGCGAAGTTGGCGAAGGCGCGCGCGAAGGCGAGTTGGTGGTCGGAGGCCGGCTCGGCGTCCTGCAGCAGCAGGTAGAAGGCGGCGGCGAGCCGACGTACGAGGTCGTCGCGGTGCGACGGGTCGGCGAACTGGTCGATGGCGAGCTTCGCCTGGCGCAGCACCGTGCCCACGGTCACCAGGTCGGACTCGGCGGCCACCCCGCGCACGACGAGCTCGAGGAAGTCGGTCGCGCGCATCTCGCCGTCGCGGGTCATGTCCCAGGCGGCCGCCCACAGCAGCGCCCTGGAGAGGGAGTCGTCGAGGGCGGCCAGCGAGGTGGTGGCGGTGTGCAGGGACCGCTCGTCGAGGCGGATCTTGGCGAAGGTGAGGTCGCCGTCGTTGAGCAGCAGCAGGTCAGGCTGCCGCACGCCGACCAGCTGCGGCACCTCGGTCACCGGCCCGACGAGGTCCAGCTCGATGCGGTCGCGGAGCGCGAGCCGGTCGCCGGCGCGGTCGTACAGGCCGACGCCGATGCGGTGCGAGCGCAGCGTGGGGTAGTCGCTCGGGGCCTCCTGGGCGACGGCGAACTCGGTGTAGGTGCCGTCCGGCCCCGCCGTGAACGCCGGCCGCAGGGTGTTGCAGCCGGCGGTCTCCAGCCACTCCTTCGACCAGGCCGACAGGTCGCGGCCGGATTCGCGCTCCAGCTCGGAGAGCAGGTCGCCCAGGGTGGTGTTCTGCCAGGCGTGGCGGTCCATGTAGGTGCGGACCCCGGCCATGAACGGCTCGACGCCGACCCACGCGACGAGTTGGCGCAGGACGGAGGCGCCCTTGGCGTAGGTGATGCCGTCGAAGTTCTGCTTGGCGGTCTCCAGGTCGGGCGCGTCGGCGGCGATCGGGTGGGTCGACGGCAGCTGGTCCTGGCGGTAGCCCCAGGCCTTGCGCCCGGTGGCGAAGCCGGTCCAGGACCCGGTGAACCGGGTCGCCTCGGCGGCGGAGTGGTAGGCCATGAACTCGGCGAACGACTCGTTCAGCCACAGGTCGTCCCACCACCGCATGGTCACGAGGTCGCCGAACCACATGTGGGCCATCTCGTGCAGGATCGTGTTGGCGCGGGCGTCGCGCGAGGCGTCGGTGACCTTGCTGCGGAAGACCATGTCCTCCAGGAAGGTCACGCAGCCCGCGTTCTCCATCGCGCCGGCGTTGAACTCCGGCACGAACAGCTGGTCGTACTTCACGAACGGGTACGGGCGACCGTACTGCTCCTCGAAGAAGGCGAAGCCCTGCTTGGTGACCTCGAGGATCTCGTCGGGGTCGAGGTACTGCCCGAGCGAGGCCCGGCAGAACACCCCGAGCGGGATCGTGGTGCCGTCGGCCCGGACGTACTCATCGCGGACCGAGTAGTACGGGCCGGCGACGAGCGCCGTGATGTAGGTCGAGATGCGCGCCGTCGGGGCGAACCCCCAGCGGGCGACCCCGTCGGACGAGCGGCTGCGGCTCGGGGGTGGGGGAGTTGGAGACGACCTGCCAGTCGGCGGGCGCGGTCACGGTGAGCTGGAAGGTGGCCTTGAGGTCGGGCTGGTCGAAGCAGCTGAAGACCCGCATCGCGTCGCGCGGCTCGTGCTGCGTGTAGAGGTAGACGGAGCCGTCGACCGGGTCGGTGAACCGGTGCAGCCCCTCGCCGGTGCGCGAGTACGCGCACTCTGCGACGACGCGCACGGTGTTGTCGGCGGCCAGGCCGGGCAGCGCGATGCGGGCGCCGGTGACGGCGGTGGCCGGGTCGAGCCGCACCCCGTTGAGCTCGATCTCCAGCACCGACTCGGCGGCGAGGTCGATGAACGTGCGCCGCGCCGGGCTCCTCGCAGCCGAACCGCGCGGTCGTCTCGCTGCGGAAGGTCGTCTCGGACGTGGTGAGGTCGAGGCGCACGTCGTAGGACTCCACCTGGAGCAGGCGGGCGCGCTCCCGCGCCTCGGCGCGGGTCAGGTTCATCTCGGCGGGCGTGCCGGGCACGGGGGCTCCCTCGGTCGGGTCGTGGGAGGCGGCCCGGAGGCCGCCCAACCGGGGTCACGCTAGTCGGCCGGACCCGGATTCGCGGCACAGATTGCGGCGGGATGGGGTCGCGTCCGCAAGACCGCCCGCCGCGGCGGGCGGAGAGGGCGATCCGTCCCCCGGCTGCGCGGGGCGCCGACTCGACCCGGGGGTGCGCCTGACAGAATCCGCCGCATGCGCGTCCACCTCGGCTCCGATCACGCCGGCCTCGACCTCAAGCAGCGCCTCGCCGACCACCTCCGGACGGCGGGCCACGAGGTCGTCGACCACGGCCCGGCCGTCTACGACGCCCTGGACGACTACCCGCCGTTCTGCCTGCGCGCCGCCGAGGCGGTGATCGACGACCCGGGCAGCCTCGGCGTCGTCATCGGCGGCTCGGGCAACGGCGAGCAGATCGCCGCCAACAAGGTGCCGGGCGTCCGCGCGGCGCTCGCGTGGAGTCTGGAGACCGCGCAGCTCGCGCGGGAGCACAACGACGCCAACGTGCGTCTCCGTGGGCGGCCGCATGCACCCCGCGGAGGAGGCGATCGCGTTCGTCGACCGCTTCCTGGCGACGCCGTACTCCGGCGAGGAGCGGCACAGCCGGCGGATCGCGATGCTCAGTCAGTACGAGCAGACGGGCGACCTGCCGCCCCTGCCGGGGGAGTAGCCGGGCGGGCGGCGGGGGCCTGGGGGCGTCAGCCACGCGGGGGCCCTGCTTGAGCGGCAGCGCGGCGGCCGCCACGTGATCGGCCGGGCGAGGGCGCGCCACGTCTCGGGCGCGCATCGACCCCTCGACGCCGACGATCGACGGGGCCGAGCCCGTCAGCCCGCGCAGCGCCCGCTCGTCGTCCCGCTCGGCCATCAGCCTCTCGCCTCCCTGGTCGCCCGCTCGCCCACTCCCTCGGCTGCGCCCCATCATCGCCTCAGAAGATCCACGGGCACCAGGGGCGCGGCTCGTGGGACATCGCCGCCGACCAGCGGGCGATCGCGGCCCGGTCGCCGTGGATCCGGCCCGCCTCGGCGTACTGCACCAGGCTGGACCCGCCGAGGAAGGCCGCTCCGACGTCGGCCACGTCGCAGCGCACGTCTGGCGCGGCGTCGACCCGCACCGCCTCGCCGCCGTCCGGCCGAAGCGCGAGCCGCCAGGTGCCGGCGGCGTGCCCGGTGAACCCGTCGGAGACCGCCACGACGAGGTCTGCGGCCGCCGCGTACGTCCGGGCCGCGATGGCGGCGGGGAGGTCGAGCACGCGGACCCACAGGGTGTCGGCCACGGACCTCGCCGCCCCGCGGACGCCCGACATCATCGTCAGGATCGGATCGTCGACGGGGGCCAACCGCCACTCGACGGTATGGGTCAGGTCGTGGCCGAGCAGCACGCGCCACACCGCGGCCCGGGAGGCCGGGTCGACCGCCGCGAGCTCGCGGATCCGGACGGCCCCGGTCGGCCCGCCGGGGCCCCACTCCTGCTTGACCGCGTACAGCGCGTACGCGCGGGCCTCCCCGTCGCGCTCGACCACGAGGGCCCGCAGCTCGCAGGCGCCGTCGCGGCGGTGCTCGGGGTCGTCGATGCGGTACGCCCAGCGGGCGTCGGTCGTCGTGGCCAGGTGGCCGGGGCGCTGCGGGCCGGTGACGGCGTCGACGGCCTCGACGGCGGCGACGGGCCTCGGCCGGGGTGGTGATCCGCGCGCGCAGCGCGGCCTCGCCGTCGACCGGGGGCAGCAGCGAGGCGTCGCCGGGCAGCTCGAGGGCGGCGCGGTGCGCGGCCACGCCGTACCCGAAGCGGCCGTAGATGGTGGGCTCGCTCGACCAGAGCACCGCCACCGGCTCCCGGCCGGCCGCGGCGATGTCGTCGAGCTGCCGGCGCATCAGCGCGCTGGCGACCCCACGTCGGCGGTGGGTCGGCAGTACGCCGACCCAGGTGACCCCGGCCGCCGGGAGGTAGGCGCCGCCGGGGACGGCCAGCTGCAGCGAGTACGCCGACGTGATTCCGGCCGCCACCCCGTCGGCGTAGGCGACCAGCGAGCGGTCCATCTCGAGGGTGGCCCTGTCCGCGGCCAGCCCGTCGCTCTGCCACGTGTAGCCGAAGGCGATCTCGTCGATGCGGCGGAACTCCTCCCAGTCGCCGCCGAACGGCCTGACGTCGAGTTCCGTGTCGCTGGTGTCCATGCCGCCGTTATACCGGGGGGACCGCTTCGAGGGCACCAGGGTTTCCGGCACCCCCTCGCGGCCCGGTGGTCAGGAGTGGCGGAGCAGCCCGAGCACGGTGTCGCGCGCCTCGGCGCCCACGAGCGCTCCGAAGGAGCCCCACACCGGGTCGGTGGCCTCGTCGAAGAGCGCGGCCAGGTGCGCCGAGTCTCGCGCGGCGAGGTCGGCGGCCTCCACCAGGGAGGCCGGCGGCTCCAGCACGCACTCGGCGAACCGCCCGGCGTACGCGCTCAGCACCTGCTCGGCGACGGGGTAGTCGTCGGGCGCGACCCGCGCCGCGACGAGCCAGGGGGACGAGAGCGCACGCAGCCGCAGGGGGACGGGCAGCCCGCCGAGCGAGGGGCGGCGGCCAGGCCGGCGCGGATCTGGTCCAGCCCGGCGTAGACCGCCTCGAACCAGTCCGGGTCCAGGGGCGCCTCGACGCGCGGGAGCAGATCGCAGCCGAACGCCAGGTCGTCGTCGGCCAGGGCGAGGTCGCTGGTCAGGTGCGGGATGGGGCTGTCCGGCTCGGCGAGGGCGTGCAGCATCGACCCCTCGATGCGCTGGGAGGGCACGCTCAGCGTCACGCTCACGACGGCTCGCACGGGGCCTCCCCGCCACACATCCACGGCGCCGGCTGGCGTGCCGTCCGCGAGGCGCAGCACGCTCGACGAGGAGACATCGAACGACACCGGCAGCAGGGCGACCAGCTGGTCGCGGAGGAGCGCGGCGTGCTCCAGGAGGGCGGTCACCCGGCGAACCCTAGGGCGGCAGGGCCGGCGCCCCGCCTCGGCGCGCCCGGAGGGCGTGGCTAGGCGGCGAGCGACCGCGCGCCGATCTCCGGCAGCCGGCTGGGGTCCATGCCGGGCAACGGGGTCTTCCAGTCGTACCCCCAGCCGCCGTCCAGCAGGTCCTGCCGCCGGCGTCGGTAGGCCAGGGCCATCTGGTCGCTGCGGATGTGCAGCTCCGCCGACAGGTCGTACGGCAGCAGCTCGGGCCGCTGATGCTCGACGACGGCGGCGTCGTTGACGAAGATCGGCATGGTGCGCTTGACGGCGTTCTTGTCTGCCCAGGTGCCGGTGAGGAAGGTGCGCAGCACGACGAACTTGGTCAGCGTCTTGTCCTTGGCCACCGGGATGTTGGTGTCGTAGAGGCAGAGCACCCCGATCGGGATGTTCACCTTGAGCCGGATGATGTTCGGCATCATCCAGCAGGTGTTGGTGGTGACGCCGGGGCGGTCGTCGAGGTTGACGTTGCGGTTCTTGAACTTGCCCCACAGCCCCTTGGAGCCCGGCGGGTAGAGCGTCACGGTCGTCTCGGCCGTGTACTCCGTCTCGATCACGGTGTGCTCGGGGACCTCGGGCTTGTTGGGGTTGCCGAACTGGCCGGCGTGGACGAACGGCGCGTGCGCGATGTCGACGCCGTTCTCCAGGATCCGCTCCGCGCCGGCGTTCCAGAGGAACTCGCCGGTGGCGGCGTGGCCCCCGTACGCGGGGTCGTCCCACTCCGGCCACTCCGGGATCGGCGGCATCGCGCTGGCGGGCAGGTCCGGGTCGCCGAGGAACACCCAGACGAACCCGTACCGGTCGGTGGCCGGGAACTCGGCCTTGCCGGTGCGCGCCTTGTTCCAGGCGCGCACCCGTCCCGACGGGTCGCGGTGCATGACGACGTCCTGGCCGAGGCACGGCATCTCGACCGGGCGCTTGCCGTCGACGACCTTGGAGAACTCCAGCGCGTACCAAAAGTTCTTGAACATGCAACTAGCGTCACCCGTGGAGCGGGATCGCGCATCTCGAGCCGCGCGGGTCGGCTCTCGCGGTCCTCAGCAGGCGAGGGCCGCGTGCTCGCGCGGGCCCGGCGCCCCGACGGCGACCGGCAGCGGCCGCCACGGCGCGGCCGCTCGGGCGCCGTGGCCCCCGCGCCGTCGAGGGCGCCGACCACGCGCGCCAGCGCCCGCAGCCGGGCCATCTCCGGCTGCCGGGGGTCGCCCAGGATGCCCAGCAGGGTCGCGCTGACCCCGCCGAGCACGGCCGCGGCGCCCAGCCGGGCCAGCGGCTCGGTGAGCGCCGGGTCGTTCAGGCCCTGCTCGGCGGCCTGGTGCAGCAGGTCCTCGTTGCGGGTGATTGATCCAGCGGGTCATGTCCGCTCCCTTCGTCTGCGTCGAACGTAGGCGAGGCGAACAATAAGTAAAAGCGATCATCTGCGATCGATGAACAACAGATATGGTGATGTACATGCCGACCTTGCGCGATGTGGAGATCCGCCACCTGCTCGCCCTGCGGGCGGTCGCCCAGGAGGGCACGTTCGGGCGGGCGGCGACCCACCTGGGCTTCTCGCAGGCGGCGATCAGCCAGCAGATCGCCGGCCTCGAGCGCGCCCTCGGCGAGCCGGTGTTCGATCGCCCCGGGGGCCCGCGCCCGGTGGAGCTGACCCCGGCCGGGCGCGTCCTGCTCGAGCACGCCGACGCCATCGTGTCCCGGCTGGACGCCGCCGCCGCCGACCTGGACCAGCTGCGCACCGGGGCCGGCGGGCGGTTGCTGGTCGGGACCTTCCAGAGCGTGTCGGTCAAGCTGCTCCCGACCGTGATCTCCGAGTTGCGCGCGGAGGCGCCAGCGCTGGACATCCGGCTGCATGAGACCGATGACAACGACGAGCTCGCCCAGCGGGTGCTCGACGACTCCCTGGATCTGGCCTTCGTCGTCGGACCCCTAGACCATGAGCGGCTGGACTCCGTGCTGCTGTGCCGCGATCCGTTCGTGGTGATCGTCGCGGCGTCGTCATCGCTCGGGCGAGACGGCGTCTTCCCGCTGGCCCAGCTCGACCGCGGCCCCCTGGTGGGGCAGCAGGAGTGCGCCTGCCAGGCGCTCATCGACGACGGGCTGCGTGGGGCCGGAGTCGAGCCGACGTACGTCTTTCGCTCCAACGACAACGGCGCCGTGCAGGCGATGGTGCGGGCGGGCATGGGTGCGGCGGTCCTGCCGCTGCTCGCGATCGACGCCGACGACCCGGGGATTCGGGTGGCCCGCCTCGTCCCCGACCTCGAGCCGCGCGAGATCCTGCTCGTGTGGCGGCGGGGGCGCACGCGCCCGCCCGCCGCCCAACGCTTCATCGAGCTGGCCAGCGAGTCCTGCCGGGCCCCTAGCCCGATCCGCCCTGCGAGTCCCGCGGCCGTCGCGGCGCCGCACGCCGGCGACTCAGGCGGCCCGGCGGACCAGGTAGGCGACCAGCCCATCCAGGCTGCGGACCTCGCGGTAGTCGTCCTCGGGGATGTCGACGCCGGTGGACTCGGCCAGGGCCTCGACCAGGCCGAGGAAGTCCATCGAGTCGAGGTCGATCTCGCTGCGCAGGTCGCCGCCCGCGTCGACCTCGTCGAGGTCGGCCTCGGGGGCGATCCGGGCCAGCGCGGCGACGACGGCGGCCCTGGCTTCTGCGGTGTTCATAGCGCCTCCGGGTGGGTGAGCCGCGCCTCGAGCGCGGCCAGGTATCGGCTGCCGAGCCGTCCGTCGGTGACCCGGTGGTCGGCGGCGAGGGTGGCGACGGTGACCGGCCGGACGAGGACGGCGCCGTCGACGGCGCAGGGTCGGTCGATCACCCGGCCGAAGCCGACGAGGGCCACCTGGGGCGGGTAGATGACGCCGTGGACGAGCTCGGCGCCCTGCTCGCCGAGGTTGGTGACGGTCAGCGTGGGGTCGCTCATCTCGGATCCGCGCAGGCGGCCGGCGCGGGCCCGCGCGACCAGGTCCTTGAGCGCGGCCATCAGGTCGCCCAGCGCCAGGGTGTCGGCGTCGTGGATCGCGGGGGCGATGAGGCCGCCGCCGCGCAGCGCCACCGCGACCCCGAGGTGGACCTGCTCGGATCGCTGGAACCCGCTCTCCAGGTAGAACCCGTTGAGGTCCGGGACCTCGCGCACCGCCAGTGCCGCCGCCTTGAGCAGGAGCGCGGCCGGATGATCCGCTCGGACGGCGGTCGCCCGGCGTTCCGCTCGGCCAGCCACTCCATCGCCGGCCCGAGGTCGATCGACGTCTGCAGGTAGTAGTGCGGGATCTCGCGCTTCGAGCGGGCCATCAGCTGGCCGATCGCGGCCCGCATGGCCTCGGCCGGCGTGGTCGGCTTCGGGGCGGCGGGGGCCGCCGAAGGGGGTTCGGCCACGGGCGTCGCCGCGGCGGCCGCCTCGATCTGGGCGGCGCGGACCACGCCTCCCGGCCGGCCGGGGGTGACCACGGCGGGGTCCACGCCGAGCTCGCGGGCCCTGCGGCGGGCGTAGGGCGAGACGCGCGGCCGTTGCGCGGCACGAGCGGCGGCATCGATGTCGTGCCGGGTCGGCTGCCGTCCGGCCCCGATCCGTGGACGGCGGCGAGGTCGACGCCGAGCTCGTGCGCATGATGCCGGACGACGGGGGAGACCCGCGCGGGCGCAGGCGGCGCGGCCGGCGCGGCGATTGCCGCGGTGGGGCGCTCGACGTCCGGCTGTTGGCTGGGTTGGGGCTCGGGCGCAGCCGCGGAATCGGATCTGGGCGGCCGGCTCGGGCG
>CAWFSE010000012.1:0-97300 GCA_963818455.1 uncultured Actinomycetota bacterium
AGCCAGCAGGTCAACGCCAGCACCGGCACGTCGGTCGACCTCGCGGCGGGCGCCCTCACCGCGGCGTACACCTGCACCACGATCATCAACGGCGCGCCCATCGACGCGGACTGGACCGGCAGCGTCTCGGTCTCGTCCACGAGCACGGCGATCACGGTCAACGTGGGCCTCGGACCGAAGACCGGCCCGCTCGTCATCAGCCCGGGCACCCTCGAGCCGAGCGTCACCTACAAGGTCGGCGGCGCCCAGGCGACGGGGGTCGGCCCCAAGTACGCGACCATCCATCCCGACCTTCACCCAGGTGCCGCCGTTCACCGTCAACGGCACCGTCGCGGCGCTGCCGACCACGGTCGAGATCGTCAACGTGAAGTACGACGACCAGGGCGTCGACAACGCCGACACCACCTGCGTGCCCAAGGCCACGGCGAGGTGCCGCTGGCCAAGGTCACCCTGCCGACCGAGCCGCCGGCCAACCCCGACGGGGCGATCACCGTCGCAGGGCACCCCGACGGCCGGCGGCACCCTCAGCGTGTCCGGCTCGGGCTTCAAGCCCAACGCGACGGTGGCGACCGCGATGTACTCCACGCCGCAGGTGCTCGCGGTCGGCCAGGCCGACGCCTCCGGCACCTTCAGCACGACGGTCACCATCCCGGCGGGCACGACCGGGCCGCACACGCTGCTGATGAGCGGCGAGGCGCCGACCGGCACCAGCCCGCGGATCCTGACCGCGGCGATCACCGTCGCGGCGCCGCCGCCGGCGGCACGACCCCCGACACCGGCACCAGCGCCGGCACCCTGCCGGCGACCGGCCCCGGCGACTCGATCCCGGCGCTGATCATCGGCCTGATCGCGCTGCAGATCGGCCTGGTCGTCGCGGTGCGCTCGCACCGCGCGCTGGCCCCCGCGATGCGCGGCGGCCCGGCCGCCACCGACTCGGAGTCTGACCCCCATGGGCGGCCTCCGACGCTTCACCCGTCTGGCCTATCCAGGCGGTGACGCAACCGTGACCTGACTCGGCCGGATGAACTTCCGTCGGAAACCCTTGACAGAAGGGCGCACGGCGGAGGGAATGTGAGCCGCGTCACGCCTCAAGTAACGGTGTTCCACCTATTGGAACACCACGGGGAGAGGCGAAAGCACCACCCGTACGGCCCGGCGGTCGGGTCGCACGCTTCCTGGAGGGGAAGGGGAAACCAAGGCATGAAGCCTCAGAAGAAGATCGCGGGGTGCTCGCGGGCACCTTGGCGATCACAGCGGGTCGCGCACACTGGCGATCGCAGGCGCCGGCACCACGGCATGCGCGCTGACGTCGACCTCTCAACGACGCCGCTGGGCAGCCGGCCAGTCAACCGACATCGCGAACGCCGGCGGTGACGAACAGCGACAGTCGACCGGCAGTCGGTCGAGCCGCGACCCTGACGGCGGCCCAGGTCGGCTTCGACGTCGCAGCTGACGATCACGCTCGACATCGGCCCCAAGGCTGGTTGCGGCAGCGGGCCGGCGGGCTCGTACCAGTACGAGTTCGACATCGTCGACGGCGCGGCCTACGCGTGCGTCGCGTCCCGGCGACCAGTGCGCAGACCAACGCCAGGCGCTCGACCCGCGGTCGGCGTCGGCGGCAACTACTCGGACGTATGGCGGCGTCGGCGGCGACGACGCGCCGACGTCGCTCTGCCCAGGGCTGCCGCATCGCGGCTCCGCGTCGGCTCGCACCACGTACGACATCCGCAACATGAACGTCAACGGCAACGGCGCTCGTCGGGCGGCGACTTCGGCGCCCGCGACTGGCTTCGACACCAACGCTCAACCGAGTGCGACCGACCCTGGCCGAGCAACGCCGGTCGCCGGCGGCACGGGACTACGCGCCCAGCATCGCGACCGCTGAGCTGGCAACGTCGGCACAACCGATCGACGTCGATGGCGCCGAGCGCGACGATCGCGTCACCGGTCGTCCGCGGCCAGCAACGCCGGCGTGCCAGGCCGCTGCCGCTTCTCGGCTGCCTACACCACGACCGTCACGCTCACCGGGCACGACGTGTGGGCGCCGACGCATGCCGTCGGGCAGCGTCACCGCGGAGTTCTGCGACGTGACCGGCACCACGCTGCGTGCAACCCGCGGCTGTCACGGCTCACCAACACGCTGTCGACGACCGTCGGCGGCGCTCTCCGGCGCCATCATCTGACGCGCCCGGCACGCCGCGGCCTCGACCACCGGCAACCGCGCGATCAAGATCTCAACACAGCGGCGGCTCGGCACCGGCCCTCGTCCCGGTCGCTGGTCCTCGGCACGGCCGCCATCACCTGCTCGCCGGCCACCGGCGGCGCCGGCACCACCGTCACCGTCACGGGCAGCAACTTCAACCCGTCGCAGGCCGTGACCGGGCTACGGCTCCTCGACGTCGTCGCCGCCTGCCGTTCACCGCGACCGCGGACCCGAGCGCTCGCTCGGCACCGCGTCGGGCACCGGCACCATCTCCGGCACCTTCACGGTCAACGCCAGCAACACTGCGTCGATCATCGCCTACCAGGGCATCCCCGGCGCCCCGGCGCCGTCGAACCCGTCGGCCTTCGCCGCCTTCAGCGTCAACGCTGACCGCTGCGTCGCCTACAACGGCAACCTCACTGGCGGCCCCGGCTGCTCCACCAACCAGAACGTCCAGGTCACCGTGACCGCGGGCCGTCTGGTGCAGCGCGCCTACGTCAACACGGCCACGACGACCGGCTCGATCAACGCGCGTCACCGCCGAACGCCAACTCCGCGGCGACCCAGATCAACCTGGGCACGCTGACCACCCCGCTCGCGCCGACGACCGTCGGCGGCACCATGAACGACATCACGGTCACCGACAACCGCGGTGGCATCTACGGCTGGTCGCTGTCGGCGACCATGACGACCCCGCTGACCGCCGGCGCTCGAACACCATCGCCGAACACCGCGCTGTCGGTGACCCCGACCTGCGCCGCCGGCGACCAACGCCACCGCGTGGGACTACGAGCGCCGTCGGCCAGACGCCGATCGCCGGGCTTCGACGACACCCTCAACGCCCCCGGCGTCACCGCGGGTGCGCGGCCGGCAACTTCGGTCCGGCACGGTGAACCTGTGCACCAAGAACACCGCCGATGAACGCCACCACCGACAGCACCGGTGGTGTGTACAACATCACCGGCCCGCTCGACCCTGGTCGTGCCCGGCCTTCCAGGCCGCCGGCACCTACAACGGTGTCATGACGATCACGCTCGTCTGATCTAGGCGAGCAGCACCACCAGCTCCAACCAGGGGGCGGGCCTTCGGGCCCGCCCCCTGGCACGTCCCGGGCCGGTGAGCGGCTGAGCGACTCGACCAGCGTCGAGCTGAGATCGCCGAGCCGCCCCAGCCGGCCGGCTGCGAGCGCAGGCCTCGGCGCCGGCCGCCGGCAGGTGGCTCGCCCGCCACGGTCGCGTCGCCGCTCCTCGGGCCCGCGCGGTGGGCGTCAGGCCTTGCGGGGCGGGGCTGGCCGAGGGGTCGGCTGGCTGCGCTGCCGCCGCCTCGACGCACAGGGGCCGGCTGGCCGCCCCGGGAACCTGCTCGCAGAGGCTCGCCACCCCTGACGCAAGCGCGTCGATGGCGAACGACTCCGGGTACTTCGCGGCCTCGGCGGCGAACTCATCCAGGCTGCGGCACGTCTCGGTGATCGCCGCCAGGGTCTGCTGGTCGGCCGAACCGCCGGCCAGCGCGGAGACCGCCTCGGCGCAGGTCTTCGGGGTCGTGTCCCACGGCCGGGCGATGACCAGGCCGAGCCCGGCCAGCACGAGCACGCCCGCCCCGCCGATCGCCGCCCACTTGCGCGCCGCCGGAGACATCGACCACCCAGCCCCCGAGGCCTGGGCCCTGCGTGCGGCCCGGCCCTCTCGGCGGCGCGCCCTCTGCCGCCTCGTCGGTCGGCTGCCCGCGGCCTCAGCGTCGCCGAGGCGTCGCGCGCGGCCGGGTCCAGGCGCCGAGCCGCCGAGGCGGGGCGCCGCCGGCGACGTCAGGGCCTCGGCGCTGGGCCGCGTCGGTGGGACCTGCGGGGGTGCCGGGGAGCGGGGCGTCGCCGCGCGGCTGGACCGAGTCGGTCCACCGGCTGCCGTCCCAGTAGCGCAGCAGCTGCGCTGACTGCGGATCCTCGTACCACCCCGCCGGGATCCCCCCCGGGTGCTGCTCCGACATGCCGTCCCTCCCCATGCGGCCTGACTCGGTGAGGAGCCTATCCGCGGCGGCGCCGGGACTCCGGCCCCCACCGCGCTCGTGCGCGCCGCGCCGCCCGCCGCCGGGCAGCTGGCACCGCGGCTGGGCCAGGCCCTCACCCGTTGGGGTCGGTGGGGCGCGGCCGTGCCGCGATGTCGGGCAGAATGCGCCAGGACGCTGGCCCGAGGTGCGGGCCTGCGCGGGGGCGACGCGAGAGGGAGGGTGAGCCGCCGCATGCGCGCACGACCGCCCCGCCGCCGCGCGCTCGCCGCCGCCCTCGCCGTCGGCCTGGCCGCCCCGCTCGCGGGCCTGGCCGCGCAGCAGGCGCAGGCCTTCGGCCCGGCCCCCGTCGCGCTGGCCTGCGCCACCTACGTCGGCGACGCCGGCAGCCCGACGCGCCCCGCAGTCGTACAGCGACACCCTCACCCTCGACCGCTCCCCGGCGCTGCCCGCGCGCCGGCAACACCGTCACCGTGACGCTGGCCGTCGCCACCGGCCCCAACGCCACCGGCGCCACCGCGGCCGCCAGCGCCACCCCCAGGGCGACCGTGACCCTCGGCGGCACCCAGACCGGCACGGTCGCGCTGGCCGGCGCCGCCGACTCGTACCCGGCCGCCGCCAAGTCCGCCGGCGCAGGCCCTCGGCGGCTTCACCGCCACCGGCTCCTACACCGCCGACGGCGGGCAGCGGCACCTCGCTGACCGTCACCCGGCTGCACGTCGACACCGCCGCCGACGACCTCTACTGCTCGGGCTCGGCCGCCACCGACCCGCGCAACGCCCCCGTCGCCACCACGGCCGTGCTCACCGACGCCGACCGTCTCGATCGCCTCGGTGGCCGGCCAGCGGCCCGGCGTCACCGGCTACGCCCGCCCCGGCGAGACCGCCACCCTCGGCGGCTCCGGCTGGCCGTCGTCGCTGGGCACCGGGTCGCTCGCCGCGGAGGTCTGCGGCATCGGCGGCGCCGGCCCCTGCCAGGCCGCCGCCCACACCCTCACCACCACCGCTGGCCGGCGGGCTGCAGGGCACCGCGACGATCCCGGCCGGGGCGACCACCGGCTCGCGCACCCTGCGGGTCACCGCCGGGGCGTACTCCGCCGTCGCCTCCCTCGTCGTGCTCGGCCCGCGCACCATCGCGCTGTCGCCCGCCGGGGCCGCCGCCGGCACGCCCATCGCGGTCACCGGCGCGAACTTCGACCCGCTCGCCGCCGTCGAGGTGCGCGGCTCCACCTCGCTGCTCGGGGCGGTCGGCTCCGACACCGCCGACGCGCCCGTCGCCGCGACCGCGACCTCCACCGGCGCGCTCGGCGCGACGTACACCTACGCCGACCCGCTGACCGTCGCCCTGGTCGCCTACGAGACGGCCCCCGACGGCGCCCCGGCCGCCGACCGGGCCGCCTCCGGGCTCGGCGCCGCCGGCGGCGGGCCGACCGTCGGCGACCCCGGCACCCTGGGCATGCGCGCCTTCGCCACCGCCCCCAACCCCGACGCCGAGACGATCGCGTTCACCTCGGAGGTGCCGTCGGCCGTCACCGTGCTCAGCGCCCCGCTCAACCGCGTGCGCGTCGTCGACCGCCGCGGCGGCGCGTACGGCTGGACCCTGTCGGCCGCCGCCACCGACCTCGAGGCCCCCGGCGGGCAGACCATCTCCAAGGCGCTGCTCGCGGTGACCCCCACCTGCGGCGGCGTCGGCGCCGCGCCCCCCGGCGCCGTGGCCGGCGGCCCCAACCAGGGCCTCGGCGGCCCGGTCACGCTGTGCGCCAAGGACACCCAGACCTCCGGCGGCACCACCGACGGCGAGTGGGACGTCGGCGGCACGCTCACCCTGACCCTGCCGTCCTTCCAGGCCGCCGCCTCCTACGAGGGCCGGATCACCATCACCCTCGTCTGAGCCGCCCGCCCGCCGCGCAACGCTGGCGACTCGTCGAGAGGCATCGGGAGGCGTTCGGCCACCGCTGCCTATGACAATCGGGGTCGGCGGTGCTGGCCGCTCGCAGCCCGGACTGGCGCGCTGCACTTCGCCCTAAGCCGGGGCGACGCATCGCTGGGACAAGCCGCCACCCGGCCGCCGCACGGCCTGGGACGTACGGCCCTGGCCTGATGATCACGTCAGGTGAAACCGTGGGGTCGTCGGGCCTCACGGCCCTGGCAACGGGGGTTGCCATGAGTGGCACGCGCACCATCCGCCTCGGTCCCTCCTACCTCACCTCGCTGGCGCTCGCCGCGGGCTTGGTCGCGGCCCTGGCCGCGGTGGTCGCCCCACCGGCCGTCGCGTGGGCCGCGCCCACGCAGACGCCGGCCTCGTTTCGACGCCGCCCCGGTCGCTCCTCGCTGAGGACCCGCCCTCGTTCGAGGCGTGCGAGGGCTCCGGCTGCGCGACGTCGCAGGTGGTGACCGCCACCGTCGGTCCGGGGTGCTCGCCCAGCAGGCCTTCGCCGTCGCGCCGAACCCCGACCCGTACCTCATCGACTTCGGCTCGCTCACCACGCCGCTCGCGCCGCTGTCGGTGCCCGCCGAGCTGAACCGCCTGCGCGTCGTCGACACCCGCGGCGGCGGCTACGGCTGGATGCTCACCGCGACGCTGTCGGACTTCCACTCCGGCGACAACACGATCGCGGCCGCCCGCCTCGTGCTCGACCCCGCGTGCGCCTCGGCCAACCCGTACTCCGCCCCCGGCATCATCGACGCCGGCGAGTCGTCCTTCGCCGGCCCGATCCTGCTGTGCGCCAAGGACGACCAGCTCGGCGGCGGCGGCAGCACCGGCGGCGAGTACGACATCACCGGCCCGCTGACGCTGACCGTCCCGTCGTTCCAGCCCACCGGCACGTACCGGGCCGTGATGACCGTCTTCCTCGCCTGACTCTCCACAGACCTCCGGCGCGAGGCGCCGATTCTCCGCTTGCCCGGCGCTCGGCGTGCTTGCCCGGCGCTGTGTGGCGGCAAGCACCCGCACGTACGGCGGGGCATGACGGCTCGAGCCGCGGTCAGCCCTGCCGCGCAAGTCGTTCGATAACGATGCGCAAGCGCGCGAGCGGCGCGTCCACGGTCTTGCGCACCATCTCGGAGCGGACCCGGAAGTACTCGTGGGCCAGGAAGTTGCGCATGTCGACGATGTCCCTCCAGGGGACGCCGCGGTCGGCGGTCACGACGGCCGGAGGCAACGCGTTCACCGCCTCCCCGATGACCACGAGGTTGTAGAGCACGGCGTCGAAGGCCACGCGCGCCGTGGCCTCGTCGACCGCGTCCTCAGCGGCGGCGAGCATTGCCTCCGCGTCTTTGATGCGGTCCATCGCCGCCAGGATGTCGGCCAAGCGCTCGCGCTGGCTCCGCGTCACAGCGGCACCGCCGTCGCCTCGGCCTCCGAGGCGATGTCGGGACGCAGCAGGTCGAGAGTCGCCACGTCGACGGGCTCGCCGATCAGCTCGACCAGCTCGCGCCGCAGCCCGATCAGCGGCAGTGCCCCGTGCTGTCCGGCGTCGAACTCCACCAGCAGGTCGATGTCGCTGTCGGCGGTGTCCTCGCCGCGGGCCACCGAGCCGAAGACGCGCACGTCGGTGATCGAGTAGCGGCGGGCCACCCGCAGGATGTCGGGGCGCAGCTGCTGAAGGCGGCGCATGCGCGCCCCGCTGAGGTCGGTCTGCTCGGGTGTCCCGCGCTGCGCGTCGAGCACCAGGCGGTGCCCCGCCGCGGCCAGCAGCCGCTCGAGCGTGCGGATCGAGGGGGACGCCGAGCCCGACTCATACCGCGCCACCGCGGACTGGGCCGTGCCGGCGCGGCGCGCCAACTCGACCTGGGTGAGCCCGGCGTCGAGCCGGGCCCGGCGAAGGATGGCGGCTGCGCTCATGGTGAAGTATATCGGTACCGATATCACCAGAGCCGGGGTCGGCTGCGTTGAGCGACGGTTGAGAGCCGTTGGTCTGGAAATCGCGCACAATCTGTCGCATAATCTGAGCATGGCTACTCGCCTCTCCGCCCCGGTCGCCCGCCGCGCCGCGTTGCCGCTCACCGCGGCCGACGCCGAGGCACTGGCGCGGCTCGCCCCCGGCACGGCGGAGCGGGCGGCCCTGGACCGGCTGCTCCCCGCCCCCACCCCTGCCGACGCGACCGAGAGCGTGGTGCTGCACTCGCTGGTCGAGCTCGCGCTCGCTCGGGTGCTCGAGGAGGCGGAAGCTGAGGGCTACCACCTCCTCGCCGCCGAGCGCGATGACGCCGAGGCCCGCCGGATCGCGCGGCGCCGCCGCCCCGGCTGGGCCGGCGCCCGTTGACTGAGCTGATCCGCGGCAGGGTGTACGCCGCGGTGCTGAGCGGGCTGGACGACCTCGGCCGCAAGCCGTACCTCGTGGTCTCCAACAACCGTCGCAACGCCGCGCTGCCGTCGGTCCTGGCCGTGCGCCTGACCACCAGCACCAAGCCGGCGCTGCCCTCCATCGTCGAATCCGGGCCCGGCGACCCCGTCGCAGGCCGCGTGCTCTGCGACGACCTGGTCGAGCTGTGGCCCGACGAGGTCAAGGCCGACCTCGGCGCGCTGACGCCCGACACGATGCGGCGGGTCAACGCCGGCCTGCGCGCGGCGCTGGCCCTCGACTCGTAGGCCCTGGCTATGACCTGACGCCCCGCCTGCCCTCCCGCGCGGGTGCTCGCCCGGCGCTGGAGCGGCGGGGAAGCACCCGTACGGGCGGCCAAGCGGACCCGCGCGCGGCCCGAGCGGGCGGGTCAGGCGGCCAGCGCCAGGCCGAGGCCGAGCAGCAGGCCGTACGCGAGCAGCGCCTGGCCGGTCTTGGCGAGCACCGGCACCAGCGCCGGGCCGGCCGCGCCCTTGCGCACCCGGTCGGCGGCGATCATCGCCAGCGGCAGGCTGAGCAGCGGCAGCGCCACCCCCACCCGCCCCGGCTCGACGAGCAGCGCGGCCAGTGCGTACGGGACGAAGACGACGGTGACGTAGAGCGTGCGGGTGTGGCGGTCGCCCATCCGCACCGCCAGCGTGCGCTTGCCGGCCTTGGCGTCGCGCGGCAGGTCGCGCAGGTTGTTGGCCACGAGCACCGCGACGGCCAGCAGCCCGCAGCCGACCGCGCCGGCGATCGCGCTGAGCGTGACCTCGCCGGCCTGCGCCCACATCGTGCCGAGCACCGCGACGAGGCCGAAGAAGACGAACACGAACACCTCGCCGAGCCCGGCGTACCCGTACGGCCGCGGGCCGCCGGTGTAGAGCCAGGCCGCCGCGATCGCCGCCGCGCCGATCGACCAGGAACCACCAGGTGCTCGTCGCCGCCAGCACCAGCCCGGCCACGGCGGCGACCCCGAACGCCGCGAACGCCGCCCGCTTGCACCGCCGCCGCGCTCGCCGCCCCCGACCCGACCAGCCGCAGCGGGCCGACCCGGTCGGCGTCGGTGCCGCGCACCCCGTCGGAGTAGTCGTTGGCGTAGTTGACGCCCACCTGCAGGGCGAGCGCGACCACCAGGCAGAGCAGCGCCTTCCACCACACGGCGCCGCCGACCTCGTACGCCGCGCCCGTGCCCACCGCGACCGGCGCCACCGCGGCCGGCAGCGTCTTCGGCCGCGCGCCCGCCACCCACTCCCGCGCGGTCGTCACGCTGGTCCTGGCTCTCGCCGCAGGGCGGCGCGGTCGACCTTGCCCAGCGTCAGCCGCGGCAGCTCGGCCACCACCCGCACCTCGCGCGGCGCCGCGGCCCGCCCGAGCCGGGCGCGCCACCCACGCGCGCGCGTCGGCCAGCGTCAGCGGCTCGTCGGACGGGCGCCAGCACGACGTACGCCACCACGGCCTGCCCCCACTCGGGGTCCGGCGCCCCCACCACGGCAGCCTCCCGCACCGCGGGGTGCGCGGCCAGCGCGGCCTCGACGGCCTGCGGGGAGACGTTCTCGCCGCCGGTCACGATCACGTCGTCGGCGCGGCCCAGCACGGTCAGCCGGCCGCTGTCGTCGAGCGCGCCCAGGTCGCCGGTCACGTGCGGCCCCACCTGCGGCGGCCCGAACCGGTAGCCGGCGAAGAGCGTCGCCCCGCCCACCGCGATCCGCCCGTCCGCGCCGACCGCGACCTCCACCCCGGGCAGCGGCTCGCCGTCGTACACGCACCCGCCGCACGTCTCGGTCATCCCGTACGACAGCACGACCCGCACCCCCGCGGCGCGCGCCCGCTCGACCAGCGCCGGCGGGCACGCGGCGCCGCCCACGAGCACCGCGGCGTACCCGTCCAGCCGCACCCCCGCGTCGAGCGCCCGCCCCAGCTGCGTCGGCACCAGCGACAGGTACGCCCGCCCCCCAACCTCAACGGTTGAGGCGGGGGTCACACGTTCTGCCGTGACGATCCGCCCCGCTTGCGTGTGACCCGTCCTGTGGACGGCCGCCGATCGACCGCCAGGCGCGAGGGCCCAGCTCGCCGGGTCAGCCGGGATCGGCCCACACCGCGGGCAGCCCGGCCACGTGCGCGCGCGCCAGCACCATCAGCCCGCCCACGTGCCACGCCGGCAGCGCGAGCACCCACTGCCCCGGCCCGCCCAGCCGCTCGTGCAGCCCGTCGACCGCGGCCCGGATCGCGGCGGCGGTCAGCACGGCGCCCCGCGGCTCCCCGGTCGAACCGCTCGTCGCCACGATCGCCGCGGCCCCCGGCGTCGGCTCCGGCTCGTCCGGCCGCAGCGCCGTGACCAGCCGCTCTCGTACGCCCCGTCTCCCGACCCCGCCGGCAGCGGCAGCACGCACGGGCCCACCCCGTCGAGCGCCCGCCCCAACGCAGCCGGCAGCGCCTCCCGTACCGCGTCGACCGCGACGACCTCAGCCACGCCGCACCCCACGTCCACGCTCGACGTGTCTGGCGAATCGACGCGCCGGCACGTCGTACGACCAGACAGGTCGAGCGCCCGGACCGGGCGGCGGGGAGGGCATGCGGCGGCGCTCAGAAGTACCGCGGGAAGCGGTCCCACTCGGGCGAGCGCTTCTCCAGGAACGCGTCGCGCCCCTCGACGGCCTCGTCGGTCATGTACGCCATCCGGGTCGCCTCGCCGGCGAAGACCTGCTGGCCGACGATCCCGTCGTCGAGCAGGTTGAACGCGAACTTCAGCATCCGGATCGCCTGCGGCGACTTGGCGTTGATCTCCGCCGCCCACTCCAGCGCGACCGACTCCAGCGACGCGTGCGGCACCACCGCGTTGACGGCGCCCATCGCGTGCATCTCGTCGGCGGTGTACGACCGGCCGAGGAAGAAGATCTCGCGCGCCCGCTTCTGGCCGACGAACTTCGCCAGGTACGCCGAGCCGTACCCCGCGTCGAACGACCCCACGTCGGCGTCGGTCTGCTTGAACGCCGCGTGCTCGCGCGAGGCCAGCGTCAGGTCGCACACCACGTGCAGCGAGTGCCCGCCGCCGGCGGCCCACCCGTTGACCACGGCGATCACCGGCTTCGGCATGAACCGGATCAGCCGCTGCACCTCGAGGATGTGCAGCCGCCCCGCCCGCGCCGGGTCGACGGTCTCGGCGGTCTCGCCGGAGGCGTACCGGTAGCCGTCGCGCCCCCGGATCCGCTGGTCGCCGCCGGAGCAGAACGCGTGCCCGCCGTCCTTGGCCGACGGCCCGTTGCCGGTGAGCAGCACGACGCCGACGCCCGGGTCCATCCGCGCGTGGTCGAGCGCGCGGTAGAGCGAGTCGACGGTCTGCGGCCGGAACGCGTTGCGCACCTCCGGCCGGTCGAACGCGATCCGCACGACCGGCTGGTCGGCGCCGTCGCGCACGTGCCGGTGGTACGTCAGGTCGGGCAGCCCGGGTCCGTCGGAGCCGTCGCGCCCGCGGTCGACGTCGGCCGCCGCGTCGCGCCAGGCGGCGGGGTCGAACGTGTCGGAGACGGCCGTACGGGCCGGGCCCGATTCGGCGGAGGGCGGGGGTACGGGGTCGGCCACGCGCCTAGGCTACGGAACCGTGGAGGGGACCACCCCGGCAGAGCCGCCGACACCGCCGGGCGGGCCATCGGCCGACGCGACCCCGACGCCGCGTACGCGATCCCCGCCCTCGACGACCTCCAGCAGCGCGCCCACGTGGTGAGCATCCCGATGCGGGTGCGCTTCCGCGGGGTCGAGGTGCGCGAGGCGATGCTCTTCGAGGGGCCGGGCGGCTGGTGCGAGTGGGGGCCGTTCCCCGAGTACCACCCCGCCGAGGCCGCGACCTGGCTGCGCGCCGCGCTCGAGGCCGGCTGGGGCGAGTGGCCCGCGCCGATCCACCCGTGGGTGCCGGTCAACGCGATCGTCCCCGCCGTCGAGCCCGCCGTCGCGTACGCCCTCGTCGAGGCCTCCGGCTGCTGGGCCGCCAAGGTCAAGGTCGGCGAGCCCGGCCAGTCCCTGCGCGACGACGTCGAGCGGGTCGCCGCGGTCCGCGAGGCGCTCGGCCCGGCCGGCCGGATCCGCGTCGACGCCAACGCCGCCTGGTCGCTCGAGCAGGCCGTCGAGGCGCTCGGCGCGCTCATGCCGTACGGCCTGGAGTACGCCGAGCAGCCCTGCCGCACCCTCGAGGAGCTCGCCGAGCTGCGGCTGCGGGTGCCCGTGCCGATCGCCGTCGACGAGCCGGTACGCCGCGGCGGCGGCGACCCGCTGGCCACCGCGATCCTCAGCTCGGCCGACATCGTCATCGTCAAGGTCGCCCCGCTCGGCGGGTTCGCCGCCGCGCGCCGGGTCGCCGAGGGCTGCGGCAAGCCGGTGGTCGTCTCGTCGGCGCTGGAGACCTCGGTCGGCATGGCCGCCGGGCTGGCGTTCGCCGCGTCGCTGCCCGAGCTGCCGTACGCCTGCGGGCTCGGCACCGTCGGGCTGCTCGCCGCCGACCTGGCCGCCGAGCCGCTGCTGCCCATCGGCGGCTGGCTGCCCTCCGACCGCGGGCGCGTCGCCCCGGACCCGCTGCGCCTGCACGAGCTGGCCGCCCCGCCCGACCGCGAGGCCTGGTGGCGCTCGCGCCTCGCCGACGCGTACGCCGCTGCTGGCCGCCCCGCCCGGCTGACCGCCCGCGCAGTTCTTCCTCCGCCGTCGAGTGCGGATGCTCGTTCCTCGACACTGGCGCGGGGCCCGACAACCGCGATTCGGCGCCACCACGCGCCGACCGCGCCCGATGCGCGAAGATCACCCCGTGAACCCGTCCACCGCCGAGGCGACCGTCCTCGTCGACGAGCTCATCCGCGGCGGGGTGCGCGAGGCCGTGCTCTCGCCCGGCTCGCGCTCGGCGCCGCTCGCGTACGCGCTGCACGCCGCCGACCGCGCGGGCCGGCTGCGCCTGCACGTACGGGTGGACGAGCGCTCCGCCGGGTTCCTCGCCCTCGGGCTGGCCAAGGCGTCCGGCGCGCCCGGTCGCCGTCGCCTGCACGTCGGGCACCGCCGCGGCCAACCTGCACCCCGCGGTCCTCGAGGCCTCCGAGTCCGGGCTGCCGCTCGTCGTGCTCACCGCCGACCGCCCGCCCGAGCTGCGCGGCGCCGGCGCCAACCAGACGGTCGACCAGCTCGGGCTGTACGGCCGGGCGGCCCGCCTCTTCGCCGAGGTCGGGCGCGGCGACCGAACGCGCCGGCGAGGTCGCGTACTGGCGGGCGCTCGTCTGCCGCGCCGCTGGCCGCCGCCACCGGTGCGCTCAGCCGCGACCCCGGCCCGGTGCACCTGAACTGCGCCTTCCGCGAGCCGCTGGTGCCCGACGGCGACGCGACCTGGCCGGAGCCCCTCGACGGCCGGCCGGACGGCGCCCCCTGGACCCGCGTCGAGCCCGCCGCGGCCGAGCGCGCGCCCATCGACGACGGCCCGCACCGCACCCTCGTCGTCGTCGGCGACGCCCCGCTCGGCTGGGGCGAGGCGGCGGTGCGGCTGGCCGAGTCCCGCGGCTGGCCGGTGCTCAGCGAGCCCTCCGGCAACGCCCGCCGCGGCCCGTCCGCGCTGACCCGCGGCCACGTGCTGCTCGACCGGCTCGACGCCCTCGGCCTGGTGCCCGAGCGGGTGCTCGTCGTCGGCCGCCCGACCCTGTGGCGCCCGGTGCAGGCGCTGCTGCGCCGCGCCGACGTCGCCGTCGAGGTGTGCGCGCCGACCGCGCGCTGGGCCGACGCGGCGCGCTCGGCCGTACGCGTGCTGCCGGCCGTGCCCGAGCCGGGCCACGCCCACCCGGTCGACCCGGCGTGGCTCGACGCCTGGCGCGAGGCGGACGCCGAGGCCGCCGCCGAGGCCGACGCGCTGGCGTGGGGCGGGCCGCTCGTCGCGCGCACCCTCGTGGCCGGGCTGCCCGCCGGCTCGCTGCTCTACGCCGGCTCGTCGCTGCCGGCCCGCGACCTGGCCTGGGCCGCGCCGCGCGACGGCGTCACCGTGCTGGCCAACCGCGGCGCCGCCGGCATCGACGGCACGGTGTCGTCGGCGATCGGCGCGGCGCTGGCCTGGCAGGCGGCCGGGGGAGGCCCGGCCTGGGCGCTGCTCGGCGACCTCACCTTCCTGCACGACGCCGGCGGGCTGCTGCTCGGCGCCGACGAGCCCCGCCCCGACCTGTGCCTCGTCGTCGCCAACAACGACGGCGGCGGCATCTTCGGGCTGATCGAGCCCGGCCGGCCCGAGCACGCCGAGGCGTACGAGCGGGTCTTCGCGACCCCGGTGGGCGCCGACCTCGCCGCGCTCTGCGGCGCCAGCGGCACCCCGTACACCCGCGTCGGCGACCTCGACGCCCTGCGCGCCGCCGCCCTCGACCCGCGGCTGGCCCGCCCCGGCGCCGGCCTCAGCGTGGTCGAGGCCCGCATCCCCCGCTGACCGCCGCCCCCGCCCACGACTCGAGTGTGTCTGGGCGGAGCGACGCGCCGGCGCGTCGCTGCGCCAGACGACGTGCGGAGGAGTCGCCGCCTAGGGGCGGGTGGCGCGGTGCAGCGCCACGATCCCGCCGGTGAGGTCCTGCCACTCGGGCGCCGCCCACCCGGCCGACCCGATCAGCGCGGCCAGCCCGCGCTGGTCCGGCCACGCGCGGATCGACTCGGCGAGATAGACGTACGCGTCGGGGTTGCTCGACACCGCGCGGGCGACCGGCGGCAGCGCGCGCATGAGGTACTCCACGTACACCGTGCGGAACGGCCCCCACACCGGCTGGCTGAACTCGCACACCACCAGCCGCCCGCCCGGCCGCGTCACCCGCGCCATCTCGGCCAGGCCCGCGGCGGGGTCGACCAGGTTGCGCAGCCCGAACGAGATGGTGACCGCGTCGAACGAGGCGTCGGCGAACGGCAGCCGCAGCGCGTCGCCGGCCACGAAGCCCAGCCCGGGCTCGCGGCGCTTGCCGACCCGCAGCATGCCGAGCGAGAAGTCGCAGGGCACCACGTCGGCGCCGGCCGCGCGGAACGGCTCGGACGAGGTGCCGGTGCCGGCCGCGAGGTCGAGCACGCGCTCACCCGGCTGCGGCGCCACCGCGCGCACCACGGCCCGGCGCCAGGCCCGCGTGCGGCCCAGCGAGAGCACGTCGTTGGTCACGTCGTACCGCTCGGCGACGTCGTCGAACATCGCCGCCACCTCGTGCGGCTGCTTCTCCAACGACGCCCGGCCCATGACGCGCGATCCTCTCACCCCGCGTTCGCGCGCTCGAGTGGGCGGCGAGCCTGCGCCGCCCGTACGCTTGCGGGCTGTGACCCAGGGCCCGCTGCGCGCGCACCCCGGCGCGGCCGGCGCCCAGCCCGGCACGAAGGGCGCCCAGCCCGCCGCCTCGACCGCCCTCGTCGTGCGCACCGAGCGGGTCGAGCTGCCCGCGCCCCTGCTCGACCTGCTCCCGGCCGAGCACCCGCTCGCCTGGGTACGCGGGGGCGACGGGCTCGTCGGGTGGGGCGAGGCCGCCCGCCTCGAGGTCACCGGCCCCGACCGCTTCGCCGAGGCCCAGGCCTGGTGGCGCGACCTGGCCGCGCACGCCGTCGTCCGCGACGAGGTGCAGGCGCCGGGCACGGGGGCGGTGGCGTTCGGCTCGTTCGGGTTCACCGACGAGTCGCGCTCGGTCCTGGTCGTGCCCGCGGTCGTCGTCGGCCGCCGCGGCGACGCCGCCTGGGTGACGAGCATCGCCGCGCACTCCGCGGTGCCGCCCGCGCCCGTACTCGCCGCCCAGCCGCACCCCGCGGCGCCCGGTCGGCCTCGCCTTCGCCGACGGCGCCCGCACCGGCGCCGACTGGGAGCTCGCCGTCGCCGAGGCCGTCCGCCGCATCGACGCCGGCGACCTCGACAAGGTGGTCCTCGCCCGCGACCTGCTCGCGCTGGCCGCCGAGCCGATCGACCTGCGCTGGCCGCTGCAGCGGCTCGCCGAGGCGTACGACGGCTGCTGGACGTTCGCGGTCGACGGCCTCATCGGCGCCACCCCGGAGATGCTCGTGCGGCTCGAGCGCGGGCTCGTCACCTCGCGCGTGCTGGCCGGCACCATCCGCCGCACCGGCGACGACACCCGCGACCTCGCGCTGGCCGGCCGGCTCGCGCGGTCGAGCAAGGACCGCGAGGAGCACGAGTACGCCGTGCGCTCCGTCGCCGACGCCCTCGCCCCGCACTGCTCGTCGACCAACGTGCCGGAGCAGCCGTTCGTGCTGCACCTGCCCAACGTCATGCACCTCGCCACCGACCTCGCCGGCGTCGTACGCGACGGGTCGACGTCGCTGGAGCTCGCCGCCTCCCTGCACCCCTCGGCGGCCGTCTGCGGCACCCCGACCGACGCCGCGCGCGCCCTGATCGCCGAGCTGGAGGGCATGGACCGCGGGCGCTACGCCGGACCGGTCGGCTGGATGTCGGCCGACGGCGACGGTGAGTGGGGCATCGCGCTGCGCTGCGCCGAGGCGGTGGCCCCCGACCGGATGCGGCTGTTCGCCGGCTGCGGCATCGTCGCCGGCTCCGACCCGGAGGCCGAGCTCGCCGAGAGCGCCGCCAAGCTCGTCCCCATGCGCGACGCCCTCACCTCCTGACCGGCCCCTCTTTCCGAGTTGTCAGAGAGAGCGGAGGCCAGAGCCTCCGCAACCTCTGACAAGTCGGCAGCGGTCGGGCGGTAGGTCAGGCCGCGCGGTTGCGGGTGGAACGCTCCCAGGCGCGCACCTGGGCCACCATCTCGTACGGCTGGTGGCGCACCACGACCGTCGGAAACCGCAGCACCGGGCGACCCGAGATCACCACCTCGTTGTGGCGGCGCTGGTCGTCCCACCACCGCTGCGGGGCCAGGTGCAGGCCCCCGTCGATCTCCACGGCCAGCCGCCGTCCGTCCGCGAACTCGACCTCGAGGTCGAGGTATCGGCGCTGCCCTGAGGCGTCGAGCCGCACCTGCTGGCGCACGACCGCATCCGGGAACGCCGCTCGCAGCGTGCGCACGGCGTCGATCTCCGAGAGGGCCTGCGCCCCGCCGGCGATGTCTGCGAGGGCCAGCCGCATCGCGCGGCAATGGCGCACCCGGCCGACCCGATCGAGCGCCCGGGCGAGCCGCGCCGGCGACGCGATGCGCTGCTGTACGACCGCCGCGAGCAGTCCGCAGGCGGCCCGCAGCGACGGGGTCCAGGCCGCGGCGTCGATCGCGGCGCGAGGCACCGGCGTACGTGGCGGCCCCGCGCCCCTCTCGTGGTCGACGGCCGGGTCGTACCGCCGCGACTCATGCACGGTGACGCCGGGCCACTCACGCACGTACGAGCCGCGGGGGACGATGACATGGACGGCGCCGTCGCTCCAGCCCTTGAGCCCCGCCCACTCAAGAGCGGTGCGGCCGCAGAGGGCGGATCGGGGTCCGAGGGAGACCACCGCGATCCAGCAGCGTTGCTCGAAGGTGAGCGGCCCGCGGTGGGTGACCACGGCGGCGCCGACGAGCCGCCAGCGCCGGGCGCGTACCTGGCCGGCGATCCTGCTGCGCGGGTATCCCAGCTCGGCCAGCTGGCTGCGGGAGACGACACCGCATTGGCCGTCGAGGAGCGCGGCGAGCTCGGCGCTCCACCGGGCGGACTGGGTGACGCGATCGGTCGGCATCGGCCCACAGTGCGTCCTCGGCCCACGCCCGTGGCTGTCGTCCCCAGGCCAATGTGCTGTCCACAGCCCCCCGCCCCGAGTTGTCAGAGGTTGCGGAGGCCATAGCCACCGCAACCTCTGACAACTCGGAGAAGGGGAGGGGAGGGAGGGGTGGGGGGTTGGCGCGGTTGGGCAGGCCCGCGGGTGCGGCTTTAGACTGGGGGCGTTTCGTGAACCGATTCACAAGCCCCACGGCCAGCCCCGCACCGCGGGCAGCCCCAGCCCCGCGGAGCCCGCAGATGCCTGAGCCCACGACGGCCCCCGAGGGCGCGGCGCTCCCCGAGCGTCGCCCGGCCCGCCCGTACGACGCCGACGTCATCGTCGTCGGCGCCGGCCCGGCGGGCAGCAGCGCGGCCTACCACCTGGCCACCGCCGGCCTCGACGTGCTGCTGCTCGAGAAGACCGCCTTCCCCCGCGAGAAGGTCTGCGGCGACGGCCTCACCCCGCGCGCGGTCAAAGCAGCTGATCGGCATGGGCATCGACACCAGCCCCGAGGCCGGCTGGCTGCACAACAAGGGCCTGCGCATCGTCGGCGGCGGCCACCACCTGCGAGCTGCCCTGGCCCGACCTCGCGTCGTTCCCGCCGTACGGCCTGGTGCGCACGCGCAACGACTTCGACGAGATCCTCGCCCGCGCCGCGCAGAAGGCCGGCGCCCGGCTGCACGAGCGCACCAACGTCACCGGCCCGGTGCTCGACCGCGCCGGCCGCATCACCGGCGTCACCGCCCGCACCACCGACGAGGACGGCACGCAGGGGCCGCGAGCAGACGCTCACCGCGCCCCGCTCGTGCTCGCCGCCGACGGCAACTCCACGCCGGCTCAGCCTGGCGATGGGCCTGCGCACGCGCGAGGACCGCCCGATGGGCGTGGCCGTCCGCACGTACTACACGAGCCCCCGCCACGACGACGACTGGCTGGAGTCCTGGCTCGAGCTGTGGACCGCCGACGAGAGCGGCAAGCAGTCGCTGCTGCCCGGGCTACGGCTGGATCTTCGGCGTCGGCGACGGCACGGTCAACGTCGGCCTCGGCATCCTCAACACGAGCACGGCCTTCCAGAACGTCGACTACAAGGACCTGCTCAAGCGCTGGCTGGACCAGACGCCCGCGGAGTGGGGCTTCCGCGACGAGAACATGACCCAGCCGGTCCGCGGCGCCGCCCTGCCGATGGGCTTCAACCGCACAGCCGCACTACACCCGCGGCATGCTGCTCGTCGGCGACGCCGGCGGCATGGTCAACCCGTTCAACGGCGAGGGCATCGCCTACGCGATGGAGTCCGGCCGGATCGCCGCCGACGTCGTCGCCCAGGCGCTGGCCCGCGAGACGCCCGACGCCGCGCGAGCGCGCGCTGCACCGCCTACCCGGCCACCCTCAAGGACGTCTACGGCGGCTACTACACGCTCGGCCGGGTGTTCGTGAAGCTCATCGGCGACCCGCGCGTCATGCAGTTCGCCACGAAGTACGGCCTGCCGCGCCCGACCCTGATGCGCTTCACCCTGAAGCTGCTGGCCAACCTCACCGACCCCCGCGGACGGCGACGCGATGGACCGCGTGATCAACGGCCTGTCCAAGGTCGCACCCGCGGCCTGAGTCGGGCGACGGGCGGGCGACCCGACCGCCTAGGATGGGCCCGCTCAAACCCCGCACCGAAGCCCCACCGATCAGCCAGACCGATCAGCCCCACCGATCAGCCGAAGGAGAGACGAGCGGCGTGAACGCCTCGATCCCGATCCTCATCCTCGGCATCCTGGCCGCGGGGTTCGCCGTCTTCTCGGTGGTCGCCGCCAGCATCACCGGCCCGAAGCGCTACAACCGCGCGCGGCTGGACGCCTACGAGTGCGGCATCGAGCCCACCCCGCACGCCGTCGGCGGCGGCCGCTTCCCGGTGAAGTACTACCTCACCGCGATGCTCTTCATCATCTTCGACATCGAGATCGTGTTCCTCTACCCGTGGGCCGTCTCGTTCGACCAGCTCGGGCTGTTCGGTCTCGTCGAGATGCTGCTGTTCATCGCTCACCGTCGTTCGTCGCCTACGTGTACGTGTGGCGCCGCGGCGGCCTGGAGTGGGACTGATGATGCGAACCACCGGGAAGGCGTAGCCGCATGGGCCTTGAAGAGAAGCTCCCGAGCGGCGTCCTGCTGACCACGGTCGAGCAGGTCGTCGGCGTCACGCGCAAGTCGTCGCTGTGGCCGGCCACGTTCGGCCTGGCCTGCTGCGCCATCGAGATGATGTCGACCGGCGCCGGGCGCTACGACCTCGCGCGCTTCGGCATGGAGGTCTTCCGCGCCTCGCCGCGCCAGGCCGACCTGATGATCGTGGCCGGCCGGGTCAGCCAGAAGATGGCGCCGGTGCTGCGCCAGATCTACGACCAGATGCCCGACCCCAAGTGGGTGCTCGCGATGGGCGTGTGCGCCAGCAGCGGCGGCATGTTCAACAACTACGCGATCGTCCAGGGCGTCGACCACATCGTGCCGGTCGACATGTACCTGCCGGGCTGCCCGCCGCGCCCGGAGATGCTGCTGGACGCGATCCTCAAGCTGCACGACAAGATCAAGCACGAGAAGCTCGGCGCGCAGCGGGTGCGCGCTCGAGGAGTCGCCTCGAGCGCCAGGCCCTCGAGGCCGTGCCGACCTCGCAGATGCCGGGGCTGCTGCGGTGACCGAGCAGACCCCCGACCCCGCCGCGGCGCCGGCGGACGAGACCGACACGCGCCGACCGACACCGCCGCTCGTCCCCACCGAGACCCCGCTGCTGCCGATCGTCGTCGAGCAGCGCCAGGGCATGTTCGGGGTGAGCGGCAGCGGCGACACCTCCGGCTACGGCCGGCTGGTCACCCCGGTGCGTCGATGCCCGGCGAGACGCCGCGGCCGTACGGCGGGGCGTTCGACGCCATCGCCGACGCCCTCGAGGCGGCCTTCGCGCGAGGCGGCGAGACGGCCTACCGCCAGGCCGTCGCCGGCGTCGTCGTCGACCGCGGCGAGCTGACCTTCAAGGTCCGCCGCGAGCACCTCGTCGAGGTGTGCCGCCACCTGCGCGACGACCCCGACCTGCGCTTCGAGATGTGCCTCGGCGTCAGCGGCGTCCACTACCCCGAGCTCGAGGGCGAGCGAGCTGCACGCGGTCTACCCGCTGCTGTCGATCACCCACAACCGGCGCATCCGGGTCGAGACCGACTGCCCCGACGCCGACCCGCACCTGCCGTCGGTCACCTCGCGTCTACCCGACCAACGACTGGCACGAGCGCGAGACCTGGGACTTCTTCGGGATCATCTTCGACGGCCACCCCGCGCTCACCCGCATCGAGATGCCGGACGACTGGCCGGGCCACCCGCAGCGCAAGGACTACCCGCTCGGCGGCATCCCGGTCGAGTACAAGGGCGCGACCATCCCGCCCGCCGACCAGCGGAGGTCGTACAGCTGATGGCCGACGCACACAGCAGACACCGGCGGCGACACCGTCTACGAGACCCTCGAGGACGACCGCACCGCCGCCGAGACCGCGACGCCGACGCGCGCCGCAGCCGGCCCCGACGACGACATCTACGCGGGCTCCCGCGAGACCACCGAGGGCCGCGTCTTCACGGTCACCGGCCAGGACTGGGACGAGTTCGTCGCCGAGGTCGGCGACGCCGAGGCACGAGCACATCGTCGTCAACATGGGCCCGCAGCACCCGTCCACGCACGGCGTGCTCCGGCTGATCCTCGAGCTCGAGGGCGAGACGGTCACCGAGGCCCGGTGCGGCATCGGCTACCTGCACACCGGCATCGAGAAGAACATGGAGTACCGCTCGTGGACCCAGGGCGTCACCTTCGTGACCCGGATGGACTACCTCTCGCCGTTCTTCAACGAGACCGCCTACTGCCTGGCCGTCGAGAGGCTGCTCGGCATCGAGGACGACGTGCCCGAGCGGGCCCAGCGTCATCCGCGTGATGATGATGGAGCTCAACCGGATCTCCTCGCACCTGGTGTGCCTCGCCACCGGCGGCATGGAGCTCGGCGCGCTCACCGTCATGACGATCGGCTTCCGCGAGCGCGAGCTGGTCCTCGACCTCTTCGAGATGATCACCGGCCTGCGGATGAACTCACGCGTACATCCGCCCCGGCGGCGTCTCGCAGGACCTGCCCGAGGGCGCGCTGCAGGACGTCCTCGACACCGTCGCCCTGCTCCGCACCCGGCTGAAGGACTACGACGACCTGCTGCGACGACAACCCCATCTTCAAGGCCCGCACCGGTCGGCGTCGGCTACCTCGACCTGACCGGCTGCATGGCGCTCGGCGTCACCGGCCCGGTGCTGCGCTCGACCGGCCTGCCGTGGGACCTGCGCAAGACCCAGCCCTACTGCGGCTACGAGACGTACGACTTCGACGTGCCGACCTGCGGACTACCTCCGACGCCTACGGCCGCTTCCTGATCCGGGTCGAGGAGATGAAGGAGTCGCTGCGGATCGTCGAGCAGTGCGTCGACCGGCTGCGCGAGCCCGGCCCGGTCATGGTCGACGACACGCAAGATCGCCTGGCCGGCCCAGCTCGCGCTCGGCCCCGACGGCATGGGCAACTCGCTGGACCACATCACGCAGATCATGGGCCAGTCGATGGAGGCGCTGATCCACCACTTCAAGCTGGTCACCGAGGGCTTCCGGGTGCCGGCCGGGCAGGTGTACGTCGCGATCGAGTCCCCGCGCGGCGAGCTCGGCGTGCACCTCGGTCAGCGACGGCGGCACCCGGCCCTACCGCGTGCACTTCCGCGACCCGTCCTTCACCAACCTGCAGGCCGTCCCGGCGATGTGCGACGGCGGCCAGATCGCCGACATCATCGTCGCGGTGGCCTCCATCGACCCCGTGATGGGCGGAGTGGACCGCTGAGATGGCACTGACCGACACCACCGCGCGAGCGAGATGCGCGCAGATCATCGCGCGCTACCCGCCGCTCGCGCTCGGCGCTGCTGCCGATGCTGCACCTCGTGCAGACCGAGGAGGGCTACGTCACGCCCGAGGGCATCGTTCTGCGCCGAGGAGCTCGGCCTCACCGAGGCCGAGGTCACCGCGGTGGCGACCTTCTACACGCAGTACAAGCGCAAGCCGCAGCGGCGAGTACCACGTCGGCGTCTGCACCAACACGCTGTGCGCGGTCATGGGCGGCGACGAGATCTTCGCCTCGCTCAAGGAGCACCTCGGCGTCGGCAACGACGAGACCACCGAGGACGGCAAGATCACCCTCGAGCACGTCGAGTGCAACGCCGCCTGCGACTACGCGCCCGTGGTGATGGTCAACTGGGAGTTCTTCGACAACCAGACCCCCGACAGCGCCAAGGACGTGGTCGACGACCTGCGCGCCGGCGACGAGGTGCGTCTCCACCCGCGGCCCCGGTCTGCACGTTCAAGCAGGTCGTCCCGCGTGCTCGCCGGCTTCCCCGACGGGCTCGCCGGCGAGGGCCCCAGCGCGGGCCCGGCCAGCCTGGCCGGGCCTGCGGCTGGCCGACGAGCTGCGGCCAGAACGACATCGACGTCCCGCGCGGCCGCGGCCGAGCCAGCAGGCAGGTGCCTGATGGCCTACCCCACCGGCCGGCTCACCCCCGTCCTCAGCAAGTCCTGGGCCGAGCCCGACTCGTTCACCCTCGACGGCTACCGCCGCCACGGCGGCTACGACGCGCTGCCGCAAGGCGCTGGCCAATGCAGCCCGACGAGGTCATCCAGCTCGTCAAGGACTCCGGCCTGCGCGGCCGCGGCGGCGCGGGCTTCCCCACCGGCATGAAGTGGGGCTTCATCCCGCAGGGCGACGGCAAGCCGCACTACCTCGTGGTCAACGCCGACGAGTCCGAGCCGGGCACCTGCAAGGACATCCCGCTCATGATGGCCGACCCGCACGCGCTGGTCGAGGGCGTCATCATCGCCTCGTACGCGATCCGCGCGCACCACGCCTTCATCTACATGCGCGGCGAGGTCGTCGCACGTGCTCCGCCGCCTGCAGGCGGCCGTCGCCGAGGCGTACGCGGCGGGCTACCTCGGCAAGGACATCCTCGGCACCGGCTACGACCTCGACCTCGTCGTGCACGCCGGCGCCGGGCGCGTACATCTGCGGCGAGGAGACCGCGCTGCTCGACTCGCTCGAGGGCTTCCGCGGCCAGCCGCGGCTGCGCCCGCCGTTCCCCGCGGTCGCCGGCCTCTACGCCTGCCCGACCGTCGTCAACAACGTCGAGTCGATCGCCAGCGTGCCGTCGCATCGTGCGCGGCGGCGCCGACTGGTTCGACGAGATGGGCACCGAGAAGTCCAAGGGCTACACGCTCTACTCGCTCTCCGGCCACGTGCAGAACCCCGGCCAGTACGAGGCGCCGCTCGGCATCACGCTGCGCGAGCTGCTCGACCTGGCCGGCGGCATGCGCGAGGGCATCGACGCTGAAGTTCTGGACGCCGGGCGGCTCGTCCACCCCGCTGTTCACCGCCGAGCACCTCGACGTCCCGCTCGACTTCGAGGCGGTCGGCGCGGCCGGCTCGATGCTCGGCACCAAGGCGCTGCAGATCTTCGACGAGACCACCTCGGTGGTGCGCGCCGTGCTGCGGTGGACCGAGTTCTACAAGCACGAGTCGTGCGGCAAGTGCACCCCGTGCCGCGAGGGCACCTACTGGCTGGTCCAGATCCTGCGAGCGGATCGAGCACGGCCAGGGCACCGCAGGACGACATCGACAAGCTGCTCGACCTGTGCGACAACATCCTCGGCCGCTCGTTCTGCGCGCTCGGCGACGGCGCCACCAGCCCGATCACCTCGGCGATCCAGTACTTCCGCGAGGAGTTCGTCGCCGGCATGCACCACGCCGGCGTGGGAGCTGTTCCCGTACCGGACCGCGGCCGTCCGGCCACGGGCCGACCCACGCCGCAGGAGCGAGCGCCTGATGACCGTCACCGCCAACGCCCCCGCCGGCGGGCGAGAGCTCGAGAAGCGCGACGACCTCGTCACCGTCACCATCGACGGCGTCGAGGTCTCGCGTGCCCAAGGGCACGCTGGTCATCCGCGCCGCCGAGCTGCTCGGCATCGAGATCCCGCGCTTCTGCGACCACCCGCTGCTCGACCCGGTCGGCGCCTGCCGCCAGTGCCTGGTCGAGGTCGAGGGCCAGCGCAAGCCGCTGGCCTCCTGCACCACCACCGTCACCGACGGCATGGTCGTGCAGGACCCAGCTCACCTCGCCGGTCGCCGACAAGGCGCAGCAGGGCGTGATGGAGCTGCTGCTCATCAACCACCCGCTGGACTGCCCGATCTGCGACAAGGGCGGCGAGTGCCCGCTGCAGAACCAGGCGATGAGCCACGGCCGCGCCGAGTCCCGCTTCGAGGGCGTCAAGCGCGACGTTCGAGAAGCCGATCGCGATCTCCTCGCGAGGTGCTGCTCGACCGCGAGCGGTGCGTGCTGTGCGCGCGCTGCACCCGCTTCTCCAAGCAGATCGCCGGCGACCCGTTCATCGAGCTGATCGAGCGCGGCGCGCTGCAGCAGGTCGGCATCTACGAGGACGAGCCGTTCGAGTCGTACTTCTCCGGCAACACCATCCAGATCTGCCCGGTCGGCGCGCTGACCGCGCGGCCTACCGCTTCCGGTCCCGCCCGTTCGACCTGGTCTCGACGCCCGACGCGTCTGCGAGCACTGCGCCTCCGGCTGCTCGCTGCGCACCGACCACCGCCGCGGCAAGGTCATGCGCCGGCTGGCCGGCGACGAGCCCGAGGTCAACGAGGAGTGGAACTGCGACAAGGGCCGCTTCGCGTTCCGCTACGCCACCGCGACCGACCGCTCACGCACCCCGCTGGTCCGCGACGAGCGACGGCGAGCTCGCAGCCGGCCTCCTGGCCCGAGGCGCTGCGCCGCGGCGGCCGCGGCCTGCGCGGCCGCGCGCGGGCGGCGCCGGCGTGCTGACCGGCGGCCGGCTGACCGTCGAGGACGCCTACGCGTACGCCAAGTTCGCCCGGGTCGCGCTCGGCACCAACGACATCGACTTCCGGGCCCGGCCGCACTCCGCCGAGGAGGCCGACTTCCTCGCCGCGCAGGTGGCGGGCACCGGGCCTCGGGCGTGACCTACGCCGACCTCGAGGCCGCCCCCGCCGTGCTGCTCGTCGGCCTCGAGCCGGAGGAGGAGTCGCCGATCGTCTTCCTGCGGCTGCGCAAGGCCGTGCGCAAGCGCCGGCATCCCGGTCTTCTCGATCGCGGCGCTCGCCACCCGCGCGGCTCGGACAAGCTGCACGGCACGCTGCTGCGACGGCGTCCCCGGCGCCGAGGCCGCCGCGCTCGACGCGCTGGCCGCGGGCGCCGGCTGGACGGCCCCGCGGCCGAGGCGGCCGAGGCGCTGCGCCGCGCCGGGGCCGTGCTCCTCGTCGGCGAGCGGCTGGCCGCGGTCGCCGGGCGCCCTGACCGCCGCGGCCGCGGCTCGCCGACGCCACCGGCGCCCGGCTCGCCTGGGTGCCGCGCCGCGCCGGCGAGCGGGGAGCCGTCGAGGCCGGCGCGCTGCCCGGGCCTGCTGCCCGGCGGCCGCCCGGTCGCCGACCCCGCGGCCCGCGCCGACACCGGCGCCGCCTGGGGCGTCGACGTCGCTGCCCGCCGAGGCCGGGCCGCGACACCGGCCGCGATCGTCGCCGCCGCGGCCGCCGGCGACCTCGCGCGGGCTGCTCGTCGGCCGGCGTCGACCCCGACGACCTGCCCGACCCGCAGGCCGCGCTGGCCGCGCTCGACACCGCGGCGTTCGTGGTCCGCCTCGAGGCCCGCCACTCGCGCGGTCACCGAGCGCGCCGACGTCGTGCTGCCGGTCGCCGCCGACCGCCGAGAAGGCCGGCACCTTCCTCGACTGGGAGGGCCGCCACCGCGGCCGTTCGGCGCGGTCATCTCGGGCACCAACGCGATGGCCGACCACCGGGTGCTGTCGGCGCTGGCCGACGAGCTGGACCTCGACGCTGGGCACCGGCACCGCCGCCGCGGTCCGCCGCGAGCTGGGCGAGCTCGGCGCTGGGCGGGCCCGCGCGCGACCGCGGCCGCCGAGCCCGCAGCCGAGCCCGTCGACGCCGCCGAGCCCGTCGACGCAGCCGCGGCGCCGCGACGCCGCCGAGCCCGCCGACGACGGCGCCTTCGTGCTGGCCACCTGGCGGATGCTGCTCGACCTCGGCCGCGGCCAGGACGACGAGCCGCACCTGGCCGGCGACCGCCCGCGCCACCGGTGGCCCGGCTCTCGCCGGCCACGGCGGCCGCGCTCGGCGCCGCCGACGGCGACCTGCTCGACGGTCGCCACCGACCGCGGCTCGATCACCCTGCCGCTGGCCATCACGACGCCGATGCCCGACGGCGTGGTCTGGGTGCCGGCCAACTCCGCCGGCTCGCGGGTGCGCACCGCCCTGGCCGCCGACGCCGGCGACCGGGTGCGCGTCGCGCGCGCCACCGCCACCACCGATCAGGAGGCCGACGCATGAGCGCGCTGATCGCCGGGGCCCTGCACCTGGTCGAGGCCCCGACCCCGACCCAGAGCGTGATCGCCGACGACCCGCTGTGGCTGGTCCTCGGTCAAGGTCGTCGTGCTCTTCGGCTTCCTGGTGGTCGTCACGCTGTTCACCATCTGGGGTCGAGCGCCGCGTCGTCGCGCGCATGCAGATGCGCATCGGCCCGAACCGGGTCGGCCCGTTCGGCATCCTGCAGGGCCTCGCCGACGGCATCAAGCTCGCGCTCAAGGAAGAGATCATCCCCAAGGACGCCGACAAGCCGGTCTACTTCCTGGCCCCGGTGCTCTCCGCCGTCGCGGCGTTCATGGCCTTCGCGGTCATCCCGTTCGGGCCGACCGTCTCGATCTTCGGCGCACGAGACCGCGCTGCAGCTCGACCGACCTCACCGTCGGCGTGCTGTACGTCCTCGCGGTCGCCTCGATCGGCATCTACGGCATCGTGCTGGCCGGCTGGTCGTCCGGCTCGACGTACCCGCTGCTCGGCGGGCTGCGCTCGAGCGCCCAGATGATCTCGTACGAGGTCGCGATGGGCCTGTCGTTCGTGGCGGTCTTCCTCTACGCCGGCTCGATGTCGACCAGCGAGATCGTCGCGGCGCAGGCGTCGCTGTGGTTCGCGATCCCGCTGCTCCCGTCCTTCGTCATCTACGTGGTCGCGATGGTCGGCGAGACCAACCGCGCGCCGTTCGACCTGCCGGAGGCCGAGGGCGAGCTCGTCGGCGGCTTCCACACCGAGTACTCCTCGCTGAAGTTCGCGCTGTTCTTCCTCGCCGAGTACATCAACATGGTCACCGTCTCGGCGCTGGCCACGACGCTGTTCCTCGGCGGCTGGCGCGCCCCGTGGCCGATCTCGATCTGGTCCGGCGCGAACGAGGGCTGGTGGCCGGTGCTGTGGTTCGTCGGCAAGCTCTTCTTGTTCGTCTTCATGTTCATCTGGCTGCGCGGCACCCTGCCGCGGCTGCGCTACGACCAGTTCATGAAGTTCGGCTGGAAGGTCCTGATCCCGGTCTCGCTCGTCTGGATCATGGTGGTGTCCACGGTGCGCGCCTTCGCCAACGAGGGCATCGACATCCGGGTCTGGACGCTGGGCGCCGCCGCCGCGATCGCGCTGGCGCTGGTCGTCTACCTGGTCTTCGACGCGATGACCTCGCGCGAGGACCAGGACGACGAGCCGGCCGAGCCGGCCGGCGAGTTCGACCCGTTCGCGGGCGGCTACCCGGTCCCGCCGATGCCCGGCCAGCGGCCCTCGCGCGCGTCCGGACCGGCGCCCGCGCTCGTCGGCGCCGCGCTCGCCGACGACGACGAGCCGTACGAGGACAGCGATCTCGACGCCGGGTACGACGGCAGGGCGGAGGCTCCCCGTGGCTAGCCTGCTCGACGGGGTCAAGGGCTTCGGGGTGACCTTCGCGACGATGTTCCGCAAGGTCAACACCGAGTTCTACCCCGAGGAGAAGAAGCAGGGCGCGCCGCGCTTCCACGGCCGCCACCTGCTCAACCGCCACCCCGACGGCCTGGAGAAGTGCGTCGGCTGCGAGCTGTGCGCCTGGGCCTGCCCGGCCGACGCGATCTTCGTCGAGGGCGCGGACAACACCGAGGAGGAGCGGTTCTCCCCGGGCGAGCGCTACGGCCGCGTCTACCAGATCAACTACCTGCGCTGCATCTTCTGCGGCCTGTGCATCGAGGCCTGCCCGACCCGCGCGCTCACGATGAGCAACGAGTACGAGCTGGCCGACGACAACCGCGCCGACCTGATCTACGAGAAGCAGGACCTGCTCGCGCCGCTGCTGGCCGGCATGGTCCCCGCCCCGCACCCGATGGTCGAGGGCATGGTCGAGCGCGACTACTACCAGGGCAAGGTCACCGAGGCCACCGCCGCGCAGCGCGCGTACGTCGCGGCGCGCGACGCGGCCGACGCCCGCGGAGCCGGCGGACGCCGATGAGGCGCTGGCCGAGGGGGGCGCGGCATGAACGGCGAGCAGTTCGCGTTCTGGATCCTCGCGCCGATCGCGCGTGCTCGGGGCGATCCTGATGGTCGGCAGCAAGAAGGCCGTGCACAGCGCGCTGTGGCTCGCGGCCACGATGATCTCGCTGGCGTTCCTCTACCTCGCCCAGGGGGCGTCGTTCCTCGGGCATCGTGCAGATCGTCGTCTACACCGGCGCGATCATGATGCTGTTCCTCTTCGTGCTCATGCTGGTCGGCGTCGACGCCAGCGACTCGCTGGTCGAGACGCTGCGCGGCCAGCGGGTCGCCGGGATCCTGCTCGGCCTCGGGCTCGGCGTGCTGCATGGTGCTCGGCCTCGGCCAGGCCTCGCTCGGCGAGACGGTCGGCCTCGACGAGGCCAACGCCGCCGCCGGCAGCAACGTCCAGGGCCTGGCCCAGCTGATGTTCACCCGCTACGTCTTCGCCTTCGAGGTCATCTCGGCGCTGCTCATCACCGCGGCGGTCGGGGCGATGGTGCTCACCCACCGCGAGCGGCTCGAGCCCCGGCCCAGCCAGCGCGAGCTGTCCGAGCGGCGCTTCCTCGACGGCCCGTACCCCGGCCCGCTGCCGCCGCCGGGCGTCTACGCCCGGCACAACGCGGTCGACACCCCGGCGCTGCTGCCCGACGGCTCGGTCGCCGAGGAGTCGGTGCCGCTGGTGCTGCGGGTGCGCGGCGACGCGCGGCACCCCTCGCCGGAGGCCACGTCGAGCCGTCGCCGGCGAGCTCACCCGGGGGGAGGGCGAATGAACCCCGACGCCTACCTGGCCGTCTCCGCGATGCTGTTCGCGATCGGCGCCACCGGCGTGCTGCTCCGGCGCAACGCCATCGTCGTGTTCATGTGCGTCGAGCTGATGCTCAACGCGTGCAACCTCGCGTTCGTCACGTTCTCCCGGCTGAACGGCAACCTCGACGGGCAGATCGTGGCGTTCTTCGTCATGGTCGTCGCCGCCGCCGAGGTCGTCGTCGGCCTGGCGATCATCGTCCAGATCTTCCGCACGCGCCGCTCGGCGTCGGTCGACGACGCCAACCTGCTGAGGCACTGAGGGTGAGGGTTCTCGTGATCGTGATGCACCGCGCCCAGGGGAGGGCGGCCCGGTGATCGGCTCGCTGACGGCGCTCGCTCGCCGAGGGCTCGACGGCCGGGCTGGAGGCGACCCCGGCCACCGGGGCCTTCTCGCTGATGTGGGTCATCATCGCCCTGCCGCTGCTGGGCGCGCTGCTGCTGCTCGCCTTCGGCCGGCGCTTCGACCGGATCGGGCACTGGCTCGGCGTGGCCACCGTGGCCGGCTCGTTCGCCGTCGCGCTGTGGCTGTTCTTCCAGCTGTCCGCGCAGCCCGACGAGGAGCGCGCCGTCAGCCAGCAGCTGTGGTCGTGGATCCCGGTCGGCGACTTCCAGGCCGACGTCGCCCTGCTGCTCGACCCGCTCTCCACGGTGTTCGTGCTGCTCATCACCGGGGTCGGCCTGCTCATCCACATCTACTCGGTGGCCTACATGGACCACGACCGCGACCGCCGCCGCTTCTTCGGCTACCTGAACCTGTTCGTCGCGGCGATGCTGCTGCTCGTCCTGGCCGACAACTACCTGCTGCTCTACGTCGGGTGGGAGGGCGTCGGCCTCGCGTCGTACCTGCTGATCGGCTTCTGGAACCAGAACCCGGTCTACGCGACGGCCGCGAAGAAGGCCTTCATCGTCAACCGGGTCGGCGACTTCGGCCTGTCGATCGCGATCATGGTGATGTTCGCGACCTTCGGCTCGTTCGCCTTCTCCGAGGTGTTCGCCGCGGCGCCGGACGCCAGCGAGACCACGCTCACCGTGATCGGCCTGCTGCTGCTGCTCGCGGCCTGCGGCAAGTCGGCCCAGGTCCCGCTGCAGTCCTGGCTGCTGGACGCGATGGACGGCCCGACGCCGGTGTCGGCGCTGATCCACGCCGCCACGATGGTCACCGCCGGCGTCTACCTGATCACCCGGTCCAACGCGATCTTCGACCTCGCGCCCGACGCGCAGCTGGCCGTCGTGATCGTCGGCGTCGTGACCATGCTGTTCGGCGCGATCATCGGCTGCGCCAAGGACGACATCAAGAAGGCGCTGGCCGCCTCGACGATGTCGCAGATCGGCTACATGATCCTCGCCGTCGGGCTCGGCCCGATCGGCTACGTCTTCGGCATCATGCACCTGCTCACGCACGGCTTCTTCAAGGCCGGGATGTTCCTCGGCGCGGGCTCGGTCATGCACGGCATGAACGACCAGGTCGACATGCGCCGGTACGGCGGGCTGCGCGCGGTCATGCCGATCACCTTCGCCACCTTCGGCCTGGGCTACCTCGCGATCATCGGCATCCCGCCGTTCTCGGGCTTCTTCTCCAAGGACAAGATCATCGAGGCCGCCGCTGGCCGACTCCTGGTGGGTCGGCGGCGCCACGATCCTGGCGCGCGGGCATCACCGCGTTCTACATGACGCGCGTGATGATCATGACGTTCTTCGGGCCGCGGCGCTGGGCCGACGACGCCCACCCGCACGAGTCGCCGCGGCTGATGACCGGGCCGATGATCCTGCTCGCGGTCGGCTCGGTCGGCGCCGGCGCGTTCCTGGCGCTCGGCAACCGGCTGGAGCTGTGGCTGGAGCCGGTGACCGGATTCGTCGAGCCCGACCCGCCGCTGCCCGTCCCGGTCATCACCGGCATCACGCTGGCCGTGGTCGCGGTCGGCGTGCTGATCGCGTACCTGCAGTACGCCGCGCGCCCGGTGCCCGAGACGCAGCCGGCCGGCTCGCTCGTCACGGTCGCCGCCCGCAACGACCTGTACGGCGACGCGTTCAACGAGGCCGTGTTCATGCGGCCCGGGCATGCACCTCACGCGCACGCTCGTCTTCTTCGACAACAAGGTCGTCGACGGCGCGGTCGGCGTGACGGCGGCCACCATCGGCGGGCTGTCGGCGCGGATGCGCCGGCTGCAGACCGGCTACGTGCGCACCTACGCGCTGACGATTCTCGCGGGCGCCGTCGCCGTGGCGGCCGCCGTGCTCCTGGTGAGGCTGTGACCGTGACTGACTTCCCGTGGCTGACCACGCTCGGCCTCGTGCCCCTCGCGGGCGCGGCCGTCGTCGCGTTGCTGCCGAAGGGCCGCGACCTCCTCGCCAAGCAGGTGGCGCTCGCCGTCTCGCTGCTCACGCTCGTGCTGACCGTCATCATGGCGCTGCAGTTCGACCCCGCCGGGCCGGACTTCCAGTTCATCGAGTCGCACGAGTGGATCCCGGCCTTCGGCGTCTCGTACTCCGTCGGCGTCGACGGCATCGCGCTGGTGCTCATCGCGCTCGCGACGACGCTGGTCCCGATCGTCATCCTGGCGGGCTGGAACGACGCCGAGGGCGGCCGGCGCAGCGTCAAGATGTTCTTCGCGCTGATCCTGGCGCTCGAGACGATGATGGTCGGCGTCTTCGCCTCGACCGACGTCTTCCTGTTCTACGTGTTCTTCGAGGCGATGCTGATCCCGGCGTACTTCCTGATCGGCTCGTTCGGCGGCGCGCAGCGCTCGTACGCCGCGGTGAAGTTCCTGCTGTACAGCCTCTTCGGCGGCCTGCTCATGCTGGCCGTCGCTGATCGGGCTGTACGTCGTGTCGGCGCGGCAGAGCCCGGACGGCCAGGGCACCTTCGACTTCTTCGCGCTGACCAACCTCGGCATGGACGAGGGAACGCAGAAGATGCTGTTCCTCGGCTTCTTCTTCGCCTTCGCCATCAAGGCCCCGCTGTGGCCGTTCCACACCTGGCTGCCGGACGCGGCCACCGAGGGGACGCCCGGCACCGCGGTGCTGCTCGTCGGCGTGCTCGACAAGGTCGGCACCTTCGGCATGCTGCGCTACCTGCTGCCGATCTTCCCGGACGCCTCGAAGTTCTACACGCCGATCGTGCTGGCCATCGCGCTGATCGGCATCATCTACGGCGCGCTCGTGGCGATCGGCCAGACCGACATGAAGCGGCTGATCGCCTACACCTCGATCAGCCACTTCGGCTTCATCATCATGGGCATCTTCGCCATGACCTCGCAGGGCCTCAGCGGCTCGACGCTGCTACATGGTCAACCACGGGGTCTCGCACCGCGGCGCTGTTCCTGATCGTCGGGTTCCTGATCTCCCGGCGCGGCTCGAAGTACATCGCCGCCTACGGCGGCGTGCAGAAGGTCGCGCCGCTGCTGGCCGGCACCTTCTTCATCGCCGGCCTGTCCGAGCCTCGCGCTGCCCGGCATGGCGCAGCTTCGTCAGCGAGTTCCTGGTGCTGGTCGGCACGTTCACCCGCTACCCGAGGGTGGCCATCATCGCGACGCTGGGCATCGTGCTGGCCGCGCTCTACATCCTGATCATGATCCAGAAGGTCAACACCGGGCCGATCACCGAGGGCGTCCGCGGCTTCAAGGACCTCGGGGGCCGCGAGATGCTCGTGGCGGTCCCGCTGGTGGCGCCTGTTCATCGTGCTCGGCTTCTTCCCCAAGCCGCTGCTCGACGTCATCAACCCCGCGACCGACACCACGCTGCAGTACGTGCAGCAGACCGACCCGCCTGCGACGGTGGGCGCGCCTGAACCGGGCGCGGCGGCGGAAGGAACCAACCCGTGAGCGCCCTGCTGGCGGTCGCGCCGGTGATCGAGGACCCGGCCTTCACGGCCCCCGTGATCGAGTACGCCGACCTCGCGCCCGATCCTGATCGTCCTCGTGGCGGCCGTGATCGGCGTCCTGGTCGAGGCGTTCGCGCCGCCGCTGGGCCCGCCGCACCCTGCAGCTGGCCGTGGCGTTCGGCGGCATCGTGGTGGCCTTCGGCACCGTCGTCATCAACGCCTCGACGCGCATCATCGCGGCGCAGGGCTCGGTGGCCGTCGACGGCCCGGCGCTCTTCCTGCAGGGCACCGTGCTGCTGCTCGCGTTCTGCGCCCTGCTGCTGTTCGCCGAGCGCGAGGTCGACCCGGCGGGCGACGCCTTCGCGCCGCGGGCGTCGACCCTGCCCGGCTCGGCCGAGGAGCGCGAGCTCACCGTCAAGCAGGTCACCCAGACCGAGGTCTACCCGCTGGCGCTGTTCGCGCTTGGCCGGCATGATGCTGTTCCCCGCGTCCAACGACCTGCTCACCATGTTCGTCGCGCTCGAGGTGCTCTCGCTGCCGCTGTACCTGCTCGCGGGCATGGCCCGGCGCCGCCGGCTGCTCTCGCAGGAGGCCGCGCTCAAGTACTTCCTGCTCGGGGCGTTCTCGTCGGCGTTCTTCCTGTTCGGCGTCGGCGCTGCTCTACGGCTTCTCCGGCACCGTCTCGATCTCCGGCATCGGCCTCGCCGCCGGGGCCACCGTCGGCCGCGACCCGCTGCTGCTCTTCGGGGTCGCGCTCGTCGCGGTCGGCCTGCTGTTCAAGGTCGGCGCCGCGCCGTTCCACGCAGTGGACGCCCGACGTCTACCAGGGCGCGCCCACCGCCGTCACCGCGTTCATGGCCGCGTGCACCAAGGTGGCCGCGTTCGGCGCGCTGCTGCGGGTCTTCTACGTCGCGCTCGGCCCGGTCCGCTGGGACTGGCGGCCGATGATGTGGGGCATCGCGATCCTCACCATGCTGGTCGGCGCGATCATCGCGATCACGCAGACCGACATCAAGCGGATGCTGGCCTACTCGGCGATCGCCCACACCGGCTTCCTGCTGGTCGGCGTGCTCGCGCGTCAGCGCCGAGGGCATCTCGTCGACGATGTTCTACCTGCTCGCCTACGGCTTCACGACCATCGCCGCCTTCGCCCTCGTCACGCTGGTGCGCTCGGGGTCCGGGGAGGCGACCCACCTGTCGCAGTGGGCGGGCCTCGGCAAGCGCTCGCCCCTGGTGGCCGGGCTCTTCGCGTTCTTCCTGCTGTCGCTCGCCGGCATCCCGCTGACCTCGCGGCTTCACCGCGAAGTTCGCCGTCTTCTCGGCGGCCGTGGCGGCGGACGCGACGCCGCTCGTGATCGTCGGTGTGATCGCCTCGGCGATCGCGGCGTTCTTCTACGTCCGCGTCATCGTGCTGATGTTCTTCGCCGAGCCGGCCCCCGACGGCCCGACGGTGGCGATCCCCAGCGGGATGACCGTCAGCGCGATCTCGATCGTCACCGTGATCAGCGTGGTCCTGGGCCTCTTCCCGCAGCCCGTCATCGATCTCGCCGAGCAGGCCGGGGTCTTCCTCCGTTGACCCGATCCCTCGGCGTCACGGTGCCCGACCACGCGCTCGAGGCCGAGCTGCTGGCCGGCCTGGACGCCGTCGAGGGGCTGCTCCGCGACTCGGTGAAGTCGTCGTACCCGTTCGTCACCGAGACCTCGCGGCACCTCGTCGACGCCGGCGGCAAGCGGTTCCGGCCGCTGCTCGTGCTGCTGGCGGCGCAGTTCGGCGAGCCCGTCCGCGCCGGGCGTCGTCCCGGCGGCCGTCGTCGTCGAGCTCACGCACCTGGCGACGCTCTACCACGACGACGTCATGGACGAGGCCGCGCTGCGGCGCGGGGCGCCCTCGGCCAACGCCCGCTGGGACAACACCGTCGCGATCCTCACCGGCGACTTCCTCTTCGCCCGGGCGTCCGACCTGCTGGCCGACCTCGGCCCGGAGGCCGTGCGGATCCAGGCGCGGACCTTCGAGCGGCTGGTCACCGGGCAGATCCGCGAGACCGTCGGGCCCGCCGCCGGCGAGGACCCGGTCGAGCACTACCTGTCGGTGCTCGCCGACAAGACCGGCTCGCTGATCGCGACGTCCGGGCGCTTCGGCGCGCTGCTCGTCGGGTGCGCCGACGGCGGTGGTCGACCTGCTGGCCGAGTTCGGCGAGCGCGTCGGCATCGCCTTCCAGCTGTCCGACGACCTGCTCGACGTCGAGAGCACGTCGGCGGAGTCCGGCAAGACGCCCGGCACCGACCTGCGCGAGGGGGTGCCGACGCTGCCGGTGCTGCAGCTGCGGCGGATGGCCGCGGCCGGCCCGCTCGACGCCGACGGCGACCGGCTGCTCGCGCTGACCTCGGGCCCGATCGAGGGCGACTCCGAGCACGCCGAGGCGTTGGCGCTGCTGCGGGCGCACCCCGCGCTCGAGGCCGCCCGGGCCGAGCTGCGCCGCCACGCCGAGGACGCCCGCGCCCTGTTGGCCGACCTGCCCGACATCCCCGCGCGGGCGGCGCTGGCCGCCGTCTGCGACGCCGTCGTCGCCCGCCACTCCTGACCGCAGCTCCGCTCCCGGATCAGGTGTAGCCGAGCAGGCGGGCGGCCAGGTCGGTCATGACCTCGGTGGCGCCGCCGCCGATCCCCAGCACGCGGGCGTCGCGGTAGTGCCGCTCGACCTCCGACTCACGCATGTAGCCCATCCCGCCGAAGAGCTGCACGGCCCGGTCGACCACCGTGTCGCAGGCCTGGACCGCGGTCTCCTTGGCCATCGCCGCCTCGGCCGGCACCTGCTCGCCGTTGACGTGCCGCACCGCCACCGACCGCGTGTACGTGCGGGCCACGTCGGTCAGCCGGCGCATCTCCACGAGCGAGTGCCGCACGACCTGGCGCGCGATGAGCGGCTTGCCGAACGTCTCGCGCTCGCGGCACCAGGCCAGCGATGAGGTCGAGGCAGCGCTGCGCGGTCGCGTAGGCGGTCACCGCCAGCGAGATCCGCTCGGTGACGAACTGCCGGGCCAGCAGCTCGAAGCCCTGCCCCTCGGCGCCGACCAGGTTGGCCGCCGGGACGCGGCAGCCGGTGAAGGCGAGCTCGGCGGTGTCGCTGCAGTGCCAGCCCATCTTGTCGAGGCGCCGCGAGACGGAGAACCCGGGCGTGCCCGCATCGACGACGAGCAGCGAGAGCCCCGCGGCCCCCGGCCCGCCCGTCCGCGCCGCGACGACGACGTGGTCGGCGCGGCTGCCGGACGTGATGTACGTCTTGGCGCCGTCGAGCACGTACGCGTCGCCGTCCCGCACCGCGCGGGTGCTCAGCGCCGCCACATCGGAGCCTCCGCCCGGCTCGGTGACGGCGAGCGCGGCGATGGCCTCGCCGGCGAGCACCGGCCGGCCCACGCGGTCCCACAGGTCGGGGGATGCGGCCGCGACCAGCGGGGGAAGGGCGATGCCGTGGGTGAACAGCCCGGCGATCAGGCCGCCGCTGCCGCCGTTCTCGATGATCGCCTCGGTCATCACGACGACGTCGACGAGGTCGCCGCCGCTGCCGCCGAGCGACTCGTCGATGCCGAGGCCGAGCAGCCCGGCGGCCGCCGCCTGGCGGTGCAGCGAGCGCGGCAGCTCGCCGTCGAGCTCCCACTGCGCGAGGTGGGGGGCGATCTCGCCCCGGGTGAAGTCGGCGGCGAGGTCGCGCAGGGCGCGCCGTTCGTCGGTGGCGAAGGGGTCGGCCGCGGTCATGCCGCGAGGCTAGCGAGCGGAGCGCTCAGACCGGCTCGGCGACCGGATCGGCGGTCGAGTCGGCGCCGGGTCGGCGCCCGGGCGCCGGGCGGCCCGGATCGAGTCGTACGTGAGGACGGCCAGCGCCAGCCAGACCAGGCCGAACCCGATCCACCGCGACGCCGGCATCGCCTCGCCGAACACGTACACGCCGAGGGCGAACTGGATCACCGGCGTGATGTATTGCAGCAGCCCCATCATCGACAGCGGGATCCGCCGGGCCGAGCCGCCGAACATCAGCAGCGGGATCGCGGTCACCACGCCGGTGGTCATCAGCAGCAGCGACGGTGGTCCAGCCGTCCAGCACGTACGCCGCGTCGCCGCCGGCCTCCAGCCACAGCAGGTAGGCCAGGAACGGGATGAAGAGCAGCGCCGTCTCGACCGCCAGCGACTCGAGCGAGCCGATGCCGACGGTCTTCTTGACCAGGCCGTACGTCGCGAAGCTGGCCGCCAGCGTCAGCGCGATCCAGGGCAGCCGGCCGTAGTCGACGGTGAGCACGACCACGGCCGCCGCGCCGATGGACACGGCGACCCACTGCCCGCGCCGCAGCCGCTCCTTCAGCAGCAGCACGCCCATCGCCACGGTGACCAGCGGGTTGATGAAGTAGCCGAGCGAGGCCTCGACCACGCGGTCCTGGTCGACCGCCCAGATGTAGATGCCCCAGTTGATCGCGATCGCCGTGGACGAGACGAGCAGCAGCCCCATCACCCGCCGGTTGCGGACGACGCCGCGGATCCACGCCCACTGCCGGCGGATGGCCAGCAGCAGCGCGACGAAGACCAGCGACCAGATCACCCGGTGGGCGAGCACCTCGAGCGGCGTCGCGGCGGAGAGCAGCCTTGAAGTACAGCGGGAACAGGCCCCACAGCGCGTACGCGCCGATGCCCAGCAGCAGCCCGAGGCGGTACTGCGACATCGGGCGGCTCACCGCAGGAGCCTACGGGCCAGGCTCAGGCGACGACCCAGGTGTCCTTGCCGGCGATCAGGTCGGCCAGGTCGCCGGGGCCCTGCTTGGCTCGGGCCTTGTCGAGCTGGTCGGCGACCAGGGCGTCGTACGTCGGGCGCGTCGACGTCGCGGAAGACCCCGATCGGGGTGTTGTCCAGCGTCCAGGTGTCGGCCAGCCGGGACAGCGCGAAGGCGATCGCCGGGGTCCTCGGCGTGCGCGTCGTGGACGAGCAGCGCGTCCTCGGCCCACCTCCGCGACGTCGACGACCTGCAGCGAGCCGTCGGCGGCGCTGCACGACGCCCTTGGCCCCGTCGGCGCCGAACCGGATCGGCTCGCCGTGCTCGCAGCCGGATCAGCGAGTCGTCGCTGGTGTCGGAGTCCTTGAGCACGTCGAAGGCGCCGTCGTTGAAGATGTTGCAGTTCTGGTAGATCTCGACGAACGCGGTGCCCGTGGTGGGCCGCCGCCGCGCCGCAGCACCGCGGTGAGGTGCTTGCGGTCGGAGTCGATGGTGCGCGCGACGAAGGTCGCCTCCGCGCCGAGCGCCAGCGAGACCGGGTTGAACGGGGTAGTCGAGCGAGCCCATCGGGGTCGACTTGGTGACCTTGCCCGAGCTCGGAGGTCGGCGAGTACTGGCCCTTGGTCAGGCCGTAGATCCGGTTGTTGAACAGCAGGATCTTGAGGTTGACGTTGCGGCGCAGCGCGTGGATCAGGTGGTTGCCGCCGATGCGACAGCGCGTCGCCGTCGCCGGTGACCACCCACACCGACAGGTCCGGCCGCGACGACCGACAGGCCGGTGGCGATCGCCGGCGCGCGGCCGTGGATCGAGTGCATGCCGTAGGTGTTCATGTAGTACGGGAAGCGCGACGAGCAGCCGATGCCGGAGACGAAGACGATGTTCTCGCGCTGGATGCCGAGCTCGGGCATGAAGCCCTGCACGGCGGCGAGGATCGCGTAGTCGCCGCAGCCGGGGCACCAGCGGACCTCCTGGTCGGACTTGAAGTCCTTGGCCGTCTGCTTGCCGTCGGCCTTGGGCACCAGGGCCAGCGACGGCAGGTCGGGGGTCGCTGTCAGACTCACTCATGACGTGATCACGTCCTCGATGACGCTCCGCGAGCTCTCGGCCTTGAACGGCAGGCCGCGGACCTGGTTGTAGCCGATCGCGTCGACCAGGTACTTGCCGCGGATGCAGCAGGTGCGAGCTGGCCGAGGTTCATCTCCGGGACGACCACCTTGTCGTAGCGCGCGAGCACCTCGCCGGTGTTGGCCGGGAACGGGTTGAGGTGGCGCAGGTGGGCCTGCGCGACGTCGCAGGCCCTTGCCGGCGGACGCGCCGGCAGCGCCGCGCCGATCGGCCCGTACGTCGAGCCCCAGCCGAGCACGAGCACGTCGCGCCTCGCCGCTGGGGTCGTCGACCTCGAGCGGCGTCGATGTCGCGGGCGATGCCGTCGACCTTGGCCTGCCGGGTGCGCACCATGAGGTCGTGGTTGGCCGGGTCGTAGGAGATGTCGCCGGTGCCGTCGGCCTTCTCGATGCCGCCGATGCGGTGCTCGAGCCCGGCGGTGCCGGGGATCGGCCCACGGGCGGGCCAGCGTCTCCGGGTCGCGCAGGTACGGCCAGAAGCTCGGTGCCGTCGTCGGCGTTGCGGCTCGGTGGCGAAGTCCACGCGCAGGTCGGGCAGCGTCGTCGACGTCCGGGATCAGCCACGGCTCGGAGCCGTTGGCCAGGTAGCCGTCGGAGAGCAGGAACACCGGCGTGCGGTACTTCAGTCGCGATCCGCGCCGCCTCGATCGCGGCGTCGAAGCAGTCCGACGGGGATGCGCGGCGCGACGATCGGGAACGGGCGCCTCGCCGTTGCGGCCGAACATGGCCTGCAGCAGGTCGGCCTGCTCGGTCTTGGTCGGCAGGCCGGTCGAGGGCCCGCCGCGCTGGACGTCGACGATGACCAGCGGCAGCTCCATCGAGACCGCCAGGCCGATCGTCTCGGACTTCAGCGCGACGCCGGGGCCGGAGGTGGTGGTGACGCCGAGCGCGCCGCCGAACGACGGCGCCGAGCGCCGCGCCGATGCCGGCGATCTCGTCCTCGGCCTGGAACGGTGGCGCACGCCGAACCGCTTGTGCTTGCTCAGCTCGTGCAGGATGTCGCGAGGCCGGGGTGATCGGGTACGCGCCGAGGAACAGCGGCAGGCCGCTGAGCTGGCCGGCGGCGACCAGCCCGTAGCGACAGCGCCAGGTTGCCGGTGATGTTGCGGTAGGTGCCGGGCGGCATGCGCGGCCGGCTTGACCTCGTACGAGACGGCGAAGTCCTCGGTGGTCTCGCCGAAGGTCCAGCCGGCCTGGAAGGCGGCGATGTTGGCCTCGCAGGATCGTCGGGCTTCTTGGCGAACTTCGTCGTCGAGGAACGCGCAGCGTGCCCTCGATCGGCCGGTGGTACAGCCAGGACAGCAGGCCGAGCGCGAACATGTTCTTGGCGCGCTCGGCGTCCTTCTTGGAGATCTCGAAGTCCTTGAGCGCCTCGACCGTCATCGAGGTCAGCGCGATCGGGTGCACGGCGTAGCGCGTCGAGCGAGCCGTCCTCGAGCGGGTTGGCGTCGTAGCCGACCTTGGTCAGGTTGCGCTTGGTGAACTCGTCGGTGTTGACGATGATGTCCGCGCCGCGCGGCAGGTCGGCGAGGTTGGCCTTGAGCGCCGCCGGGTTCATCGCCACCAGCACGTTCGGGCGCGTCGCCCGGCGTGATGATGTCGTGGTCGGCGAAGTGCAGCTGGAAGCTCGAGACGCCGGCGAGGGTGCCGGCTGGGGCCCGGATCTCGGCGGGGAAGTTGGGCAGCGTCGACAGGTCGTTGCCGAAGGACGCGGTCTCGGAGGTGAACCGGTCGCCGGTGAGCTGCATGCCGTCGCCGGAGTCACCGGCGAATCGGATGACCACTCGATCGAGCTGGACCGACCTGCTTGGTCACGCGTGCCACCTTCTCGTTCGACGAGATGCGCCTGGCGCCCACTCAGTGGAACGCCGTTCCAAACCTACCCTGCCGGTCGGCAGCCGAGGTCCTCGGCAGACCCCTCGACCGACCGTACGCCCGTGCGGGGGCGATCCGCCTGCGGAACGGCCGCCACGCCGGGGCCGGCGGCCCGGGCCGGTCTAAGGTCGGCCGGGTGGACGCCGCACCCGCGGGCTCGACCAGGCTGCCGTTGGCCTTCCCGCCGCCCCAGCCGATGGCGTGCCGACGACGCTCGGGCCGTTCTCCTGGGGCCCGTTCGCGGTGGTCAGCCTGGTCAACCTGGGGCTGGCCTGCTGCGCGGTCGAGTTCGCCGCCGCCTTCCCCCCGCCGCCTCCCCCGGTTTGCGGTGGCACGGCCACGAGTTCCACGCCCTGCCACCGCAAACCGGGGAGCCGGGGAAGCGGGCGCACGTGCTGGTCGTGTCGGGCACGGTCACCACGGCGATGGCCGACGACCTGCGCCGGGCGTACGAGGCGCTGCCCGAGCCGCGCTACGTGCTGTCGTTCGGGGCCTGCAGCAACTCCGGCGGCCCGTACTGGGACTCCTACGCGGTGGTGCAGGGGGTCGACCGGCTGCTTCCCGGTCGACGTGTACGTCCCGGGGTGCCCGCCCTCGGCCGCAGGCGCTGCTCGACGGCCTGGCCCTGCTGCGCGACCGGCTCGCCGCCGAGGGCGCACGCGATGGCTGACGGCATGGCCGCCGCCGCGCGCGTCGAGGCCGCCCTGTCGGGGCTCGGGGCCTCGGTGTCCGAGGAGTTCGGGTCGACCGTGGCCGACGTGCCGCGCGGGCGTGTGGGCCGAGGCGCTCGGGCGGCTGCGCGAGGCGTGCGGCCTCGACTGGTTCGACTGGCTGTCGGCCGTCGACGAGATGGACCGCCCCGAGCCGGGGATCCGCCTGGTCTGCCGCGCCCAGTCGCCGGCCGACCACGGCGGTGTGCTCGTGCGCACCCTGCTGCCGGCCGACGACCTGCACGCCGCGACGGCCACCGGGGTCTGGGCCGGCGCCGGCTGGCACGAGCGCGAGACCGCCGAGATGTTCGGGGTCCACTTCGAGGGCGCGGCGTCCGACGAGCCCTTGCTGCTGCCCGCCGGGTTCGACGGCCACCCGCTGCGCAAGGACTTCGGCCTCGCCGCCCGCGCGGAGCGGCCGTGGCCCGGCGCGATCGAGCCGGGCTCGTCGACGCCCGGCCGCCGCCGCCCGCCTGGTCTGCCGGAGGCTCCGCCGTGAGCGGCGACCGCCCGGCCCTCGAGCGACGTGCCCGCCGAGCCGCGTGCCTGCCGACCCGGTCGCGCGGGGTGATCGCGCTCGACCCCGACGCCTGCACCTCGTGCATGGTGTGCGCCCGCGAGTGCCCCGACTGGTGCATCCACATCGACGTCGCACACCGAGACGTACGCGGTCGAGGGGTCGGCCCGGCCCCGGCAGCGGCAGGTGCTCGACCGCTTCGCGATCGACTACGCGCTGTGCCTGTGGTGCGGCATCTGCATCGAGGTCTGCCCGTTCGACGCGCTGCACTGGGCGCCCGACCACGACTACGCCGCCTTCGACGTGCGCGACCTCGTGCACGAGAAGGACCGCCTCGCGGGCTGGCTTCCCGAGCGAGAGGACGAAGCGATGCGACGGCGTACGAGCAGCACCGGCTGAGCAACGGGCTGAAGACGGCCGCGCTGCTGGCCGCCCTGTCCGGGCTGCATCCTGCTGGTGGGCGCCTGGCTCGGCGGCACCACCGGCCTGGTCGTCGCCCTCGCGATCGCGCTGGGCGTCAACGGGTACGCGTACTTCAACAGCGACAAGCTCGCGCTGCGGTCGATGCGCGCCTACCCGGTCGACCGAGGCCGAGCAGCCCGCGCTGCACCGCATCGTGGCGGGCCTTGCGCAGCAGCGCCGGTCAGCCGATGCCCCGGCTGTACGTGTCGCCGACGATGGCGCCCAACGCGTTCGCCACGGGACGCAACCCCGAGCACGCCGCGGTGTGCTGCACCGAGGGGATCCTGCGCATCCTCGACGAGCGCGAGCTGCGCGGCGTCCTCGGCCATGAGCTCACCCACGTCTACAACCGCGACATCCTGATCGCGTCGGTGGCCGCGACCCTCGCCAGCGTGGTCATGTTCGTCGCCCAGTTCGCCTGGTTGATCCCGATGGGCGGCGCGACTCGCGAGCGGCAACCCGTTCGGCGCGCTGCTCGTCATGCTCCTCGGCCCGCTCGCCGCCTCGCTGGTCCAGATGGCGATCAGCCGCTCACGCGAGTACGACGCCGACGCCAGCGGCGCGCAGGTGACCGGCGACCCGCTGGCGCTCGCCAGCGCGCTGCGCAAGATCGAGGCGGGCGCGCAGGCGCTGCCGCTGCCCCCGGAGCCCGAGCTGCAGACCACGTCGGCGCTGATGATCGCCAACCCGTTCCGGCCCGGCGGGATGTCGCGCGTTGTTCTCCACCCACCCGCCGATGGCCGACCGGATCGCCCGCCTCGAGGCGATGGCCGCCCGCTGACCGGCCGACCTGCGCCGGGCGGTCGGGGTCAGCGGTAGTTGGTGAACTGCGTCGCGAAGTCGAGGTCGGCGCCCTTCACCAGGGCGATCACGGCCTGCAGGTCGTCGCGGCTCTTGCTCGTGACCCGCAGCTCGTCGCCGATGATCTGGACCTTGACGCTCTTCGGCCCCTCGTCGCGGATCAGCTTGCCGAGCTTCTTGGCCTGCTCCTGGGTGATGCCCTGCTTGATCGAGGACGTGAGCACGAACTCCTTGCCGGAGGCCTTCGGCTCGCCGGCGTCGAGCGACTTCAGCGAGATGGAGCGCTTGATCAGCTTCTCCTTGAACACGTCGAGCACCGCCAGCGCGCGCTCCTCGGAGTTGGCCTTGATGACGATCGACTCGCCGGACCACTCGATCGAGGCGCCGACGTTCTTGAAGTCGTAGCGCTGGGAGATCTCCTTGGCGGCCTGGTTCAGCGCGTTGTCGACCTCCTGGCGGTCGACCTTGCTCACGATGTCGAACGAGGAGTCAGCCACGGCGATTGTCCTTCGGTCGGGGCGGGGCGGGGTTTCTCCCGCCGGGATCGGCTCGGTTATCCTTCCACCGCGCCCGCACGCAGGCGCACGGCAGGTTGCCCGAGCGGCCAATGGGAGCGGACTGTAAATCCGTCGGCTGAGCCTTCGAAGGTTCGAATCCTTCACCTGCCACCCGATGAGGGCCCCCGCGATGAGCCGGGGGTCCTCGCCGTTTGCGCGGCGTCGACGGGCTCAGCGCGGCCGCGCCGTCGGACAGCCAGTGCACGCCGGTGAGCCGCTCGGACTCCGCCCACAGCCGGCGCGCGTCGACCGCGTCGCGGGCGGCCGCGCTCGGATGGACGAAGACGGGCAGGCCGCGCGACTCCATGAACCCGCCCGGCCCGACGTACGCCCCGCCGGGCACCTCGTCCAGGGTCGGCCGCGGCCAGCTGCGGCAGCGCGCCCTGCGCGTCCGACTGCCCGATCACGCGGTTGGCCGCGCTCATCACCGGCTTCATGAAGCCCCGGCCGTCCATGGCCGGCCCGGCGAACTGCAGGTTGGTCGAGGCGTAGCCGGGGTGCGCCGCCGCCGACACCACCGGGGCGCCGGCGGCGGTCGCGCGGCGGTCGAGCTCGAGGGCGAAGAGCAGGTTGGCCAGCTTCGACTGCCCGTACGCCTGCCACGCCTTGTACGACTGCTCGTGGTTGAGGTCGTCGAAGTCGATCCGGCCCATCTTGTGGGCGCCGCTCGACACCGTCACCACCCGCGCGTGCGACAGCGGCCGGCCCTCGCGCTCCACCAGCGCCGGCCAGAGCAGCCCGGCCAGGGCGAAGTGGCCCAGGTGGTTGGTGCCCCACTGCAGCTCGAAGCCGTCGGCGGTCGGGCGCCGCTTCGGGCGGCGCCATCACGCCGGCGTTCAGCACGAGGACGTCGAGCGGCCCCTGCCATCCGGCCGCGAAGCCGCGCACCGACTCCAGCGAGGCCAGGTCCAGCGCCCGCACCTCGACCCGCTCGGCGGGCGCGCCGGTGTCGGCGAGCAGGGCCGTCCGGGCGGCCTCGCCCTTGGCGGTGTCACGGCAGGCCATCACCACCTGGGCGCCGTGGCGGGCCAGCTCGCGGGCGGTCACCAGGCCCAGCCCGGAGTTCGCGCCGGTCACCAGGGCGACCTGCCCGGAGAGGTCGGGGATGTCGTCGGCGGAGCGCAGCAAAGGGGTGCTCATGCACCCCATCCTCACCCGGTTTCGACGATTTCACCCGGCCGAGCGGCCCCGTGTACCCTGATCGCGCACATACCGGCAGCACGTATCAGCAACGCCCCTTTAGCTCAGTCGGTAGAGCGTCTCCATGGTAAGGAGAAGGTCTACGGTTCGATTCCGTAAAGGGGCTCCAGACGGCAGGTCCGCACGGGCCGGCCGCCACGGCGGAGTAGCTCAGCCTGGCAGAGCAAGCGGCTCATAATCGCTGTGTCGCCGGTTCAAGTCCGGCCTCCGCTACCACCGCCGGTCCGCTCGCCTCACCGCGAGTTGGACCGGCCCTCGCTCGCCCGGGTACCCTGGCGAGGTTGTCCTGCGCTCGGTCCAGCTGGCCGCTGCGTGATGCTCCCCCGTGAAAGGCACAGGCCGTGGCCGCCAAGTCGAGCGACATCCGCCCCAAGATCACCATGGCGTGCGCGGAGTGCAAGCACCGCAACTACATCACCAAGAAGAACCGCCGCAACGACCCCGACCGCATCGCGCTGCAGAAGTTCTGCCCCAACTGCGGCCGGCACACCGAGCACCGCGAGACCCGCTAGCCCACCTGCGTACGCGCTGAAGCCGCCCCCTCGTCGGGGGGCGGCTTCGCTGCGTTACGGTCGCGATAGGGCATCCGCCCGCCTATCGCCGAGCCGCAGGAGGACACGCCGTGGGACGCCTCGATGACCGGGTTGCCATCGTCACAGGGGCCGGGCGCGGCATCGGCCGGGCCACCGCCGTCCGGCTCGCCGCCGACGGCGCGCACGTCGTCGTCAACGACGTCGACGCCGACCCCGCGCACGAGACCGCCGAGCTGATCACCGCCGCCGGCGGCCAGGCGCTGGTCAGCCTGCACAACACCGTCGAGCTGCCCGCCGCCCAGGAGATGGTGGCCGCCGCCATCGAGCACTTCGGCAAGCTCGACATCGTCGTGAACAACGCGGGCATCACCCGCGACAAGATGTTCCACACGCTGGACGACGCGACCTTCGACTTCGTCTTCGACATCAACTTCAAGACGGCGTTCCACACCACGCAGGCCGCGATGCCGTACCTGCGCGAGGTCGCCAAGGCCGAGCTCAAGGAGCACGGCCAGGTGAAGTACCACCGCAAGATCACGTTCACCTCGTCGGTGGCCGCGCTGATGGGCAACCCCGGGCAGTACAACTACACCGCCGCCAAGGGCGCGATCATCGCCACCACCAAGACCCTGGCCCGCGAGCTCGGGCCGTTCCGGATCAACGTCAACGCGGTGGCGCCGGGGTTCATCGAGACCCGGCTCACCGCGGCCAAGGGCGAGGGCAGCGACCTCGGCATCCCCGAGGCGATGCGCCAGATGTCCTTGGCGATCATCGCGCTCGGCCGGCTCGGCGAGCCCGAGGACATCGCCAACGTCCACGCGTTCCTGGTCTCGTCCGACGCCGACTTCATCTCCGGCGTGACCATCCCGGTCACCGGCGGCCAGCTGGCGGGGATGTGAACCCCGACGTCGTCGGCCGCTCGTACCCGCCGAGCGAGCCGTACGAGGTGGGGCGGGAGAAGATCCGCGAGTTCGCCGACGCCATCGGCGACTTCTCGCCGGTCTACCGCGACCCGGCCGCGGCGCGCGCGCTCGGCCACCCCGATGTGATCGCGCCGCCGACCTTCCCGTTCACGGTGACGATGAAGGCCTCCGCGCAGGCGATGTTCGACCCCGAGATCGGCCTCGACTACAGCCGGGTGGTGCACGGCGAGCAGCGGTTCGTCTACACCCGCCCGGTGACGGCCGGCGACCGCCTGGTGGTGACCGTCTCGATCGAGGACCTCAAGGTCGCCGCGGGCAACCACATCCTGGTCACCAAGCAGGACGTCGCCACCGAGGCCGGCGAGCCGGTGGTCACCTGCTACTCCACGATCGTGAGCCGCGGCACCGCGGCAGGGGAGGCCTGACATGGCGGCGTCCATCGCGTACGACGCGGTCGAGGTCGGCACCGCGCTGCCCGCCAAGACCTACCCGATCCAGCGGATCAACCTGGTGATGTACGCGGGCGCCAGCGGCGACTTCAACGTCATCCACTGGAACGAGCGGATCGCCAAGGCCGTCGGCCTGCCCGACGTGATCGCCCACGGCATGCTCACCATGGCCGAGGCCGGCCGCCTGGTCACCGACTGGTGCGGCGACCCGGGCGCCGTCGTCGAGTACGGCGTGCGCTTCACCCGCCCGGTGGTCGTCCCCGACGACGACAAGGGCGCGGTGGTCGAGGTCTCCGGCGTGGTGGCGGAGAAGCTCGACGACTCGCAGGGTCCGCGTCGACCTCACCGCCACCAGCGAGGGCAAGACGGTGCTGGGCAAGGCCTTCGCGGTCGTCCGGCTGGCGTGACCGCCGACCGCCCGCCTCCGGAGGCGGCCGCCCTGGCGCAGCGGCGGGCCGAGGCGCGCGCCGCCCGCGACTTCGCGGCGGCCGACGCCCTGCGCGACGAGCTGGCCGCGCTGGGCTGGCTGGTGCGCGACGAGCCGGGCGGCGGCTGGGCGCTCGAGCCGCGTCCCCCGTACGACGTGCTGGCGTCGCCTCGCCGCCCTGCCGGACCGCTCGGCCGAGCCGGACCCGCGGCGGCTGTCGGCGCTGCTGCTCGTCGACGGCTGGCCGGACGACCTGCGCCGGTGCGTCGAGGCGCTGCTGGCCCACGGCCCGGACGACCTCGTCGTCGTCGGGCTCGACCTCGGCAACGTCGACGGCGCCGGCGCCGCCCTGCACGCGCTCGCGACCGAGCACCCCGGGCGGGTGGAGGAGCACCACCTCGCGGGGACGGCTGGCTGGGGGCCGGCGCTGGCCGCGCTGATCCGCGCCGACACCGCGACGTGCCAGGTGGTCCTCGACCCGTCCAGCGTGCTGCTCGGCGACGCGATCACGCCGCTGGTCGAGGCGCTGGAGGCCGACCCGGGGGTCGCGGCCGCCGGCTGGCGCGGCACGGATGTCGACCTCGCCGACGCCTGGCGGTCCTTCGTCGACGCCGCGCCCGGCGAGGTGGACGCGCTGCTCGGCTACCTGCTGGTCATCCGCCGCTCGGCCGCGGTCCAGACGCCGCCCAGCCCGAAGGCCCGCTTCTACCGCAACGCCGACATGGAGTGGTCGCTGCTGCTGCGCGAGGCGGGCTGGCGGCTGCTGCAGCCGTACGCGGACCTCCCGGTCGAGCAGGCGCGCCACCGCGGCTACCACGACAGCGACCCGGCCTACCGCGACCAGCAGTCCCGGGCGACGTACGACCGCCTGCTCAAGCGCTTCCGCGGACGCGACGACCTGCTGCGCCCGCGCGCCTAGGCTCGGCCGCGTGCGCACGCTGCCGTCGGCCGACCTGGCCGCGCTCACCACCCTCGGGGTCGGCGGTCCCGCGCTGCGCGTGGACGCGGCCGAGTCCGCCGACGGAGATCGTCGACCGGGTGCGCGCGGCCGATGCCGCCCATGAGCCGCTGCTGCTGGTCGGGGGCGGGTCCAACCTGCTGGTCGCCGACGAGGGCTTCGCCGGCGCCGCCCTCCTCCTGGACAGCCGCGGCGTCGCCATGCGCCGCGACTGCGGCCAGGTGGACGTCACCGCCCAGGCGGGGGAGCCGTGGGACGCGCTCGTCGACCGGTGCGTCGCCGAGGGGCTGGCCGGGGTCGAGGCGCTGTCCGGGATCCCCGGGCGGGTGGGCGCGACCCCGATCCAGAACGTCGGCGCGTACGGCCAGGAGGTGGCCGACACCCTGGTGGCGGTCCGCGCCTGGGACCGCGCCCGCGCCGAGGTGGTCGAGCTGGCGGGCTCCGACTGCGGGTTCGGCTACCGGTCGAGCCGGTTCAAGGCCGAGCCGGGGCGCTGGGCGGTGCTGGAGGCGGTCTTCCGGCTGGAGCCCGCGCGCGAGTCCCGCCCGGTGCGCTACGCGGAGCTGGCCCGCGCGCTCGGCGTCGGCCTCGGCGACCGGGCGCCGTTGTCCGACGTGCGTGACGCGGTGCTGCGGCTGCGGCGCGGCAAGGGGATGGTGCTGGACCCGGCCGACCCCGACACCCGCTCGGCCGGGTCGTTCTTCACCAATCCGATCCTGGACCCGCAGGCCGCCGATCGGCTGCCGGCCGACGCCCCGCGGTTCTCGTCCGCCGAGGGCGTCAAGACGAGCGCCGCCTGGCTGATCGAGCAGGCGGGCTTCGGCCGCGGCTGGGGGGCCGAGCTCACCGGCGGGCGGGCCGCCCTGTCGACGAAGCACGTGCTGGCGCTCACCAACCGAGGCGGCGCCTCGGCCGCCGACCTGCTCACGCTGGCCCGAGCGGTGCGCGACGGCGTCGTCGAGCGCTTCGGCGTACGCCTGGAGCCGGAGCCGGTCCTCGTCGGCTGCGCCCTCTAGCGGGCGAGCAGGGACTGGATCCGGCCGACGCCCTCGGCCAGGTCGTCGTCGCCGAGGGCGTACGACAGCCGCAGGTAGCCGGGCGTGCCGAACGCCTCGCCGGGGACCACCGCGACCTCGACCTCGTCGAGGATGATCGCGGCCAGCTCGGCCGACGAGGTGGCCTCGCGGCCGCGGATCGTGCGGCCCAGCACCCCCTTGACCGAGGGGTAGCAGTAGAAGGCCCCGCGCGGCTCGGGGCAGGTGACGCCCTCGATCGCGTTGAGCATCGAGGTCATCGTCCGGCGGCGCCGGTCGAAGGCGGCCCGCATCTCGTGCACCGCCGACAGGTCGCCCGACACGGCCGCGAGCGCCGCGATCTGCGCGACGTTGCTCACGTTGGAGGTCGCGTGCGACTGCAGGTTGGCGGCCGCCTTGACGATGTCGGCGGGCCCGATCAGCCAGCCGACCCGCCAGCCGGTCATGGCGTACGTCTTGGCGACGCCGTTGACGACGATGCAGCGGTCGGCGAGCTCGGGGACGAGCACCGGCATCGACGGGCAGGTGGCCCCGTCGTAGACGAGGTGCTCGTAGATCTCGTCGGTCAGCACCCACAGCCCGCGCTCGGCGGCCCACCGGCCGATCGCCTCGACCTGGTCGGCCGGGTAGACCGCGCCGGTCGGGTTGGAGGGGGAGACGAAGACCAGGGCCTTGGTCCGCGGCGTGAGCGCGGCCTCGAGCTGCTCGACCGTGGCGAGGTAGCCGGAGGTCTCGTCGGTCATCACCTCGACCGGGACGCCGCCGGCGAGCTTGATCGACTCGGGGTACGTCGTCCAGTACGGCGCGGGCAGCAGCACCTCGTCGCCGGGGTCGAGCAGGGCGGCGAAGGCGTTGTAGATCGCCTGCTTGCCGCCGTTGGTGATCAGGACCTGGCCGGCGGGCGACGGCGTAGCCGGAGTCGCGCAGCGTCTTGGCCGCGACCGCCTCCTTGAGCTCGGGCAGGCCGGCCGCGGGGGTGTAGCGGTGCCAGCGCGGGTCGCGGCAGGCCGCGGCGGCCGCCTCGACGATCGGCGCGGGGGTGGGGAAGTCCGGCTCGCCGGCCCCGAACCCGATCACCGGCCGGCCGGCCGCCTTGAGCGCCTTGGCCTTGGCGTCGACGGCCAGCGTGGCGGACTCGGCGATCGCGCCGACCCGGCGCGAGACGCGGGGCAGGTCGCGCGCGGCCGCGGGGGACTGCGGGCCGGCTGCTGGACGGGGGGTGCGGGGTGCTCGGTCACGGGGACATCCTCCCACCGCCGGCCCCGGACCGGTCGAGCCTGGTTGCGCGGTTCGACCGGGGCCGCGCCGACCACGTATGCTGACCGTCTCGGTGGCTGGTCCACCCCGCGCAAGCCTGCCCGCAGGCCGCCCGCGGGTGGGGTCGGCCGCTCAGAGGGCCGTAGCTCAATTGGCAGAGTCCCGGTCTCCAAAACCGGTGGTTGTGGGTTCGAGTCCCTCCGGCCCTGCGCGGCGCGCCTGCGCGCGACCAGCACGATCTCGTACGAGCACGACGCACGACACCGCACCACGTCCCGTCCGCATCTCCCCGTCCGCAAGGTGAGGCCATGAGCGAGTCGCAGGGCAGCACGGCCACGCCCGAGCGTCCGGATTCCGGCGGCTCCAAGGCCGCCAAGAAGTCCGGCCGCAAGGGCGGCAAGCCCCTGCCGGCCCGGATCGCGCTGTTCTACCGCCAGGTGATCGCCGAGCTCCGCAAGGTGATCTGGCCGACCCGGCGCGAGCTGATCACCTACACCACGTCGTGCTGGTCTTCGTCATCGTGATCATGGCCTACGTCGGGGTCCTCGACCTCGCCTTCGGCAGGCTCGTGCTGGCCGTCTTCGGCAATTAGGCCGAGCCGAGACCGGCACGGCGCCACCGTGGGCGAAGGCCCCTCAAGTCCCTCCGCAGCACCACACGCAAAGGAATGGCAGACCCTGTGAGCGAGTCGAACGAGCAGCCGGTCGACGGCGACGCGGCTCGTCGAGGTCGTCGAGGTCGTCGAGGCCGCTGAGGCCGTGACGCCGTCGAGGCCGTCGAGGTCGTGCGAGGTCGTGGAGGCCGCCGAGGTCGCCGAGCTCGAGCCGCGTCGAGGTCGAGCCGAGGCCGCGAGGTCGCCGAGGCCGTCGAGGCCGCCGAGGTCCGCCGAGGCGGACCCGGTCGCCGAGCTGCGTGAGTCGCTGCGCGCGCGTCCGGGCGAGTGGTACGTCGTGCACTCCTACGCCGGCTACGAGAACCGGGTGAAGACCAACATCGAGAGCCGCACGAGCAGCCTCAACATGGAGGACTACATCTTCCAGATCGAGGTCCCGATCGATGAGCGCGACGTCGTGAAGAACGGCCAGCGCAAGCGGGTCAAGGAGAACCGGTTCCCGGGCTACGTGCTGGTGCGCATGGAGCTCACCGACCAGTCCTGGGGCGCGGTCCGCAACACCCCGGGGGTGACCGGCTTCGTCGGCCACGCCCACCAGCCCACCCCGCTCACCCTGGACGAGGTCGTCGCGATCCTCGCCCCCGAGGTCGAGCAGAAGGCCGCCCCCGGCGGCCCGGTCGAGGTCCGCGTCCTGGACTTCGCAGTCGGCGACTCGGTCACCGTCATCGACGGCCCGTTCGCCACGCTGCAGGCCACCATCAACGAGATCAACGGCGACAGCCAGCGCGTCAAGGCCTTCGTCGAGATCTTCGGCCGGGAGACCCCGGTCGAGCTGGCCTTCGGCCAGATCCAGAAGAACTGAATCCGACAGACCGGCGACCTCCGCCGGCACCACAGCAAGGACCCGGACATGCCCCCCAAGAAGAAGCTTGCTGGCATCATCAAGCTGCAGATCAAGGCCGGCGCCGCCACCCCCGCGCCGCCCGTCGGTCCCGCGCTCGGCCAGCACGGCGTGAACATCATGGAGTTCTGCAAGGCGTACAACGCCGCGACCGAGGCCCAGCGCGGCCAGATCGTCCCGGTCGAGATCTCCGTGTACGAGGACCGCTCGTTCACGTTCATCACCAAGACCCCGCCCGCCTCGCGCCTGCTGCTGCAGGCCGCCGGCATCGACAAGGGCTCGCCGATCCCGCACAAGAACAAGGTCGCGACGATCACCCGCGCCCAGGCCCGCGAGATCGCCGAGATCAAGAAGGACGACCTGAACGCCAACGACATCGAGGCGGCGACCGAGATCATCGCGGGGACGGCCCGGTCGATGGGGATTGTCGTTTCGGACTGACGCCCGAGCGCCAGCGAGGGCTCTGTCCGAAACAGAAGGCACAGTTTCTGACTGATCGTCCGCACCACCCCGCACCAATCCAGCAGTTGTGGCAGGGCCGAGCGCGGCCCGCGATGACCACACTCGACAGACAAGGAATCGAGCAGCATGAAGCGCGCCAAGAGCTACCGCGCCGCCGCCGAGCAGATCGACGGCGACACCCTGTACAGCCCGGCCCAGGCGGCCCGGCTGGCCAAGGCCAGCGGCACCACCAAGTTCGACTCGACCGTCGAGGTCGCCATGCGGCTGGGCATCGACCCCCGCAAGGCCGACCAGATGGTCCGCGGCACCGTCAACCTCCCGCACGGCACCGGCAAGACCGCCCGGGTCCTGGTCTTCGCCACCGGTGAGCGCGCCGAGGAGGCCCGGGCCGCCGGCGCCGACATCGTCGGGGCCGACGAGCTGATGGCCGAGGTCGAGGGCGGCCGGCTGGACTTCGACTCGGTCGTGGCCACCCCGGACCTCATGGGCAAGGTCGGCCGGCTCGGCCGCGTGCTCGGTCCGCGCGGCCTGATGCCGAACCCGAAGACCGGCACGGTGACCAACGACGTCGCCAAGGCCGTCTCCGACATCAAGGGCGGCAAGATCGAGTTCCGCGCCGACCGGCACGCCAACCTGCACTTCGTGATCGGCAAGGTGTCCTTCGACGACACCCAGCTGATCGAGAACTACGCCGCCGCGCTCGACGAGGTGCTCCGCCTCAAGCCGTCGTCGTCCAAGGGCCGCTACCTGCGCAAGGTCACCATCTCGACGACGATGGGCCCCGGCATCCAGGTCGACCCGAACCGCACGCGCAACCTGCTGTCCGACGAAGAGGGCGCTCAGGCCCAGGCCTGACCCCACCAGCCACCGGCGCGGTGGGCCGGGCGACCAGCCCGCCCACCCCGCCGGGCACCACCCGCGGGACCGCGATTTGGCGGGGGCACCACCCGCGCCGTACCCTCAACACCAGCCACAGACCGCCGGTCGCTTTCGATCCCGCAGGGAACGTCAGCCGAAGGCCCCGCACTCAGCGGGCGGCCCGCGCAGGTGAGTTTCGAGTCGCCCCTCCGGGCGGGCCGCCCAGCGGCCGCACCCGGGGATCCACGCCTCGGCGCCCAGCTGCGTCGGGGCGTTTCGCATGGAGCAGGCCCTCAGCCGGTGGCATCACCCGGAAGGAGGCCTATGGCCAGGCCGGACAAGGCGGCAGCGGTCGCCGAGCTCACGGAGGCATTCCGCAGCTCGAACACCGCCGTGCTGACCGAGTACCGCGGGCTCACCGTGGCCCAGCTCAAGGAGCTGCGGCGTTCGCTCGGTGACCAGGCGACGTACGCCGTGGTGAAGAACACGCTGACCAAGATCGCCGCCCGCGAGGCCGGCGTCGACGCCTTCGACGGCCTGCTGCAGGGTCCGTCGGCCATCGCCTTCGTCAAGGGCGACCCGGTCGAGGCGGCCAAGGGTCTGCGTGACTTCGCCAAGGCTCACCCGCTGCTCGTCATCAAGGGCGGGGTGATGGACGGCCGTCCGATCACCGCCGCCGAGCTCGCCAAGATCGCCGATCTCGAGTCGCGCGAGGTCCTCCTCGCCAAGCTCGCCGGCGCGATGAAGGGCTCGCTGAGCCAGGCGGTGTCGCTGTTTGCGGCTCCGCTGGCGCAGACGGCCCGCCTGGTCGAGGCGCTGCGCGCCAAGGCCGAGGCCGAGGCAGCCGAGGCCCCTGCGGCCCCCGCGGCCGAGGCCCCCAGCACCACCGAGGCGGCCGAGCCGGTCGCCGAGAGCACCGAGAGCACCGACAGCACGAAGCACCGACAGCACCGAGAGCACCGACAGCACCGACAGCACCGACAGCACCGACAGCACCGAGGGCTGACGCCCGCACCGTACGGACCATGCCCACCTCCCGTCCCACCGGCCCCGGCGTCAGCCGTGACGGACAGCACTGAAAGGACCGCCACCATGGCGAAGCTCAGCACCGACGAGCTGCTCGACGCGTTCAAGGAGATGTCCCTCCTGGAGCTCAGCGAGTTCGTCAAGCAGTTCGAGGAGACCTTCGGCGTCACCGCGGCCGCCCCGGTCGCCGTGGCCGCCGCGCCCGCAGCCGGCGGCGCCGGCGGCGGCGAGGCCGCCGCAGCCGAGGAGAAGGACGAGTTCGACGTCATCCTCGAGGCCGCTGGCGACAAGAAGATCCAGGTCATCAAGGAGGTGCGCACGCTCACGAGCCTCGGGCTCAAGGAGGCCAAGGACCTCGTGGACGGCGCCCCCAAGCCGGTCCTGGAGAAGGTCGCCAAGGACGCCGCCGACAAGGCCAAGGAGGCCCTCGAGGCCGCCGGCGCCACGGTGACCGTCAAGTAGTCGTCGCTTTCGCACGACACCGCCAAGGGGCGGCCGCCCGGGCTCACGCCCGCGCGGCCGCCCCTTGCGCATGCCGCCGGCGTGATCCGACGGTTATCCACCAACGGGGCGGAGGTGCTTGACTCCGCCGCTCGCAGGCGGTCATGCTTCCCGCGTCGCGCCGCCGCAGCGCCCCCGCAAGGGGAGGTCCGTGGTCCTTCGGCTGGCGCGCCGGGGCCGCATCGGCCGGCACCGCCTCTAGAGGCGGTTCGACAGGCCTGCCCGCTGGCGGCTATGCTGGTGGTTTGCGCTGTCCTCGTGTACCCGCGACCGCCCAGGTCCCGGGCCGAGAGCCATGCGTGCACCACCTGTCCGCGAGCCTCGGAAGGACGCCTCTTGGCCGCCTCGCGCTCCACCTCGCCCCGTTCCAACCGCACCACCGCCCCGAAGCGGGTGTCATTCGCAAAAATCCGTGAGCCGCTGGAGATCCCTGACCTCCTCGCGCTCCAGGTCGACAGTTTTGACTGGCTGCTCGGCAACGACGCCTGGCGGGCTCGGGTCGACTCGGCCCTCTCGTCTGGCCTGTCGGTGCCGTCCAAGTCCGGCCTCGAGGAGATCTTCGAGGAGATCAGCCCGATCGAGGACTTCCAGGGGCAGATGTCCCTGTCGTTCCGCGATCACCGGTTCGAGCCGCCGAAGAACTCCATCGAGGAGTGCAAGGAGCGCGACTTCACGTACAGCGCTCCGCTCTTCGTCGTCGCCGAGTTCACCAACAACGAGACCGGCGAGATCAAGAGCCAGACGGTGTTCATGGGCGACTTCCCGCTCATGACGCCGAAGGGCACCTTCGTCATCAACGGCACCGAGCGGGTCGTCGTGTCCCAGCTCGTCCGCTCGCCTGGGGTCTACTTCGAGCGCACCCTGGACAAGGTCAGCGACAAGGACGTCTACGTCGCCAAGATCATCCCTGGCCGCGGCGCGTGGCTGGAGTTCGAGATCGACAAGAAGGACCTCGTCGGGGTCCGGGTCGACCGCAAGCGCAAGCAGAACGTCACCGTCCTGCTCAAGGCGCTCGGCATGACCGAGGCCGAGATCCGCGAGGAGTTCGGCCAGTTCGACTCGATCAACCAGACCCTGGAGAAGGACCACACCACGGGTCAGGACGACGCGCTGCTCGACATCTACCGCAAGCTGCGCCCGGGCGAGCCGCCGACGCGTGAGGCCGCCCAGACCCTGCTGGACAACCTCTACTTCAACCCCAAGCGGTACGACCTGGCCAAGGTCGGCCGCTACAAGGTGGGCAAGAAGCTCGGCAACGAGGCCCCGCTCGACAAGGGCACCCTCGACCTCGAGGACATCAAGGCCACCATCAAGTACCTCTGCGAGCTGCACGCCGGCGCGACCGAGCACCAGGGGACGGCCCACACCGTTCGGGTCGCGACCGACGACATCGACCACTTCGGCAACCGCCGGCTGCGCACGGTGGGCGAGCTGATCCAGAACCAGTTCCGCACCGGCCTGTCCCGGATGGAGCGCGTCGTCCGCGAGCGGATGACGACCCAGGACGTCGAGGCGATCACCCCGCAGACCCTGATCAACATCCGCCCCGTCGTGGCGGCGATCAAGGAGTTCTTCGGCACCTCGCAGCTGTCGCAGTTCATGGACCAGACCAACCCCCTGGCCGGGCTGACCCACAAGCGCCGCCTGTCGGCGCTCGGGCCCGGCGGGCTGTCCCGTGAGCGGGCCGGCTTCGAGGTCCGCGACGTGCACCCCAGCCACTACGGCCGGATGTGCCCGATCGAGACCCCGGAAGGCCCGAACATCGGCCTGATCGGCTCGCTGTCGACGTACGGCCGGGTCAACGCGTTCGGCTTCGTCGAGACGCCGTACCGCAAGGTCAAGGCCGGCAAGGTCACCGACCAGATCGACTACCTGGCCGCCGACGAGGAGGACCTGCACGTCATCGCGCAGGCCAACGCCCCGCTGGAGCCCAACGGGATGTTCTCCGAGCCCCGCGTCCTCGTCCGCAAGCGCGGCGGCGAGGTCGAGTTGATCCCCGGCAACGAGGTCGACTACATGGACGTGTCGCCGCGCCAGATGGTGTCGGTCGCCACGGCGATGATCCCGTTCCTTGAGCACGACGACGCCAACCGCGCCCTGATGGGCTCGAACATGCAGCGCCAGGCCGTCCCGCTGATCAAGAGCGAGTCGCCCCTGGTGGGCACCGGGATGGAGTTCCGCGCCGCCACCGACGCCGGCGACGTGGTCGTCGCCGAGCACGCCGGGGCCGTGATCGAGGTCGCCGCCGACCACGTGACCGTCATGCACGACGACGGCACCCAGCGCGTCTACCCGATCGCGAAGTTCGTCCGCTCCAACCAGGGCACCAGCTTCAACCAGAAGCCGATCGTGGCCGAGGGCGCGCGGGTCGAGGTGGGCCAGGTGCTCGCCGACGGACCGTGCACCGACAACGGCGAGATGGCGCTCGGGCGCAACCTGCTCGTGGCGTTCATGCCGTGGGAGGGCCACAACTACGAGGACGCGATCATCTTGTCGCAGCGCCTCGTGCAGGACGACGTGCTCTCCTCGATCCACATCGAGGAGCACGAGATCGACGCCCGCGACACCAAGCTGGGCCCCGAGGAGATCACCCGGGACATCCCGAACGTCTCCGACGAGGTGCTGGCCGACCTCGACGAGCGCGGCATCATCCGCGTCGGCGCCGACGTGGTGCCCGGCGACGTGCTCGTCGGCAAGGTCACGCCCAAGGGCGAGACCGAGCTCACGCCCGAGGAGCGCCTGCTGCGCGCCATCTTCGGCGAGAAGGCCCGCGAGGTGCGCGACACCTCGCTCAAGGTGCCGCACGGCGAGTCGGGCAAGATCATCGACGTCGTCGTGTTCGAGCGCGAGAACGGCGACGAGCTGCCCCCGGGCGTCAACCAGCTGGTCCGGGTCTACGTCGCCCAGAAGCGCAAGATCACCGAGGGCGACAAGCTCGCCGGCCGCCACGGCAACAAGGGCGTCATCTCCAAGATCCTCGCGGTCGAGGACATGCCGTTCCTCGAGGACGGCACCCCGGTCGACATCGTGCTGAACCCGCTCGGCGTGCCCGGCCGGATGAACGTCGGCCAGGTGCTCGAGACGCACCTGGGCTGGGTGGCGAAGGCCGGCTGGGCCGTGGAGGGCGACCCCGAGTGGGCGCGCAACCTGCCCAAGGGCGCGCGCTCGGCCGAGCCCGGCACCAACGTCGCGACCCCGGTCTTCGACGGCGCCAAGGAGGAGGAGATCACCGGCCTGCTCGGCAGCACGATCCCCAACCGCGACGGTCAGCGCATGGTCGGCGAGTCCGGCAAGGCGCGGCTGTTCAACGGGCGCACCGGCGAGCTGCTGCCGGCGCCGATCGCCGTGGGCTACCTGTACATCCTGAAGCTGCTCCACCTGGTGGACGACAAGATCCACGCCCGCTCCACCGGCCCCTACTCGATGATCACGCAGCAGCCCCTGGGCGGTAAGGCCCAGTTCGGCGGCCAGCGGTTCGGCGAGATGGAGGTCTGGGCGCTCGAGGCGTACGGCGCGTCGTACGCCCTGCAGGAGCTGCTCACCATCAAGTCCGACGACGTCCTCGGCCGCGTGAAGGTGTACGAGGCGATCGTCAAGGGCGAGAACATCCCCGAGCCCGGCATCCCCGAGTCGTTCAAGGTGCTTGTCAAGGAGATGCAGTCGCTGTGCCTCAACGTCGAGGTGCTCAGCAGCGACGGCGGCATCCTCGAGATGCGCGACACCGACGACGACGTCTTCCGCGCCGCGGAGGAACTCGGCATTGACCTGTCCCGGCGCGAGCCGAGCAGCGTCGAAGAGGTCTGACGGCTCCACCCGGGGCGCTTTCGCGCCCCGGGTGCCGCCGACGACCACCGTCAGACCCGGATTGACGACCACTAAGGGAAGAGACACCAAGTGCTCGACGTGAACTTCTTCGACGAGTTGCGCATCGGCCTGGCGACCGCGGATGACATCCGCACCTGGTCGCACGGCGAGGTCAAGAAGCCCGAGACGATCAACTACCGCACGCTGAAGCCGGAGAAGGACGGCCTCTTCTGCGAGAAGATCTTCGGGCCGACCCGCGACTGGGAGTGCTACTGCGGCAAGTACAAGCGGGTCCGCTTCAAGGGCATCATCTGCGAGCGCTGCGGCGTCGAGGTGACCCGCGCCAAGGTGCGCCGTGAGCGGATGGGCCACATCGAGCTGGCCGCCCCGGTCACGCACATCTGGTACTTCAAGGGCGTGCCGAGCCGGCTCGGCTACCTGCTCGACCTGGCGCCGAAGGACCTGGAGAAGGTCATCTACTTCGCCGCCTACATGATCACCTGGGTGGACGACGAGTCCCGCCACCGCGACCTGCCCTCGCTCGAGGCGAAGATCACGATGGAGAAGGACGCCGTCGCCAAGCGCCGCGACTCCGACATCGACGCCCGGGCCAAGAAGCTCGAGGGCGACCTCGCCGAGCTCGAGGCCGAGGGCGCGAAGTCCGATGTGCGCCGCAAGGTGCGCGAGGGCGCCGAGCGCGAGATGGCGGGCATCCGCCGTCGCGCCGACGCCGAGATCGCCCGCCTCGACGACGTGTGGAGCACCTTCAAGACGCTGAAGGTCCAGGACCTCCTCGGCGACGAGATGCTCTACCGCGAGATGCGCGACCGCTTCGGGATGTACTTCAAGGGCGGCATGGGCGCCCAGGCCATCCAGGACCGCGTGGCCTCGTTCGACCTCGAGGGCGAGGCCGAGTCGCTGCGCGAGATCATCGCCACCGGCAAGGGCCAGAAGAAGACCCGGGCGCTCAAGCGGCTCAAGGTCGTCTCGGCGTTCCTCAACACCCGCAACGACGCCCGCGGCATGGTGCTCGACTGCGTCCCGGTGATCCCGCCGGACCTGCGCCCGATGGTGCAGCTCGACGGCGGCCGGTTCGCGACCAGCGACCTGAACGACCTGTACCGCCGCGTGATCAACCGCAACAACCGGCTCAAGCGGCTGCTCGACCTCGGGGCCCCCGAGATCATCGTCAACAACGAGAAGCGGATGCTGCAGGAGGCCGTCGACGCTCTGTTCGACAACGGCCGCCGCGGCCGGCCGGTCACCGGCCCGGGCAACCGCCCGCTCAAGAGCCTGTCCGACATGCTCAAGGGCAAGCAGGGCCGGTTCCGCCAGAACCTGCTGGGCAAGCGCGTCGACTACTCCGGCCGCTCGGTCATCGTGGTCGGCCCGCAGCTCAAGCTGCACCAGTGCGGCCTGCCCAAGCAGATGGCCCTGGAGCTGTTCAAGCCGTTCGTGATGAAGCGCCTGGTCGACCTCAACCACGCGCAGAACATCAAGTCGGCCAAGCGCATGGTCGAGCGCTCCCGCCCGGTGGTCTGGGATGTCCTCGAAGAGGTCATCGCCGAGCACCCGGTGCTGCTCAACCGCGCGCCCACGCTGCACCGCCTGGGCATCCAGGCCTTCGAGCCGCAGCTGGTCGAGGGCAAGGCGATCCAGATCCACCCGCTGGTCTGCACCGCGTTCAACGCCGACTTCGACGGCGACCAGATGGCGGTGCACCTGCCGCTGTCGGCCGAGGCCCAGGCCGAGGCCCGCATCCTGATGCTGTCGACCAACAACATCCTGTCGCCGGCCAGCGGTCGCCCGATCGCGTCGCCGACCCAGGACATGGTGCTCGGCCTGGACTTCCTCACCCTGCAGATCGACGGGGCCACCGGCGAGGGCGGTGCGTACTCCTCGATCCACGAGGCGCAGATGGCCTTCGAGCGCGGCGACCTCTCCGTGCAGGCGCGGGTCCAGCTGCGGATCGCCGGCGGCCTCGTGCCGCCGAACGGCCACGCGCTGCCCGAGGGCTGGGAGCCCGGCCAGGCGCTGCGCCTGGAGACCACGTTGGGACGGGCGCTGTTCAACGAGGCGCTGCCGACCGACTACCCGTACGTCAACGTCGAGGTCGACAAGAAGCAGCTGTCGGCCATCGTCAACGACCTCGCCGAGACCTACCCCAAGGTCGTCGTCGCGGCCACGCTCGACAACCTCAAGGAGCGCGGCTTCTACTGGGCCACCCGCTCCGGCGTGACGATCGCCATCGAGGACGTCGTGTCCCCGGTGGCCGAGAAGGCCCGGATCCTGGGGGAGAGCGAGACCAGGGCGGAGAAGGTCGAGGACCAGTACGCCAAGGGCCTCATCACCGACGACGAGCGCCGCCAGGAGCTCATCGAGATCTGGACCCAGGCGACGAACTCCGTCGACCAGGCCATGCGCGAGCACTTCCCGCGCACCAACGGGTTGTTCATGATGGTCAACTCCGGCGCCCGCGGTAACTGGATGCAGGTCCGCCAGATCGCGGGCATGCGCGGCCTGGTGGCCAACCCGAAGGGCGAGATCATCCCGCGCCCGATCAAGAGCAACTTCCGCGAGGGCCTGTCCGTGCTGGAGTACTTCATCTCCACGCACGGCGCCCGCAAGGGCCTCGCCGACACGGCGCTGCGCACCGCCGACTCCGGCTACCTCACCCGCCGGCTCGTCGACGTCTCGCAGGACGTCATCATCCGCGAGGAGGACTGCGGCACCGAGCGCGGCCTGCCGTACCCGGTCGCCGACCCGCGGCTCCGACGGCTCGCTGCGCCGCCACGACGACGCCGAGGCCGCGGTCTACAGCCGGGTGCTCTCGGCGGACGCGTCCGCCGACGGGGCCGTCGTGTTCCCGGCCGGCACCGAGCTGTCGATGCACACCATCGACGCGCTCGTGGCCGCCGGCGTCGAGGAGGTCCGGGTCCGCAGCGTGCTCACCTGCGAGAGCAAGGTCGGCACCTGCGCGATGTGCTACGGGCGCTCGATGGCCTCCGGCAAGATCGTCGACGTCGGCGAGGCGGTCGGCATCATCGCCGCCCAGTCGATCGGCGAGCCGGGCACCCAGCTGACGATGCGCACCTTCCACACCGGCGGCGTCGCCGGCGAGGACATCACCCACGGCCTGCCCCGCGTGGTCGAGCTGTTCGAGGCGCGCACGCCCAAGGGCGTCGCCCCGATCAGCGAGGCGGCCGGGCGGGTCCGGATCGAGGACGCCGACAAGCAGCGCAAGCTGGTCGTCGTCCCCGACGACGGCTCCGAGGAGGTCGCCTACCCGGTGTCCAAGCGGGCCAAGCTGCGGGTCGCCGACGGCGAGCACGTCGAGGTCGGCCAGCAGCTGATCGCCGGCGCCGTCGACCCCAAGCAGGTGCTGCGCATCCTCGGGCCCCGCAAGGTCCAGGAGCACCTGGTGGAGCAGGTCCAGGAGGTCTACAAGAGCCAGGGCGTGTCGATCCACGACAAGCACATCGAGGTGATCGTCCGGCAGATGCTGCGCCGGGTCACGATCATCGAGACCGGCGACACCGACTGGCTGCAGGGCGAGCTCGTCGAGCGGGGCCGCTTCGAGGAGGGCAACCGCCGGATCGTCGCCGAGGGCGGCCAGCCCGGTTCCGGGCGTCCCGAGCTGATGGGGATCACCAAGGCGTCGCTGGCCACCGACTCGTGGCTGTCGGCGGCGTCCTTCCAGGAGACCACCCGGGTGCTCACGGACGCGGCGATCCACGCCAAGTCCGACCCGCTGCTGGGCCTCAAGGAGAACGTCATCATCGGCAAGCTCATCCCGGCCGGCACCGGCCTGCCGCGGTACCGCAACGTGCGGGTCGAGCCGACCGAGGAGGCCAAGGCCGCGATGTACTCGCTGCCGGTCTACACCGAGGCCGAGTACGGCGGCTTCGGCACCGGTCCGGGGGCGGCCGTGCCGCTCGACGACTTCGACGACTACGGCCCGGCGTTCCGCAGCTGAGCCAGCCAGCCTGGTCCACCGGACGGGCGGCGCGCTGGGGGGAGACCCCCGGCGCGCCGCCCGTCCGTCTTTGGGGGCCATCATGGGCCCATGAGCGCCGATTCGCCCGACAACCCCTGGGCCCCCCGCGATCCCCAGGCCCCCCAACCCAGCCCGCCGCCGGAGTACGGCCAGCCGCCCGCGTACGGCCAGCCACCCGCGTACGCGGCTCCTCCCGGGTACGGGCAGCCGCCGGGCTACGGCGTTCCCGGCTACGGGCCTCCGCCCGGGTACGCCCCCCGCCAGACCGAGTCGACGGCGATCATCGCGCTGGTGCTGGCCGGCGCCTCCTGGCTGGTCTGCCCGTTCGTGCTGGCGATCGCGGCCCTCGTGGTGGGCTCGAACGCCCAGCGCAAGATCGAGGCCGACCCGGGCCGGCTCGACGGCGGCCAGCTGGTCACCGCGGCCAAGATCGTGGCCTGGATCAACATCGCCGTCTCGGTCGCGGTCGGGGTCTTCCTGGTCTTCCTGTTCATCGGCGCCGCGAGCTCCGGCTCGTTCGAGGTCACCACCAACGTCTGAAGGTCGGGCCCCCGGTGCGCCAGCGTGCCGGGGTCGTTTTGACCCGCCCGCCTGCCCTCCGGTACTCTCGCTTCTTGTGCCTGGGACGTCCCGGGCCGCCTCGCTTGCGCCCGGTCGATGATCGGGGGCGCGAGGAGACCGCACTTCCCCGCGGTCCCCGTGCGAACTGGGCTTTTCGGCCCGTGCGCGCATGGGAGTCGGGCGACACGCCCGACCGCGTGGGGCGGAGCGACCGGGACGATTCGGACATTCGAGCCAACGCACGAGCACGCCCCGCACGACGACCACCCGAAGACCCGAGAGCCCAATGGCGAGCGCCGCTCGCCTACGCACGAGCACGACGGAGACGCAGTGCCCACGATTCAGCAGTTGGTCCGCAAGGGCCGTGCAGACAAGGTCGACAAGACCAAGACGCCGGCGCTCAAGGGCAGCCCCCAGCGCCGCGGCGTCTGCACGCGCGTCTACACGACGACGCCGAAGAAGCCGAACTCCGCGCTGCGCAAGGTCGCGCGCGTGCGGCTGTCCAGCGGCATCGAGGTCACGGCGTACATCCCGGGCGTCGGGCACAACCTGCAGGAGCACTCGATCGTGCTCGTCCGCGGTGGCCGCGTGAAGGACCTCCCCGGCGTCCGCTACAAGATCATCCGTGGCGCGCTCGACACCCAGGGCGTGAAGAACCGCAAGCAGGCGCGCAGCCGCTACGGCGCGAAGAAGGGGAATAGCTGATGCCGCGCAAGGGCCCTGCCCCCAAGCACCCGGTCGTCGTCGACCCGGTTTACGCAAGCCCGCTCGTGAGCGCCCTGATCAACAAGGTGCTGCTGGACGGCAAGAAGTCGACCGCCCAGTCGATCGTCTACGGCGCCCTTGAGGGCTGCCGCGACAAGACCGGCACCGACCCCGTCCTCACCCTCAAGCGCGCGCTCGACAACGTGAAGCCGACCCTCGAGGTCCGCTCCCGCCGCGTCGGCGGCGCGACCTACCAGGTCCCCGTCGAGGTCCGCGCCGGCCGCTCCACCACGCTGGCGCTGCGCTGGCTGGTCGGCTACAGCCGGCAGCGCCGCGAGAAGACCATGACCGAGCGGCTGATGAACGAGCTGCTCGACGCCTCCAACGGCCTTGGCGCGAGCGTCAAGAAGCGCGAGGACACCCACAAGATGGCCGAGTCCAACAAGGCCTTCGCGCACTACCGCTGGTAGTCCGCGACCCCCGTACCCCTGCCCCACCCTCACGACGCGAAAGAGACGCTCCGAAGTGGCTATCGAAACCGCCAGCGATCTGGCCAAGGTCCGCAACATCGGGATCATGGCCCACATTGACGCGGGCAAAACCACGACGACCGAGCGGATCCTGTTCTACACCGGCATCAACTACAAGATCGGCGAGGTCCACGAGGGCGCCGCCACCATGGACTGGATGCCGCAGGAGCAGGAGCGCGGCATCACCATCACGTCGGCGGCGACGACGTGCGAGTGGGACCACCACATCATCAACATCATCGACACCCCCGGGCACGTCGACTTCACCGTCGAGGTCGAGCGCTCGCTGCGCGTCCTCGACGGCGCGGTCGCGGTGTTCGACGGGGTCGCCGGCGTCGAGCCGCAGTCTGAGACGGTGTGGCGCCAGGCCGACCGCTACGGCGTCCCGCGCATCTGCTTCGTCAACAAGCTCGACCGCACCGGCGCGGAGTTCCAGCGCTGCGTCGACATGATCGTCTCGCGGCTCAACGCCACGCCGCTCGTGCTGCAGATCCCGATCGGCTCCGAGGGCGACTTCCGGGGCGTCGTCGACCTGATCGGCATGAAGGCCCTGGTCTGGTCGACCGACGCGCCCAAGGGCGAGATGTACAACACCGAGGAGATCCCCTCGACCCACCTCGAGCTGGCCCGCGACAAGCGCGACCTGCTGCTCGAGACCCTCGCCGAGGCCGACGACTCGATCATGGAGAAGTACCTCGAGGGCATCGACCCCAGCGAGGACGAGATCATCGCCGCGATCCGCCGCGCGACGATCGGCAGCAAGCTCACCCCGGTGCTGTGCGGCTCGGCCTTCAAGAACAAGGGCGTCCAGCCCATGCTCGACGCGGTGGTCCGGTTCCTGCCGTCACCGCTCGACGTCGACGCGATCGAGGGCCACAAGCCCGGCGACGAGGACGCGGCGATCACCCGCCAGCCCGCCGACGACGAGCCGTTCTCGGCGCTCGCCTTCAAGATCATGAGCGACCCGCACCTCGGCAAGCTCACCTACATCCGCGTCTACTCCGGCACGCTGCAGTCCGGCTCCTCGGTGCTCAACAGCACCAAGGGCCGCAAGGAGCGGATCGGCAAGATCTACCAGATGCACGCCAACAAGCGTGAGGAGCGCGACACCGTCACCGCCGGCCACATCGTGGCGGTCATGGGGCTCAAGGACACCACCACCGGCGACACGCTGTGCGCCGAGAACGCCCCGGTCGTGCTCGAGTCGATGACGTTCCCGGCCCCGGTCATCTCGGTGGCCATCGAGCCCAAGACCAAGAGCGACCAGGAGAAGCTCGGCACCGCGATCCAGCGGCTGGCCGAGGAGGACCCGACCTTCCAGGTCCGCTCCGACGAGGAGACCGGCCAGACCATCATCGCGGGCATGGGCGAGCTGCACCTCGACGTGCTCGTCGACCGGATGCGCCGCGAGTTCAAGGTCGAGGCCAACGTCGGCAAGCCCCAGGTCGCCTACCGCGAGACGATCACCAAGGCCGTCCCCAAGGTCGAGTACACCCACAAGAAGCAGACCGGCGGCTCCGGCCAGTACGGCCGCGTGATCATCTCGATCGAGCCCTCGGGCGGCAGCGGCGACGGCGGGTACGAGTTCGTCAACAAGGTCACCGGCGGCCGCATCCCGAAGGAGTACATCCCCTCGGTCGACGCCGGCTGCCAGGACGCCATGGAGTTCGGCGTGCTCGCCGGCTACCCCATGGTGGACGTCAAGGTCACGCTGATCGACGGCGCGTACCACGACGTCGACTCCTCCGAGCTCGCGTTCAAGATCGCCGGCTCGATGGCGTTCAAGGACGGCGCCCGCCGGGCCGGCCCGGTGCTCCTCGAGCCGATGATGTCGGTCGAGGTCACCACCCCCGAGGACTTCATGGGCGAGGTCATCGGCGACCTGAACAGCCGCCGCGGCCACATCCAGGCCATGGACGAGCGGGCCGGCGCCCGGGTCGTCCAGGCGCTCGTCCCGCTGTCGGAGATGTTCGGCTACGTCGGAGACCTCCGCAGCAAGACCCAGGGCCGGGCGAGCTACAGCATGCAGTTCGACTCCTACGCGCAGGTCCCCAAGGCGTGGCCGAGGAGATCATCGCGAAGGTCCGAGGCGAGTGACCAGCCTCACAGCGTAGGAACCCCAGGGCCGGAGCACACCAAGTCCAAGCCCCACCGCACCAGGCACGACCGCACGGCAGCACGACCGCACCGCAGCAGCACAGCGAAGGCCCGATCAGAACCGGACGTCGTGAGGCGATCCACCACCCGACCAGAAAGCCAGTCCAGAGGAGGACCCCCGTGGCGAAGGCGAAGTTCGAGCGGACCAAGCCGCACGTCAACATCGGCACCATCGGTCACATCGACCATGGCAAGACGACGCTGACCGCGGCCATCACCAAGGTGCTGCACGACAAGTACCCGGACGTCAACCCGTTCACGCCGTTCGACCAGATCGACAAGGCTCCCGAGGAGCGTCAGCGCGGTATCACGATCTCGATCGCGCACGTCGAGTACCAGACCGAGACGCGCCACTACGCCCACGTCGACTGCCCTGGTCACGCCGACTACATCAAGAACATGATCACCGGCGCGGCGCAGATGGACGGCGCGATCCTCGTGGTCGCCGCCACCGACGGCCCGATGCCGCAGACGAAGGAGCACGTCCTCCTGGCCCGCCAGGTCGGCGTCCCCTACATCGTCGTGGCCCTGAACAAGGCCGACATGGTCGACGACGAGGAGATCCTGGAGCTCGTCGAGCTCGAGGTCCGCGAGCTGCTCTCCGAGTACGAGTTCCCGGGCGACGACCTGCCGGTCGTGCGCGTCTCGGCGCTCAAGGCGCTCGAGGGCGACGAGAAGTGGTCCGAGTCGATCATGGAGCTGATGAACGCGGTCGACACCGCGATCCCGCAGCCCGAGCGCGACGTCGAGAAGCCCTTCCTGATGCCGGTCGAGGACGTCTTCACGATCACCGGCCGCGGCACCGTGGTCACCGGCCGCATCGAGCGCGGCGTGGTCAAGGTGAACGAGGAGATCGAGATCGTCGGGATCAAGGAGAAGTCCTCCAAGACGATCGTCACCGGCGTCGAGATGTTCCGCAAGCTCCTCGACGAGGGCCGGGCGGGCGAGAACGTCGGCCTGCTGCTTCGCGGCACCAAGCGCGAGGACGTCGAGCGCGGCCAGGTCTGCTGCAAGCCGGGCTCGATCACCCCGCACACCGACTTCGAGGCCAACGTCTACATCCTGAGCAAGGACGAGGGCGGCCGGCACACGCCGTTCTTCAACAACTACCGCCCGCAGTTCTACTTCCGCACCACCGACGTGACCGGCGTCGTCACCCTCCCCGAGGGCACCGAGATGGTCATGCCGGGCGACAACACCGAGATGACGGTCGCGCTGATCCAGCCGATCGCCATGGAGGAGGGCCTGCGCTTCGCCATCCGCGAGGGCGGCCGCACGGTTGGCGCGGGTCGCGTCACCAAGATCATCAAGTAGTCACCGCACCACCCACGCACCACCCAGTCAGACGCCGGCGCGGCCGGGCGGGCGCCCCTCGGGGGCGGCCCCCGGCCCGCTTCGGCGGACGGCGCCCCACGACAGCGGCACGAAGAGAAGGACAGGCGAAGCCCCCATGGCGGGACAGAAGATCCGCATCCGGCTCAAGGCCTACGACCACGAGGTCATCGACAGCTCGGCGCGCAAGATCGTCGAGACGGTGACGCGTACTGGTGCGCAGGTCGCCGGCCCGGTGCCGCTGCCGACCGAGAAGAACGTGTACTGCGTCATCCGCTCGCCGCACAAGTACAAGGACAGCCGCGAGCACTTCGAGATGCGCACGCACAAGCGGCTCATCGACATCCTCGACCCGACGCCGAAGACGGTCGACTCGCTCATGCGACTCGACCTCCCGGCGGGCGTCGACATCGAGATCAAGCTCTAGAGGTAACCCGATCATGACGACGAAGCAGAAGCGCGACGTGCGTGGCCTGCTGGGCGCGCAAGCTCGGCATGACCCAGGTCTGGGACGAGAACAACCGGATCGTCCCGGTCACCGTCGTCCAGGCCGGCCCCTGCGTCGTGACGCAGGTCCGCACCGCCGGACGCCGACGGCTACTCCGCCGTGCAGCTCGGGTACGGCGCCGATCGACCCGCGCAAGGTGAACAAGCCGGACGCCGGCCACTTCGCCAAGGCCGGCGTCACCCCGCGCCGCCACCTGGTCGAGCTGCGCACCGAGGACGCCTCCGAGTACACCCTCGGCCAGGAGGTCACCGTCGAGGTGTTCGAGGCCGGTCAGGCCGGTCGACGTCATCGGCACGACCAAGGGCAAGGGCTTCGCCGGCGTGATGAAGCGGCACGGCTTCCACGGCCTGCGGCGCCTCCCACGGTGCGCAGCGCAAGCACCGCTCGCCGGGCTCCATCGGCGGCTGCGCCACCCCGGGCCGGGTGTTCAAGGGCATGCGGATGGCCGGCCGGATGGGCCAGGTCCGCCAGACCACCCAGAACCTCACCGTGCACGCGGTGGACGCCGAGCAGGGCCTGCTGCTGATCAAGGGCGCCATCCCCGGCTCCGCAACGGCGGCCGTCGTCCTCGTCCGCACCGCCACGAAGGGGGCGTGACGTCATGACCAGCATCGAGGTCAAGTCGCCCGCGGGCGCCGCGGCCGGCACGGTCGAGCTGCCCGCCGAGGTCTTCGACGTCCAGGTCAACATCCCGCTGATCCACCAGGTCGTCGTGGCCCAGCTCGCCGCGGCCCGCCAGGGCACGCACTCCACCAAGACCCGCGGCGAGGTCCGCGGCGGCGGCCGCAAGCCGTACCGCCAGAAGGGCACCGGCCGCGCCCGCCAGGGCTCGACCCGCGCCCCGCAGTTCGCCGGCGGTGGCGTCGTGCACGGCCCGACGCCGCGCGTCTACGACCAGCGCACCCCCAAGAAGATGAAGGCCGCCGCCCTGCGCGGGGCCCTGTCGGACCGGGCGCGCAACGGCCGCGTCCACGTGCTCAGCACGCTGGTCGAGGGCGACAAGCCGTCGACCAAGACGGCGGCCGCGGCGCTGGCCGCGATCTCCGAGCGCGGCCAACCTGCTCGTGGTCGTCGAGCGCGCGGACGACCGTGGCGTGGAAGAGCCTGCGCAACCTCGCCGACGTCCACGCTGATCGTCCCCGACCAGCTCAACACCTACGACGTGCTCGTCTCCGACGACGTCGTCTTCACCGAGGGCGCGCTCGCCGCGTTCCTCGCCGGCCCGCCGCCGTGGGAAGTCGCGCCAAGGCGGTCGCCCGCGAGTCCGAGCTCGAGGTCGCGGAGGTGACCGAGTGAACAAGATCGCCGACCCGCGCGACATCCTGCTCGCGCCCGTGATCTCGGAGAAGAGCTACGGCCTTCTCGACGAGAACAAGTACACGTTCCTGGTGCACCCCGACGCCAACAAGACCCAGATCAAGATCGCGGTCGAGCAGGTGTTCGGAGTCAAGGTGACCGGGGTCAACACCCTCAACCGCAGGGCAAGCGCGCGCACCCGGACCGGCTACGGCCGGCGCAAGGCCACGAAGCGCGCCATCGTCAGCCTGGTCGAGGGCGACCGCATCGACATCTTCGGGGGACCGGTCTCCTGACCGGGTCGCCGAAGATCGAGTAGAGGACTACACCAGCATGGGCATCCGTAAGTACAAGCCGACGACCCCCGGTCGCCGCGGCGCGAGCGTCGCCGACTTCGTCGAGGTCACGCGCAGCGAGCCCGAGAAGTCGCTGGTTCGGCCGCTGCACCTCCAAGGGCGGCCGCAACAACCACGGCCGGGTCACCACCCGGCACCAGGGCGGCGGCCACAAGCGGGCCTACCGGGTGATCGACTTCCGTCGCCACGACAAGGACGGCGTGCCGGCCAAGGTCGCGCACATCGAGTACGACCCGAACCGCACCGCGCGCATCGCGCTGCTGCACTACGCCGACGGCGAGAAGCGCTACATCCTCGCGCCGGCCAAGCTGAAGCAGGGCGACCGGATCGAGAACGGCCCCGCGGCCGACATCAAGCCGGGCAACAACCTGCCGCTGCGCAACATCCCGGTCGGCACGGTCATCCACGCGATCGAGCTCCGCCCCGGCGGCGGCGCGAAGATCGCCCGCTCGGCCGGCGCCGAGCGTCCAGCTCGTCGCCAAGGAGGGCAAGTACGCGCAGCTGCGGATGCCCTCCGGCGAGATCCGCAACGTCGACGTGCGCTGCCGCGCCACCGTCGGCGAGGTCGGCAACGCCGAGCAGTCCAACATCAACTGGGGCAAGGCCGGCCGGATGCGCTGGAAGGGCAAGCGCCCGACCGTCCGCGGTGTCGCCATGAACCCGGTCGACCACCCGCACGGTGGTGGCGAGGGCAAGACCTCCGGCGGTCGCCACCCGGTGAGCCCCTGGGGCCAGACCGAGGGCCGTACCCGCAAGCCCAGCAAGGCGAGCGACAAGTTCATCGTCCGCCGCCGCAAGGCCGAACAAGAAGCGCTAGGAGCCACGTCGATGCCGCGCAGCCTGAAGAAGGGTCCCTTCGTGGACGACCACCTGATCAAGAAGGTGGACGCCCAGAACGACAAGGGAACCAAGCAACGTCATCAAGACGTGGTCCCGCCGTTCCATGATCATCCCGGACATGCTCGGCCACACGATCGCGGTGCACGACGGCCGCAAGCACGTCCCGGTGTTCGTCACCGAGTCGATGGTCGGCCACAAGCTCGGCGAGTTCGCGCCCACGCGGACCTTCCGTGGCCACGATGAAGGACGACCGCAAGGCCCGCCGCCGCTGACCGCGGCCGGCACACCCGACCGCGATCTGCACGAGAACTGACGAAGAGAGCAAGCAATGGCTGAGAACAAGGCGAGGCGCCTGACGGGCGACGCCGCCCTGGCGCAGGCGCGCTACGTGCGGTGTCGCCCCAGAAGGCGCGCCGCGTCGTCGACCTCATCCGCGGCATGCCGGCCGACGAGGCGCTGGCGATGCTGAAGTTCGCCCCGCAGGCCGCGAGCGAGCCGGTGGCCAAGGTGGTCGCCTCGCGCGATCGCCAACGCCGAGCACAACAAGAACCTCGACCGCCGCACCCTCGTGATCAGCGAGGCGTACGTCGACGAGGGCCCGACCCTGAAGCGGTTCCGGCCGCGCGCCCAGGGCCGCGCTTACCGAATCCGCAAGCGCACCAGCCACATCACCGTTGTCGTGCAGTCGCAGGCCGCGGCGAGCCAGAAGGGGAAGACCCGCTAATGGGCCAGAAGGTCAACCCGCACGGGTTCCGCCTCGGCATCACCACGGACTTCAAGAGCCGGTGGTACGCCGACAAGCTGTACAAGGACTACGTCAAGGAAGACGTCGCGATCCGGCGCATGATGGACCAAGGGCATGGAGCGCGCCGGCATCGCCAAGGTCGAGATCGAGCGCACGCGTGACCGCGTCCGCGTCGACATCCACACCGCGCGCCCGGGCATCGTCATCGGCCGCCGCGGCGCCGAGGCCGACCGCATCCGCGGCGACCTCGAGAAGCTCACCGGCAAGCAGGTGCAGCTGAACATCCTCGAGGTGAAGAACCCCGAGACCGACGCGCAGCTCGTCGCCCAGGGCGTCGCCGAGCAGCTCTGCAGCCGCGTGTCGTTCCGGCGCGCGATGCGCAAGGCGCATGCAGACGGCGATGAAGGCCGGCGCCAAGGGCATCCGGGTCCAGTGCTCGGGCCGCCTCGGCGGCGCCGAGATGAGCCGCGCGGAGTTCTACCGCGAGGGCCGCGTGCCCCTGCACACGCTGCGGGCCAACATCGACTACGGCTTCTACGAGGCCCGGACGACCTTCGGCCGGATCGGCGTGAAGGTCTGGATCTACAAGGGCGACGTCGTGCCCGGCGCCAAGGCCGAGCGCGAGGTCCAGCTGCCCGGCAGCCGGCCCGCGCGTCCGGGCGGCCGTCCCGGCGCCGACCGCCCGCGCAGCGCCCGCCCGCGCCAGGACGACGGTCGCGGTGCCGAGGCCGCCGAGGCCAGCCGGCCCCCGCCGTCGAGGCGCCTGCGGCCGAGGCCGCGGCCGCGCCCGCCGCTCCAGCCACCGAGACGGAGGCCTGAGCCATGCTGATCCCCCGCAGGGTCAAGCACCGCAAGCAGCACCACCCGAAGCGGTCGGGTGCGGCCAAGGGCGGCACCCAGGTGACGTTCGGCGACTACGGCATCCAGGCCCTCGAGCCGGCCTACGTCACCAACCGGCAGATCGAGGCGGCGCGTATCGCCATCAACCGGCACATCAAGCGTGGCGGCAAGGTGTGGATCAACATCTACCCGGACCGCCCGCTGACCAAGAAGCCGGCCGAGACCCGCATGGGTTCCGGCAAGGGTTCGCCGGAGTGGTGGATCGCCAACGTCAAGCCCGGTCGGGTGCTGTTCGAGTTGTCCTACCCGAGCGAGGAGACCGCCCGCGAGGCCCTGACCCGCGCGGCGCACAAGCTGCCGATGAAGTGCCGGATCGTCCGGCGCGAGGCTGGTGAGGCGTGATGGCCGCGACCAAGGCGCTCGACCTGCGCACGCTCGAGGACGACGAGCTCGTCTCGAAGCTGCGTGAGGCCAAGGAGGAGCTGTTCAACCTCCGCTTCCAGGCGGCCACCGGCCAGCTGGAGAACCACGGCCGGCTGCGCGCGGTCCGCAAGGAGATCGCCCGCATCTACACGGTGATGCGCGAGCGCGAGCTCGGCATCACCACGATTGAGGCGTCGGAGGGCGCGGCATGAGCACCAACGACACCACTGAGAACGCACCGCGTCGAGGACCGCGGCTTCCGCAAGACCCGCGAGGGCCTGGTCGTCAGCGACAAGATGGACAAGACCGTCGTCGTCGCGGTCGAGGACCGCTTCAAGCACGCGCTGTACGGCAAGGTCGTGCGCCGCACGAACAAGCTGAAGGCGCACGACGAGGCCAACACCGCCGGCATCGGCGACCGCGTCCTGATCATGGAGACCCGCCCGCTGTCGGCGACCAAGCGCTGGCGCGTCGTGGAGATCCTCGAGAAGGCCAAGTAACCAACCCGTTCCGCCAGGCTCGCCGCGCGCGAGAACCGGCAGACAACCAGGAGCTGACGTGATCCAGCAGGAGTCGCGACTGCGTGTCGCCGACAACACCGGTGCCAAGGAGATCTTGTGCATCCGGGTTCTCGGCGGCTCCGGCCGTCGCTACGCCGGTATCGGCGACGTCATCGTGGCGACCGTGAAGGACGCGATCCCCGGTGGCAACGTGAAGAAGGGCGACGTCGTCAAGGCGGTCATCGTGCGCACCACCAAGGAGCGGCGCCGTCCCGACGGCTCGTACATCAAGTTCGACGAGAACGCCGCCGTGATCCTCAAGGGCGACGGCGAGCCTCGCGGCACCCGCATCTTCGGCCCGGTCGGCCGCGAGCTGCGCGACAAGAAGTTCATGAAGATCATTTCGCTGGCCCCGGAGGTGCTCTGACCATGGGGCGCATGCGCATCAAGAAGGGCGACACCGTGCTGGTCATCGCCGGCAAGGACAAGGGCGTCTACGGCAAGGTGATCCACGCCTACCCCGAGAACGACCGCGTCCTCGTCGAGGGCGTCAACCGGATCACCAAGCACACCAAGGTGGGCCAGACGACCGCGCGGCGCGAAGACCGGCGGCATCGTGACCGCCGAGGCGCCGATCCACGTGTCGCAACGTGCAGGTCGTCGTCGAGCAGGACGGCAAGAAGGTCGGCTCGCGCGTCGGCATCAAGCGCGACGACGAGGGCAACCGCACCCGCGTCGCCAAGCGGACCGGTAAGGAGATCTGATGACGGTCGCCGACGAGACCACCACGGTGGACGCCGCCAAGGTGCAGCCTCGCCTCAAGCTGCGCTACCGCGAGGAGATCGCGCCGGCGCTGCTGGAGGAGTTCGGCTTCGGCAACGTCATGCAGGTCCCCGGCCTGGTCAAGATCGTGGTGAACATGGGTGTCGGCGAGGCCGCCCGCGACTCCAAGCTCATCGAGGGCGCCGTCAAGGACCTCACCTCGATCACCGGCCAGAAGCCGCAGGTCACCAAGGCCCGCAAGTCCATCGCGCAGTTCAAGCTGCGCGAGGGCATGCCGATCGGCGCGCACGTCACGCTGCGCGGCGACCGGATGTGGGAGTTCCTGGACCGCCTGCTGTCGGTCGCGCTGCCCCGCATCCGCGACTTCCGCGGCCTGTCGCCCAGGCAGTTCGACGGCAACGGCAACTACACGTTCGGGCTCACCGAGCAGTCCATGTTCCACGAGATCGACCAGGACAAGGTCGACCGCGTCCGCGGCATGGACATCACGGTGGTGACGACCGCGGCCAACGACGACGAGGGCCGCGCGCTGCTCAAGCGCCTCGGCTTCCCGTTCAAGGAGAACTGACGTGGCGAAGAAGGCCTGATCAACAAGGCGGCCGGCAAGCCGAAGTTCGAGGTGCGCGGCTACACCCGGTGCAACCGGTGCGGCCGTCCGCACTCGGTGTACCGCAAGTTCGGCCTGTGCCGCGTCTGCTTCCGCGAGATGGCGCACCGCGGCGAGCTGCCGGGCGTCACCAAGAGCAGCTGGTAAACCCAACGACGCCGCAGGTCCCCAGGTCGACTGAACCGGGGAAACCACGGCGAGGAAGGCCCTAGGCCCTTCATGACCATGACCGACCCGATCGCGGACATGCTCACCCGGCTCCGGAACGCCAACTCGGCGTACCACGACGAGGTGGCCATGCCGTCGAGCAAGATCAAGACGCACATCGCCGAGATCCTCAAGCAGGAGGGCTACATCGCCGGCTGGAAGGTCGCCGAGAACGAGGACGCGCCCGGCTCCACGCTGGTCGTCGACCTCAAGTACGGCCCCAACCGTGAGCGCTCGATCGCCGGCATGCGCCGGGTGTCCAAGCCCGGTCTGCGCGTCTACGCGAAGTCCACCGACCTGCCCCGGGTGCTCGGCGGCCTCGGCATCGCGATCATCTCGACGTCGTCCGGGCTGCTGACCGACCGCCAGGCGACCAAGAAGGGCGTGGGTGGGGAAGTCCTCGCCTACGTCTGGTAACGGAAGGAGGAGACCCCATGTCACGTATCGGACGTCTGCCCATCACCGTTCCCAGCGGTGTCGACGTCACCATCGACGGCCAGTCGGTCACCGTCAAGGGCCCCAAGGGCACGCTCAGCCACACCGTGGCCGAGCCGATCACCGTGGAGCGCGACGAGGACGGCACCGTCAAGGTGATCCGCCCGAACGACGAGCGCGCCAACCGCTCGCTGCACGGCCTGTCCCGCACGCTGATCGCCAACATGATCACCGGCGTCACCGAGGGCTACACCAAGACCCTCGAGATCGTCGGCGTCGGTTACCGCGTCCAGGCCAAGGGCAGCGACCTGGAGTTCGCGCTCGGCTACTCGCCACCCGGTCATCGTCGAGGCGCCCGAGGGCATCTCGTTCGCGGTCGAGAGCGCCCACCAAGTTCTCCGTCCAGGGCATCGACAAGCAGCAGGTCGGCGAGGTCGCCGCGAACATCCGCAAGCTGCGCAAGCCCGACCCGTACAAGGGCAAGGGCGTGCGCTACGCGGGCGAGGTCGTCCGCCGCAAGGTCGGAAAGGCTGGTAAGTAAGCGATGCCGAAGACCCGAGCCGCTATCGCGGCCAAGCTCAGCGGCACGAAGGCCAGCCGCAAGGGCCTGGCGGCCAAGCGCCGCCACATCCGCGTCCGCAAGAAGGTCGTCCGGCACGCCGGAGCGTCCGCGCCTGGTCGTGACGCGCTCGTCGCGCCACGTCTTCGTCCAGGTCGTCGACGACGTCGCGGGCCACACGCTGGCGTCGGCCTCGACGCTGGAGAGCACGCTGCGCGGCGCCGACGGCGACAAGACGGCCAAGGCCCGCAAGGTCGGCGAGCTCGTCGCCGAGCGCGCCAAGGCCGCCGGCATCGAGGCGGTCGTCTTCGACCGCGGCGGCAACCAGCTACCACGGCCGCATCGCCGCCCTCGCCGACGGCGCCCGCGAGGCCGGCCTGGACGTTCTGATGACCGCGAACCGATCGCAACGAATGAGAGAGGAACATCTGATGGCTGGACCCCAGCGCCGCGGTGGCGGCGCCGGCGGCGAGCGTCGCGACCGTCGGGACGGTCGTCGCGGCGAGCACGGCCGCCGAGAAGAGCCGCGTACCTCGAGCGCGTCGTCGCGATCAACCGCGTCGCCAAGGTCGTGAAGGGTGGTCGTCGCTTCAGCTTCACCGCGCTGGTCGTCGTCGGCGACGGCGACGGCCAGGTCGGCGTCGGCTACGGCAAGGCCAAGGAGGTGCCCGCGGCGATCGCCAAGGGCGTCGAGGAGGCCAAGAAGAACTTCTTCAAGGTCCCGCGCATCCAGGGCACCATCCCGCACCCGATCCAGGGCGAGGCGGCCGCCGGCGTCGTCCTGCTGCGCCCGGCCTCCCCCGGTACCGGTGTCATCGCCGGTGGCCCGGTGCGCGCCGTGCTGGAGTGCGCCGGCATCCACGACGTGCTGACCAAGTCGCTCGGCTCGGACAACGCGATCAACATCGTGCACGCGACCGTGGCCGCGCTGAAGGGCCTCGAGCGTCCCGAGGAGGTCGCCGCCCGCCGCGGTCTGCCGCTCGAGGACGTCGCCCCGGCCGGCCTGCTGCGGGCCCGCGCTGCCGGGCGGGTGCCTGACATGGGTCGCGCTGAAGGTCACTCAGATCACGTTCGGACATCGGCGGCAAGCAGAACCAGCGCGAGACCCTGCGCTCGCTGGGCCTCAAGCGGATCGGCGACGTCGTCGTCAAGGAGGACCGTCCCGAGATCCGCGGCATGGTCCACACCGTGCGCCACCTCGTCACGGTCGAGGAGGTCGACTGACATGACGCTCAAGGTTCACCACCTGCGTCCCGCCCCGGGCTCCAAGACGGCCAAGACCCGCGTCGGTCGTGGCGAGGCGTCCAAGGGCAAGACCGCCGGTCGCGGCACCAAGGGCACCAAGGCCCGCTACCAGGTGCCGGCCGCGTTCGAGGGCGGCCAGATGCCGCTGCACATGCGCCTGCCGAAGCTGCGCGGGTTCAAGAACCCGTTCCGCGTCGAGTACCAGGTCGTCAACCTGGCCACGCTGCAGCGCGCTGTACCCCGCGGGCGGCGAGGTCACCGTGGACGACCTGGTCGCCAAGGGCGCCGTCCGCAAGAACCAGCCGGTCAAGGTCCTGGGCAACGGCGAGCTGTCGGTGGCGCTGCAGGTGACCGCGCACGAGTTCTCGGCTCCGCCAAGGACAAGATCACCGCTGCCGGCGGCGCCACCGAGGTCTGACGGCCAGCCGCAGCAGCCCGTGGATCGGCTCCGCCGCCTCGGCGGAGGCCCGGCTGCTCGCGTCCAGCGCCACCGGCGAGTCGGCCGGCGCGGGCGACCCGGCTCGCCGGTCGTCCGACCAGGTCCCACGACACCGTCAGGTCAGGAGGCACCGCCGTGCTCAGCGCATTCGTCCGGGCGTTCAAGACGCCCGACCTGCGGCGCAAGCTGCTGTTCACGCTGGGCATCATCGCGCTGTTCCGGCTCGGCTCGGTCATCCCGACGCCCGGCGTCGACTACGGCGCCATCCAGGTCTGCATCACCGCGGTCGAGGACAACAGCCTGTCTACGGCCTGATCAACCTGTTCAGCGGCGGCGCGCTGCTGCAGCTGTCGATCTTCGCGCTCGGGATCATGCCGTACATCACGGCGAGCATCATCATCCAGCTGCTCACCGTGGTGATCCCGCGGTTCGAGGCCCTGAAGAAGGAGGGCCAGTCCGGCACGGCGAAGCTCACGCAGTACACCCGCTACCTCACGGTCGGCCCTGGCGGTCCTGCAGTCCACCGGCCTGATCGCCATCGCCCGCAACCCCGGCCAGCTGTTCACCGGCTGCAACGAGGACCTCATCCCCAACGAGGGCTTCTGGGTCCTGGCCACGATGGTCCTGACGCATGACCGCCGGCACCGCCGTGATCATGTGGCTGGGCGAGCTGATCACCGACCGCGGCGTCGGCAACGGCATGTCGCTGCTGATCTTCACCTCGATCATCTCCGGCTTCCCGGCCCAGCTGTGGGCGATCCAGCGGGTCAGCGGCTGGTTCACCTTCACCCTGGTGCTGCTGATCGGGCTGGCCATCGTGGCCGGCGTGGTCTTCGTCGAGCAGGCCCAGCGCCGGATCCCGGTGCAGTACGCCAAGCGCATGATCGGCCGCCGGATGTACGGCGGCACCTCGACGTACATCCCGATCAAGGTCAACCAGGCCGGCGTCATCCCGGTCATCTTCGCCTCGTCGCTGCTCTACCTGCCGACCCTGCTCGTGCAGATCGCCGGCACCGACTCGCTCGTGGTCGACCTGGATCCAGCGCAACCTGGTCCAGGGCGACCACCCGATCTACGTGCATCACGTACTTCCTGCTGATCATCTTCTTCACCTACTTCTACGTCGCGATCACGTTCAACCCCGACGAGGTCGCCGACAACATGAAGAAGTACGGCGGCTTCATCCCGGGCATCCGGGCCGGCCGGCCGACGGCGGAGTACCTCGACTACGTGCTCACCCGGCATCACCGCTGCCCGGGTCGCTGTACCTCGCGTTCATCGCGATCATCCCGATCATCGCCTTCGCCCTGATCAACGCCAGCCAGCACTTCCCGTTCGGCGGCACCTCGATCCTGATCATGGTCGGCGTCGGCCTGGACACCGTCAAGCAGATCGAGAGCCAGCTGCAGCAGCGCAACTACGAGGGATTCCTGCGCTAGGCGGCGTGGGAGACTGGACCCTGTCCAGCCTCGAGCTCGCCCTCGGCGACCGGTCCCCTCGACGAAAGGCCCGCCCGTGCGCATCGTTCTCGTCGGACCCCCAGGCGCCGGCAAGGGCACCCAGGCCAAGCGGATCGCCGAGCACCTCGGCATCCCGGCCATCTCGACGGGCGACATCTTCCGCGCCAACGTCGCCGGGGGCACGCCGCTCGGGCTCGAGGCCAAGCGCTACATGGACGCCGGCGAGCTACGTCCCCGACGACGTCACCAACGGGATGGTGCGGGCCCGGCTCGCCGAGGCCGACTGCGCCGGCGGCTTCCTGCTCGACGGCTACCCCCGCACCACCGCCCAGGTGGCCGAGCTCGACGCGATGCTCGCCGAGCGGGGCGAGCGCATCGACGCCGTGCTCGAGCTCACCGCCGCACACCGACGAGGTCGTCGCGCGGCTGCTCAACCGGGCCAGCCTGGAGGGCCGGGCCGACGACACCGAGGACGTCATCCGCCGCCGGCTCGAGGTCTACGCCGAGCAGACGCACCCGCTGACCGAGCTCTACGGCGCCCGCGGCCTCCTGGTCCAGGTCGACGGCATCGGCGGGGTCGACGAGGTCACCGCGCGCGTCCTCGCCGCGCTGCCCGGCTCCGCGGCCTGACCGCCGGCCGACGGACCCGACTGATCAGCATGGGATGGCGCGACGGCGAGATCGAGATCAAGACGCCTGAGCAGCTGGCGCTGATGCGCCGCGGCCGGGCTGGTGGTGGCCGACGGCCTCGCCGCGGTGCGCGCCGCGGCCGTGCCGGGCGCCACCACCGCAGACCTCGACGCCGTGGCGCGCGAGGTCCTCCGCGAGGCCGGCGCCACCTCGAGCTTCCTGGGCTACGGCCACCCGCCGTTCCCGGCGGCGATCTGCGCGTCGGTCAACGACGAGGTCGTGCACGGCATCCCCGGCTCGCGGGTGCTGAACGACGGCGACCTGGTCTCGATCGACTTCGGGGCGATCGTGGACGGCTGGCACGGCGACGCCGCGATCACCGTGGCGGTGGGGGAGGTCGCCCCCGAGCGGCTCGGCGCTCTCGGCGGCCACCGAGGGCGGCCTGTGGGCCGGCATCGCCGCAGGCCCGGCGGGCGGGCGGCTCAGCGACATCGGCCACGCCGTCGAGCGGCACGTCCGCCGGCAGGGGGCCTACGGCATCCTCGAGGACTACGTCGGCCACGGCATCGGCACCGCGATGCACATGGACCCGCAGGTGCCGAACTACGGCAAACCGGGCAAGGGCCCGCGGCTGGTGCCCGGGATGGCGCTGGCGATCGAGCCGATGGTCACCCAGGGGTCGCGCCAGACCAGGGTGCTGGCCGACGACTGGACCGTGGCCACCCGGGACGGGTCCTGGGCGGCCCACTGGGAGCACACGGTGGCCATCACCACGGAGGGCCCCTGGGTGCTCACGGCGCCACGACGGCGGCGCCGAGCGGCTGGCCGCGCTCGGGGTGCGCCAGCCCGGCGGCGAGCCGGCCCTGAGGGGGTCCGCCAGGCGCGCATTTGAGCCCAGGCGGGCGCCTGCCGTACGATGGGCCCTCGGCTGATCGCAGCCGTCGCTTCCCCGCGCCCAGCGGCTGGCACCACTTCTTGGGCGCAGGCGTCGTGGCATCACGCGGTGGGCCTAGCCGCTGGCCCGGAACCCTCGGGCCGGTTCTGCCCGATCCACCAGCCAACCAAGGGATCTACGCGAGCACATGTCCAAAAAAGACGGCGCCATCGAGATCGAGGGCACGGTCGTCGAGTCGCTCCCGAACGCCATGTTCAGGGTCGAGCTCAACAACGGGCACAAGGTTCTCGCGCACATCTCCGGGAAGATGCGCCAGCACTACATCCGGATCCTCCCCGAGGACCGCGTGGTGGTGGAGCTCAGCCCGTACGACCTGACCCGCGGTCGGATCGTCTACCGCTACAAGTGAGTCACGGAGCCATCAGATGAAGGTCAACCCGAGCGTCAAGCCGATCTGCGACAAGTGCAAGGTGATCCGCCGGCACGGTCGCGTCATGGTCATCTGCGAGAACCTGCGCCACAAGCAGCGCCAGGGCTGAGCAGCCGCACCACCCAGCACCACCGCACCACCGCACCACCGCACCACCCGACATGCGCAGCACCCGACCCTCGCCGGCCTCGGCCACGCGAGACGCCACCCCCGGTACGCAAGGCCGGGGACCTGCCTGCAGGCAGGACCGGTGCTGGGCGAGACCTCTGCGAACCAGTGAAGGAAGTGCGACCGCCTCATGGCACGCCTCGTCGGCGTCGACCTCCCCCGCGACAAGCGGCTCGAGGTTGCGCTCACGTACATCTACGGCATCGGCCGTACCCGCGCCCGGCAGACGCTGGAGGCCACCGGCGTCAGCCCGGACCTGCGCGTCAAGGACCTCGGCGACGAGGAGCTCGTGAAGCTCCGCGACCACATCGAGGGCATCTACAAGGTCGAAGGTGATCTGCGCCGCGAGGTGCAGGCGGACATCCGCCGCAAGGTCGAGATCGGCTGCTACCAGGGACTGCGCCACCGCAAGGGCCTGCCGGTCCGCGGCCAGCGCACCCACACCAACGCGCGCACCCGCAAGGGCCCGCGTCGCGCCATCGCCGGCAAGAAGAAGGCCGGCAAGAAGTAGTAGTCCGACCCGGACCGACGACCTCGCTTAGGAGCTTCGACGTATGCCCCCCAAGACCCGCCAGACCGCGGGCGCCAAGAAGGTGCGCCGCAAGGAGAAGAAGAACGTGGCCCACGGCCACGCGCACATCAAGAGCACGTTCAACAACACCATCGTGTCGATCACCGACCCGTCCGGCGCCGTGATCGCCTGGGCGTCCGCCGGCCAGGTCGGCTTCAAGGGCTCGCGCAAGTCGACTCCGTTCGCCGCGCAGATGGCCGCCGAGGCCGCCGCGCGCCGCGCGCATGGAGCACGGCATGAAGAAGGTCGACGTCTTCGTCAAGGGTCCCGGCTCCGGCCGCGAGACCGCGATCCGCTCGCTGCAGGCCACCGGCCTGGAGGTCGGGTCGATCGCCGACGTCACCCCCAGTGCCGCACAACGGCTGCCGTCCGCCCAAGCGCCGCCGCGTCTGACGAGGAGAGAGAACACACCATGGCCCGTTACACCGGCGCGGACTGCAAGCGATGCCGCCGCGAGAAGACGAAGCTTTTCCTCAAGGGCGCCAAGTGCGAATCCCCGAAGTGCCCGATCGAGATCCGCCCCTACCCCCCGGGTGAGCACGGCCGCGGCCGCACCAAGGACAGCGAGTACCTGCTGCAGATGCGCGAGAAGCAGAAGTGCGCGCGCATCTACGGCGTCCTGGAGAAGCAGTTCCGGGGCTACTACGAGGAGGCCCAGCGCAAGCAGGGCAAGACGGGTGAGAACCTGCTCCGCATCCTGGAGAGCCGGCTGGACAACGTCGTCTACCGCGCGGGCATGGCCAAGTCGCGCGACATGGCCCGCCAGCTCGTCCGCCACGGCCACTTCACGGTCAACGGCAAGAAGGTCGACATCCCGTCGTACCGCGTGACCGAGAACGACATCGTCGAGGTCCGCGCCGGCAGTCGTCGAGCTGACGCCGTTCGTGGTGGCGCGCGCCGAGACCGGCGAGCGCACCGTCCCGGCGTGGCTTGAGGTCGTCCCGAACCGGATGCGCATCCTCGTGCACGCCCTGCCCGGCGCGCCAGGTCATCGACACCCAGGTGCAGGAGCAGCTGATCGTCGAGCTCTACTCGAAGTAGCCCCGTGCCCGGGGCGGCGGCCACCACGGCCGCTGCCTCGGGTGCACCTGCGCCCGCCCCCGCGGCGCGCCCCACCCGTCGGCGTCAAATAGCGGACGCCCGGCCCCTGGAGGAACCACCTTGCTCATCGCCCAGCGCCCGACCCTCTCCGAAGAGGTCGTCAACGACAACCGCTCGCGGTTCGTCATCGAGCCGCTCGAGCCCGGCTTCGGCTACACGCTCGGCAACTCGCTGCGCCGCACGCTGCTGTCGTCGATCCCCGGCGCGGCGGTCACCTCGCTGCGCATCGACGGCGTCCTGCACGAGTTCACCGCCGTCGCCGGCGTGACCGAGGACGTCACCGACCTGATCCTCAACATCAAGCAGCTCGTCGTGTCCAGCGAGAACGACGAGCCGGTGGTCATGTACCTGCGCAAGCAGGGCCCCGGCACCGTCACCGCCGCCGACATCGCCCCGCCCGCCGGGGTCGAGGTGCACAACCCCGAGCTGCACCTGGCCACGCTGAACGGCAAGGGCAAGCTGGAGATCGAGCTCACCGTCGAGCGCGGCCGCGGCTACGTCCCCGCCGTGCAGAACAAGCAGGCCGGCCAGGAGATCGGCCGGATCCCGGTCGACTCGATCTACTCGCCGGTCCTGCGCGTGACGTACAAGGTCGAGGCCACCCGCGTCGAGCAGCGCACCGACTTCGACCGCCTGGTCGTCGACGTCGAGACCAAGCCGTCGATGCGGCCCAATGACGCGGTCGCGTCCGCCGGACGCACCCTGGTCGAGCTGTTCGGGCTCTTCCGCGAGCTCAACGCCGAGGCCGAGGGCATCGAGCTCGGCCCGTCCCCGACCGACGCCGCCCTCGCCGCCGACCTGGCGCTGCCGATCGAGGAGCTCGACCTCACCGTCCGCTCCTTCAACTGCCTCAAGCGCGAGGGCGTCCACACCGTGGGCGAGCTCATCTCGCGCAGCGAGGCGGACCTGCTCGACATCCGCAACTTCGGCGCGAAGTCGATCGACGAGGTCAAGGTCAAGCTGGCCGGCCTGGGTCTGGCGCTCAAGGACAGCCCCCCCGGGTTCGACCCCAGCCAGATCCTGGACACCTACGTCGAGGATGACGACGACGACCAGGGCTTCGCCGAGGACGAGCAGCTCTGACCCAGCCGCACGTCTGACGCCCACCTGACTTTCGAGGAGAACTCATGCCCACGCCCACGAAGGGCCCGCGGCTCGGCGGCGGTCCGGCGCACGAGCGGCTCATGCTCGCCAACCTGGCGACGGCGCTGTTCGAGCACGGCCGCATCACGACCACCGAGGCCAAGGCCAAGCGGCTGCGCCCGCTCGCCGAGCGCCTCATCACCAAGGCCAAGCGCGGAGACCTGCACGCGCGCCGCCAGGTGATGACGGTCATCCGCGACAAGGACGTCGTCCACGTGTTGTTCACCGAGATCGGCCCGCGCTTCGCCGGCCGCGACGGCGGCTACACGCGCATCACCAAGATCGGCGCCCGCAAGGGCGATGCCGCCCCGATGGCCGTCATCGAGCTGGTCGAGGCCCTCACGGTCGCGCAGTCCGCGGTCGGCGAGGCCGAGGCCGCGACCAAGCGGTCGGCCAAGGACGCCAAGAAGGCCAAGTCCGAGGCAAGTCCGAGGCCGAGCCGAGGCCACGCCCGCGGCGCAGCCGCAGGCAGCCGAGGAGGAGGTCGAGGCGGCCGCCGCCGAGGAGACCGAGGACGTGCGAGGCCGAGGACGTCGACCGAGGACGTCACCGAGGACGCACCGAGGACCGTCGCCGAGGCCGAGGCTGACCGACGCCGACGCCGACGCCGAGGACGCCAAGGACGCCTGACCAGTCCGTCGATCAGGCGCCGCAGATGAGCACCGACGAGCCCGCCGTCTTGGACGGCGGGCTCGTCCGCGTCCGGCTGGACCTCGGCTACGACGGCGCCGGCTTCTCCGGGTGGGCCGCCCAGCCCGCGCTGCGCACGGTGCAGGGCGTGCTTGAGGAGACCCTGCGGGTGGTGCTGCGGCTACCGGTCGCGCCGTCGCTGACCGTGGCCGGGCGCACCGACGCCGGGGTGCACGCCCGGGGCCAGGTGGCCCATGTTGACCTTCCACTGGCCGACCTTCCGCTGGCCGGCCCAGGCTCGGCGCGGAGCCCGAGGCCGCACTGGCCGCGGTGCTGCCCCGCCTTCGCGGTGCGCTGCCCAAGGATGTGCGGGTGCACCGCGCGGCCCTGGCCCCTGCGGGTTTCGATGCGCGGTTCTCCGCCCTCTGGCGGCGCTACTCGTACCGCGTGGTCGACGACCCGGCCGGCCCCGACCCGCTGCGGCGCGGCGAGACGCTGGCCTGGGGGGCGCCGCTCGACCTGGATGTGCTCAACGAGGCGTCCGCGGCGCTGGTCGGCGAATGGGACTTCGCGGCGTTCTGCCGCCGGCGCGAGGGCGCCACGACGATCCGCACGCTGCGCGAGTTCGGCTGGGAGCGGCGGCCAGGGGAGCCGGACGGCGCCGTGGTCGCCCGCGTGACCGCCGATGCCTTCTGCCACTCGATGGTGCGTGCGCTGGTCGGCTGCCTGCTGCCGGTGGGTGACGGGCGTCGCCCGGTGGGCTGGCCGGCGCAGGTGCTGGCGGCCGGGGTGCGCGACTCCGCCGTCCACGTCGCGCCGCCGTACCCGCTGGTGCTCGAGGAGGTCGGCTACCCGCCCGCGGCAGACCTCGCCGAGCAGTCCCTGCGCACCCGCCGGCGCCGGACCTCCCTCGACGGCTGAGAGCCGCAAGGGGCCGACTTCGCCTGATGCGGTCGCACGCCGCCGGGGGCGGTGGGAGGCTGGGTTGGCCACCTGGCCCCCGCAACCCGAAGGAGCACCCATGCGCGTCGTAGTGGCCCTGGGCGGCAACGCCCTGCAGAAGCGCGGCGAGCCGATGACCGTCGAGAACCAGCGCGCCAACGTCAAGATCGCCGCTGAGGCGCTGGCGCCGATCGCGATGGAGAACGAGCTCGTCATCACCCACGGCAACGGCCCGCAGGTCGGCCTGCTGTCGCTGCAGGCCTCGGCGTACAACGAGGAGTCGAGCTATCCCTTCGACGTCCTCGGGGCGCAGACCGAGGGGATGATCGGCTACTGGATCGAGCAGGAGATGGGCAACCTGCTGCCCATCGAGAAGCCGCTCGCGACGCTGCTGTCGATGATGGAGGTCGACGCGCACGACCCCGCCTTCCAGAACCCCACGAAGTTCGTCGGCCCGGTCTACACCGAAGAGGACGCCAAGCGGCTGGCCGAGGCCAACGGCTGGACGGTCAGGCAGGACGGCGACAAGTGGCGCCGGGTCGTCCCCTCGCCGCTGCCGCGGCGGATGTTCCAGGTGCGCCCGGTCCAGTGGCTGCTCGACCACGGCACCGTCGTGATCTGCGCCGGCGGCGGCGGCATCCCGACGATGTACCTGCCGGAGCACGGCTACACCGGCCCCCTCGACCACAACCCCAAGACGCTCGTCGGCGTCGAGGCGGTCATCGACAAGGACCGGGCGAGCGCGGTCTTGGCCCGCGACCTGCGGGCCGACCTGTTGGCCATCCTCACCGACGCCGACGCCGTCTACACCGGGTGGGGCACCCCCGAGCAGAAGGCCATCGCCGCCGTGCACCCGGATGCGCTGGCCGCCATGGCCGACCAGTTCCCCGCCGGGTCGATGGGGCCGAAGGTCGAGGCGGCGATCGACTTCGCGCGCACCGGCGGCGACTCGTACATCGGGGATCTGGCGGGCATCGACGCGATGCTGCGCGGCGACGCCGGCACCCGGGTCTCGGCCCATGTCGACGGGGTCGTCTACCGCTAGGCAATCCCGCGTGGGCCAAGATGGCCGGCTGTGGGGCACCTCGAGGTCAACGCGGTCGGCTGCACGCTGCCGGATGGACGCGTGCTGCTCGACGACGTGTCGTTCCGGGTCGGCGAGGGCGCCGTGGTGGCCCTGGTCGGCGCCAACGGCGCGGGCAAGACCACGTTGCTGCGGATCGCCGCCGGGGACCTCGCCCCCACGTCCGGGGCGGTGGTGAGCAGCGGGGGCCTCGGGGTGATGCGGCAGTTCGTCGGCAGCGTGCGCGACGAGAGCACGGTGCGCGACCTGCTGCTCTCGGTGGCGCCGGCTCGGATCCGGGCGGCCGCCCAGGCCGTCGACGCCGCCGAGGTGGCCATGATGGAGCGCGACGACGAGCCGACCCAACTCGCGTACGCGCAGGCGCTCGCCGATTGGGCCGACGCGGGCGGGTACGAGGCCGAGGTGCTCTGGGACACCTGCTGCACGGAGGCCTTGGGCGCCCCTGGGTCAGGGCCCAGTGGCGCGCTGTGGCCACGCTGTCCGGCGGCGAGCAGAAGCGGCTGGTGCTCGAGGCGCTGCTGCGCGGCCCCGACCAGGTGCTCCTGCTCGACGAGCCGGACAACTACCTCGACGTCCCCGGCAAGCGCTGGCTGGAGGGGCAGCTGGCCGAGACCCGCAAGTCGGTGCTCTTCGTCAGCCATGATCGCGAGCTGCTGGCCCGCACCGCCCAGCGCATCGTCACCGTCGAGGGAGGCGGCGCGTGGGTCCACGGAGGCGGGTTCGCCACGTACCACGACGCCCGCCGGGACCGGCATGCCCGCCTCGAGGAGCTGCTGCGCCGCTGGGACGAGGAGCACGAGCGGCTGAAGGCATCTCGTGCGCACCCTGCAGCAGCAGGCCGCGATCTCGCCCGACATGGCCAGCCGCTACCGCGCGATGCAGACCCGGCTGCGCAAGTACGAGGAGGCCGGCCCGCCCGAGGCCCCGCCCGCCGAGCAGCGGGTCGCCATGCGGCTGCGGGGCGGGCGCACGGGCGTGCGGGCCGTCACGTGCGCCGCCCTCGAGCTGACCGGGCTGATGCAGCCGTTCGATCTCGAGGTCTTCTACGGCGAGCGCGTGGCGGTGCTGGGCAGCAACGGCTCAGGCAAGTCGCACTTCCTGCGGCTGCTCGCTGGCGGCGCGGACGCGGCGTCGGTGGCGCACACGGGGGAGTTCCGGCTGGGTGCGCGGGTGGTGCCCGGGGCATTTCGCGCAGACCCACCGACACCCCGAGCTGATCGGCCGCACCCTGGTCGACGCGCTGTGGGAGGCCGCCTCCCTGCAGCGCGGACCGGCGATCGGGGCGCTGCGGCGCTACGAGCTGGAGACTGCAGGCCGACCAGCCGTTCGACACGCTCTCCGGCGGGCAGCAGGCCCGCTTCCAGATCCTGCTGCTTGAGCTGGCCGGCTCCACGCTGCTGCTGCTCGACGAGCCGACCGACAACCTCGACCTGGCCAGCGCCGAGGCCCTGCAGGACGGCCTGGAGGGGTTCGAGGGGACGGTGCTCGCGGTCACGCACGACCGGTGGTTCGCCCGCGAGTTCGACCGGTTCCTGGTCTTCGGAGCCGATGGCCGGGTGTACGAGGCCCCGGAGCCGGTCTGGGACGAGGGCCGGGTCGCGCGCGAGCGGTAGGCGGGTCTCAGTAGCGGGAGCGGTTGCCGTCGCCGATGAGGCAGGCCACGAGGCTCAGCGCGATGCCGCCGGCGGCGACCCAGGCGCCAGGCTGCAGCGTGGTCCACTCGAACTGGGGGAAGGAGTTGAACTCCTGGTAGACCCACAGGCCCCAGATGGCGGCGGTCACGAAGGTGGCGAGGACGGAGAGCGCCCGCGATCCGATGAACGCCGAGACGATGATGCCCAGGGCTCCAGCCATGAGAGCGCGCGCCGATGGAGCGCCACCAGGGCTCGGTCCCCTCGCCCTCAAACCCCTGGAAGAGCGCCAGGAAGCGAATATCGATCGCTCGCAGCTCCCCCACCCAGAGCATGAAGACCGAGACAACGACCGCCAGCCCACCCACGAGGAGCAGCGCCACGCGCGGATCCACCCATGATCGGCACTCTAGGCCCCGACCCCGCGAGGGGAGGCCGGACGCGCGCTTTTGACCCGCTCGCATGCCCGCGCGTATCCTGGGCCGTCGTTGCGCGTTGACCTGCGCCCGGGCTCCAAGTCCAGGCGCGCCCCGTCGCGCGTGCGAGCGCCCAGTCGGCCGGTTGGCCGCCAGGCGCCCGCCAACGACCACCGCACCAGCCCCGACAGCGAAGGCAACGCATCGTGCGCACGTACACGCCCAAGACCGGCGAGATCACGCGAGAGTGGCACGTCATCGACGCCACCGACGTCGTCCTCGGCCGGCTTGCCACGCAGGCGGCCACGCTGCTGCGCGGCAAGCACAAGCCGACCTTCGCCCCGCACGTCGACACCGGCGACTTCGTCATCATCATCAACGCCGACAAGGTGGCCCTGACCGGCTCCAAGCTGGCGCAGAAGATGGAGTACCGCCACTCCGGCTTCCCGGGTGGCCTGCGGGCCACCTCGTACGCCGACCTGCTCGCCACCAACCCGCGGCGCGCGGTCGAGAAGGCCGTCAAGGGGATGCTTCCCCACAACAAGCTCGGCCGTCAGCAGGGCACCAAGCTCAAGGTCTACGCGGGCCCCGAGCACCCGCACCAGGCGCAGTCGCCGGTTCCGTTCGAGATCACCCAGGTCGCGCAGTAAGCCACGCGGACCAAGTAAGGCACCCCAACAAGGAGACGTGGCTGTGACCACCGACGCAAGTGTGACCGACCTGCCCGAGGCTGACATCGACGCCGACCTGAACCCCGGTGCCGAGGCTGACCGAGGCCGAGGGCGAGGGGCCGTCCTCGTACACCTCCGAGACCTCGGCGAGCGCCGCGCCCGCCCGCGAGATCGTGACCGCGCCCGGCGCGGCCACCGGCCGCCGCAAGGAGGCGATCGCCCGCGTGCGCCTCGTCCCCGGCACCGGCCAGTTCACGGTGAACGGCCGCACGCTTGAGGCGTACTTCCCGAACAAGGTGCACCAGCAGACCGTCAAGGAGCCGCTGGTGCTCGTCGGCGCCGATGGCCGCTTCGACATCATCGCCCGCATCGGCGGCGGCGGCGTCTCCGGCCAGGCCGGCGCGCTGCGCCTCGGCATCGCCCGCGCCCTGAACGAGATCGACGAGGAGGGCAACCGGCCGTCGTTGAAGAAGGCCGGCTTCCTCACCCGCGACGCTCGGGCCACCGAGCGCAAGAAGTACGGCCTGAAGAAGGCTCGCAAGGCGCCGCAGTACAGCAAGCGCTGATCGGGCGCCCCATGGGCCGCCTCTTCGGCACGGACGGTGTGCGGGGGCTCGCGAATCGCGACCTCACCGCCGAGCTCGCCCTGGACCTGTCGGTCGCCGCCGCCCACGTGCTCGGCGACGCGGGCGCCTTCGCGGGGCACACGTCCGCTGGCGCGCGCCCCGTCGCCGTGGTGGGGCGCGATCCGCGCGCGAGCGGGGAGTTCCTATCGGCGGCCGTCGTCGCCGGCCTCGCCAGCGCGGGCGTCGATGTGCTCGACGCCGGCGTCCTGCCGACACCCGCCGTGGCGTTCCTCACCGCCGACCTGGGCGCCGATCTCGGCGTGGTGCTGTCGGCCTCGCACAACCCGATGCCCGACAACGGGATCAAGTTCTTCGCCGCCGGCGGGGTGAAGCTCGCCGACGCGCTCGAGGACGCCATCGAGTCGCGGATGCGCGAGCCGTGGGAGCGGCCCACCGGCGCGCGGGTCGGCCGGGTCCGCCCCCTGGTTGACGCCGACGAGCGCTACCTCGCCTACCTCGCGGCGGCCACCCCGCGGGCAGGGTCGGCGGCCGTTGGCCGGGCTGCGGGTCGTGGTGGACGCCGCCCACGGGGCCGCGTACGCCGTCGGGCCCGAGGCGCTGCGGCGCGCCGGCGCGGACGTCGTCGAGATCGGCTGCTCTCCGAACGGGCTCAACATCAACGACGGCTGCGGCTCGACGCATCTCGACCCGCTTCGCGAGGCGGTGCGGGCCCACGGCGCGGACGCGGGGATCGCCCACGACGGCGACGCGGACCGCTGCCTGGCCGTCGACCACACCGGGGCCATCGTCGATGGCGACCAGATCCTGGCCGTCCTCGCCCTCGCCCTGCACGAGCGCTCGGCCTTGGCGCGAGGCACGGTGGTCGCCACGGTGATGAGCAACCTAGGGTTCCGGCTGGCGATGGAGCGTGAGGGTGTCTCCGTCGTCGAGACCGCGGTCGGCGACCGCTACGTGCTTGAGGCCATGCGCGAGGGCGGCTACTCCCTTGGGGGTGAGCAGTCCGGCCACGTCGTGCTGGCCGACCACGCCACGACAGGCGACGGCGTGCTCACCGCCCTGCACCTGCTCGCGCGGGTTGCCGGCACCGGCCGCACGCTGGCCGACCTGGCCGCGGTCATGGAGCGGCTGCCCCAGGTGCTCGTCAACGTGCGGACGTGGACGAAGGGGCGGGGCCGGCACGGACGCGGTGCTCGCGACCCAGGTCGCCGCGGCCGAGGAGCGCCTGGCCGGACGCGGGCGGGTGCTGCTGCGGCCGAGCGGCACCGAGCCGCTGGTGCGCGTGATGGTCGAGGCCCCGACCGCCGAGTCCGCCCGGGCCGAGGCCGAGGGCCTCGCCGCAGTCGTCCGCGAGCGGCTCGCGCTGCACTGAGCCCGCACGCCGACCGCCTAGGCTGGCTCGCTATGTGCGGCATCGTGGGATACGTCGGAAGCCAGCCCGCGCTCCAGGTCGTCATCGACGGGCTGCGGAGGCTGGAGTACCGCGGGTACGACTCCGCGGGCGTCGCACTCGTCGCCGACGGGGCGCTGGAGACCCGCAAGCGCGCCGGCAAGCTGGCCAACCTGGAGGGCGATCTCGACGGCCTGCCGCTGGAGCTCGCGGCAGCCACCACGGGGATGGGGCACACCCGGTGGGCCACCCACGGGGCGCCCAACGACCGCAACGCCCACCCGCACCTCGACGACCACGCGCGGGTCGCGGTGATCCACAACGGCATCATCGAGAACTTCGCGGCACTGCGGACCGAGCTCGAGGCCCGCGGCCACGAGATGCGCTCGGACACCGACACCGAGGTCGTCGCGCACCTGCTCGGCCGAGTCGGGCCGTCGGGGGGCTCCCTGGCCGAGGCCGATGCGCGGGTCTGCACGTCGGCTGGAGGGCGCGTTCACGGCCTCGTCGCGGTGCACCGCCGACGAGCCCGGACGTCGGTCGTGGGCGCACGCCCGCAAGCTCACCCGCTGGTCATCGGCCTCGGCGAGGGCGAGACTTCCTGGCCTCCGACGTGGCGGCCTTCATCGCGCACACCCGTGAGGCGATGGACGGTCCGGCCAGGACGAGGTCGTCGAGCTGCGCGCCGGCGGCGGATGGTGGATCACCGACTTCGTGGAGCGGCCCCCGTCGAGTCACGGCGCTACCACGTGGTTGGGACGCGTCGGCCGCCGAGAAGGACGGCTACGACTACTTCATGCTCAAGGAGATCGCCGAGCAGCCCAAGGCGGTCGCCGACACCCTGCGCGGCCGGATCGGCCCCGACCTGCGCCTCGCAACTGGACGGGTCCGGATCTCCGACAGGACCTGGCCGCGAGGTCAAGCGAGATCGTCATCATCGCGTGCGGCACGGCATACCACGCCGGCCTGCTGGCGAAGTACTCGATCGAGCACTGGACGCGCAGTCCCGTGCGAGGTGGAGGTCGCCAGCGAGTTCCGCTACCGCGACCCGATCCTGACCCGGCGCACGCTCGTCCTGGCGATCTCGCAGTCCGGCGAGACCATGGACACCCTGATGGCCATCCGGCACGCCAAGGAGCAGCGAGGCGCGCGTGCTCGCCGGGCTGGCAACGTCAACGGCTCGAGCACCATCCCGAGGGAGAGCGACGCCGTCATCTACTCGTACGCCGGGCCGGAGGTGGCGGTCGCCTCCACCAAGGCCTTCCTCACCCAGGTGGTCGCGCGTCTCCGAGCTCCGTCGCGCTCTACCTCGGCGCAGGTGCGGGGCACCCAAGTGGGGTGAGGAGGTGGCCGCGCACCGTCCGCGAGCCTGGCCGCGATGCCCGAGAAGGTCGACCGCGTTGCTGGAGCACGATTCGAGCCTGCTGGGCCCTGCGCCCGCACGCTGGCTGACGCGACGGCGGTGCTCCTTCCTCGGGCCGGCATGTGGGCTACCCGGTGGGCCATGGAGGGAGCCGCTCAAGCTCAAGGAGCTTGGCGTACATGCACGCCGAGGGCTTCCCTGCCGGGGAGCCCAAGCACGGCCCGATCGCGCTGATCGAGGAGGGGCTGCCGGTCGTGGTGATCGTGCCGTCGCCCCGCTCGCGCAAGGTGCTGCACGACAAGATCGTGAGCAACATCCAAGAGGTGCGCGCCCGCGGCGCGCGCACGCTGGTGATCGCCGAGGACGGCGACGAGGACGTCGCCCCGTACGCCGACGTGCTGATCCGCGTCCCGCAGACCCCCGCGCTGCTCCAGCCGCTGGTGGCGACGGTGCCGCTTCAGGTGTTCGCCTGCGAGATGGCCGTGGTGCGCGGGTACGACGTCGACCAGCCGCGCAACCTAGCCAAGAGCGTCACCGTCGAGTGAGGTGACGCAGGAGCCCTCGGCGTACGGGATCGCTAGTGCACCTCCTCGCCGGCGGGCAGGACGTGCTCCATCAGCAGGCCGTCGTGCCAGCCGCGGCCGCCGTCCGGGCCGGGGGTGCGGTCCCGCTCGTACGCGTGCATCAGGCCGACCGCCCGAAAGCCCGCCTTGGCGTAGCAGGCGATCGCCGCGGCGTTGTCGGCCGCGGGGTCGACCACGATCCGGTGGTGCCGGGTGGCGTGCAGCCAGCCGACGATCGCCTCGACCGCGTCCAGGCCGTACCCCTGGCCATGGGTCGCCGGATCCAGGAAGAGGTCGAGGCCGGCGAAGCGGCGGCGCGGGTTGTCCTTCTCGTAGGTCGTGGCGAATCCGACGACCCGCCGTCGACCTCGATCGCCGAACCGGCCGCGCCGTGCTCGGCCTGCAGCCAGCCGTCGTCCGGCTCGCCCCACCAGCGCGCGACCTCGGGCTCGGTGGATGCGGTCCAGCTCCTCGGCATCGCCGGGGTCGACCGGTCGAAGGACCACCCGCTGGCCCCTCAAGACGCCGAAGCCGCTCATGACGCCACCTCCTCGACCCGCTCCATCAGCACCGCGTCGGCCCAGCGGTCGAACGCGTGGTCCCACCGGGTCGCGCTCCAGCACGCCGACCCGCCGGAAGCCGAGCCGCTCGGCCAGCCGCAGTCCGGAGCCGTTCGCCCGCTCGGGGTCGAGGGTGAGCCGGTGGTGGCCGCGGGGTCCGACCAGCCAGTCGCAGGCGGCTGTCAGGCTGGCCGCGGCGATGCCGCGCCCCCACACATCGGGGGCGACGAACACCTGCAGGGCGGCATGCCTGTAGTCGGGGTCGTCCTCCTCCTCCACCTGGACCAGCCCGACGCAGCGGCCGTCCACCTCAAGGGCCCACGCCAGCGCCTGTGGGTCGAGCCACTCGTCGTGGGCTTGCTCCAGCGTCCGCGGGTGGAACCAGCGGCCCACATCGGGGCTCGCCAGCAGCCCGTGCAGGACCGCGACATCGGCCTCGCGCGGCGGTCGCAGCAACAGCGCGGAGCCATCGGCCAGGGTGGCGCTCAACTCGGGGGTCACAGCTCCTGAGCGTACGGACCCTCGCCCTAGAGTGGGGCCGTGATTGTCGGACTGGGTGTCGACCTCGTCGATATCGCGCGCTTCTCGGAGTCGCTGGCGCGCACCCCCGGGCTCGCGCCAACGGCTGTTCACCGAGGCCGAGCGCGGGCTGCCGGACCCCTCCCTGGCCGCGCGGTTCGCCGCCAAAGAGGCTGTCGCCAAGGCGCTGGGCGCCCCCGGCGGCCTGGTCTGGCTTGACGTCGAGGTCGGCCGCGCCGCCGACGGGCGCCCGCTGCTGTCCGTGCGCGGCTCGGTGCGCGACGGCGGCCCAGGCACGCGGCGTGGTGCGCTGGCACCTCTCGCTGGCCCACGACGGCGGGCTGGCCACCGCCACCGTCCTGGCCGAGGGCTGAGATGCGCCGGGCGTACGACGTCGCGCAGGTGCGGGCCGCGGAGGCGGCGCTCATGGCCCGGCTACCGGACGGCGCCCTGATGCAGCGGGCCGCCGCCGGCCTGGCCCGCGTGTGCCTCCAACTGCTGGAGGGCGGGTACGGCCGCGAGGTCGCGCTGCTGGTCGGCAGCGGCGACAACGGTGGCGACGTCCTCTTCGCCGGCGCCCGGCTGGCCCGTCGCGGGACCCGGGTGACGGCGATCCAGGTGTTAGAGCGGATCCACGGCGGAGGCCTTGCGGCGCTGAGGCGCGCGGGAGGCCGGGTCGTTCCCGCCGATGGACCAGCGGCCGTCTCGGCAATCCGCGCGGCCGATCTCGTGGTCGACGGCATCCTCGGCATCGGCGGACGCGGCGGGCTCCGGCCCGCGGCCGCCTGGCCGAGGCGGCGGCGGTGTCCGACGGTGGGTCCGTCGTCGCCGTCGACCTGCCCAGCGGCGTCGACGCCGACACCGGCGCGGTCGCGGGCTCGGGGTTCGCCGCCGACGTCACCGTCACCTTCGGCGCGTCGACCAGGGCCTGCTCACCCGGCCGGGGGCGACCGGGCGGGCGTCCTGCAGCTCATCGACATCGGCCTCGCCGAGACGCTGCCGGCAACGCCTCCCGTGCTGGTCCTCGACCATGTCGATGCCGCGCTTCGGCTGCCCCGGCCCGGGCCGGACAGCGACAAGTACGCCCGCGGCGTCGTCGGGCTGGTGGCCGGCTCGCGGGCTTACCCGGGTGCTGGCGTGCTCGCGGCGGAGGCGGCGGTGCACGCGGGCGCGGGGATGGTGCGCGCGCTCGGGTCGGCCGCGGAGGCCGTGGTGGCCTCGCGGCCGGAGGTGGTGCCGGCCGAGGGCCGGGTGCGACCTGGGTGGTCGGCCCGGGGATGGAACCGGACCCCGACACCTCCACCGCGGTGCGGTGGGCCCTGGACGACGACGTCCCGGTGGTGCTGGATGCCGGCGCCCTCGCGGTGGTGGCCGCCGACGAGGGGGTGCGGATCGCCATCCGCGAGCGGGCCGCGACCACCGTGCTGACCCCGCACGACGGCGAGTACGCGCGACTCGCCGGCGTCGCTCCCGCAGAACGGCTCGG
>CAWFSE010000013.1:0-71934 GCA_963818455.1 uncultured Actinomycetota bacterium
CGTACATCGAGTCGATCCAGGCGCGGAGCTCCTCCGGCGTGGCAGACGGCCGGCTCCTCCTCTACTGCTCCTTGTCGCCAGCCGGTAGAGCCGCTCCTCCGGCTCCACTCCCAGGTGCGGAGGTACTGGCCGGCGCTGCCTCGGTGGTTATTACTAAAAGGAGTCCTTGGGGAACTCCGCCCTTGAGGACGCCGTCCTTCATGATCCCGTACTGCCGGGTGGCGTGGTGCCCCTCGGGGAGGTTCTGCTCGTAGAAGTCGTGCCAGAAGACCTTGCAGGAGTGCCGCAGGGCGTGGCGGGGCTCCAGCCCATTCGGCACCGTGCAGGAGTGCATCGTGAACATCGTCACGAGCATCACGTTGTAGTTGGCCCAGCCCCGCAGGTTGAACGGCCTGCTGGAACAGCGGGGGGATCTCGATCTCCTTGCCACCTCAGGAAGGGCGGGATCGTGGCCACCGCCAGCACCGAGACGAAGGGGGTGGAGAGCATGCCGACCGGGGTGAGGAACGTCATCAGCGGCTTGAGCGCGTCGCCGGTCTCCTCATTGGAGATGCGGTAGGTCAGGCTCTGGTAGAAGTGCCGCATCCCATAGTAGGCAACCTTCGGGTGGCCGAGGATCAGGTCGTAGTAGGCCCGCCAGACCCGCGCGGTGTCCGGCCGTAGCCCTGGTACTGCCTGTTGGCGGCGTCCGGCTGGCCCAGCGGGCGAAGTAGTCGGGCCAGATCGGGGTGCGACTGCTGCGGCACTCGGCTGCGCCCGAGGTCGTGCCGTCGAACGGGGTGTCAGCTGCGTCCGTGGCTGGCCCTGGCCCTCCGAACCGAGCTCGTTCCCCACCAGGGCGCCCATTGCGCCGTCTCCGGCGAAAGGGCCCGGCGATCGCCGGGTCCGAGCGTCCCCCCGGGGCGGTCCGGGCATGAGACCACAAAGCTCAGAGGCTGAGTCTAGAAGCCGTCCCATCGGCGGCTAGGGACTTTCGGACCCTGCCGTCGAAGACGCCCCCTCGGTTACGTTCCGTGCATGGGGGGCGCCTCGTGGTGGGGACAGACCTTCACCATTTCGGTGGACAAGTGTTCACCGAAGGGCGTATACCAGTCCATGAGAGACGGCCGATCGGTTCGATCGCCGCATCACGCAGAGAGGTGACGACGTGACCACCGCTACGACCGCCGCGAAGAAGGCGCCCGCCAAGAAGGCCGCCCCCGCGAAGCGGACCGTCGCGAAGAAGGCGTCCGGCGCGAAGAAGGCCGCCCCAGCGAAGAAGGCGCCCGCCAGGCGGCGGCCGGCGAGCAGCGCTTCTTCCTGATCGCCGTCCGCTCCGGCCTCGACGCCATCGAGAGCACGGTCGTGTCCGCCGCCGAGATCCCGCTGGGGCGTGCTCAGCGGCTTCGGCATGTCGGCCGAGACCGCCGGGTCGGCCCGCAAGGCCAACCGCGACCTCGCCAAGGGCATCCACGGCACCATCGACACGATCGTCACGCAGATCGCCGACGCCGTGTCGCCCAGGAGACCGCGTCGGTCGCCGACGTGGTCGGCAAGGCCACCAAGCAGGCCAGCAAGCAGGCCAGCAAGCGGCCCGGCGAAGAAGGCCTGACCGCTTCACCGGCACGTCGGCCGAATGGCCACGGCGGCCACGCCGTGCGGTCCGGGCAACGGGGCGCACGGCGTGGCGGGACTCCCGACGGTGGGCACTCGTGCACTGAAGGTGTACACAAGCCCTAGGGACCTCGCCCAGAGGTCCCCGATCCCGCAGGGGGCATTCGAGATGAGCACCACGAAGACCCAGCCCGACGGCTCTTCTCGGCACCTACCGCAAGGGACTCGACGTCCTGGAGAGACCGTGGTGGCGGCCGTGGAGATCCCGCTGTCCGTCGCCTCCCGGCTCGGCGTCGGCGACGACACCACCACGGCCGTGCGGCAACCGCTCGCTCGTACGCGGGGTGTACGGCGGGCTTGGATCCATCGGCGACGTGCATCGCCGGCATCGCGCACTCCTCAGGCGACTACCTCAAGGACGCCGCCGGGTCGGCCTGCGAGCTGGTCCCCACCAAGTCCTGATCACTGCCCGGGCCGCGGAACGGCCGTCAGACCCTTCCCGTTCCGCGGCCCGGGGCTCACACTGACAGCCACGTGCGGCGCCCAGCACCGCGTCGCGTAGGCCTTGACCGAGAGCCCTGAGCCCCGGCCATGAGACCCACGACGAAGAAGATCTGGTCCCAAGTCGACATCACTGGCCCGAGGCCGTGTGGGTCCTGTCGGCCCATGTCTACGCCCTGCTCGTCCCGCTCTTCTTCGTGTTCGCCGTTTGGGCGAACTGGGACTTCCTGCTCGAGACCACCGACAGCCCCTTTCTGTTCTTCGTCGCCGCCGTGCTGATGGCAGCGGGTGGCGCCTTCGAGGCGGCCCAGAACACCATGGACCGCTGGTACCTCACCGAGGACTCCCCCAGCGCCAACGGGGTGGGGCTGCTGGACTTCATGTTCTACTGGATGATCACGTCCGGCAGCGCGGCCGCCGCCCTGGCCATCGGAGGCGACCAGGCCTGGGTGTGGGTCGTGAGCGCCGCTGTGCCTGATCGCCCTGCCGCCGCTGTACTTCTACGACCTGCCCTACTTCGGGCCGCTCACCGTCGCCAGCCTGATCGTCGATCTACCTGGCCTTCACCACGTTCGGCGACCCGGTGATCTTCCTGCAGCTGCTGCTCGTGGCCGCCACGATGTACTTCTTCCACGCGCTGCTCAAGACCAGCCGGCAGACGTTGCACGGCTTCACCACGATGGCGGCCTCGTCGGGCTCCTGGGTGCTCATCTGGGTCATCGTCAACAGCCGCAACGAGCAGACGAACAACTGGTGGCTGGTGGCCGGGATCACCACCGTGGTCCTGCTGGCCGGGATCGCGCTCTGGCCGGTGGTCATGAAGCTGCCGGCGAGCAAGCGGCAGTCGCCCGTGCGGGGTGACCGAGTCTGTGACCGAGTGGCCAGGGGGAACGCCCGCTGACCGCGAGGGGCGCGATGCTTGGCCAACGCAGCAGGCACCCCTAGAGTCATCGGGCGGGTCGCGCAGTCAGCAGGTGGCGGATCGAGAGCAGGGGGAGACATCGCGGTGCCGAACTTCAACTGGGGCCCCAACGCCCAGGCGGTCTACGACAAGAGCATCGAGGCCACGCCGCGGCTGTTCCGCAGCAACACCCGAGACGGCCTCAACAAGATCCTGTCCGAGCGCTACGGCGAGGACACCGAGATCACCGAGCTGATGATCGTCCAGGTGATCAAGGACAACACCCCGAAGCCGTTCCTGAGCAAGGGGATGAAGGCCATCCAGCCGATCCTCACCGACCCGCGGCTCGCCGACCTCTAGCCGTCGACCCCCCACCGCTCGACGCGGCCGCTAGTGCGGCTGCATCCGGTGGATCTCCCGCTCGACGTCCTCGGGCGTGATCGGCCGGCGGGTCACCTCCCACCAGTTCAGGACGACGCCGATCCCCCAGCCGAGGGTCACCCACATCGGCCACGGGTAGCCCGTCGGCCCGAGGGTCCAGGCCCAGATGCCCCACAGGAACGCGTTCACCACCAGGTAGGCGACCACGTGGGTCTGGAAGTCGCGGCGGTCCTTGACCCGCTTGATCGCCAGATCCCGAATGGCCTGCTCGTTGCCCGCCGACAGCATGGACTCGGTCATCGTGCGCCTCCTTCTCCACGGCACGATCACGTACTCGCAGCATGGCACCCGGCAGTGGCGGTTCCCACGGGCGAAAGGCCCCCGATCAGCGGGGCTCGCGTCAAGGCACGGTACCCAGCTGGACCCCCCAGGCGTGGGCGCGCTCGGCCTCGCCTGCGACGAGCTCGTTGCGCTTGTCAACCAGGTAGCTCTCCGGATCAGCCACCAGGTGGAAGCCATGGTCGCGGCAGCCGGCGGGCGATCCCTCGAGAGGCGCGGCCGGTCAGGACGGCCGGCGCGTCGACACGGGTGTCGAACGCGGCGGCGCGCCGTCCGTCGAGCTGCGGCGAGCGTCTTGAACCAGTCGCGCAGCCCGGGGCCTGCGGCGTCGGGGTCGAGGGTCAGCGCGCTGTCCGGCTTCTCAGCGGCCTCGAGCGCCTCTTGCGCGACTGGGCGGAGGTCATGCCGTGGGCGTGGGTGGGCCCGCCCGACGATCACAGATCGACCCCGCCAGACCAGGGCGTCGGGGGTGGCCTCGTGGACAGCGACCACCTTGGTCTCGCCGTAGGGCGGCCAGCCCCGCGGCGATTTCGGCGCCGATGGCGTGGGTGTTGCCGTACATCGACTCGTACACAATCAAGACCTGCATGCTCGCCTCCTGGCTCGCTGCCCAGCCTCGACGGCGCCCGGGCCGACCCGCCAGGGCCGAATCTTCCCGACCCGCAGGCCGCTCCCGTGACTCATTTCTCTTCAGGGGACTGGCGAAGTTCACCTCGACGTCACACAGCGGCCGTACGGTGTTTCTCTGGCGCCTCCTGAGCGAGGCGCCCACGCCTACGGCAGGGGACCACCGGTGGCCAGCGACCTTGAGACCCGGCAGCGGATCGTCGATGCCGCGGCGGAGCTGTTCGCCGAGCACGGCTACGGCGGCACCCGGCTGCGCATGGTCGCCGAGCGCGCCGGGGTCAACCGCCTCACGGTGAAGCGGCTGACCGGCGGCCGCCCGCAGCTGTTCGCCGAGGTGATGGCCGCCAAGGTCACCTCGGAGGCGGCCGACCGGGTGGCTGCGGCAGCAGCCGCCCCCGACGCCGCGCCCGCGCTGTCGGTGCTGCTCGAGGCCGCCGCCGAGATCTTCGCCGACCCCGAGCGCTCCTGGAACGTGCTTGAGCTGGAGGCGCTCACCCAGGCCCACCGGGACGACGACGTACGGGCCCTGGAGTCGGCCCGGGTGCGCAAGCGGTGGGCCAACATGAAGGCGCTCACCGAGCAGACCCGTCGCTCAGGCGGCCTGGACGACGACGTCGACGACGACGCGTTCGTGCACTTCGCGCTCGCCCTGTCGGTGGGCCTCGCCGTCGTTGATCCCGTGGTCGACCGCAAGCCGAGCCAGGCTCGGTGGAACGCGCTGATGGGCCGCATCGGATCCGCGGTCGCGCCGGAGGCCTTCCTGCTGTCGGGCGACCACGAGGCCCGCACGCCTTGGCGGCTGCGCGTTGACATCCCCGACCGCCCCGGCGGGCTGGCCCTGCTCATGCGGTCGCTGAGCGGGCTGCACGCGTACGTCCTGTCGGCCTATGCGCTCGGCGCCGAGGACGAACGGCGCACCATCGACGTGGCCCTCACGGTGCCCAGCGGGGTCAGCGAGCAGGCGATCCTGGCGGCGGCCATGGCGGCGGGCAGCAACGGCTACGTGACCGAGGGGTCGCTCGACGACGGCCTCGACCTGCCGACCCGGGTCATGGACGGCGCCACCGAGCTCGTCACCAACCCTGGGTTCGCGCCGCAGGCCGCCGCGATGCTGGTGGAGGCCGACCACTTCGAGGTCAGCGACGCGGTGGAGGGCGAGGATGACGCCGCCGACATCCTGCGCCTGCAGTGGACGGCCGACCAGCACGTCGTGCTCCAGCGCGACTGGGCGCCGTTCGCCCGCGTGGAGAAGTCCCGCGCGTCGGCGCTGCTGCGGCTCGCCGCGGCGATCTCCAGCGTGACGGGAGACACCGAGGCGCTCGGCTGGGTCGAGCCGATCAAGGGGGGCGGCACCGTCTGGATCCGGCTCGCCCACCCCGGCGACGCCGACGCGGTCGCGGCGATGCACGAGCGTTGCTCCGAGCAGAGCCGGGTCCACCGGTACTTCACCGAGGTCGGCGAGTGGCGCGACATCAACCTGCGCCGGATCACCGGCGGCCACCGCGGGCGCCACCCTGGTGGTGATGAGCGAGGAGGGCGCGATCATCGGGCTCGGCAACGTCTTCCCCAACGCGCCCGAGGACAGCCACGCGGCCGAGTTCGCCATGATCGTCGAGGACGCCTACCAGGGGCGCGGGGTGGGCACCCGGCTGCAGCGCCGGATGATCGCCCTGGCCCAGCGCCTCGGCTTCACGGAGGTGGTCGCCACCGTGCTGGCCGAGAACTCCGGCATGCTGCATGTGCTCGACGAGCCCGGGCTCAAGTGGACGCGCGAGCACTCGCAGGGGGTCATCACCCTGCGGGCCCCCCTGCCCCCCGAGCCCTTGCCTGCCTCGGCTCCGGCGACCCCCGGCCAGGCTCCCGCAGCCAAGCAGCGCCCGGCCGGCGCGCGCAGGACAGGCCCAACGCGCGCCCAGCCGCCGCCGATCGCCGCCAAGCCAGACCGCGGCACGAGCCGGGTCAACAAGGCCTGGCACCAACGGCACGTCCTGGGCTCCCACGCCCGGCTGGACGACCGGGTCGCCTGGCACCTGGCGCACGCGACAGGCCTGCGCCTGCCGGCCGATCCCCCCCACCGTCGCCGCAGCGATCACCGCCCGCGGGCTAGCCCTTCCACCGAGCCGCTAGCCACACGCACGTGGTGCCTCGCACGGCCAGCCGACTGCCGGACCACCGGACCTCAGCCGAAGGCGGCACTGGGTAGGTCGCGCTCGTCGCCGGCGACCGCGCGCCAAGACCCGCGCGGCCACCACGTCGGGGTCGAGACCGTGGGGCAGCCGGGGTGCCGTGCCGGCGAGCGGCCGATCGGCCAGCCCGGTCTCGGTGTGCGGGGGCCGGGCGTCGATCAGTCGGATGCCGGCCCGGCGCAGCTCGCGGCCGGCCGCGGCGTCGTACGCGGTGAGGGCCGCCTTCGACGCCGAGTAGGCGGCCATCCCCGCGGTCGGCTGCTCGGCGACGACGGCGCTGAGGTTCACGACGAAGGGCGCGCGGCCCTCGCCCGCCGACGCGGTCAGGTGCGGCAGGGCGGCCCGCAGCAGGCGTACGGGGGCGAGGGTGTTGACCAGGAAGAGGTCGAGCAGCACCTCGTCGGGGAGCTCCCCGACCGGGCCGAAGGCGACCACGCCCGAGGCCACCACGAGGCCGTCGAGCCGGCCGTACGCGGAGACGGCCGCCGCCACGGCTCGCTCGGCCGTCTCGGCCTGGCGCAGGTCGCCCGCCACCAGCGCCGCGTCGAGGCCGAGCAGCTCGAGCCGCTCGCGGTCGCGACCGAGCAGGGTGAGGCGGGCCCCCGCCGAGGCCAACCTCCGGCTGATCGGGCGTGCCCAGCCCGCCCGTGCGCCCCGGCCACCAGGACGGACAGATCTCGTACGTTCGGCCATGGCTCGACTGTGCCAGCCCTGCCCGCCCGCCGCCCGTCGAGGCGGCGCCGGCCGCCGGTCAGAACGGCCAGAACGACGGGGACCAGCAGGACCGACACGACGCCGAAGAGCAGCACGAGCGGCAGCCCGAGCTTCCAGTAGTCGCCGAACCGGTAGCCGGCCGGGCCCATCACCATCATGTTCGCCGGGGTGGCCACCGGGGTGAGGAAGGCCACGGCCGCCGCGACGCACAGGCTCATCAGCACCGGCCGGGCCGACACGTCGAGCTGGTCGGCCGCCGAGACCGCGATCGGGATCATCACCAGCGCCGTGGCGGTGTTGCTGATGAGCTGGCCGAAGACCACGGTGATCACGAACAGCGCGACCAGCAGCACCAGCGGCCCGGCGTCGCCCACCGCGTCGACGATGACGGTCGGCCACCAGCTCGCCGGCGCCGGAGGTCGCGCACCGCGGTCGCCATCGGGATCATCCCGGCGACGAGCAGCACGGTGGTCCAGGAGATCCCGCGGTAGGCCTGCTGCACGCGTCACCACCCGCAGCAGGATCATGGCGCCCGCGGCCAGCAGCGCGGCCACCACGGCCGGCACCACGCCCGTCGCGAGCAGCACGACCATCGCCGGCGAGCACCGCGATCGCCGGCCCGCGAGCCGCGGCCCGAGCGGGACCGACTGGCGCCGCACCAGGTCGGGCGAGTCGACGACCAGCACCTCGTGGCCGCGCGCGGCGGTCTCCAGGGCCGACCACGGCCCCTCGACGAGGAGCGTGTCGCCGGCCTTCAGCCGCACCGGCCCGGCGCCGAGGTCGTGGCCCTGGCGGGTGACCGCCAGCACGATCAGGCTCGCCGTCTGAGGACCTGGCTGGGCTGGACCTCGGCCCCGACGTGGGTGGAACGCGGCGGGATCACCACCTCGGCGGCCCCGGAGTGAGCGCGACATCAGGGACTGCTCGACGTCCTCGGCCGTCCGCACCGCCTCGACGTCGAGGCCGTGGTCCGCGGCGAAGCGCGGTGACGACCTCGGGATCGCCGACCAGCGTCAGCCGGTCACCGGCGCGCGATCGGGCCCTCGGACACGGGCTGCTGGGTGGCCCCGTCGAGCACCGTGATGACCCGGGCCTCGGGGTAGGCGGACAGGTCCCAGCCCACGCGGGGCGCCCCGATCAGCGCGGAGCCGGCGCGGACCCGCAGGTGGAAGACGTTGTCGAGCGAGTACTCGCGCGACCAGGGCCTGGGCCAGCCCGCTGAGGTCCGGCGGGAGCCTCGTCGCTGACGCGCTCGGGCAGCAGCCGGTCGCCGAGCAGCGAGCACGATGGCGATCGTGCCCGCGACCAGCGGGCACGCCCACGAGGGCGAACTCGACGAAGCCGAACTCCCCGACGCCGGCGTCGCCCGCCGCCTCGGAGATGACGATGTTGACCGGGCTGCCGGTCAACAGCAGCAGCCCGCCCGCGCTGCCGGCGAAGGCCAGCGGCATGAGCAGCCGCGAGGGCGGGAATCGCCCGGCGCAGCGCCATCACGACCACCATCGGCAGCAGGGCGGCCACCGCGCCGTTCAGCCCGATGAGCGCGGTCAGCCCGGCGCTGAGCAGCATCGTGAGGAGCAGCAGCCGGCGCGTGCCGCTCGCCCGAGCGGCTCGACCAGCGACTGGCCGACCCAGGTGGTCACGCCGGTGGCGTCGAGCCCCTCGCTCACCACGAAGAGCGCGGCGATCAGGATCACCGCCGGGTCGCCGAAGCCGGCCAGCGCCTCGGGCAGGGTCAGCACGCCGAGGGCGTACAGGACGAGCGCGGAGCCGATGGCGACGAACTCGACCGGGAGGCGGTTCCACACGAACAGCCCCACCACGACGGCCAGCGTGAGCAGGGTGAGCGTGGAGTCACTCACCGCCGCCCCCTCCGGTGGGGCGGACCCCGCGTCCGGCCCCGGTCACTCGAGGGTCGCCGCGATGCCGACGATGAGCGTGGCGACGACGAAGAGCCCGAGGATCAGCGGCCAGACGAAGCGCAGGTACTTGTCGTACCCGACCTTCGCGATCGCCAGCCCGCCGACGACCACGACGCTGGTGGGCGAGACGAGCAGGGTCAGCCCGTGGCCCATGATCCAGGCGGTGATCGTGGTTGGGCGGCTCACCGCGGCGAAGTCGGCCAGCGGCGCCAGCAGCGGCATGGCGAGCGCCGCGTGCCCCGAGCTGGACGGGGATCAGGAACGCCAGCGGGATGTTGACCAGGATCGTGATGAACGGCGAAGACCCCGGCCGAGGCCCCGCTGACCAGCTGCTCCATCGAGTTGAGGATGGTGTCGAGGGTCTGGGTGTTGTTCATGATCACCGAGACCCCGCCGGCCAGCAGCACCACCAGCGCCGGGCCCATCATGTCCGAGGCCCCGGCGGCGATCAGCCGCACCGTCTCCTTCTCGCCCATCTTGCGCGACGATCCCCACCAGCACCGAGGCGAGGATGAAGAGCATCGCCAGCTGCGGGAACCACCAGTTCAGCTCGAACCAGTACGGCTCGGCGCCCGCGACCTCGTGGTCGTTGTAGTAGTCGGCCGGCCCGGTGGTGCCGCCGATGATGCTCGACCACGGGATGACCGAGAAGATCATCAGCCCGAAGGCGAAGACCGTGATCGCGAGCACCCACTTCTGGGTGCCGCGTCAGCCGGTGCTCGGCGCCGGCTGCCTCGTGCTCGAGGTCCTCGGCCATGTGGTCGGTGGCCGAGGCCTCCGCCTCGTCGGGGTCGTCCAAGCCCACCAGCGACGCGCTCGGGTCCTTGCGGATCTTCGCGGCGTACCGCAGCACCCAGCCGACCGCCATCGCGGTCAGGACGACCCACAGGATGCAGCCGCAGCACGATGCCGTCGCCGATCGAGACGCCGGCCTCGCCCGCGGCGACCCCGATCGAGAACGGGTTCACCGTCGCGCCCATCACCCCGATCAGCGCCCCGATGATGATCATCGACGCGGTGACCAGGCGGTCGTAGCCGAGCGCCGCCATCAGCGGGATGAACAGCGCGTAGAAGCCGAGGGTCTCGACCGAGAAGCCCATCGTGGAGCCCGAGCAGCGAGAACAGCACCATGACCGCGGCGATGAGCAGCCAGCCCTTGTTCCGCAGCCGGTTCGCCAGGGCGCCGACGGCGACCTCGAGGCTCTTGGTGGCGAACGAGACCGAGATGAAGGCCCCGATCGCCATGATGAAGACGATGACGCCGATCTGGCCGAACATCCGGCCGACGCGTCTCGGTGTCGACGAACTCGGTCTCGGGGTTGAGCAGTCCGTAGATGCCGTTGATCGGGGCCAGGATGAGCTGCTGGACCTTGTCGCCGAACGACAGCGGCGAGGGGACCTGCTCGAAGGTGCCGGGGATCGGCGAGCCGTCCGCGTCGGTCAGGTAGCGGCCGGCCGGGATGAACAGCGCCGCCACCCAGACCAGCACGGTGACGATGGCCAGGGTGGTGACGGCCCCGGGGAACTGGAACTTCTCGCTTCGCTGGGCGCGGCCGGTCGCGGTCGGCCTCGCCGGCGGCCATCAGTAGTCCACGGCGTCGCGGATGATCGGGCAGGTCATGCAGTGGCCGCCGCCGCGCCCGCGGCCGAGCTCGGCGCCGACGATCGTGACGACCTCGATCCCCTCCTTGCGCAGCAGGGTGTTGGTGTAGGTGTTGCGGTCGTAGGCGAACACCACGCCGGGCGAGGCGCACACGAGGTTGGCGCCGCTGTCCCACTGGGTGCGCTCGCGCACGTAGGCGTTGCCGCCCGTCTCCACGACGCGCAGCCTCGGCAGGTTGAGCGACTCGGCGACGACGTCGACGAACGGCTTGCTCCTCCTTGACGCAGCTCGACGCCGCCGGGCTTGTCCGACGGCCGGTAGGAGAAGGCCTCGATGCTCGTTCACGATGTCGGGGTAGAGCAGCACGACGTCGCGGTCGGCGAACGTGAAGACCGTGTCGAGGTGCATCGCGGCGCGCAGCTTGGGCATCGCCGCGACGACGACCCGCTCGGCGGCGCCCTTCTCGAACAGCGCGGCCGCCAGCTGGCTGATCCCCTGCCGCGAGGACCGCTCGCTCATCCCGACCAGCACGGTCTTGTTGCCGATCGGCATGACGTCGCCGCCCTCGAGGGTGGCCATGCCCCAGTCCTGCGGTCGGGTCGCCCCACCAGACGTTGACCTTGCCGGCGAAGTCCGGGTGGAACCGGTAGATCGCCGTGGTGAGGATCGTCTCCTCGTGCCGGGCCGGCCAGTAGAGCGGGTTGAGGGTGACCCCGCCGTAGATCCAGCAGGTGGTGTCGCGGGTGTAGAGGGTGTTGGGCAGCGGCGGCAGCAGGTACTCGTTGACGCCCGGCGGCGTCGCGCACCAGGCCGATCATGTCGCCGCCGTGCGTCTCCGGGAACTCGTACGGTCGACAGCCCGCCGATCAGCGTCTCCGCCAGCTCGCGGTCGGGCGAGCCCGTCGAGGTAGACCGCGACCTCGTCGACGAGCCCGACGCCCACCTGGTTGGGCACGACCTGGTGGTCGAGGATCCAGGCCTTCGCCTCGGGGACCGCGAGCGTCTCGGCCAGCAGGTTGTGCATCTCGACCACGTCGATGCCGCGGTCGCGCATCTTGGTGATGAAGTCGAAGTGGTCGCGCTTGGCGTTCTCCACCCACATCACGTCGTCGAACAGCAGGTCGTCGCAGTTGCGACGGGGTCAGCCGCTGCGTGCGCCTTGCCGGGCGCGCACACCATCACCTTGCGCAGCTGGCCGACCTCGGAGTGGACGCCGAAAGCCGTGGACATGTGCGTTCCCCTCCCTGGTGCCTCGCGACGGAATCCCAAGCACCGCAGCCCGCCCCTGGGCCGTCGGACCAGCAGGCGACGCGCTGCGGAGGTTCGTTGCCGAGAACGTACACAGCGACGACCCGGGTGCGCGAGAGGGATGGCTCCGGTCGCAAGCCCTTCACCTCCTCGTCACCGCCCGTCCACACGGCCGCACGGGCCCCCTCGATGTGGCAGCCTCACCCTCGACCGGCCAGCCAGCCCAGACCCCGAGGGGACGCCATGCGACGAGGCCCGCGGCGGGTGGCCGCGGCGGTCGCCCCCGCCCTGCTCGGGGTCGCCTTGCTCGGGATGGCCGTCACCGCGGCCGCGGCGGCTGACCGCCCCTCCCGCGCGGGCCTGGCCGTGCCCGCGGCGCTGCCGGCCGAGACCGCGACCCCGGTGCCGGCCCCGCCGGCGGACCCGACCCCGACGGACACCGGGGTCCGCCGACAGCCGACGGCCATCCCCACGGACGCGCCCACGAGCCCGGCGCCCACAGATCCGGGCACGGCCACGCCGACGCCGACCGAAACCTCCAGCCAAGTCCCGACCCCCTCGGCGGAGCCGAGCGCCAGCCCGGCCCCATCCGCGGAGCCCTCCCCCTCGGCCACCCAGGTGCGCCCGGCGCAGCCGCCGGCGGTCAGCGACTCGGGGATCTCCTGGATCAGCGTGCTGCTGGCTGTGGCGGCGCTGCTCGCCGCGGGCGCCGCGCTGTGGTGGTGGCGGCCCGGCCCGCGGGTCCGGGGCACGGAGCTGGCGGCGCCGCTTGAGCCCATCACCGAGCCCACTCCGGCGCTGGGGCCGACAGGGGCTCCCGCTCCGGCCGGATTCACCCCGATGCTGATCGCGTTGGGCGAGGCCATGGTGGACTCAGGATTCGCGGTCGCCGCCGCGCAGACCAACCTGCACCAGATCGCCCGGGCCCACGGCGTCACCAACGCCGAGATCGTGGTGCTGCCGACCGCGCTGTTCATCACCGTGCCGGGCGCGGAACCCGTCGAGACCGCGGTGGCCGCCGCAGGGGTCGCTCAACTGCGGCTCGATCAGATCGACGCGGTCTCCCGGCTGACCGCCGAGGCGGCCCAGAGCGGCTCGGACCCCAGCCGGCTGACCGCCGAGGTCAAGCGGATCCGGGCCGCGCCCCCTCCCTTCGGACCGCTTGCGCGCACCGCGGGCTACGCGGCCCTGTGCGCAGGCCTGGCCCTGGTTCTGCGCGGCAGCGCGCTCGACATCGCGGTGGCCGTCGTCCTCGGCACCGCGGTCGGGGCCCTGCAGCTGTACGCACCGCGGCTCACCACCGCGTCCAGGGCCGTGCTCCCGGTGCTGAGCGCCTTCGCGGTGTCGACGGCGGTGTTCCTGCTGGCCGGGACGGAGCTCAACCTGGGCATCCTCGCTCCCCTGGTGGCGCCGCTGGTGACGTTCCTCCCGGGGGCGCTGCTCACCACCGCGGCGATCGAGCTGTCCACCGGCCAGATGCTCTCCGGGTCCGGCCGGCTGGCGACCGGGGCCATGCAGCTGGTGCTGCTCGCGCTGGGCATCGTCGCCGGCGCCCAACTGGTCGGCGTCCCCGCGACGGAGGTGACCGCATCCGCCGCGACGCCGCTGGGAGACGTGGCCCCGTGGGTCGGGGTGGCCGTCTTCGGGATCGGCGTCGTCGTGCACAACTGCGCCCGGCTGTCGAGCCTGGGCTGGATCCTGCTCGTGCTCTACGTGGCCTACGGCGGACAGGTCATCGGCGGGCTGTTCCTCGGCGCGACCCTGTCGGCGTTCGTGGGCGCCCTGGTGATGGCGCCGGTCGCCACGTACGTCGCGACGCAGCGTGGGGGGCCACCCACCCAGGTCAGCTTCCTGCCGGCGTTCTGGCTGCTGGTGCCCGGAGCGCTCGGGCTCGTCGGCGTCACCCAGCTGATCGGCGCGGACAGCATCGACGCGCTCGCCACGCTCGCGGCCACCGCGGCCACGATGGTGGCCATCGCCCTCGGCGTGCTGATCGGCCTGGCCGTCGGCGACTCGGTCAGCGGGCGGTCGAGACGGCCGCAGGTCGGTTAGTGCCGCGCCCAGGGGGTGCGGCCGCTCCGGGTGACGGCCGAGAGGCGCCGGCCCGCGTCCACGTCCGCGTGACCGGCGTCGTCCAGGGCGTCGGCTTCCGCCCCTTCGTCCACGGGCTGGCGCGCATCCCTCGGCCTGGTCGGCACGTCGGCAACGACGCCGGCGGGGTCTTCGCCGAGGTCGAGGGCGACCCGGCGGCCGTCGACGACTTCCTGCGGCGTCTGCGCGTAGAGGCTCCCGCCAACGCGGTGATCGAGCAGGTCTCGGTGGAGCCGCGCGAGCCGACGGGTGACGACGCGGTTCGCCATCGTGGCCAGCCGCGAGGCCGACGCGGCCGAGGTCGCGCTCATCCCGCCCGACACGGCCGTCTGCGCCGACTGCATGGCCGAGGTGCTCGACCCGGCCGACCGCCGGCACCGCTACCCGTTCACCGCCTGCACGTACTGCGGGCCGCGGTTCACGCTGGTGCGCGGCGTCCCGTACGACCGGCCGTACACCACGATGGCCGGCTTCCCGCTGTGCCCGGACTGCTCGCGCGAGTACGAGGACCCGGCCGACCGCCGCTTCCACGCCCAGCCCACCGCGTGCCCGGTCTGCGGTCCGCGGCTGTCGTTTCGCGCCGAGGGCTCGGCCGGGCCCACGTCGACCGGCGACGCCGCGCTGGCCGACGCGCTGCGGGTGATCCGCGGCGGCGGCATCGTCGCGGTCAAGGGGATCGGCGGCTACCACCTGGCCTGCGACGCGCGCCGGCCCGAGGCGGTGGCCCGCCTGCGCGAGCGCAAGCAGCGCGCGGCCAAGCCGTTCGCGGTGCTCGTCCGCGACCTCACCGTGGCGGCGTCGCTTGGGGTCGTGGACGAGGTCGCCGCCGGGCTGCTCAGCAGCCCGCAGGCCCCGGTGGTGCTGGTGCCCGTCGCGGTCACCGAGCCGGCGCGCGCGGTGGCCGCGGCGGTCGCGCCCGGCAACGGCTCGATCGGACTGCTGCTGCCGTACTCCCCGCTGCACCACCTGCTGCTGGCCCCGCACCCCGACCTCCCCGGGCCGGCCCCCGACGCGCTCGTGCTCACCTCCGGCAACCTCAGCGACGAGCCGCTCGCCACCGAGCCCGCCGAGGCCGACGCCCGGCTGGCGGGCATCGCCGACGCGTGGCTGCACCACGACCGCCCGATCCACGCCGCGTGCGACGACTCGGTGGTGCGCGTCGTCGACGGAGCCGCGCAGCCGGTGCGGCGCAGCCGCGGCTACGCGCCGCTGCCCGTTCGCCTTCCGCTCGACGCGCCGCCGCTGCTGGCCGTCGGCGGCGAGCTCAAGACGACGCTCTGCCTGGCCTCCGGTCGCCGGGCCTGGATGAGCCAGCACATCGGCGACACCGCCAACCTCGAGACGCTGGAGCTGCTGGCCCGGGTCGCCGACACCCTGGCGTCGCTTGCCCGCATCGAGCCGGAGGCCGTCGTCGCCGACCTGCACCCCGGCTACCTGTCCCGCGGCTGGGCCGAGCGCCGGGCGGCCGAGGCCGGCGTCCCGCTGCGGCTCGTCCAGCACCACCACGCGCACCTGGCGTCGCTGCTGGCCGAGCACGGGGTGCCGCCCGACGTCCCCGTGCTGGGCTTCGCCTTCGACGGCACCGGGTACGGCCCGGACGGCACGATCTGGGGCGGCGAGGTGCTGCTCGGCGGCTACGCCGCGGCCGAGCGCGTGGGGCACCTCGCCCCGGTGGCCCTGCCCGGCGGCGACGCCGCGACCCGCCGGCCGGCCCGCTCGGCGCTGGCCCACCTGCACGCCGCGGGACTGTCCTGGGACGACCGGCTCCCGGCGGTGGCCGCGGCCGACGACACCGAGCGCCGGGTCGTGGGCCGGATGCTCGACCGCGGGGCGGGCTGCACCCCGACCACGAGCATGGGCCGGCTGTTCGACGCGGTCGCCGCGCTCGCCGGGGTCTGCCAGGACGCCACGTACGAGGGGCAGGCCGCGATCGAGCTCGAGGCGCTCGTCGGCCGCCTCAGCGGCCGCCCCCGGCTCCTGGCGCTACGACGTCCGCGACGAGGACGGGGCCCTCGTCCTCGACCCGGCCCCCGTGCTTCGGGCGGCCGTCTCCGCCGTGCTGGGCGGGGTCCCGTCCGGGGCGGTCGGCGCCTCGTTCCACGAGGCGACCGCCGCCGCGGTCACCGAGGCGGCCCTGCTCGTCAGGGAGCGGACCGGCGTCGCGCTGGTCGGGCTCACGGGAGGGGTCTTCCAGAACACCGTGCTCACCCGTGCGTGTCGGAGCAGGCTGGAGGACCATGGCCTTGCGGTGCTCGTCCACCGGGTCGTTCCGCCGAACGACGGCGGCCTGGCGCTGGGCCAGGCCGCGGTGGTCGCCGGCGGAGGAGGGAGCTGACATGTGCCTCGGGATCCCCGGGCGCGTCGACGAGCGGTGGGAGGCCGACGGCATGGCGATGGGCACCGTCGACTTCGGCGGGGTCCGCAAGGAGGTCTGCCTCGCGTACGTGCCCGACCTGCAGGTCGGCGAGTGGACGATCGTGCACGTCGGCTTCGCCCTCACCCGCCTCGACGAGGCCTCCGCCCAGGAGACCCTCGCCCTGATGCGGTCGGTCGGCATCCTCGACGGCGAGCTGGGCCCGGCATGAAGTACCTCGACGAGTTCGCCGACCCGGTGCTCGCGCGCCGGCTGCTCGACGACATCGCCGCGACCGTCACCCGCCCGTGGGCGGTGATGGAGGTGTGCGGCGGCCAGACGCACACCATCATCCGCAACGGCATCGACCAGCTGCTGCCCGCCGACGTCGAGCTCATCCACGGGCCCGGCTGCCCGGTGTGCGTCACGCCGCTGGAGACGATCGACCGGGCGCTCGCCATCGCCGCCCGGCCCGACGTCATCTTCTGCTCGTTCGGCGACATGATCCGGGTGCCCGGATCGACCGACGACCTGTTCCGCGTCAAGAGCCGCGGAGGCGACGTGCGGGTCGTGTACTCACCGCTCGACGCCGTGCGGATCGCCCAGCAGAACCCGGACAGGCAGGTCGTCTTCTTCGGCATCGGCTTCGAGACGACCGCCCCCGCCAACGCCATGACGGTGCTGATGGCCGACCGCCTGGGGCTCGCGAACTTCTCGCTGCTCGTCAGCCATGTGCTGGTGCCGCCGGCGATCACCGCCTTGATGGAGTCCCCCGAGCGGCGGGTGCAGGGCTTCCTGGCCGCGGGCCACGTGTGCACGGTGATGGGGATGTCGCAGTACGCGCCGCTCGTCGAGGCGTACCGCGTGCCCATCGTGGTGACCGGCTTCGAGCCGCTCGACGTGCTCGAGGGGATCCGCCGGGTGGTGCTGCAGCTGGAGGAGGGCCGCGCCGAGCTGGAGAACGCCTACCCGCGCGCGGTCAGCCCGGAGGGCAACCTCGAGGCGCAGCGCGTCGTGGCCGACGTGTTCACCGTCACCGACCGCGCCTGGCGCGGGATCGGGGTGATCCCGGCGTCCGGGTGGCGGCTGGCCGACCGCTGGGCGGCGTACGACGCCGAGCAGCGCTTCGACGTCGGCGGCATCACCGCGCAGGAGTCCCCGCGGTGCCGAAGCGGCGAGGTGCTGCAAGGGCTCATCAAGCCGGCGCAGTGCGAGGCGTTCGGCACGGACTGCACCCCTCGCACCCCGCTCGGGGCGCCGATGGTCTCCAGCGAGGGCGCCTGCGCGGCCTACTACAGCTACCGGCGCCTTGCGGCGCCTGCGGCGGGCTGAGGGCGCCGTGGGCGAGCACCTCGACCTGGAGGGCTGGACCTGCCCGGCCCCGCTGCGCGACCACCCCGCGATCGTCATGGGCCACGGGGGCGGCGGGCGGCTGTCCGGCGAGCTGATCCAGCACCTCTTCGTGCCCGCCTTCACCGGCGGCGCCCAGGGGACGGCGCTGGGACAGCTCGGCGACGGAGCCGTGGTCTCGGCCGGCGGCGCACGGCTGGCGCTGTCCACCGACACGTACGTGGTGCGGCCGCGGTTCTTCCCCGGCGGCAACATCGGCGACCTGGCGGTCAACGGCACCGTCAACGACCTGGCCATGTGCGGCGCGGTCCCGCTCTTCCTCACCGTCGGGTTCATCCTCGAAGAGGGCCTGCCGATGGACGAGCTCGGCCGCGTGGTCGACACGATGGCGGCCGCCGCGCGCGCCGCCGGGGTGGAGATCGTCACCGGAGACACCAAGGTGGTCGACGCCGGGCACGGCGACGGGCTGTACGTCACCACCGCCGGGGTCGGGCTGGTGCCCGACGGAGTCCGGGTCGGGCCCGACCAGGCGCGGCCCGGCGACGTCGTGCTGGTGAGCGGACCGATCGGCCTGCACGGGATCGCGGTGATGAGCGTGCGCGAGGGGCTGGAGTTCGGCTCCGACATCCGCTCCGACACCGCGCCCCTGAACGGCGTCGTCCAGGCGCTGCTCGGCGCGGGCGTCGAGGTGCACGCCTTGCGCGACCCGACCCGCGGCGGGCTGGCCGCCACCCTGCACGAGATCGCCGGCTCGTCCGGCGTGGGGGTGGAGATCCGCGAGGCGCGACATCCCCGTGCCCGACGACGTGCGCGCCGCCTGCGGCTTCCTCGGGCTCGACCCGCTCTACGTCGCCAACGAGGGGCGGCTGGTCGCCTTCGTCGCGCCCGACGACGCCGAGCGCGCGCTGGAGATCCTGCACGCCGACCCGGTCTCGGCCGGCGCCGTCGCGATCGGCACGGTCGTCGCCGACCACCCCGGGATCGTGGTGGCCCGCACGCCGATCGGCGGCACCCGGGTGGTCGACCTGCCGCTGGCCGAGCAGCTGCCCCGCATCTGCTGAGGGCGCCGTCCCGCCGCGGCCCGGATCCGGCACAGGTCAGGGCCGCCGCCCGTCGTCGCAGGCAGCGACCCTGACCTGGGCGCGGGTGCGTCTAGTCCTGGGCGATGTCCCGACCGTGGGCGGTCAGCGCCCAGATCACGAAGACGTCCAGGGCGATCACCACGATGCCCCACAGCGGGTAGTAGGGCAGCCAGATGAAGTTCAGCAGCGCGCTGAAGCCGGCCAGGATCACGCCGATGGTGCGCGCCCAGACCGCCCCCTGGAGCAGGAAGACGCCGGCCAGGGCCACCAGGATGCCGAACAGCAGGTGGATCCAGCCCCACGTCGTGACGTCGAACTGGAAGATCCACTCCTCGCCGACCACGTAGAAGGTGTCGTTGAACGAGCGCGACCAGGCCCTGGATCGCCTGGAAGACGCCAATCATGATCATCAGGACGGCGGCGAAGAGCGTCAGCCCCACCGCGGCTCCGCTGGGCGCGGGCTTGGTGTTCATGGGTTGCCTTTCTGCGTCGGGGCGGCGCCGCCAGTCGGCGGCCCTCCGGTTACACAGTGTAACCAGGGCCAGTCGCGCCACGGCGGGAGCGTTCGCGACGCGGCATGATGCGGGCCATGGGGCGCGCTGACGAGGCGAGGCGGGCCGGGGACACCCGCGAGGCGATCCTCGACGCGGCGGAGGCCTTCCTCGACCGCGGCGGACGACTGCGGGAGCTGACAATCACCGCGCTGATGGAGCCGATCCCGGTGTCGCGCGAGGCGTTCTACAAGCACTTCTCCTCGCGCTACGAGCTCATCGCCGCGCTCGTGGGCCGCTTCACCGCCGACGTGGCACCGGGGTTCGAGCTGTGGCTGGGCGGCGGCGACCCGTCCCGCGACGTCCGGTCCATGTTCGACGCGGTCTCCCACGCCTACGTTCGGCGGGCGCAGGTCTTGCGCGCGGTGGTCGACGCCGCCCCGCTCGATCCCGACCTCGAGGGGCTCTGGCGCGGCTTCCTCGAATCGTTCATCGACCCGGCGGCCAGGCGGATCGCCGCCGACCAGGAGCGCGGGGTGGCCTCGCCGTCGGTGGACGCCCGCCTGGCGGCGGCGGCCGTCGTCCACCTGGTCGAGCGGCTCATCACCCAGGAGCTGGCCGGCCCCAACCCGCCGTCGCGCCAGCAGGTCGCCGACGTGCTCACCCACGCCATGGCGGGGATGGTCTACCCCCCTCAGAAGGGCGTCGGGATGAAGCGCAGCGGCAGGTCGGCCTCGCGGTAGCCGCCGGCCCGCTGCCGCTTGGGCAGGGTGACGTGCTCGTCGGGGCTGCACCTGCGCCCGAGGGTGGCTCAGGCGTTCGCCTGAGCCCTCGCCGGCGCGACGGCGTGCGGAGCGTCGGGCGCCGCCGCCGGTGCGATCCCCCGGCGCCGGATCCACTTGCTGCCCTCGATGGCGAGCGGCAGCAGCAGGGCGAGCACGATGGCGGCCAGCCACTGCGGACCGGTCAAGCGCCATCGTCATCAGGCCCTCTTGGAGCGTGGGCAGCACGGTCGCGAGGTAGACGAACGCCAACGGCACCAGCGCGATCGCCGCGGCCTTCAGGACCGGCGGCGTGAGCCCGGTGGTGGGGTCGCGCCGGTTGGTCAGGGCGTTGAAGACCGTGCCGAGGCCCATCACCACGAAGGTCATCGTCATCGAGATGCTCGCCTGCGTCGGTGCTCGGGTCATCGGGCCCGAAGGCGAGGGGGGTGATGGCCGCGAGGAAGAGCACCGCCTCCGTAGAAGACCCACTGGAGCACCGCGGCGCGGTTGGTGATCGGCAGCTTCGGATCCCGCGGCGGGCGGCTCATCACGTCGGGGTCGCCGGGGTCGACGGCGATGACCACGACGCCGGCGGCCGTCACGAAGATGAGCAGGAACAGGATCATCGTCGGGGTGAGCGCCACGCCGTCGTTGAGGTTGAACGCCGTGGCCGCCACGAAGAGCATCACCAGCGACAGCAGCTGCGTCATCTGGAACCGGATGTACGAGACGACCTTGTCGTAGACCCGCCGGCCCAGCTCGACGGCGTGGACCAGCGTGCCGAAGTTGTCGTCGGTGAGGATCATCCGCGCGGCCTGCTTGGTGACCTCGCTGCCGCTGCCCATCGCCACGCCGATGTCGGCCTGCTTGAGCGCCGCGGCGTCGTTGACCGCGTCTCCGGTCATGGCCACGACCAGGCCCGTCTCCTGCATCACGCGGGCCAGCCGCAGCTTGTCCTCCGGGGTCACCCGGCCGAAGACGTGCAGCTCGGGCAGCCTGGCCTTCAGCTCGTCGTCGGTCATCGCCTGGATCTCGGCGCCGCTGACCGCGCCCGGGCCCAGCCCGAGCGTCTCGCCGATGGCCTTGGCGGTGACGGCGTGGTCGCCGGTGATCATCCGCACGTCGATGCCGGCCTTGAGGGCGATCGTGACCGCGGTCTTCGACGAGGCCCGCAGCGGGTCGATGATCCCGACCAGGCCGACGAAGGCCAGGTCGTGCACGAGCGACATCGGGTCGTCGGCCATGGCCTGCAGCTCGTCGTCGCCGACGAAGCGGGCGGCGAAGGCCAGCACCCGCAGGCCCTTCTCGCCCATCCGGGCGTTGGCCCCCTCGATGCCGTCGCGCACCTGATCGAGCGGCTTGAGGTTGCCGTCCATCAGCGTGCCCGCCTGGCTGCACCGCGCGAGGACGACGTCGGGGCCGCCCTTGACCAGCTGCACGACGCGCTCCACGCCGTTGACCGGGACGCGGTGGAAGGTGGCCATGAACTTGTAGTCGGAGTCGAACGGCACCTCGGCGGCCCGCGGGTACGCGCGGCGCGTCTCCTCGGCGTCGACGCCGAGCCGGGCGGCCAGGACCACGAGCGCCGCCTCGGTGGGGTCCCCCACGACGGAGCCGTCGTCGGCGACGGTCGCGTCGCTGTCCAGCACCAGCCCGAGGGCCAGGTTGGTGAAGTCCGGCACCGGGGCGCCGGCCACCGACAGGATCCGGCCGGTCTTCTCGTACCCCTCGCCCTCGACGGTGAACCACGAGCTCCCGCGAGTAGATGGTCGAGACCATCATCTGGTTCAGCGTCAGCGTGCCGGTCTTGTCGGTGTTGATGGCGCTGGTGGCGCCGAGGGTCTCCACGTCGGTGAGGTTCTTCACGACGGCCTTGGCCTCGGCGAGCTGCTTGGCCCCCATCGACAGCAGGCCCGAGACGAAGGCCGGCAGCCCGGTCGGGATCGCCGAGATCGCCATCGCCGTGCCCAGCAGCAGCAGCTCCTGCCAGCTCCATCCCCCGGATCAGCCCGACGACCACGATGAACGCGACCGCGCCCCAGGCGATGAGGCCCAGCACCTTCGTGAGCGAGTCGAGCTCGCGCTGCAGCGGCGAGCGGCTGCGGGTGACCGAGGACAGCATCGTGGCGATCTGGCCCATCTGGGTCTGCATGCCGGTCGCGGTCACCACGATCGCGCCGGTGCCCCTGGTCACCGAGGTGTTCTGGAAGAGCATGTTGGTGCGGTCGCCGACCGAGACGTCTCCGGCCGGCAGGACGTGGTTGTCCTTGGGCACCGGCGCGCTCTCGCCGGTGAGCGCGGCCTCTTGGGCCTCGAGGGTCGCCGACCGCACGATCCGGCCGTCGGCCGGGACGATGTCGCCCGCCTCGAGCTGGACGATGTCGCCGGGCACCACGTCGACCGCGGGCACCAGGACCACGCTGCCGTCGCGCAGCACCTTGGCCTGCGGCACCTGCAGGTTCGACAGGGCGTCGACGCTGGCCCGCGCCTTGAGCTCCTGCCGCGAGCCGAGCGCCACGTTGAGCAGGACCAGCAGCGCCACCATGAGGCCGGTGGAGACCTCGCCGATCAGGATGCTCACCACGGTGACCGCGACCAGCATCAGGTTCATCGGGTCGCGCAGCTGAAGTGCGGCGACGGCCAGCATCGACGGCGGCTTCTCCGCGGCGATGGCGTTCGGACCGTACGACGCCAGGCGCGAGGCGGCCTCGGCCGTCGACAGCCCGTTCGCCGCGTCCGAGCCGAGCTCGGCGGTGACCTCGGAGGCCTCCCGGGAGTACGGCGGCGGGGCAGCTGGCCCTCGGGCGCTGCCGGGATGGCCACCTGGGACTCGCTCACGACGACACTCCTCTCAAGACCGGCACGCAGGCCGGTCGCCATCGACCCTATGCCAGCCGGTTACGCGTCGTAACCGGCATTCGGGTCCGGGGCCCCGCACCAGACGGTACGGTCCTGGCGACGCCAGGAAGGGCGGATCAATGAAGCGGTGGTGGCCCCTGGTCGCGTTGGCGACGGCCCAGTTCGTGATGGTGCTCGACCAGTCCGTCATGAACGTCTCGATCAGCACCCTCGTGGACGACTTCGACACGACGGTGACGACGATCCAGGGCGTGATCACGCTGTACTGCCTGGTGATGGCCATGTTCATGCTCGCCGGGGCCAAGATCGGCGACATCATCGGCCGCCGCCGGGCGTTCATCATCGGCCTGGTCGTCTACGGCTGCGGCTCGGCCCTCACCGCCGTGGCCCCCACCGTGGCCGTCCTGACCCTGGGGTGGTCGATCCTCGAGGGACTCGGTGCGGCGCTGGTGCTGCCGGCGATGGCCGCGCTGATCGCCGGCAACTTCGAGGGGCCCTCCCGCAAGGTCGCCTACGCGGTGATCGGCGGCGTGGCCGGGGCCGGAATCGCCATCGGCCCGATCCTCGGCGGCTGGGCCACCACCGAGCTGTCCTGGCGGGTGGTCTTCGCCGGCGAGGTCGTCCTGGTCGTGTTCATCCTGGCGATGACGCGCCTGATCGCCGACGCCGAGCGCAGCGGCCCTGCGCCGCGCCTCGATGTCGTCGGCGCCGCGCTGTCGGCCGCCGGGCTCGGGGCGGTCGTCCTCGGCACCCTGCAGGCGAGCACCTGGGGCTGGATCCAGCCCAAGGACTCCCCGATCGAGCCGTTCGGGTTCTCGCTGACGGTCTTCGTCATCACCCTCGGCGCGGCCCTGCTGTGGGGATTCGTGGCCTGGCAGCGGCACCGCGAGGCCTCGGGCGCCGACCCGCTGGTGCACCTCGACCTGCTCAAGGTGCTGCCGCTGCGGTCGGGGCTGATCGGGCTGTTCACCCAGAACCTCATCCTGATGGGCGTCTTCTTCGTCGTCCCCCTCTACCTGCAGCTCGTCCTGGGCCTCGACGCGCTGGAGACGGGCATCAAGATGCTGCCGGTCTCCATCACGATGTTCCTCGCCTCGGCGATGGGCTCTCGGCTGTCGTCGCGCTTCCCGGTGCGGACGATCGTGCGAGCCGGCCTGTCGACCACGGTCGTCGCGGTGCTCGCGCTGCTGGCCACCGTCGAGCCCGCGCTGGACGACTCCGCGTTCGCCTGGTCGATGGCCCTGCTCGGCGTGGGGATGGGGCTGATCGTCTCGCAGCTCGGCAACGTGGTGCAGTCGTCGGTTGACGCCTCGGGCCGCGGCGAGGCCGGCGGGCTGCAGTACACCGGGCAGCAGCTGGGCTCCTCGCTCGGCGTCGCGCTCATCGGCGCGATCGTGCTGACCGGCCTGACCGGCACGTTCGTCTCGCAGATCCAAGAGGACGAGCGCATCTCCGCGGAGGTCTCCGCCCAGGTCAGCGTCGCCGTCGAATCCGGCCTCGACTTCGTCGCCTCCTCGCAGATCGAGGCCGCCGCGCAGGAGGCCGGGCTGGACGAGGCGACCACCGCGGCGCTCGTCGACGACTACGAGCAGGCGCAGCTGCAGTCGCTCAAGGCCGGCCTGCTGGCCACCGCCCTGCTGGCGCTGCTGTCGCTGGCGTTCACCCGAGAGCTGCCGCACGAGCGGCCGACCCGCGAGGAGACCGCCGCGGACGCGGTCGACGGCGGCCTGACCGAGGGGCGGTCGAGCCCGGCGCGGACCCCGGGGCCGTGCCGGCTGGGGCGGATACTGGCCGCCGTGAGCCACCACCGATTCCGCGCGCGACGACACGACCGGCCGATGGCGGGACGAGCTGCTGGCCCTGGACGCGGCGATCTACCAGGCGGTCGCCAGCACGCCGACCCCGCGCCTCGACCAGGTGCTGCGGCCGCTGACCTCCGCCGCCGACCACTCCAAGCTCTGGCTCGCGACGGCGGCCCTCCTGGCCGCGGTGGGCGGGGAGAAGGGCCGGCAGGCAGCCCTGGACGGGATCCTCTCGGTCGGGCTCGCGTCCGCCTCGGTCAACCAGGGCGCCAAGCACCTCAACCGCCGGACCGCGGCCCGACCGCGACACCGCCGAGGTGCCCGCCGATCGGCGCGTGTCGATGCCCACGTCGACGTCGTTCCCCTCCGGGCACACCGCCTCGGCCTTCGCGTTCGCCGGCGGCGTGGCGCGGACCATGCCGTGGCTGGGGTCCGCGCTTCGGCTGGCGGCGACCACCGTCGGCTACACCCGGGTCCACGCGGGCGTGCACTACCCCGGCGACGTCGTCGCGGGGGCGTTGATCGGGATCGGCTGCGGAGAGGTCGCGCCCCGGGTGGGCCGACGCGCCCAGGCCCGCGCCCGTACCTGGAGGAGCTGCACGATGAGATCGAATCCGCGCGGGGTGCACCGCTGGGCGGCCCTGGTCGCCCTGGTCTGCATCATCGCGGCCGCGGCGCTCTCTGGCCGCCCTGGTGGTCAGGCAGTGGCCGGCGGGGCTGCGTGGTCGTCGGCCTGCTGGTGCTGGTCGTGCCCGCCGCGTGGCAGGGGCTGATCCGCGGCGGCGCGGCCCGGGCGGCGTGGTGGGGGCTCGCCGCGCTGCTCCTCGTCGGGGCCCTGGCGCTGAGCCTGCGAACGGCGTCACCGCCGAGATCGTCGGCATCGCGCCTCTTCGCTCGTCGCCCTGGTCGCGGGCAAGCGGGCCTACTCGATCCATCGTGCACCTGCCGCCCGCGGCGCCGCCGAAGCACGCGGTCGTGATCTGGAACCCGCGGTCGGGCGGCGGCAAGGCCCTGCGCGACAACCTGGCCGACGAGGCCCGGGCCCGGGGCATCGAGCCGATCGAGCTGAAGCCCGGCGACGACCTGGTGGCCCTGGCGCGCGACGCGGTCGCCCGCGGCGCGGACGGGCTCGCCGCGGCCGGCGGCGACGGCACGCAGGCGATCATCGCCACGATCGCCGCCGAGCACGACCTGCCGTTCGCCTGCATCCCCGCCGGCACCCGCAACCACTTCGCCCTGGACCTCGGTGTCGACCGCGACGACGTGGTCGGCGCCCTCGACGCCTTCGTCTACGGCGGGGAGAAGCGCGTGGACCTCGGCGAGGTGAACGGCCGGACCTTCGTCAACAACGTCTCGCTGGGGCTGTACGCGGAGTCGGTGCAGCAGGAGGGCTACCGCGACGCCAAGATCCGGACCATCCTCGCCACCGCCCCCTCGGTGCTGGGCCAGGCCCCGGCGAGGCGCGGGTGGCAGTCCGGCGGGGCGCCGGCGCCGCGCGGTCCGAGCTTCGGTGGACCGGGCCCGACGGCGCGGCGGAGAGGTCCGCCGCGGTGATCCTGGTGTCCAACAACCCCTATCGGCTCGGCGCGCGCGGCGGGCTCGGGCACCCGGCCCCGGATGGACACCGGCCAGCTGGGCATCGCCGCGATGGGAGCGGTGGGCGAGGACGGCACGCGCCGGCGGATGGCCGAGTGGTCGACCCCGGAGTTCGTGGTCGAGTCCGACGGCGACGTCCCCGTCGGCGTGGACGGCGAGGCGCTCATGATGCCCGCGCCGCTGACCTTCCGCGTGCGACCCGGCGTCCTGCGCGTGCGCATCGCGCCGCAGCACCCCGGCGCCTCGCCGTCGGCGGCCATGCCGGTGGGCCTGTTCGCGACGATCGCCGACCTCGTGCGCGTCGCCCTGGGGGCCGACCCGGCGGAGCGGGTTCAGACCTCGGCCTGACCCCGGTCCCCGGGGTGCTGCGCCTGGTAGTCGCGCACCGCGCTGCCCAGGGTGGGGTAGAAGCGCTCGTCGCCGAGGACGTCCGGCAGCCCGTACGCCTTGAGCTTCGCGCGCACCGGGTCCTTCAGCTCGGCGAAGACCAGCCGGGTCCCGGCGCGGTCAAGCGCCGGTACGAGGTCGTCGAGCACGTCGCACGCGGTGGTGTCGACGTCGGTGATCGGCTCGGCCGCCACCACGATCCAGCGCGGGCGCGGCTCGGCGGCGGCGAGCCGGTGGATCTCATCGCGGAAGGTGCGCGCGTTGGCGAAGATCAGCGGCGCGTCGAACCGGTAGACCGGGCACCGCTCCATCACCTCGGGCCTGGGGGTACATGGTCACGTCGTGCAGCCCCGGGATGCCGTCGACGCGGCCGAGCTCGGTCCGGTACGGCCTCCAGACCCGGCGGAAGACGTTGACCACGGACAGGGCGATCGCGGTGAGGATGCCGGGCAGCACACCGAGGAAGACGACGGCCAGGAAGGCCGCGATCGACAGCCAGGCGTCGGTGCGCCGCTGCTGGAACAGCCGCCGCACGGCCGGGATGTCGGCCAGGGACATCGCGGCGGCGATGACGATCGCGGCCAGGGTCGGCTGCGGGAGGTCGGCGAGCAGGCTGGGGAACGCCACCAGCATCAGGGCGATCATCCCCGCGCCGACCAGCCCGGTGAGCTGGGTCTTGGCGCCGGCCTGCTCGGCCACGGCGGTGCGGGACCCGCTGGTGCTGACCGGGAATCCCTGGAAGAAGCCGGCGGCCACGTTCGCCGCGCCGATCCCGATCATCTCGCGGTCGCCGTCGACCTCCTCGCCTTGGCGGTCGGCGAACGAGGTGGCGGTGGAGATGGTGTCGGCCAGGGCGACCAGCGCGATCCCCAGCGCCCCCACGACCAGCAGCCCGAGGTCCGGCAGGCTGATCGAGGGGAAGACGAAGGACGGGAGCCCCTCGGGCAGCGGGCCGATCACGGAGACACCGCGGGCCTCGAGATCGGCGGCCACGCTCACGGCCATCGCCAGCACCACGGCCACCAGCACCGCGGGGATCTTGGGCAGGACCCGTCCGAGGATCAGGATCACCACCAGCGACAGCAGGCCGATCGCGAAGCGCCGCCGCCACGACCTCGCCCTCGAAGATCCCGACCAGCAGCGCCCAGATCTCCTCGAGGAAGGAGTCGGCGTCGGTGGAGAAGCCCAGCAGCTTGGGCAGCTGCCCCACGATGATCGTCAGGGCCAGGCCGTTCATGTAGCCGAGGATCGTCGGCTTGGACAGCAGGTCGGCCACGAAGCCGAGGTGCCCGGCGCCGGCGGCGATCATGAGCCCGCCGGTGATGATCGCCAGGGCGGACGCGAGCACCACCGCCTTGGCCGGGTCTCCGCCCGCGCCCACCAGCGGCAGGATCGTCGCGGCGATCATCGGGCCGAGGGAGGAGTCGGGTCCGAGCACGAGGATGCGCGACGGGCCGAACAACGCGTAGCCGATGAGGCACAGCACCGAGGTGTAGAGGCCGGTGACCGCGGGCAGCCCGGCGAGCTCGGCGTACGCCATGCCCTGCGGGACCAGCAGCGCGGAGAGCACGAGGCCCGCGACGACGTCCTTGGCCAGCCAGCGGGGCTGGTATCCCGACAGCGATGACGCGAGGCCGCCCGGGATGTTCACGCCCTCGCCCCTTGCACGGCCAGACGCTATCGCGCGCCCCAGGCGATCCACGGGCGCACCGGGCCTCGAGGGCTAGCCCTTCGGCAGGTGGCCCACCCGCGGCCCCATCGCCTCGCCGATCGCGGCGAGGCCCGACAGCGGCCGGATCATCACGGTGAACTCCGACACCAGGCCGTCGCCGTCGAAGCGCAGGTGGTCGAGCCCCTGGAGCTGCTTGCCCGCGACGGTGGCGGTGAAGACGAGCGCGTGGGTGCCGTCGCCCGCGAGCTCGTCGACGTAGGTGAAGTCCTCGAAGACCTCGAAGAGGTTCCAGAACAGCTCGGCCGCCGACTCGCGGCCCACGAACGGCTTGAAGGCGACCGGGCTGAAGAACCTCACGTCGGGGGCCATGAGCGCCACCATCGCGGCGTGGTCGCGCTGCTCGACGGCGGTGCGGAAGGGGTGCGGCATGCATTCATGCTAGGCAGCGCCCTGCCTGCGCCCGCCTCGCCGCCCACGCCGTCGGCTGCTCACCGCGCCGCGGTGGCCGCCTGCCACCAGGCCGGGTCGGGGACGTACGGCGCCGCCGGCCTTCCCGCCGCGTCGGTGTCGATGCGGTAGACGAGTCCCGCCCCGGGCTCGGCGCGACGCCGGTCGTCGGACCAGCCCTCGGTCGCGGTGGTGACGTACAGCCGGCTCAGGCCGCGCCCCGCGAAGGCGCAGCAGGTGGTCTGCTCGGCCGGGACGGCGAGCTCCGCCTTGAGGTCGCCCTTGGGCGAGTAGCGCTGGACCCGGCCTCCGCCGTAGACCGCCACCCAGAGGTCGCCGCCCGCGTCGACCGTCATGCCGTCCGGCGAGCCGACGTCCTCGGGCACGGTGACCAGGATCCGTCCGTCTTGAGACGGTCCCCCGCTCGGCGTCGAAGGCGAAGGCGTGGATGACGCGCGGCCCGCTGTCGACGAGGTACATCGTCGTGCCGTCCAGGCTCCAGCCCATGCCATTGGGGATCGTCAGCCCGTCGAGCATCTGCTCGGTGCGGCCGGCCCCGTCCAGCCGGTAGAGCGCGCCGCCGCCGGCGCGGTGGTCGTCGGCCAGCGACCCAGCCCATAGGCGGCCCTGGGGGTCGCAGGCCGAGTCGTTCATCCGGGCGCCCTCGGCCGCGACCTCGGCGATCACCCGGTGGCTGCCGTCGGGCGCCAGGTGGGTGAAGCCCCGGCCGGCGGCCAGCAGCCAGCCGTCGTCGCCCTTGATGGGGGCGATCGCGCCGACCGTGCCGGGCAGCTGGTAGGCGCGTACGGGCTGCAGCGCGCCGTCGTCGGCGACCCGGTCGCGGTAGACCCGCCCGGCCGCGATGTCCACCCGGAGCAGCTCGCCGCGCCGGGCGTCCCAGCGGGCCCCCTCGCCGAGCACGTTCTGCTCGGTCGTGCAGGCCACGGCGGGCCCGCCGCTCACGCGGTCACCGCCCCGACCGGGCGGGAGTCGAACGCTCGCTCGGCTCGGTGATCCCGGGTCGACGGGCCCTCGGCTCTGCAGGCTCATCGGCGGGCCAGCGGATCGGCCGACGGCTTGCGGTCGCTCGGGGGCCGCGCGACGCGCCGGACTGCGTGGCGGCACCGGAGGCCGGGATGCACGCATCCTCGAGGCACGTCGTGGCGTCCGGCCAGGCCTCGCCCAGGCTCGACGACTGACGCTCGCCAGGATCCGCCAGGTCGGGATACGGCTGCCGCGAGCAGACCACGTTGCCCCCCCGACTGCGTGGCGGCGCAGCGCGAGCTCGGCATCGCGCAGGCGCCCAGGGCGGTCGCAGAGCAGGCCCACCAGGTGGGTGGCGGAGAGGGCACGCACGCGATCGTCGACGGCGGAAACGTCGATGGGGGTGGCGACCACGACGTTGTCGGCAGTGACGCTCCCGCCGTGGCGTGTGTGAACGGTGTAGTGGTTCGACGTGGGGGTGACCTCCGTGACCGAGTCGACGAGCACGGCGTCCTCGAAGCCGTCGGTGAGGACATCGAAACGGAACGTGAATTCGAAGATCGGGAGGACGACGTCGAGAACCCCGACCAGGAGGGTGAAGGCGGTAGCTGTCCACGGGCGTGAAGGCTGTCCCCCGGACGGCGGGAGCGAGATACAACAGGTGACGTCCACGATCCGGTGTCGTTCGACGAACCGGGAAGCGGGTTCGTGGTAGAGGTCCCAGAGCACCGGATTCGCCCTAGACGACTGGGCCTGCGACACCAGTAGACAGTCCCGCTTGAAGGTCTCGTAGTGGCGCCGAAACGTCCGCATGAGACGCAGGAATCGAAAGGCTTGCGGCAGGTGCAGCAGCAGGGGACGTCTGACCGGGTGAAAGAACCGTCCGCGTTGCCGCGGAGAAGCTGACGCCGAGGGATCCGTCGGCCCCGGTCGACGAAGCGGTTGACGTGCGTGTAGTCGCTTCTCACGTAGTAGGCGCCGACATTGACCGCGCCGTCCTTGGACACGCGAATCCGGCCGCCGACATCCTCGGTGATGAGCAGGAACGGTCGCTGACTGTCGTGGAGTCGGCGGGCGCATGCCAGACCGGCGATCCCACCACCGATGATGACCGTTTCAACATCACGGGCCATGAGCCATCATGGCGCAGAGGATCCGCGGCCGGCGTCTGCCGTACCACGAGTACCCGGCCGACCTCATGACGCACTTGCGGCTCATGGCGAGGCCGCTCGCGATCGACTGATCGGTTCGGGTAGCGACGCAGGACCCCGACACTGCTGTGATGGCAGGATGACGAAAGCTGGGAGCCGGGTCGGTGCGAGACCGACGTAGAGCCCCCGAACCGACAGCACCCGCCCCTTGACCCGAGGAGTCACCGTGTTCGACGACAACGGATCGTTCCTGCTCGCCCTGCTCGAGTTCACGCTCTTCTTCGCGTACCTGATGTGCCTGTTCTGGGTCTTCGGGGACATCTTCCGCAGCAAGGATCTCGGCGGCGGTGGCAAGACAGTGTGGGTCCTGTTCGTGATCGTCCTGCCGCTGCTGGGGATGCTCGTGTACCTGATCGCGCGCGGCGGCGGCATGCAGGAGCGCGCGCTGGACCAGCAGAAGGACTTCCAGGAGCAGCAGGCTGCCTACGTCCGGTCCGTGGTGGCGAGCCAGGGCGGCGGCGCGCCGGCCGAGCAGATCGCGATGGCGAAGAAGCTGCTCGACGAGGGAACCATCACCCAGGCCGAGTTCGAGCAGATGAAGGGCAAGGCGCTCGCCGGCTGACCCGGGCACCGGCGCCGGCAGGGCGCGTCACGGCGCAGGGGCCCGCGTCCCAGGGCGCGGAGCCCTTGCCCCGTTCACGGTTCCCAGCAGGCGCGTACGCTCGGCCCACTCGACGGGGGGAGCACCCGGATGGACGGCCCGCTGAACTCAAGCGAGAAGCGCATCGCGCTGCTCATCGACGCCGACAACGCCCCGGCATCGAAGATCGACGTGATCCTGGCGGAGGTGGCGCGCCACGGCGCCGCGAACGTGCGCCGCGCGTACGGAGACTGGAAGAGCGCCAGCCTCAAGCCCTGGGAGGAGACGCTGCATCCGTACGCGATCCGGCCGATCCAGCAGTTCGCGTACAGCCGAGGCAAGAACGCCTCGGACATGGCCATGGTGATCGACGCCATGGACCTGCTGTACGCGCGGACCGTGGACGCCTTCGCCATCGTCTCCAGCGACGCGGACTTCACCCCGCTGGTGATGCGCATCCTCAGCGACGGCGTGAAGGTCTACGGCTTCGGCCAGAAGAAGACCCCCGAGCCGTTCGTCAACGCCTGCTCTCAGTTCACGTACGTCGAGGGCCTCGGCCAGCCGTCGGCGCAGCCCGCGGAGCCGGCGCTCAAGCCGAGCGACGCCAAGAAGCTGCGCGGCGACAACCGACTCGTCCAGATGCTGCGCAACGCCGTCGATGCGGCCGCCGCCGACGACGGCTGGGCCCAGCTGGGGCAGGTGGGCAACCAGATCGGCAACCAGGCGTCGTTCGACCCGCGCAACTACGGCTACCCCAAGCTGAGCGACCTGGTCGAGGCGACCGGGCTGTTCGAGGTCAAGCGGCAGAACCAGAGCGTGCTCATCCGCGACAAGCGCAAGGCCTGAGCGGCGCGGGGGCCGGCGGTGCGCCGCCTCACGCCTCGGACTGCACCGGACCGCGCACCAGCACGAGCACGCTGAGCGTGATCACCCACAGCGGGAAGAGCAGCTGGGCCCACGTCGGCAGGGGCGGCGTCAGCAACAGCAGAAGCCCGCACAGGTAGCCGAGCAGGGCCACCGGCCGGGGCAGGCTCCCGAGGCGCCGCCCGGCGGTCGACACGACGATGGCGAAGACGGCGGCCATTCGGGCGCCGTACTCCCCGAGCAGTGCGGATGCGATCGCCCACGCCTCGGCCGCCACCTCCTCAGAGACCGGGGCCCCCTCGGACCCAAGGGACAAGACCGCGCTGAGGATCGCGGCCGCCGAGAAGAGCATGGCCACGAAGAGGAGGCCGGAGCCGAGGAACACCGTCTCGAAGAACCGGTCCTCCTTGCCGCTCAGCTGCGAGCGCACCACTGCGACGAACCAGAGGAAGGCGATGCCGGCGAACGGAATGAGGGTCAGCGCGGTGACGACGGTGTCACGGCGCTCAAGGTCAACCGCCCAGCTGCCCGACTCGGCCACGGTCTCGGGCGCCGCCGAGCGCAACAGCAGCAGGACGGCGCCGAGGATCAGCCCGAAGGCCAGCCCTGCGACAGCGGCCGCCTTGGGCTGGCGGACGGCCCTGGCCACAGACGCGCGATTCACGACAGGCTCCTTCACCGAGCAGGTGCTCCCACGATCTCAGACGACTGGGTCCCGTCCGGGTGATTCCCGAGGTCCCGCGGCATGATTGAGGCATGGCACACGGCGGGGCGGAGGCGCCCGCTTCTCGCGAGCTGGGACCTGGGTCCCGCCGGGTTGCGGCGGCCGCCGTGGCCGGCGCGGCCATCGGATGGTGGCCGGCGTTCACGCTGGGTGTCTACGGGGTGATCTTCTTCGAACAGCGGATGGCGCTGTGGGCGGCGGCAACCAGCGCGTTCCTCGGGGCCGGGCTCGCCACAGGCGGCCGGTTCTGGCGGCGCCCGGCCGCCTGGGCCCTGCTGCTTCCGTCGCTATGGGTTCTGCTCACCTGGCTGCTTCCCGTGACGGGATGTCGCCGCTTCAGGACGTCCTGTTCTACTCGGGATCGTCTTGACCCTGTTCGGCCTGCCCATCATGGCCGCGCTCCTCGTGCGGCTGCTGATCCGCGATGCCGACCAGCATGCCCATGGGGCAGCTGGCGATCGCCGTCCTCCGTCGTCGGGCTGGTGATGCTCGTCGCGTACGGCCTGGGCACCCAGCATCCGCGCCTGCTGAGCTGGACGACTTCGCCATCAGCGGCAACTTCGGCCCCCGACAACTGCACCCCGGGGCCGGTCAGCACCATCGGCTGACCGCGGCATCGGCCGCCGCCGAGCTTGGCAAGGGTCGGGCCAACGAGCTCCGCCAGGAGCGCAAGGCGTCGGTGTGGCAGGTCGCCGCGCTGCAGTTCAAGGACCCCATGACGCTCATGCTCGTGGCGGTGGCGGCGGTGTCGTTCCTCATCGCCCAGCCGTCGACGGCCTGGGTCGTGATCGCCCTGATCGCACTCAACGTCGTCATGGGCACCAACCAGGAGATGAAGGCCCGCGCGAGCGTCGAGGCCCTGGCCAGCCTGCAGGTGCCGGTCGCGAGGGTCACCCGCGACGGCGAGCTCACGACGGTCGAGGCGCGCGACCTCGTGCCCGGCGATCTCGTGTCGGTCGAGGCCGGCGACATCGTCCCGGCGGACGGGCGCATCGTCGTCGCGGCCTCGGTGGAGACCCAGGAGGCGGCGCTCACCGGCGAGAGCGCCCCGGTGGCCAAGGGCGTCGCCTCCGTCGACGACGCCGACGCGGCGCTCGGCGACCGCACGGACATGCTGTTCCAGAACACCTCGGTGACCCGGGGTTCGGCGACCTTCGTCGTCACCGAGACCGGCATGTCCACCGAGGTGGGGCGCATCGCCACCATGCTCGGTGAGGTGCGGCAGAAGGACACGCCGCTGCAGGTCCAGCTCGGCGACCTCACCCGCAAGATCGCGTTCGTGGCGTGGGGGGCGCTGGCCATCATCCTGGTGGTCGGCCTCATCCGCGGGCTGCCGTTCTCCGACCTGATGCTGCTCGGCATCTCGATGGCGATCTCGGCCATCCCGACCGGCCTGCCGACGTTCGTGCAGACGATGCTCGCGTTCGGCGCCAAGGAGCTCGCCCGCGGCGAAGGCGATCGTGCGCAGCCTCAACGACGTCGAGACCCTCGGCGCCACCACGCAGATCTGCACCGACAAGACCGGCACCCTGACCCTCAACCAGATGACCGCCCGGGCCGTGTATCTACGAGGGGCAGTGGCTGCGGATCAGCGGCGAGGGCTACGGCACCGACGGCTCGGTCCGCGCGGTGGCCGGCAGCGAGGTCGACCTCACCCCCCTGGCCTACGTGAGCGCCCTGGCCAGCGACGCGGTCGTGGCCGAGGACGGCAGCGTGGTGGGCGACCCCACCGAGCTCGCGGTCGTGGTGCTCGCCGAGAAGGTCGGGGTGTCGGTCGCCGAGACGCGGCGGGCCTACCCCCGGGTGGCCAGCGTCCCGTTCGACTCCGAGTACAAGTTCATGGCGACCTTCCACGAGGTGCCGTTCCAGGGCCGGCAGCGGCTGCTGGCCATGGTCAAGGGCGGCCCGGACGTCGTGCTGGCGCGCTGCTCGACGGCCCTGGCGCCGGACGGATCCGCGGTGCCGCTCGCGGAGGTCCACGCCGACATCGACGCGGCCAACGAGGATCTCGGCCGCCGCGGCCTGCGGGTGCTCGCGATGGCGGTGCGCCCGCTGCCGGAGGGCGCGCAGGCGCCCGGCCGATCCGATGGGCGAGATCCACGACCTGGTGTTCCTCGGGCTGGTGGGCATCGTCGACCCGCTGCGTCCCGAGGCGATCGAGGCCGTGCGCACGGCCCACGAGGCCGGTATCGAGGTCCGGATGATCACCGGCGACCACCTGGTGACGGCCGAGGCGATCGGCGACCAGCTCGGGCTCGGCGGCGGGGGGATGATGGGCGTGGAATTCGCCCGCACCCCAGACGACGAGCTGGTCGACCGGCTGCCGCAGGTGCACGTGTTCGGCCGGGTGGCGCCCGAGGACAAGCTGCGCCTGGTGCGGCTCATGCAGGGCGGCGGCGAGGTCGTCGCCATGACCGGGGACGCCGTGAACGACGCGGCGGCGCTCAAGCAGGCCGACATCGGTGTGGCGATGGGCAGCGGCAGCGAGGTCTCCAAGCAGGCCGCCAAGATGGTGCTGACCGACGACAACTTCGCCACCCTGATCACGGCGATCTCGTTGGGGCGCGGCGTCTACAACAAGATCACGTCGTACATCGGCTACCAGATGTCCCAGCTGTTCGCGCTGGTGATCATGTTCCTGCTGGCGACGGCGTTCAACGTCAACAACGGCGTGGCGATGCTGCCGCTGCAGGTGCTGTTCCTCAACTTCGTGATCGCGATCCTGCCGGTCATCATCATCACGACCGATCCGCCGGATCCCGACGCGATGAAGGCGCCGCCCCGGCCCACCGACGCCCGGATCTTCAACCGCGACACGGCATTTCGCTGGATCGCACTCGGTCTCGTGCTGGGCGGGGCGGCGCTGCTGACCGTCGCCTTCGGCCCGGGGGAGCCGAGCTTCGACGGGCCGTCCGTCCCGGTCACCATGGGCTTCGTCGTGATCGGGCTGGGCACCGCTTTCGCAGGGCTGACGATGCACCGCAACCCCTACCCGTTCTGGGCCAGCCCCTTCCTGCGCCCCTTCGCGCTGACGTTCGCCGGCGTGGTGATCATGGTGATGAGCACCGAGCTGCCGGTTCCTGCAGCGCTGGCTCGACACCACGGCGCTGACCGGGGGGCAGTGGCTGGTCTGCCTCGGGGCCGCGCTGCTGCTGCCGATCGCCGTGGAGCTGGACAAGGCCTGGCAGCGCCGGCGGGCCGCTCGCGGCTGAGTCAGAGCAGCCCCCGCGACCGGGCCGCGGCGATGGCCTCGTCGCGACCGCTCACGCCGAGTTTGCGGTAGAGCCGCTGGAGCCGGGTCTTGACGGTGTTCGGGGTGACGCCCAGGATCCCGCCGAGGCCCGCGACGGTCTCCCGCCCGGGCAGCAGCGCCAGCAACTCCATCTCGCCCCGCGACAGCACCGGGGTCGAGGACGGGGCGGCCAGGGCCTGCGCCACCTGCGTCGCGTCGCCGCGCACCATGCCGTGCAGCCAGGCCAGCCCGTCGTGCCCATGCCGGCGCGAGACCTCGGCAGCCAGGTCCACCAAGGGCTGCGGGGCCTCCAAGAGCAGCAGCGCCTGGCCGGTCTCGGACGCGATGTCACCGGCCCGCAGCAGGTGCTGCTCGGCCAGCCGCACTCCGCGCCGCAGCGACGCCGTCGCCAGCAGCAGGTGGTGTTCGGCGGCCTCGCGCGGGTTCGCCGGGTCGAGCGTGGACAGCACGCGGCGGGCGTCGGCGCCGCGGGCGAGCCGCAGCCGGCTCCAGAGCAGACTGCGGTCGACATCCGCCGGCGAGACCGACGAGTTCGACCGCGCTGTGGGTGATTTCGCACTCGCGTACGCGGACATCACCGATCGCGACCACGCCGCGCTCAGCCAGGGGATCGTCGACCGCTGAGCGCAGCGGCGCGAGCCCATCGCGTCCGACCGGTCGGACCGAATCGCCGGCGACCTGCCGGGTCAGGCCTCGGTGGGCGCGCGCTCCGGGGCGGGATCGGTCAGGAGACGGCGGCCTTGACGAGCGCGACGACCTTCTTCTCCACCGCGGGGCTCCACCTCACCAGCGCGTACGACACCGGCCACATGTCGCCGTCGTCGACGTTGGCCGCGTCCTGGAAGCCCAGGGTCGAGTACCGGTAGTTGAACTTGCCCGCGTCCTGGAAGAAGACGACGACCTTGCCGTCGGCGTTGGCGTAGGCGGGCATCCCGTACCAGGTCTTGGGCGACAGCTCGGGGGCCGTCTCGGTCACCGCCACGTGCACGCGCTCGGCCAGCGCGCGGTCCGTCCGGCGCCATCTCCGCGATCCGGTCGAGGACGGCCTGCAGGCCGTCGGCCCGCTTGGCGCCCTTCTTGCCCTCGGCGCGCAGCTCGGCGGCGCGCTCCTTCATCGCGGCGCGCTCCTCGGCGCTGAAACCGTCGGACTCGTTCTCGGCCTTCTTCGCGGGCATTCGCGGGCTGCCTCTCGACGCTCGAGGCTCGGCGTCGGCGCCGACCGTCGCGCGGAGAGGCTAGGCCCGCCGGCGAACCGGCGCGCGCACTTCCGGTCGGTCAGCGGCCGCCTCGCGCGGCTCGAACACGACCACCGCGGTCTCCTGGGGGCGGCGGGCGGCGTACCCGTCGAGGTTCTTGTCGATCTCGCACCAGCGCTGCCACAGCCGCTCGCGCTCCTCGCCGACGGCCGCGTGGGCGCGCACCAGCCGCGTCGCGCCGCCGGCCAGCTCGACCATCGCGTCGGGGTTGGCCTGGAGGTTGAGCCACCAGGCGGGCTCGGCCGGACCCCAGCCGTTCATGGCCATCGTCACGAGGTTGGGCCCGTCGTCGTAGTAGCCCACGATGACCTGGCGCGGCTCGCCGCTTCGCCGGCCCGTCGTGGTCAGCCGCAGCGCGCCCCACTTGCCGGGCCGCGGCGGCCACAGGCCCTTGCGGCCGCGGCTGGACCGCACGATCCGCCGGTGCACGTGCCATGCGGTGACCACGAACCACCGCGGGGGCACGAACGGCTTGCGCGTCGCCATGGGCGCTCCTCTCACAGGTACGTCCTCACGCTAGCCCGACCAGCGAGAAGCCGGCCTCGGTCTCCGACTCGCCGACCGGGCGCAGCCGCACCCGACTCCGGGGCGCGGCTGCGCGGGGCGGCTCATCCGGCGGCGCTGACCAGGGGGACGGACGGCGACCGGTCGACCTCCGCGGGGCGCTCACGGAGCAGGGCGACGCCGAGGCCGGCGAGCCAGACGACCGCCAACAGCACGAACGCGGCCACCAAGGCGCCCAGGCCAGGCAGGGTCGAGGCGATCCCCGCGGCTCCGACGCCCACGCCCAGCCAGGTCAGCCACGCCGGCAGGACGTGTCCACGCCGCGCCGCGAGGCTCGTCAGCAGCACCCACAGCCCACCGAGCAACTCGCCGCCCGCTCCGCCGAGGCCGTCCGCGACGGGCTCGATGGCCTGCCACGCGGCTGCGGCCGCCGCTGGATCGGCTGGCCTGGAGGTCGACCACGGCATTCATCCCGTAGATGTAGACCATTCCGCTCGCGATGAGCGTGCCGGCCCAGATCAGGCCGATCGCCGACGCGACGCGCGCCGTCGCCGGGGCGGCGCCGGCCAGGCGGGCGTGCAGTCCCAGCACGAGCACGGCCAGCACGAGGCCGAAGCCCACGTAGGCCACGAGGTACATGAGGTGGATGCCGAGCTGGTGCGTCACCAGGAGGTCGACCCGCTCGGCGGGATCTGTCACCGACGGATCGCCCGCCGCGACGAGGAAGTAGAGCATCGCGGCCACGAACGCCGCGGCGAGGTAGAGCGCGGCGAAGCCGACTGCTCGTGGTCGCGTTGAGTGGGTGGTGGTCATCGCGCACCTCCTGATGCGGGCCGCTCGAATCCGAGTGGACTTACGCTGTAAGTATCTCACTTACGGCGTAAGTCAGTCAAGAGGCCGGACCGGATCTGGGCCGCGCCCCTCTCGCCTACCGCGGGCGCGGGCCCGGGGGGCGCAGGCGGTCGAGGGCGTCCAGGACGAGGGTGAGGCCGAAGTCGAAGTCCGCGCCGCGGTCGTAGTCGGGGTGCATCACCAACTGGGCCATCGCCACCAGGTGGGGGTAATCGCCGTCCGGCAGCCCGGCGACGAACGCCTCGGCCGCCTCGGCCGCCTGGTCGGGCGGCACCGGCGCGGAGGCCTCCTGGAGCGCGAACCCGTAGATGTAGCTGTCCAGGGTGAGGACCGCGTGGTAGGCGAGCTGGATCGGGTATCCCGAGTCGACCAGGGCTCCGACGACCCCGTTCAGGTAGCGCAGCCGCGCGGGCCCCGGGCTCGACCGCGACTCGAGGAGCGTGCTGGCCCAGGGGTGGCGCAGCAGGACCTCGTGCGCCGAGGTCGCGGTGAGCCGCAGCGCCTCGCGCCAGTCCTGGCCCGGGGCCGGCACGGCGAACTCGGCGGACACCAGATCCGCCATGCCGTCGAGGAGGTCGTCCTTGTTGGCCACGTGGTTGTACAGCGACATCGCCTCCACCCCGAGGCGCTGCCCGAGCCGACGCATCGTGAGGGCGTCCAGGCCGGCCTCGTCTGCCACGGCCACGGCCTCGCGCAGCACGCGCGCGCGGGTGAGCGGGGCGCGGGCCGCGTCCCCGGTCCGGCCGGTGTCGACCATGCCGCTCCTCCCCGGCCCCGGCAGGGCCTTAGCGTACTTACGGCGTAAGGGTAACGCCTCCGCGGGGACGTCCGACGTCCGTTCTCGAGGTCGCGCTGCGCACCAAATGGGTGCGGCCCGGACCGCAGCCCTCGACGGTCTCGCTCCTCGCTCTGCGAGAAGCGTGCGATCGGGAACCAGGCTTCGCCCGCGCGCCGCGCATGCCTTGCCGCGCAGGTCGAGCGGACGGCATTGGCGAAATCCTTTTCCTGCTACGGTGTTCGCAACAGTCCTCCCCTTCACCGAGCCGGCCCGCCCGTCTCAGGCGCCGGGCTGGCCCGGGAAGCCGCGGCCACGGGTGGGTCTGGGGCAGCGACGGTCGGAGGAAGACCTTGTCAACGATTGAGCCGGACGCGTGGTCCGACCAGGATCCCGAGGTCGCGCGGCAGCACGAGGTCGATCTGCTCTCCAACGTCCTCGGGCAGGTGCTGCGCGAGGCCGGCCTGGATGACGTCGCCGGCAGACTCGACCTGCTCCGCGCAGACCCCGCCGCTGCGGGCGCTATCGCCGATGTGGTCGACCTCGCCGATGCCGAGCACATCGCGCGGGCGCTCACGGTGCACCTGCACCTGGTCAACCTGGCCGACGAGCGGCACCGCGCCCGGCTGCTGCAGCACCCGCTCCACTCGGGGGACGCCGACGCCGGGGACGCGCTGTGGCCGGCCGTCTCAGCCGCGGGCGACCAGGTGCTGTCCAGGCTCGATCAGCTGCGGATCAACCCGGTGCTGACCGCGCACCCGACCGAGGCGCGGCGCCGCGCCGTCGCCACGGCACTTCGCCGCATCGCCGAGCAGCTGACCCGCCATGGCGACCCCCAGGTGGGCGACGAGGAGCGCTTCGTCGCGCGCCGCCGGCTGTTGGAGGAGGTGGACCTGCTCTACCGGACGTCGGTGCTGCGGGCCACGCGGCCGGGGCCCCTGGATGAGGTCGAGACCATCATGACGGTCTTCGACCAGACGCTGTTCCGCGCGGTCCCGCGGCTGTACCGGGCCACGGAGGCCACGCTGATCGGGGATGCCAGCGGGTCGGTGCCCACCCCGGTGCCCGCGTTCGTGCGCTTCGGGTCGTGGGTGGGGGGTGACCGCGACGGCAACCCGTACGTGACCGCTGAGGTGACCCGCCAGGCGGTGGCCACCCACGCCGAGCACGCCCTGCGCTGGCTGCGTGCGGCCGTGCTGCGCGTCGGCCGCACGATGACCCTCGACGCTGGTGACACCCCGGCCTCGCGTGAGCTGATGGAGTCGTTGGCCGCCGATTCAGTGGCCGGCCCGGTGGCCTTCGACGAGGTCTCGGTCAGGTCTCCCCATGAGCCGCACCGGCAGAAGATGCTGATCATCGCCGAGCGGGTCCGGGCCACCCGCGACGGCGAGCTGGAGGCCTCCTACCGGTCGCCCGACGACCTGCTCGACGATCTGCGGCTCGTGCAGCGGTCCCTGCACCAGGCAGGCGCCCGCCGCGCTGCCCACGGGGAGCTGCAGCACCTGATCTGGTCGGTGGAGACCTTCGGGTTCCATCTCGCCGAGCTCGAGATCCGCCAGCACTCCCGGGTCCACCGGGCGGCGCTGCTCGACCTCGTCGGGCAGCTCCCGGGGGTCATCGATCCGGCCGCCCACGTCGATGACCCCCACTTCCTGGACGACCTGGCCGTGGACGGCTGGCCCGCATTCGTGCAGCCGCGGGAGGACATGACGAAGGAGGTCCTGGACACCTTCCGGGTGATGGCCTGGCTGCAGCAGCGGTGGGGCAGCCGGTGCTGCGGGCCGTTCGTCGTGTCGTTCACGCAGGCGCCGGCGCACCTGGTGGCCGTGCGCGCCCTGGCCCGGCTGGCCGTGGGCGACTCCCCGATCCGGCTGGACGTCGTCCCCCTCCTGGAGACCGGAGCCGACCTGAAGACCGCGGTCCCGACGCTGGACGCCTGGCTCACCCTGCGCAGCACGCAGCAGTGGCTGGCGACCAGGGACCGCTCGGTCGAGGTCATGCTCGGGTACTCCGACTCCGCCAAGGACGTCGGCCCCGCCAGCGCGAGCCTGAACCTCGCCCGCACCCAGGGCGACCTCGTCGGCTGGGCGGCCCGTCACGACGTACGGCTCACCCTGTTCCACGGCCGAGGCGGTTCCCTGGGCCGGGGGGGCGGCCCACTGCACCGGGCGATCGCCGCCCAGCCACCCGGGTCGGTCGCGGGCCGGTTGAAGGTCACCGAACAAGGTGAGGTCGTGTTCGCCAGGTACGCCGACACCACCCTCGCCCAGCGACACCTCGAACGCCTGACCACCGCCGTCCTCCTCGCCGACACACCCGCCAACACCGCACGCAACGCCGCGGCGGCGAAGCGGTTCGCCGACCTCGGGGAGGTCGTGGCCCGCGCCTCCCAAGCGGCGTACCGAGCCCTGGTCGAGACCCCCGGATTCGCCGACGTGCTGGCCGCTGCAAGCCCGCTGGAGGAGATCGGGGAACTGCGCCTCGGCTCACGCCCGGTGCGCCGGAGCGGCGCCTCCGGCGGGCGCGACCTCGCCGACCTCCGGGCCATCCCCTGGGTCTTCGCATGGGCCCAGGCCAGGGCCAACATCCCGGGATGGTTCGGCCTCGGCTCCGGGCTGGCAGCCGTGGCCGACCACGACGAGCTGCGCGCCGCATACAAGGAGTGGCCGCTGTTCGCCGCCCTGATCGACGTGGCCGAGATGAGCCTGGCCAAGACGAACCGAGATCTGGCGCAGGGCTTCCTGTCCCTCGCCGGGCGCCCGGACATCACCGAGCGCATCCTGGCCGAGCTCGACCTGACCATGCCGGCCGTCCTGGGTGTCCTGGACCAGTCCACGCTGCTGCAGCGCAAGCGGGTCCTGCGCTCGGCGGTGGAGATGCGGGCGCCGTACGTGGACGCGCTCTCGCGCCTGCAACTGCGGGCCCTCACCGAGCTGCACACCTCGCGAGACGCGCCCGGCGCCGTCCCTGGCGGGGCCGAGCCGTGGCGCCGGCTTCTGCTGCTCACGGTCAACGGCGCGGCCGCCGGACTCCAGAACACGGGCTGAGCCCACGGTGCGATGCGCGCCGCCCACCGCCTGGTCGGCATCGGGCACAAGCGCGGCAGCGCCGGGCCCGCTTCTCACCGACCCGCCGGGGAGGCGGTCCGCTCCAATGCGTCGAGGATGAGATCCAGGCCGTACCCGAACTCCCGATCGACGCTGTAGTCGGCCATGCGGGCGCGCTCGGCCAGCTCGGCCAGATTCGGGTACTCGGCCCGCGCGGCCTTCCCGAGGACCGACTCGGTCGACACGGTCCTCGGCGGCGGGGTGCCCGCCGGCGAGAGGCCGGCCTCCTGGATGACGTGGCCGTACACGTAGCTGTCCAGCAGCCACAGGGCGTGGACGGCGTCGTCGAGGGAGAACCCCGCCGACCGCAGGTTGCCGAGGATCGCGTCCAGGTAGCGCATCGTCGCCGGCCCCGGCGAGGCGCGGGACTCCATCAGCCCGATCGCCCACGAGTGGCCGGCGAGCACCTCCCGCGCGGAGACGGCCCGCCGACGCATGGCCTGCTTCCACCCGGCCTCGGCGCGCGGGATCTCGATCTGGCCCACGATGAGATCGACGACCCCGTCGAGGATCGCCTCCTTGTTGGCCACGTGCTTGTACAGCGACATCGCCTCGACGCCCAGCTCCGCGCCCAGGCGGCGCATCGTCAGGGCGCCGAGCCCGTCCCGATCGGCCAGGTCGACCGCGGCCTGCAGCACCCGGTCGGTGGTCAGGCGGGGGCGGGGTCCGGTTCATCTACGTCGACCACTTCAGCCTTCTCCGGCCCGACACCCGGGCCGACCTCGAGGCTGGCGAGATCGGCGGGTTCACCGTCAACCAGGCGTTCGTGCTGTTCTCCGTCGCCTACGTGCTGCTGCCGATCCTGATGGTGGTCGGGACCCTCGTCCTGCGACCGCGGATCAGCCGGATCGCCAACATCGCGCTGAGCATCGTCTACGCGCTGACCATCGTCCCCCTCGCGATCGGCGAGTGGTACTACTACGTGCTCGGCAGCGCGGTCGAGGTCGTGCTGCTCGCGGCCATCGCCTTCTACGCCTGGACTTGGCCGAAGGTTCTCGCGTCGGGATCCGCGGACCGAGCAGAGGCCAGCGCTGACCACCTCCAGCACACCGGCGCGTAGCCCGGACGAGGCCACGGCCACCGCCAGTCGGCAGCCGACTGGCGGTGGCCGTGTTGAGCAGTCACAGGTCGTTGTCCTCTTGATGAGAGGCGCGGCCAGCGATCCGATGGGCAGGAAGCCTTCGACCAGAAGGGGAGTTGAGTGTCATGACGGACGTGAGCCGCAGCGTCGCCGTCGCCGCTCCAGTCGAGGTGGTGAAGCACAGGGCGACCGCCCGACTCGTGGGGGTCCTGTTCATCGTGGCCACGGCCTCCTCGATCGTGGGTGGGGCGCTGGTCGTGGCGCTGCTGGATGATCCGGACTACCTCGTCGAGGTGGGTGCGAACGAGGGCCAGCTCATCCTGGGGGTCCTGTTGGAGTTCATCCTGGCCCTGTCGGTCATCGGGATCGCCGCCCTGCTGCTGCCGGTGCTCAGGCCGCACGGTGAGGGCATGGCGGTCGGCTACGTCGCCGTGCGCACGGTGGAGGCCATCTTCATCCTGATGGCCTCGACCACCGCCCTGCTGGTGTTGGCGCTGAGCCAGGACTGGGGCAGTTCCGGTGTCGGTCGCGGTGGAACCGGTGGGCAGCGCGCTGCTCTCGGCCCGGGAGTGGACCTACCTGGTCGGGACACATGCTCGTGTTCAGCGTGAGCGCGCTGATCCTCAACGCCCTGCTGTACCGGTCCCGGCTCGTCCCCGCCTGGTTGTCGCTATGGGGCCTCGCCGGGGGGCTGCTGCTCCTGGCGTACGCCGTCGCCGAGATGTTCGCCGCCGACGCTCCGTTCCCGCTGCAACTGCTGGCTGCTCCGATCGGCCTGCAGGAGATGGTCCTGGCGGTCCTCCTGATCTGGAAGGGATTCGCCGCCCCGTCGGCACCGGCGGCACCCGACGAGCCGAGGGCCGGGGCTGGCGCGACTGGATGACGCGGGAGGGGCGACTACGGGCGGTCGTCTGAACCACGTACGGCCCCCGGAGGTGCTCCAGTTCGCGCGGGTGGCCAAGCAGACCGCCAGGGGCCGCGAGGCGTGGAAACCGGAGAACGTCACGCGCTTGACCGACTAGGTGCGGTTGACTACGGCCCGCAGGCAGGGACGGCCGGGACGTAAGCCCCTAACCGCAACGGACCCCCGCTTGCCACGCTTGGCGACAATAATTGAGCCGACAACCAGGGGGGATGTCATGGAGACCATGGAGAAGTGCGTCGAGTACGCCAGATTTCTGCAGGAGACCGAGGGGTACACCCGCAAGGTGCTCGGCGTGAAGCGCTCGGACACGATCCCCGAGGGCGCCGCCACCAGCGACGGCGTGACTTTCCTGTGCTACGAGGCCACCGCATCGCTGGAGAAGGACGGGCTGAGCTGCATCACCCGGAACAACGTCCTGTGCGGCGGGGCCGTCTACTGCGGGATCGGGAGCCGGCACCTCAGCAAGGCCGACTTCGCCCAGGGCCTGGAGATGATCGTCGGCAAGAACCGCGCCTACTCCACCAAGGAGACCATGCGGCGGGTGAACCAGCAGCTGCCGCACTACGAGGAGAAGCACAAGTACCTGATCATGGGCAAGCTGGAGGAGATGCCCGACCCCGAGGTCGTCATGATCATCACCGACCCGCAGCGGGTCATGCGTCTGTGCAAGGCGTACACCTGGAAGACCGGCAAGCTCGTCCACGCCCTCGGCGGCACCAACTGGTGCGGGATGTCCTTCCCCCAGGTCCTCGAGGACAAGACCATGACCTTCAACTTCGGAGATCCGCCGTCGCGCACCTTCATGCAGCTCGATGACTCGGAGATGTTCTGCCTGATCCACTGGGAGCTGCTGCCGCTCATCGTCGAGAACCTGCAGAACGTCTCGACAGGGGAGGGTTACTGATGCCCGCCTACATCATGGACAACTGCATCATCTGCGGCACCTGCTGGGATGTCTGCCCGCTGGACGCCGTGGAGGAGTTCGAGGACTACTACCGAATCGCCGAGCGGTGCGACGACTGCGGGAAGTGCATCAGGGCCTGCCCCAACCACGCGGTCGCGAAGACGGCTGACATCGGCCGAAGGCTCGAAGCGAAGCGCTCCCACACCGACCTGGTCAATGAGGACTCGTGACCGTCGGCGGGCATCGACGGTGAGAGGCGGAGCACATGGCTGAGTTCAACTGGCTGGAGAACTCCAAGGCGGTGTTCGACGAGAGCCTAAAGGCGGCGCCAGGGCCGTTCCGGGGCGTGAGCAAGAAGAACTTGGAGAAGGGCTTGACGAAGATCGTCGGTGAAGGCGGCGACGTGCGCGAGGCGGACATCGTCCGTGCGATCAAGGAGACGACCCCGGCACCCTTCCTGGCCCTGGGCCTCAAGACCATCCGCCCGCACCTGACCGACCCGTCGATCCTGGACGCCTAGTCCCTCCCTCTGGCGAGGGGGCTGCGCATGCCCGTGGCCCCGGGCGCCTGCTCCACCGGTGCCGCCGCCGGGCGTGGCGACCCGACGCGGCATCCTCGGCAGGGACGGCAGAAGCAAGAAGCCGGTCCCCGTGTGGAGCGGGAACCGGCGTCTCGATGCCGTCTCAACAGCGTGCGCCCGAAGGGATTCGAACCCCCAACCTTCTGATCCGTAGCGATTCGGGCGCCCTGTCATCCGGTGGCAGCCCGTGCCACCCAGGCGATCCCGTCGCAGCCAGTGCGCGGACCCGGTGCCGAACCGACCCGCCCAGTATCACCCCGTCACTCCGCGTTCGTTAGAAGAATCCGTGAGAAGTGGACGGGCGACAGCAACTTGGCACTTGGAGACGCCTACCCTGCAGTCGCAGAGGAACGGCAGACCTGAACCCACAGGCCGACGCCGGCCGCACAACCTGGATTGCGGCTCCCAGGTGGGCTGGACCTTCACTTCGGGCAACTCATAGATGCGTCCCAGGTGTTGGGAGGTGCCTCGGCTCTCGGCACCCCGCCTATGAACACCCTACCAGTCATATGACTGGTACGGTGGTCACATGTTCTTCGGCGAGCCTTTCGGCGGACTCATCCCGGGAGCGCGGGGAGCCGTGCTCTCCGTGCTGCTGCGTACCGGCGCGCCGCTGACTGGTCGGCAGGTCCACGGCTTGGTCAGCGACGACCACAGCCTGTGGTCGGTTCAGGAGGCTCTCAAGGCTCTGACCCGGCTCGGCCTCGTGGAGACTCAGAGCATCGGTCGGGCCGGGGTGCACACCATCAACGAAGGGCATGCGGCGGTGGCGCACCTGCGCGCACTGGCCGATCCGATCGCCATGCTCAGGGCAGCCATCGCGGAGTCGGTTGGCTCGAAGTCGAGTCGGTGATCGTCTTCGGGTCGATCGCCCGCGGAGAGGCCAGCGAGGGCAGCGACATCGACCTGGCCGTCATCGCCGGCTCCGGGTGGGACGGACGCACCGACCTCGAGGACGCCGTGCGCATCAGCGTGGGCAACGGCTGCGACGTCCTGGTCTTCACGCCGAGCCAGTTTCAGCAGTTGGCTCGATCGGGCGAGCCCGTGGTGAGCGACATCCTGCGTGACGGGCTGCCGCTCATCGGCTCGATGCCGCGCACAACGGTCGGTGGCGCCTGATGGCCAGTGGCGAGCAGCTCAATCACGCCAAGGCCTTCCTCAGGAAGGCCGAGGAGTACCTCGCGTCCGCAGAGGACAACCTCGTCGCCGAGCGCTACACCGCCGCCGTCGGGCGATGCCATCCATGCAGGCATCAGCGCCAAGGACGCGATCGTCACCGCCCTGACCGGTGCTACCCGCAAGGGCAAGGACCACGCGGCGGCGGCGAAGGAACTCAAGACCGCCCTCGGCGCGCGGGCCGACGCGCCCACCGCCGAGAAGGCCCTGCGTGAGCTCATCGGAGCCAAAGGCGACGTCGAGTACGGCACCACCCTTCTGACAGCCACAAAGGCTGAGCCACTCGTCCGGCGCGCTCGGCTCTTGGTCGACATCGCGGTCCAGATCGTCCGCCTGGGTGGCTAGGTGTTACACGGTGAGGATCACGCGGCCCTTCGCGACGCCAGTGGCCAGGTAGTCGATCGCGTCGGCGGCCTGCGCGAGGGGGAACGTCCGCTGGTCGACCACGGGGTGGATGCGCCCCGCCTCGAGCAGTTCCACGATCGTGGCCCAGTTCTCCTCGCGTGACGGGCCCGGCCGGATGCCCGGGATCTGCTTGACCAGTGGGGAGATGGCCAGGAGCGGGAGCATCCGCCCGAGGCTGCCGAGCAGGCGGTGGCCCGAGCGGCCGTACTGGCCGTAACCGACCAGCAGGTAGGTGCCATCGGGCTCGAGCACGCGCCGGACCTCGGCGGAACCGTGCCTGGGAGACGACGTCGAACACGAGGTCGAAGCGCACGCCCAGGCGGGTGACGTCCTGCCGCGTGTAGTCGACGACATGGTCGGCGCCGAGGTCGCCCAGCAGGTCGAGCTTGGCGGGTGCGTCGACCGCGGTGACCTCCGCCCCGAACGCCTTCGCCAGCTGGACGGCCCACACGCCGACGGCGCCGCCGGCTCCGTTGACGAGCACGCGCTGGCCGCTACGGACCCGGCCCTGGTCGCGCAGATTCGTCAGGGCGATGAGGGCGGCGGTGGGGACGGCCGCGGCCTCCTCGAACGACAGGCCATCGGGGATGGGCGCCAGCACCGTCTCGTCGGCGGCCGCGTACTCGGCGAACGTACCGGCGTTGAACCACTGACCGGTCGGCGTGATCTCGCCGAAGACCCGGTCGCCGGGGACGAACCGGCTCGGCCCCGAGCACCGACCTGGACCACCTCGCCGGCCAGGTCGGTGCCGGGGACCTGCCTCGTCGGGGCCCGCAGCCCCGAGCCCAGAAGCCTGAAGACGTACGGGATCCCGTTGACCGCGTGCCACACATCGGCGTGCACCGACGTCGCTCGCACCCGGACGAGCACCTGCCCGCTGCCGGGGACCGGCGAGGGGATGTCGCGGACGTGCAGCACCTCACGGTGCGGGCCGTACCGCTCCTGCACGATGGCGCGCAACGTAGTCCTCCTCGATGGGTCCCGTCGACGCTAGGTCGCGACGGTCACCACGACCTTCCCCGCGGGCCGGCCGGCCTTGACCAGGGCGACTGCGTCGGCGGCCTGCTCCAGCGGGTACTGCGAGTCGATGACGGGCCTGAGGTGGCCCGCCTCGATCAGGTCGCACAGCTCCTCCAGCGTCGCCGTGTCCTCCTTCGCGACGAACGAGGTGATCCGCTGCTTGGCGACCAGGTTGAGCAGGGCACCACCGATGACACCGCCGAGCGGTCCGATCCACCGGCCGCCGTCGCCGTAGGACTGGACCAGCGTCCCGCGCGGGGTGAGCAGCCGACGAAGGGTGCGTGGCGAGTACGTCCCACCGAGCTGGAGGATCAGGTCGTACCGCGCCGGACCCGAGGTGGGGTCCCGCGTGGTGTAGTCGATCACGTGGTCCGCGCCGAGGCTGCGGACCAGCTCGAGCCGGCCGGTGCTGCACACCCCGGTGACCGAGGCGCCGGCGTGCGTGGCGAGCTGCACCGCGAACGTGCCGACCCCTCCGGAGGCGCCGATGACCAGCACCTGCTGCCCGCTGGCCAGACCGCCACGGCGCAGGCCCTGGACGGCCGTGCAGGCCGCCATCGGCACCGCCGCGGCCTGAGTGAACGTCAGGTTGGTGGGCTTGCGGGCCAAGCTGCCCGCCGGGGACGCGACGAACTCCGCGAACGCGCCCTCGGCGGCGCATCCGTACACCTCGTCACCGGCCGTCACCCCGCGAACCGCGCCGCCGACCCGCTCCACGACCCCGGCGAAGTCCGCGCCCACCACCCTCACCGGTGCCCGGACCCCGCCGAGCTGCGAGCGCATGAGCACCGGCTCGCCGCAGATGAGGTGCCAGTCGTAGGGGTTGACCGAACTGGCCCGTACGCGCACGAGTGCCTGGTCGGGCTTCACCTGCGGGACATCCACCGCGGCCATGTGCAGCACCTCGCGCGGATCGCCGTAGCCCCGCTGCTGGATCGCCTTCATGGGATCCCCCTTCCGAGGCTTCCGAACTCAGCGTGCCACGCTTGTGAGCGCCCCGATGCGGGTCTTGAGTCCTCAGCCCCGCGTTCAGGAGTCGCGCATGGTCGTCGTGGTTGGCTAGGTGTCGGTCGACCGTGGCCAGGGCATGGCGTGGTTCAGCTGCTGCCGTGTGCCGGTGGGGTGTCGGCGGCCAGCAGCGGTCGCAGCAGCCGGTCGTGCGCCCTCGTGTAGCGGCAACGTCCTCCACTCGGCATGAGCGAGTGTCGTTCGCAACGCAAGCGACGAGGAGGACGACCTGCGTCCTACCGCCGCGAAGGACGCACTGGTCTGCCTCCCGGAGGGAGACGACGATCGCCCGAACCTGCCGCGCACGGGGTATCGCGTCGACCGCTCAGCCGCTCGTCGTGCGCGTCTGAAGCGGCCCGCGAGCAGCCCGATCCCGCCGATGGGCGCTCCCGGGCTCGTCGTCTGGTTCGCGGGCCGCGGGGAAGGGCCGGTCGATGCCGGGGCGTGCGCCTCACTGTCGCTGGGTGCGGTCGCCGAGGCGGCCGATGACGATGCCGAGCGCCAGGATTCTCGAGGGCGTTGAAGCTCATGCTGATGATGAAGAGGCGCCAGGGGTCGGGCAGCGACCCGAGGAACTTGCCGGGGACGTCGATCAGAGCCATGACCGCGACGAACGCGCACAGGCTCAGCAGAAGGGACTTGGCCATGGGCGTGTGGCCGGGGATCCGGTCGGGGAACCTCAGCGGCACCCAGCTCACGCAGGTGGCGATGAGGAGGCCACCGAGTGCGGCCTCGATGAGCATGGGGATGTAGCGGATCGACAGGGCGGAGCGGTAGTCGGCTGCCATCGGCGTCAGGGAGATGAGGAGGTTGACGATCCAGAACGCCGATGCTCCGGCGATCGCCAGGCGCCAGATGCCCCGTGGCCTCGTCATGCTGTCCTGCGGAGGGCGAAACTGGGGCGGCATGCCGGGTGCCGATGCCACGCTGGGGCAGCGTCGGCGTCCCGCGTCTGACGCCCCTGCCGGGGTGCCCGGAGCGAACCCTCTGGCCGGCACCTGGACCGCCAGGGCGATCTCCGGCAGGAAGAGGGGTCAAGCATGGCTGGTCCTCCTCAGGCGGCGCCGGTGCCGGCGCCGGCGCCGGCTCCCGCGCGCCCATGATCAGCAGCCAGAGCATGAGGGAGAACTCCCCGATGAAGCCGATCACTGAGCTCACGTGGCTGACCCCGCTCGCGGTCGGGAGGAGGAAGAACTGCAGGGCATAGGTCAGCCAGGCGGCGCTCTCGACGATCAGCACGACGCCGAGCAGCCGCGGGAGGAAGCCGGACCGAAGCACCAGGTAACCCAGCGGCAGGAGCCAGGCGCCGAAGAAGAACTGCGCGATCATGAACCCGTTGCGGTACAGCTCGAGGAAGAGCATCGCCAGTGCCGGCGACCCACCCTCGGCGATCGAGCGCGGGGCGTCAGCCGCACCCAGGATCACGCCAGCGGCGAAGAGGTTGAGCATGTTGAGGCACTGCACGGCGACGCCAGCCAGGTTCAGCAGCACGAACAGCAGCGCGACATCAGGATTGACGGGCTTCAGCAGGACGTAGAGCGCCCAGGCCGTCACCAGGAACAGCACGCCAGCCAGGACGTCGCTGACAAAGCTGAGGCGGAACAGCGGTGCCGAGGCCACGACGTTGGCCGCCGTCGCGGCAGCATCCCCTGGAACCACCAGCCTGTCGCGGGTGGCATTCGCAAAGACCGTCAGCACGATGTAAGCCAGGTAAAGGCCCCCGCGATGCGCGCCGTCGCCTTACGCGAAACCACTGTGCGCCTCCCCTGAGACGTCTGCGCATACACCGGCGGCACAACCGGCAAGGCGCGAGGCACTCCACGCACCTGCCGCACGAAATGCACTCTCAGTCAACCCCGCGAGGAGAGACGCGCCAGGGCACAAAGGCAGGGCATGACAATGGCGAGCCCCCTCCCCGTCGCCGCCCTGCTCGGCCGCCGCGGCTACGACCTGCCACCAACCCCGCCTTGGGTCGTCCGCCTCGCGTGCGAGATCGCCGACTGAGGCAGCCCAGATCCAGCCCGTCCCCGGGGACCTTCAGGGCCCGCTGTGTCACTGAGCAGCTGGAAGAGCGATTCGGCCCCACCGAAACGCGGCCCCAACAGAAGCCGGCCCCCGTGTGGAGCGGGAACCGGCCCTTGGTGCCGTCTCAACAGCGTGCGCCCGAAGGGATTCGAACCCCCAACCTTCTGATCCGTAGTCAGATGCTCTATCCGTTGAGCTACGGGCGCCCGTCCCGCGAACGGGACCTGCCGAGTGTAGCCGCGGCGCCCGGGCCCCGCCGAATCCCCAGCAACCACACCAACACACAACCGGGTGCCCACGTGCGCCAGGGGACGGCGCCCTTCACGTACGAGCGAGGCGCCCGCCACGACCGGGCGGGCGATTGTGTGTTGGTGTGGCGCCAGGCGGCGCGCGGAGGAAGGCGCGCAGCGCGAAGGCCCCGGCGCGAGAGCCGGGGCCTTCGGGTGGTGCGTGGGGCGGAGGCGGGGGGATTTGAACCCCCGAGGGGCTTTGAAACCCCAACCCGCTTAGCAGGCGGGCGCCATCGACCGGACTAGGCGACGCCTCCCCGCGTCCGGGCCGGCCCCGGGGGGCCGATCCTTCGGCGGGCACAGGGTACCCGCGCGCCGAGACCGCCAGCAAAGCCGCCACATCGCCGGGCGCAGCCCTACCGTGGGGGCATGCGCAGCCGGGTCTACCGCGAGGGCGTGCTCGTCGACAAGGACGCCAACCTCACGCAGGTCCGCGAGCACCTGGCGGCCGACCCCACGCGCCTTCGCGTGGCTGCACATCGGCCGCGGCGAACTCGAGGCGCTCGCCCGCGAGCTCGGCCTCCACCACCACGCCATCGAGGACGCCCTCAAGCCGGCCACCGGGTCCAGCGACCTCGCCCAGCGCACCAAGCTCGAGCGCTACCCCGGCTACGCCTTCCTCTACCTGTTCGCCGCGCGCTACCCCGCCGCGGACGGCTCGCTCGCGCTGACCGGCCTGCCTGCCTTCGTCCACCGGCGGTGGCTGGTCACCGTCGCCGAGGACGCCTTCGACACCGCCCCGCTCGAGGAGCGCTGGGACGCCAACCCCGACCTGCTGGCCCACGGCACGCTGGCGCTCCTGCACGGACTGCTCGACGAGGTGGTCGACACCCACCTGGCGGCGGTGGACGCGCTGTCCGACGCCGTCGACTCGATGGAGGACGCCCTCTTCGACACAAGCGTGCCCCTCGACGTCGACCCGAGGGCGCAGCAGCGCGAGGCGTTCGCCGTCCGCAAGTCGCTCGTCCGGCTGCGCCGCGTCGCCACCCCCATGCGCGAGCTCGTCAGCGGCGTCATGCGACGCGAGGAGGGCGACGAGACGCCGATCGACGCGGCGCTGATGCCGTACTACCAGGACGTCTACGACCACGTGCTCCGCGTCAACGACACCCTCGAAGGGCTGCGCGACCTGGTGACGTCGATGTACGAGACGCGCATCGCGATGGCCGACCACACCCTCAACACCGTGATGAAGAAGCTCGCCGCGTGGGCCGCCATCATCGCGGTGCCCACCGCGGTCACCGGCTTCTACGGGCAGAACCTCGACTACCCGCTCATTGGGACCGGCGCCGGCTTCCTGGTGTCGACGGCGATCTGGGCTGGCGGGGGCGCGGCGCTGTGGTGGACGTTCCGCCGCCGCCGCTGGCTGTGAGGGCACCACGCCGCAGCGGATGAGCCGCCTGGCCCGCTCACCGGCTCGCCAGGCGCTCCGCCCAGGCCTCCAGGCCCGCGGGGGTCGCGGTCAGGATGACCACCTCGCGCACCTGGGTGGGCGTCGACTCGAGCGCGCCCAGCGCGACCCGGATCGCGCTGTCGAGCGGCCAGGGCTTCCAGGCCAGCACCATCGGCATCGCGAGGCGGGCGGCGCCGATGGAGTCGGCGGCCTCGAGGGCGGCCCGGTAGACCCGCGACAGCAGGTACTCGCGGTCCTCGCGCGTGGAGAAGGCGGGGCTGCCCACCTCGATCACCGGGGGCCGTCCCGGCCGGATCGCGGTGGCTCCGACGGCGAGCGGGCCGGGCCGCACCGGGAGCACCAGGGCGTCGACCCGGTCGAGGTCAAAGTCGCCCAGGACGGCGCGGATCCGCGGCCGACCCCCGCCGGCCGGGGTCGGCGCCGAGGGCACCCCAGGCACGGCCGGACCAGGCCTCAGCGCGAGTCGGACCGGGCGCGCGCCGCGAGCAGCACCATCACGATCCCGGCCGCTGCGAACGCGATCGCCGGCAGCAGCCCGGAGCCGGTCACCACGGTGACCACCGCCAGCGCGAACCAGACGAGCGCCAGCACGCCCATCAGCACCACCCGCGAGCCCATGGCCTCGAGCGTACGGCCCCAGCACCCCGTGCCGAGGCGACGCGCGTGGGCGAGACTGCACCCGTGACCGCCGACGACCCCGCCGACCCGACCTCCGACCGTCCCCGACCGCCGGCGCGCCGGGACCGCTGGCGCTCATCGGCTCCGGCGAGTACCTGCCGGTGATGCTCGACATCGAGCGCGACCTGATGGCCGGCCGCGGCGACCGCTACGTGCAGCTGGCCACGGCGGCCGCGCCCGAGGGCGACGGCTCGCTGCGCCGCTGGCACTCCCTCGGCGCGCAGCAGGCCGCCCGCCTCGGCGCCGAGCAGGTCGTCGTCGACGTACGCACGCGCGAGGACGCCTTCGACGAGGGGCTGGCCGCCCTGGTCGAGGGGGCCGCCCTCGTCTACCTGTCCGGCGGCAACCCGGTGCACCTGGCCGACACCCTGCGCGGCACCCCGGTGTGGGACGCGATCCGTACCGCCTGGCAGTCCGGCGCCGCGCTGGCCGGCTGCAGCGCGGGCGCGATGGCGATGTCCGGCTGGGTGCCGTCGCTGCGCCACCCCCGCAGCGGCGCCGTCGACGGCCTCGGCGTCCTGCCGCACGTACGGGTCATCCCGCACTTCGACCGGATGGCCGGCTGGATGCCCGACATCGTCGGCCGCTACCTGGTGCCCGAGGCCGAGGGCGCCACCGTGGTCGGCGTCGACGAGGACACCGCGCTCGTCGGCGGCCCGCACGAGTGGACCGTCCGCGGCCGCCGGCGCGTCTGGGTGCTCACCCACCAGGGCCGCACGGCGTACGCCGACGGCGAGGTCCTCGTCACCCCCTGACCGCCGCGCCCACTCCCGATCTCCCGGTTTGCGGTGGCACGAGAGGCATGTCACCTCTTCTGCCACCGCAAACCGGATTACGGGGCGCGGCGCGGGTGGGCGTCGAAGAAGTCGAGCATCTGCTCGGTCGCGTCGACCGCCTGGCTGGTCGCGCCGACGAACGACTCGACCTCGGCCGACGGCGGGTCCGACCCCGGCCAGGTGTGCCCGCCGCCGGCCAGCACGACGAGCTGCACGTCGCTGCCCGTACGGCAGTCGGGCCAGCGGTAGTCCAACGCCTCGTCGCCGAGCACCTCGACCTTCGGCTGCGGCTTGCACGACTCGCGGGCGCCCCAGCCGGACACCACCTCGCGGACGTCGCCGATGTAGAACGAGCCCGCGGTCAACGCGGTGTACTCGGCGTCGACGGAGAACGGCGCGATCGGGTCCATGTCGCCGTGGAAGGCGAGCACCGACACCGGCGGGCCGTCCGGGCAGACCCGCAGCAGCCCGACGCCGGCGACCGGCGCGATCGCGGCCACCCGCTCGGACGCGCACGCGAAGTACGCCGCCATCGCCGCGCCGCCGGAGATGCCCGTCGCGTACACCCGGTCGGGGTCCAGGCACAGCAGCTGGCCGACCTGCTCGATCGCGGTCTCCACAAAGGCGATGTCGTCGAGCCCGGCCACGCCGGGGATCGCCCAGGCGGCCGGCGAGCCCTCGGCCTGCGGCGCGAGCACCGCGATGCCGCGGCCGGTGGCCGCCTCGCCCAACCCGGTCTGGGTGAGGAACGACTCCGCCTGGCCGGACGTTCCGTGGAAGGCGAGCAGCAGCGGCAGGCGTTCGGCCGGGTCGGCGATCTCCGGCAGCGCGAGGGTGAACGAGCGGGACTCGGCACCCTGGCGGAGGGTGAGGGTGTCCTGGCCCTCGGCCGGGGCCTGCTCCAGGGCGCAGCCCGGGCTGAGCGACGCGGAGTCGTCCTGCTGCTGGGCGCAACCGGAGAGCGCGGCGGCGGCCAACGCCAGCGCGGCGACCAGCCCGGCCGGCGGCCGCCCCCTGCCCCCCAGCAGCACCGACGTCAGCCCTGTCCGTCGGGGGGCGAGCCCGGGGGCGGCGGGCCGCCCGGCAGCGACGCCCACCACGCGAGCACCTCGGCCTCGGCGAGCACCTCGCCATACTTCGCCTGGATGTCGAACAGGTTGGCCTCGTGCGGCCCGGGGTGCCGGTCGCCGACCGCCTCGCGGACGACCACCGGGATGAAGCCGTGCTGCACCGCGTCGACCGCGGTCGCTCGTACGCACCCGCTCGTCGAGACGCCGGCGATCACGAGCGAGTCGACGCCGCGCGCGGTCAGCGACGCCGCCAGCGAGGTGCCGAAGAAGCTCGACGCGTACTGCTTGACCACCCGCACGTCGGCGGGCCCGACCTCGAGGCCCTCGGCCAGCTCGCCGAGCGGGTTGCCCTCGTCGAAGCACGCCAGCGCGGGGACCTTGCGGTAGAAGACGCCGCCGTCGGCGCCGCCGGCCTGGAAGCGCACCTCGGTCCAGTAGACCGGGATGCCGCGGGCGTGCGCGTCGGCGACCAGCCGCGCGGTCGAGGCGACCACCCCAGGCATGCCGTCGCCGGCGTACAGCGGCGAGCCCGGGTCGGTGTACGCCCGGGCGATGTCGATGACGACGAGCGCGGGCCGGCGGCCCAGCGCGAGCCGGCCGTCGAAGGCGCCTGCGTAGTTGGCGGCCAGCGCCTCGGCGTTCCGGTCATCCCCCACGGGCAGCGAGGATACTCTCGCCTTCTGAGAGGCGGTATCCCACTTTCAGGGGACGGGGGCGAGGGCATGGCCAGCGGGACAGCCGGGCACACGCCCGGGGCGGAGGCCAGCCGCAAGCTGCTCGCCGTGCTGATGGCCTTCAGCGAGGCGCGGCCGGTGCGCTCGGTGCCCGAGCTGGCCGCCGAGGCCGGCGTGCCGACCTCCAGCGCGTACCGCTACGTCGCGGTCCTGCGCGAGGTCGGGCTCCTCGACTCCGCCGGCGGCGGCGGGTACCGCCTCACCGACCGCATCGTCACCTTGGCCCGCGCCGCCGAGGCCGCCCGCGCCTCGCTCGTCGACGTCGCCCACCCGTACCTCGAGGCGCTCCGCGACGAGGTCGACGAGACCGTCGTGCTCGTACGCCGGGGCGGGCGGGCGGTCTACTGCATCGACCGGGCCGAGTCGACCCGCCCGGTGCGGCTTCAGTTCGACGTGGGCCAGGCGATGCCCGCGCACTCCGGCTCGTCCTCGCGGGTGCTGCTCGCCGCCGCGCCGCGCAGCGAGCGGGACGCGTACGTCGCCGAGGTGCTCGGCGACCTGCCGCCCAACCGGCAGGCGCTCCTCACCGACCACGCGCTCGACGCGGTGGCCGCGGCCGGGTGGACCGAGTCGTACGAGGAGGTCGACGACGGCATCTGGGGCGTGGCCGCCGCCGTCACGCGCGAGGCCGACGTGGTGGCCGCGCTCGGCGTGGCCGGGCCGATCTACCGGATCGACGCCTCGCGCCGGGCCCGGATCTGCGAGGCCACCCGAGACGCGGCGGCCCAGATCAGCGCCGCCCTCGCCAAGCGCTGACAGATCCCGCTCCTCGACTCACCCGTCCCGCCCGCGTCCCGCCCGTCCCGCCCGCGTCCCGCCCGCGTCCCGCTCCCGCGCCCCCGACCCCACCGGGGTTGATCAAGCAGAAATGGCCGCCCGCCGGGCCCACCACCGGGGTTGATCAAGCAGAAATGGTGGCTCTGCGGCGCCAAACTTGCTTGATCAACAAGGGGGTGGGGGCGGGCCCGCGACAGGGCGCTGCTCCTCGGGTTGCCTGCTCCTCGGGTTGCCTGCTCCTCGGGTTGCCTGCTCCTCGGGTTGCCTGCTCCGTGCCCGGGTTGCCTGCTCCTGCCCGTGCTTGCCCGCCCATACCCGTGCTTGCCCCGCGCCGTAGCGCCGGGCACGCATGCGTACGGGCGGGGAAGCGCGGGCGGCCAGGCCCCGTCAGAGCGCGGCGAGCTCGGCCTGGACGCGGGCGATCGCGTCGCGGCCGGAGGTGAGCATCGAGACGCGGCGCAGGTACGCCTTGGTGGCCTCGGGGTCGCCCATCAGCGCGACCAGCTGGGCGTTGCGCGCGGCGCGGGCCTCGCGGTCCTGCTCCTGCATGTCGCGGAAGTTCTTGGTCGTCTCGGCCTGCACGTACGTGTGGCAGACCTCGGCGCGCGCCTTGCCGTAGATCGCGCTGGCCGCGGCCGCGTCGGCGCCGGCCCGCACCGCGAGGATCGCGTCGACGGCCGACCACGCGTCGTGGATGCCGCTGTTCATGCCCATCCCGCCGAGCGGGTTGTTCATGTGCGCGGAGTCGCCGGCGATGCAGCACGCGGTTCTGGCTGAAGTTGCTCGCCACCCGCTGGTTGACCCGGTAGAGCGAGTGCTGGATGACCGGCACCTCCTCGACCGGGGCGCCGCCGTCGCGCAGCACGCCCTGCAGCCGCTCCTGGAAGCGCTCGGGCGCACCGCGGCGTCGTCGGGCTCGTCCGGCGAGACCGGCATCAGCACCCGCCAGTGGTCCGGCGTCTTGAGCAGCACCATCCACTCGTCGGGGTCGGTGATGTACGAGACGTAGGCCAGCCCCGGGAACGCCGCGCGGAAGTCGTACGTGGTGCTCATCACCAGGAACCGCTCGGGGAACGTCACGCCCTCGAAGCCGAAGCCCAGCGACTGGCGGACCATCGAGTTGGCGCCGTCGCAGCCGATCAGCCAGTCGCACTCGAGCCGCTCGCCGCCGGCGAGGTTGACCGCCGCGTGGTCGCCGAGGTCCTCGGCGGTGTCGACGTGGGCGCCGTAGCGCAGCTGCGCATGGGGGTGCTCCAGCAGCAGCGGCCGGATGATCCGGGTCAGCTTGGACTGCTCGAGCTGCAGCCGCCAGGGGTAGGCCGTCTCGTCGGCGAGCAGTCCGAGGTCGAGCTCGGCGAGCAGGCCGCCCTTGCGGTCGCGCTGCTGGAAGACCGGCGCCTTGAGCCCCTGGGCGTGCATCTCCTCGGCGATGCCGAGCGTCTCGAGCAGCTCGAGCGAGGGGATGTGGAAGGTCGACGCCTTCGAGTCGACCGACAGGTCGTCGCCCTGCTCGAGCACGAGCACGGGCACGCCGGCCTGGGCCAGCCGCAGCGCGGCGACCATGCCCACCGGGCCGCCCCCGGCGACGATGACGGGTTGACGCTCGGCCATCTGACTCTCCCCACCTGCTGAGAACGTGATTCGCGTGGGGCGAGACTAGTCGGATCCGGGCTCCGCGTCCAGCACCAGCTCGACCTCCCACACGCCGACCTCCGGCTGCCGCCACGCGTACGCCGCCAGCAGCCCGTCCGGCCGCACCCGGAAGACCGCGCCGTCCTCGTACGAGCCGCCGACGTACCCGTACGACTGGCTGAGGTCCTCGCGCGGCGGGCCGACCGGCTCGGCGGTGCGCACGTCGAGCACGGGGGCGAGCAGGTCCTCGGGCGCGCAGCCCGGCCGGATGTCGGGCACCAGCACCACCCGCCCCCCCGGCCCTCCGGCGGCCACCGCACGGACGACGTCGCCGGCGAAGACCCGCAGCAGCGGGAAGAGCAGCATCCCCCGCGCGGCGACCCGGTCGTCCGGTCGCCGCTCGCCGTTGACGGTGCGCCGCACCTCGACGACGCCGGGCTCCACGCCGGCGTACTCGGCACGCGCCGAGGCGTCCGGCAGGTCGAGCGCGACGAGCGCGGTGGCGCCCTCGCGCTCGACGGTGAGCACGATCGCGCCCTCGGCGGCCTCCCGCCGCGACGTGATCCGCCCGCCGGCCGCGTGGAAGGTCTCCTCGATCGGCTGGACGGCGCCGTCCAGCCGGTAGACGTACCGCCCGCTGATCACGTGGCCATCCTTCCCGAGCCGGGCGCCTGCCCGCCCGTACGGGTGCCTGCCCACCCGCACAGCGCCGGGGAGGCGCGTGTACGGGCGGGGAAGCGGGGCAGCGCGGTCAGGACGAGGCGGCCAGCTCGGCGAGGAACAGCACCTGCGCGGCCAGCGCGGCCTCCAGCTCGCCGAGGTGCACCGACTCGTCCGGCGCGTGGATGCTCGCCTTGGGGTCCTGGGCGCCGAACAGCAGCATCGGCAGATCCGGGAAGGCCTGGTGCAGGTTGGCCACCAGCGGCACCGAGCCGCCGGCGCCGATGTCGACGCAGTCGCGCCCGTACGACGCGGCGAGCGCGCGCCGCGCGGCGGCCATCGGCGCGTTGTCGGTCGGCAGCGACACCCCCGCCGCGGGGCGACCCGGCGTGACCTCCACCTGAACGCCCCACGGCACGTGCGCCTTGAGGTGCGCGATCAGCGCGTTCTGGGCCGCGATCGGGTCGACGCCCGGCGGGATGCGCATGCTCACCTTGGCCCCCGCGGTCGGCTGCACGGCGTTGATGGCGCCGGCCACCGGCGGTGCGTCGAGGCCGACCACGGCGATCGCGGGCCGGGAGAACAGCCGCGACGACAGCGACCCGGTGCCGATGAGCGGCTGGCCGTCGACGATCCCGGCCTGGTCGCGGTAGTCGTCGTCGGGGTACTGCCCGCCGTCCCACTCGTACCCGCCCGCGCCCTCGACGGCGACGTCGCCGGCCTCGTCGAGCAGGGTGTCGAGCATCCGGATCAAGGTGAGCAGCGCGTCAGGGGCCGGGCCGCCGAACATGCCGCTGTGCGCCGGCGCGCGCAGGGTGCGGATCGACACGTACGCCTCGACGGCGCCGCGCAGGCCGGTGGTGAACGTCGGCTCGCCGAGCCGCACGTTGCCCATGTCGGCCACCACCATCGCCGCGGCGGAGCCGAACCAGTCCTTGCGCGTCGTGACGTACTCCTCGAAGGCGCCGCCCCACTCCTCCTCGCCCTCGATGATGATCCGCAGGCCCACCGGCGGCTTGCCGCCGAACGCGCGCAGGGTCGCGGCGTGCAGCACGACGCCCGACTTGTCGTCGGCGGCGCCGCGCCCGTACAGCCGGCCGCCCCGCTCGGTCGGCTCAAACGGCGGCGAGGTCCAGGCGGCGAGGTCGCCGGCCGGCTGCACGTCGTAGTGGGCGTAGAGCACCACCGTCGGGGCGCCCTCGGGGCCGGGCACGAAGGCGTGCACCGCGGGGATCCCCTCACCGGGGTCGACCAGCTCGGCCTGGGCCCCGGCGGCGCGCAGCAGCGACGCGGTCGCCTCCGCCCCGCGGAGCACCTCCTCGCGGGGGAAGCCCTCGAATGCGATCGACGGGATCCGGGTCAGCGCCTCGAGGTCGGCGCGCATCTGGGGCGCCTCGCGGGCGGCCAGCGCGTGTGCCGCGGCGGCGTCGAGGGCGGTGGTGCGGAGCGGCTCGGTGGATGCGGTCATGCTCCGACGCTAGAGCCCGCGGCCCGCCCGCGCGACCCGTTGCGCGCGACCCCGGAGGCCGCGCGCGGTCAGTCCGCGGTGGCCGTCTCGGGATCGGCAACGGCCGCGGGCTCGGCGTCCGGGTCGGCGGCCGTCGCCGGCTCCGCATCCTCGGCGTCCTCGGCCTCCTGCGCCGCCGCGGCCTCGGCCTCACGCCGGCGCCGGATGGCCAGGTCGTCGGGCAGCCCGACGGTGGCGATCAGCCCCGCGAGGACGAAGACCGCGGCGACGTACAGCGCCCCCTGGGCCGCGGCGACGATGCCCTCCTGGCCCGCGGCCCGGACCTCGGGGTCCTCGATCCGCGGCACCGACGTGCCGGCCGTCGCCTGCGCGAGGTCGGCGATCGCGGTGGCCTCGGCGGCGGGCACACCGACAGCAGAGACGCTCGCCGCCACCTGGGTGCCGATACCGGTGAACAGCGCGGCCCCGAGGATCGCGATGCCGAGGGCGGCCCCGACCTGGCGGGTGGTGCTCTGGGCGCCCGACGCCTGGCCCGACCGCTCGACCGGGATCTCGCTCAGGACCACGTTGGTGAGCTGGGCGCTGGCGAAGCCGACCCCGGCGCCGTAGATCAGCAGCCCGGGCATCATCGCCCACGTCGTGGTGTCGAGGGAGAGCACGAGCGCGACCAGGAGCATGCCGATGATCTCGAAGCCCATGCCGAGCCGGACGACGAGGCGGGATCCGCGGCGAGCGGCGAGCTGCCCGGCCGATGGCCCGGCGATGAAGACGCCCACCGCGATCAGCGCGATCACCCCACCGGCCTGCAGGGCGGTGTAGCCGAGCACGTTCACCAGGAACACCGGCAGCACGAAGATCAGGCCGAACTCGCCGAACTGCACGATGAGCGCGACGAAGTTGCCGTACGCGAACGACTTGATCTTGAACAGCGACAGGTCCAGCAGGTACGGCTGGCCCAGCCGCGTGCGGCGGGCCTCCCACCAGAAGAACAGCGCGACGAAGACCGCGCCGAGCGCCAGCGCGATGGCGATCGCCGACAGCCCGCCCTCCTGGAACGTCACGCCGAGGAAGGAGAACGGCTCCTTGGCCGTCCACCACCCGTACCGCTGGCCCTCGATCAGGCCGAAGACCACCAGGCCCAGGCCGAGGGCCGACAGCACCACGCCGACCAGGTCGACCCCGCCGCGCGCACGGGGGTCGCGGCTCTCGCGCACCAGCAGGGCGGTCCCGATGACCAGGGCGATGCCGATCGGCACGTTGATCCAGAACGCCCAGCGCCACGACCCGGAGGTGGCCAGCCAGCCCCCGACCAGCGGGCCGATCGCCGACATCCCGCCGATCGTCGCGCCCCACACGCCGAAGGCGACCGCGCGGTCGCGGCCGGTGAACATCGCGTTGACCAGGGCCAGCGACGTGGGCAGCATCGCCGCGCCGGCGGCGCCCTGCAGCACCCGCCCGGCGATGAGCAGGTCGCCGGTCGGGGCCGAGGCCACCAGCACGCTCGCCACGATGAAGCCGATCGCGCCCAGCATGAAGACCCGGCGGCGGCCGAAGCGGTCGCCGAGGTTGCCGAACGTGACCAGCAGCGCGGCGAAGACCAGCGGGTAGACCGCGACGACCCACTCCGCCTGGGTGGCGTCCATCTGCAGGTCGATGACCACCGACGGCAGCACGACGTTGACGATGGTGGCGTCCACCATGATCATCGAGACGCCGAGGGAGATGAAGACCATCGCCACCCAGCGGTGGCGCGCGGCCGGCGGGGCGGCTGGGACCGTCGCAGAAGTCACGGCGGGAGGTTACCGGAGTTTTCCCGTCACCGTGTCGGGAACATGGCCCTCAGCGCGCGGCCGCCGGGCGAGGGGCCGGATCGGATTTCGCGGGCGCCTGCCCGGCCGGGGAGACTGGGCGCGTGAACCCGCTCCCGCTCTACAAGGTGCTGGCCTACGTCACGGGCATCGTGCTGGCGGTGATGACCGTCGTGGGGCTGCCCCTGAAGTACCTCGTCGACGGCACCCCGGCCACCCTGCTGGACGTGATCACCCTCGGCTGGGTGGCCCACGGCTGGCTCTACATGGCGTACGTCGTGGTGACGCTCTGGCTCGGCTACATCCGCCGCTGGTCGCTGCTGAAGATGGCGTTGGTCTGCATCGCCGGCACCATCCCGTTCGCGGTCTTCTTCGCCGAGCGCCGGGTGGTGCGCGACGAGGAGGCGCGCAGCGCGGGCCTGGCCGCAGTCGAGCCCGAGCAGGCCGGCCCGGCTCAGGCCTGAGCCGCGGGCACCTCGGCGGCGTCCTCGCGGGCCCCCCGCAGGTCGAGCCGCAGCCCCAGCACCCACATGACGACGACCGCCGCGGCGAAGAACCACCACTGCACCGCGTAGAGCAGGTTGCGCCAGTTCCACTGCAGCTCGGTCTTCGGCTCCGGGGCGGGCAAGGGGGCCGGATCGGCCGCCGTGACCGGCGGCTGCTGTGCGATCAGCCCGACGTACGCGTCGGCCAACCGGTAGTCGACGAAGTCGAGCAGCGGCACCGGGCTGATCGCGATGTCGTCCCCCGTGGCCAGCGGCTCGCCGGCGAGCAGCCAGCCCTCGACCACCACGGGGCCGGCGGGCGGCGGCGGCGCCGGCTGCCCCGGCGGAATGGTGCCGCGGGCCACGAGCACCCCGTCGCCGCGGTCGAGGCGCAGCACGGTCACCACCACGTCGCGCGGTGCGCCGTCGACGGCGCGGCCCGCGATGACGAGCTGCGCCGCCGGGTCGTACGAGCCGGCCGCCGTCACCGGCCGCGGCGCCGATCCCTGCGGCACCAGGCTCCCCGCTCCAAGCACGCCCTCGATCGGGACGGCGGGCCCCTCCAGCGGATTCGCCGCGGCGACCTCCTCGCGGATGTCCGCCCGCGACCACTGCCACACGCCCATCGCGGCGAACGCGGCGATCGCGACCAGCGACACGGCCGTCAGGGCCAGCCAGCGGGGGGTGCGCAGCGTCTGCTTCATAACGGGGACCACGGTAGGCGAGCGGCGGCGCGCCGCTGAACCACACCAACACGCAATCGCCGCTCCTCACCGGGGGCGAGCCCCGTCTCCAGCGTGGCCACCCGGGGTTGGGGCCAGCACCCGGCCGATTGTGTGTTCGCCTGGTGGCGCACCCCGGTCACCAGCGGTTGCGGACCTCCTCGGCCCAGCCGTGCAGGCCGTCCACCGAGATGCGCTCCCCGGAGTCGTCGGCCACCCAGCCGCTCCAATGCCCGAACGCCTGGTGGGTGTCGTTGCCGATGATCACGCGCTCGATGCGGTCCGACCGCACGTAGTACGGCGTGAACGTCAGGTCGGCGCGACCGGTGCGCGGGGCCTCCACCCGCCAGGGCCGCATCCAGTCGGCGCGGTCGTACGACCAGAGGAGCTCCTCGCCGAGCTTGTGCAGCCGGCCGTCGACGGTGAGGGCGTTCTCGGTGCTGCCGGTGCCGTCGGTCCACGCGCCGCCGACCTGGAGGCCCACCACCCGGCCGTCGACGCGGCCGGAGCCGGAGCCCCAGTTCCAGTCGATCCGGTACGGCCAGCGGCCCCGGCCGTGGTCGAGCGTCCCCCACGAGTCCTCGCCGAACACGTGCTCGCGCCCGCCGACCGCGACCTGGCCGCGCGCGGGCAGGGTGTTCTCCTTGACGGTGTACTGGAAGAGCCGCCCGCTCCACGGCACGACGACGCCGAGCGCCTCATGCCCGGGCGGGCGGTCGATCCGGACGTCGGCCTCGAGCGAGGGCGTCGTCGCGCTGCAGGGTCAGGCCGTTCTCGTCCGGCAGCAGATCGATCGACAGTCCCTTGGCCCGCACCAGCACGGGCCCCGCGCCGCAGCGGTCCGGCAGCCCGACCCGGCTGAACGGGACCAGCGCGGAGGCGGCCACCTCGGTGCGGTCCGGGCCGAGGAACCACACGGCATGCAGCGCCGCGTAGTCCAGATCGCTCACCGTCACGCCGAGGACGTGCGTCGGGGCGGTGACGCACCAGTACTCCCACCGCTTCGCGCGCCCGCGCCCGCGCAGGTTCGCGCGGTGCAGCGGCCGGCGGCTCCAGCCGATCGCGGCCGGGTTGAGCCCGCCGTCGGGCCGGCACAGGTCGACGGGCTCGGTGATCTCCCGCTCATGGGTGGGCTCGGTCGTCACGGCTGCCATGCTCGCAGGCCGTGCCCGCGCCCGCCGAAACCACCCGAACCCGGCCGCGGCGCGTCGAGGGGCGGGCCATGATTGGGTGGACGCTCCAAGCGGGGAGGGGAAGATGAGCAAGCCGCACGAGGTCGACATCGAGACCGTGGTCGACCTCGCCGACATCATCACGTCGCTGCGCGAGCTGTCCGACGAGGAGCTCGCCAAGCACGGCCTGGCCGTGGACGGCACCTGGGACGAGGTCGACGACCCGGTCCTGCTCGGCCGGGACGGCACGCCAGTCGACACGTGGCGCGAGGGCTACCCGTATGACGAGCGGATGTCGCGCTGGCAGTACGAGGTCGACAAGCGGCTGCTGCAGATCGAGCTGCTCAAGCTGCAGACCTGGGTCAAGGACACCGGCCAGCGCATCCTCATCCTGTTCGAGGGCCGCGACGCCGCGGGCATAGGCCGTCGTAGGAGATCGGGCCGGCAAGGAACAGGGTGTCGAGTGCCGGGGCGTCGAATCCTTCGCCGATGAATGGTGTGGTGCCGATGGCGAGCACGCCGTCGCCGGTCTTGGCCTCGGCGAGCCGGTCGACAGCGGCTCGCCGGTCGGTCGTGCTCATGGATCCTTGCAGGACGAGCGCTGGGTGCCCGCGCGCTGTGAGCATCGCGGTGAGTGCCTCGACGTGGGCGATGCGTCGGGTGAGGACGAGGCAGTTCCGCCCTCGTGTGAGGGCCGCGGAGACGTCGTCAACGATCCGGGTGTTCCGCGGTTCGTCGATGGCCAGGAGCCGGTGCACTTCGGCGAGGGCGCCCGGCGCGTCCAGGTCGACGTCGGCGATCGTGAATGTGGTGTCGTGGACGTGGATCAGCCGTTGTGGGGCGGCGTCGAATTCCAGCGCGGCGGCGATGGTGCCGTGTTCTTCTTCGGTCATGGTGTGCCGGATAGGGCCGATTAAGCTGAAGCTCCTCCGGCTCTTTTTACTTGATCTGTTTTTAAAAGGGTTTTTAAGAAGTAAACAGCCCAGAAGTACATTAACAGAGAGCCTATTCCGTTGCCTATAACCATTCCCCACCAGGCGCCTTCCTGTCCCATATTAAAGGTGAATGCCAGAAGCGCTGCAAAGAGGGGGGTAAAAACAATGGTTCTTAGCAAGGTGGTAATCAGGGCATCGAAGCCTCTTCCTGCTCCCTGGAAGAAGGAGGAGGCGAAGAACCCAAGGGTGGCTATCGGATAGAAGAGACTCAATATGCGCAGGAAATAAGCGAGATCTGCTGTTATATGTGTCCCTCCTTCGGACTGTGTAAATATAGAGGCTATTTGTGTGGCAAATATAAAGATTAAAGCTCCTACTATGCATTCTACAAAAAATCCAAGTTTTGTTGAATAAGAAAGTGCAATCTTTGCTTTTATATAGTCTCGAGCTCCGATCGCAGCCCCGGTTACGGAGATCAAGGCAGTTGCCATCCCCATTAAAGGAGCCATTGCAATTGTTGCTATCCTCCACCCTGTAGCATAAACTGCAACTCCGTCAGTGGAACTCACAGCGACAATAATAGCGTTCAGGAATATCATTGAAAGAGACATAGAAAGCTGCTGGGCAGAAGATGGCACCGCAACACCGAAAATTTCTTTCAGGATCGATTTATCAAATCTGAAGTTCTTGAAATTAAAGCTTACATAAGTATCTTTTTTAAAGAATAACCAGTTTGCCATCATAAGTGAAGATATAGCAATCGAAAGTAGGGTGGCCCAGGCTGCTCCTGCTATTCCCATATTGAAATGGTATATGAATATAGGGTCCAGGATTATATTCAGGATGGCACTGATAATCATTGCCTGCATAGCTCTTTTAGAATCTCCCTCACTTCGAAGGATCGCATTAGCAACACTCGAAAAAAACACTACAATGCTTCCAAGGAAAATTACCCTGGCAAAAGCTACTGCCAGTTCTGTGGTTTCTCCAGCTCCAGAAAGCGTAAATAATTGTGGGGCAAAGAGATAGAACGGAATCGTAAATAAGATTGAGAGCAGAACGGTAATGATTATTGTATGTAATGCTGCATTATCTGCTCCGGCTTTATCCTGGGCTCCTATTCTGCGGGATATAGCAGAACCCCCACCTATGCCTATTCCGTTAGAAATAGCCATACTTATAAAGAAAAACGGGAATACAAAACCCATCGCTGCAAGCGCATCTGCCCCAAGTCCTGAAACCCAGTAAGTATCAATTAAAGTATAAATTGTCTGGATAGACATTGCAATAATCATTGGGATTGATAATTTTATAATAGCTTTTTTCGGGTCTCCCTGCAGGATCTTTACACCCGAAGTTTCAATTTCTCCTGCATGCCCGGCAACAATTTTATTTTTATTTTGGTTAATTTTCATTCAGCATCTTCCTTAACGAGCCATTTTTAAACCATTCTTTTTAAATTTTCCATTTTCTCTGTATAAATACATAGGACTTACGCACTTGAGGTTCAAAATCAGGGGCAATAGACATTATTGTCAAATTCTTAATTTAGACAGTTGAAGGTTTAATGCCATTGATTTTCTAGTTCAACCGCGTAAGTCCTAATACAGACTCTTTTCCTTTGAGAAATAACCACTTATAATAAAGTCAGTTAATTGCATTAAGACTCGTTTTTTTAAAATCTAATAATCTGAATCTTTCAAAGGCTTCTAAAGTCCCACCTTTATTCCCTAATCTTGGGACCTATATAGACAAAGAGAATGTCTTTTAACTTTTCCCAGTTAGTAATTAATAAAAATTCAGAAATTTGCAAAGGTATATAATGAATTGAGAGTTTTTGCAAATCAAGGGGATTCAGTATAAAATAATTAATATAGAGATATGATATTTGTTTGATTCTGTATGGTTCGATTTCTAACTAAATATCCTGGATTACATATATACTTTTTGGATCTATTTTAATATCTAAAGACTAAAACACATACAATGAGGCATATAAAAAGATTAAAAACAAAGTAAAAACTTAAAATCCCAGTCAGATTTCTAATCGTTTACTAAGAAATTAAAAAACAAAGGATAAAATCTGAAAACGCTTAGTTAAGGCTTAAATAAAGCTCATAAATTCCCGATAAAGAGTAAAAACAATAAAAACCGACAAAAGAATCGATAAAAGGTCTAGAAATCAGTTCAAAATAACAAGCAGACTATATATGAAAATCTAAACAGATTAAAGATTTGAGAAAGAAAATGTGCTAATATTTCTCTCTTGAATTTACTTATGGGATTTATTATAGGTCTTAATTTTGCTACTTAGATATTAGTGCTTACTGATAAATGCTACTGTATTAATGCCTACTGTTTAATGCCTAATGTATTAATGTTCGCAGTACATACAAATTGCTTTTTCACATTCTTCATTCTGGAATTTCCATTTCAGGCCCCAGCGTTTGATGGCTTGTATAATTTTTACAAAATCAGTTCCACTTTCAGTGAGATAATATTCGGACTTTGGGGGAGCTATTGAGGAATCTACTTTTTTAGCAACGAGGCCTTCATCCTCCAGTTCGGTTAATCTCTCTGAAAGTATCTTGGGAGTAATATATCCCAGTTTTCTTTTCAGTTCATTGAACCTTTTCTCTTTCCTTTCTCCCTTGTGCAGCTCAAGCAGGATATGGATAGTCCACCGTTTTCCAATGATATTCATTGTTTTGTAGACTGTGCAGTCTTTCATAGTATAGACATAGAAACTGTCTCATATATAAATTAGTATCTCTTATATACTGGTATCAAAAGGATACTATTATAAAATACAATTTTATAATTATCTAAAAATGAATATGGGACCCACCCCTAGACAAATTTCAATTCGAAATTTGTTCTAATATAAAATCAGAAAATGGACTCAGAGAATTATTAAAAAATAAGGCATTTGGAAAAGGATCAAGATGAAAGACAATTTGCCGGAAAAAGGCGCAATCGTCCAGAGAGACCGTGAAACTTATGCAATTGCCCCTCACCTTCCAGGAGGAATCGTAGACCCAGCAACCTTGAGGAGGATTGCAGATATTGCGGAAAAGTATGGGGCTGCTGCCTTGAAAATGACCTCTGCCCAGAGAATAGCAATTGTGGGGCTGAAAGAAGAGGATCTTGATGAGGTATGGGCTGAGCTTGACATGAAGCCTGGGGCAGCTATAGGGCTTTGCGTGAGGAGTATTAAATTCTGTCCCGGTACAACCTTCTGCAAACAGGGGAAACAGGACGCAGTCAGCCTTGGCCTTAAACTGGATGAAAAGTATCACGGAATGCCAATGCCTTCAAAATTAAAAATGGCTGTATCGGGCTGCCCGAATTCCTGTGCCGAGCCTGCCATTAAAGATATTGGATTAATGGGTACAGCTAAGGGATACACCCTTATGGTTGGAGGTTCTGCTGCTGCAAGCCCAAGGCTAGCAGAAGTTATTGCAAGAGAAATGTCCGAAGAACAGGCCCTTGAAACCGTAGATAGAATCATTTCCCTTTATCAAAACTCAGGCACAAAAAAGAGATTGGGACGATTTGTTGAAGATATAGGGCTTGATGAGTTTAAAAAGCAATAGGATTGTAATAAGCCCAATCACAGCAGGTCAATCTTCAAGCATTGTTAAGATGCTTTAACTACATATTACTAACTTAAAATACTGCTAATTTAATATCGGATTATCAAAATTATGTACAAAGGGAGAAAGGGAGAATACTATGAAAGTTACTGAGATGCTATCTTCTCCGGAAAAGCCAAACCCTCACAATGTGAGCGTACGCATGCTTTACGACACCGAACATGCCCAGGCAGTGCATATTGAACTAAAGCCAGGGGAGGCTCTAAAGAAACATGTAACGCCTGTTGATGTCTTTTTCTATATTCTTGAAGGAAAAGGCATCGTTGAGATTGGGGACGAGCATCAGGAAGTAAGTAAAGATATGATTATTGAAAGTCCTGCAAAGATTCCTCACAAGCTCCTGAATCCGGGGAATGAGACTTTCAGATTCCTCGTGGTCAAGGTACCAAGACAGACTGAATCTACACGCATGCTATAAAATTTGTTATTATCCAAATTATTTTTACAGAAATTTTCTGTAAAACTTCTCTGCAGACATCCAAATGGGCAAAAAATCCATAAAAGCTTCTAAAAATCAATAAAACACTAAATGGCTTAAAAACAGGATTTGGAACCAATGACTGAAGAATCTAAACCCATAAAAATAGCTGTAGTGCGCTGTGATATCGTTCTCTGAAACCTGTCCTGGCGTAGGCTGTTTCAAAGCTTTTAATGAAAGAAAAGCTTCCTTTGAGCCTTATGACTCCAGGACGGAAATGATTGCCTGTTTCACCTGTGGAGGTTGTTCAGGCAGGAGAATTTACAGGCTTGTAAATGCCCTGAAAAAACACGGGCTGGATGCTGTTCACCTGAGTTCATGTATGCTCATGGAAGATACCTATCCGAAATGCCCGAGCCTGGACAGCATCAGGAAAACTCTTCAGGACGCCGGAATAAAAGTTGTGGAAGGCACACATCATTGATGTTTTTCAACTATCCTAAACTGGATTTCTGATTTAGATAAGAAGCAATCTCAAAACAAACTATAAAGATAGCCTATAAACTGCAATGAATCCCAAATCGCAAATAACAGGTAATAAAATGAGCCGCGATATAAGTGAAGATAAAGAAATCGACAGAGTCGATGAGGTTGAGAAATTTGAAGGCATAGAGCTTGAACTCCAGGATATTTCCTTTCCTGATACGGATAACATTCTCTATTCAATTTTAAATTCTTTAAACCATAGTATTGCAAACTTTTTCGCTTATACAAAATTCAAGAATTATATTTCAGCAAGGACTCTGGATATTGAATTGCTCCAGAAAAGTATGAGTATCCACAGGGATTTTTCAGCCCTATTCTTACACACAAAACAGGAGCTTTTGTTCCTTTATCCGGAGCTTCTGGAAAAAACTGAAAAGCTCTTATTTAAAGGAGATATAGGCTCAGATTTCCAGAAATATACCTTTAGAATGTGCAAGTTGATAAATGACTATAAACTAATGCTGCACAGGGAAGGATATTTACCTGATCTAAAAATGCGTCTATTGCTCTCCAACATTTGAGCTTTTGTTTTGATTTTTTAATATTTAAT